>NZ_OCMY01000001.1:1469819-2939638 GCF_900215435.1 Candidatus Pantoea floridensis
GCGGACGCACGGTTTCACTGCGCTTGCGACCATCCAGCACCAGCGTGTTGATCACTTTGCCGCTGGTCGCATCCACCGCCGTCAGTGAACCGTCGCGCGTGTTACCGAAATAGAGCGTGTTGGTTTTCTGGTTGATGGCTGCGCCAAAAGTCGGCAGATCGGTGCTGATGGTTTGCTTCACCGCCAGATCCTGCGGATCGAGGCGATAAACGGTGCCGCCTTTTTGATCGGTTGTGCTTTGTGCCGTCGCGAGGAACAGCGCGTTATCGCTGTTGCTGAACGCCAGCTCATAAGCGCCTTTTGAAATCACCTGATTCAGCGGCTGCGTTTCCGCCGCGATAACCGCAGAAGTCGACAACAGCGCCGTTGCCAGCAGCAGCGGACGCAGCGCCCACGATTTTTTATTCGCCTTCATAACTTCTCCATAGCAAAAACACCGCCTGATGGCAGTGAAGTGAAAGCTCGACATTACAACCAATGTTAAAAAGACAGCCCGAGGCGAGCCGACGAAGGATGTTACTTTTTGAGAATAGTAATCATTTCGGAGGGAAAGTGACAGGATTTTATCAGGTTAGCAACGCCGCCAGGGCGCCCGAAGGCACCCTGTCAGCACAGAACGTTTATGCGACTTACTTGGTCAGTTCAGCAGTCATGTGCACGCCGTTGTTGAAGTTGGCTTCGGTCACTTTATAGGAAGCACCAGCTTCGTGCGCCTGAGCAGCGATTTGCGCTTCTGCACCATCCAGCGTTGAAGCGGTTGCAGTGATGCTTTGAGCGAAGCTCGCGAATGGCAGAACGGTAAGAGCAACAACAGCAGCAAAAGTTTTGATAGATTTCATGGTCAATTCCTTAATGTACGTTTGATTGAGTAAGGCGTTATCGCCTTGTTGAGAGACATAATAGGCGCAGAATTGATCAGTAAAAAGCGGAGAGATTTGCCGTAGTTGTTCGATTATTTTGAACATATAAAGCACGTTTAGATTAACCTTGCTGCAAACGGTTAAAAATCTGACATTTAGTTAAAAGGCAGGATAAATGGCTGTGATCGGTATTTGTAAGAATCCATGCGGTTATCAACCAGGTCGCCATAAATGGCGCCCCTACGCTGTTGTAGGGTCGCCATTTATGGCGACCTGGTAGTGATTAACCGTGATGACGAACGCGGGTGAAAATGGTGATAGCGGCTAACAGCATGAGTACGCCGCTGGCGAGGAACACGCCGCCTGCGCCCTGTAGATCAAACATCCAGCCACCCGCTGCGGCACCGGCGGTGATCGCCAGTTGAATGGTTGCCACCAGCAAACCACCGCCCGATTCGGCATCATCCGGCACCGCACGTGAAAGCCACGTTGACCAGCCGGTTGGCATTGAACCAAACGCCAACCCCCACAGCGCCACGCCCGCGCCCACCAGCCACGACACGTTGCCAAAACTCACCAACACCAGCGCTGTCACGCTCATGACCAGCGCCATTCCCGTCAGCGTCAGCGAAACGCTGCGCGTCACCAGATAACCGGCCAGCGAGGTACCAAAGAAGTTGGCAACGCCAAACGCCAGCAGCACCAGCGACAGCTGATTCACATTAAGCTGCGCGCTACCTTCCAGGAACGGACGCAGGTAGGTAAAGAAGGCAAA
This sequence comes from Candidatus Pantoea floridensis, assembly GCF_900215435.1. Classification (NCBI taxonomy): domain Bacteria; kingdom Pseudomonadati; phylum Pseudomonadota; class Gammaproteobacteria; order Enterobacterales; family Erwiniaceae; genus Pantoea; species Candidatus Pantoea floridensis. Next base: position 1,471,455 of record NZ_OCMY01000001.1, read on the forward strand.
GTGGCCGGTGAACATCATGATTACTGCCAGCATGCCCCAGCGCATCACACTTTTACGCAGCAGATCCAGTACGCCACCGCTGCGCGCTTTGTTCACGGGCGGCATCGCAGGCAAGGTGAAAAACTGCCATAACAGCGCCAGCACGCCCAGCGCCGCGGTCAGCATGAAGATATTACGCCAGCCGATAATCGCCCCCAGATAACTGCCGAGCGGCGCGGCAATGATGGTTGCCAGTGAAATACCGCTGAACACGATTGAGAGCGCACGCGGCACCTGATCGCTCGGCACCAGTCGCATGGTAATGGCGGTAGACAGCGTCCAGAAACCGCCAATCGCCACGCCCAGCAGCACGCGGGCCAGCAGAATCATCGGCAGATTCTCAGCGAAGGCCACCAGCAGCGCGGAAGCGATCAGCAGTAGCGTAAAGCCCAGCATCACCAGACGGCGATCGATCTGACGCGTTACGTTACCGATCACCAAACTGGTGAGCAGTGCCACCAGCGCGGTGACGGTCACCGTTTGTCCCGCCTGTCCTTCGCTGATATGCAGCGTGTCGGCGATCGGCGTTAGCAAGCTCACCGGTAAAAATTCCGCGGTAATCAGGCCGAACACGCCAAACGCCATGGCAAACACCGCACCCCACTCCGGTTTCGTCACCTCTAAAGGTGATTCGACTATTTCAGTTTCCAGGCTCATCTGTGATCCCCATCACAAAATATTAGGCTTTAAGCATAGAGACTCCCAGCAAGACGATCTATGATGCAGAAACTTTGTTTTTTGATTATTCGTCTGGATTCGTATGAGCCGCTATGAAGATCTGACCAGTGAACTGCTGATGGGCATGCGCCTGTACGGCGTCAAATATCAGCGTATCGCGCTGCATACGCCGTTCGGTTTGCAATATGACGACGCGCCAGGCCGCGCGCAGCTGCATTTTGTTGGGCGCGGATCCTTGCTGATCCGCTCCGCGTCGGGCGTGATCTATCCGCTGCAAGCCGGCGATGCGCTGCTGATTCCGCACGGCAAACCGCACGCGTTAATCTCGTCTGAAGACGCAATCTGCGAACCCATCTCCACGTTTAACAGCCGACCGATTTGCGCCAGCGTTTGCGCCATCGACGACAGCAGCGAGCTATGCCCGGATAACAGCGATGTAATTCTGTTCAGTGCCTGCATGGCGTTCGAACTCGGCGGCATGCAGCCGCTGGTGCACACCATGCCGGATGTGATGCTGGTGAGTACGCTGCTGGCGCAATATCCCGAGATCCAGCCGATTCTCGATGCAATGGAGCGTGAAACGCGCCAGCGCAAAGCCGGTTTTGCCGGGATTTTGTCGCGGCTGGCGGACGTCGTGGCGGCGCAGATTGTGCGCGGCTGGGTGGAAAACGGCTGTGGCAAAGGCAGCGGACTGGTGCAGGCGCTGCGCGATCCGCGTCTCAGCCAGGCAATGGCGGCGATGCACCGCGCGCCCGGAGAGAACTGGACGGTGGAACGACTGGCGCGTGAATCCGGCAGTTCTCGTTCGGTGTTTGCCGCGCGCTTCCAGACGGCAACCGGCATGACGCCGCTGCGCTATCTCACCGAGCTGCGCATGCGGCTGGCGGTAGAACGCATTGTGAATGAGGGGGAAGCGGTGGAAAGCGTCGCCTTCCACCTCGGATATGGTTCGCTGGCGGCGTTTAGCCGCGCGTTTAAACGCATTGTCGGCACCCCACCCGGTGCGCTGCGTGCCGGACGTGAGCTCATCTGAAGATCAACGGAACACGCTGATCGCTTCCACCAGACGGTTGGCCTGATGCTTCATGCGGCCCGACGCCTCTGCGCTTTCGGCTACCCGCGCGGCGTTTTGGTGGGTGATATCGTCGAGATCTTCCACCGCCGTGCTGACCTGCGTTAAGGCAGCGGCCTGCTCGGCGGTGGCACCGCTGATTTGTGCAATCAGCGCGGTGACGTTCTGCACCTGGCCGACAATATCCTGCATGGTCTGTCCTGCCGCATCAGCGTGATCGCTACCCGACTGCACCCGGCTGGCGCTGGTTTCCACCAGATGTTTAATTTCGCTGGCCGCCTTGGCGCTACGCTGTGCGAGGTTACGGACCTCACCGGCCACCACCGCAAATCCTTTGCCCTGCTCACCGGCGCGTGCCGCCTCAACCGCCGCGTTCAATGCCAGAATGTTGGTCTGGAAGGCGATGCCGTCAATCACGCTGGTGATACTGGCAATACGCTGCGAGCTGTCGGCGATCTCCGCCATCATGCCAACCATCTCCTGCATGACTTCGCCGCCCTTGATCGCCGCAGAACTGGTGGATTCTGACAGGCCATTTACTTCACTGGCGGTTTCGGTGTTGCTCTTCACCGTCGCCGTCATTTCATTCATGGTTGCCGCCGTTTGTTGGACGTTGGCGGCCGCCTGTTCCGTGCGACGGCTCAGTTCGTCGTTGCTCCGCGCAATTGCATCGCTGGCGCTCAACACATTGATCGCCTGGCCGCTGACATCATCCACCAACCAGCGAAACATCAGGCCAAGCTGACCAATGGCGCGCAGCGTTACCCCAATCTCGTCAACGCGATCAATCTGTTCAACTTTGTGGCTGGCACCGGTCGCCACACTTAACGCCTGCCGACACATACGCTCCATCGGACGCGAAATTTGCTGCTCCAGCCACAGGCTCGCCAGCAGCAACATCGCCGCCATGCCGCCAGCGAAGCCGCCAATTGCTAAAGGAGCCATGCCCAGCAACCAAACGCCCAGCACTGAAAGTGGCAGCAGCGTGAGTAAGGTCGAGCGAATACGCCAGCGCAGCGGCAGCGTTTTCAGCAGCGAGCCGAGGCGGCGCCAGCCGGTACCCACGATCAATCCTTTATAGAAGCGGCGCCCGCCAGCCCGACCTTCACGGAATGCGCGATACAGCGTTTCGGCTTGACGAACCTCCTCTTTCGATGGCTTGGTCCGCACCGACATAAAGCCCTGCACTTTGCCTGCGCGTACTACCGGCACCGCGTTGGCGCGTACCCAATAGTGATCGCCGTTCTTACGACGGTTTTTCACCAGCGCGGTCCACGGCTCTCCCTTTTTCAGGGTCGACCACATATCTGCAAACGCTTCTGGTGGCATATCGGGATGGCGCACCAGATTATGCGGCTGTCCATTCACCTCTTCAGGGGAGAATCCGCTGACGTTGATGAACGCATCGTTGGCGTAGGTGATGTGGCTATTAAGATCGGTGGTCGACATCAAAGTCGCGTCATCGTCAAACGCAAATTCGCGCTGAGTGACGGGCTGATTGTTGCGCATGTGTGTGTCCTTGCAAAACGCAGGCTAAAAGAAAAAAATCTATTACTCTTTTTTACCTTTTCGGCACAAGAACGGTCTGGCTTTAGCATCAGTTCAAAATTAGCGGCAACAAAAAAGCCGCTTTGCAGCGGCTTTCACAGTTTTGTCACTGACCTCATCGATTAACCGGGTTTTACAGTAAACCAGATCAATGTTTTGCTTTTAGCACCCAGATCAGAACTGCCACCTCACGCCAACGTTATATCGCCACCCTTTGGCGCCATTGCCATCAATCTCTTTGCGATAATCCGCCTCGGCGTAAAGTGAAACGTCTTTCTGCACGGTTGCGGTACCACCGGCACCCACTTCCCACATCTGGCCGAAGTGACCGCTGCTGAAGGTGGCGCCCAGTGCTGGATTATCCACTGACGAAACCGATGTATCCGCCGTGCCGCCCCAGCCTTTGTAGTAGTTGGCGCGCAGATAAGGCGTGTACTGGCGGTTACTGTCATCAGTCCAGGTGCGATCAAGGCGCGCGCCGAGGCGGCCAATGGTTTGGTTGTAGTCACCGTAACGCACTTTGTTGCCGTCTTCATCGGTGAAGTCATTCATGTTCAGCTGCATGTACATCAGCTGCGCCTGCGGCTCCAGCTTGTAACCCTCGCCTAACTCAAACGGATATCCGCTCTCCAGCGACGCTGTCCAACCGTGGCCTTTCAGCTTTGCCACTTCCTGGGTACGGGCAATATCGGTTTCACCACGATGCCAGTCGAAGGACAATACGCCATCCAGATAGAAGCCGCTCTGGCGCTGCCAGGTACCATAAAACGCCAGGCTGTCGCTGTCGAAGGTGGTGCTGCTGTAGCCATCTGCCGCATCGGGACGGATCCGTGTGTTACCACGCGTATAGGCGATACCGCCGCGCAGACTATCTTTGTCGCCGTCGAGGCGCAGCAGGTTACCGCCGACCTGCACCGCGCTGTAATCCAGGTCGAAGTCATAGCCGTAGTCACGGAAGCTTTGATCGCTTTTGTACTTCATGTTCGAGCCGATATAGCGCAGGAACATCTCGCCGCCATCGCCTTCTGGTCGCGTCTGCTCGTGGCGCAGTTCGCCCAGACGCTTATGCAGGTCGTCAATAATCGCCGCCGTGTAATAGGCCAGGCCCACCGGCGCAGAAACATAGGATGGAACCTGCGGTACCACCGCCGGACGAGAATCGTAGCTGTGTGGGGTACCAAACCCATCGGTGACAAAGGTAGGCTGGCAGCTCGCGCTGTCCTCACAGACGTAGTAATTGGCCAGACGATAATCCCAGTAATTGTTACCACTGCCGCTAACCAGCCGTTGGTTAGCATCGCTGCTGCCCGGCGCGAAGGTGTAGAGCCGATATTGCCACGGCCCCGCGGCCAGATAGCCCCCTTTCAACGCAAAGCTGTCAGGACTGGCATTACCGCCCACCTGCGCCAGCGAAATACCTTCGTTGCCTTCCACACCGCCATTATGATTGAGATCGGTCAACGCACCGGTACTGGCATCCGTCAGTTTCACATTGATAAGCGTGGTGCCCGTGGCATTGCCGGTCACGTTCAGATGGTCGGTGTACTGGTTGCTTAACGCCCCGCCCTCATTGAGAGTGGTGATGAGATTAAGCTGCCCGCCACTCGAGGCCAGCGAACCGGCGATATCGAGCGTGTTGCCCGGCGAACCCGCACCGTTAGTGAGATCCAACGTACCGGCGTTATTCACCACCAGCGAATCGGCAGTGCCGCCAGCCAGCGTAGGATGCACGTTATCGCCCGCGTACAGGGTTGAATCCGCATCCACATTGATGATGCTGTGCGCTAACTTGAGGTTGTCGGTTAACGTCCAGCGGGTGTTGGCAAAGTTAATGGTGCTCCAGCCGCTGCCGAGGTTAACCCCTTTGCTGAGATCGTCGGCGCTGAAGCTGCCGCCGCGCGCGTCGATCTGGTTGAAAGTTAACGTATTGCCGGTGCCAGTGCCGCTGGTGAGATGGTAGGTCGTGCCGAGATCGACATTGCTCACCTCAGCACTGTTGTTATTGTCATTGCCCATCGTCAGGCTGCCGTTAAGCGTGCCGCCCGTCCAGCGGAACACGTCTGAGCCTCCGCCAGGGTTGATATCACCGCGGACATCCCCTTCCGTGAGCAGAATGACGTCATCGGCGTTACTGCCCGCCACCGCCACGGTTTGTGGATTAGCGGTGATGATGTTGCCGAGGTTCTCAAACACCGTTTTCCCCCCACGCAGATCCACCACCGGTGCCGTCAGGCTATTCGAACTGAGATTACCGGTATTAACGATGGTGCCTGCGGTACTGGAAACCAGCGCCGAGCCACCTGCGGCATTATCGATATTGACGTTTGCCGCAGTAGTGATATTGCCGGTGGTATTGGCCAGGATGCCCGTGCCGCCAGCACCGGTAACATTGAACTGATAGCCGGAACCGAGGATTAAATCACCGCTGCTGGTTGAGCCATCGGCATTAGAGATTTTCAGGCCGTTGCCGCTGCCGGACACATTGGTGGTCACCGTGGAGGCGGGATCAAACCCTACGGCGGTACGAATACCGTTACCGTTGCCAACGTTGATGGTGAGATTGCTCAGGCCGACATTGCTCAGTTCAGCACGGTTCTCAATACCGTTGCCGCTCCCTAACACATTCACCGTGGCGTCGCTGGCGCTAAGCGCTGTTGCGCCGCTATCCAGTAAAATACCGTGTGCATTACCGCGCGTGGTGATCACCGTATCGCTGCCGGTTAACGCCAGCTGGGCGCCGTCGCTGATGCGCACACCTGCGGTGCCATTATCGACGTTGATGGTGCCGCCCTTCGCCAGCGTGGTGCCGTTACCGGAGACATCCAACCCGGTGCCATTTGCCACGTTAACCACGCCATTGTTGGTGATCGTGCTGCCCGCACGAGAGCGGATGCCGATGTTGTTGCTGCCGGTGAAATTCACGTTGCCGTTGTTGAGCAATTCAGCGCCGTTCGTCACATCAATGCCCACCGCATTAGTGCCAGCGCCGCTCACGGCACCGTTATTGGTGACTAACGTGGGCGCTGCGCTGCCGTTTAATGCGTTGCTGAGATCGGTACGCAGGTTATTGACCAGCACGCCAACGCTATTGGTGCCGCTGGCATTTATCGTGCTACCGGCCGCCAGCGTTGCCTGCGCGCCACCCTCGGCACGTACACCCGTACTGCCATCGCCGCTGGCAATAAATTGGCCGTTACCGCTGTTTAGCGTACTGCCGCTTCCTGAGACAATCACACCGGTGCTGTTTGCCGCGCTGCTGGTAATAGCGCTGCCGTTGCTCAGTGCCAGCGTGGCGCCGTCATCAATGCGGTAACCGGTTGAACCGGTGGTGTTGGCATTGAGTGCATTCGCCGCGCTGTTAATGAGCGATCCTGCCCCCGCCGCGTGATAGGCAATCTGGTCACTATTATTGAACACTGGCGTGGACGCCGCAGAGACGTTAACCCGAGCACCGCTCAAGGCTTCAGCGCCAATGGCACCCACGCCGTTAAGATTCAGTGCGCCGCTGTTAAGATTGGCCACCGCGCCACTGCCGCTGGCACTGACGCCACGCGTCCGCGCCCCCGTGCTGCCGCCGTTAACGTTGATGATGCCGCTGTTATTCGCCGTGGTGGTGGTACCGCTGCTGTTAACAGAAATACCGGTGCCGCCATCGTTAATGTTGATATTGCCACTGTTGGTGCCGGTGGCACCGCTTTCCACCCGAATGCCGGTCGCGTTGGCGCCCGTAAAGTTAATATCCCCGGTGTTGGTTAACTGCGCACGATTACGCGCCAGGTAGCCGGTTAATCCACTCGCATTAGAATTGAGTGTCGCAGCAGAATTAAGACTGGTGCTGGCAACCGGAGAACCGCTGTTTTTACCAAAAATATCGTGCTTCTGGCCGTCGACAATTGCCCCAATGGCATTGCTTCCGGTGAGGTTCATGGTGGTGGTGTTAGCAATGACGCCGGTTGCTCCTCCTTCAACGGTGATGCCATTTGCACCGGTGCCACTGACGTTAATTTGCGCCGCATCCGTGTTCACATTGGTGCCGGGGCCGCTGCCAACAACGGCGGTGGAACCCGCGCCTGAAGCCGTCAGCAGCAAATTATTACCTTCGAAAAGTGCCCCCTGTTCGACCCGGAACAGCGTTGAGTTCTGTGTCGTTACGTCAAAAGGATTACTGCCCAGCACGTTAATCAGCGCTTTCGGGCCGTATGCGAAGAAGGCAATCTGATTAGTACCGCTGGAGAAGGTTGGCACAGCGGCAGGATCGACGGTAACCGTTGCATCACCGCGCGCGTGTACGCCAATCGCCCCGTTCCCGCTAAGGTTGATGGGACCGCCTATCGTCGCCTGCGCGCTACCGGTCGCTCCCTGGCCCTCAACCCACACACCGTAGTTGCGCGTACCGCTGGCGGGATCGGCACCGCCCGCGACGTTGATGACGCCGGTTGAGGTGGCGCTAGCCGTATTACCATTGGTTGCCAGCACCTTCAGCCCGGTGCCATTCACGCCGTTGAGATTAATCACGCCGGTGTTACTGTTAGTGATCGTGCCTGAACTGTTAGTCACCAACATACCGACATTTTCACGCGGTATGGCCGCTGCGGCACCGTTTACGTTGATGATGCCGTTGTTGACCATCGTGACATTATTGGCACCGGTTGCCGACATCCCCGCCGCATTTTGCGTTTTGCTACCAATGGTGATGGTGCCGTCATTGGTGGCGCTACCGTTAGCCACCAGCGCAATACCGCTGGTCAATCCGCTCTGGTTCATCGCCGTATCGGCAGCCGCATCGCCCGGGCTATTTTGTGGTCCACGACCAATATAAATAGTGCCGCTGCTGGTATTGGTAAACGTGGAGGTGGCATCGGTGAGCAATACGCCCGAGGTGATGCCACGTGCGCTGGAGCCATTGACACCAACGTTAATGTTACCGCTGTTTGTGGCGGTGGAGGTGGCCCCCAGGTTGATACCGGCCACGCCATACGTGGAGTTACTGCCGGTAGTGGCGAGATTGAGAATACCGTTATTATCGAAAGTACTGCCGTTTTGTACATTCACACCGTTGGCACCGTAACCGGTCGATCCTATACCGGTGCCATCCTGACGATTAAGAAAACCGCCGTTAATAACGCCGTTATTGGTGCCCTTACCGTTATCGGTTAATACCAGCGCGGTGCCGTTATTGGTATTGCTTCCACGACTCGCCAGCTTGCCATCAATCACGGCTTCAGCGCCGTTCGAGACTTTTATCGCTCCGCCCGCAGAAGCGCCAATAACTTCAAGCGTTTTGCCCGCCGCCAGATTCACTTTCGTTCCGGCATCCTCGGCATTAATCACAATGCGATCGCCGATCGGTTGCGTGACTTCGTCCGGCGGCGTAGCGCTGACGTCATACACGATATTGGCATTGGTGAAGGTAACGGCTTTATTGAATTCAGTCAGGTAGCGGGTTTTATCGAGATTGCCGGCCTGAAGCTGGCTGATTAACCAGTTGTTATAGCTCTGCAGCTGCCCAGCATTGGTGACGGTGAAATTGGTGCTCTTGCCATCCAGCGTCTGTACGCTGAATGCCCCGCCATAGGTGGCAAGATTTTGTACCTGATAGCTGCTGGTGGCCGATCCCGATCCATCCGGTGTCGCGGTCGAACCAAAAAAATTAATGCGGTTATTGCTGTTCCAGTTGACGGTACTGCCCGCATCGACGTTAAACAATTGCGTCTGCTTTGCCGCCATTGTCCAGCTATTGGTGGCTGCGCTGCTGGCCGCATTGGCCTGGCCGATATTGACATCCAGCGTGCCGCCGCCCGTGACATCCGCAATCCGCGCATTAATGTATTGCCCATCATTTACGTTTTGGATATCAGGCACGCTGGTGGCGCTGGTGACGGGCGCCAGTGCCACCAGGCTGGCAGGGTTATACACCTGGAAGGTGGTGTTAGTGCCGGTAGTCGGATCGGGCGTGGTGATAGCAAAGTTTTGCGGGCCAGGATCGAGGCGATCCTGATTAAGATATTGCGAACCGGAGGTGATCGCCACTTGCCCGAGGGTGGTGGTTACCGCCCCGTCCGTGCCTGGAGTAAACGCCTGGTTACCCGTCAGGGTTTCGCTATTACCATCGACGACAACTTTACCCACCTGGTTATCATTAGCTTGCGGCGTATACGCGCCTAATGTAACAGCCTGACTCTGAATCGCTGGATAGAACAGCAGCTGCGCCGCCATCATCCCTATCGCGATCGGATTTAATTTAAACCTCATACTTCCTCCAGTGGGCGTGCAGCGTCCACGCTGTTATTGCAACAGCGTTAAATTCATCTTGATGGGGATAAAACGGCAGGTTAATACCAATCCCGTGTCGTCATTTAATTCGAGAACAACTGTGTGAAGAAAGTAAGGCGTAGCGCTAAAGGGATGGATCGGTTGTTATAGATTTATTGGCTGTAGGTATAGACTTTTTTATTAACTGATGCAAAAGGGAATTTTGACTAACTTATTGTCATATGGGAGAAATAATTGCGAGCAGGGTTATAAATTGCAAATAATTTAAGACCAATATTAATTGAGAAACTAGCTTTCCAACTCATTAATAATTCTTTTATTTTTCCTTAACGCTTTACTTACACTTGGTCCGATAACGGCAAAAATAACCTAAACGAGTAAGCGATACGGGCAAATGCAAAAATGTGACTTAAGTCACTATTTTTCGGTCGCCATAAATGGCGACCCTACGCTGTAGAATGCGCATTAATGCGCACCGAACCAACATCCGCACTGCATTTAGCTCAAATCCACATTTCGCGTTCCACCCCACCACGTAAATGCGAAGCCTCCAATCCACGCCACTATTAGCCCGGCTAAATACACCGCCATACCGGCAAAAATCCCCTGGGATGAGGTCATTAACGGTAGCGTCACCAGCCCCGATGGACCAAACACCGTGTTCATCCCGACGGGCAGGCCCAGCCACGCTACCAGTCCAATAAAGAAGCCGCCCAGCGCACCGCCCAGACAGGCAGTAATAAAGGGTTTGAGGCGCGGCAGCGTCACGCCATAAATCAGCGGCTCGCCCACGCCCAATAAGCCCGGCACAATCGCGCCCTTAATTTGCTTACGCAGCAGCGAATGCTTATCGGCTTTGCACCACAGCGCTAGCGAAGCACCCACCTGCCCGGCTCCGGCCATCGCCAGTATCGGAAAAAGTGAATTAAAACCCTGGGTTTCCATTAGAGCAAAATAGACCGGAATAAAGCCTTGATGGATACCGAACATCACCGCAATTAAAAACAGCCCGGCGAGGAGAGCACAGCCAAACGGATTACTGTTTAAATTGATGAAAAGCCATGACATCCCTTTAAATAATTCACCGCCAATCGGCATAATGACCATGAAGGTGACGGCGCCAGTAATAAGTAATGTCAGCAGTGACGTCAAAATCATATCGAGATTATCGGGAACCACTTTTCGCAGCTGTTTCTCAACCCAGGCACCAAATATAGCCGCCAGCAGCACGCCAATAATGTTGCCGCGCGGATCGATCGCCATACCAAAGAAATCTTCCATGCCGCTGTAATAGCCGACCGTGGCTTTGGGCACATAGCCGAGGATAAACAGCGAAGCGACGATCGCGCCGTTCACGCCGGTGCCACCAAAGGCTTTCTGCGCGTTATAACCAATCAAAATACTCAGGAACGTGAACAACCCTTTGCCGAACACCTTCATGTACGCCACGGTCGCAAGCAGCCAGCGCGCGTGTTCGCCGGGCTGATTAAGGTGGAATACCTGCTCAATCAGCGTGGCAAAGCCCAGGAGCAAACCGGCACCGATGAAACCAGGGATCAGCGGCGTAAAAATGGTGGCAAAGCGGGAGAGAAAACGGTGCAATGCGCTGGTTTGCTTCGCCTTCATCTGCTGCTTTTGCGCGGAGGCAATACCTTGCAGCTCCTGTGATGCAGCGGCTTCACTGCCATCATTGAGTAACGCCTGCATCTTCTCTGCCGCGGTTTGCGCCTTACCGGGGCCAAGCACGATTTGTAACTGCGCATCGCTCTCGATGACCCCCAACACGCCCGGGAGCGTTTTAAGCTTTGCGCTATCAACACCTGCAGCATCCGCCAGCGTCAGGCGCAGACGTGTCATACAGTTGCCGCACTGCACCACATTGGTTGCGCCACCCACCGCCTGCAAAATGTCGCGCACTACACCTTCGATAGCGGCCATTAATTAGCTCCTGCGCCACGCAAAGCGTTACGGATAAAGCCCTGATTCTGGCTCAGCAGGGCTTGCGCCTCTTCAGCATTGAGTTCGGCCAGCACCATCACAATCGCGGTTTTACAGTGTCCGTGACAGGCTGCCAGCGCCTGCTGCGCGGTAGCATCGTCACACTCGGTGGCTTGCTTAACAATATTCACCTGGCGCTGTACCAGCTTCTGATTGGTGGCTTCAACATCGACCATAAGATTGCCATACACCTTGCCGCTACGAATCATCGCCCCGGTCGTGAGCATATTCAGCACCAGCTTCTGCGCGGTGCCGGCTTTCATGCGCGAAGAACCGGTCACCACTTCGGGGCCAACCACCGGCGTCAGCGCCACATCAGCGGCCTGTGACATTGGGCTATTAGGGTTACAGGTCAACGCGGCGGTAAAAGCCCCTTGCTGGCGGGCATACGCCAGAGCGCCAAGCACATAAGGTGTCCGGCCGCTGGCAGCAATGCCCACCAGCACATCGTTGGCGCTAAAAGCAATATCACGCAGATCCTGTACACCCTGCTCAACGTTGTCTTCGGCGTTTTCTACCGCCTGTAGAATTGCGGCGTGGCCACCCGCAATCAATCCCACCACCTGGCTGCGCGGCGTGCCAAAAGTAGGCGGACATTCACTGGCATCAAGGATGCCCAAACGCCCCGACGTGCCCGCGCCACAGTAGATGAGACGGCCGCCCTTACTGAAAGCCGCAGTAATAGCATCCACCACCTGCGCAATCTGCGGCACGATGGCTTCTACCGCCAGCGCCACTTTTTTATCTTCATCATTAATCACGCGCAGCATGGCTTCAGTCTCCAGCTCATCAATGTTTTGGCTGGCGGAATTACGGCCTTCGGTAATCATCTGGCTGAGATCGATCTGCATGACAGGCTCCTGTGAGAGAATAATTTATTCAACAAACTATATATCACAAAGAATTGTTAATTCGTCAGGTATATGTCATTTTTGCTCGCTACTGGGGATGGCAGACGTCCACAAAAAAGCCTGCATAAGCAGGCTATTACCCATGATTAAACGTCTTACGGGAATTTCTTATGTTTTAGCCAACTCTCTGCGGGCTAACTCCGCTAAGAATCCACTTCTTGACCCATATTCACGATGTTCCTCGACGTAACGATCAATGCGTGCTAACAAGTTTTGTGCAATCGTGATGTTTAACTTGATTGCCTTTCCATCATACTTGCTTACATCGACATCGACATAAGCCCAGGTGCCGCCCTGGCAGTCTTCATTATCAAGATGCGCATCAAAAGTTTTAGCTTCTGGAATTGCACCGCCTTCATCAACCGTAAACTCTACGTGCGCGTCTATCGCTTCCGCTGCATCTTTGATTGTGTTCTCGAAGGTATCGCCTGCGAAATAGCATCCGGTTACATCTGGTACAAACCCTGAGTAAGTGCCAGTTTCTGTCTTATGGATGTAAATTGGATATCTCATTTGCAACCCCCTACCCGCTCAAGCTGGATTTCTATTACGTACAAGGCACTTAAAATTATTACCGAAATTTGGGCGCGCTGTGTGCGCCTGTTTTCATATCTGTTTAAGTATTTTGTTTAGCGTCCCCGTTGAAATATCTTTTGTGGGATGAGGGACGGCAATGGCATAACTCACGCCATCCTTTTTGAAGATGTGGTGACTTCCTTTCACCCTTTTCTGTACCCAGCCATTTTGCTCTAAAAGCTTTATGAGTTCGCCACTGGTCAATCCAGCCTCCTTGAGTCCCTGGCACACAGTCATTATACCCACTATAACTACGCTATGCAGCACTTGTGGTTATAGTGGGTATGGATTTAAGCAAGGTTTGAGACAAAGGGTTATAAGACTTGTCTGCAGCGGGCATAAAAAAACCCGCCGAAGCGGGTTTCTGTGGATACCGATCGTCATGAATGGCGACCCTATGACGTAGGGTGCGCATTCATGCGCACCGGCAAATTAACTGGCGCTTTGCGTACGCAGCTGCTGCTCGTAGGCAGCGGCCTGTTTGGCGTCGAACTGGTCTTCCCAGCGTGCAATTACCAGTACCGCCAACGCGTTACCGATGACGTTCAGCGCAGTACGTGCCATATCCATGATGCGATCAACACCGGCGATAAACGCCAATCCTTCCAGCGGAATACCCACGCTGCCCAGCGTCGCCAGCAGCACCACAAAGGAGACACCCGGCACACCAGCAATCCCTTTTGAGGTCACCATCAGCGTCAGCACCAGAATGATCTCGTCGGTGAGCGACAAATCAATGCCATACAGCTGGGCGATAAAGATCGCCGCAATGCTTTGGTACAGCGTTGAACCATCGAGATTAAACGAGTAACCGGTTGGCACCACGAAGCTGGTAATGGCTTTCGGCGCACCATAGGCTTCCATCTTCTGCATAATGCGCGGCAGAACGGTTTCGGAACTTGAGGTGGAATAGGCAAGAATCAGCTCGTCTTTCAGAATGCGCATCAGCGTAGTAATGCGCAGCTTACACAAGCGCGCCACGGTGCCGAGCACCACGAAAGCAAAGAACAGAATTGCCACGTACACCAGCAGCACCAGCTTGGCGAGCGGATAAAGCGAAGCAAATCCAAAGTTGGCGATAGTGACCGCAATCAGCGCAAATACACCCACCGGCGCATAACGCATGATCATGTGCGTCACTTTAAACATGGTTTCGGAAATAGAACGGAATACCGTCACCAGCGGATCGCGATGCTCCGATGGCAGCGCCGACAGGCCCATACCAAACAGTACCGAGAAGAAGATAATCGGCAGCATGTCACCCTTCACCAGCGAGGCGAAGATGTTCTGCGGGATCAGCGAAAGGATGGTGGTCACCAGGCCGTGCGGTGCGTCCTGCACGGCGGCCGTTGTCGCTTCGTATTTAGAGATGTCCACCGTTACCAGCGTTGACATATCAATGCCGCTACCGGGTTGGAATACGTTGGCCAGCGTAATGCCGACCACAATGGCAATGGTGGTAATCACTTCAAAATAGATGATGGTTTTGACACCAATACGTCCGAGCTTTTTCGCATCTCCAACGCCGGCAATGCCGACAATCAGCGAGGAAATAACAATCGGCACCACGATCATTTTGATCAGATGGATAAAGATATCACCGGCTGGCGTCAGAATGTTGGTGATTAACCATTCACGTTCGCCGGGCTGATTATGCAGCACGGTTCCTACAATCACGCCCAAAATCAGCGCAACTAAAATCTGCCATGCAAGGGTGAATTTAAAACCTTTCATAACGCTTTATTTCCTCAAGTCAAAAACCCCTTTGCTCTGCTGCGAAGGTGCAGGAGAAATGTCACACAGGGAAGTGAGCAAAAGCCCGATAAAAATAGAAGGTTATTGTGGACTGCGCCGTTTACCGCTTTGCAGGCATTTTGCGCCTGCGAAATGATGCAGCCTGAGTAGATACCTGCTGAACAGGGCCGAGATAAGTACCATTTTCACTACGGTAAATGCAACCCCCGGCGCGATAGCGCAAATCTTACTCAGGTTAGTAGCATAAAATGCTGAGGCTTGTTAATGACCATAACTCGCTGTTATGAAAAGTGTTAATTCGATAAGTTTCCGCATAGCTATGCATAACTGGGCAAAAAGCACGCCGGTGCGTTTGCTGATTATTTGCACAGCAGTGGCAGAGATCTCGTAGGCTTAGAGCAGCACAAGCTGCAATTTACGCAGCGTTTTAAACAAGTGATTCAAGGGCATTTTGCCGGGTGGAAAGGTCGTGATCCAGACTACAAAACAGAAACAAAGCCCTATTGCGCTCTTCCCTTAACCTTTGATTGACATATGATTAACATCTTCAAGGAGGTCAGCCATGAGCCAAATACACAAGCATCCCGTACCCGCTGCCATTGCAGCGAATGCCCTGATAAATGCCGATCAGTATGCGGCGCTGTACCAACAATCGGTTGACGATCCCGACGCTTTTTGGGGCGAACAAGGTAAAATCCTCGACTGGATTAAGCCCTACAGCAAAGTGAAAAACACCTCCTTTGCCCCCGGCAATATTTCGATTCGCTGGTATGAAGACGGCGCGCTGAACCTCGCCGCCAACTGCCTCGATCGCCATCTGCAAACGCGTGGCGATCATCCCGCCATTATCTGGGAAGGCGATGACGCCAGCGAAAGCAAAACCCTGACCTTCCGCGAACTGCATGGCGACGTCTGCCGCTTTGCCAATGTGCTCGTGAGCCTTGGTGTGAAAAAAGGCGACGTGGTGGCGATTTACATGCCGATGGTGCCAGAAGCCGCCGTCGCGATGCTGGCTTGCGCCCGCATTGGCGCGGTGCACTCGGTAATTTTTGGCGGCTTCTCACCGGAAGCGGTTGCCGGACGCGTGGTTGATTCCAATGCCAAACTGATTATTACCGCCGACGAAGGCGTTCGCGCCGGCCGCAGCATTCCACTGAAGCGAAACGTTGATGACGCGCTGAACAATCCAAATGTCACCACGGTGAAAAATGTAGTGGTGTTCAAGCGCACCGGTAAAGAGACCGGCTGGCGCGAAGGCCGCGATCTGTGGTGGCACGATTTAGTGGCAAAGGCCAGCGATCGGCATGAACCGGTTGCCGTGGATGCCGAACATCCGCTGTTTATCCTCTATACCTCCGGCTCCACCGGCAAGCCGAAAGGCGTGCTGCATACCACCGGCGGTTATCTGGTGTATGCCGCCAGCACTTTCAAGTATGTGTTTGATTATCATCCTGATGATGTCTACTGGTGTACCGCTGATGTCGGCTGGATCACCGGTCACAGCTACCTGATTTACGGCCCGCTGGCGTGCGGGGCGACCACGCTGATGTTTGAAGGCGTGCCGAACTGGCCGAAGCCGAGCCGCATGGCTGAAGTGGTGGATAAACACAAGGTTACCTTGCTGTATACCGCGCCGACCGCGATCCGCGCCCTGATGGCCGAAGGCGATAAGGCGATTGAAGGCACCGATCGTAGCAGCTTGCGCATTATGGGTTCGGTGGGTGAACCGATCAATCCAGAAGCCTGGGAGTGGTATTACAAGAAGATTGGCGACAGCCGTTGCCCGATCGTCGATACCTGGTGGCAGACCGAAACCGGCGGTTTTATGATCACGCCGCTGCCGGGCGCCACCGAATTGAAAGCCGGTTCCGCCACCAAACCTTTCTTTGGCGTGCAGCCGGCGCTGGTCGATAACGATGGCAATCAGCTGGATGGCGCCACCGAAGGTAACCTGGTGATCGTCGACTCCTGGCCAGGCCAGGCGCGTACGCTGTATGGCGATCACGATCGTTTCGAGCAGACCTACTTCTCCACCTTCAAAAATCGCTACTTCAGCGGTGACGGCGCGCGCCGTGATGAAGATGGCTATTACTGGATCACCGGCCGCGTGGATGATGTGCTCAACGTCTCCGGTCACCGCTTAGGTACCGCCGAGATCGAATCAGCGCTGGTGTCGCATCCAAAAATTGCCGAAGCCGCGGTGGTGGGTATTCCGCACAGCATTAAGGGCCAGGCGATCTACGCTTACATCACGCTAAACCATGGTGAAGAGCCTTCGCCAGAGCTGTATACCGAAGTGCGTAACTGGGTACGAAAAGAGATTGGCCCGATTGCCACGCCGGATGTGCTGCACTGGACCGACTCGCTGCCAAAAACCCGCTCCGGCAAGATTATGCGTCGCATTCTGCGCAAAATCGCTGCCGGTGATACCAGCAATCTCGGCGATACCTCTACGCTGGCCGATCCGGGCGTGGTAGAGAAATTGCTGGAGGAGAAACAGTCCATCACCATGCCGTAATCGGCATCGTCCCGACGGAGAGTGTCAGCCTGTCCACGGCAGGTTACTCTCCGTCACCTTTACCTTACGCCGTATGCCTTTCAACATCGCACAACCCATACCCAAAATAATTCGAGCTGCAGGAAGGCGGCAAGGATGAGAATTCCAGGAGCTTACTGAAGTACGTGACTGGGATGAGCATACGCAGCCAACGCACCTGTAGCTTGAAGTATGAACGGTATATATAACTAGAATATTCAGCCAGTTAAATCACTTTATTGTGAGATTGCTGTCTGCCTTGCCTCTGGAGAAAATGTGATGAACGAAACCCTGGAACAACAGGAAGCAATCTGGCTACAAATCGAAAATAACCCGCGCTATCACGAACTGGTGCACAAACGTCAGGCCTTCGCGCTGCTACTTAGCATTATCATGCTGGTGCTGTACGTCGGCTTTATTCTGCTCATTGCCTTTGCGCCCGGCTGGCTGGGCACGCCATTGCATGCAGGTACCAACGTGACGCGGGGTATTCCCATTGGCGTCGGCCTCATCGTGATGTCTTTCGTGCTGACCGGCGTCTACGTATGGCGTGCCAACGGCGAGTTTGACCGTCTGACCAAACAGATCCTGAGCGAGGTGAAATCATGAAGCGCTTGCTCTCGATGTTTTTGGCTATTGTGCCCGCCAGCGTGTTTGCCGCCGATGCGATAACCGGCGCGGTACAACGTCAGGCCACCAACTATGAAGCCATTATTATGTTCGTGGTGTTTGTGGCAGCGACGCTCGGCATTACTTATTGGGCATCCAAGCGCACCCGTTCGCGCAGCGATTACTATACCGCCGGCGGTAATATCACCGGTTTCCAGAACGGGCTGGCCATTGCCGGTGACTTTATGTCCGCCGCCTCGTTCCTCGGTATTTCCGCCCTGGTTTATACCTCGGGTTACGACGGGCTGATCTACTCGCTCGGCTTCCTTGTCGGCTGGCCGATGATCCTGTTTTTGATTGCCGAACGCCTGCGCAATCTCGGTCGTTACACCTTTGCTGATGTTGCCTCCTATCGCCTCGCTCAGAAACCCATCCGTACATTGTCGGCCTGCGGCTCGCTGGTCGTGGTGGCGCTGTATCTGATTGCGCAGATGGTCGGTGCCGGTAAGCTTATCCAGCTGCTGTTTGGTTTGGATTACCACATCGCGGTGGTGATGGTGGGTATTTTGATGGTGCTGTACGTGCTGTTCGGCGGCATGCTGGCCACCACCTGGGTGCAGATCATCAAAGCGGTGCTGCTGCTGTTTGGCGCCAGCTTTATGGCGATTATGGTGATGAAAGCCACCGGCTTCAGCTTCAATACGCTGTTCACCGAAGCCATGGCGGTGCATCCGAAAGGTGCGGCGATTATGCAGCCAGGCGGGCTGGTGAAAGATCCGATATCGGCGCTGTCACTCGGGCTGGGCTTGATGTTCGGTACCGCCGGTTTGCCGCATATTCTGATGCGCTTCTTTACCGTGGCCGATGCGCGTGAAGCGCGTAAAAGTGTGTTCTGGGCCACCGGCTTTATGGGCTACTTCTACTTCCTGACCTTTATTATCGGCTTCGGCGCGATATTACTGGTGGGATCGAATCCGGCCTTCAAAGATGCCAGCGGCGCCCTGCTCGGCGGCACCAACATGGCGGCGGTCCATCTGGCGAATGCGGTTGGCGGCAGCTTGTTCCTCGGCTTTATCTCGGCCGTGGCTTTCGCCACCATTCTGGCGGTCGTTGCGGGTCTGACATTGGCGGGCGCTTCTGCGGTGTCACACGATCTCTATGCCAGCGTAATCCGCGAAGGTAAGGCGACAGAACGCGATGAGTTGCGCATCTCGAAGATCACCGTGTTGGTGTTGGGCGTGGTGGCGATTGCGCTGGGGATTCTGTTTGAAAAACAGAACATTGCCTTTATGGTCGGTCTGGCGTTCTCGATTGCTGCCAGCTGTAACTTCCCCATTATTTTGCTTTCGATGTACTGGTCAAAACTGACCACGCGCGGCGCGATGATTGGCGGCTGGCTGGGATTGATTACGGCAGTGCTATTGATGATCCTTGGCCCAACTATTTGGGTGCAGGTGCTGGGGCATGAGAAGCCGATTTATCCGTATGAGTATCCGGCGCTGTTCTCGATGCTGGCGGCGTTTATCGGCATTTGGCTGTTTTCTATCACCGACCACTCGGCGCGCGGTGCCGAGGAACGTGCTCGCTTCCGCGGACAGTTTATTCGTTCGCAGACGGGAATAGGAATTTCGCAGGGTAAATCGCACTAGGAGCGGTGATTGACCAGGTCGCCATAAATACGGTGCGGTGATTGACCAGGTCGCCATAAATGGCGACCCTACATGTAGGGTGCGCATTAATGCGCACCTGGTTATATCATTATTAGAAACGCAGTGACGCGCCAACGTACGGCCCATCAACCAGCACGTTATCTTTACGGCTGCCCTTATTGTTCAGCTCAATATACTGATAACCCACACGCAGGTTCAGCAGCGAAATTGGCGTGAAGCTCAGGCCACCAGACGCTTCCTGATAGCTATCCAGACGATCGGAGAACGCTTCCGGTGCATAGTAATATTCGCCATACAGTCCCCACATGCTGTTGAAGCTGTACTGCGCGCCGCCGCCCACTGCTACGGTAAAGCCATCACGACCATCTTCCGGATGGGTGAATAGCGCTTTCGCCGTTGGCGCAATGCGGAAATCGCCCACGTCGATGTTATAGCCCAGGCCGGCACCATAGGTGCTGCCATCGTGATCGCTGCGCAGCCAGTTGCCTTTCAGGAACAGGCCTGGCGAGGTAGTACCGAGACCAAGGTTCAGGTTGGTGCTGTGCTCACCCACGTCAACACTGCCCTCAATCGCCTGTGCGCCGCTGCTCAGCAGTGCCAGACCCAATACGCTTCCAGTAACAAGTTGCTTTAACATGTGATTCCACTCCATGAAGGACCAATAATTCGGCGGCAAGGGTAACAGCCTGGCAGCGGGAGACAACATTATTTGGAAAGCTTTACGTAAAAATGGGTTACGACGGGCAAAAGAGCCGCTTCTTAAGCGGCCCAAAGCAGATGACTGAGCAGGGGCGCGAGAATGACCGTCACCACGCCGGAGAGCATCATTACCAGGCTCGAGACCACCCCTTCTTGCTGACCCAGTTGATAAGCGCGCGCGGTCCCTGCACCGTGCGATGCCGCACCGAAGCCCGCGCCTTTCGCCACGCCCTGCTTAATGGCAATACGCAGGAACAGAACATCGCCCACCGCCATACCGAACACGCCGGTGATCACCACAAACAGCGCCACCAGATCCGGCTGACCGCCAATCGGCTGTGCTGCCGCCAGCGCAAACGGTGTGGTAATCGAACGTACTGCCAGGCTGCGCTGGATGGATTCCGGCAGCGCCAGTAAACGCGCCAGCCATACCGAGCTGCACACCGCCACCAGCGTAGCGGTGACGACGCCCACGCTCAGCGATAGCCAGTGGCGCTTGATGATCTCGAGGTTCTCATACACCGGTACGGCAAATGCCAGCGTTGCCGGGCCGAGCAGCCAAATCAGCCAGTGACTTTCTGCGATATAGTTTTTCCAGCTCACGTGGGTAAGCAGCAGCAGCGCGACCAGCACCAGCGGCGTGAGTACCAGCGGCATGAGCAGCAGCGTACGCCAGCGACGATACAGGACTTTGTTGATGTAATAGACCAGCAGCGTGAATCCCAGACACAGCAGGCTAATCAGTAGATCATTCATGATGGGCCTGCTTGCGTGCAGCGCGCGCCAGTTCAAAACGGTATAAATGGTCGACCACCAGTGAGGTCGACGCCAGCACCAGCAAGGTGCTCACGCCAATCACCACGCAGATACGCCAGCCTTCACTGCGCAATAAATCGCTGTAATTCACCACCGCCACCACCGCCGGGATAAAGAACAGCAGCATTTCGGCCAGCAGCCAGTTGGCGCCGGCTTTCACCCAGCGCAGCGGCACAATGTGCGTCATGATAAGTCCCAGCAGCAACACCATACCAACCACATTGGCAGGCAGCGGTAGATGCAGCCAGCTCACCAGCTCGCCGCTAAACATAAACAATCCGACATACAGCACCAGCTGCAGCGGTACGAAAGCGCGTTGCAGGAGATCCGTTCTGCGCGGACTTAATGCCATCATTTCCTTTCACCCCGATGAATAATTCAGGGCTTTAGTATAAATCCGCCGCAAACTGTGAAAGAAATGAATTAAAATCATTCAAACTATGCCAAAAAGGAATGTGTATGGACGTGCGAGCCTTGCGCTACTTCACTGAAGTGGTCCGTCAGCAGAGCTTCACCCGCGCCGCTGAGAAGCTGTACGTGACGCAACCCACCATCAGCAAAATGCTGCGACAGCTGGAGGAGGAGCTGGGCTGCACCTTGCTGCTGCGTGAAGGGCGCAAGCTGCATCTGACCGACAGTGGCCAGGCGGTTTATCAGCGCGGGCTGGCGATTTTGCAGGAGTTTCATCAGCTGGAGGCGGAGTTAGGCGATATCAACCAGCTAAAAACCGGTGAGCTGCGGCTGGGCATTCCGCCAATGGTCGGCATGCAGATTGCGGGTTCTATCTCCGCCTTTCGTCGCCGTTATCCTGGCGTGCAGCTAAAAATTTCTGAGTTTGGCGGGCTGACCGCGCAACAAGCGGTGCTGAGCGGCGCGCTGGATATCGCCCTCACCGCGCTGCCGCTTGATGCAGCGCTGCCGCTCAATACGCTGGCGTTGATGCACCATCCGATGTGCGTATTGCTGCCGCGCAGTGAAAGCTGGCTACAGCATCGCAAAGTAGGTTTGGCTGAATTAGCCCGGCATCCGCTGCTGATCCTCAATGAAGAGTTCGCACTTAATCGCCAAATCATGAAAGCGTTTCAACGTCTGGGCGTAACACCGAACATTGCGCTACGCAGCGCGCAGTGGGATTTTCTGGCATCAATGGTGCAAGCGGGGATGGGATTGGCGATTTTGCCGGAACCGATCTGTCAGCGGCTGGATAAGCAGTCGCTGCTGTGGCTGCCGCTGGATTCGGAGCTGCAGTGGAGCCTGGGCTTGATTTGGCGAGAAGGCAGTTACTTATCACGCAGTGCGCAGGCATGGATTGAGTGCTGCCGTGAACACTGGCCGGATAAGGCACCGCGGCTTTCGGTGTGAAAACAACAGCAGCACAGTAACGTTCTGAACCGGTCGCCATGAATGGCGACCCTACGTTTATCTGACTGGGTTTACGTAGGGTGCGCATTCATGCGCACCGGGATTGCGCCGCTACAGGTGAAAAACAGGCTTGCCGCTATTCCTCTTTCTCTATCAGCAGCGCTTCGAGCAGATCAAGATCGTGCAGCAGTTTCTGCATCGTCTCGTTAGAGATTTCCTGCGTCGCGCGCAGGTGATACACCTCTGCACGTTCGGCTCGCAGCGCATTGAGGCGGAAACGACGCTCAAGGTTTTCGGCAAACTGCGCCTGCTCAATATCATTTTTGCCTTCCGCCCGGCGACGTAGATTACCAATTACCCGCAAACTGACTTCTTTCAGCAGTTCGGGATCGATGTTCTCTTCCGCGTCACTCTCGAGGCGTTGCTCCATTTTGTGCAGGCTCTCTATCGCCACACCCGCCATGGCGGCACGCGCGAACTGAATCTCACGACGATGACCGACCTTATCGATACTTTCCACATCGCGCAGCAGAATCGGCAGCAGTACAACGCCGACCAGCAGCGAAACCAGAATCACACCGGTGGCGATAAACACCAATTCATAGCGCGCCGGGAAGGGATCGCCATTGCTGAGGAACAGCGGAATCGACAGCACACCGGCCAGCGTGATGGCACCGCGCACCCCGGCAAAAGAGGCAATCAGCAATTCGCGCAGCGAATAGTTGGTAAACTCCAGCGGCTTTTTCTTCAGCAGGCGCTGACTGGTGCGCTTCATGATCCACAGCCAGCCGAATCGCACCACCATCAGGGCGGCGTACACCAACAAGACGTCAGTGAGCAACATCCACAGTTCCACATTGGGATCGGCTTGTGCCTGGGCAATCGACGTGGAAAGGATGTCTGGCAACTGCAGGCCGAGCATCAGGAACACCATGCCGTTAAAGACAAACTCCAGCATCTGCCACACGCTGTTCGCACGCAGACGCATGGCGAGCGGTGCCTGACGGATAATGCCGGAACGCGTGATGGTCATCCCTGCGGCCACGGCGGCCAGGATGCCGGACACGCCAAGGTGTTCGGCAATCAGATAAGAGGCGAACGGTAACAGCAGCAGCAGCACGGTTTGGGTGGCCGGATCATCTCCGCTCCAGCGGCTCAGCAGGCGCAGCGAGCGACCATACAGCCAGCATATTGCGACGCCGGCAACCAAACCGCCCACGGCCACTTTAAGAAACTCAACGCTGGCACCGCCCCACGTAAACACCATGGTGCCCATGGCGACCGCCACCGCAAACTTGAGTGATACCAGGCCCGATGCGTCGTTCATCAGGGCCTCGCCCTGCACAATCGACATGATCTTTTTCGGGATACGCCCTTCACCGACAATGCCGGACAGCGCCACGGCATCGGTGGGCGACAGCACCGCCGCCAGCGCAAAGGCGGGAATCAACGGAATGCCCGGCACCAGCCAGTAAATCAGGTAACCAATCCCGACCACGGTGATCAGCACCAGAACCAGCGCCAGCCCCATGATTTCACGACCGTGATGGAGAAATTCGTTAATCGGCGTTTTCCAACCATCTGCGAACAGCAGCGGCGGAATGAACAGCACGAGGAACAGTTCCGGGTCAAAATCGACATGCAGGCCGAAGACGGGAAAAGCGAGTAGCGCACCGGCGGCAATCTGCACCAGCGGAAGAGGAATTTGAAACGGCAGAATACGTGCCGCCACGCTGGAGAGTGAAACCACCAGCGTCATGATGAGAATAGTAAAGAAGATTTCCATGCTTTCCTTAGGCGAATCAATTTCATTAAAGCGATGTTGTTGCGTGGGAAAGTGTAAAACAAAACGCCGCACAGCGGGCAACCCGATGTGCGGCGAGGAGCAGAAAGAGAAAAATCTTGGTTTTTTAGATAGCCCAACCACCGGCGTAGAACACCACCAGCGCGACAGCAATCACCACTGTGCCAACGTTCAGCTTGCGCCATTCACCCGCGAACAGGCGACCAATCACCAGCGAAGCGAAGCCGAGCATGATGCCGGTTACGATGTTGCACGTCAGCACGATGAAGACTGCGGTCAGCAACCCAGACATCGCATCCACGAAATCATTGAAGTCGATTTTTGCCACGTTGCTGAGCATCAGCAGGCCAACATACATCAGCGCGGGGGCGGTGGCGTAAGCGGGAACCAGATACGCCAGCGGCGACATAAATAGAATCACCAGGAACAACAAACCGACCACGATCGCCGTCAGACCGGTTTTGCCCCCTGCCGCCGTACCTGCGGCCGATTCAATATAAACCGCAGCGGGTGATGCGCCCACCAGACCGGCGAACAGGCTGCTGACAGAATCCGTGGTCAGCGCGCGGCCACCGTTCATGATCTGGCCCTCTTTATCCAGTAGATTCGCCTGCCCCGCTACCGCGCGAATGGTGCCGGTGGCATCGAATACCGCAGTCATTACCAGCGCCAGCACGCTTGGCAGCACGACCGGTTGCAGCGCACCCATGATATCCAGGCTAAACATCGCCGATTGACCGTTGGCATCCTTCAGGCTCGGCATGGCGAACAGACCTTGGTAGGTCACCGCCGGATCGAAAATCAAACCGATAATGGAGATCGCAATAATGGTCAGCAGGATGCCGCCCGGTACGCGACGTTTCTCCAGACCGAAAATGGCCGCCAGTCCCACCAGCGCCATGATCACCGGAAACGAAGCAAAATGGCCGAGCGCCACCGGCAAGCCCGCCGCCGGGTTCTTCACCACCAAACCAATGCCGTCTGCGGCAATCAACATCAGGAACAGGCCGATACCCACGCCGGTGCCGTGCGCCACCCCCATCGGTAAGTTACGCAGAATCCACGTGCGAATACCGGTCACTGAAATCAGCGTGAACAGTAAGCCCATCAGGAACACCGCGCCGAGCGCCACCGGTACGCTAATGTGCTGGCCGAGCACCAGGCTAAAGGCAGTGAAAGCGGTCAGTGAGATAGCACAGCCAATCGCCATGGGCAGATTTGCCCACAAGCCCATGATGATTGAGCCAAAGCTTGCGACCAGACAGGTAGCAACGAACACCGCCGTCGGCGAGAAGCCCGCTTTGCCCAACATGCTGGGGACCACGATAACCGAGTAGACCATCGCCAGAAACGTCGTCAGACCCGCTAATATTTCCTGACGCACGCTGCTGCCGCGTGCAGAGATGTTGAACCAGGCGTCCAGTTTTCCACTGGCCGGGCGCGATTCACCAGACATAATCATTCCTCAATATTTTTTGTGATGTGAGTTGCCGCACGGCGCGCGTTTGCTGCTCCCTGATGCGAGATTTTCATGGTGAAAATCCAGGCAAACGTTTACGTCGCCGCGTATTCCTGTTGGTAAAAAGAGATAGGGAAAAAAGGCAAACGATTATCTGGCGTTTGGCATGGTGTTTTCAACTACTAATCGCGGGGATTGCAGGATAAATCCAGCCGATGGGGTTCCCAGGTCGTCATGAATGGCGACCCTACGATCATGGGCTTTGTAGGGGCGTCATTCGTGACGACCTGGCCTCAATCAACTCTGCAGTTGAATCGGGCCGCCCTGCTCAATGGCGCGTTGCCAGGCGGCGCGCTGCTGCATGGTTTCCAGCCAGCGTGCGGTGGCGGGCATCTCACGCAGTGAACCGCGCATCTGCAGCGCCAGCAGCGGGAAGCTCATCTGCACATCGGCGATACTAAAACGTGAACCGGCAAAATAAGCGTGCTGGCTAAGATGCTGTTCGATGACGCTGCCGTGCAACGCCAGCTGTTTGTTCAGCCAGGCCTTTTGAATGCCCTTACTCAGCGCGATGCCCGCTGGACGCAGCAGCCACGGCACCGGCTTCTTGCCCAGCTGAGCAAACACCAGTTTCATCACTAACAGCGGCATGAGCGATCCTTCGGCGTAATGGAGCCAATAACGCGACTGAATCTGTTCATCCTCATCACTCAAGGCCAGCTGATGTTCACTGTCATAGCGCATTTGCAGATATTCGAGAATAGCGCCCGATTCGGCAATAACCCGATTGCCATCGGTGATCACCGGGGATTTACCCAGCGGATGGACTTTCTTTAAGGAATCAGGCGCCAGCAGGCTGTTTTCACGCTGATAACGTTTGATTTGGTAAGGCACCGAGAGCTCTTCCAGCAGCCATAACACGCGGTGCGAGCGGGAATTTTCCAGATGGTGAACGGTGATCATACGGTTTTCCTTGCCGGTAAAAGTGTCCCGGCAAGTATAGTCGATTACCGTTTCTGCTCGTCTTGTTCAGGATCGAGCAGTACCGCACCCGAACCTTGTTCGCCCAGGCGGTCACCGGGATTGCGTAGCGGGCAGTCACGCATCGATAAACAGCCGCAGCCGATGCAGCCATCAAGATCGTTACGTAAACGCGTAAGGGTTTCGATGCGCTTATCCAGTTCTTCACGCCAGTGCTGCGTTAGCGCATCCCACTCCTGCGTAGACATACGCTTATTGGCCGGCACGTGCGTCAGGCTATCGCTCACCGTTGCCAGCGGAATGCCAATGCGCTGCGCAATTTTAATGATCGCCACGCGGCGCAACACATCTCGGCTGTAACGGCGCTGATTACCGCCGTTGCGTGAGCTAAAAATCAATCCTTTGGTTTCATAGAAGTGCAGCGCCGAGACCGCCACACCGCTGCGTTTCGCCACTTCACCCGGCGTCAGCACCGGCTTCGGGTAATTGCGTTCTTTTTTCATTTTGGGCCTTTACCTCAAGTTAACTTGAGGAATTATACTCGCACCCCAACAAAACTACGAATTTCTAACCAGGTATTAACCATCAGAAGGATGAGGCTATGATGCAACAGGAAATCATTCATTCGCTGACCCACTGGATCGATCAGAATCTGGATAAAGCGCTGTCAATTGATGAAGTCGCAGCAAAATCAGGTTACTCAAAATGGCATCTGCAGCGTATGTTCCGTGCCGTCACGAAACAGACGCTGGGTGGCTATATTCGCGAACGTCGTCTGACGCTGGCCGCAGAAGCGCTGCGTCAAACCCAGCGCCCGGTATTCGATATCGCCATGCAGTACGGCTACGATTCGCAGCAGACGTTCTCACGCGTGTTCCGCCGTCAGTTCTCGCAAACGCCGACCGCTTATCGTCATACCATGCGTCGTCAGGCGATGATGCAGCGTCCACGTTTGCTCAGTTTTGACTGCGTCGAGAGCAGTATGAACAGCTTTGCCCAACGTACAACCGGCGAGTGCTGCCCGGTTAGCTAACCTTTTCTGCGCGCCCCAAGCGGGCGCACCTCTCTTTTTGCCCGCAAATTCCTCCCTCTTTGATGAAAAAATTTCTACCATACAAGGTATAAATTTTGTTCAAAATTTAAAATCGAGTGATATAATGTGAGCCAAGTCACACTTTCTTGTTTGCAGTAAGACGGCCAGAAGGGCTTCCCTGACCTTCCTTCTTTGCCGCCAGTGATGTCCATTGAATGTCGGGGATATCACTGATTCTAAGAGGTTTTTTGCAGATGGCCACGTTAACCACCAGTTTGATTGTTATGCGCTGGGAACTCCTGAGCGCAGTAATGATGTTCTTTGCCAGCACCATGAAAATTCGACTGCGTCAAAACAGTCATCACGTGATGGCGCTGCTGTGTGGAGGTATTGGTGTGGGCATGTCCTGCTGGTTCGTTACCGGCCTGCTTGGCATTACGTTAAGCATGGAGAATCTGCATAACTTTATGGAAATCTCTAAGAACGCCTTTATCCAGGTGATGAGCCAGGCGCCAGCAGACTGGCCGATGCCTTAATCGCCGCCAATAAAAAACCCCGCCAAGGCGGGGTTTTTTATTTTGCTGTGTGATTCTTAAATTTTCTTCAATACGGCCGGGATGGCGACATCCGCAACCGTGACGCCCGGTATCTTCGTACCGCGACGATCCTGAATCCACATATCACCCATCATTTGATTAAGCCCGCGATCCAGACCGGTCACTAAGCCAGCTCCCGGCGTAAAGGTCAATTCGCCAAAGTAGATCTGGTCGTTATCGATGTACCAATCCACGCGCACGTAATCGAAATCACTGGCCAGCGTTTTGCTCAACGCCAGGGCGTGCTGTAACGACGCCATCTGCGGTGTCACGTCCAGGCCGGTATCACGAATCTTGTGATAGGCCTCTTTCAGATTGTTAACATAAAAGTTCATCGACAACAGCGGATTACAGCGGTTGTAAATCACCTGCAGCACATATTCAAAATTGCCATCGCGCTTATTGAACATGTGGAATTTGTAATCAATCGGTGCCGTTTTACCATCACCGATGTACTGCTCCACCAGAATACGCGGCTTGATGTAGCGATAGTGAATCTCACGCGCCTCATTGGCGAAGTCGGTTTTCAACCAGCGATGACAGTCGTTAATAATCTGCTGCTTCTTCAGCGCGTCCGGCTCTTCCAGCAGGATTTCCACCATGTTGGAGGCATGATTCGGTTTGATCACCGTATTTTTCCAGCTCGGCAAGGTGTGCAGCGAGCTGGGATCGCTGGTTTCATATACCAGCGGGATCAGGTATTCGCTACCCACTTTCTCGGCGATATATTCACGCACTGAATATTTGTCCGACAGGCGTCCGTAGATCTGATAGTCGCCGTGGACGAATTTGCGGTACAGCACCTTCTCATTGAAGACCTTCGGCTCACGCAGGTTGGGTAATCTACGAAACTTATGAAAGTAGTAGATACGATCCTGGGTTGCCCAGGGCATCTTCTTAATGAAGTACTGCACGCTTCTTCTGAGTTCTTCTTTCAACTTGAGCATATCTGACCTCATTTGTAGGTTTTGTAGTTGAGTGAGGAAACCTGGATTTTTTGGATGACGCCATTTTTGAAGAAGTAATTCATTACGGTAAGAGACAGCAATTCTGAGATGAAAACGCTCCAGGCGGCACCCATGATGCCGTAGCCCTGTATCAGCCACCACGACAGCGGCAAGCTGATAACCATCAGGCAAACAATTTTCTTCAACAGATAATTAAACCCGCCTTCTTTGACCATGTAGCGATACGCTACGGTCCCCATCGCCGAAAAGCAGGTTGCTAACGACAACAACGTAATGAGACTTCCTGACTGTGTGTATTCGTGACCATACAAAGCGATGATGATTTTTTCGCCGTACATCGCGATCACCGCTAACAACAACAATGAAACACCCATGACATAACCATTGAGCCGTGCTGTCAGCTTCATGGCGGCTTCTCCACGCTCACGGAAGATTTCCGAGAAGCAGGAAGTGATGATGGCAACCGGAATAAAAATCCATGAAGCCGAAATAGTATTTGCCGCGGCAAACAGGCCGAGGTCGCGCGCTGAAGCGATGCCCGCCAGGAACATCTGGGCCGCTTTCACCTGCACTGAGATGAAAATACTGGAAATGGCCAGCGGCAATCCGGCATAGAGCAGGTAGCGCAAATAGGCGTTGCGCTTCTCCTGTGGCGGTGCCACATCCTCATTTTCGCGGTAAAAATTAATGCGCTTAATGGCATACGGCACCAGCGTCACCGCCACAATGGATACGGTGAGCCACAGCGGATTGAGGTGTAGCCAGGCAATGAGGAAACTCAGCGTGAATCCCAGCAGCAATCCCACCGAGTTAGCGATGGTGTTCAGCCGTGACGCTAAGCGCGCATTGTTATAGACGCTGAAAGTGTCCTGCGTCACAAACACCGAGGAAATAAACGAGGCCAGTGCAAAGGCGAGGAAATTTTCCTGCATGTTGTACCAGACCCAAATCAACACCGGCAGCGATGTGAGCAAAAGCAAAACCAGGCGCATATTGCGCGCTACGGTCATCAGGCGCAGCCCTTTCGGTGCGCTTTTGCTAATCCGCTTAAACAGAATGGTTTCCGTACCGAAAATCGCCACGGTTTGCACCATGGAAAACAGTGAGGTCGAAAACGCCATTTGGCCAAAGATGGTTGGGCCAAAGGATTTTGCCACGTAGGAGGTCACAAATATGACGCCGAACACGGAGACAATCTTTTCAGACATCATCCAGGCGGCATTCGACATTACGCTCAATTTCATTGACTGATCCTTAGTATTACGAACTACAACAACTTTCGGTACAACATCCTTGAAATGAATTAACAAGCGCTCAGTGGGCCTGACTTAATTAATGAACTTCAAACCAAACTGGTCCGAAAAATGAGACTCGCGTCAGGAATTAAGAACTATATTCAGGAAAATTCCGATTATATCCGGTGCGAAACTCCGTGGATGTAAACGATTTCAGCTTAAATTCCGCACAAACGTTTACTGGCACACCCGAGCATTTCAGCGTCTGGGTTATGCCGTTTTTCCAATGAATGTAGTATTTTTTCTGCATTTGGGATGGAGTGAATTTATATCAAAAACCTAACGCCCGGAAGGCGTTCAATGCCATTCAGAATAAAATAAGATTTATCCCATGATGATATTTCTTCTAAATATCTTAATTTAACCCTCGCAATTCAAATCGCGCACTTTAATACTGCATTAATAGTGTTTTTGCAGTGCCAGATATTAATACAGTAATTCTCATCCACTAATTGATAAGAAAGGTAATAGCATTTATGAGAAAGTCACGATATAGCGAAGAGCAAATCACAAATGCCATTAAAGCTTCTGAAACGGGAGTGAAAGTCAGGGAGATTTGTGAGGAGCTAGGCATTTCCGAGGCCACTTTCTATAGCTGGAAGAAGAAATTCTCAGGGTTATCCTCCGAAGAAGGTCGTAAAATCAAGGAGCTGGAAGATCAGCTACTTAACCTTACGCGCGAGCTGCAATCACTGAGTTCGGACAAAGAGATGCTGCAAAGCGTGCTAAAAAACTTCTTCACCACAAATGAAAAGCGCCAGGCCGTTAACTTCCTGCAAACCACGTTCGACATAGGTACCCGTCGTAGCTGCCGCTTGCTGGATATTAGCCGTAGCGTTTATCACTATCCATCAGGAACAGATAATCGCTAGCATTATTAAGGCCGATGTTATTTGACTTAATGCTGAGATTTGTTCTTACCAGAAGATATGAAGATCATTTAATTCGGCGTTCACAACATAACAATTCGAACCAATTTTTCCTGATGAATACCATCGCGGAATTGCTTCCTTTTTTGCGGTAAAATAGATTCACATCAGCAAAAGTCTCTCTATTCAAGCCATTTAGACGAAGTCCAATCTCATTAACGTGAGATTGGCGCTTCGGCTATTACTTTACCAACATTAATCATCAGCCCTGAATGCAGACAATTCTGTTAAGCATTAATGAACAACGCCGTGTAACCGCTAACACATTGCCTCTGTTTTCAATTGGATCTATTGCCTGACTTTACGATTACCTGTTTCAACGGAACTAGTCTAAATCCGCCAACTTGCTGCCAGGAATTATCCTGATTAGATACGTTATTGCTCCTAAACAATAACGGCTAAAAAGTGGCGGATAAGGTAAATTCTTTCACCATAATCATCGCCGCGCTTAATGGTTTTTTGTTCACGCCTAATCGAATGTTTCTTAACAACGGCGTATTCCCTTAAGCAAAAAGTGGCTTTTCAACGGCCGACTTCAGTGCCAGGGGGCGATAAAAGGCAGGTTAAATGCACCTTTTTGCGCCTCTTCACGCCTGTTTTTACCTCGCCGGAACGCACTTTAGCCACGGTGATGTGTCCTCAGGGCGCGTTTAAGTGGCCTTAACATCATTAAATTCCCCCTTGCTGCTTATCCGGATCGCGTCTTTTATGACAAAAAGGCGCGATAAAAAGGGATGAAATGAGCCGTATTGTTATATGGCGGGCAAAGTGTGCGGTAAAAAGGGCAATACGAAGGGTGGAAAGCGTGGGGGAAATTCTTAAAAACACAGGGAAAAGCGCTCCTGAATCGTTTATCCAGTCGCGCTATCTGAGACCTTAAGCCTTCTGCGGTTTAATACGCATCGCATAGATCACACCCACGAGCAGACAGCCGATACCCATTAGGGTTAATAGCGGCGGCCAGCTTTGTCGCCACAGAAATGCCCACAGCAAACCGGCTAAGGTTTCAAAGACAATCAGCGGCCCCATGATCACCGTTGGCACGCGCTGGCTGGCAGCATTCCAGCACAATGTGCCCAGCCATGAGCAAAACAGTCCCAGTCCCAGCATTAACAGCAGATAGCGCTGCGGCTGTGGCCCAAACGGCAGAGCAAACTCAGGTTGCTGCCAGTGAAGTTGTCCGCAAACTAAGAGAAAGAGCACCAGCGCCAGCGGCAGCGTCACTAAACCTTGTGCCGTCGCCCAGCTGCCTGCTTTATGCTGCGGATGAGCACGCAACCATAAACCATTGCGCAGGGGATACCAGGTCCAGCACGCTAAAGCCAGTATCGCAAACAACAAACCCAGCAGATAACGCGACCAATCAAAATCGGGCCCCTGCGTCTGCATCTCGGCCATATTCACGCAGATCAGCCCAACAGCAATAATGAGTAAAGCCGGCATCAGCTTACGCCACGGCAGGCGTCCCTCCACGTGGCCATAGCAAAGATTGGCCGTCACGGTCATCACCACCGGCAGCGTGCCGATAATCATGGTGGAGATCGGTGCACCGGTTCGTTGAATCGCGCTGGAAAGAAACGTGTAATACAGCAGGTTACCAATCAGTGATAGCTTCAGCGCTTCAACCCAATCTTTGCGCGTTAGCTGACGCAAGCGGCGGCGATCGAACCAGGCCAGCGGCAACACCAATAAACCAAATGCCACATAGCGCCCGGCCGATTGTAAGGTGCCGGGATAATCCGGAATCAGTAGCGGGCCGACGAAGATCAGCCCCCACATTAGCCCCGCGGCCAGCGCAAACAGTACTCCAGCAAACATACATCTCTTCCTTTACAGGTAATTTGCTGCAGTGTGATGGAGCAGATAGTTAAAGGCTTGTAGCAGATTGCGGTTAGCGCGAGTGGAAGACTTGTTTTTGGTAGCGTCCAGGTGTGATGCCGTAGCGATGGGCGAATGCACGCGTGAGATGGGCCTGATCGGTTAGGCCGACAGATGCCGCAACCGTCGCGGCACTTTCACCGCGTGCCAGCTGCTGTTTGGCCGCGAACAAGCGAAATGCCATCAGCATTTGATGCGGGGTGACGTGAAAGTGTTGTTTGAAACTGCGCAGAAAATGCCACGGCGACAGTGACGCCAGCGCTGCGAGATCTTCAAGCCGCACCGGCTCGGCGAGATTTTCGCGCAGATAGTCGCGAACGGCATCAAAGCGATGCGTCGCTTCTGCGGGGCGCGGTTCGCCCTGGCGTGCCAGTGGACGCATCAGTTCCAGCAGTTCGAGCAGCGTGCTTTCACGCTCCAGCGCGGTTTCTGCCTGCCACATCTGTGCCAGCAGTTGAGAAAACGGCTGTGCCAGACGCACATCAGTACGTAGCGCCTCGCTGAACCACCAGTGACGATCGCCGGTTAATCGATCCATTTCCTGCGGATCGATGTAGATCATACGATAACGCCAACCGTCATCGCAGGCTGATTCACCGGTGTGCAGCTCATCGGGATTCATCATTATCAGCGAATGTTGGGGCGCGGTGTAGTTGGCACCACGATAGCGGAAACGCTGGGCTCCAGACTCTATGGTGCCGATGCCAAAGGCTTCATGGGTATGCGGCTCAAAAGCGTAGCGGGAGATGTGCGCCTGATAAAGCTCAATGCCTGGCAGCTCAGCGAAATGCTGAAACTGCGCCCGATCTTGCTCACAAGGAAAAACGTCAGGAACCACCTTCACAACCCACCTCCAGATTAAAAGCGACTATAAGCATGCGCGGGGATGCCGATAAATGCAAAACGGATTTGCTTTACCTCTTCACGTATTCACCTGACACTCAAAGGACTGAAAAGGAGATAACGATGGCTAATCGAGTAGTTATGGTCGTGGACATGCAAAATGGCGTGCTGGCAATGCCGCGCTTTGATCGTTCTGGACGGTGCGAACGCATTAATCAGTTAACTGCCGCCGCCGATCGGGTGATTTTCATCCAGCATGTGGGCCCAGGCTTAGAGGTAGATTCAGAGGGCTGGGCGATTGTCCCCGAACTGCAGCAGCCGGCTAATGCCCTCTTCGTCAACAAAACGGCGTGCGACAGCTTTTGGCAAACCGACCTCGCCGCTCAGCTCGACCAATTTGGTATTAACAGCTTCGTCATTTGCGGCTGCGCGACCGATTACTGTGTCGATACCACCATCAAAGTCGGCGCCAGTCTCGGCTATCACATCACTGTCGCCGCCGATGCGCACACCACCGCCGACCGCACTTATGTTTCCGCGCAACAGCAGATCAATCAGCACAACGAAGTGTGGGCCGATTTGATTATGCCGGGTAATCCGGTGCGGGTGCGTGAGACGGAAGCGTTATTACGGGAATGGCGGCCGCATTAACGGTTCTGCTATTGAAAACTTCTGACAAGTGTCAATAATAGAGTATGACATTTGTCAGATTTGGAGAAATCTATGCGAGCCTACATTCCTGATGGTAAATCACATGACAACGCGCTTTGGCGCTTTGCTGGCTTACCCCCACGGGGACTGGAGCTAACTCGCATGCTCGAGGCAGGCTTACCGGTCGCGGTGATCGACGACATTCGTCATTGGTCGGCGATGAGCAGAGCCGAGATCATGAAGGTCACTGGCATCAATGAGCGTAATATTGCCCGCCGTAAAAGCGCAGGTAAAAGCTTGTCACCCGATGAGAGCGAACGTATCGCCCGCTTTGTCCGTGTCATGGATGCTGCCGTTCAATTGTTTGGTGGCAATAAAGAAGACGCTACTCAATGGTTAAGCCGGCCGGTGAAAGGATTAGGTAACGTTGCACCGATTACCTTGCTAGCAACGGAAAGCGGCGCATTAGATGTGCTTGATTTGATTGGACGACTGGAGCATGGCGTCTTCTCATGATTTTCTTCCGGCTAATCAAAACGCAATATGCTTCTGAAGCCTGGACCGGCAATGGTGCGAAACAGTTTGGTGGCCGCTGGAATCATAAAGGCCACCCAACCATTTATGTCGCGACCTCGGTTTCACTTGCCGCGCTTGAAGTGCTGGTGCATGTCTCGAATGAGTCGATTTTGGATGAGTACACCTTATTCAGCATTGAGATCCCTGACGACGAAGTCTCCTACATTACTGAAGATTTTTTGCCTGCCGATTGGCGCCAGGATCCGGCTCCGGTTTCGACCATGGATTTAGGTACAGGTTGGCTTCAATCGGGGGAAGGTGCAGCGCTGATTATTCCCTCAAGCATTATTCCGATGGAAAACAATGCGGTGTTGAATCCTCAGCATCCGGCATTTAAGGGCTTTCTACCGAGTGTACAAAAGCTCCCCTTTGCATTCGATCATCGACTGATCAAGTAAATCAAAAGCTGACTCTCAAGACAACAAAAAGCCCCGTATGACGGGGCTTTCAAAGCAACGAAACCGATAACGCTCAGCAGAGCGTTTAGAACGGAATGTCGTCGTCAAAATCCATCGGCGGTTCATTGTTCGCCGGTGCGCTCTGCTGCTGTGGACGCTGCTGAGCACCGCCGCTGAACTGGTTGCCGCCTTGCGGCTGCTGTTGTGGCTGCTGTGGCTGGCCCCAACCGTTGTTATTGCCGCCCTGGCCGCCCGCGGGTGCGCCACCGGCGTTCGCGCCCTGCTGACGTCCACCGAGCATCTGCATGGTGCCGCCAACATTTACCACCACTTCAGTGGTGTATTTTTCCTGGCCGCTCTGGTCAGTCCATTTACGGGTACGCAGCTGCCCTTCGATGTAAACCTGAGAACCTTTACGCAGGTATTCTCCGGCTACTTCCGCCAGCTTGCCAAACAGCACCACGCGGTGCCATTCAGTGATCTCTTTGTTTTCACCGGTGGTCTTATCGCGCCAGCTTTCTGACGTGGCCAGCGTAATGTTGGCTACCGCGCCACCATTTGGCATGTAGCGCACTTCCGGATCCTGACCCAGATTCCCGACTAGAATCACTTTGTTTACGCCACGACTGGCCATGTTGCTGTCTCCCGATGAGTTGATGCTAAAAGTCTAAGCGAAAAATTGTATCACGTCACATTGCTGTGTGCCCACTTTAGAGCGGGATTCCAAATTTTCCCTATCCCAATATTAGCAAAAACACTGGATATTTATTCAGTTTATTTTTTGTGCCATAATGATGCGTTTCTGCTGGTCATGCTGGCAAGGCATGGCGAGTGTTGTTCAATCCGGGAAAGGTGAATGGATAAGATCGAAGTCCGCGGTGCTCGCACCCATAATTTGAAGAACATCAACCTGATCATTCCTCGCGATAAGCTTATTGTGGTCACCGGTCTATCGGGTTCCGGTAAGTCTTCGCTGGCGTTTGATACGCTGTATGCCGAAGGCCAGCGTCGCTATGTCGAATCGCTGTCGGCCTATGCGCGCCAGTTTCTTTCATTAATGGAGAAACCGGACGTTGAC
Organism: Candidatus Pantoea floridensis; assembly: GCF_900215435.1. Classification (NCBI taxonomy): domain Bacteria; kingdom Pseudomonadati; phylum Pseudomonadota; class Gammaproteobacteria; order Enterobacterales; family Erwiniaceae; genus Pantoea; species Candidatus Pantoea floridensis. The sequence continues at coordinate 1,508,486 of NZ_OCMY01000001.1, forward strand.
CATATTGAAGGTCTTTCGCCCGCCATTTCCATTGAGCAAAAATCAACGTCACACAACCCGCGTTCTACCGTCGGCACGATTACGGAAATCCACGACTATTTGCGTCTGCTGTTTGCGCGTGTCGGTGAGCCGCGCTGCCCCGATCATGACGTTCCCCTGGCGGCACAAACCGTCAGTCAGATGGTCGATCAGGTGTTGTCACAGGAAGAAGGTCGCCGCCTGATGCTGCTAGCGCCAGTGGTGAAAGATCGCAAAGGCGAGCACACCAAAACGCTGGAAAACCTTGCTGCACAGGGTTATATCCGCGCACGTATTGATGGTGAAGTGTGCGATCTCTCCGATCCACCCAAGCTTGAGCTGCAAAAGAAACACACCATTGAAGTGGTGATTGACCGCTTCCGCGTGCGCGACGATCTGGCAACGCGTCTGGCTGAATCGTTTGAAACCACGCTGGAATTGAGCGGTGGTACGGCGATCGTTGCGGATATGGACGATACCGATGCTGAAGAGATGTTGTTCTCAGCTAACTTTGCCTGCCCAATCTGTGGCTACAGCATGCGCGAGCTTGAACCGCGTCTGTTCTCGTTCAACAACCCAGCCGGTGCCTGTCCAACCTGTGATGGTTTGGGCGTACAGCAATATTTCGATCCCGATCGCGTGGTGCAAAATCCGGAGCTGTCGTTGGCCGGCGGCGCTATCCGCGGCTGGGATCGCCGTAACTTCTATTACTTCCAGATGCTGCGCTCGCTGGCAGAGCATCTGCAGTTCGATGTCGAAGCCCCGTTCAACAGCCTGAGCGACAACGCGCGCAAGGTGATCCTCTACGGGTCAGGCAAAGAAAATATCGAATTTAAATACATTAACGATCGGGGCGATACCTCGGTACGTCGCCATCCGTTTGAAGGTGTGCTGCACAACATGGAGCGCCGTTATAAAGAGACGGAATCCAATGCGGTGCGTGAAGAACTGGCGAAATTTATCAGCAACCGCGCCTGTGCCAGCTGTGAAGGCACGCGTCTGCGTCGTGAAGCGCGCCATGTATTTGTCGAAGACACCAACCTGCCGACCATCTCTGAGATGAGCATTGGTCATGCGATGGATTTCTTCGCGAATATGAAGCTGAGCGGCCAGCGCGCGCAGATCGCGGAAAAAATCCTTAAGGAGATTGGCGATCGCCTGAGCTTCCTGGTAAACGTCGGATTGAATTACCTGTCGATGTCGCGCTCAGCGGAAACGCTATCCGGCGGTGAAGCGCAGCGTATTCGTCTGGCGAGCCAGATTGGTGCGGGATTGGTGGGCGTGATGTATGTGCTTGATGAACCCTCTATCGGTTTGCATCAGCGCGACAACGAGCGGCTGCTTGGCACGCTGATTCACCTGCGCGATCTGGGCAATACGGTGATTGTGGTTGAGCACGATGAAGATGCGATTCGCGCGGCTGACCATGTTATTGATATTGGACCAGGTGCAGGCGTGCATGGTGGTCAGGTGGTGGCGGAAGGCGATGTCCATGCGATTATGGCCAATGAACAATCGCTTACCGGCCAGTTCTTAAGCGGCAAACGCGAAATCGCCATCCCTAAAGAGCGCGTGAAAGGCGATCCCACTAAAGTGCTGAAACTCACCGGTGCGCGCGGCAATAACCTTAAAGATGTCACGCTGACGATCCCGGTAGGATTATTCACCTGCATCACTGGCGTATCCGGCTCCGGCAAATCAACGCTAATTAACGATACCTTGTTCCCGATTGCACAGCGCCAGCTTAACGGTGCAACCACCATCGAAGCGGCGCCTTATCGTGAGATCGCCGGTCTGGAACATTTCGATAAAGTGATCGATATCGATCAGAGCCCGATTGGCCGTACGCCGCGTTCGAATCCCGCGACCTATACCGGCATTTTTACGCCAGTGCGCGAGCTGTTCGCTGGTGTACCGGAAGCGCGTTCACGCGGTTATAATCCGGGCCGCTTCAGCTTCAACGTGCGCGGCGGACGCTGTGAAGCCTGCCAGGGCGACGGCGTGATCAAGGTAGAAATGCACTTCCTGCCCGATATCTACGTACCGTGCGACCAGTGCAAAGGCAAACGCTATAACCGCGAAACGCTGGAGATTAAATACAAAGGCAAGAGCATCCACGAAGTGCTGGACATGACCATCGAAGAAGCACGTGAGTTCTTCGATGCGGTGCCGGCGCTGGCGCGTAAGCTGCAAACGCTGATTGATGTTGGCCTGTCGTATATCCGTCTCGGTCAGTCAGCGACCACGCTCTCTGGCGGTGAAGCCCAGCGCGTTAAGCTGGCGCGTGAGCTGTCAAAACGCGGTACTGGCCAGACGTTGTACATCCTTGATGAGCCAACCACCGGTCTGCACTTTGCCGATATCCAGCAGCTGCTGGAAGTGCTGCATCAGCTGCGCGATCAGGGCAACACCATCGTGGTGATTGAACACAATCTCGACGTGGTCAAAACCGCGGACTGGATTGTCGATCTCGGCCCGGAAGGCGGCAGCGGCGGCGGTGAAATCCTGATTGCGGGCACGCCAGAAACGGTAGCGGAGTGTGAACGCTCGCATACCGCCCGCTTCCTTAAACCTATGTTGAAGAAGTAAATTTCTCTCAGGCCCGCCAGCGCGGGCCTTATTTTTAGTGTCGATTTCCACCGCGAAATGCAGGAACAGGCAAGAATCAGACAACTTCAGGCATATACGCTTTTCATCCTGCTGACTATCCTTACAACGTTCCTTTTGGCGTCCTTACGCCCTTTTATCCCTTCCATGTACTGAACGGGATCCCGCAAAAATCTCACGACACATCCTACTGGAGACACCATGAATATTACGCATGCCTATGCCGCACAGGACGCGAAAGCAAAACTCGCTCCGTTCGACTTTAAGCCACGCGAACTGCGCGATCATGATGTGCAGATTGAAGTGTTGTACTGTGGCGTCTGCCACTCTGATCTACATACCGCCCGCAACGAATGGCGCAACACCGTTTTCCCGGTAGTGCCAGGCCATGAAATCGTGGGTCGCGTAACGGCCGTTGGTGCGCACACGCACAACTACAAAGTGGGTGATTTGGTCGGCGTTGGCTGTATGGTCGATTCCTGCCGCAGCTGTCCAAGCTGTCAGGAAGGGCTGGAGCAGTATTGCGAAAACGGCTTCGTTGGCACCTATAACGGTGAAGATCGCCAAACCGGTGCGATTACCTACGGCGGTTATTCCACCAATATGGTGGTAGATGAAAGCTTCGTGCTGCGCGTACCTGAAAATCTCGACCTGGCAGGCGTTGCGCCGCTGCTGTGTGCTGGTATCACCACTTACTCGCCGCTGCGCCACTGGAACGTCGGCCCGGGTAAAAAAGTGGGTATCGTCGGCCTGGGCGGTCTTGGTCACATGGGCGTGAAACTGGCGCACGCGATGGGCGCACACGTGGTGCTGTTCACTACCTCACCATCAAAAATTGAAGATGGTAAGCGCCTGGGCGCTGACGAAGTGGTGATTTCGAAAGATGCCGATCAGATGGCACAGCACACCAATAGCTTTGACTTCATTCTGAATACCGTGGCGGCACAGCACGACCTTAATCCGTTCATCACCCTGCTGAAGCGTGATGGCAACATGACGCTGGTCGGCGCGCCGGAGCACGATCACCCGGCACCGCAGGTATTTAACCTGATCTTCAAACGTCGCAGCGTCGCCGGCTCACTGATTGGTGGCATCGCTGAAACCCAGGAGATGCTGGATTTCTGCGGCAAGCACGGTATCACTTCCGATATCGAATTGATTGCGATGAACCAAATCAACGAAGCCTACGAACGTATGCTGAAAAGCGACGTGAAATATCGCTTCGTGATTGATATCAACACCCTGCGTGAGGAATCTGCGGCGTAATTCGCCTCAGTTTTCGTCATGGTTGACGCCCGCTTCGCGCGTGGCGTCAGCCTGTTGCCAGGACGCATCCACCAGATAGTAAATTTGCGAATCTTTCAGCGAACCATCCAGCCACAACGTGCTCCAGTGCGACTTGTTCAAATGCTCGCTAGGAAACACATCGCTATGTTCCTCGCGTAATAACTCCGCCAGCGCCGGAGAAGCCTTCAGCGATAACGCTGGGCGCCCCTTCACCTCGTACAGCATGGCGAAAAGCACGCCCTCGCTTTTGATTTGCGTCGCCTGCCACTGCTCTTTGTAGCTCTGCTCTGCGCCCGGCTTGGCCATGCAGTAAGTCAGTAGATCCGAAGTATTCATGTTTTATTCCCCTTGTAAGGTCGCCACGATGCGCCGCGCACCGCCGTGTACGCGATGTTCGCCGAGCCAAATCCCCTGCCACGTTCCCAGCAGCAGGCGACCACGATTAATCGGGATCAGCAGTGAAACACCCAACAGCGAAGATTTGATATGCGCGGGCATGTCGTCAGCCCCTTCGTAGTCGTGCTGATAAGGCGCGTTTTCTGGAACCTGGCGTAAGAAATGCTGCTCCATATCGCTGCGCACCGTGGGATCGCAATTCTCATTCAGCGTCAAAGAGGCCGATGTGTGTTGCAGCAAGAGATGCAATTGGCCGACGCGCACATCGGATAAGACATTAAGCTGGTCGATAATCTCATCAGTGACCAGATGAAAACCACGCGTTTTGGCGTCAAGCGTAAGCGTTTGTTGATACCACATGCCAGAATCCCTAAATGAAATACACCGTTTAAGTGTGCAGCATGTCAGCGAAAGGTAAACCCTGCAGGAAGGAAAAAGCGGCAGAGCGTGATGTCTGCCGCCTGAAGATTAGTCGTTCAGCTTGTCTGCCAGCGCTTTGATGCTGCCAACGTCATCTTTGGTGATCGCCGCCAGGCGCGTGCCGTACTCTTTATCGGCTTTATAGAAAAACGACAGCATAATGGCGCGGCTTTGCACATCAACACCTTTCAGCGCGCCGCCAAGCGAGTTAACTAGATCGGTTTTCTCTTTATCGCTAAACGAACGATATAGCTCGCCAGCCTGCTTGAAGTTCTGGGTTTTCGCGATGATCGCCTGCTGCGTGCTTCCGCTCAGTGGAGTGTGGCTGTAACGTGCGCTTTGCAGCTCCTCGCGAGGATAAATGCGGCTTGGCTGATAGTTAACACCATGATCATCGGCTTGAACGCTGTTCATCGCGCCATCCTGATTGCCGTTGCTGACCGGCACGCGCGGCGCGTTAACCGGCAGGCTCAGGCCATTAGCACCCACGCGATACATCTGCGTATCGGCGTAGGAGAACAGACGTCCCTGCAGCAAGCGATCTTCAGACGCTTCGATGCCCGGAACCAGGTTTGACGGCGCCATCGCCACCTGCTCGGTCTCCTGGAAGAAGTTATCAACGTTGCGATTCAACTCCATCTGGCCGATCTTCACTTCGGCAATGCCCGGCCAGATTTTAGTCGCGTCCAGCGGGTTGAAATCGTATTTATCGAGATCGCTGGCTTTGATGGTTTGAATGTAGAGATCCCACTTCGGGAAGGCTTTGTTGTTAATCGCCGTGACCAGATCTTCAGTCATATGGCTGTAAGAGGTACTCTGAATGGCGGCAACTTCACCTGGATCGAGGTTTTTCTCGCCCTGCAGCGTCTTCCAGTGGAACTTCACATAGTGCACTTCGCCTTTCGCGTTGACGAACTTATAGGCATGGACGCTGTTGCCGTCCATTTGACGATAATTAGCCGGCGTGCCCATGTTGGAGAACAGCATGGTTAAGGCGTGCGTGGCTTCCGGGACGTGGGAAAAGAAATCAAAGGTGCGCGCATCGTTATCAAGGTTGCTACGCGGATCGGGCTTGAAAGCATGGACCATATCCGGGAATTTAATCGCATCGCGGATGAAGAACACCGGCAGGTTATTGCCAACCAAATCCCAGTTGCCCTGGCTGGTATAAAACTTCGTGGCGAAACCACGCGGATCGCGCAGTGTTTCCGGCGAATGTTTGCTGTGTACCACGGATGAGAAGCGCACAAAGACTGGCGTCACGCTGCCTGGCTTGAACACTTCAGCCATCGTCAAATCGCTGATGTCTTTGCTGGCACGGAACTCACCATGAGCACCCGTGCCGCGTGCGTGGACGACACGCTCGGGAATACGTTCACGGTCAAAGCGCTGCAGCTTCTGGATCAACTGCCCATCCTGTAGCAGCACAGGGCCTTGATCGCCTGCAGTTTGTGAGTTCTGGTTATCACCTACTGGAGCGCCATTGTCGCGCGTTAATTCGGTACTGAAAGCTGGAAGTGAGAAGGCTAAGGCAAGAGCACAAGCCAATGGATTGAGTAAATAAGAACGGGCTGTCCGGGTCATAAGCATGCTTCCTTGTATGTATGCGTTCGCAACAGGTTGTCGCGTACGGCCGCTGTCGGCGCGAGCATCTTTACATTCAAGAAATTAAGATCTAACGAGACCGGTCCCGTTTATACATAACAAAAAAGTTATAAAAAAACCGCCAACCTCAGGCTGGCGGTTTTTCAACAGCAGAAAAGGCGTTACATCACCGCAGCAAAGGCTTCGGCCACCTGATTGACGTTACGGCTGTTAAGACCCGCAACGCACATGCGGCCGCTGGCAATCAGATACACACCAAACTCATCGCGCAGGCGATCAACCTGCTGGGCGCTCAAGCCGGTATAGCTGAACATACCGCGCTGCTTCAGCAGGTAATCAAAGTTTTGCCCCGGCAGCTTAGCGCGTAATACTTCCACCAGCGCCTGACGCATTTCGATAATGCGCAAACGCATTGCTTCCACTTCAGCCAGCCAGTTGGTCAGCAGCGCTTCGTCGTTCAGTACGCATGAAACCACCTGCGCGCCAAAGTTGGGTGGGCTGGAGTAGTTACGGCGTACGGTGGCTTTCAGCTGGCCGAGTACGCGCACAGACTCTTCGGCGCTGTCGCAGACGATAGAAAGTCCGCCAACGCGCTCGCCGTAAAGCGAGAAGATTTTAGAGAACGAGTTGCTGACCAGCGCAGGCAGACCGGCTGCAGCAATCGCGCGAATCGCATAGGCATCCGCTTCCATTCCCGCACCAAAACCCTGGTACGCGATATCGAGGAACGGAATCAACTCCTGCGCTTTAAGTACGTCGGTGGTTTCATCCCACTGCGCGTTAGTCAGATCGGCGCCGGTTGGGTTGTGGCAGCATGGATGCAGCAGCACGATGGATTGCTTCGGCAACGTTTTCAGTTTGGCGATGAACGCCTCAAACTGTACGCCGTTGGTTTCCGCGTCATACCACGGGTAAGTATTCACCTCGAAACCGGCACCGTTAAAGATCGCGATGTGGTTTTCCCACGTTGGATCGCTCACCCACACGTTTGAATGGGGGAAGTAACGTTTCAGGAAATCGGCACCGACTTTCAGCGCGCCTGAACCACCCAGCGTCTGGATTGAGGCAATCCGCCCCGCTTTCAGCACTGGATGTTCTTTGCCAAACAGCAGCGGCGCAATGGCATTACGGTACGCGTTCAAACCTTCCATCGGCAGATACAGCGATGCCTGATGTGGCTGTGCCTGCAAGCGCTCTTCCGCTGCGGCAACCGCCTGCAGCTGAGGAATGATGCCCGCTTCGTTGTAATAAAGACCAATGCTCAGATTAACTTTGTTATCGCGCGGATCTTGTTTGAAGGTTTCCATCAGCGACAGAATCGGATCGCCGGCATAGGCATCAACGTTTTGAAACACGGTGCAGATCTCCATGATTGTTCTTAAGTATGAGGTAATGATGCGTCATCAAACCATGTAACGGCCGGGACGATGATTCATTGCGATGATGAGATTAAGGATCACCGCGCCCGCAATTGAGGCCAACAGCATCGGCATTGATACCACAAACAGCGAGGCCAGCACCACGCAGGTATCCACCGCCATTTGCAATTTCCCGGCTCGCAGCCCGATACGGTCCTGCAACCAGAGCGCCAAAATATTGATGCCGCCAAGGCTGGCTTTGTGACGGAACAACACTATAAACCCAATGCCCATCACCACGTTACCGAACAGTGTCGCATAAAACGGATTTAGCGCAGAAAAATGCACAAAGAGAGGATGCAGATGCGTAAACAGCGACACAAGGCCCACAGCACAGAAAGTTTTTAGCGTGAATTCCCAGCCCATGCGGCGCACGGCCAGCCAGTAAAAAGGCAGATTGATGAGGAAGAACGCGCTGCCGAAGGAGAGCGGCGTCAGGTAGCTAATCAAGAAGGCAATACCTGCCGAGCTACCGGTCAGCGCGCCCGCCTGTTTCAGCATAATCACGCCAAACGACACCATCAGCGTGCCAAGGACAATTGCCAGCGCATCTTCAATCAGCGAATGGGGAACTTTGGTCGGTTGTACAACGTTATCCATGGGTTAATCTCATTGCAAATGATGCCCGTCAAATGCAAAAAACGCACCACATCGGCGACGTTTTGTCACCACCGATGGGTGCCAGTGATTATCCAATTGATAACTAAGGCGCTTTATTGCAGGTTTTTGTGCATCAATTAAGGATAAACCATCAACTTATGCACAAATCTATTTTCTGATGCGCGTTTTTTGCATTAACTCGGCAATTATTGCACCAGATTAGCACATCATGCACTTTTTTGGCGCGTTTTGTGCTGGGGGATGATCATCAAACCGTTCTCTTTTAAGCGGCTTAAAACCACGGATGTTTTAACGTGCGCGACGCTTTGATGCCCCGCCACTAGCTGGCTAATCAGCGCGCTTAACGACGCTAAATCGGCCACCGCCACTTTCAGTAAATAATCTGCATCGCCGGTAGTTTTGAAGGCATCAACAATAGCGGCTTCTTCTTCCACCATGCGATGGAAACTCTCTTCATAATCCGGCGTATGATTTTTCAGACGAACTTCAATTAATCCCACCATACCAAGGCCAACTGCATCGGGCGAAAGGCGGGCGTGATAGCCGAGAATGAGATTCGCCTGTTCAAGATTGATGCGGCGGCGTGAACATTGCGACGCCGAAAGCCCGACTAAATCACTGAGTTCCTGGTTGGTAAGGCGGCCATTAGATTGTAGTAATGTCAGTATCTTAAGGTCGTGATCGTCTACCTGAGTCATTCTGTTTCCACAGCGTTATAGGGTGCGCTTTGCTACAGATAACCCGATTGAAGGCGGGGTTGTCCAACACTATTTTCTGATGACGTGAAATGCATGCACAAATCGTGCATGCAGGCGCAGAGAAAGGATTATTCGTCGTCGTATTGCGGGCCAGCGTAGTTATCAAAGCGTGACCACTGGCCGTTAAAGGTCAGGCGTACCGTACCGATCGGGCCGTTACGCTGCTTGCCAAGGATGATCTCAGCGATGCCTTTCAGATCGCTGTTTTCGTGATAGACCTCATCGCGATAGATAAACATGATCAAGTCGGCGTCCTGCTCGATCGAGCCCGATTCGCGCAGATCCGAGTTCACCGGGCGTTTATCGGCGCGCTGCTCCAGCGAGCGGTTAAGCTGTGAAAGGGCAACAACCGGCACGTTTAGCTCTTTCGCCAGCGCTTTTAACGAGCGCGAGATCTCGGCGATCTCCAGCGTACGATTATCCGACAACGACGGCACACGCATCAGCTGCAGGTAGTCGATCATGATCAGGCTCAACCCGCCGTTTTCACGGAAGATACGACGCGCGCGCGAACGCACTTCGGTGGGCGTCAGGCCAGAAGAATCATCAATAAACATGTTCTTCTTCTCGAGCAAAATCCCCATCGTCGCGGAGATGCGCGCCCAATCCTCATCTTCCAGCTGGCCGGTACGAATGCGCGTCTGATCCACACGCGAGAGCGACGCCAGCATACGCATCATCAACTGCTCGCTGGGCATTTCCAGACTGAAAATCAGCACCGGCTTGTCTTGCAACATCGCGGCGTTTTCGCACAGGTTCATGGCGAAGGTGGTTTTGCCCATCGAGGGGCGCGCCGCCACGATAATCAAGTCTGAGCCCTGCAATCCGGCGGTTTTTTTGTTCAAATCCTGATAACCGGTATCAACACCGGTCACGCCGTCATGCGGCGTTGAGACCAGTGATTCAATACGCGATACCGTCGCTTCCAGAATCTGCTCAATGTTCTGCGGGCCCTGATCTTTATTGGCGCGCTGCTCGGCAATTTTGAAGACGTTAGATTCGGCGAAATCGAGCAGATCTTCGCTGCTGCGACCCTGCGGATCGTAACCGGCATCAGCGATCTGGTTCGCCACCGCGATCATTTCTCGTACTACCGCTCGTTCACGCACGATATCGGCATAAGCACCGATGTTGGCAGCACTTGGTGTATTTTTTGCCAGCTCGGCCAGATAAGCAAAGCCGCCCGCCATCTCAAGCTCACCGAGTGTTTCCAGTGATTCTGAGAGCGTAATCAGGTCAATCGGCTGGCCCGCTTCGAGTAAACGCTGCATTTCCGTAAAGATTAAACGGTGCGAGCGGTTAAAGAAGTCGCTGGCGACGACACGTTCTGAGACGTTATCCCAGCGCTGGTTATCCAGCATCAACCCACCGAGCACCGACTGCTCCGCTTCTATGGAATGCGGTGGCATTTTCACGCCTTCCAGCTGCCGATCGCGGGGTTCGTTCGATTTGTTGGTGGGTTTATTTCCTGCCATAGTGAATGCATTACCGATCGTGAAAGGGACGCGCAAGTATACCGTCCCAGGATGAACAATCACAGGAGTCAGAATGGCAAAGCGTATTCAGTTCAACCAACACGGCGGCCCAGAAGTGCTGCAATGGGCCGATTTCGAGTTAGCCGATCCCGCCGAGCATGAAGTGCAGGTGGAAAATAAGGCGATTGGCATTAACTACATTGATACCTACGTACGCAGCGGCCTGTATCCGGTGGCGGCGTTGCCATCGGGCCTGGGCACCGAGGCCGCGGGTGTGGTGAAGCGCGTGGGATCAAAAGTGACGCGATTCAAAGCAGGCGACCGCGTGGTGTATTGCCAGGCGACGTTGGGTGCCTACAGTGAAGCGCACAATGTGGCAGAAGACCGCCTGGTGATCCTGCCAGACAGCATCAGCTTTGAGCAAGGCGCGGCCTCTTTCCTCAAAGGTTTAACCGTGCAGTATCTGCTACGCCAAACCTACAAAGTGAAAGCCGACGAAATCTTCCTGTTCCACGCCGCGGCCGGTGGCGTCGGTTTGATTGCCTGCCAGTGGGCGAAAGCGCTGGGCGCACACCTGATAGGTACCGTGGGTTCGGCCGAGAAAGCGCAGATTGCAAAAGATGCGGGTGCGTGGGCCACCATTAACTATCGTGAAGAGGATATTGCGAAACGCGTAAGCGAATTAACCAAGGGCGAGAAGGTCGCGGTGGTGTATGACTCAGTAGGGAAAGATACCTGGGAACCTTCGCTGGATAGCCTGCGCCGCCACGGATTGATGGTGAGCTTTGGTAATGCCTCGGGTCCGGTGACCGGAATCGATCTCGGCATATTGAATAAGAAAGGCTCGCTATTCGTTACCCGACCTTCCCTGTTTGGCTATATCACCAACCGGGAAGAGCTCGACGCCGCCAGTAATGAGTTGTTCTCACTGATCGCCAGCCGGGCAATTCAGCTTAACGTACCTGAGCAGCAGAAATTTGCCTTAAGCGATGCGGTACGTGCGCATCAGGTGCTGGAAAGCCGTGCAACACAGGGTTCAAGTCTGCTAATTCCCTGATCGCTAAAAGCAAACGGGGCTTCCCGTAGGAAGCCCCTTTTTCTTTCTTTTTTATAGTTCGCGCTGGTGTAGGGACAGCGGCGATGAATTCGTGTTGAAACAACGCCAATCATCCTGGCAGAAAACATAAGTAAAAAATATGTTTAATTGCGAAATTGGTCTAAGCAATGTCTGAGTCTGTGATCTTTCCCGCAATTACCGCCAACCATTTCTCTCTAACTTACTGATTTTTCTTTTCAGCCTGTTTAATTTCGCCTCACCCGAGGGCGTGTTAAATGCGCGATAGAGCCATACGGTGATAACCGCCAGCACCAGCCATGGTAACAATTTAATAACAACTGCCAGCAGGCCGCCGAGGAACATAAAGACGGTGGCAACAATCAATGCGGCGATAACACCAAGCAATGAAACGCCGGTGAGTAACAGCATTAGAAAAAAGCCGAGAACAAAGAGAATTTCCACGAAGGTGCTCCTGTGTGAGTAACTTCAGGAGTATTACAAGATGCGTGCCAACTCGTAAATGCACTAACTATTTCAAAGTATTGAAGTGAAGATCCATGGGCGAATGAGCACGTGCTGAAAATAGCCAACTTGTGGTGTGGAAAAAACCATATCTCAAGAATTGTCGTGCTATTTGTCTGGTGCGCATTAATGCGCACCCTACCAAAACCCAGCTATATCCACGTAGGGGCACCCTTCATGGTGACCTTACCCAACAATGGTTAAAGCGCTTCCTGCGGGATTTTATCCGCAACTAAGGCTAGCGCCGCTTCCAGCACCCGCACATCGGCACCGGTTTTGTGGGCGTTTTCACTCAGATAACGACGCCACTGGCGAGCGCCTGGGATGCCCTGGAACAGGCCGAGCATATGGCGCGTGACGTGTCCCAAGTACGTACCTTTCGACAGTTCCGCTTCAATATAGGGGTACATCGAACGCACCACCGCTACCGGATCGACCTGCGGTACATCACGACCAAACAGCTCGCGGTCGACCTGCGCCAGAATGCCCGGATTCTGATAGGCTTCGCGGCCCATCATCACGCCATCCATGTGCTGCAGATGAAGTTTGGCTTCTTCCAGCGTTTTTATGCCGCCGTTGATCGCCATGGTTAGCGTTGGAAAATCACGTTTCAGCTGATAAACGCGTGGATAATCCAGCGGCGGAATTTCGCGATTCTCTTTTGGGCTCAAACCCGACAGCCAGGCTTTGCGCGCGTGGATAATGAAGGTATCGCAGCCGCCCTGCTGCGCCACGGTGCCAATAAAATCACACAGGAATTCATAACTATCCTGCTCGTCAATGCCGATTCGGGTTTTTACCGTTACCGGAATGCTCACGACATCGCGCATCGCTTTAATACAATCGGCGACCAACGCAGCATCCGCCATCAGGCAGGCACCAAAACGCCCGTTCTGAACGCGGTCCGAGGGACAACCGACGTTCAGGTTGATCTCATCGTAGCCACGCGCTTCTGCTAGTCTGGCGCACTGTGCCAGTGCGGCGGGATCGCTGCCCCCAAGTTGCAGCGCCAGAGGATGTTCATCCTCGCTGTAGGCCAGATAGTCGCCTTTACCGTGAATGATGGCACCCGTGGTCACCATTTCGGTATACAGCAGGGTATCGCCGCTCAGCTTGCGATGAAAATACCGACAGTGGCGATCGGTCCAGTCAAGCATCGGGGCAATTGAAAAACGTTGCGAGGAGAAAGTATCGGTCATGAAACGCAGTAAATCCGCAGTAGTTAAGTGATGAGAAACTGCGCAATCATATCACAGCAGAACGGGCGGCACAGCCGCCCGTTATCAGGAGTAACCGTTGAGTGAGGATTAGAAGTTAAACCCAAGCTGCAACATTGCACCCACGGTATTGTCTTTGCCCACTGAACCGGCCAGATCCAGATGAACCGTATTGTTGAACGGCGATATGCCCAAACCTGCGGTAACTACGTCGGTATCATTCGATTTCAGATCGGCACGATAACCGGCGCGCAGCGCCAGCCAATCCAGCACGCGATACTCTGCACCTACGCCGGCATACTGGCTGGACTCTTCTGATTTGAAGCGCTTGGTTTCTGTCAGGTCAACATCACCCGCCAGGGTAAACGGCCCGTTATTCCACGCGAGGCCAGTCGTGACCAGCGGACGAATTTGATAGGTATCGCGATAACCGTTTACTTCTTTAGTATCGATATCACGCGAGATTAAGTTCTGCCCCGTCACACCGAAAGTCCAGTTATCAGCAAAATCAGTGGCAACACCGGCATCCACGTTAAACCCGGTATCGCTGCTGCGATAACGGCTGCTGTTGATGTCGCTCTTGTCGTAGTTATAGATACTGGCGGTGTAGTTATACAGCCAGGTTTTCTGCAGTTTTGGCGTGATACCAACAGAAACCGGATGGCCGGCAATAGAGAACTCATGCGCCACTGATACACCATAATCGGTGATTAACGCCGCCAGGCCGTTAGCGCTGGAACGCAATTTGTCCTCATCGCCCGGCACAGGAATAACGGTACCGTTAGCAACACCACGCAGATAGGCGATGTCGCTATCCGCGATGTTGGCACGTACGTGCGCAGTTCCATAGGCCTTAGTGATAAACGCAAAAGGCAAGGTTTCATTGGGAACGGTGACGGCCAGCGCCACACCCGCAGTTCCATTGGCTTTATTGCCGCGAAGATCGCTAAGCTGGTTAGCCACATCACCTGCAGCCGCTTTCAGCTGTGGATAACCATTGAGGTAATCCGCAAAAGTGAGGTTATCAATCACGTCCTGATAACGATCGACGCTATCCGTGATGTCATCAACGCGGTCGATCAATTTGTCTTTGTCAGTAACCTGTGCGCCAGCTGAAGGGAAAATGATGCTGACGTTATCTTCCGGCTGAGCTTTCGTCATCAATGCTGGGTTAGCCAGCACCGCAGAACTCCAGGTGGAAGAAGCTACGCCTGTTCCTCCCATGGCATCATTGCGTGCGTCATACCATGTGCCTGCTGCTAAAGCTGAAGAAGAAATAAATACCGCATTCAAACCAACAAGATAAGCAACTTTTTTGTGCCTGAATAGTGTCTTCACCATGAGCCTGCCATCACCTTTGAAATGTCGCTGAGCCACTCACCGACGGAACAGTTTAGTTAGCCGCTATTCTGAACCATGGCTAACGCTTCATTGCTGTGAATTGAAAGGAAATAGCACTGCTATTCGCAGAATTGGATGCTTTCACACCATTCCGCTGTGTTTTTATGCAGAAAAATTAACAGTGTTTAAATTGATACCAGAAATTACTTAAGACCTTTTGAACCATAGACGCTAACCTGGTGAGTTGCAAAGCAAAATCCCAGCGGCCGTTGCCTTGGCTACATAGAGGTTTACATCGGGAAAATGGGCAAAAACTGAAGGTCAATACAAAGTGGAACGGTAACAAATTGATTAACCGGTTTTTTTAGCAGAAAACACGCCTAAAAAAGCAATAACAGCAGTAGAAAAAATTGTGTGATAAAATAACATAACCTGCAACCCGGAGAATGCTCATGTCTAACCTCACGCCCGAACAGCTGCTTACCCAGGCTGAATCACTCTGCCTTGACCGCGGCGTGCGCCTTACTACTCAGCGCGCTGAAGTATTGCGTCTGATGGCTGAGCAAAATGGATCAATTAGCGCTTACGACCTGCTGGATCAGCTGCGCGTCAGTGAACCTCAAGCCAAACCGCCCACGATTTATCGTGCACTGGATTTTCTGCTGGAGCAGGGATTCATTCACCGCGTGGAATCGAATAATAGCTATGTGGTTTGCCACCATTTCGACGAACCAGCGCACACTTCTGTGATGCTGGTGTGTGATGGCTGCGCGGCGGTAAGTGAAAAGCATGCACATGGAGTGGAAAAAACCATTGCGACACTGGCAGATCAGGCGGGGTTTTCACTGCGTCATACGGTGATTGAAGCACATGGCTTATGCGAGAATTGCACGGAAGTTGCGGCTTGTACGCGGCATGATAGTTGCGAACACGACCATCAGAGTGAGAGTAAAAAGCGGGTGAGAAAGGCTTAATTGGCACTTCCTTGTGCCGACCCGATCATAATGATCGGTGGGTAGGAGCATCGTCCTTAATAAGACGTCGATTACCAGCGGTAATCTTTGTTGTGGCTTTCCCAGTCTTTCACTTCGGTCTCTGCCTGATCTTTCGCATAACCGTAGCGTTCCTGGATTTTACCGACAAGCTGATCGCGTTTACCTTCGATCACGGTCATATCATCATCCGTAAGCTTGCCCCACTTCTCCTTCACTTTCCCTTTGAACTGCTTCCAGTTTCCACCAGCTTCGTCTTTATTCATAATAATCCTCCACTTCATCCTGAGTGAGACGGATACATTCTCTGTATATCAAAGAACATACCCACACGATGCGCTATTCATCTGCGCCGTATGAGTTAATTATAGTTGCCGCTTCGAAGTTTGCAGGAAATTACAGATTAATCTGTAGGTTACGCTTCGCTTATTCAGGCATTAAACCAGCTGTCGCGCTGCCAATGACCGCGCCACATCAGCCACAGCGTCACCCCTCGTAGCGCCAGGAATACCGTTATCGCCAGCCATAAACCGTGATTACCAAGCCAGGGTAATGTTAGCAGCGTCAGGCCATAACCCATGGCGGCTATCATCATGCTGTTACGCATCTCACGACCACGCGTCGCACCAATAAACATGCCATCCAGCAGATAACACCAGACGCCTATCAACGGCAATATCACCTGCCAGATGAGATATCTGTCGGCCATTTCACGCAACGCTTCCAGTGATGTCAGCATGGCCACAATCTGCGGCCCCGTGAACGCATAAATCAGGGCAAATATTGCGGCGACAAAACAGGCCTGACGACAGGCCGCGTGCCAGATAAGTATTAATCGACTGCGATCTTTCGCGCCTACCGCTTCACCCGAGCAGGCTTCAACCGCATAAGCAAAGCCATCTAGCGCGTAGGCGGTAAAAGTGAGGAACATCAGCAATACGGCATTAACCGCCACCACATCTGGACCAATGCGCGCCCCCAGAATGGTCAGGGATGCAAAGCAGATTTGAAGCATTAAGGAGCGCAGCATGATGTCGCGATTAAGACGGAACAGCCGCGCGGCATCGCCACGCCAGCTGCTTTTTAGTAGAGCGAAATGAATACCGCGCAGTTTGAGTACGCGCGCCACCATCCACAAACCTACTCCCAGCGTGACATATTCAGCCAGCGCCGTTGCCGCCGCTGCACCGGCCACTCCCCAATGCAGCTGAAGGACAAATAAAAGGTCGAGCAGGATATTCACCAGATTCCCGACGATAAGCAATACCATCGGCGCACGCGCATATTGCACGCCTAACAGCCAACCAAGAATAACCAGATTAGCCAAGGTGGCGGGCGCGCTAAGCCAGCGAATCTCAATGAAAATTTTGGCCTGCTGCTGCACTTCTGGGCTGCCGCCCATTAATGCGGCTGCCAAACTGCTTACCGGCGTTCGCAGCACCATAAATAGCAAACCAAAAACCAAAGCAATCAACAGCGGTTGGGTCAGGGCGCGTGCCAGCGCCGTTTTGTCATTGGCACCAAACGCCTGCGCGGTAAGGCCAGTGGTACTCATGCGCAGAAACAGCAAGAGCATAAAGATAAAACTGGTTGCCGTGGTACCCACGGCGACGCCCCCAAGATAAATCGGGCTATCGAGATGACCAATAACGGCAGTATCCACCACGCCTAACAATGGAACGGTGATGTTAGAGAGGATCATCGGCAGCGCCAGCCGCCAAAGCGCTTTATCTGAAGGGGAAAACAGCTGCATCAGCCCATTCCGTTATTTGCGGTAACCAGCGTGATTGCGCCCGACAGTGCCGCAGAAAATGTCAAAAAGAAGTAACTAGCAGACTGCGGCCAGCGCAGCATACGCCGCCGCAGTAGGAGGGAATCAGGAACGAATCAGAGCCATTCGCCGTTACGCACGATCCCAACGGCCAGACCTTCAACGGTCAATGATTGCTCGCGGGTATCTACCACAATCGGTTGGAAATCGTTATTTTCCGGCAGAAGATGGACAATCGCGCCCTGCTTTTTCCAGCGTTTGACCGTGACTTCGTCATCAATGCGCGCTACGACAACCTGTCCGTTACGCACTTCCTGCGTTTTATGCACCGCCAGCAAGTCACCATCCATAATACCGATGTCTTTCATCGACATACCGCTCACACGCAGCAGGAAATCCGCGCTGGGTTTGAACAGGTTTGCATCCACCTGATAGTGCGCTTCAATATGCTCCTGTGCCAGCAGCGGCTCGCCCGCAGCGACACGACCAATTAATGGCAAGCCTTCGCTCGGCTCTTCTTCCATTAATAAGCGAATCCCGCGCGATGCGCCGGAAACAATTTCAATTACGCCTTTACGCGCCAGCGCTTTCAGATGCTCTTCAGCAGCATTGGGCGAGCGAAATCCCAGTTGCGCAGCAATTTCCGCACGCGTTGGCGGCATGCCCGTCTGGTTAATATGGTCGCGAATCAGGTCATAGACCTGTTGCTGCCGTGCAGTTAACGCTTTCATCCCGCCCCCTGGTTGTTTATACAGTCGCTGTGAGTATATACAGGTATTGGCGAAATGAAAACCGTAACAGAGGGAAAAATCAGCGGTTTGATGAATCTGGAATGGCTATCTCAAATGCGTCCAGAGCAGCACGATCCAAACAAAAAGAGCCAGTAAGATAGTCAGCAATACCGCAGCCGAGCCCATATCTTTGGCGCGCCCTGATAAGGGATGTTGCTCCTGGCCAATGCGGTCAACGACGGATTCAATGGCACTATTAAGGATTTCGACAATGACAATTAGTACCACGGAGCCAATCATCAGCACGCGGGAAATGGCGTCCACATCCAGCCAACAGGCCACGATAATCGCCACCAGCGCGGCTATCGCTTCCTGGCGGAATGCCGCCTCGTGCTGCCATGCGGCACGCAGCCCCTGCCAGGAATAACCGGCTGCTTTCACTATTCTTACAATACCGGTGACGTTATTTGCCATGTTTAGGGAACCCTTGATCTATTTTGACGTCAATGTGTGGGCAGTATGAGGTGGCAGAGCCACAGATCTTCGCTGCACTTTCTGGTATGCTTGCCGCGCTTTGCTAACAAGAGGCTTTAAGTTGTCTATGTCAGGTTGGCGTAAACTCTATTACAAATTATTGAATTTACCACTCTCTATTTTGGTAAAAAGTAAGGTCATTCCGACCGATCCTATCTCTGAACACGGAATCGATCCGACACGTCCAGTGATGTATGTTTTGCCTTACGATTCAAAGGCTGACTTGCTCACACTTCGTGCACAATGTTTGAAACACGATTTGCCCGATCCGCTGGCTCCGCTAGAGATCGATGGCACCTTGCTGCCGCGCCACGTGTTTATTCACGATGGCCCACGCGTTATTCCCTATTTCGTGGCCAATCCCGAATCGGTAAAGCTGTTCCACGATTATCTGGATTTACACCGCAGCAACCCGCAGCTCGATGTACAAATGTTGCCGGTCGCGGTGATGTTTGGCCGCGCGCCGGGACGTGAAACATCAGGTGAATCCACACCGCATCTACGCGTTCTGAATGGCGTACAGAAATTCTTCGCCATTTTGTGGCACGGTCGCGATAGCTTTGTCCGCTTCTCGCAAACCGTTTCGTTACGTCAGATGGCGACCGAACACGGCACTGATAAGTCGATTGCACAGAAGCTGGCGCGTGTCGCGCGCATTCATTTTGCTCGCCAGCGTCTGGCCGCTGTGGGTCCACGTCTGCCTGCACGCCAGGATCTCTTCAACAAGCTGTTGCAATCCAAGGCGATTGAAAAAGCGGTAGAAGATGAGGCGCGCAGCAAAAAGATCTCACATGAGAAAGCCCAGCAGAACGCCATCGAAATGATGGAAGAAGTGGCGGCAAACTTCTCCTACGAAGCGATTAAAGTGACTGACCGCGTGATGGGCTGGCTATGGAGCCGGCTGTATCAAGGCATCAACGTTCACGGTGGCGAGCGCGTACGTCAGCTGGCGCAGGATGGACATGAGATTGTTTATGTGCCCTGCCACCGCAGCCATATGGACTATTTGTTGCTTTCCTACGTGCTTTATCATCAAGGCCTGGTGCCGCCGCACATTGCTGCGGGTATCAACCTGAACTTCTGGCCTGCGGGCCCGATTTTCCGTCGTCTTGGCGCGTTCTTTATTCGTCGTACCTTCAAGGGCAATAAACTTTATTCCACCGTGTTCCGTGAATATCTCGGCGAACTGTTTAGCCGTGGTTACTCGGTGGAATATTTTGTGGAAGGCGGCCGCTCGCGTACCGGTAGATTGTTGGATCCGAAAACCGGCACGCTATCAATGACGCTGCAAGCCATGCTGCGCGGCGGCAGCCGTCCCATCACTTTCGTGCCAATTTATATTGGTTATGAGCACGTGATGGAAGTGGGCACTTACGCGAAAGAACTGCGCGGCGCGGCCAAAGAGAAAGAGAGTTTCCTGCAGATGGTGCGCGGCTTACGTAAGCTGCGCAATCTTGGTCAGGGCTACGTCAACTTTGGCGAACCGCTGCCCTTGATGAACTATCTGAACAAAAACGTGCCGGAATGGCGTGATGCGATCGATCCTATCGAACCCCAACGTCCAGCCTGGATGACGCCAGCCGTAAATGACATTGCGGCGAAGCTGATGGTGCGCATCAACGAAGCCGGTGCCGCGAATGCCATGAACCTGTGCGTCACCGCGCTACTGGCCTCACGTCAGCGTTCACTCACTCGCGAACAGTTGATTGAGCAGCTGGAGTGCTACACCCAACTGCTGCGCAACGTGCCCTATTCGCCGGAAGCAACCGTGCCGGATATGAGCGCCGAAGCACTGCTTGATCACGCCATGGGCATGAACAAGTTCGAGACTGAGCAAGACAACATTGGCGACATCATCATTCTGCCGCGCGAGCAGGCGGTGCTGATGACTTACTACCGCAACAATATCCATCATATGCTGGTGATGCCATCGCTGATCGCCGCCATCGTGCAGCAGCATCGTGAAATCAGCGAAGCAGAGTTGCTGCGGCAGGTTAGCCTGGTGTATCCAATGCTGAAGAGCGAGTTGTTCCTGCGTTGGGATAATGCTGAGCTGCCCGCCCTGCTGAATGCACTGTGCGTAGAAATGACACGTCAGGGGCTGATTACACTGCAGGATGGCCAGCTCAAAATGAGCCCGGCACGTCATCGTTCATTGCAGCTGCTGGCAGCGGGTATTCGTGAAACGTTGCAGCGCTTTGCGATTACCTTCGCCATTCTCAGCGCGAAACCGGCGATTAACCGTGGCACGCTGGAGAAAGAGAGCCGCACGCTGGCTCAACGTCTCTCAGTGCTGCACGGTATCAACGCGCCGGAGTTCTTCGATAAAGCGGTGTTTACCGCATTGGTACTGACGCTGCGCGATGAAGGCTATATCAGTGACAAAGGTGATGCAGATGCAGAACGTAGTCATATGATGTGGCAGATGCTGGCGGAGTTAGTGACAAGCGATGTGCGTCTGACGATTGAGAGCGCGGTCGCGCACGATTAACCTGGCGACCCGCGATAAAAAGGCGCACATCGGTGCGCCTTTTTTGTTTACAGCAAATCGGCGAACGGTACGGTGCTGAGCAAGATGCCGATAAATAACACCATGCCCACATAGTTGTTATTCAGAAACGCCTGGAAGCAGGTATCGCGCTCGCGCTGAGCAATCAGCTTCTGCTGATGCACAAACAGTCCCGCAGCGAGTAACAGCGACCAGTAAAACGCGCCGTTCAAATGGAGCATCATTCCGACCAACGCCATCAGGGCGAGCGTCGCCAGCTGCAGCAGACCGATAATCAGCTTGTCGTAACGACCAAACAAAATGGCCGTCGACTTCACACCAATCTTCACATCGTCATCGCGGTCAACCATCGCATATTGCGTGTCATAGGCCACCGTCCAGCAGATATTCGCCAGGAATACTAACCAGCAAACCAAAGGTAAGGACTCACTAACTGCGGCCCATCCCATCGGAATCGCCCAGCCAAACGCCGCGCCCAGCACCACCTGCGGCAGATGCGTGTAGCGCTTCATAAACGGATACACCCATGCCAGCGCCAGGCCGCCAAAGGAGAGCAAAATGGTCATGGTGTTCATGGTCAACACCAGCATAAATGCCAGAATTCCCAGGCCGGCAAACAGCAGTTTGGCCTCCTTCTCCGTCACCGCACCGCTGGCCAGTGGACGTGAAGCGGTACGCTTAACATGACCATCGATTTTGCGGTCAGCGTAATCGTTGATCACGCAGCCCGCTGCACGCATCACAATAACGCCGAGGACAAATACCAGCAGCACCGGCAGCGGCGGAATCGCCATGCCGGAAAGCCACAGCGCCCACATCGTCGGCCACAGCAGTAAAACGGTGCCGATCGGTTTATCGATACGCATCAGTCGGCGGTAAGCCTGCCATTTGGTCATGGGAAGAGTGTTTTGCACGGTCATTTATCCTTGGTCCAGCGTGCGATACAGCGGCGACGCAGGTAAAAACAGTTCAGTAAGCAGCAGCGGTTTGCCTGATAAACGCAGGCGGGAACGCCGTCCCCACAGATCGCCCACCTGGCCTGCATCGATAAAATCGCGGCTCAAGGTAGAAGAAGAAAACAGGTAGCGGCCAAGAGGACGCGTACCCAGCTGTTGCAGCATCAGCTCCGGACCGTTCAGGGTGCTTTCCGGTACCACGGTTCGGCCTATCAACCAGGGTTCGCCATCGCCGCACAGCACGATTTCGCGTAGCCAGAACCGTTGGTCTGCCGGCAAAAACGCGGCTTCATCCGTCACTTCATCTATGCCAATAAAGTCTTCGCGGATGAGTTCAACGGTCACCTGGCGGCAATGCTGTTCGAAGCGACGCGTCATGGAATCCTCTTCCATCAACCAGTCAATTAGCGGGGCAGAAAGCAGCGGGGAAGAGGCTGGTAGCCAGTGCAGTGCGCGTAACTGGCGCAGCGCTTCATGCGACATCAGGGCATCTCCAGAAAAAAAGTTGCCCTAGTTTAGCGCAGAGCAGAATGCGTGGCACGGCTCGTTGTGCCACGTCATTGAAAGAATATTAATTACTCACGCTTCAGCCGGTTACTGTTCGCCAGCCACAGCGTTACCACCAGGATCAGGATCGCAGCTGAGTAATACAGCGTATCGAAGGGGTTTTTATGGTCGACGATGATCAGGCGAATAATCGCCGTGATACCAATGTAGATGAAATAGCGCAGCGGGAAGTGATATCCCGACTGAAAATATTTCACAATCAACGCGATAAATTCAAAATAGAGGAAATAGATGACGATGCCTTCAATCAGCAGATAGGAAGACGTCTGCTCACCGGTGCTAAAGAGCACATTGGCCAGATGAATGGTTTCTTTGCCGAGAAACACCACGAGGATTATGGCAAGGATGATCAGTCCAATATTGAGCACCCACTGCAGCAGCAATGAAATATATTGCCCTACGCCTGATTTTGTTGTCATTTTTGCGCCTTAGTCTCCGCTGAAATGGTTGGCGCTATCATGCTGTAGTGTGATCAAAATCACAATATTTATACTTCGACATCCACGCAGAGCGCGTCGTAGCGCCAGAACTCGCAGTCACAATCAATGACGCGCTTGTATTGATCGCGGTTGATGCGAGTGATCAGCAAGCCCGGCGTGCCGCTGGCCACATTCAGGGCAGGAGCGGCACGTGCCGGAAGCGGCCCAGGCAAAATGGTAAAACGCGCGCCGCCATAGCGAATGCCGTAACGCTGATCGTAGAGATCGGTAAGCGATCGCGTGAGGTCCTCTGCCATTAACCCCGGGAAAAAGGCTGGGTTGAGGTAATGCTCAACATACAATACTGCGCGTCCGTCGATACGCCGTAAGCGCCGAACGCGATATACCTTATCGCCTTCCAGCAACTGTAAATGACGCGCAATCGCTAGCTGTGCGGGCACTTCACTGGCTTCAAGCACTTCGGTACTGGCCACGCGCCCTTGCTCAGCAGCCATGGCATGAAAGTGGCTGTGATGCGATGGATTGTAAACCAGACGCGGTGGTGCGATAAACCAGCCGCGACGCAGTTCACGAAAGATAATGCCCTGCGCTTCCAGCAAACCGAGCGCCTCACGCAGCGTGATGCGGGTGGTGGAATAGTGTTCACTTAGGGCGCGTTCCGCAGGCAAACGACCGCTGGCAAATTCACCGTTTTCAATACGTTCCCGCAGCCCTGCCGCAATCACATCTGCCGTTTTAGACAACATTTTTTAGCCTCATTTTGGGGCAAATCTGCACTATGACAGTTCGATGACTACAATGTGACAAGGAACAACCCACGCTTTAGCGCGCTGTAACCGCATGTGGATCGTCGCGCCACACCACATTTCACCACCATGGTCATAAAACCTTCATCTACTCGGGCTACATTGGCTCGGTTCTTGCTGGACTAGACCAAGAAGTCCCACAACATATACCGGGAGCAATCGAGATGAAAGCGTTAATCGCCTCTGTAGTAGCCAGTGCCGTACTGCTTGCGCTGCCTGCCGCGCACGCCGCAGATAATGACCTCGCCGCGCTGGAAAAAGCGGCGCGCGCGGAAGGCCAGGTCAACAGCGTCGGCATGCCAGACAGCTGGGCAAACTGGAAAGATACCTGGAGTGATCTCAACAGCAAATACGGCCTGAAGCACAGTGACACGGACATGTCCTCTGCACAGGAGCTGGCAAAATTTGCGGCAGAGAAAGAGAACGCCAGCGCCGATATCGGTGATGTGGGTGCCGCATTCGGTCCAATTGCCGTGACGAAAGGCGTAGCACAGCCATACAAGCCAACGCATTGGGATCAAATCCCGAGCTGGGCAAAAGATCAGGATGGCAACTGGATGCTGGCGTATACCGGCACCATCGCGTTCCTGGTGGATAAGCAGCAGGTGAAGGACGTGCCGCACAGCTGGGCCGATCTGAAGAAAGGTAAGTATGTGGTCACTATCGGCGATGTCGGCACTGCGGCTCAGGCAGCTAACGGCGTACTGGCCGCCAGCTATGCCTTGGGCGGTGACGAGAAGAACGTGAAACCGGCGCTGAGCTTCTTCGGCGACCTGGCGAAAGAGGGTCGCCTTGGCGTGACCGATCCGGTGATTGCCAACATCGAGAAAGGTGAAATCCAGGTGGCTGTAGTGTGGGACTTTAACGGCCTGAACTACCGCGATCAGATCGATAAAAATCGCTACGAAGTGGTGATTCCATCCGATGGTTCCGTCACCTCTGGCTACTCAACCATCATCAACAAATACGCTAAGCATCCAAACGCCGCCAAGCTGGCGCGCGAATATATCTTGTCTGATGAAGGTCAGATCAACCTGGCGAAAGGCTATGCGCGTCCGATTCGTGCCGAGCATTTAACCCTGCCAGCTGACGTGCAGGCCAAACTGCTGCCGCAGTCTGAGTATAAAAATGCTCGTCCGATCAAAGATCAGGCCGCATGGGATAAGACGTCGAAAATGCTGCCGCGCCTGTGGCAAGAGAACGTCATCATTAATATGAAGCAATGATGTAGCGTGGTTCGATTATGTTCGGTAATCACATCACGCACTCTTTGTAGCGGCGCGATTTATCGCGCTGTGTTGATGTGATTATCGCGCATATAGAGCCTGCCAGGGCGATGCGCAATAAATTGCGCCGCTACGGTATGTGCGGGCATTAATCTCATATCGAAAAGTATTTCTTGAGGAGAAAGGATGAAAACAATCCTGGTGGTGTTGGATGGCCTGAGTAATCAGGTGGCACAGCACGCGATGGGCTATCTGTTTGCGGAATGCGCGCAGGGCAACGGCCAATATTATACGCTGACCTGCGAACTGCCTTCGCTGTCACGCCCGCTGTACGAATGCATTCTTACCGGCATTCCGCCAGTGCGCAGCGGCATTATTCATAACGGCGTCAGCCGTCTGAGTAATCAACGCAGCATCTTCCATTACGCACGAGCTGCTGGCCTTACTACCGCAGCGGCGGCGTATCACTGGGTGAGTGAGCTCTATAATCAATCTCCATTCAACGCAGCGCGCGACCGACACACGGTTGCGCCCGATCTGCCGATTCAGTATGGGCACTTTTACTGGGACGACGGTTACCCGGATTCTCACCTGTTTGAAGATGCAGAAAGTCTGCGCCTGCGCCACGATCCGGACTTCCTGCTCATCCACCCCATGAACATTGACGATGCCGGGCACAAGCACAGCCTGTCATCATCCCAGTACCGCAACCGCGCGCGCATGGCTGATGGTTATCTTTCGCAGTGGATGCCCGGCTGGCTGGCGGCGGGTTATCAGGTGATTGTCACCGCCGATCACGGCATGAACGATGACCGCTCGCACGGTGGCATTTTACCGGAAGAGACGCAGGTACCGCTGTTTGTGTTTGGGACCGGTTTTTCATTAAAACCCGATCTTCAGCCTCAGCAAACCGAGCTGTGCGGCATCGTCTGCAGCTTACTTAACGTCGAACACGACAAGCCGATCTGCCATGGTTTACTGGCGGAGCCGCAGTAATGAAAGGAAAAACGCTCGCGTCTCTGCTGCTGTTGCCCTTTGCACTGTTTTGGGTGGCGTTTCAGCTCGCCCCGCTGCTATGGATTGCCATTAATAGCTTCTGGAGCGACATCAACGAGCGTTGGGGCATCGATAATTACAGCGACATTCTCACCTCGCCATTCTATTTACAGGCGTTTCGTCTCTCGCTGGATATCTCCATCTGGTCAAGCATTTATGGTCTGCTGATCTCGCTGATTGCTGGATATTCGCTGCATCAACTCGGCAGTGGGCGATTTCAGCGCTTTTTAATGTCATTTACCAACATGACCAGCAACTTCGCCGGGGTTCCGCTGGCATTTGCCTTTGTCATACTGCTGGGGCTGAACGGTTGCCTGACGCTGCTGCTGCGCCATTACGGCATGCTGGAAGGCTTTAAGCTGTTCTCGCGTGACGGCATGGTGCTGGTTTACACCTGGTTCCAGATCCCGCTCGGCATTCTGCTGCTCTATCCGGCTTTTGATGGCCTGCGCCGTGACTGGCAAGAGTCCGCCGCGCTGTTGGGAGCGGGCCGTTGGCGCTATTGGTGGCACATTGGTTTACCCATTCTGTTCCCGGCGCTGCTCGGCACCTTCGTGATTTTGCTGGCTAACGCGCTCGGCGCTTACGCCACCATTTACGCGCTGACCACCGGTAACTTTAACGTGGTGCCGGTGCGCATTGCCGCGCTGGTATCCGGTGATATCTCGCTTGATCCCAATACCGGTGGCGCGCTGGCAATGCTGCTGGTGCTGATCATGGCGCTGATCACCGTGGTGCAGCAGTATCTGGTGCGCCGCAGCTATCTCAACGCCAAAGCGTCTTAAGGAGCCACACGTGTCTCGCGCAGAAAAATTTTACCATCGCCTGATTGTCTGGCTGCTGCTGTGCATCTTAGCCGCGCCGCTGCTGGCGACGCTGCTGTATGGCATTTCAACCAGCTGGAGCGACACCATTCTGCCGCAGGGCTTCACGCTTAAATGGCTGACTGCGCTATGGAGCGATCCGCGTTTTCTAACGGCGCTGGGTCATTCGCTGCTGGTTTGCTTCGGCGCACTGCTGTTCTCGCTGGTGCTGGTGCTGCCTGCCATGTTTGTAATTGCTTACTATTATCCAAAGCTGGATGCGCTAATGAACGTGCTGATTCTGATGCCGTTCGCCGTGCCGCCGGTGGTTTCATCCGTTGGTCTGCTGCAGCTCTATTCCTCGTCGCCATTGATGCTCACCGGCACGCCGTGGATTCTGATTGGCTGCTACTTCACCATCGCGCTGCCGTTTATCTATCGCGCCATCTCTAACAATATGCAGGCGATCAACCTGAAAGAGCTGATTGATGCCGCGCAACTACTCGGCGCCAGCACCTGGCAAGCCGCGCTATTTGTGGTGCTGCCAAACCTGCGCAAAGGGGTGTTTATTGCGGTGCTGCTCTCCTTCTCTTTCCTGATCGGTGAATTTGTCTTCGCTAACATGCTGGTCGGTACCCGCTATGAAACCCTGCAGGTTTATCTTTTCAATATGCGCAACGGCAGCGGCCACTTCACCAGCGCGCTGGTGATTTCCTATTTTGCCGTCGTCCTGCTGGTCACCTGGCTGGCGAATGCCCTCAATCCTGAACGAGGCTAACCATGAGTTACCTGAACGTCACCCAGTTGAACAAAAGCTACGGCCCAACCTCTATTTTTGAAAATATCGATTTCAGCGCCGAAGAGGGCGAGTTTGTCACCCTGCTCGGCCCCAGCGGCTGCGGCAAATCCACCCTGCTGCGCTGCATCGCGGGATTAACCGACGTTGATAGCGGTAAGGTGCTGCTGCAGGGTCAGGATCTGGTGCCACTGCCGCCGCAGAAGCGCACCATCGGCATGGTCTTTCAGAGCTACGCGCTATTTCCGAATATGACGGTGGAGAAGAACGTGGCGTTTGGCCTGAAGATGCAGAAGCTTCCCAGCAGCGATATTCAAAAACGTGTGATGGAGGTGCTGGCGCTGGTTGAGCTCACCGATTTCGCCCGCCGCTATCCGCATCAGCTCTCCGGTGGGCAGTGTCAGCGCGTGGCGCTGGCGCGTTCACTGGTGACGCGTCCGCGCTTACTGCTGCTGGATGAGCCGCTGTCGGCGCTGGATGCGCGCATCCGTCGCCATCTGCGCGAGCAGATCCGCAATATTCAGCGCGAGCTAAAACTCACCACCATTTTTGTAACCCACGATCAGGAAGAAGCGCTGACGCTTTCGGACCGCATCGTATTAATGAACCGCGGAAAAATCGTGCAGAACGGCAACGCTGAAATGCTGTATACCCAACCGGCCGATCTGTTCGCCGCAGGGTTTATGGGCAACTTCAATTTGTTAAGCGCTGAAGAGGCGACGCAGCTGACGGGTCAGGCTTTTAGCGGCCAGGTGGCAATTCGTCCCGAGTCGATCCAACTGTGCGCACCGCAGGCAGGTATTCCCGCCACTATCCTCAGCCACAGCCTGCTCGGCAATGTGATTCGCTATCGCGTGCGAGCGCAAAATATTGAGCTTTCCATTGATGTGCTGAACCGCAGCGTGGCAGATTTGCATCCCGCTGGCATGCAGATTGGGCTACAGTTAGAGATGTCGACGTTGCGCCAGGTCGCTTAATTTAAACGAAAAAATGGGCAACGCAACGCGGCGAAGGATTTACCGGTTGTGCTCACCGTCAGGCTGGCAATCGGTACTGTTTAAGCCTGACGGATGAGGAGCCTCTATACGTGTTAACTCTGCTTAATCTTCTCTCTGCCGTTGCGCTGCTGGTATGGGGTACGCACATTGTGCGCACCGGCATCATGCGCGTGTACGGTGCCGATCTGCGCCGCGTGCTCAGCCGCAGCGTCGAAAAAAAACCTATGGCGTTTCTTGCCGGGATTGGCGTCACCGCATTAGTTCAAAGCAGCAACGCCACGACACTACTCGTCACATCGTTTGTTGCACAGAATCTGGTGGGCCTGACGCCGGCGCTGGTGGTGGTACTGGGCGCGGATGTCGGTACCGCCATCATGGCGCGCATCCTGACCTTCGATCTGACGTGGCTTTCGCCGCTGTTTATCTTCTTTGGCGTGGTGTTTTTCCTCAGTCGTAAGCAAACGCGCGGAGGCCAACTTGGCCGCGCCAGTATTGGCCTGGGCCTGATTTTGCTGGCGCTACAGCTGATTGTCGCCGCCGCCAAACCCATTACGCAGGCGGCAGGCGTGCAGGTGCTGTTCTCCACGCTGACCGGCGACGTGATGCTCGATGCGCTGATTGGCGCGGTGTTTGCCATTATCAGTTACTCCAGCCTGGCGGCGGTACTGATTACCGCTACGCTGACGGCCACCGGCGTCATCTCGTTTAAAGTTGCGCTGTGTCTGGTGATTGGCGCCAATCTCGGTAGCGGCTTACTGGCCATGATTAATGCTAGCGGCTCCAATGCGGCAGGCAAGCGTGTTGCGCTCGGCAGCCTGCTGTTTAAGCTGATTGGCAGCATCGCCATTTTGCCGTTCGTCAATTTTGTCGCCGACGTGCTGGATAAATTGCCGGTCAATGATGAAGAGCTGGTGATCTTCTTCCACGTGTTCTACAACCTGATTCGCTGCTTAGTCATGGTGCCGTTCGCCGAACCGATGGCGCGCCTCTGCCGCCGTATGATTGACGATGATGCGGAAAATGAGCTTCACCTTAAGCCCAAACACCTTGATAGCAGCGCGCTGGATACGCCTGCGTTAGCGCTCGCTAACGCCTCGCGCGAAACGCTGCGCATCGGCGATGTGGTTGAGCAAATGATTGAGTCGTTTAATAAAGTGGTACACGGCGACCTGCGCGAAGAACGCGCGGTGCGGCGGCTGGATGATGATGTGGATGTGCTGTACACCGCCATCAAACTTTATCTGGCGCGCATGCCGAAAGAGGATTTGCCTGAGGATGATTCACGCCGCTGGGCGGAGATTATTGAGATGGCGCTCAACCTTGAACAAGCGGGCGATATTATTGAGCGTATGTGCGCCGACGTGGCGGACAAATCATTGACCGCGCGCCGGGCATTTTCAGCGGAAGGACTGGAGGAGCTGCAAACCTTGCAGGAGCAGGTACTCTACAATTTGCGCCTGAGTTTGTCGGTGTTCCTTTCACACGACGTCACCAGCGCCAAACGCCTGCGCCGCTCTAAGCATCGCTTCCGGATTCTGATCCGCCGCTTCTCCCACGCGCACGTTGAGCGTTTGCATATGCAGAACGTGCAAAGTATCGAGACCAGCTCGCTGCATCTTGGGCTGCTAGGCGATATGAAACGTTTGAATTCGCTGTTCTGCGCCGTGGCGTACACGGTGTTAGATCAGCCGGATGACGAGCGGGATGAGGATTGATACGTTCAAAGACGCGCGATGAATCGCGCCGCTACAAATATCTGCATTGTTCCGTAGCGGCGCAATTTATTGCGCGGGTTTTACATCACGACAGCAAACTAAACGCAATCATGCCGACAATCGCGCCGGTGGTACCGAGAATGGTTTCCATCAGCGTCCAGGTCTTCAGCGTTTCGGCTTCGGTCGCGCCGGTAAAGCGGCCAAACAGCCAGAAACCGGCATCGTTAACGTGGCTGATGATGATCGAACCACCACCGATGCAAATCGACAGCGCTGCCAGCTGAGCGCCACTGTAGTGCAGCGGCTCAATCACCGGCATTACCAAACCCACGGTGGTTAAACACGCCACGGTAGCCGAGCCCTGAATCACGCGGATCGCGCCAGAAAGAATGAAGCACGCCAGCGCAATCGGCATACCTGCGCCGGTCAACGCGTGTCCCAGCACCGGGCCCACACCCGAATCCACCAGCACCTGCTTAAACACGCCGCCCGCACCGATCACCAGCAGAATAATCCCCGCCGGTTGCAGCGCGCTGCCGCATACCTGCATCACCTTCTCTTTATCCATGCCCTGACGGTACGCCAGACCATAAATCGCCACCAGACAAGCCAGCAGAATCGCCGTGAACGGATGGCCGATAAACTCCAGCCACTCATACAGATGGGTGCCCGGCGTGGTGAAACGCGCGCCGATGGTTTTCAGCCCCACCAGCAGTAGCGGGAAGAGGATTAACGACAGGCTAAAGCCAAACGACGGCAGCTTGCCCTCTTCCACTTCCGGCTGATGGTCTTCCGGCGGTGCGCTAAAGCTGACATGACGCGCGATGAAATTACCAAACAGCGGACCAGCAATCAGCATGCCGGGAATCGCCGCGCACAGGCCGAGCAGAATCATCCAGCCAAAATCGGCGTGCATCTGCGAAGCCAGCAGCATTGGCGCCGGTCCCGGCAGCAGGAACGCCGCCGCAGCCGCTACACCGGCAAACAGCGGAATCACCAGTTTCACCAGATTACCTTTGGTGCGCCGCGCCACCGCAAATGCAATGCTGATCAGCAACACTACCGCCACTTCAAAGAACAGCGGCAGCGCGCAGATCAGCCCGGCAACGCCCATCGCATAGTGCGCGCGGCTTTCACCAAAGGTTTTCAGCATACGGATGGCAATTTGATCGACCGCGCCGGTTTCATGCAGGATTTTGCCGAACATCGCACCCAACGCCACCACAATGGCGAGAAAGCCGAGCGTTCCGCCCATGCCTTTTTCCATGGTTTCGGCGATTTTATCGAGCGGCATGCCGGAAAACAGACCAGCACCAATAGAGACTAACATCAGGGCAACAAAGGCGTGCATACGCGCTTTCATTACCAAAAACAGCAGCAGCAGGACAGAGCCTGCTGCGGTTAACACTAGCGTTGCGGTACTCATGACTAACCCTTGTTGATTGCACCCTCAATGGTCGCAACCGTGGCCGCAACTACCTCATCCAGTGAATGATTGATATCAACCACCAGTACATCGGGCTCATCAGCGCCGGGTTCCTGCAGCGTGGCGAACTGCGTCACCAGCATCTGCGGTTTGAAAAAGTGACCTTTACGCGCCTTCAAACGTGATTCGATGGTTTCGAAGTCGCCCTGCAGGTAGATAAACTTCAGGTTCTCGTTGCCCTGACGCAGGATGTCGCGATAGGACTTTTTCAGCGCCGAGCAGACAATAATGGAGATTTCCTGCGTGCGCTGCATGGCGAACGCCGCATCATTCAGTGCCTGCAGCCACGGCTGGCGATCGTTATCGTCCAGCGGATGGCCTTCGGCCATTTTCATGATGTTGCTGCGCGGATGAAGGAAATCTCCATCAAGAAACGCAGTGTTTAATTGGTGAGAAACCTGATTGGCGACGGCAGATTTTCCGCTGCCGGAAACGCCCATCAGGATAAAGACGTGGTGCGATGGAGATGGCGTTGTCATTTTTTTGCGCTCCGGCAGGAAACCCGCCTAATGTTACCGATAACAATTTCAGTCATCATTGTCGGAGGCCGCTGAAAGACTGGCAACCCTTGTCAGGCGGAAAAGCACGAAAGTGTGAACTGACTCAAAAAATCGCCAAAATCAGATGCTGTCACCTTCGGCAATTTCAAACCCCACATCCAGCGGTTGCATTACCGTCCGATCGCCGCCAATCCGCGCCAGCAGCATCGCCGCCGATTCTCGCCCCATACGCTCACGTGGCGTCAGCACCGTGGCGAGCCGTGGATTTACCACTTGCGTAATATCATGGCCGTGGAACCCGGCAATCGCCATCTGTTGCGGCACGTGCAAACCCTGCCGCTGGCACTCAAACATTGCGCCAACCGCGAGGTCATCGTTGGTACAGAACAGGCTATCGGTTTCGGGATAACGCTTTTGTGCTTCACACAGCAGTTGCGCACCGGCGCTGAATGACGAGGCATCTTCCATCATCACGCTATGCGGCGTGAGTCCCGCTTCACGCATCGCTTTTTCGTAGCCCTGCTGCTTCTGCAAAGTACGTTCATCAAGGCGCGCACCGAGATACACGGTGTGACGATGGCCTTTTTTCAGAATAGCATGCGTCATCTGACGCGCCGCCTCGACATTATCGAAGCCCACCGCCATATCGAGGCATGGCGTCACCGAGTCCATCATCTCAATCACCGGAATGCCAGCCACTTCCAGCATGCGCAGCGTGCCTGGCGTGTGAGTGCGTTCGGTAAGGATCACGCCGTCGATGTTCCAACCGAGCAGCGAACGCAGCTGTAATTCCTCTTTCTGCGCGTTGTAACCAAAGTGCGCCACCAGCGTTTGGTAACCCGCTTCGTCGGTGACAGCTTCAATACCGCGCAGCACATCGGCAAAAACCTGGTTGGTCAGGGAAGGCAGCAGCACGCCAATAGCGCGGCTGGTGGCGTTCGAGAGCATATCGGGGGCGCGATTGGGGATATAGCCGAGCTCGTCCAGCGCCACGGCGATTTTGTCACGTAGCGCCGCAGAGACCTGATTGGGATTGCGCAGGTAGCGGCTGACGGTCATTTTTGTGATGCCGACGCGATCGGCTACGTCCTGTAATACCGGTCTTTTCTTCTTCATCTTATGCGCCTGAAATCAGAGATAGATGAAGTTTATCATTAATTTTTCATTTTCCACGCCTCGTACCACGCCGACCGGGCGCGTACGAATCCGCACCCCATCAAATGTATCGATCGCCAAGAATGGCGACCAATACATTTATTACGCGGTTTTATACCGGCGGCAAATCGAACAGCAGAATTTCAGCATCGCTGTCGGCTTTGATGCTCAGCGCATGTTCATCCCAGATCGCGAGCGCATCGCTGGTGCCTACCTGCTCGCCATTCACGCTGATTTTCCCTTTCACCACCTGAATCCACACGCGGCGGCCCGCTTCAATCGCCACGTCATCGCTTTCGCCTGTGGAAAATACCCAGCGTGACAGCGTCATGTCCTGGAACACCTTGAGCGATCCATCACGCTCGTCTGGCGTCAGCACAAACTGGCGGCCTTTCACATCAGCGAAACGGCGCTGCGCATAGCGCGGTTCAATGCCTTTGCGCTCTGGAATAATCCAGATCTGATACAGATGCAGCGGATCGGTGGCGCTGGCGTTGTATTCCGAGTGACGCACGCCCGTGCCAGCACTCATGATCTGGAACTCACCCGCCGGGATCTGCTCTTTGTTGCCCATACTGTCCTGATGCTCGACGGTGCCAGAAAGCACATACGTCAGAATCTCCATATCTTTGTGCGGATGCGTACCAAAACCCTGACCGCCATCGATCACGTCCTCGTTAATCACACGCAGGGCGGAGAAGCCCATAAAGTTGGCATCATAGTAATCGGCAAAGGAAAAAGTGTGCCAGCTATCGAGCCAACCGTGGTTAGCATGACCGCGTTCTTCAGCTTTACGTACGTAAATCATGTTCAATTCTCCTCAATGTTTTTTACAGTCTGGACTTGAGATGAGTTGATTGATAGCTGAAAAACTTCACGCCTCTGTTCAAAAATCATGAATAACATCTGGCGAGATGGACTGGGTAGATGAAGAAGGGAAATCGCAGGCAAAAAAAAGCCAGCACCCGAGCTGGCTAAATAATACTTGGAAGCAATGTGAGCAATGTCGTGCTTACCCAGATGTCAGGAGACGTTTCCGAGCTCGCATGGCAATAATAATCATTATCATTCGCGTCTGTAAACCCCTTTCGCGAATTATTTTGCATTGACGTTAATTGAGAATTCCTTGATGTTAAAGGGGATTTTAACCATTTTGCCCAAGGAGCCGCTCGATGAGTCAGATCGTCATTCGCCATGCTATTCCCGAAGATGCCGCCGCATTATCGCGCATGTACAGCCAACCAGAACCGCGCCGCTACAACTGCGTGCACATACCGTAGCGGCGCAATTTATTGCGCATTGTTAAGTAATAACCTGCCTCTACTTCATCCTCTCTGCCAAATTTTCAAGACATTTCTTTACAAGATTCCTTGTTCATCGCTCTTAAACTTTCACCTGGAAATTCCCTTCACTTCTTATTTTTTGGATACCAGGTTCTCATCATGGATACGATTAGAAAAAAAGCCACGAAAGGCTGGCTTAAACCTCTGGCTTATTTACAAATCGCCGTGCAAATCGGCATGTCGATTTCTCCGCTCTGGATTAATAGCGCAAGAGCTGAAAAACCCTTATCTGCAGATGATTCACCACTGAACGCCGCTGCGGGACAGCTGAATACCCTCGGTCAGGCTGCGCAATCCGGCAACTTTAATGGACTGGCCACGCAACAGGCGTCCAGCTTGATGACGCAGCAGCTGCAACAGTGGTTGCAGAATTTTGGCACCGCACGCATTGAATTAAACGCCAATCAGCATTTTACGCCTCGCAGTGGGGCCGTGGACCTCTTGCTGCCGCTGGATAAAAGCAACGAACACCTGTTCTTCACCCAAGGTGGTTTTCGCCAGGTTGACGGTGAGTTAACCGGCAATATGGGGCTAGGCATGCGTCATTTTGTGGATGAATGGATGTTTGGCTATAACGCTTTCTACGATCAGAATATCAGCCGTGGCCATAAACGATTGGGCACCGGCGTGGAAGCGTGGCGCGATTACGTCAAACTCTCGGGTAACGGTTATTGGCGTCTTTCTGACTGGCGTAATTCCGGCGATGTTACCGATTATGATGCGCGCCCGGCTAACGGTTTTGATCTGCGTGCTGAAGCCTGGCTCCCTGCCTATCCCGCGCTTGGCGGACGTATGATGTATGAGAAGTATTATGGTGATGAAGTCGCACTGTTCGGTAAAGATAAGCGTCAGCGTAACCCGGATGCTGTTACCGCAGGATTGAGCTGGACGCCGATTCCCCTCATCTCTTTCACTGCCGATCATAAAAAAGGCGGTCAAAATAGTGAGACGGCATTCGGATTGCAATTATCCTGGCAACTTGGCCAATCTCTGGCTTCACAGATTGATCCCACTCGAGTGGGTGATAAACGCACGCTGGCTGGCAGTGCAATGGATCTGGTTGAGCGTAATAACAACATTGTGCTTGAGTATCGCAAACAACAGCTAATTGATTTATTCATGGCGGCTGAAATTACCGGTGAAAGCAGCAAGGTTATTCCACTCGTTTATAAAACACAGGGAAAATATGGTTTTTCCACCGTTGTATGGAATGACGCCGCGCTCGTAGCGGCAGGCGGCAAAGTCATCGATCAAGGTAACGGCAGTTATCAGCTGGCCTTACCGAAATATCTTGCCGGTAGTGCCAACAGCTATGCGTTTAGCGGTATTGCTCACGATACACGCGGTAATGTTTCTAAAGCCGCCTATACCACGATTAAAGTCACTCCGCCTGCCTTGAGTATGAAAAACAGTAGCGTGGGCAGCGCTGCAAATTCCATTATCGCCAATGGCAGCGCCACTACGCAGCTGGTGATTAAACTCATTGATGATAGTTCGCAACCTATTCGGGGAATGGCGGCAGATATTAAAGTCGCGCTCAAAGAAGATATTTCCACTGCGAAAACCAGCCGTATTAAAACACAGGCTGTACAGGTTCCTGCAGTACCTGCCTCAATTGGAGAAATCAGTGAACAAACTGATGGCAGCTATATTGCGTTGATAACCGCTGGAACGCGCGTGGCAACCTTAAATATTGCTACCACGGTGAACGCCCAGGCATTACCTGCTCTTTCCATACAGCAAATCAGTGATGCCGATTCAGCGGTCGTTCAGGACGGCGATCTCAAGTTAGAGCAGGACGCAACTATCGCGAATGGCAAAAGCGAGAATCGAGTACGTGCGCGCGTAACGGATGCCAGCGGAAACCCAGTAGCGGGAATCAACGTCACCTTTAGCCTGAGCGGCTCCGCACAGGTTGTGAACAGCGGAAGTCTAAACGTTATCAGTGATAATCAAGGTTATGCCAACCTACTGTTTACTAATACCGTCGCTGAAACGGTAACGGTCATGGCCAAAACCGCCAATGGCGGGAGTACCCAGGTCGAAAGTCGCTTCATTGCAGACAATTCTTCTGCCGTCATCGATCAGGGCGATCTCACTCACGATCGTAACGATGCGCCCGCAAATGGTGCTAGCCCGATTATTTATACCGCGCTGGTGAAAGATGCCAATGGCAACCCAATTCCCGCAGCTAACGTCAAATGGACGACGGATTTAGGCAAACTAAGTAGCGCTGACAGCAGTACTGATGCCAATGGTAAAGCCACTGTAAATCTGACCAGCACCCAGGCAGGGTTGGCTACGCTCGCCGCTTCGGTTAATGGCGCAGCAGAAGTCAAAGCAACCTCGGTTATTTTTGTCGCCGACAGTTCAAGTGCCCAACTGGGGAAAGATGACCTTAAAGCCAGTAAAACCAGCGCCCTGGCGAATGGCATCGATACCGTTACTTATACTGCACAAGCCAAAGATGCGCATGGCAACCCGGTCACAGGCGCCACTATCAGCTGGGCGAACGATCGCGGCAATCTGGATAAAAACAGCACGGTAACGGATAAGGATGGCAACACCAGCGTGACGCTGAGCAGCACACGAGCTGGAACGGCCACCATCAGCGCATCGGTAAATAATGGTGCCGTCACAAACGCACCTATCGTTACCTTTATCGCCGATAGCAGCAGCGCTAGCATCGGTACCAACGACCTGACAGCAGACAAAACGAACGCAGTGGCCAATGGCAGCGATGCCATCACGTACAGTGCGCTCGTTAAAGATGCTCAAGGTAATCCTGTCGTCGGTATGGCGGTTAGCTGGAGTAGCGATCGCGGTAACCTCAATGTGTCCAGCAGCACGACGGATAATGCAGGTAAAGCCGAAGTCCATCTGAGCAGTACCGCCGCCGGTGATGCCATCGTTAGCGCAACGGTTAACAATAAAGCGGCGATAAATGCGCAAGCCGTGAGCTTCTCAGCCGATCAGGCTAGTGCCACAATTGGTAGCGGCAACCTTCAGGCCGATAAGAGCAGTGCTATTGCCAATGGCAATGAAGCCGTTACCTATACGGCGCAGGTCGAAGATGCACACGGCAACCCTGTTCAGGGCATCGCCGTTAGCTGGACCAGCGATCATGGCGATCTGAAAAGCAATAGCAGTAATACCGATCAGGCAGGCAAGGCAACCATCCAGCTTTCGAGTACCTTAGCAGGCACGGCCGTGGTAAGCGCCGCCGTTAACAAGGGTGCCGCCACTCCTGCAACTGCGGTGACCTTTATTGCCGATAACAGTACGGCCGCTCTGGATAGCGAGGTGAAAGCTGACAAAACGACCGTGATTGCGAATGGTACTGAAGCGGTTACCTACACCGCACAGGTTAAAGATGCTCACGGCAATCCGCTGCCAAACATTAAGGTAAACTGGAAGACCAATCGTGGCGATCTGAGTGCAACCAGCAGCAGCACAAACGGAGCGGGCGAAGCCACTATTCAACTGAGTAGTAAAGTGTCAGGTGATGCCATCCTGAATGCTGCTCTGAGTGGTGGAAACAATGTGAATGCGGCGAACGTGACTTTCACCGCTGATGTGACGACGGCCCAGATCAAAACCCTCACCAGTAATAAAGTGAAAATTACCGGCAACAGCCACGATACCGCCATCCTGACGGCAATCGTTGAAGATGCAAACGGTAATAAAGTCGCCAATTATCCTGTGCAATGGACAACCACGCTTTCTACATTGAGCGCGCCAGTTTCTAATACGGATGATTCAGGTAAAGCCGAAATAACGCTGAATGGGATGGACTATATGGAGCAGAGCAATATCACAGCGACGATAAGCGCCAGCACAAGCGTGAATAATCAAACTCGTGACGTTATTATTCGTACCGTATTTAAACTGAATGGCGTTTATTACTGGTCAATGGTTAGCGATCACAATACCGATAATTTAAGTACTGCACAGAACTACTGTAATATTTATGGTCAAGGACATGTACTTAGTTCAAAAGAAGGATTAGCCTTCCTCCAAAATGGTGGCGACTTCCGCGATAAAAAAGTATCAAGTGAATATACGAATGCCTGGCTGAGGGTCTCAGATTATTGGAACAGTAAAGCAATTGATTTATACCGTAACAATGGAGAAAAAGGTGATCTCACCAACTTCGCGGGTGTAGAGTATGTTTGCGTAAAATAATACACCTGCGTCTACTTTAATTAGACCCACTAATTTACCATTCTGCCAGTCAGCAAAACTGACTGGCATTTTTTATGGTTTACTAAACGGCTGATTGGCTTTTACCAACCGTTTTTAATAACCCGCGCTCAAATCATCCACTGAACGCGGATCCGAGGCGCCATAGCGCGTGCCATCCGGCCCAATCATAATGCTCTGCGTGCTGCCCATGGCTGGCATCACCTTCACATGCTGACCTTTGCTTTCCAGCAGGCGCAGCGTATCGGGACTAAAACCTTTTTCTACGCGCAGCTGATCCGGCAACCACTGATGATGGAAACGCGGTGCATTGGTGGCTTCTGCCACGTTCATACCAAAATCAATGCTGTTCACCACCATTTGCAGCACGGTGGTGATAATACGGCTACCGCCCGGGCTACCGGTGACTAACCAGGTTTTGCCGTCTTTCGCCACGATGGTGGGCGACATTGATGACAGCGGACGTTTGGCCGGTTGTACCGCATTCGCCTCGCCACCTACTAAGCCATACACGTTTGGCGTGCCCGGTTTCGCCGAGAAGTCATCCATTTCATTGTTCATCAGGATGCCGCTCTCTCCGGCCACGATGCCGCTGCCGAAATAGGTATTCAGCGTATAGGTGACCGCTACCGCGTTGCCGTCTTTATCCACTACGGAAAAGTGCGTGGTTTGATTGCTTTCATAGGGTGCCAGCTTGCCCGGTTTGATCTCGCTGGAGGGGCGCGCTTTATTCACGTCAATTTGCTGCGCCAGCGTTTTGGCATAGGCTTTGCTGGTTAGCGCCTGCTGCGGCACGTTAACGAAATCAGGATCGCCAAGATATTCTGAACGGTCGGCATAAGCATATTTTTCCGCCTCCGCCATCACCTGCATCGCATCGGCGCTACCAAAGCCCCATTTCGCCAGATCGAAGTTTTCCAGAATATTAAGGATTTGTACGATGTGAATCCCGCCGGACGACGGCGGCGGCATGGAGAAGACTTCATAGCCGCGATAGGTGCCGCTGACCGGCTTGCGCTCCACGGCACGGTAGGCAGCCAGATCCGGCTTGCCAATCAATCCGTCGTGCTGCGCCATTTCACCGGCAATTTCATCGGCAATTGTACCTTTATAGAACGCATCCGGCCCTTGCTGGGCAATCAGCTGCAGGCTACGCGCGAGATTCTTCTGCACCAGCCGTTCGCCTTTCTGATACGGCTGGCCGTCCGCTTTGTAGAAAATCGCCCGGCTGTTGTCGTGGTTAATCAGCGTCTCTTTGCCGTAGGTGGCGAGATCGTCAGCCAGCGCATCATTAACCACGATGCCGTCACGTGCCAGTTTGATCGCCGGGGCCAGCAAAGTGCTCAGCGGCAAGGTGCCATATTTCTGCGCGGCCAGCGCAAACCCGGCAACGGTGCCTGGCGTGCCAGAAGCTAAATGAGAAGTGAGTGATAACTTACTATCCGCATTGCCCTGCTTATCAAGGAACATATCGCGCGAAGCTCGCGCCGGAGCCATTTCGCGGAAATCGATTGCGGTGGTGCGGCCGGA
Organism: Candidatus Pantoea floridensis; assembly: GCF_900215435.1. Classification (NCBI taxonomy): domain Bacteria; kingdom Pseudomonadati; phylum Pseudomonadota; class Gammaproteobacteria; order Enterobacterales; family Erwiniaceae; genus Pantoea; species Candidatus Pantoea floridensis. The sequence continues at coordinate 1,549,345 of NZ_OCMY01000001.1, forward strand.
CGCGGTACGCAGCAGCATAAAGCCGCCACCGCCAAGGTTACCGGCCTGCGGATGCGTCACCGCCAGCGCAAAGCCTACCGCGACTGCCGCATCTACCGCGTTACCGCCCTGCCTGAGAATATCAACACCCACTTCGGTCGCCATCGCATCAACCGATGCGACCATGCCATGTTTGGCTTTCACCGGATGAAAGGTATCGCTATCAATGCCGTAAGAGACCGGCGGCGCATTGGCTGGCGCGGCTTGTCCCCCCTGCACGACGGTAAAACTCATCAGCAACGCCCAACTGAGCTGACGTAGGTTGCTCTTAATTCTCATCCTGCTACCACCCTTTTTAAGTTATTTACATTTGTTATCAATTGATGCAAGTGTTTGCAAACACAGTAAAAAGAGTAGCAGTAAAGTTAAATTAGGCGCACTCCTGGAAGAGGTGTTTGAGATATAGCATAAACTTATACAAGTAGCCGTTGTTGCCAGTCAGGCAATAACACCACACAGCAGCAGGCTGCATTGATGGAGGAAGACCATGAACAAAAACAAATGGCTAATTATGATCGCAGCATTGCTGCCGTTAAGCAGCATGGCGAATACCTTGAACAGCACTAACGACCCGAATCAGCCCGGCTACAACCCGAGCCAGCAGCGTATGCAGTCGCAAATGCAGAATCAGCAGCAACAGCAGAAGCGCAAGCTGCAGCAGGATCAACAGCAGCAGAGCCAGGACGTGCAGCGCAAAGTGCAGGAACAGCGGAACAGTGCCCAGCAGCAGGTGATTCAATCGCAGCCGGGCCAAAAACAGCAGCAAAACTAGCGGAAATCAGGACCAATAATGTCGATGCTATCGGTGCAGATGGCGTCGACGCCCCAGCTCAGCAGCTCGCGCGCCCGTGCGGGCTGATTCACGGTATACACCAGAATATGCAAACCGGCCGCTTTCAGCTGCGCGGTGCGTTCGGCATCGAGTAATTTGTGATTCAGGTGGATCGACACGCAATCCAGTGCCGCAGTCAGCGCCTGCCAGTTGTCAGGCCACGTATCCAGCAGCAAACCACGCGGCAGCTCTGGTGCCGCCTGCATTGCCGCTTCCAGCGCGGCGTAAGAGAACGAGGATAGCAACGGCGCCGTTTGTCCTTGCCACAGTTCACGCGCGGCCAGCGCCACGTTGCGGCCGGTTTCAACGTCTTTACCGGTGGTCGGTTTGATCTCAATGTTCGCCATCATCTGATGCTGGCGGCAACGTTCTGCCACTTCGCTCAGCAGCGCCAGCGGCTCGCCTTCATAATCACGGCTAAACCAAGCGCCGGCATCCAGCTGTGACAACTTGTGCCACGACAGATCGCCGGCCACGCCCCAGCCATTGCTGGTGCGATCGAGCGTGTCATCATGCAGCAGGAAAATTTGCTTATCTTCCGATAGTTTGGCATCAAACTCGATCATGGTATGACCATGCTGCGCGCCGACATCAATCGCCGCGAGGGTATTTTCCGGGGCCAGTTTTCCGCCCCCGCGATGCGCAACAATGTGCGGGTAAGGCCAGTTGTGTTGACTCATTCCAGACGCTTTCCATAGGTTGAATCGAAGAAGTGTAACGCATCTGACGGCAGATGCAGCCATAAGGTGCTGCCCGCCTGCGGACGTTCGCTGTGTGGCAAACGCACCACCATGCGCGCGTTGCCAATGCGGCCATGCGCCAGATTATCGGCACCGAGCATCTCCAGCGTCTCGACCACCAGCGGAATACCGCCGGCATCGCGACTGCTGAGCTGAATATGTTCCGGACGAATGCCGAGCGTTAGCGGGCGGTTGGCCCATTTGGCTTTACTCTCACCCAGCAACAAACTGTTAAGTGCATCCAGCGTAAAGCGCGTGCCATCGCTGTTAATTTGACCCGGCAGCAGGTTCATGGCCGGCGCGCCGATAAAGGAGGCAACAAACTGGCTGGCCGGACGTTCGTAAACTTCCACCGGCGTACCCACCTGCTCCACCACCCCTTTGTTCATCACCATCACGCGCTGCGCCAGCGTCATCGCCTCAACCTGATCGTGCGTCACGTAGATGCTGGTGGTTTTCAAGCGGCGATGCAGCTGTTGCAGCTCCAGACGCATCTGCACGCGCAGGCGCGCATCCAGATTCGATAAAGGCTCATCAAACAGGAACACCGCCGGTTCACGTACGATGGCGCGGCCCATCGCCACGCGCTGGCGTTGTCCGCCCGACAGCTCGCGCGGACGGCGATGCAGCAGATGATCCAACTCCAGGCTGCGCGCCGCGTCCATCACCCGCTGCGCGATCTGCACTTTGCCCATGCCACGAATTTTCAGGCCATAGGCCATGTTTTCGCCCACCGTCATATGCGGATAGAGCGCGTAGTTCTGGAACACCATGGCGATGCCGCGATCTTTCGGCTCCATGTTGGTGACGCGTTTGTCGTCGATATAGATATCGCCAGACGATACGCGTTCAAGCCCCGCCACCATGCGTAGCAGCGTCGATTTGCCGCAGCCGGAAGGCCCCACCATCACCATAAATTCGCCATCGTTGATGGTGATATTCAGTGGCTGAATGATCTGATTTTTGCCGTCATACGATTTGGTAACGGTCTGAAGGGTTACGCCTGCCATTTATTTATCACTCTCCACCAGGCCACGCACAAAGGCACGTTGCATCACAAGTACCACCACCACCGGTGGAATCAGGGTTAATAACATTGCCGCCATCACTTCATTCCATTGCGTTGGGCCACCGCTGGTGTTGATCATGCTTTTCACTCCCGCTACCGCAGTGCTGAGGCTGGCGTCGTTGATGATCAGCAGCGGCCAAAGATATTGGTTCCAACCATAAATAAAGGTGATCACAAACAGCGCGGCGAGATTGGTTTTGGATAGCGGCAACACAATGTCCCAGAAGAAGCGCATCGGGCTGGCGCCGTCGATACGCGCCGCCTCTATCAGCTCGTCCGGCAGCGACATAAAGAACTGGCGGAACAGGAAGGTGGCGGTAGCGGACGCCATCAGCGGCAGCGTCAAACCGCTGTAGCTGTCGAGCATATTCAGCGTCGAAATCACTTCCACCGTCGGGAAAATACGCACTTCAACCGGCAGCATCAGCGTGATGAAAATCAGCCAGAAAAACAGCGAGCGCAGCGGGAAACGGAACCACACCAGCGCGAAGGCGGAGAGCATTGAGACGGTGATTTTGCCGACGGTAATGCCGAGCGCCATCAGCAGGCTGTTAAGCATCATCATGCCAAATGCCGGACCATTGCCGTTGACGCCGTGCGTCCAGATGCGCGAGATGTTCTCCCACAGATGCGATCCCGGTACCAGCGTCATTGGCACCTGATACACCGCCTCGTTATCCAGCGTCGCCGCCACAAAGGCGATATAAAGCGGGAACAGAATGGTCAGCACGCCCAGCACCAGCAAGGTATGGCTGAAGATATCCAGCCCGCGTCGATTCTCAATCATTGGTATTGCACCTTACGCTCGACAAAGCGGAATTGCAGGATAGTCAGGCCAATCACCAGCAGCATCAGCACCACCGACTGCGCCGCAGAGGAGGAGAGATCCAGCCCGGTGAAGCCTTCGCGATAGATTTTGTAGATAAGCGTAGTGGTCGCCTGTACCGGGCCGCCGCCGGTTGCGGCATCGATCACCGGGAAGGTATCGAAGAAGGCGTAAACCAAATTCACTACCAGCAGGAAAAAACTTACCGGCGTAATCAGCGGCAGCGACAAATTAAAGAAACGGCGCACCGGACCGGCACCGTCGATGGCGGCGGCTTCCACCAGCGATTTGGGAATTGACTGTAACGCCGCGAAGAAAAACAGGAAGTTGTAGCTCATTTGCTGCCAGATCGACGCCAGTACAATCAGGAACATCGCCTGGCCGCTGTTTTGCGCATAGTTCCAGTTGTAGCCCATTTGGTTCAGCAGGTGGCTGAATAACCCTAGCCCTGGATTGAACAGGAACATCCACAGCACTGCCGCCACCACCGGCGCGACCGCGTACGGCAGCAGCAGCAACGTTTGATACAGCTTACGCAGGCGAATGACGTAATCCACCAGCGCCGCCAGCAGCAGGGAAAAAGTCATGCCGCAAATCGTCACCAGCGCACTGAACTCAATGGTGGTCCAGAACGATGCCAGATAGTATTCGTCATTGAACAGACGCTTAAAGTTCGCCAAACCCACGAAGGTGCTGGAGATGCCAAAAGGATCAATGCTTTGCAGCGAATACCACAGAGCTTCACCGGCGGGCCACAGGAAGAAAATGGCCGTAATCACCAGCTGCGGTAGCACCAGCAAATAGGGCAGAAAACGGGAGCGAAATACGGGGCGCGATGAGGACATAGCAGGCTCAATCAAAGAGAGAAATCGGGGCGAACGTCAAACGTCGGCCCCGAGATGACAGCGTTTACTTCACTTGCTGCTCAAAACGGCGCAGCAGTTCGTTACCGCGTTTCACCGCGTTATCCAGCGCGGCTTGTGGTGTCTGTTTGCCGGTCCACACGCCTTCCAGCTCTTCATCCACGATGGTACGAATCTGTGGCATATTGCCCAGACGCATGCCTTTGGTGAACGGGAGCGGATCTTTGTTCAGCATCTGACGCGTGGCGATGTCTGCGCCTGGGTTCTTGTCGTAGAAGCCCTGCTGTTTAGTCAGCTCATAGGCGGCGGTGGTGATCGGCAGATAACCGGTTTTCTGGTGCCATTCAGCGGCAATTTCCGGCTGTGCGAGGAACTTCATAAACTCCGCCGCGCCTTTGTAGGTGTTGGCATCTTTGCCTTTCATCACCCACAGGCTCGCGCCACCAATGATGGCGTTCTGCGGGGCGTTCGGTACGGTTTCATCGTACGGCATCATGCCCACGCCGAAGTTAAATTTGGCGTAGTGTTTGATGTCGGCCAGCGAACCGGAAGAGGCGGTGGTGATGCCGCAATCGCCGTTGTAAAACTTGGCGGTGGATTCATCCTTACGACCGAAGTAGGTGAAATCGCCCTTCTTGTTCATCGCTTCCAGCATTTCGATGTGGCGCACCTGCACGGGCTTATTGAATTCCAATACCGCATCGGTGCCGTCAAAGCCGTTATTTTTACTGGCCACCGGCAGCGCATGCCAGGCGCTGAAGTTTTCAATCTGAATCCAACCCTGCCAGCCGCTGGCGTAACCACAGGTCAGGCCCGCTTTACGCAGCGCTTCGGCATCTTTTGCCAGCTCCTGCCAGGTTTTCGGTGGCTGATCCGGATTCAGGCCAGCTTTTTTGAACGCGTCTTTGTTGTAATAGAGCACCGGCGTGGAGCTGTTGAACGGCTGAGAAATCAGCTGGCCTTTGCTGTCGCTGTAGTAACCCGCAACGGCTGGTACGAACTGCTGCGGATCCATCTGCACGCCAGCGTTTTTAAATACTTCATTGACCGGCACAATCGCTTTCGATGCCATCATGGTCGCGGTACCGACTTCATACACCTGCAGCAGTGCGGGCGCTTTACCCGAGCGCACCGCGGCGATGCCCGCTGCCAGGCTTTGCTCATAGTTACCTTTGTAAGTCGGGACGATTTTATATTCTGGATGAGCCTGGTTAAAACGTTGTGCCAGAGAATCAACTTCTTTGCCTAACTCGCCTTCCATTGAGTGCCAGAAAGGGATCTCAGTTGCAGCCAGCGCATTACCGCTGAGCGCCAGACCGAGCACGACACTCATCAGGCGGGGACGAAGCGTAAAAGCGGACATAAGGTTTTTCCTGTGCTGTTAGCTACGCGCGAATTCGCGCATTTTTTTGTTCGCGACGTAACATGACACGGGGAAATGACGGATTAATAACAGGTTTATGACGGGGATGTGACAGCGGGATAAGGTTTGATTGGAGTTTAAGTCGCCATAAATGGCGACCCTACAAAATCGTGTAGGGTCGGCATTCATGCCGACCGGGGGTTATGCGCCTAAATAAGCACTCCGCACGGCTTCATTGGATAGCAGCGCTTCGCCGCTGTCTTCAAGCACCACGTGGCCATTCTCCAGCACATAACCGCGATCCGCCAGCTTCAGCGCCTGATTGGCGTTCTGCTCGACGAGGAAGATGGTCATGCCCTCTTTGCGCAGTTGCTCAATGGTGTCAAAGATCTGCTGAATGATAATCGGGGCGAGTCCCAGCGACGGTTCATCCAGCAGCAGCAAACGCGGCTGGCTCATCAGCGCACGGCCAATGGCCAGCATCTGCTGCTCACCGCCGGACATGGTGCCCGCGCGCTGTGCTTTACGTTCTGCCAGGCGTGAAAACAGCTGATAGACGCGATCGATACGTTCCTGATACTGCTGCCGCGTAGCGAAGAAGCCGCCCATCGCCAGGTTCTCTTCTACCGTCATACGCGAAAACACCCGACGCCCTTCCGGCACGATGGCGATCGCTTCACGCATGATTTTCGCCGTTTGCCAGTCGGTGATCTCTTTGCCATCAAAGGTAATGTTGCCGCTGGTGGCGCGCGGTTCACCGCACAAGGTGCCGAGCAGCGTGGTTTTACCCGCGCCGTTGGCACCGATCAGGGTAACGATCTCGCCCTGATTGATGTGCAGATTAATGTTGTGCAGCGCCTGGATCGGGCCGTAATGGGCGCTGACATTCTGCAAGGTTAAAATCGGGTTTGCCATGTTACGCCTCACCTAAATAAGCACGGATCACATCCGGATTGTTACGCACTTCTTCCGGCGTACCGTTGGCCAGCGGCGTTCCCTGATTCACTACGTAAATGCGGTCAGAAATGCCCATCACCAGCTTCATATCGTGTTCAATTAGCAGTACGGAAACCTTGTGCTCACCGCGCAGCTCGGCGATCAGCTCATCCAACTCATGGGTTTCACGCGGGTTAAGCCCGGCAGCCGGTTCATCCAGCATCAGAATTTCCGGACGCGTTACCATGCAGCGCGCAATTTCCAGACGACGCTGCTGGCCATAAGCGAGGTTGCCCGCCTGGCGGTTGGCGAGATCCAGCAAGCCGATGCGATCCAGCCAGGTGGCCGCGCGATCCAGCGCGTCGCTCTCACCGCGACGGAAAGCCGGGGTTTTGAATAAACCGGAGAACACGCCGCTTTTGAGGTGCTGATGCTGTGCCACCAGCAGGTTTTCAATCACCGTCATTTCGCGGAACAGGCGCACGTGCTGGAAGGTGCGCACAATGCCCATACGCGCAATCTTCTGGCCCGGCAAACCCTGCAGCTGCTGATCGCGCAGTTTGATGGTGCCGCCGGTTGGTTTATAGAAACCGGTCAGGCAGTTGAACACCGTGGTTTTACCGGCGCCGTTCGGGCCAATCAACGAAACGATTTCCTGTGGATGCAGCTCAAGCGCCACATTGTTGACGGCTAACAGGCCGCCGAAGCGCATCATCAGGCCTTCAACGGCTAATAAAGGCTGACTCATGCCTGCTCTCCTTGTTTACTGCTTTTCATCTTCAGATGCGGACGCTTCATTGGTAGCAGACCTTGTGGACGCCAGATCATCATCAGCACCATCAAACCACCGAGCACCAGCATGCTGTATTCGTTCAAATCACGCATCAGCTCGCGCGAAACCACCAGCAGAATGGCTGCGAGGATCACCGCCAGCTGCGAGCCCATGCCGCCCAGCACCACAATCGCCAGCACAAAAGCCGATTCGACGAAGGTGAAGGATTCCGGGCTGACGAAACCCTGACGTGCGGCGAACAGCGTACCCGCAAAGCCCGCAAACACGGCGCTGATGGTGAAGGCGGTCAGTTTGATGCGCGTTGGGCTCAGACCAAGCGAACGGCAGGCGATCTCATCTTCACGCAGCGCTTCCCACGCGCGGCCCAGCGGCATGCGCAGCAAGCGGTTGATAACGAATAGCGTCAGCACCACCAGCAGCAGCGCCACCAGATAGAGGAAAATTACACGGTCGCTGGGATCGTATTTCAGGCCAAAGAACTCATGGAAGGTGCTCCAGCCGCCTTCGCTGACCCGGCGGCCAAACTCCAGACCAAACAGGCTGGGCTTGGGAATCTGCGCGATACCGTTCGGGCCGCCGGTGATCGCCGTGTTATTCAGCAGCAGAATGCGTACGATTTCGCCGAAGCCGAGCGTCACAATCGCCAGATAGTCCCCGCGAAGGCGCAGCACCGGGAAGCCGAGCAGCAAACCAAAGGCGCCCGCCACCAAACCGGCCAGCGGCAGGCTTTCCCAGAAACCAAAGCCGTAATAGTGGTTGAGCAAGGCAAAGGTGTAAGCGCCGATGGCGTAGAAACCGCCGTAGCCCAGCACCAGCAATCCTGATAATCCCACCACCACGTTCAGACCGAGGCCGAGCATCACGTAGATCAGCGTCAGCGTGGCGATATCCACACTGCCGCGCGACACCAGAAACGGCCAAATCACCGCCGCCGCGATCACCAGCGCCATCAGCAATTTCTGCTTCGGCGTTGAGCCATCAAAACCTGGCAGGACAAACCCTTTGCCGCTGCGTTTGAATTTGCCCTGCGCCAGCGGACGCAGCAGCTGGAAGACAAACACTACCGCACAGCCAATGAAGATCCAGTTCCAGCGTACCGCGCCCGCATTGGCGACCACCAGTTTGGTGCCATCCAAATCGAGGCGTACGCCCATGAAAAAGGTGGCGAGCACCAACAACATCACCGTGGAGATCACGGCGTTGACCAAACCGAGGCGTTTCATACCTTCTCTACCTCCGGACGGCCAAGAATCCCGGTTGGCATCACCAGCAGCACCACAATCAGCAGCGCGAAGGAGACCACGTCTTTATATTCGGTCGACAGATAGGCCGAGGTCAGCGCTTCGGCAATGCCCAGCACCAGGCCACCAATCATCGCGCCAGGAATGCTGCCGATGCCGCCTAATACCGCGGCAGTGAAGGCTTTCATCCCAGCCATAAAGCCAATGAACGGGTTGATGGAGCCGTAGAATTGACCGAGCAACACGCCCGCCACCGCCGCCATCGCCGCACCAATCACAAAGGTGAGTGAAATAACGCGGTCGGTGTTGATGCCCAGCAGGCTGGCCATTTTCAGGTCTTCTGCACAGGCGCGACAGGCGCGTCCCATGCGCGAATAGCGGATGAACAGCGTCAGCGCCAGCATCGACAGGAAGGTGACAATCCAAATCACCAGCTGCATGGTGGAGAGCGTGGCGGCAAAGCCGTTGCTCTCACCCAGCGTCCATTGGCCGGTGATCAGGCTTGGCAGCGCGAGATCGCGCGAACCCTGCGTCAGGCTGACGTAGTTCTGCAGGAAGATCGACATACCGATGGCGGAGATTAGCGCGATCAGGCGCTTCGACGATCGCACCGGCTTATACGCCACGCGCTCGATGCTCCAGCCGTAGGCGCTGGAGATGATCACCGCCATCACGAAACCGGCGGCAATCATCAGCCACGAAGTATCAATGCCCATCATCATCAGGGCGGCAATCACGATAAAGGAGACATAGCTACCGATCATGTACACCTCGCCATGGGCGAAGTTGATCATGCCGATAATGCCGTAAACCATGGTGTAACCAATGGCGATCAGCGCGTAGGTGCTCCCGAGGGTAACCCCGTTGAACATCTGCTGAATGAAATAGAGAAACTGCTCGGACATAGTGAAGACCTGCTCTGGAGCTGAATAATTCCCTCCCCCGCGTGCGGGAGAGGGAATTTTGGGGGATTACTTAACTGCAGTAGAAGAGCCGTCTTTGTGCCATTTGAAGACACCAAATTCGAAGCCCTTCAGATCGCCTTTCTCATCCCAATTCAGGTTGCCCATCACGGTTGGAACGGCGGCGCCCTCTTTCAGGTTCTTGGCAATCGCATCAGGCTCATCGCTCTTGCTGCGTTCAATCCCCGCCACCAGCGACTGAATTGCGGCGTAGGTGGTCCAGACAAACGGACCGGTGGGATCTTTGCGGTTAGACGCGGTGTTGGCTTTAATCGCATCCACAATTGCCTTGTTCTCTGGCAGCTGGTCATAGCGCTTCGGCAGGGTAACAAACAGGCCTTCCGATGCATCACCCGCGATGTTTGACAATGAAGCGTTGCCCACGCCTTCTGGGCCCATGAAGCCGGCATTCAGGCCAGCCGATTTTGCCTGACGCAGAATCTGGCCCAGCTCTGGGTAGTAGCCGCCGTAGTAAACGAAATCCACGTTCTCTTTCTTCAGGCGCGCAATCAGCGTGGAGAAGTCTTTATCCCCGGCGGTGATACCTTCGAACAGCACCACGTTGCCGCCTTTGGCTTTCAGGGTTTTCTGTACGGATTCCGCCAGGCCCTGACCATACTGCTGCTTGTCATGCACCACAGCGATACGCTTTGGTTTGATGTGATCGAGAATGTAGGTTGCCGCCGTTGGGCCCTGATCGGAATCCAGGCCGGTGGTGCGCAGCACGTCAGCATAGCCACGCGCAGTCAGCTCGGGTGCGGTAGCGGCTGGGGTAATCATCAGCACGCCTTCGTCGTTATAGATGTCTGAAGCAGGTTGAGTAGAAGAAGAGCACAGATGGCCGATAACGTATTTAATGCCGTCGTTAACCACTTTGTTGGCAACCGCAACCGCTTGTTTTGGGTCACAGGCGTCGTCATATTCCACGCCAACCAGTTTGTCACCGTTTACGCCGCCTTTGGCGTTGATGTCCTTAATGGCTTGCGCTGCACCGGTAAACTGCATGTCACCGTACTGCGCGACCGGACCGGTTGATGCGCCGACGATGGCAATTTTGATGTCTTTCGCCAGTGCCGCGTGGCTCATCGCCAGGGCGACGCAGCCCGCCAATAATGCGCGTCCTTTACTCATTTTCATGCGAACTTCCCCATCAGTTGTGTCGTGTGTGTTGTGATTGGTTTATTTTCTGCCAGTCAAAGAGGAAAACTCATTCTGCAATAATGGGTTAGCGCGCTTTTCTGGCATTTATTGGTAATAAGGCTTTATTTTTCAGGTTATTAAACAGGAACTTTATTCTGTAAATCAACTGACATATTCAGAATTGACTGAGTGGAGCAGCAGAATCGTCTGGTCGTTATGGCCGATTTTTCAGCAGGATACCAGCGCATTATGCTGGCTTTTTCAACGATCATTGATGGCTTACTCCACAATCCTGGCAAAGTGGCTGGCATTCGACCTATTTTCATTGCAAAAAAGTGACAGCGCTCTGACTGTCTAAATTCGCTACACTATCGCCTTTGCACTAGTACAGGTATTAGGTATGAAGCTGACAATCCAGCGCTTAGCATCGTTAACCGCACAGGATCGCATCGATTTAGCTAAAGTCTGGCCAGAAATGGATATTGTGCAACTGGAAGCACAACTCAGCGAAACACAGCGGCTGTATGCCGCGCGTTTCAACGATCGGCTGCTGGCCGCATTACAACTCAGTATTAGCGGCACGCAGGGAAAAATTTTTAATCTCAACGTACGCGAAGTGACACGCCGCCGTGGCGTAGGTCAATATTTGCTGGTAGAGACAATTGCGCAGAATGGTGCGCTGACGGATTGGTGGATTGCCGATGATGGCGACGCCGATCGGGGCGTGCGGGCAGCCTTTATGCAGGCATGTGGTTTTCGCGCGCAGGCTGATGGTTGGGTGAAATAAGTCCAGCCAATCTCGATCGGTAGCGGCGCAATTTATTGCGCATTGTCGGGAATGGGCAATGAAACAGCGCGATAAATCGCGCCGCTACGGGTCATTGCCTAATGAAATTACGGTGTTTCAGGCAATAAAAAGGGCGACTTAAAAAGTCGCCCCGTTTTTCCGCCTGAAAGTTATCAGGCTTCAATCGCCACACGCAGTTTCTTCATGGCGTTCTTTTCCAGCTGACGCACGCGTTCCGCAGAAACACCGTATTTATCGGCCAGCTCCTGCAGCGTGGTCTTGTTATCATCATCCAGCCAACGGGCGCGGATGATATCCTGGCTGCGTTCGTCGAGGCTCAGCATTGCATCGCTCAGCTTGTCCGCAGCGTGTGCATCCCAGTTATCTTCTTCAATGCCATCGGCAAAGTCAGAGGTTTTATCCTGCAGATACAGCACTGGCGCCATCGCTTTGCCTTCGCCCGCTTCGTCATCAGACGACATGTCGAAGGTCATATCCTGCGCGGCCATGCGCGATTCCATTTCCAGCACATCTTTGCTGCTCACGCCCAGCTCGCGCGCAACCATTTCCACTTCGTCCTGGTTGAACCAACCGAGACGCTGTTTGCTTTTACGCAGGTTAAAGAACAGCTTACGCTGAGCTTTGGTGGTCGCGACTTTCACGATACGCCAGTTACGCAGCACGTATTCGTGAATCTCTGCTTTAATCCAGTGCACGGCAAACGACACCAGACGTACACCGACTTCAGGATTGAAGCGACGCACCGCCTTCATCAGGCCGATGTTACCTTCCTGAATCAAGTCCGCCTGTGGCAAGCCGTAACCGGAGTAGTTACGAGCAATATGAACAACAAAGCGCAGGTGAGACAGGATCAGCGTTTTAGCCGCATCCAGATCGCCCTGGTAATGCAGCCGCTCAGCCAATGCTTTTTCCTCTTCTGCCGTCAGCACCGGCCAGTTGTTGGCAGCCCGGACGTAAGATTCCAGGTTACCCAGAGGAGCAATCGCTAAAGTTTGCATTTCTTTGGTCATTCAAACCCTCACAAATTCAATGGACTTGCTGCACGTTTCCTTGCGCAGACGCTACATTATGTCAACGTCGCGAGAAAACCAGAAGCAATCTGTGCTACTTGGACGACAAAGTTATCCACAAGTTCAATAATAGCAGTGAATATTTTACACACAGATGACGGCGGGGGAAACAGGAGAATTCCTCTGCTCCCAGGTCGTCGGCAGCAGAGGAAGAGTATACCAAAAAACGTTGCTTTTGGTTACTGTGGCGTAAATCGGCGTAAATGTTGTACCGTCGCCAGCCATGCCGCAATCCAGCCAATGATGCCGGCAATCAGCAGTAACAGCAGTCCTTCATCCCAGGAAAAACCTTCCAGCACAAAGGTGGTACCAAATACCGTTGCCACTTGCGCCACCACCGATTGCAGGCGCAGCACCAGCACTTCCGAAAGAATCAGCGATAGCACCGCACCGCCGAAACCTAATAGCGCACCGCCATACAGGAACGGACGCAGAATAAACCCATCGGTCGCGCCAATCAGCTTCTGTACGTTGATCGTATCGCGACGCGCAAAGATGCTCAGACGAACGCTGTTGCCGATCACCAGGAACACCGCCACCACCATCAGCAGACCAATCATTGAGGCGATCTGGCCAACCAGCCCCGTGAGCGCTGCCAGACGTGAGAACCAGCTGTCATCCATGCGCACTTCATCAACGCCCTGCACTTTCGCTACGCGATCGCGCAGATTCGCCATGGTATCCGAATTCTGGAAGTTGAGTTTTGGCGTGATGATGGCCACCGCCGGCAGCGGATTCTGCTCCAGCATGTCCATGGAGCCGCCAAAGCCCGACCAGTTGCGGAACTCATTCAGCGCTTCTTCACGCGTCAGGTAATTCACATTATCCACGCCATCCAGCTGCTTAAGCTGCGCGGTGACATTCTCTGCTGCGGTGTCATCCAGCGCTTTATCCAGATATACCGTCAGCTGCGGGGCGGGATACCACTGGGTCGCGGCTTGGCTTACGTTTTTCCACACCATGTAGCACACGCTCGGCAGCGTCAGTGAGATAGCAATCACCATCACCGTTAGCAGCGTCGCCAGCGGCTGACGCCACATATCGGACAGCGTGCCGCGCAGCGCGTAGCGCCATTGCTCCTGCCAGCCACCCTTCAGCGCTTTACTTTTAGAAGGCTGCTTCGCTTTCGGCGCAGGTGCGCGCTTGTTGCGTTTATTGACCATCGTGGCCTCCGTGCAGACGTCCCTGATTGAGCGTCATCACGCGATAATTTCGGCGCGCAATCAACCCCACATCGTGCGTTGCCATCAGCACCGTGACGCCAACGCGGTTGAACTCTTCAAACAGGCGCAGAATGTCTTCCGACAGCGCATTATCGAGGTTACCGGTCGGTTCGTCCGCCAGCAGCACCGCCGGTTTGTTCACCACCGCGCGGGCAATGCCCACACGCTGTTGTTCACCGCCTGAGAGCTGAATCGGATAGCTTTTCGCTTTGTCGAGCAGGCCCACTTTATCCAGCGCGGCCGATACGCGGCGACGAATGTCTTCGCCGCTGGCACCGGAGATAATCAGCGGAATCGCCACGTTGTCATAGACCGAACGATCCATCAGTAAGTGGTGATCCTGGAAAATCATGCCAATCTGACGTCGCAGGAAAGGGACTTCACTGTGACGCAAACGCGAAATATCATGGCCGCTAAACCAGATCTGCCCCGCACTCGGGCGCTCAATGCCACAAATCAGCTTCAGTAAGGTACTCTTCCCCGCGCCAGAGTGGCCGGTCAGGAACGACATTTCACCAGGACGCAGATGAAAATCCACCCCCTGCAGCGCCTGACGTCCACCCAGGTAAGCTTTACTGACCTCTTCAAAGCGAATCATCCCAATCATTCCTCTCGGGCAAACAGTGCCTCAATAAAGTCTGCGGCCTTAAACGGCCGTAAATCCTCGATGCCTTCCCCAACACCGATATAACGAATCGGAATGCCGAACTGATCGGCAACCGAGAAGATCACGCCGCCTTTGGCGGTGCCGTCCAGTTTGGTCAGGGCGATGCCGGTCAGGCCCACCGCTTCATGGAACAGTTTGGCCTGGCTGATAGCGTTTTGCCCGGTACTGGCGTCAAGCGTCAACATCACCTCATGCGGCGCCTCTTCATCCAGCTTCTTCATCACACGGGTAATTTTTTTCAGCTCTTCCATCAGGTGCGATTTGTTTTGCAAGCGACCGGCGGTATCGGCAATAAGGACATCGACATTGCGCGACTTAGCGGCCTGAATGGCATCAAAAATCACGGAGGCGGAATCCGCGCCGGTATGCTGCGCGACGACCGGAATATTGTTGCGCTGGCCCCACACCTGCAGCTGTTCAACGGCCGCAGCACGGAAGGTATCGCCTGCCGCCAGCATGACGGATTTGCCCTGCGCCTGATACTGGCGCGCCAGCTTACCGATGGTGGTGGTTTTACCCACGCCGTTGACGCCAACCATCAGGATGACGAATGGCGTTTTGCCGCCCACTTCCAGCGGCTGGTCCACTTTTTCCAGAATGCCGGCCATTTCGGCTTTCAGCAGCCCATACAGCGCTTCAGCATCACGCAGCTGCTTGCGGTTGGCCTGCTGGGTCAGATTGGTGATGATGCGGCGCGTCGTTTCAACGCCAACGTCCGCAATCAGCAGCTGCTCTTCCAGCTCCTCAAACAGGTCGTCATCAATCTTTTTGCCGCGGAACAGGCTGATAAAACCGGAACCGAGGTTTTCACGCGTTTTAACCAGGCTGCGCTTCAGACGGGCGAAAAAGCCCTCTTTGGTAGGACGCTCCTGCTCCTGGGTGATAATGGGCGCAGCAGCCAGCGGCAGATCGCTAACGGTATCCTGAGGTTCCTCAGCCAGCTCAGCATCTTCTGCATAGGTTTCTGCCAGCGCCAGCGCTTCCAGCTCTTCGTCGCTTAAGGGGGCTTCTTCATCAACGTCTGGCGCATCAAGCGCCAGCTCTTCCAGCTGAGGCTCTTCTTCGATAGGTGCGACAACCGGCTGGACGATCTCTTCCGGCAGCACTTCTTCTTCGATGGCGGTTACCGGCTCGGCAATAACCTCTGGTTCAACCTGCTGATGTTCCGCAACCTGCTCGGTAACCGCGACGGTGTCTTCAGCCTGCGCTTCGGCGCGATCTAACGCACTCTCTTCAACGGCGGGCTCAGGTGCCACCTCGGCAGTTTGCTGCTGCTCTTCAACAGGCTGTTGCGTCTCTTCTTCTTTGCCAAAGCCTAGCCAGGAAAAAAAGCCGCGTTTTTTCTCTTTTGCCATTGTGTGACCCTACTCCTCGATGGCTTATTCCCGGTAGCACGCTGTTCCCAGGGGATAAAATATGCATTTTTTTGCGGGGAGCCGCGTAAAAATCAGGTAATTACGCGCGCTCTACCAACTCAGTAGTCTAACACTTTCCAGCCAGCGCACCACAGCACCCTTTTTTAACGTTTCTTCTGCCCGCTACGCCCGTTAAACTACGCAACAAATTATGACGAGTTGTGAGCAAAATGAGCAAATCCCCCCGCAGCAACGGCGCTGGCCAGATCCGCATCATTGGCGGCCAGTGGCGCGGCCGTAAATTACCGGTACCGGATAGCGCTGGCCTGCGCCCGACCACCGATCGCGTGCGTGAAACCCTGTTCAACTGGCTAGCGCCAGACATTCAGGACGCGCGTTGCCTCGACTGCTTTGCCGGCAGCGGCGCACTCGGCCTTGAAGCACTCTCTCGTTATGCCGCATCAGCCACGCTGCTGGAGCTGGAACGTACTGTAGCGCAGCAGCTTTCGCAGAACCTGCAAACGCTGCGCGCCACGCAGGCGAAAGTGGTGCAAACCAACACGTTGCAGTGGCTGAGCCAGCCGGGCGAACCGTTTGACGTGGTGTTTGTCGATCCGCCGTTCCGTAAAGGCCTGTTACAGGAAACGTTGACCTTACTGGAGCAAAATGGCTGGCTGGCCGATGAAGCGCTGATCTATGTGGAAAGCGAAGTGGAAAACGGCACGCCCGTGGCACCGGCCAATTGGGATTTGTACCGCGAGAAAATCGCCGGCCAAGTGGCTTATCGCTTATATCAACGCCAACAGGAGAAGCAGAATGTGGCTTAATTTGGGTCGCTTGCTGATGATTTGCGTATGGGCATTTTTGCTGCTCAATCTGGTGCAGCCCTTCCCCACGCCGCTGCGCTATTTTGTGCATGTGGCGCTGTTCTTTATGGTGATTATGCACGGCCTGCAATTGGTGCTGCTGCGCGCCACTCAGGCAAAAGACGCGCCCAAACTGAGCGGCGTAACCCAGGCGAAGATCTTCTTCTTTGGCGTGTTTGAGCTGCTGGCGTGGCAGAAAAAGCATTATCCGAAGATGTAATGAGTGCGTTTGGTGGCCAGGTCGCCGTGAATGGCGGCCTTACGGCGCTGGCGTAAAACTGACAAAGCGTGTCCCTTGCATTTTCAGCTCCCCTTTCACGCCCTTATCCATCTGATGATAATCACTGGCGTTGACCGTCACTTTGATATCGCTCGCGCCATTCAGTGGATGAAACCAGGCTTCATACTTCATCTCTTCTCCGGCAATGACTTCGCGCTGGCGTGAACGGCGATTAGGAGAGGGAAATTCGCGCTTAGTTTTCACTTCTACGCTCAAAGAGCGCACTGGAGAGGCATCGTTCACTGCGGTTTCGCGGCGCTGCTTGATAAACTGACGCGTCGCCAGAACGGCAATAATGGCCAGTACGATGAAAAAGATTAGCGGTGGTTTGCTCATGATTTATCTCGTGCTTTGCGTTAAGTCGGAACGGGTAAAGACGACAAAGCATACAACCAGAGTCGGCTGATTGTCACATTTGGCGGCGGTAACTTACACTGAGTAAGTGATTTTGGGAAAATTCATCAAACTGGCGGACATTTCGTTCAGAAAAGGGAGAAAACATGCTTTGGTCTTTCCTTGCCGTACTTTTTTCCGGCTGGCTCTACGTCGATGCTTCATACCGCGGCCCGCAATGGCAGCGCTGGCTATTTAAACCTGTCACCTTGCTGTTGCTCGTTGCCTGGGCGTGGCAAGCGCCAACGCTTAACACCACCGATTATCTGATCCTGGCCGGTCTTATTGCCACGCTGGTGGGTGATGCGCTGATGCTGCTGCCGCGTCAGCAGATGCTCTATGCATTGGGCGCATTTTTCCTGTCGCATCTGCTGTACACCATCAGCTTTGCCGCGCACATGACCATGAGTTTCTTCTGGCCGATTCCCCTCACCTTCCTGGTGATTGGCGTAATTGTTATCGGCGTTCTCTGGACCAGGCTGGAAGATCTACGCTGGCCAATCTGCACCTTTATTGGCATGACATTGGTGATGAACTGGATGGCAGCGGAGAACTACTTCTTCCGCCCAACCGATTACAGTTTCTCGCTGCTTGTCGGCGCCGCGTTATTGCTGTTAGCCAACATTGTCTGGTTTTTCTCGCACTATCGCCGCCGCTTCAGCGCCGATAGCGCCATCGTCGCCGCCTGTTACTTCGCCGGTCATTTTATGATTGTGCGCTCCCTGTGGCTTTATTGAAGAAAATCTCACCTTCAGCTTGACTCTGGAGTTGACTCCAGAGTGTAGCATTAGGGTGCGGGTGATATCCCGCCCCCTAATTCCGGAGGTTATATGCATCAACATGCCCATCCTTGCCGCTGTGGAAAGTCTCATCGCCAACCGCAGCCGCTGTGCTCGATTCGCAGCGTAACGCCCTCAGCCCTGAAAATCTCAGCCGCGCAGCCAGTTACGCCAGAAGGTGATTGTGGCTGCTGCGACAGCGATAGCGGCTCGTCCGGCGGCGAAAGCGACGCCGAAAGTGACAGGCCCGCACTCACTTCACACCAATTTCGCTGGCAGATTGCCGGCATGGATTGTCCCAGCTGCGCACGAAAAATCGAATCTGCCGTGCAACGCGTGCCGCAGGTGCAGCAAGCGCGGGTGATTTTCGCCAGCGAAAAACTGGTGGTGGATGCCGAAAACGATATCCGCAGCGCTATCGAACAAGCCGTAAAACATGCTGGCTTCACGCTGACCTCCAGCGATCCTCAATCGCCCCCACCACCGGAAAGCCGCTGGCAGGAAAATGCCGGTTTACTGCTGCTTGGCGTACTGATGCTCGCCAGCTGGCTGCTGAGCCAGGTTTCACCGCTTTGGGGCGATCGCCTGTTTATTGCTACCACGCTGATTGGTTTGGCCCCCATCGCGCGCAACGCCTGGCAACTGCTGCGCAGCGGATCGCCATTTAGTATTGAGATGCTGATGACCATCGCCGCCGCCGGTGCGTTGGTGATTGGTGCCCACGCTGAAGCCGCCATGGTGCTGCTGCTGTTCCAGCTGGGCGAACGCCTGGAAGCCTACGCCGCCGCGCGCGCGCGTCGCGGCGTGACCGCGCTAATGGCGCTGCGTCCTGACACCGCCACGCGCATTGTCGGCACACAACGGGAAAATGTCCGCTTAGACGTGCTGCAGCCTGGTGATGTAATTGAAGTCGCGGCCGGTGGCCGTTTACCGGCGGACGGCGAGTTATTGCATGCCAGTGCCAGTTTTGATGAAAGCGCGCTGACCGGCGAATCGCTGCCGGTGGCGCGTGAGCCGGGTGAACAGATCATGGCCGGTGCCACCAGCCTCGATCGTCTGGTTACCTTGAAAGTGGTTTCCCAGCCGGGGCAAAGTGCTATCGACCGCATCCTGCAGCTGATTGAAGAAGCCGAAAGCCATCGTGCGCCGGTTGAACGCTTTATCGATCGCTTCAGCCGCATTTATACGCCGGCGATTATGCTGTTGGCGCTGCTGGTGATGGTGCTGCCACCGCTGCTCGGCGTTGGAGCATGGCTGCCGTGGATTTATAAAGGGCTAACGCTGCTGCTGATTGGTTGCCCGTGTGCGCTGGTGATCTCCACACCCGCGGCCATTACCTCTGGATTGGCCGCTGCCGCCCGTCAGGGCGCGCTGATAAAAGGCGGCGCGGCACTGGAGCGGCTCAGTCGCGTTAGCATGATGGCGTTCGACAAAACCGGCACACTGACCGCGGGCAAGCCACAGATCACCCATATTCAGTCGTTCGGTGGAACAGCGGAAAACAGCCTGCTCAGCATTGCCGCTGCCGTTGAACAGGGCTCCACGCATCCACTGGCGCGAGCCATTGTCACTGCAGCCGAGCGGCGTCAGCTTGCGATCCCTTCCGCTTCTCAGCAGCAAACCCTGGCGGGCAGCGGTATTCGTGCCGACATTGATGGCGTGACCTATCAGTTACTCACGCCACGTGAAGCCAGGCAGCTTAACGCAACTCAGCAGCAGCTGATTGCCGAGCTGGAAGCCCAGGGTCAAACCGTGGTGCTGCTGTTGCAGGATCAGCAGGTACTCGGCGCATTGGCGTTGCGGGATCAGTTGCGTGAAGAGGCGATAAGCGCACTCTCTCAACTGCAAAAACTGGGTGTAAATAGCGTGATGTTGACCGGTGATAACCCGCGAGCAGCCGCTGCCATTGCCGCCGAATTGCAGATTGATTATCGCGCC
The DNA here is from genome assembly GCF_900215435.1 of Candidatus Pantoea floridensis. NCBI lineage: Bacteria > Pseudomonadati > Pseudomonadota > Gammaproteobacteria > Enterobacterales > Erwiniaceae > Pantoea > Candidatus Pantoea floridensis. The sequence continues at coordinate 1,569,528 of NZ_OCMY01000001.1, forward strand.
GGTCTCTTGCCCGCCGATAAAGTGGAAGCCGTGCGGCAATTAGGCGCACAACAATCGCTGGCGATGGTGGGCGACGGCATCAACGATGCGCCTGCGATGAAAGCAGCGACGATCGGTATCGCGATGGGCAGCGGCACCGACGTCGCGCTGGAAGCCGCCGATGTAGCATTAACGCAAAATCAGCTGGCGATTCTGCCGCGCACGATCGTGCTGGCACGGCGCACGCGCGCCATCATTCGGCAGAACGTGGCGCTGGCGCTGGGCCTGAAGGCGATTTTCCTCGTCACCACGCTGCTCGGCTTTACCGGTTTGTGGCTGGCGGTACTGGCAGATTCCGGAGCCACCGCGCTGGTTACCGCGAATGCGCTGCGCTTGCTGCGTCAGCGTTAAGCGCCTTTTTTGATGAGAAACTGGTACGGCAGGCTTTCGGTCTGCTGTGCCAGCAGCTGATGTTCCATAAAACGGCAGAAACCGGGAATATCGCGCGTGGTGGCGGGATCATCGGCGATGATCAGCAAGGTTTCACCGGCCTGCATGCTGCGCACGGTTTTACGCACCATCATTACCGGCTCTGGACAGCGCAGGCCAAGGGCATCAAGCTGATGGTCAGGCGCAGAAAAGGGATCGCTCATGATTCTCTGTCTATGGTGGAAGATGGCCGCACATTTTAGCGTGTGAATTAGCCAACGCAAGGCGATAACGATTGCGTTAAAATTAACCATTGCATAAATTACGCAACGCGTTAAGATGCCGCCGATTTTTAAATTGCTACCATATTTTGCCCTAAATAATTCGAGCTGTAGCAAGGCGGCAAGTGCGAGCAGCCCCAGGAGCTTACTGAAGTAAGTGACTGGGGTGGACGCACGCAGCCAACGCAGCTACGGCTTGAAGTATGACGGGCAATGGGTTCCCTCACCCCACTATTAAAAAGGTCCTACATGATTGCTTTTTCTGCACGTCAGCGCATGCATGCGCTGTTTTGGCTATCGCTTTTCCATCTGCTGGTGATCACCTCCAGTAACTACCTGGTGCAGCTGCCGGTTTCCATCTTCGGCTTCCACACCACCTGGGGCGCGTTTAGCTTTCCGTTTATTTTCCTCGCAACCGATCTCACCGTGCGCATCTTTGGCGCGCCGCTGGCTCGTCGCATCATTCTGGCGGTGATGATTCCAGCGCTGGTGATCTCCTACATCGTCTCGTGCGTCTTTTATCAAGGCGAATGGCAGGGTTGGGCATCGCTGGAAGAGGTTAATCTGTTTGTCGCGCGTATCGCCTGCGCCAGCTTTATGGCTTATGCGCTGGGCCAGATCCTCGACGTTCACGTTTTTAACCGTTTGCGCCAATTACCCCAGTGGTGGATTGCCCCTGCGGCCGCGATGTTCCTTGGCAATATCAGCGATACGCTGGCCTTCTTTTTCATCGCCTTTTACAAGAGTCCAGACCCGTTTATGGCTACGCATTGGGTCGAGATCGCCCTGGTGGATTACAGCTTCAAAGTGCTGATCTGCATGATCTTCTTCCTGCCGGCTTACGGCGTGCTGCTGAATGCCATGCTGAAGCGATTAGCCGAGCGTTCCGCACAGCGACAGGTGAATTTCGGCTGATTCCACATAGACGTAACGCCATGGCACGCTAAAATTTCCTGACACTCCGGCGGTTGCTTTTGCCCGCCGATTCCGTTTTGATAACGCCTGACTGGAATCATGTAAAAGGGAAAAGAATGCGTAACGTAGTGAAATATGTGGGTATTGGCCTGCTGGTGATAGGCCTGGCGGCATGTGACCAGAAGAAAGATGATGCAGCAGCAAACAGCAACGGTGCCAGCGCCAGCCAGTCTGCTCAGACGGTCAATTTGATGGACGGCAAGCTGAGCTTCTCACTGCCGGCGGGCATGTCTGATAAGAGCGGCAAACTCGGTTCTGAATCCACCAACATGCACGTCTATGCCGACGAAACCGGCCAGCGCGCGATTATCGTGATTGCGGGCGATCCCACTAACGAAGCGCTAGATGCGTTGGCGCAGCGCCTGGAACAGCAGCAGCGCAGCCGCGATCCACAGCTGCAAGTGGTGTCGAATAAAGCGGTGACGCTGAAGGATCAGCCGGCTCAGCAGCTGGATACGGTGATTTCTGCCAATAACCAGACGTCATGGTCTTCGGTGATTCTGGCAAAAGTGGACGGCAAACTGCTGACGCTGCAAATTACCTTGCCAGCGGATAACCAGCAGCAGGCACAAAGTGATGCTGACGGGATTGTCAAAAGCATCACTTTAAAATAATTCTTAAAATCTGAACGTTTATCGGTCGCCATGAATGGCGACCCTACATTTGTTCAGTACAGTTTGGTAGGGTCGCTATTCATGGCGTCTCTACCATTGTTCAGTGCGGTTTGGTAGGGTCGCCATTTATGGCGACCTGGATTTTGAAATTCCCGCCTTACAACCTCACTGGCGAGATGTGCCAGATCTCATCCGCATACTCCTGAATGGTTCGGTCTGACGAAAAGTAGCCCATATTGGCGATATTCAGCGCCGCGCTGCGTTGCCACTTATCCGGCTGACGATAGAGCTTGTCTACCTTGTCCTGCGTATCCACATAGCTGCGATAATCCGCTAGCAGCTGATAGTGGTCGCCGAAGTTCACCAGCGCATCAAACAGATTGCGATAGCGACCCGGTTCCTGCGGACTGAACACGCCGCTGGCGATTTGCGTCAGCGCCTGATGCAGCTCAGGATCTTCCTCGTAATACTTACGCGGGTTGTAGCCGTCGGTGCGCAGCTTCTCGACCTGCGGCGTGGTGTTGCCGAAGATAAAGATATTCTCCTTGCCGACATGCTCCAGCATCTCCACATTAGCGCCATCCAGCGTACCGATGGTTAACGCGCCATTCAGCGCAAATTTCATGTTACTGGTGCCCGATGCTTCGGTGCCAGCAGTGGAGATCTGCTCGGAGAGATCCGCCGCAGGGATAATGATCTGCGCCAGACTCACGCCATAGTTCGGGATGAACACCACCTTCAACTTGTTCTTCACCTGCGGATCGTTGTTGATCACGTTGGCGACATCGTTGATCAAGTGGATGATGTGCTTCGCTACGTAATACGCCGACGCCGCTTTACCGGCGAAGATATTCACGCGCGGCACCCATTCAGCGTTGGGATCGGCCTTGATGCGGTTATAGCGCGTAATAACGTGCAGCACGTTCAGTAGCTGACGTTTGTATTCATGGATGCGTTTGATCTGCACATCGAAGAGCGCATGCGGGTCCAGCACAATATCCATATTTTTCGCCACCCAATCCGCCAGGCGCTTTTTGTTGGCGAATTTGGCGTCGGCGATCTGCTCGATAAACGCCGGGTAGTCAATTTGTGCCGTTAGCTCGTTGAGCTGGCCGAGATCGGTGCGCCAGTTGCGACCAATCGCTTCATCTAATACATCGGACAGCGGCGGGTTGGCCAGCGCCAGCCAGCGACGCGGCGTCACCCCATTGGTTTTATTGCAGAAACGGCCAGGGAATAGACGCGCGAAATCAGCGAACAGCGATTGCACCATCAAATTGGAGTGCAGTTCCGACACGCCGTTGACCTTGTGGCTTACCACCACCGCCAGCCACGCCATGCGAATGCGCCGACCGTCGTTTTCGTCAATGATCGAGATGCGCGCCATCAGCTCCCAATCATCCGGATAGTATTCCTGGATGGTTTTCAGGAAATAGTCATTAATTTCAAAAATGATGCTGAGATGACGCGGCAGAATTTTGCCGATCATATCCACCGGCCAGGTTTCCAGCGCTTCCGTCATCAAGGTGTGGTTGGTGTAGGAGAACACCTGACAGGTCACTTCAAACGCATCGTCCCAACTGAATTTTTGCTCGTCGATCAGCAGTCGCATCAATTCAGGGATCGCCAACACCGGATGAGTATCATTAAGGTGAATGGCAATTTTATCCGGCAGATTGTCCCAGGTTTCATGCATCTGCCAGTGACGATTGAGAATATCCTGCACCGTTGAAGAGACGAGGAAATACTCCTGGCGCAGACGCAGCTCGCGGCCGGAATAGGTTGAATCATCGGGATAGAGCACGCGCGAGACGTTTTCCGAATGGTTCTTATCTTCCACCGCAGCGAAGTAATCACCCTGGTTAAACTTACCGAGATTGATCTCGTTGCTGGCCTGCGCGCCCCACAAACGCAGCGTGTTGGTGGCATCGGTGTCAAAACCGGGGATGATCTGATCGTAAGCCATCGCGACGATCTCTTCGGTTTCGATCCAGCGCACCCGCGCCCCTTCGTGCTGCAAACGGCCGCCGAAACGCACCTTGTAGCGCGTATTAAAGCGCTGGAATTCCCACGGATTACCATATTCCAGCCAGTAATCCGGTGATTCGCGCTGCTGCCCGTCAACGATATTCTGCTTGAACATGCCGTAATCGTAACGAATACCGTAGCCACGTCCCGGCAAACCCAGCGTGGCGAGCGAATCAAGGAAGCAGGCGGCCAAACGTCCAAGGCCGCCGTTGCCGAGACCGGGATCGTTCTCCTCTTCCATCAGTTCGCTGAGATCCAACCCCATCTCGTCCAGCGCCTGATTGAGATCGTCGTAGATGCCCATCGCCAGCAGCGCGTTACCGAGCGTGCGTCCCATCAGGAACTCCATCGACAGATAATATACCTGCCGCACATCCTGTGAGAGCTGCGCGCGACTGGAGCGCAGCCAGCGTTCCACCATGCGATCACGCACCGCCAGCAGTGCGGCGTTGAGCCACTCATGCTTATTCGCGATCGAGGGATCTTTACCAATAGTAAACATCAGCTTATAGGCGATTGAGTGCTTCAGCGCGTCAACCGTCAGCGTGGGTGAGGCATAGGTGAAAGGTGCATTCATATCAAGTATCCCAATCTCTCATTACAGCAAACGTTGATAAAGATCGCGGTAGGCTTGTGCTGCCACCTGCCAACTAAAATCCATCCCCATCGCCTGCCGCTGAACGTAACGCCAGAGTGCAGGTCGAGACCACAGAACAAATGCGCGCCGAATCGCCCGCAGCAGCGACCAGGCATTACTGTCTTCAAAGGTGAATCCGCTGGCGACACCGTCCGCCAGATTCTCCAGTGAGCTGTCTTGCACCGTATCCGCCAGACCACCGGTGCGACGCACCAGCGGCAGCGTGCCGTATTTCAATCCATACAGCTGGGTTAAGCCGCACGGCTCAAAGCGGCTCGGCACCATAATCACATCCGCGCCGCCAACAATGCGGTGCGAGAAGGCTTCGTGATAACCAATCTGCACGCCAACGCGACCCGGATGCTCCGCAGCCGCCGCGAGGAAACCTTGCTGTAACTCGGCATCTCCCTGACCGAGCAGCACCAGCTGGCCGCCCTGCGCCAGTAGGCCCGGCAGCGCTTCCAGCACCAAATCCAGCCCTTTCTGTTTCGTCAGGCGGCTGATCACGCAGAACACCGGCGCTTTGTCATCCACCTTCAGGCCCATGGCAATCTGCAGCTGGCGTTTGTTCTCGGCTTTGCTCTCCAGCGTTTCGCTGTCGTAGCGCGCGGTGAGCAGCAAATCATGCGCCGGATCCCAAATGCCAGGATCGACACCGTTGAGAATCCCGCTCAGTCTTCCCTCGCGCAGGCGCTGCTCGAGTAACGCTTCCATACCGTAACCAAATTCGGGTCGGGTAATCTCCAGCGCATAAGTCGGGCTGACCGCCGTAATATGATCGGCATAGAACAGTCCCGCCTTGAGGTAGGAGATCTGTCCAAAGAACTCCAGGCCATGCATATCAAAGAAGGCGCGCGGTATCTGAATTTCATCCAAATGACGCGCGGAAAACAGCCCCTGATACGCCAGATTGTGCACGGTGAACACCGTTTTCGCCGGGTGACCGCGCGCAGCAATGTAGGCGCAGGTTAAGCCGGCATGCCAGTCATGCGCATGCACGATATCGGGCTGCCAGTACATATCTAATCCGCTGGCAATCTCTGCGCCCATCCAGCCCAGCAGGGCAAAGCGCAGGTAGTTATCCACATAGGCAAACTGCGACGTATCGTGATACGGGCTGCCGGGACGTTCATACAGTCCCGGCGCATCAATTAAATAAATGCCAACGCCGTTAAATTGTCCAAAAAGTAAGCGCACCGGTCCAGCAAAAGTTTGCAGCTCCGCCAGGATTTCAGTATCAGGAATCCCTTTACGCAGATCCGGATAGGCGGGAATCAACACCCGCGCATCCGTACCATCGGCTATTTGCGCCTGTGGTAATGCACCGACGACATCAGCCAGTCCGCCGGTTTTCAACAGCGGGAAAAGCTCTGAACAGACATGTAAAACCTGCATCCTGAACCCCTATTGTTATCGCACGCGTTCCACGCGGCAATTTTCTCTATAATCTTTCGTCATCTACTGACCCGCTCTGGCTAATTTGGCCAGCATGGCGCGCGTCACCAGTACGATGCCCTCTTCTGAACGGTAAAAACGACGGCTGTCTTCATCGGGGTTTTCGCCAATGACCATGCCTTCTGGCAGCTCGCAGGCGCGATCAATCACGCAGCGGCGCAGACGACACGATCGGCCAACCACCACATCGGGCAGCAGCACTGCGGAATCAATATTGCAAAACGAGTTCACGCGAATGCGTGGGAACAGCACGGAATTCACCACCACCGAGCCAGAAATGATGCAGCCGCCCGAAACCAGCGAGTTCATCGTCATGCCGTGGCTGCCGGAACGATCCTGCACAAATTTCGCCGGTGGTAGCGGCTCCATATGGGTGCGAATCGGCCAACTATGGTCGTACATATCCAGCTCAGGCGTCACCGAGGCTAAATCGAGGTTGGCGCGCCAGTAGGCTTCCAGCGTGCCGACGTCGCGCCAGTACGGCTCGGCCTTTTCGTCAATCTGCACGCAAGAAAGCGTAAAGGAGTGCGCGTAAGCTTCGCCGCTGGCGACAATTTTTGGCAGCAGATCTTTACCAAAGTCGTGACTGGAATCGGCTACCTGCAGGTCTTCTTCTAGCAGCTGATAAAGGTAATCGGCGTTGAATACGTAAATGCCCATGCTCGCCAGCGCTCGGGTGTCATCCCCCGGCATTGACGGCGGTTTTGGCGGCTTTTCAACAAAATCGATCACGTTGTTTTCGGCATCAACCGCCATCACACCAAACGCCGTGGCTTCGGCCAACGGCACCGGTAAGCACGCGATAGTGCATTTGGCACCGCGATCGACGTGATCGAGCAGCATGCGCGAGTAGTCCATCTTGTAGATGTGATCCCCGGCGAGAATCACGATGTATTGCGCGTTATAGCGACGAATGATGTCGAGATTTTGCGTCACCGCATCGGCGGTACCGCGGTACCAGTGTTCGGTAGCGGCACGCTGCTGGGCGGGCAGCAGATCGACAAATTCGTTCATCTCTTCGTTGAACAGGGACCAGCCACGTTGGATATGCTGCACCAAAGTATGTGACTGATATTGGGTGATCACGCCGATGCGCCGAATGCCCGAGTTGATGCAGTTGGACAGCGCAAAGTCGATGATGCGGAACTTGCCACCGAAGTGCACGGCAGGTTTGGCGCGTTTCGCGGTGAGATCTTTCAGGCGCGTACCGCGCCCGCCAGCAAGGATCAAGGCAACCGTTTGTGTAGGGAGCTGGCGCGCCAGCATCAGATGATCTGTTCTATCTAATTTCACCATGTCTGACTCCTTATGATTGCTTTTGGAACACGCACACACCGTGTGCGGGACCGTGCCAGACAGTTGTCAGGATGGGGTTATCTTCCCCGGCGAAAGGAGGAATGGCACGCCACTCTCCGTCTGGTAAGGCGATATCATTCACCGATTCCGTGGCGTTTATTGTTATTAACCAGCGGCAGGAGAGCAGGATCTGCATTCTGTGCGTCCCCTGTTCCCACTGCTCTGTTTCCAGTGGTTTGCCGCTGGCGTTGAACCACTGCACGTTGCCATCGCCCTCCTGCCACCAGCCATCCTCGGTCAGCGCAGGAATGCGCTGGCGCAGATGGATTAATGCAGCAGTGAAGTCGACCAGTCCAAAATCATCCTGTTGCCAGTTGAGCCAGGTCAGCGGATTGTCCTGACAATAGGCATTGTTGTTGCCATGCTGGCTGTGACCGCGTTCATCGCCCGCCAGCAACATCGGCGTGCCCTGTGCCAGTAGCAGCGTCGTCAGCAAGCCATGCACGCTGCGCCGCCGCCGCTCGACAATATCGAAACTGACCTGCAGCCCCTCTTTGCCGTGGTTATGGCTGAAGTTATTGCTGCTGCCGTCGCGATTATCTTCGCCGTTGGCCTGATTGTGTTTGTTGTTGAAGCTCACCACGTCGCGCAGCGTGAAGCCGTCGTGGGCGGTAATAAGATTGATGCTGGCGTGCGGCAGGCGCGCCTCACGCTGGAAAACGTCGCTGGATGCGGCAAAACGGCGGGCAAAATCTCCGTTATTCAGCTCACCTTGCAGCCAGTAACGACGCGCCGCGTCGCGAAAATGATCATTCCATTCGGCAAAGTCTGGTGGGAAATTACCCACCTGGTAACCGCCAGGGCCAATATCCCACGGCTCGGCAATCAGCTTCACCTGCGAGAGCAGCGGACACGCTTTGATGGCGGCGAACAGCGGTGCATCCTGACGAAATTCCGGCGTACGGCCTAATACGCTGGCGAGATCAAAACGAAAACCATCGATATGGCAGTTGCGCACCCAATAGCGTAGCGCTTCCAGCACCCATGCCATTACCTGCGGATGGCTGAGATTCAGCGTGTTGCCGCAGCCGGTCCAGTTTTGATACTCACCGTTGCCATCAAGCCAGTAATAGCTGGCGTTATCCACGCCGCGCTGGGAAATCGTCGGTCCGATCTCTTCCAGTTCGGCGGTGTGGTTGAACACCACATCCAGAATCACTTCGATGCCCGCGGCATGCAGCGCTTTTACCGCCTGCTGAAACTCCTGCAGCGGTGATAAGCCGTTTTCACCCGACGCGTAGCGCGCATCTACCGCCCATAAAGCGAAGGGGTTGTAGCCCCAATAGTTGCTCAAACCCAAACGGCGCAGGCGCGGCTCGCTGGTGAACTGGGCAATCGGCAGCAGTTCCAGCGCGGTAACGCCAAGATGGCGCAGGTAGTTCACCATAGCAGGATGACCTAGCGCCGCATAAGTCCCACGCAGCCTTTCCGGAATTTCCGGATGCTGCTGCGTCAAGCCACGCACGTGCGCTTCATAAATCACCGTATTACCCCACGGCGTGCGCGGTGGCTGGTCACTCTCCCAATTAAAATCCTCGGCAATCACTAATGATTTAGGGGCAACGGCGGCGTTATCCAGCGGATCCGGCTCACGTTCACCGCCATAAACACACGCCTCGTCCGCCACATCTCCTACTACCGCTTTGGCGCAGGGATCAACCAGCAGCTTGGCAGGATTGAAGCGATGTCCCTGCTGCGGTGCCCACGGACCGTGAACCCGATAACCATAACGCTGGCCGGGCTTGAGCGCGGGAAAATAGCCGTGCCAGATATCACCGCTGCGCGCGGGCAGCGGAAAACGTCGCTCAGCGCCGTGTGCGTCAAACAGGCACAGCTCGACGCGCTCAGCGTGCTGGGAAAACAGCGTGAAATTGACGCCGTGCCCATCGTAATGTGCACCTAACGGTTTCGGCTGCCCCTGCTCCAGCATCAGTCGCTCTCCCGCACCAGCCAGAGGGTTGCCAGCGGCGGCACGGTCAGGCTCAACGACTGCGGTCGACCGTGGCTGTCAATCTCATCGGTATGCACCACGCCGTGGTTACGCGTGTCGCTGCCGTGATAATCGTGCTGGTCGGTATTCATCACTTCACGCCAGCCGCCACGCTGATTGACGCCAAAACGGTAGTGATGACGCACCACGGGGGTGAAGTTACTGATGACGATGATCTCATTGCCGTCGCGATCGCGACGCGCAAAGGCAAAGACCGAATTCTCGTGATCGTCTACCACCAGCCACTCAAACCCTTGTCCATCAAAATCAAGCTGATGCAGCGGCGCATAGTGACGATAGGTATGGTTGAGGTCGCGCACCAGCCGCTGTACGCCGTTGTGCCAGTTGTCTTCCCCCTCCAGCAGGTGCCAGTCAAGGCTGGTGTCGTGGTTCCATTCACGGCCTTGCGCAAACTCGTTGCCCATAAATTGCAGCTTCTTGCCGGGGAAACCCCACATCCAACCGTAATAAGCGCGCAGATTAGCGAACTTTTGCCAGGCGTCGCCCGGCATGCGATCGAGGATAGAGCGTTTACCGTGCACCACTTCGTCATGCGATAGCGGCAGCACAAAGTTTTCGGTGTAGTTGTAAAGCATGCCGAAGGTCATCAGGTGGTGATGGTAGCGGCGATGCACCGGATCGAGCTTCATGTAGTCCAGGGTGTCGTGCATCCAGCCAAGGTTCCATTTGAACCAGAAGCCAAGCCCGCCGTCTTCCGAGGGACGCGTGACGCCGGGATAATCGGTGGACTCTTCCGCTACCGTCACGCTGCCTGGTGCGGCGCGGCCTAGCGTGCGATTGGTGTGGCGCAGGAAAGAGATCGCTTCGAGGTTTTCCCGTCCACCAAACTGGTTCGGTACCCACTCACCTTCGGCGCGACTGTAGTCGCGGTAAATCATCGAGGCCACCGCATCCACGCGCAGTCCGTCAATGCCGAAGCGTTCCATCCAGTACAAGGCGTTGCCAGATAAATAGTTGCTGACTTCGCGTCGCCCAAAGTTGTAGATCAGCGTATTCCAGTCCTGATGAAAGCCTTCGCGCGGATCGCTGTGCTCGTAGAGTTCAGTGCCATCGAATTTTGCTAAACCAAAATCATCACTCGGGAAGTGGCCCGGCACCCAATCGAGCAGGACATTAATCCCTGCATCGTGTGCAGCGGCAATGAAGTGGCGGAACTCATCACGCGTACCGAAGCGGCGCGTTGGCGCGTACATTCCCAACGGCTGATAGCCCCAGCTGCCGTCGAACGGATGTTCGTTAATCGGCATCAGTTCAATATGAGTGAAACCCATCTCTTTGACGTAGGGAATCAGCTGTTCAGCCAGCTCTTTGTAACTTAACCAGAAGTTATCGTCGGTATGACGCCGCCACGAGCCCAGATGGACTTCATAAATCGAAATCGGCTGATCAAAGGCATTCGCCGCTTTGCGCTGCGGTTGCATCTCGGTTTTCGGCGGCAGGCCACAGATCATCGAAGCCGTTTGTGGGCGCATCTGTGCTTCGAAGGCAAAAGGGTCGGCTTTGATACGCAGCTGGCCTGAATTATCAATAATCTCAAACTTATACAGCTGGCCGTTTACCGCGCCAGGGACGAACAGCTCCCACACGCCCAGTTCCCGGCGGAAGCGCATCGGGTGACGGCGGCCGTCCCAGAAGTTGAACTCACCCACGACTGATACCCGACGTGCGTTAGGTGCCCAGACGGCGAAGCGCGTACCGTGCACGCCATCGATAGTGGTGCCGTGCGCGCCCAGGGTTTCGTAAGGGCGCAGGTGCGTACCTTCGCCAAGCAGCCACGCATCCATCTCCTGCAGCAGCGGACCAAAGCGATAAGCATCATCAATCAGGTTTTGCTGACCGTGCCAATTCACCGCCAGCTGGTAGCCAAACAGATTTTTACGGCGCGGGATCACGCCACAGAAGAAGCCACGTGAGTCGAGACATTTAAGTTGGGCGCACTTACGTCCGGTGTTGGTTTCAATCACCCACACATCGGAGGCATCAGGCAGCAGCGCACGCACTTCAAGGCCTTCGGTAGTTTGGTGCATCCCCAGTAACGAGAAGGGATCGGCGTAATTCCCGGCAAAAAGGGCATTGATCGCCTGGCGATCGGGAAGCTCTGACATGACTTTCTTCCTATGATTTTGCGCAGGCGACCCGAGTCGGCAGAATTATCGACTGGGGTGCGCTGCTTTTCATTGAGCCATAGGTACACTGCGAGGACACAACCGTCCGTGGGAAAGATCATCACCGTGTACAACAAACCATTCAGTTCAAAAAACGAAAACAGTTAACAACCGGCACATCTCTGTTAAATCATAGCTTGGGGCTGGCAGAAGCCAGGGAGGAATGCGAAAAATTGTTGTCGGGCGAGCAAAAAGGGGAAGCGGATCACTTGTCTGGCGCAATTTGCATGAATTTTTGCAGCCTGAAGGTCAAAAAAAAGCCGGGAAACCCCGGCCTGTCTGGTTTGCCGCTGCGCTTAGTCAATCAGCAGACGCAGCATGCGACGCAGCGGTTCAGCCGCGCCCCACAGTAACTGATCGCCCACGGTGAAGGCAGAAAGGTATTCAGGCCCCATATTCAGTTTACGCAGGCGGCCAACCGGCGTGGTCAACGTGCCGGTAACGGCGGCAGGCGTCAGTTCGCGCATGGTGATTTCGCGATCGTTTGGCACCACTTTGACCCACTCGTTATGCGAAGCCAGCAGCTGTTCTATTTCACTCAGCGGCAGGTCTTTTTTCAGCTTCAGGGTAAATGCCTGGCTGTGGCAGCGCAGCGCACCAACGCGCACGCACAGGCCATCAACCGGAATCATACTGCTGGTGCGCAGGATTTTGTTGGTTTCCGCCTGGCCTTTCCACTCTTCGCGACTCTGGCCGTTGTCCAGCTGTTTGTCGATCCATGGAATCAGGCTGCCCGCCAGCGGTACGCCAAAGTTGTCGGTTGGCAAGGTACCAGAACGCGTGAAATCAGTAACGCTACGCTCGATATCCAGAATCGCGGAAGCCGGATCCTGCAGTGATTTCGCCACGTGATCATGCAGCATGCCCATTTGGGTCAGCAGTTCACGCATATGACGCGCACCGCCACCGGACGCCGCCTGATAAGTCGCAACCGATGCCCACTCCACCAGATCGTTGGCAAACAGTCCGCCGAGTGACATCAGCATCAGACTCACGGTGCAGTTGCCGCCGACGAAGGTTTTAATGCCGTTATCAAGGCCTTGACGAATCACATTGTGGTTCACCGGATCGAGAATGATGATGGCGTCATCCTTCATGCGCAGCGTGGAAGCCGCATCAATCCAGTAGCCCTGCCAGCCGCTTTCACGCAGCTTCGGGTAGACTTCACTGGTGTAATCGCCGCCCTGGCAGGTGATAATGATATCCAGCGCCTTCAGCGCCTCGATATCGAAAGCATCCTGCAGCGCACCGGTCGACTTAGTGCCGAACGCCGGTGCCGCCTGACCAAGCTGTGACGTGGAGAAGAAGACCGGATTGATGACGTCAAAATCGCGTTCTTCGCTCATGCGTGACATCAGCACTGAGCCGACCATGCCACGCCAACCAATAAAACCTACATTCTTCATTTTCTGTCCGTCTCGGGCGCTTCTGGAGAGGCCCTATGTGGTGCGAGGAAAAGACCGGCCGAACGATCGCGCCCGTCTGCGTAATAATCAGGTTTACCTATGACCGTCAACTCTACAAAATGCAGCACTTCTGGCAAGTGAATTAATTCGATTGCGCTAACTTTTTCAGCAGTACAACTAATAATGGCCCCCGGCCAAATCGATAGGATGGTTTACCTGACATGACTGAAATGATATCCGCGACCATATTGCTGCTGTTGATTATGGACCCGCTGGGCAACCTGCCGATCTTTATGTCGGTATTAAAGCACCTCGAACCCAAGCGCCGCCGGGTGGTGCTGATGCGCGAAATGCTGATCGCGCTGATTCTGATGCTGCTGTTTCTGTTCGCCGGTGAGCGCATTCTGGCGTTTCTCAATCTGCGCACCGAAACCGTGTCGATTTCCGGCGGCATCATCCTGTTCCTGATCGCCATCCGCATGATTTTCCCTTCCGGCGAAAGCAGCACCAGCGGCTTGCCTGCCGGTGAAGAGCCGTTCCTGGTGCCGTTGGCGATTCCGCTGGTGGCCGGCCCGTCGCTGCTGGCGACACTGATGTTGTTATCGCATCAGTATCCCAATCAGATGACGCATCTGGTCGGCGCGCTGCTGATTGCATGGGGCGTGACGGTGGTGATTTTGCTGATGTCGGGGCTATTTTTACGCCTGCTCGGCGATAAAGGGGTTAACGCGCTGGAACGCCTGATGGGATTAATATTGATTATGCTGGCAACGCAGATGTTTCTTGATGGGATTCGTACTTACCTGAAGTTGTAATTATCTTCAGGAGAAGCACGATATGAATATCATCATGCCGCTCAGTTAGGCGCCGCATTGAATCACTGCACATTCTGTAGCGGCGCGATTTATCGCGCAATGAATTGCGCCGCTACAATGTGTGCGCTGGGTTATTGGGAGGCTCTTAACTGACAAGCATTACGATATGAATATCAGCGTTTAATTTCGAATATTGGCTTAAGAATTGTAGGATGTAACTATAAGTAGTTACTTAAAGTTGTACTCTCTCATCAAGGCATCACACTTCTTTCAAAAAAATGGGTATATTTTCTGAACACCAGGAGGATGCCATGTTAAATAATATCGATTCTTACAAAGCGACAGGAATATTTATCATCATTGAAAGGATTTATAATCGTGACGTGCCAAACTGGCATGGAATTGGTTCTGAACTGGTTCAGATATATAAAGTTGTTTACCAACTCTACCGCAAGCAAGACCTTTTTCTTGACGGAGAAAGAATCACACCTGCAAATGCTTCATTATGGGATCATTTGAAAATTTTCGCAGGTTCAGAGCTTGAGCAACAAAACTCTAAAGACAACGAAACCCGCTTTGCTTTGGATTATGCAGGTTCGGAATTTAGAACAACGCCTCTCGTCTACCCGGGTTTGAATATTAAAAGCGTTTCTACTTTTTTGACCAGCGATCACCCCATCCCAACGCAAAGAATTCTGGCTTTTGGTCAAGACCCCATCCCTGACATCAAACTTTATGGCCGTTCGGATGCGCAATTTGTTATGGCTAACGGCGGAAAGGATGATCCGATGGCTGCAGCTAGATATGATTCAAATAGTGGTCAGCTGAAATTACTAGACCCCATTCATCAACTTTCCGCCGTGATGCGTGATATTACTTCATAGAGGTAAAGATGAGAGCTTTCTGCTTACCATTAGTATTTGCTGCACTTGCTTTGCTTTATGGTTTCTATTCTTGTCATCAAATTCTGGATTTTTACCTTATCGGATTCGATGGCATAACATCTGACATTAGCGTTATCTTCACTGCACCACTCTATGCTGCATTATTCTGTTTGTTTTATCAAAGCGCAGCATTTCGTTTATTCAATAGAGTAGTTAAATTCAGCACTTATAAAGAATGTATATTTCAGATTGCGTTTCAGATAACAAACACATTCACTTTATTAATTACAGGATGGCTGATTGCATGGAAAAAATCTGCTGAGCTAGTCACCCAATCTAAATTAGTAAGCATTGAAAGCATGGATATCATGTTAATTTACATCATATCCAGCGCCTTATCTTTTGCTTTATTTATCACAATCCGAAAAAGAATGGCTGATTAAATGGTAAAGCACAGGGGTGCGGCTATGGCACCCCATAAAATTTAATCACGGCTTTTTCTTATCTACCGGCTTACCTGACCAGTAACCGGCCAGCAGCGAACCGGAAAGGTTGTGCCACACCGAGAACAGCGCGCCCGGCAGTGCTGCCAGCGGTGAGAAGTAGAGTTTGCCCAGCGTCGCCGCCAGACCGGAGTTTTGCATACCCACTTCCAGCGCCAGCGTGCGGCAGGTCGATTCATCGAAGCCGAACAGTTTGCCGCCCCAGTAACCGCCTAGCAGACCAATCGCGTTGTGCAGAATCACCGCCGCAATCACCATTAAGCCGACCGAACCGATAAAGCTTTGGCTGCCTGCCACTACCGCACTGATAATAAGCAGAATACACACCATGGAAAATGCCGGCAGATAAGGCTCTACGCGGCGCACCACGCTATTCATCGAGTGGTGGATAATCAAGCCAAGGCTGATAGGGATCACCACGATTTTCACAATGCTAAGCAGCATGCCGACGACATCCACCTGAATGTGCGTATCGACATAGAGGCGCGTCAGCAGCGGCGTAGCGAATACGCCAACCAGCGCCGACACCGACGAGATGGTCACCGACAGTGCCACATCCCCCTTGGCCAGATAGATCATCACGTTAGATGCGGTGCCGCTCGCCACGCTACCGACCAGAATCATGCCTGCCGCCAGATCGGGTGGCATCTGGAACAGTTTCGCCAGTCCCCACGCGGCCAGCGGCATCACCAGGTAGTGCAGGAAAGTCCCGGCAATCACCGGCGCCGGGCGTACCAGCACGCGTTTGAAATCATCAATATTGAGCGTTACGCCCATGCCGAACATAATCAGCATCAGTAGATAGGTGACCCACGGACCAATGCCAAGAAAGGTGGAAGGTGAATAATAAGCCGCAACCGAGAGCAGCACGGCCCAGAGCGGGAACAGGCGAGTAAGTTTGCCGAGCATAACCAGACTTCCTTAGGAATTATTTTATTATTGCCACAGATGAAATGTCGCGCAGGGAACGACCACAGCGACGGAGGCAGGATCATAACATTTCATTATCATGACGTAAGGCGGGAAGACGCCTGCGGGGACAAATGCGGATCGGCTGCTGCCGATCCGTGGAATACGGCGAAATTACTCTGCTTTTTCCAGCAAAAAGCGGTAGATCACACCACCAATCGCGGCACCAATAATCGGTAACACCCAGAACATCCACAGCTGCTCCAATGCCCAACCCCCCTGGAAGATGGCAACACCGGTACTGCGCGCCGGATTGACGGAGGTGTTGGTGACAGGGATGCTCACCAGATGGATCAGCGTTAACGCCAGACCGATAGCAATTGGCGCAAAACCTGCCGGAGCATATTTATCGGTCGCCCCCATGATCACAACCAGGAACACTGCCGTCAGAACCAACTCGCTGATCATGCCCGCCTGCAGGCTAAAGCCACCCGGTGAGTGTTCACCGTAACCGTTGGACGCGAAGCCGCTAGCAGCCGCATCGAAACCCGCTTTACCACTGGCGATCAGATACAACACGCCTGCCGCCGCAATCGCGCCGACCAATTGTGCAATAATATAAGGCACTACCTGAGCCGCTGGAAAACGTCCGCCAGCGGTTAAACCAATCGTCACCGCCGGGTTAAAATGGCCACCTGAGATATGGCCAACGGCAAACGCCATCACCAAAACCGTTAAACCAAACGCCAGTGCGACACCCGCAAAACCAATGCCCAGTTCTGGAAACGCTGCAGCCAACACCGCGCTACCACAACCACCCAAAACCAACACAAATGTGCCGAGACTTTCTGCCACGAGCCTTTTCATATCTATTCCCTCAAATAATTTAATGTTTTCGCGGCGGGATTATCGTTTCAGGCGATTAAAGCACAACCGCTGAATGAGAGATTAGTGTGATTTTTAGGCAATTCCAGTGAAAACAAGAAGGGTCTCAGGCGCTTATCCGGGATTTTTCAGAAATGTCTGGCTCGAAAGCGACGCTACCGCTAGGCTTAAATTATTGTTTAAAAAAATTTACCAATAAAAAAGCCGGACCATGTCCGGCTTGATTTTTACCGCTAAAAATTTGCCTTAGGAACCAAAAAGATTCTTATGCAGTGCGCGTACCACCTCTTCTGCATCTGGCGTTGGCACCAGGAAGCACAGGTTGTAGCTGCTGGCACCGTAGCAAATCATGCGTAAATTAAACGGCTCCAGAGCGCCGAAGACCTCTTTGCCCACGCCACAGGCTTTCGATAGGTTATTGCCGATGATCGCCACCAGCGCCAGATTCTCTTCCACTTCCACACGACACAGCGAAGAGAGTTCAGTCAGCAGCGCCTGCGTCAGCAAGCTGTCACCGGTGGTGGTGGAGCCGGTGCTATCCAGCGTTAGCGCCACGCTCACTTCGGAGGTAGTAACCAGATCGACAGAGATGCTGTGGCGCGCCAGGATGTTGAACACTTCGGCGAGGAAGCCGTGGGCATGCAGCATATTCAGGCTATGCAGCGTCACCAGCGTTTGCTTACGACGCAGCGCCAGTGCCCGGAACAGCGGTGGATTTTTGGTTTCGTTGCACACGCGCGTACCGCCGGCGGCCGGATCTTTGCTCGAACCGACAAACACCGGGATATCGCTGCGCACTGCTGGCAGCAGCGTGGCAGGATGCAGCACTTTGGCGCCAAAAATCGCCATTTCAGCGGCTTCTTCGAAGGTAATTTCTTCGATACGTTTTGCCGTTGGCACCACGCGAGGATCGGTGGTGTAGATGCCCGCAACGTCAGTCCAGATATCGATACGCGCCGCCTGCAGCGCTTCGCCTAACAGCGCGGCGGTGTAGTCGCTACCGCCACGGCCCAGCGTGGTGGTACGGCCTTTAATTTCGCTGCCGATAAAGCCTTGTGTCACCACCAGCGCTTCAGCAATACGTGGCTGCAGCTGCGCCGCCGCCAGCTCTTTCACCGTAGCCACTTCCGGTTCCGCGCGGCCAAAACGGTCGCTGGTGCGCATCACTTTACGCACGTCGAACCATTCGCTGTTTACCTGACGCTCGCGCAGGATCTCCACGAACAGCAGCGTCGACATCAGCTCACCGTGGCTGACCAGCTCATCGGTCAGCGCGTGCGAAGTCGCCAGCGACGTGGCCTCAGATAGCATGGTGATATTTTCCAGCATGCGATCGATTTCGTCGCGAATCACATCCGGTGACTGCAGGCGATCGATGATGGCGTACTGAATACGGCGGATTTCATCCAGCAGGTACGCGCGCTGCGCTTGTTCCTGGCCTTCAGCAAGAGAAACCAGCAGGTTGGTGACGCCAGCGGAAGCAGAGAGCACCACTAAGCGAGTATTGGCATTTGACAGCACGACATCCGCGCTGCGGTTCATAGCATCAAAATCGGCAACGCTGGTGCCGCCAAATTTAGCCACGATCAGATGTTGAGACATGTAACGAACCCCGTGTCAGGTTATCTTTCTTCCGTTTTTGGGGCGGAAGACATAGTAGCAGCCTAGGCACAAGAGAAGAGCAGAATTGGGCAGACAAGATCAGAAGACAAGTCACCCAGAAGCGCTTCACCTTGCGAAGCGTCCGACTGTGGACGATTCTGGTGACAACCCAGAGGATTCAGCCCCTGCAGCCGACAGTGCAACACCCCGCGTGTTGCCCCACCTCGGCGTCACACCCCCTGATGTGTTATCTGCGGATACGGATCCTCAAACACACTGCCTGGGCGACGCGCCTCTTCTGGCTTACACCCGGAGGTGTAAGTAGCGCGCATAAAGTACTGATTAATTGTTCTGCTGTCCATACCCTTCATACGTCAAGTTTCAGGTGCGTTGGCTGCGTCTCTTCATCTCAGTCATTTACTTCAGTAAGCTCTTGAGATGAATACACTTGCCGCCTTCCTGAAACTCGCATTATTTTGGCTAGGTTTATTTCAGGTTGAAGATTTGCTCACCTTTACACTTCGGTAAACGCATCGTTGAACAAACGTGATGACCGACACCGACCTAAAGTAGAGTCCGAATGCAACAAACGCGGCTTTTTGCTGATGCGGCACAGGGAAATTTCCTGGCGTTCCGCTGACAATCGCCGCCGGATTTACCTGAAACACTGCGGCCACGGTCACAAATTTTTTCCCTTCGGTGGTAACTGTGGTCATACTCAACCCCGTGCAAGAATGCTAAGGATGCCGGGCCAGCAGGATGCCCCGGATGGAATGACGGTTCTTATTTCAACTAGAGTGTTGCCATGAAAAATATCAATCCGACACAAACCGCAGCCTGGAAAGCGCTGCAGCAGCATTTTGAACAGATGAAATCGGTGCAAATTGCCGACCTGTTTGCGCAAGATGCCGATCGTTTTGCGAAATTCTCTGCCACTTTCGATGACCAGATGCTGGTGGATTTCTCAAAAAACCGCATCACCGAGGAAACCCTCGAAAAATTACAGGCGCTGGCTAAAGAGACCGATCTGGCAGGCGCCATTAAATCGATGTTCTCTGGCGAGAAGATCAACCGCACCGAAGAGCGCGCGGTACTGCACGTAGCGCTGCGTAACCGCAGCAACACGCCGATTGTGGTCGATGGCAAAGACGTGATGCCGGAAGTCAACGCGGTGCTGGCGAAGATGAAAGGCTTCTCGGAGCGCATCATCAGCGGCGAATGGAAAGGCTATACCGGTAAAGCGATCACCGACGTGGTTAACATTGGTATCGGTGGTTCCGACCTCGGCCCCTTCATGGTGACCGAAGCGCTGCGTCCGTACAAAAATCACCTCAACATGCACTTTGTTTCCAACGTCGATGGCACACACATCGCCGAAACGTTGAAAGATCTCAGCCCGGAAACCACGCTGTTCCTCGTCGCCTCCAAAACCTTCACCACCCAGGAAACCATGACCAACGCCCACAGCGCGCGTGACTGGTTCCTGAAAACCGCAGGCGACCAACAGCACGTGGCGAAGCACTTTGCCGCGCTGTCGACCAATGGCAAAGCGGTCGGTGAGTTCGGTATTGATACCGACAACATGTTCGAGTTCTGGGATTGGGTAGGTGGCCGCTATTCACTGTGGTCAGCCATCGGTCTGTCGATCATTCTGTCTATTGGCTTCGAGAACTTCGAGCAGCTGCTGAGCGGCGCGCATGCCATGGACAAACACTTCGCCAACACGCCTGCCGAGCAGAACCTGCCGGTGCTGCTGGCGCTGATTGGTATCTGGTACAACAACTTCTTCGGTGCAGAAACCGAAGCCATTCTGCCGTACGACCAATACATGCACCGCTTTGCTGCCTACTTCCAGCAGGGCAACATGGAGTCCAACGGTAAATACGTCGATCGTGAAGGCAATCCAGTGGATTACCAGACGGGTCCAATCATCTGGGGCGAGCCGGGCACTAACGGTCAGCATGCGTTTTACCAGCTGATTCATCAGGGCACCAAACTGATTCCGTGCGACTTCATTGCCCCGGCGCTGAGCCACAACGTGTTGGCCGATCATCATCCAAAACTGCTATCGAACTTCTTCGCGCAGACCGAAGCGCTGGCGTTTGGTAAGTCGCGTGATGTGGTAGAGAAAGAGTACACCGATGCCGGTAAATCGGCCGAATCCGTGGCGCACATCGTGCCGTTCAAGGTGTTCCAGGGCAACCGTCCAACCAACTCCATCCTGCTGCGTGAAATTACGCCGTTTAGCCTCGGAGCGCTGATCGCGCTGTACGAGCACAAGATCTTCACCCAGGGCGCGATTCTCAACATCTTCACCTTTGACCAATGGGGCGTTGAGTTGGGTAAACAGCTGGCAAACCGCATTCTGCCAGAGCTGGAGAATGACGCGAAAATCAGTAGCCACGACAGCTCGACCAATGGCCTGATCAACCGTTACAAATCCTGGCGTTAAGTTCATCGGGGCAACCCCATCGCCAGTAACAAGCCGTCATCGCAGGATGACGGCTTTTTTATGTGCTGAATTAGAACTTTACCGACGCCTGCACGAAGTATGTACGCGGTTCACCCACATACTTGCCGTAGTTGTTATCGGTGGATCGGGTGAAGTAGCGCTGGTCAAACAGGTTTTTCACCCCGGCCCCCAGCGTCAGATTTGACCACGCTGGGCCGAAGTCATACTCGCCGCGCGCGTTCCACACCATCCAGCCCGGAATATCACCATACTGACCATCAGGCGTCTCTTCGGTAATGTATCCATTGCCGGCGTCCGCAGAACCCGGCGAACGCTGGCCAGACTGGGCGAAACCGTCTAAGTTCCATACCCAATTTCCGGTCTGATAACGGGAACCCACGGTAAATACCTGGCGCGAGTAAAACGGCAGATCTTTACCGGCAAACTCCCCTTTCTGCGCCGTGGCTTTGGTGTACGTGTAGGTGGTGTAGAGGCTCATCCCTTCCAGCGCGGGTGCCCACTCGCTCAAATCGTAGTTCAGCGCCAGCTCAATCCCTTCATGCCGCGTGGCACCCAGCGTGGTCCAGCCAATGGTATTGTTGATGTACTGCAGCTGGTTGTTGAAATCGATGTAGAACGCCGTCAGCTCAGCTTTCACCACGGTATCGTCGTAACGCGTTCCCACTTCATAGGTATAGGCTTTTTCCGGCTCAAGACCGGGTGCAGGCTGGCCGCCACTGCCACCGCGCGTCAGCTGGAAGTATTGCAGGCTACCAAAGGAGGTATTGGCGTTGGCGAACAGTTTCCATGAATCACTCAGGTGATACATCACATTCAGCGACGGCAGAGGTTCGCTGTATGACTTGTTGCGGTCAATATTGGCAAAACCATCTGAGACGTGAGTTTTGATATTTTCGTAACGCACACCCGGCGTGATTGTCCAGTTGCCGACGTTTACCGCGTCATCGATATATACCGCATGAGCTTCAGAACCGCCTGACGAATGCTGGTAATAATTTTCTTTAGCATCCGGCGCAGAAAAGGTGGTGTCCGGATCGTACCACCCTGAGCGATAGCCCTTTTCATCAGAGGTTTCATTTAGATAGCGGTAACCTACCGTGACTTCATGCGCCATATCCCAGATGCGGAACATCCGGGAATAACTCGGCTCTATCGCCCAGGTCGTATAATGGCGCGGTGCGGCAGCCAGACGACTTTTACCCAGATTCACACCGGTGCCAATGCCGCTTTGAATATCACTGGTACGGAAACTTTTGGTGAAGTAAGTCAGCACTTCAAGCTGGCTATCCTCTTCCTGATGGCGATATTTGAATGACATATCCTGACGGCGGCCTTCAAATTGATCGTAGCGACGCACCGACTGGAACGGATTGGCCTTGTACTGCGCTGCCGTTAAACCACCCGGCATCCCCGCTGACGCGTTGTAGTAGTGGAAGTTGGCAGTTAGCTGATCTTTATCCGTGAAGTCATAGCGAGTCTTCAGCATGAAATCATCGATATCGGTATTGTCATTGTTGGCGCGATAGCCCTGGCCGTGCAGTCCGGAGTAGAGCAACTCCGCGCCGAAACCGTTATCGGCGGTACCGCCGATGGAAGCACTGGTAAGCGTTTTCAATCCGCCATGTTCTGCGCCTTCGGTCTGCGTGCTGACGCCGCCGCCGAAGGTTTTCGGGATCTCTTTGGAGACGAAGTTAATCACCCCGCCCACGTTTTGCGGCCCGTAGCGTACCGCGGTGCCACCGCGAATCACGTCAATCGACTGAATATTGCCCATCGACAGAGGCGCCATCGACAGCTGCGGTTGGCCGTACGGTGCAACGGCCAGAGGCACGCCATCCATCATAATGGTGGAGCGCGGAGAGAGGCGTGAGGTCAAACCACGTACGCCGACGTTCAGCGACACGTCACTGCCGCCCGTACCGTTGTTTTCCTGGACCTGCACGCCGGGAATGCCGCGCAGAGCTTCGGAAACCGTTTCAGCCCCTTTCTCTTTCACCTGCTGACTGGAAACAATGGTTCGCGCGCCGGGATGGTCAAGCACCACGCTGTCTGGATCAGCATTGTCGAGCCAGTTGCCCACCACGGTTAAGTTGTCGGTACGATCGGCGGTTGTAGAAGTTGATGTTTCTGCAGCATGGGTGGGTAATGCGAAGGCGATGGCGCTCGCAAGCAGCGAATAGTGATAACCCTTTAACATTTATTAAATCAATCCCCAATAAGACAACTGTTTTTGTTTTAAAAAAGAAACAAGAATATGAATAATAACCATTATCAATTATAAAGTAAGGCAAGTTGATGCGTAAACGCTCTTTTGTTTATGCGGCACGCTTTTTATGGCTGTAACCTTGATATGAAAGGGTTAACAGCCCAGTTTCCGTTCCACTTTTACAGGTTGATTGACCATGCGATTCCCCCTCATTCGCGCGCTGCTGGCGAGCCTGCTGCTTACTGCTGCAGCATGCGTCGCGGCCGATCCCATTACTGTCACAGACATTGCCGGCCGCCAGGTGACGCTAGCGCATCCGGCGCAGCGCGTGATATTGGCTGATGCCCGGGCGCTACAGGCGCTGCAAATCGTGCATCCTGACGATCCCTTCAAAAATTTGATTGCCTGGGATAACACGCTTAAAACCAAAGCGCCGGATCTCTATGCGCTCTACCTGCAACGCTTTCCGCAGCTGAGCAAGCTGCCGATGCTGGAGAATGCTTACCTGAGTGATTTCAGCGTTGAACGCACGGTGCAGATGCGTCCTGATCTGATCATTTTTGATTTCGGGGTGCTGGAGAAGCTGAAGCAGAGTCGTGTATTGGATCAGCTGGAGAAGATTGGCGTTCCGGTGGTGTTCATCGATTTTCGCCTGCGCCCATTAAGCAACAGCGTGCCGAGCATTCGCCTGCTGGGCAAAGTGCTGGGCGATGAACAGCATGCGGAAGCCTGGAGTCAGTTTTACCAACAGCGTCTGAGCCTGATCCGCGATCGCACAGCATCCCTCACCGCCCAACAGCGTCCGCTGGTGTTTATTGAGCGTCATGCGGGCATGACCGGCGACGAGTGTTGTTTCACCTATGGCAAAGGCAGCTTTGGCGAATTTATTGAAACGGCGGGCGGGAAGAATGTGGGCAGCGATCTGTTCTCGGGCAAAAATGGCACCATCGGCCTTGAGCAGCTGATTACCAGCCAACCGGGCAAATACCTGATGACCGGCGCAGACTGGAGCGATAACTATAAACAGAGTATCGGCGTGCCGCTCGGTTATACCGCTGACCTTAAGCTCGCTCAGCAACGCCTTGATCATTTGCTGAATCGCAACGGTCTCAACGTGCTGAAGGCGGTGAAACAGCGCGATGTGATGGTAATTTATCATCAGTTCTATGACAGTCCGCTCAATATCCTGGCAGTAGAAGCCATGGCGAAATTCCTGCATCCGCAGCTATTCACCGACCTCAACCCTCAGGCAGATCTGGAGACGGTTCATCACGACTTCCTTAAAATGCCTTATTCCGGGTTATTTTGGCTAACGGCGACGCCTTGATATTTCCTGCCACATCAGATCCACAGATAGATTAATTCATCCCTGCTTGTTGGGATGAATTTCACCGCAGCAAAGCCATGACCCCGGCAATATTCCCTTCACTATGACGTTTAACTCCCTAATACCGCTGACAACGCCGTTATTTACCCATCACGTCACAGTTAGATTATTCTTAAAGTGACCTAAGGATAATCGGATCTTTTCAAGATAATTCCGAATGGCGCTCACTAAAAAATGGATCTATTTACCGAGAATTTAAATCTATCCGTATGATTGATTTATGATTTTTATTTATCCTGCTTCAGGAAAATCTGATTATTCCTATTCCGTACCAATAGTTAATGCAAAAGTGAAAAATCCTGCCTCACTTCGCACAACCCATTAATTATTCCACGCCTGCAAAAAAGTGCATTTAAAAAAAGCATCTAACGCCAATTCGCCGTATTTATCACCAGAAACATCACTGTTTGTTACCCTCTTTTACTCAGACTGAACTCTGGTAATTTGTTGCCCTATACTGAACGCGCCCGAAATCTGGGTACATCCTACATTCATTCATTTATATAAATGCAGGAAACGTTGTTATGAAAAAACTGATGGTTGCCGGTGCAGCCTTACTTTACGTTGCCGTCTCTTCCTCTGCGATTGCCGCACCGGAAGAAGCTGGTGCTGCAGCGGGCGCGCAGGCGGGAGCAATCTCTGCCGGTGCGTCTACCGCTGTGGGTATCGGCGCGCTCGGTGCGTTAGTGGGCCTCGGCATTGCTGCTTCTGGCGGCGGTGACGGCGCAAATACCGGTACAACAACAACCACCACAACGAGCACCACTCGTTGATGTAGCACCTTTAAACATAACCACACAGTCGTGTGGTTATTTTTTGTTTGGCTTATTTAGACAGGGATACACAGTGCGCCGACTCTCTTTGCTACTACTTTGCCTGTTATTGCAGGCCTGCACGCAAACGCAAAAAGGCCTCGAACAAACCGTAATGCTGGCCGTAAAGGGGCCGGATGATGTCACGGTCACTGACGAACAGGTCAATAACCTGCCCTACGCCAGCCTTTATGCCCGCATTAATGATGGCCCACGTATCTTCGTGGTGCTGGGTTACAACGAAAACGGTCAGCAGAAATGGGTGACTCAGGATAAAGCCATGCTGGTGATGCAGCACGGTCGTTTGGTGAAAACCCTGGGATTACCGAGCAACCTTACGGATGTCAGTAATCTGGCGCAGGATCCGCTTGCCGATGCGCTGCACCTGCAAAACGGTGCTGGCTGGACGCGCGTGGTGCAGTGGCGCGAACAGGAAAAAGTCCGTGCCGCAACGGCCACCTCCACCTTCCAGCGCGGTGACGATACCGTTCTGGACATAGCCGGTGAGCGCGTGCCCTGCCGCGTCTGGCATGAAACCGTGCGCATGGAAAGCGTGGGCGCGGAGTGGCAGAACACCTTCTGGATCGATAACCGCGACGGCACAGTGCTGCAGGCCAATCAGATGCTGGCCGCCGACGCCTTCCCTGTTGAAACCACTATTCTGAAGCCGGCGAAATCATGAAAAAAATAACTCCAATGCTGGCAGCGTTGATGCTGCTAACGGCTGGCCATGCGCTGGCCGCGGCTCACGTCACCGTGCACGATGTGCAGGGTAAAAACGCACTGCAAATCGATGATGCGCAAGACCTCTCTCAATTACTGACAAATCCTGCACTGCGCAGTTGGTGGCCGGGTACGGTGATTGCCGAACGCGGCGCAACCGCCGTGGCTCAACAACAGCAGCAACAGCTGCTGGCCGATCTGCGCGCCTGGCAAGCCGACAGCGGTGAGTCGCTGGCCGCCACTATTGGCGCAGTCATCCGCCAGCTCAATGACGTAAAAGTCACTGGCCGCCAGTTCACTTCGCTCGATCCCGATGAAGTGCGCCTGCGTCCGCAGGCTAACCGCACGCTGCAGGGCAGCTATGACCTGTACACGCTGGCGCAGCCCACGCAGGTGCTGGTGCTCGGTGCGCTGAGCAATCCCGGTAAAGAGAGCTGGCAGCCCGGCCGTGAGGTGCGTGATTATCTTGACGGTCACGAACGCCTGTCCGGCGCGGAGCGCAGTTTTGCCACGGTGATTGCGCCGTCCGGCAGCACGCAGCAAGTGCCTATCGCTTACTGGAATCATCGCCACGTTGAAGTGGAGCCCGGCACTATTATCTGGCTCGGTTTCACCTCATGGAGCCTGCCCTGGGGCCAAAGCGATTTGAATACGCGCATGCTTTCCGTTCTGACTCACCGGATACCAGACTGATGAAAAAACAATTACTTCTCAGCCTGTTGGCTGCTTCCGTTGCCGCTGCCTGCCAGGTGCATGCGGAAACCTGGCCTGAACCGGTCGGTCCTTCGCAATCGGATTTCGGCGGCGTGGGCCTGATGCAAACGCCAACGGCGCGTATGGCGAAAGAGGGTGAATTTAGCGTTAACTTCCGCGATAACG
The DNA here is from genome assembly GCF_900215435.1 of Candidatus Pantoea floridensis. Taxonomy (NCBI): domain Bacteria; kingdom Pseudomonadati; phylum Pseudomonadota; class Gammaproteobacteria; order Enterobacterales; family Erwiniaceae; genus Pantoea; species Candidatus Pantoea floridensis. Next base: position 1,596,942 of record NZ_OCMY01000001.1, read on the forward strand.
ATCAATATCGTTACTATTCGGCCTCACTGCAGCTGTTCCCGTGGCTGGAAACCACCGTGCGTTATACCGACGTGCGGACGCGCCGCTACAGTGCGGTAGAGGGTTTCAGCGGTAACCAAAGCTATAAAGACAAAGCCTTCGATGTGAAGCTCCGGCTGTGGCAGGAGAGCTACTGGCTGCCCGAAGTGGCGGTTGGCTCGCGCGATTTAGGCGGCACCGGTTTATTCGACAGCGAATATCTGGTCGCCAGCAAAGCGTGGGGCCCGTTTGATTTCACCTTAGGCCTGGGCTGGGGCTATCTCGGCAACAGCGGCACCATCAAAAATCCGTTCTGTTCCTACAGCGACAGTTTCTGTAGCCGCACCGGCGGTGGCGAAGCGGGTTCGATTAATGGTTCGCAGATGTTCCATGGCCCGTCGGCGCTGTTCGGCGGCGTGGAGTATCAGACGCCGTGGCAGCCGCTGCGCCTCAAAGTGGAATACGAAGGCAACAACTATCAGGATGATTTTGCTGGCCGTCTGGATCAGCGCAGCAAGGTTAACGTCGGCGCGATTTATCGCATCACCGATTGGGCCGACATCAACGCCAGCTACGAGCGCGGCAACACCTTTATGTTCGGCTTTACCCTGCGCACCAACTTCAACGATCTGCATCAGTCGCACATTGATAGCGAGAAACCGGCCTACAACCCGCAGCCGCAGGGCGACCTGCTGCAACCAACGGTGGTGGCGAATCAGCTGACGGATCTGAAGTACAACGCTGGGCTGAACGGCCCGCATATTCAGACCAAAGGCAGCACGCTGTACGTTTCCGGCGAACAAACCAAATATCGCGACACGCGCGAAGGCGTCGATCGCGCCAATCGCATCATCATGAATAACCTGCCAGCCGGTATCGATACCATCGATGTCACCGAGTCGCGCTTCAATATGCCGCAGGTCAGCACGCGCACCAACGTCGCCAGCCTGCACAACGAGCTGGCCGGTTATCCGCTGGGACACGAGCAGCCGCTGCAGCAGACGCGTGATAATCCGGTCGATCCCGGCACCACTGAGCAAGGCTTCTTTATCCGCAAAGAGCGCCTGAACTACAGTTTGTCGCCGGTGCTGAATCAGTCGGTGGGCGGACCGGAAAGCTTCTATATGTATCAGGTTGGCGTGATGGCCAACGCCGATTACTGGCTCACCGATCACCTGCTGGTGGGCGGCAGCCTGTTCGGCAACGTCGCGAATAACTACAACAAATTTAACTACAACGGCGCGCCTGCGGATTCCACGCTGCCGCGCGTGCGCACCCATATTCGCGATTACGTTGAGAACAACGTTTACGTCAACGATCTGCAAGCCAACTACATGCATTCGCTCGGCAATGGTTTCTATGGCCAGGTTTACGGCGGTTATCTGGAAACCATGTACGGCGGCGTCGGTGGCGAAGTGTTGTATCGTCCGATTGATAGCAACTGGGCATTCGGGGTTGATGCCAACTACGTGAAGCAGCGTGATTGGGACAACATGATGCAGTTCACCGATTACAAAGCGCCAACCGGACACTTCACCACCTACTGGCGTCCATGGTTTATGCAGGATGTCTTGGTGAAAGCCAGCGTCGGGCAATATCTGGCAAAAGATAAAGGTGTGACGCTGGATGTGTCGAAGCGCTTCGACAGCGGCGTGATGGTTGGCTTCTACGCCACCAAAACCAACGTGTCGGCAGAAGCGTATGGTGAAGGCGACTTTACCAAAGGCTTCTACATTTCGGTGCCGATGGATCTGTTTACCGTGACGCCAACCCGTGGCCGTGCACAGGTGAATTGGGTACCGCTGACGCGCGATGGCGGCCAGATGCTGGGCCGTAAGTACCAGCTGTACGATCTGACGTCAGATCGCGATGCGCGGTTTAACTGATTGATTATTTTCATTAATTGTAGGGTCGGCATTTATGCCGACCTTTTTTTATTACGCGCCCCGTTCACGGTCGCCATTAATGGCGACCCTACGAAGGGCCGCCATTGATGGCGATCTCCTAAATGAATTAATCCGCGTCATAACCCAGATTCGGCGCCAGCCAGCGCTCAACCTCGCTCACGCTCATCCCTTTACGCGCCGCGTAATCTTCCACCTGGTCGCGTTGAATCTGCGCCACGGCGAAATATTTACTGTCAGGATGGCTGAAGTACCAGCCGGAAACCGCCGCACCGGGCCACATGGCGAAGGATTCGGTGAGTTTCATGCCGGTATTGGCTTCCACCTCCAGCAGCTGCCAAATGGGCGCTTTTTCGGTATGTTCCGGACAAGCGGGATAACCCGGCGCGGGACGAATGCCCTGATAATTCTCGCGAATCAGCTCTTCGTTGCTGAGATTCTCATGGGCGGCAAAGCCCCAAATCACCTTACGCACCCGCTCGTGCAGATACTCGGCAAAGGCTTCCGCCAGACGATCCGACACCGCTTTCACCATGATTTTGTTGTAATCATCGTGCTGCTTGTCATACGCCTCGGCCAGCGCATCCTCTTCTATGCCTGCGGTAACGGCAAACGCACCGAGATAATCGGCTTTACCGCTGGATTTCGGCGCCACGAAGTCGGCCAGACAATAGTTAGCAAAGTCGGTTTTCTCCGTCTGCTGACGCAGATGGTGGCTCACGCACAGCACCTCATCACGGTTCTCATTGCGATAGATCTCAATATCATCGCCGACGCGGTTAGCCGGGAAGATGCCGACCACGCCGCGTGGATTGAGCGTGCCGCTGGCGCTCAGCATATCGAGCATGGCATTCGCATCGGCAAACAGCCGTTTGGCCTCTTCACCCACCACCTCATCTTCCAGAATGCGCGGATATTTCCCTGCCAGCGACCAGGTCATAAAGAACGGCGTCCAGTCGATGTAATTACGCAGCGTTTCGATGCTGGCTTGCACCGTGCTCACACCGAGGCGATGCGGCACCGGCGGCGTGTAGCTCTCCCAATCGATGGAATAATCATTATCGCGCGCGGTTTGCAGACTCACCGGCGGCGTGCGCGGCTTTTTACGTCCGTGCTGAATGCGCACCGTGTCGTACTCTTTGCGCGTGCGCGCCACAAAATCCTCTTTCAGCGTGTCGGAGAGCAGCGATGACACCACGCCCACGGTGCGCGAGGCGTTTTGCACATACACCGTTGGACCGCTGTAATTCTGCTCAATCTTCACCGCGGTATGCGCCTTCGAGGTGGTCGCGCCGCCAATCAGTAGCGGGATGGTGAATCCCTGGCGCTCCATCTCTTTCGCCACGTTGACCATTTCATCCAGCGACGGCGTAATCAGGCCGGAAAGCCCGATAATATCGGCGTTCTCAGCAAGCGCGGTTTTGAGGATTTTGTCACTCGGCACCATTACGCCAAGGTCGATAATTTCGTAGTTATTACACTGCAGTACGACGCCGACGATGTTTTTGCCGATGTCGTGCACGTCGCCCTTCACCGTCGCCAGTACGATCTTGCCGTTGCTGCGTCCGGCCTCTTTGCTGGCCTGAATATAGGGTTCGAGATAGGCCACTGCTTGCTTCATTACGCGCGCCGATTTCACCACCTGCGGCAGAAACATTTTACCCTCGCCGAATAGGTCGCCGACCACGTTCATGCCGGACATCAGCGGTCCTTCAATCACCTGAATCGGGCGTTCGGATGCCTGACGCGCCTCCTCGGTATCCAGCTCGATAAACTCGGTGATGCCTTTCACCAGCGAGTATTCCAGACGTTTTACCACGTCCCAGCTGCGCCATTCGGCCTGCTGTTTCTCCTGCTCACCGTCGCCTTTATTGCCGCGATACTTCTCCGCCAGCTCCAGCAGGCGCTCGGTACCCTCATCTCGGCGGTTGAGGATCACGTCTTCCACCGCATCGCGTAGTTCGGCTGGCAGATCGTCATAAATCGCCAGCTGCCCGGCGTTGACGATGCCCATGTCCATGCCGTTGCGGATGGCGTAATAGAGGAACACCGCGTGGATCGCTTCACGCACCGGTTCGTTACCGCGGAACGAGAACGATACGTTGGAGACGCCGCCGGAGATCATCGCGTGTGGCAGCTCGCGCTTAATGTCTTCACAGGCGCCAATAAAGTCCATCGCGTAGTTGTTGTGCTCTTCAATACCGGTGGCAACGGCAAAAATATTCGGATCGAAAATGATGTCTTCTGGCGGGAAACCGACCTCTTCGGTGAGGATCTTGTAGGCGCGGCGACAGATTTCGATTTTGCGCGCGCGCGTATCCGCCTGGCCGATTTCATCAAACGCCATCACCACCATCGCCGCGCCGTAGCGACGCACTTTGCGTGCGTGCTCAATGAAAGGTTCAACGCCCTCTTTCATCGAGATGGAGTTAACGATGCCTTTGCCCTGAATGCACTGCAGGCCTTTCTCGATCACCTCCCATTTTGAGGAGTCGATCATGATCGGCACGCGCGCGATATCCGGCTCACCGGCGATCAGGTTGAGGAAGCGCACCATGGCCGCTTCCGCATCCAGCATGCCTTCATCCATGTTGATATCAATGATTTGCGCACCGTTCTCCACCTGCTGGCGCGCCACATCCAGTGCTTCGTTATATTTCTCTTCTTTGATCAGCCGCTTGAACTTAGCCGAGCCGGTGACGTTGGTACGTTCGCCAACGTTGACGAACAGTGAATCGGCGTGAATGTTGAGCGGTTCCAGCCCGGCTAAGCGGCAAGCCACCGGAATCTCCGGCAGCCGGCGCGGCGCAACGCCTTCTACTGCTGCCGCCATCGCCGCGATATGCTCCGGCGTGGTGCCACAGCAGCCGCCGATAATGTTGAGGAATCCGGCGCGTGCCCACTCACCAATCTGCTCAGCCATGATGGCGGCATCAAGATCGTATTCACCAAAGGCATTGGGCAAACCGGCATTCGGGTGCGCGGTGACGTAACCTTCGGCTATGCGCGACAACTCTGCGACATATTGACGCAGTTCGTCCGGGCCGAGTGCACAGTTAAGGCCAAATGACAGCGGCTCGGCGTGGCGCAGCGAGTTATAGAAACCTTCGGTAGTTTGGCCGGAGAGCGTACGACCGGAGGCATCGGTGATTGTGCCGGAGATCATCAGCGGCAGCGTCACGCCCATCGCTTCCATTTCGGCCTGCACCGCATAGATGGCCGCTTTGGCATTCAGCGTATCGAACACCGTTTCGATCATGATGAGATCGGAACCGCCGGCAATCAGCGCATGAGTCGATTCACGATAGGCATCCACCAGCTGATTAAAGGTGACGTTACGATAGGCGGGATCGTTAACATCCGGCGAGATAGAACAGGTGCGGTTGGTCGGGCCCAATACGCCCGCCACGTAGCGCGGGCGATGCGGCGTTTTCGCCGTCCATGCATCCGCGCAGGCTCGCGCCAGTTTAGCGGCTTCGAAGTTGATCTCCGCCGACAGCGCTTCCATCGCATAGTCCGCCATCGCAATGGTGGTGGAGTTAAAGGTGTTGGTTTCCAGAATATCCGCGCCCGCAGCGAGGTACGCATCATGAATTTCGCGGATCACCTGCGGTTTGGTGAGCACCAACAGATCGTTGTTGCCCTTCAAATCGGATGGCCAGTCGGCAAAGCGGCTGCCACGAAAATCCTGCTCGCTCAGTTTATAACTCTGGATCATGGTGCCCATGCCACCGTCCAGAATCATGATGCGTTGCGCCAGCTGCTGCTGCAGCATGTCTGTTTTATTGCTCACTCTTGCCCCGTCCACGTCATTGCGTTGGCAACAATGCCAGCCAGACATACTGGCATATCTTTAAGGTGAGCAAAAGTCAGGTCAGATGAGACATTTTCAGCCAGGATGCCTAACAGATCCGACCAGAAAGCGAACGTTTGCATTCGTACCATTAAAAACGAAAATGGTTTCCATAATTGATGCGATTGTGGAGAAGTCATGGCAACCCCTGCGCCCGTGAAACGCGGCAAGAAACCTCGTGCTACAACCACCACCACCAGCGCGCCTGTAGGCGGGCAGGTTCAGTCACTGACGCGCGGCCTGCGCCTGCTGGAGCTGATTGCCGAATCCCACGGCAGCGTAGCGCTCACGGAGCTGGCCCAGCAGGCTGGCTTACCGAATTCGACCACGCATCGCCTGCTCACCACCATGCAGCAACAGGGTTTTGTCCATCAGGTAGGCGACTTAGGGTTATGGACCATCGCTTCACATGCCTTTGTGGTCGGCAGCAGCTTTCTGCAGAGCCGCAATCTGCTGGCGATTGTGCATCCAGTATTACGCAAGCTGATGGAAGATGCCGGCGAGACGGTGAATCTGGCGGTGCTGGATCTTAGTGATTATCAGGCGGTGATTATCGATCAGGTGCAGTGCACGCAGCTAATGCGTATGTCGGCGCCGATCGGCGGCAAGCTGCCGATGCATGCATCCGGTGCCGGTAAAGCCTTTTTGGCGCATCTGAGTGATGAGCAAGTCACGTCGCTGCTGCACCAAAAAGGATTGCATCACTACACGCCGAAGACGCTGATGTCGCCGCACAGCCTGAAAGAAAATCTGGCGCTGATTCGCAAAATGGGCTTTTCGCATGATGATGAGGAGCACGCGCTGGGTCTGCGCTGTGTCGCCGCGCCGATTTATGACGAGCACGGCGAACCGTTCGCCGCGATTTCCATTTCCGGCCCGATTGCGCGTATGACCGACGACCGCATTACCGAACTGGGTGCGCTGGTGATTCGCGCCGCCAAACAGGTGACGCAAACCTATTCTGGCCGCTAAGCGGCCACCGAAGCATAGCGCGCGCTGAAACGCTGGCTGGCGCGCCAGGCAATCACCTCTTCAATATGCCCTGCGCGGATGCGCACTTGCAGCGCACGCCACCAGTTGGGATCAAACAGCTGGGGATGCAGCGCCAGCAGCAATTTACCGGTCGCCGGTTCGCTGCACAGCGCATAGCGGAAGGTTTCCGGGAACACATCATCCGGCCCAACGCTATACCAGGGCTCGGCCTGTAGCTCATCCTCTTCATAACGTGCCTGCGGCACATCGCGGAATACCAGTTCGCTCATCGGACGGATTTCGTCGTAGTCGTAAAACACCACGCGACCATGGCGCGTCATACCAAAGTTTTTGAACAGCATGTCGCCGGGGAAAATATTCGCCGCCGCCAGCTGGCGAATCGCATCGCCGTACTCGCCAATCGCGTGCTGCCGCTGCTCCGGCGTGGCCTGCGCCAGCCACAAATTGAGCGGCTCCATGCGCCGTTCCAGCCATAAATGGCGGATGATTACCACGTCGTCGCGCACTTCCAGCTTTTCAGGAATATCGCGTTCAAACTCCGCCATCAGCTCGGCGGGAATACGCGCGCGCGGTAACGCAAAGTGTTCGAACTCCTGCGTATCCGCCATGCGTCCGACGCGATCGTGCTCTTTAACCATGCGGTAGCAGTCGCGCACCTGCGCATCGGTAACCTCTTTTTGTGGCGCGAAGCGGTCTTTGATCACTTTGAACACCCGATCAAAACCGGGAAGCGTGAACACCATCATCACCATGCCGCGAATGCCGGGCGCGATGGTGAAATCCTCCTGGCTGTGTGCCAGATAGTGCAGATATTCACGATAACATTCGGTTTTCCCGTGCTTCTGACAGCCAATCGCCATGTAGCGCTCAGCGACGGTTTTGCCTGGCAGAATCGGTTGTAGCCACGCCACCAGCGCTGCCGGCACCGGCGCGTACACCATGAAGTAAGCGCGCGCGAAGCCAAACACGATGCTGGCATCATCGCTATCCGTGAGACAGGTATCGATCCACAAGCGTCCAGCATCATCACGCTGGATCGGCAGCAAGCAGGGCACCATGCCATCACTCAGCTGCAGCCGCGCCACAATCCACGCGGTTTTGTTGCGGTAAAACAGCTCGCAGGCGACATCCAGCGTTGCCGTTGCCAACTGCGCGGCGCCAAACTGTTCATGCAGATGACGGACAATCCAGCCGATATCACGCGTCTGATCCTGCCACGTCAGGCGCAGCGGCATGTCATTTAACACCTGACGCAGCGTTTCCTGCCAATTTTGCTGCGGGCGATAGAGGCGCGACAGCGGGCGCTGCGCAACCGGAGCCGGCGCGTAAGGCTGCGACGGGAAGATAAATAGCCGCTCGGGCGAAAGGTGTCTGTGTCCCTGCAATCGACAATAGACCGAGTTAAAAAAGCTTTCGGCAATTTCATGGCGCGGATAGCCAGGCAACAGGGTTTCGTAATGGCTTTTAACGCGCAGCCAAAAGGCTTCATCCCATTCAGAGGTGTCATTGAGAATGCGCAGCTGATGGGTAACCAGGCCAACGTGGTGATCGTAGAGATGGATACGCGCTTTCATTGCCTGCTGCACCGCGAGCCAGTCGGCCTGCTCGAAGCGCTGCTGTGCGCCGGCTGTGATATCCAGAAAGCGACCATACTGCGCATCAAAACCTTGCAGGATGGTGTGGGCGATCAGCGATTCTCTCGGTGTCATCGGCAACGCTCCAGGAAAACGGTCGCCATTAATGGCGACCCTACAATGGCAGTATCGGTGTGGGTTTAGAACTGCGAGGCTTCAGTGGAACCGGTTAGTGCGGTTACCGAGGATTGCCCGCCCTGAATCACATTGGTGATGCGATCGAAATAGCCGGTGCCGACTTCCTGCTGATGTGACGAGAAGGTATAGCCTTTATCGCGTGCCGCAAACTCCGGCTGCTGCACTTTTTCCACGTAATGCCGCATACCTTCGCCCTGCGCATAGGCGTGGGCGAGGTCGAACATGTTGAACCACATGCTGTGAATGCCAGCCAGCGTGATGAACTGGAAGCGATAGCCCATGTCGCTCAATGCCTGCTGGAAACGCGCGATGGTGCGATCGTCGAGATTTTTCTTCCAGTTAAACGACGGCGAGCAGTTATAGGCCAGCAGCTTGCCGGGATACTGCGCGTGAATCGCATCGGCAAAGCGCTGTGCCAGCTCAAGATCGGGCGTTGAGGTTTCGCACCACAGCACATCGGCATACGGCGCATAGGAGAGCCCGCGACTGATCGCCTGTTCAATGCCGGCGTGCGTGCGGAAAAAGCCTTCGGCGGTGCGCTCGCCGGTGATGAACGCCGCATCGCGCGGGTCGCAGTCGGAGGTAATCAGATCGGCCGCATCGGCATCGGTGCGCGCGATCAATACTGTCGGCACGTTCATTACATCCGCCGCCAGACGCGCCGCCACCAGCTTTTGGATGGCTTCCTGCGTCGGCACTAGCACTTTACCGCCCATGTGCCCGCACTTCTTCACCGCCGCCAGCTGATCTTCAAAATGTACCGCACCTGCACCGGCCTGAATCATCGATTTCATCAACTCGAACGCGTTGAGTACGCCGCCAAATCCCGCTTCTGCATCGGCCACAATCGGCAGGAAGTAATCAATAAAATCGCTATCTTCTGGCGACACGCCGCTGGCCCACTGAATCTGATCGGCACGCTGGAAACTTTGATTGATGCGCTCCACCACATTGGGCACCGAATTCACCGGATACAGCGACTGATCGGGATACATCTGTCCAGCAAGGTTGGCATCGGCTGCCACCTGCCAGCCGGAGAGGTAAATCGCCTCAATACCGGCTTTCGCCTGCTGCACCGCCTGGCCACCGGTCAACGCGCCGAGGCTGTTGATATAACCTTTGCTGGATTCGCCGTTGAGCAGCGACCACAGTTTGGTCGCGCCGCGCTCTGCCAGCGTGCAGGCCGGATTGACCGAACCGCGCAGGTTGATGACATCTTCCGCACTGTATGGTCGTGTGATCCCTTCCCAGCGCGCCTCGTTCCAGCTCGATTCCAGTTGTTTGATCTGTTGCGTACGATTCATAGCCATATCTCCAGGTTCAGGGCAGCAGGCGATAGCCCGGCAGAGTGAGGAAAGAAACCAGTTCATCATCGGTAGTGATTTTTGCCATCAACGCAGCAGCATCATCGAAACGTCCGTTGCTAAAACGTTCGGTGCCAAGGGTGTGCTGCAGCGCGGCTAACTCTTCATCCAGCAGCCGTTCGAACAGCGCGACTGTTACTGGCTGGCCATCGTTGAGAATTTGTCTGTGATGAATCCATTGCCAGATAGAGGTGCGCGCAATTTCTGCAGTGGCGGCATCTTCCATCAAGCCATCAATCGGTACGCAGCCGTTGCCGCTGATCCAGGCTTCAAGATATTGCAGCGCCACGCGGATGTTAGCGCGCATGCCCGCTTCCGTACGTTTACCGCGACACGGCGCCAGCAGACGTTCGGCGGTGATCGGCGCATCTTGTGCACGCGTGATATGCAGTTGATTAGGTTGGTGGCCCAACCGCCGATCAAACGCCTCCATCGCGATATCAGCCAGGCCGGGATGGGCGACCCATGTACCATCGTGGCCGTTGCCCGCTTCGCGCGTTTTATCCTCCTGTACTTTTTGCGTCACCCATAAATTGCGCTCTGCATCTTTGCTCGGAATCAGCGCCGACATGCCGCCCATTGCCAGCGCGCCGCGGCGATGGCAGGTTTTGATCAGCAGGCGGGAATAGGCATCAAGGAACGGCTGGTCCATGCTGATTTGCTGACGATCCGGCAGGATACGATCGGGATGTTGGCCCAATGTTTTGATGTAGCTGAAGATATAATCCCAGCGACCGCAGTTCAGGCCGACCGCGTGATCGCGCAGTTCCCATAGGATCTCATCCATCTGGAATACCGCAGGCAACGTTTCGATCAACACCGTGGCTTTGATCGTTCCGCGCGGTAGATCAAAGCGATCTTCACTAAAGCGGAAGATCTCACGCCACCATGCTACTTCAGCCGCATGCTCGGTTTTCGGCAAATAAAACCACGGTGCGTGGCCCTTCTCCAGCAACGCTTCAACGTTGTGGAAAAAGTAGAGCGCAAAGTCGAACAATCCACCCGGAATGGCCCGATCGCGCCACTCTACATGCTTTTCATCCAGATGCAGGCCACGCACGCGGCACATCAGCAGTGCCGGGTTGGCACGCAGTTGATAGATCTTACCGGCCTCGCTGGTGAAACTCAGCGAGCCATTAACCGCATCGCGCAGCGTGAGCTGTCCTTCCACTAACTTTTGCCACGTCGGTGCCAGTGAATCTTCAAAGTCAGCCATGAAGACTTTGACGTTCGCATTGAGCGCGTTGATCACCATTTTGCGATCCGGCGGACCGGTGATCTCTACGCGGCGATCCTGCAGCAGCTGGGGAATGGGACGAACTTGCCACTCATTTTCACGAATGGAAGCGGTTTCCGCATCGAATCCAGGTAACTCACCTTGATCATAGCGCTGCTGACGTTGCCGGCGTGCTTTCAGCAGTCGTTCGCGTTCCGGTGCAAAACGCACCACCAGTGAATGAATGAAGTCGATCGCTTCCGGGGTAAGCAGCTGCTTTTCCGCGTGGGTAAAGGGCTGGCTAAAGGTTAGCGTATTGCTGATAACCGAGTCTGTCATGCGGGCTGCCTCCTGAGTTGATCCATCGTCTGGCGATCGGATCCGGATGTAGGGTGTTTTTTAACCTGCAAGATCAGAGCATAATGGTTTTAATTTTATTTTCAAAAACTATTTCCATTATTATTACAAATTACATACATCAATATGATATTTATGTAATTTAATCTCTCGAATTAAAGGCAATGATTTCCACTAAAGAATGAAAGCAAAAAAAAGCCGCAACAGTTTGCGGCTGTCACGGCAGGATCAAACGAGGGAGAGACTTATTCGAGTGTTGGATTCATATGTCGCAGATCGAACGGTGTAATCTGATAAACGTAGTAGTTGAGCCAATTCGAGAACAGCAGATTGCCATGGCTACGCCAGGTCGCTCGCGGCGGCAATTCTGGATTGTTCTGTGGGAAGTAGTTAAACGGCACCTCCGGCTGCAGACCCGCATCGTAATCGCGATGATATTCGCCTGATAGCGTCAAAGCGTCGTACTCAGGATGGCCGGTGACAAAGGCTAAACGCTTATCTTTACTCGCCATCAAATACGCGCCCGTTGCCTCCGACTCGGCAAACAGTTCGAGATCGGTGTAATCACGAATTAGCTGGCTAGGGAAATCGGCATAGCGTGAATGTGGCGCGAGGAAGTTATCGTCAAAGCCACGGGTTAGCAGCGCGTGTGGATGCAGGATTTGGTGCTCGTAGACGCCTGACAATTTGTTTTGCCGCGTCTGCTTAGGAATGCCATACAAAATGTTCAGCGCCGCCTGTACCGCCCAACAGACAAACAGTGTTGATGTGACGTGCTCGTTGGCCCAGTGCAGCACGCGCTGAATCTGCGGCCAGTAGGCCACATCATTAAAATCAACCAATCCCAGCGGCGCACCGGTGACAATCAGTCCATCAAAGTTATCGTTTTGAATATCTTCAAAGTTGCAGTAAAAGTTGTTCAGATGCTCGGTTGGCGTGTTGCGCGACTCACGGCTATCAATGCGCAGCAGCTGTACGTCAATCTGCAGCGGCGAGTTTGAGAGCAGGCGCAGGAACTGATTTTCCGTTTCGATCTTCTTAGGCATTAGGTTGAGGATCAGCACTTTTAGCGGACGGATCTCCTGAACACTGGCGCGCGACGACGTCATGACAAAGACGTTTTCATCACGCAAAAAATTCACTGCCGGTAATTCGTCGGGAATCCTGATTGGCATAGCCTGCTCACCTCTTACTTACAACCGTATAAACGTTTAGACATCCAGATGCCCGACATTAGCCTGATATGTCGTAAATGTCGAGTCTTCATGCGGTTTATGAAAATGTTTCAGCTTTAGGTGGAGTTTGAAATCAGGCGTGGGAGATCGACGAATTTGTCAGAGGTTATTGATGATGTTGAAGCGGTTGATAACTGATATAGGCACTTTATTGCATAAAATAAAAGCACAGCGCTACATTTCTTAAGACGTAAAAAAGCCCTGAACGTTAGTTCAGGGCTTCTTCACTTATTTGATGCCTGGCAGTTCCCTACTCTCGCATGGGGAGACCCCACACTACCATCGGCGCTACGGCGTTTCACTTCTGAGTTCGGCATGGGGTCAGGTGGGACCACCGCGCTAAAGCCGCCAGGCAAATTCTGTTTCGTTCACGAAGCCCTGTCAGGCACCGCAAACCAATCCATAAACAAGCTGAAAATCTCTGGTCTCTCTCACCAAAACGCCTCTGGCGTTGTAAGGTTAAGCCTCACGGGTCATTAGTACCGGTTAGCTCAACGCATCGCTGCGCTTACACACCCGGCCTATCAACGTCGTAGTCTTCAACGTCCCTTCAGGACTCTCAAGGAGTCAGGGAGAACTCATCTCGGGGCAAGTTTCGTGCTTAGATGCTTTCAGCACTTATCTTTTCCGCACTTAGCTACCGGGCAGTGCCATTGGCATGACAACCCGAACACCAGTGGTGCGTTCACTCCGGTCCTCTCGTACTAGGAGCAACCCCCCTCAATTCTCCAGCGCCCACGGCAGATAGGGACCGAACTGTCTCACGACGTTCTAAACCCAGCTCGCGTACCACTTTAAACGGCGAACAGCCGTACCCTTGGGACCTACTTCAGCCCCAGGATGTGATGAGCCGACATCGAGGTGCCAAACACCGCCGTCGATATGAACTCTTGGGCGGTATCAGCCTGTTATCCCCGGAGTACCTTTTATCCGTTGAGCGATGGCCCTTCCATTCAGAACCACCGGATCACTATGACCTGCTTTCGCACCTGCTCGAGCCGTCACTCTCGCAGTCAAGCTGGCTTATGCCATTGCACTAACCTCCTGATGTCCGACCAGGATTAGCCAACCTTCGTGCTCCTCCGTTACTCTTTGGGAGGAGACCGCCCCAGTCAAACTACCCACCAGACACTGTCCGCAGCCCGGATTACGGGCCTACGTTAGAACATCAAACATTAAAGGGTGGTATTTCAAGGTTGGCTCCACGCAGACTGGCGTCCACGCTTCAAAGCCTCCCACCTATCCTACACATCAAGGCTCAATGTTCAGTGTCAAGCTATAGTAAAGGTTCACGGGGTCTTTCCGTCTTGCCGCGGGTACACTGCATCTTCACAGCGATTTCAATTTCACTGAGTCTCGGGTGGAGACAGCCTGGCCATCATTACGCCATTCGTGCAGGTCGGAACTTACCCGACAAGGAATTTCGCTACCTTAGGACCGTTATAGTTACGGCCGCCGTTTACCGGGGCTTCGATCAAGAGCTTCTCCTTACGGATAACCCCATCAATTAACCTTCCGGCACCGGGCAGGCGTCACACCGTATACGTCCACTTTCGTGTTTGCACAGTGCTGTGTTTTTAATAAACAGTTGCAGCCAGCTGGTATCTTCGACTGGCTTCAGCTCCGGGAGCAAGTCCCTTCACCTACGCGCCAGCGTGCCTTCTCCCGAAGTTACGGCACCATTTTGCCTAGTTCCTTCACCCGAGTTCTCTCAAGCGCCTTGGTATTCTCTACCTGACCACCTGTGTCGGTTTGGGGTACGATTTCGTGTTACCTGGAGCTTAGAGGCTTTTCCTGGAAGCAGGGCATCAGTTACTTCACCACCGTGGTGGCTCGTCGTCACGCCTCAGCCTTAAGACACCCCGGATTTACCAAAGGTGTCAGCCTACACGCTTAAACCGGGACAACCGTCGCCCGGATAACCTAGCCTTCTCCGTCCCCCCTTCGCAGTAACACCAAGTGCAGGAATATTAACCTGCTTCCCATCGACTACGCTTTTCAGCCTCGCCTTAGGGGTCGACTCACCCTGCTCCGATTAACGTTGAACAGGAACCCTTGGTCTTCCGGCGAGCGGGCTTTTCACCCGCTTTATCGTTACTTATGTCAGCATTCGCACTTCTGATACCTCCAGCAACCCTCACAGGCCACCTTCAACGGCTTACAGAACGCTCCCCTACCCAACAACGCATACGCGTCGCTGCCGCAGCTTCGGTGCATGGTTTAGCCCCGTTACATCTTCCGCGCAGGCCGACTCGACCAGTGAGCTATTACGCTTTCTTTAAATGATGGCTGCTTCTAAGCCAACATCCTGGCTGTCTGTGCCTTCCCACATCGTTTCCCACTTAACCATGACTTTGGGACCTTAGCTGGCGGTCTGGGTTGTTTCCCTCTTCACGACGGACGTTAGCACCCGCCGTGTGTCTCCCGTGATAACATTCCTCGGTATTCGCAGTTTGCATCGGGTTGGTAAGCCGGGATGGCCCCCTAGCCGAAACAGTGCTCTACCCCCGAGGATGAGTTCACGAGGCGCTACCTAAATAGCTTTCGGGGAGAACCAGCTATCTCCCGGTTTGATTGGCCTTTCACCCCCAGCCACAAGTCATCCGCTAATTTTTCAACATTAGTCGGTTCGGTCCTCCAGTTAGTGTTACCCAACCTTCAACCTGCCCATGGCTAGATCACCGGGTTTCGGGTCTATACCCTGCAACTTAACGCCCAGTTAAGACTCGGTTTCCCTGCGGCTCCCCTATACGGTTAACCTTGCTACAGAATATAAGTCGCTGACCCATTATACAAAAGGTACGCAGTCACCCCATAAAGAGGCTCCCACTGCTTGTACGTACACGGTTTCAGGTTCTGTTTCACTCCCCTCGCCGGGGTTCTTTTCGCCTTTCCCTCACGGTACTGGTTCACTATCGGTCAGTCAGGAGTATTTAGCCTTGGAGGATGGTCCCCCCATATTCAGACAGGATACCACGTGTCCCGCCCTACTCTTCGAACTCACAGAATGTGCACTTTCGTGTACGGGACTATCACCCGGTGTCGTGCGACTTTCCAGACGCTTCCACTAATGCACAAACTGATTCAGGTTCTGGGCTGCTCCCCGTTCGCTCGCCGCTACTGGGGGAATCTCGGTTGATTTCTTTTCCTCCGGGTACTTAGATGTTTCAGTTCCCCGGGTTCGCCTCGCAACACTATGTATTCATGTTGCGATGATGCACTGAGTGCACCGGGTTTCCCCATTCGGACATCGTCGGCTGTAGCGGTTCATATCACCTTACCGACGCTTTACGCAGATTAGCACGTCCTTCATCGCCTCTGACTGCCAGGGCATCCACCGTGTACGCTTAGTCGCTTAACCTCACAACCCACAGGCGTTTTGCAACGCTGCAGACTGTAAGCATTGAGAGACTCGAACATGTTGTTATTCATTCCTTATTACGGAGAAATGAACCAACACGTCGTTTCAATTTTCAGCTTGTTCCGGATTGTTAAAGAGCAGTATCTCAAACATGACGGTTACGTCAGTTTTGAGATACGTCGTGGAGACACCTTTCACCTGTCACCAAGCAAGTGGCGTCCCCTAGGGGATTCGAACCCCTGTTACCGCCGTGAAAGGGCGGTGTCCTAGGCCTCTAGACGAAGGGGACACGATAGTGTCACGACTTCGCAGCCGTCTTGCTCATTACTTTTCTATCAGACAATCTGTGTGAGCACTGCGCGGGAAGGTATCTTCAGGTAAGGAGGTGATCCAACCGCAGGTTCCCCTACGGTTACCTTGTTACGACTTCACCCCAGTCATGAATCACAAAGTGGTAAGCGCCCTCCCGAAGGTTAAGCTACCTACTTCTTTTGCAACCCACTCCCATGGTGTGACGGGCGGTGTGTACAAGGCCCGGGAACGTATTCACCGTAGCATTCTGATCTACGATTACTAGCGATTCCGACTTCACGGAGTCGAGTTGCAGACTCCGATCCGGACTACGACGCACTTTATGAGGTCCGCTTGCTCTCGCGAGGTCGCTTCTCTTTGTATGCGCCATTGTAGCACGTGTGTAGCCCTACTCGTAAGGGCCATGATGACTTGACGTCATCCCCACCTTCCTCCAGTTTATCACTGGCAGTCTCCTTTGAGTTCCCGGCATTACCCGCTGGCAACAAAGGATAAGGGTTGCGCTCGTTGCGGGACTTAACCCAACATTTCACAACACGAGCTGACGACAGCCATGCAGCACCTGTCTCACGGTTCCCGAAGGCACCAAAGCATCTCTGCCAAGTTCCGTGGATGTCAAGAGTAGGTAAGGTTCTTCGCGTTGCATCGAATTAAACCACATGCTCCACCGCTTGTGCGGGCCCCCGTCAATTCATTTGAGTTTTAACCTTGCGGCCGTACTCCCCAGGCGGTCGACTTAACGCGTTAGCTCCGGAAGCCACTCCTCAAGGGAACAACCTCCAAGTCGACATCGTTTACGGCGTGGACTACCAGGGTATCTAATCCTGTTTGCTCCCCACGCTTTCGCACCTGAGCGTCAGTCTTTGTCCAGGGGGCCGCCTTCGCCACCGGTATTCCTCCAGATCTCTACGCATTTCACCGCTACACCTGGAATTCTACCCCCCTCTACAAGACTCTAGCCTGCCAGTTTCGAATGCAGTTCCCAGGTTAAGCCCGGGGATTTCACATCCGACTTGACAGACCGCCTGCGTGCGCTTTACGCCCAGTAATTCCGATTAACGCTTGCACCCTCCGTATTACCGCGGCTGCTGGCACGGAGTTAGCCGGTGCTTCTTCTGCGGGTAACGTCAATCGGTGAGGTTATTAACCTCACCGCCTTCCTCCCCGCTGAAAGTACTTTACAACCCGAAGGCCTTCTTCATACACGCGGCATGGCTGCATCAGGCTTGCGCCCATTGTGCAATATTCCCCACTGCTGCCTCCCGTAGGAGTCTGGACCGTGTCTCAGTTCCAGTGTGGCTGGTCATCCTCTCAGACCAGCTAGGGATCGTCGCCTAGGTGAGCCATTACCCCACCTACTAGCTAATCCCATCTGGGCACATCCGATGGTGTGAGGCCCGAAGGTCCCCCACTTTGGTCTTGCGACGTTATGCGGTATTAGCTACCGTTTCCAGTAGTTATCCCCCTCCATCGGGCAGTTTCCCAGACATTACTCACCCGTCCGCCACTCGTCACCCGAGAGCAAGCTCTCTGTGCTACCGTCCGACTTGCATGTGTTAGGCCTGCCGCCAGCGTTCAATCTGAGCCATGATCAAACTCTTCAATTTAAGTTTGATTTGCTGCAACACGTGCAGCGATGCTCATCTGTAAAACGTCATAATGAATTTCATTATGTGTTCACTCGTGAGGCTTTGATATTTTGTTGCGTCCAAAGACGCTGATATCAATCCTGCGAGTGCCCACACAGATTGTCTGATAAATTGTTAAAGAGCGTTGCGAGCAGCGGGTTAACCGCCTGTCGCGAGGTGGCGTATATTACGCTTTCCCTCTTCAGAGTCAAACACTTTTTTCAGCGTTTTCATCCGGCGGAAGTTCTTATCGAATCTTCCTCACCAACACCACATTTCGTAAACCGTTGTGCCGTGTTGATGGATGCGCATTATAGGGAGTTGTTCTCAGTGCGCAACCGCTAAATTCAACAAAAACAACCGTTCGCTGCATTCCACAGCAAAACCCCGCCTTATACGCAGTTACACACACAGTTATCCACACTCCGTCGTACAAATGAATTTAAGCGAGCATCACGCAAACGTTTTCGCTACAATGCCGGGCGACGTCAAGGATGCCCCTTTTGGGGCGTTACATGAGGCAAGTGTTGCCTTCTATATAGAAGAGAGACACTAAGCTTGATGTAACGCTCTTTTTTACGCGAAACAAAGCCAAGGGATAAAACCACCATGCAACAACGTCGTCCTGTACGCCGCGCTCTGCTCAGTGTCTCTGATAAAGCCGGTATCCTCGAATTTGCTCAGGCACTCTCCAGTCGTGGTGTTGAGCTGCTCTCCACAGGCGGCACTGCACGTCTGCTGGCAGATGCGGGCCTGCCCGTCACCGAAGTTTCTGACTACACCGGTTTTCCGGAAATGATGGATGGACGCGTCAAAACGCTGCACCCAAAAGTGCACGGCGGCATTTTGGGTCGTCGCGGTCAGGATGATGCGATCATGGCCGAGCACGCCATTAACCCGATCGACATGGTGGTGGTGAACCTTTATCCCTTCGCACAAACCGTTGCCAAACCTGATTGCTCGCTGGCTGAGGCGGTTGAGAACATCGATATCGGTGGCCCAACCATGGTTCGATCCGCAGCCAAGAACCACAAAGACGTGGCGATTGTAGTGAAGAGCGGCGATTACGAGGCGATTATTGCCGAGCTGGATGCCAACGAAAACTCACTCACGCTGGAAACGCGCTTCGATCTGGCCATTAAAGCCTTCGAACACACTGCCGCCTACGACAGCATGATTGCCAACTACTTCGGCAGCCTGGTGCCGGCTTATCACAGCAACAGCAAAGAACCGGCCGGCCGTTTCCCGCGCACGCTGAACCTCAACTTCATTAAGAAACAGGATATGCGTTACGGCGAGAACAGCCATCAGGATGCTGCCTTCTATATAGAAGAGAATGTGGCTGAAGCATCTGTTGCCACCGCGCAACAGGTTCAGGGCAAAGCGCTCTCTTACAACAATATCGCCGATACCGATGCCGCACTTGAATGCGTGAAAGAGTTCGAGGAAGCCGCTTGTGTCATCGTCAAGCACGCTAACCCATGCGGTGTCGCGGTGGGCGGGTCGATTCTTGAAGCTTACGAGCGTGCCTACAAAACTGACCCGACTTCCGCTTTCGGCGGCATCATCGCCTTTAACCGCGAGCTGGACGAAGCCACCGCGCAGGCCATCATCAGCCGTCAGTTTGTGGAAGTGATCATCGCCCCCTCCGCCAGCGAGGCCGCATTGAAAGTCACCGCCGTCAAACAGAACGTGCGCGTTCTGGTATGTGGTCAGTGGCAAGGCCGCGTTGCGGCGCTGGATTTCAAACGCGTTAATGGCGGCGTGCTGGTGCAGGATCGCGATCTGGGCATGGTTGATGCCAGCCAGCTGCGCGTGGTCAGCAAGCGCCAGCCAACTGAGCAGGAACTGCGTGATGCGCTGTTCTGCTGGAAAGTGGCGAAGTTCGTAAAATCCAACGCCATCGTCTATGCGCGCGACAATATGACTATCGGCATTGGCGCCGGTCAGATGAGCCGTGTTTACTCCGCTAAAATCGCCGGTATTAAAGCGGGTGACGAAGGCCTGGAAGTGAAAGGTTCGGCGATGGCGTCTGACGCTTTCTTCCCGTTCCGCGACGGTATCGACGCCGCAGCGGCTGTCGGCATTAGCTGCGTGATTCAGCCGGGTGGTTCAATCCGTGATGATGAAGTGATTGCCGCCGCTGATGAGCACGGCATCGCGATGATCTTCACCGATATGCGTCATTTCCGCCATTAATTGTTGGGAGCAGTACAGATGAAAATTTTAGTGATTGGTAATGGCGGACGTGAACACGCATTGGCGTGGAAAGCAGCGCAGTCGCCGCTGGCGGAAACCGTGTTTGTCGCACCAGGCAATGCTGGCACCGCACTTGAACCCGCTCTGCAAAACGTGGCCATCAGCGCCACCGATGTTCCCGCACTGCTGGCCTTTGCACAGCAGGAAAAGATCGACCTCACTATCGTTGGCCCAGAAGCGCCGCTGGTGATTGGCGTAGTTGATGCGTTCCGTGCTGCAGGCCTGAAGATCTTTGGCCCAACGCAGGCCGCTGCGCAGCTGGAAGGCTCAAAAGCCTTCACTAAAGATTTCCTGGCACGTCAGCAGATTCCAACCGCTGAATACCAAAACTTCACCGAAGTGGAACCTGCGCTGGCCTATCTGCGTGAGAAAGGCGCACCGATCGTGATCAAAGCTGACGGATTGGCCGCCGGTAAAGGCGTTATCGTCGCGATGGAGTTGGCTGAAGCAGAAGCGGCTGTGCAAGATATGCTGGCCGGCAATGCGTTCGGCGATGCCGGTCACCGCATCGTAATTGAAGAGTTCCTGGATGGCGAAGAAGCCAGCTTTATCGTGATGGTTGACGGCAACAATGTGCTGCCGATGGCTACCAGTCAGGATCACAAGCGCGTCGGCGATGGTGATACCGGCCCTAACACCGGTGGCATGGGAGCTTATTCCCCGGCACCTGTGGTGACCGATGAGATCCACCAGCGCGTGATGGATCAGATCATCTGGCCAACCGTTAACGGCATGAAAGCCGAAGGTAACATCTATACCGGCTTTCTGTATGCCGGTTTGATGATCGATAAAGCCGGTCAGCCCAAAGTGATCGAGTTCAACTGCCGCTTCGGCGATCCAGAAACCCAACCGATCATGCTGCGCCTGCAGTCGGATCTGGTTGCGCTGTGCCTGGCGGCTACCGACGGCAAACTGGATCAGCAAACCTCGAAGTGGGATCCGCGTCCTGCGCTGGGCGTGGTATTAGCGGCGGGCGGTTATCCGGGAGATTATACGACTGGCGATCAGATTCACGGTTTGCCGCTGGAAGAAGTACCGGATGGCAAAGTCTTCCATGCAGGAACCACGATGAAAGACGATCTGGTAGTCACCAACGGCGGTCGCGTCTTATGCGTCACCGCGCTGGGTGAAGATGTTGCTGCCGCGCAGAAGAACGCTTATGCGCTAGCGCAGCACATCTCATGGGATGGCAGCTTCTGCCGCCGCGATATCGGCTACCGCGCGATTAACCGTAAGTAAGCATTCATAGGGGCGCTGCTTGTGCCCCTTCTCTGTTCGACTCGTCAGAAGTCACTCTCTTTCGGCTGCCAGCTGCATTCGTCGTCCGACGTTACGCGCAGCAGCTGCACGCCTTCCGGCGCTTCCAGCCATGACACCATCAATGGCGCAGCCTGGCTCTGCTGCTGGCGACCTAGCGTATACAGCGTGTCGCGATCAAAGGGCGCATTCACCAGCTTGTCATCGCACTCACGCACCTGATTGCCACCCAGCCAATGGCCCTGACGCAGCAATACACGGCCTTCAAGTAACGCATTGCTCTGATCCAACATGCGCTGCGCATCAAAACGATACAACTCTACACTATCGGCGCTAACCGCTTCACGTCGTCCCGCCAGCTGGCGCTGCATAAAATTGAGGTTACCCTGATGATCGAAGCGTAAAGTGACATCATCCGGCTGCGCGCCAGCAAGATGCCTTTCCACGCTAACCAGCTGTTGCTGCTGCCAGCTGTAATCGGTTGTCTCCATCGCGTCGCCATTAAATGGCGTGAAGACGGTGCGAAGATGAACGGCTTGATGGTCGCTATTCTTGCGCCAGATGCGTACGGTGCCGCGGTCGGCCAGATAGCCGCTCGCCGTAAAGGCAGGAAGATCGGGGGTGGAGCTACAACCCGTAAGAAGCGCACCCCATAACAGGGCACAAACGCGCTGACTAATCTGATTCAGCATGGCCGCTCCCGGCAACAAAAAGGGGCGATAACGCCCCCTCTTTTAAAGCTAAACCGCAATGCGGAAACTTACTTAACAGCGTCTTTCAGAGCTTTGCCTGAAACGAATGCTGGCACGTTAGCTGCAGCGATTTTGATCTCTTTGCCAGTCTGCGGGTTGCGACCAGTACGCTCATTGCGGTGGTTCACTTTAAAAGTACCAAAACCAACCAGTTGTACAGCATCACCTTCTTTCAGAGACTCAGTGATCGCAGCCAGGGTAGATTCCAGCGCAGTTTTAGCCTGGGTTTTAGACAGGTCAGCTTTCTCTGCGATCACATCAATCAGTTGAGTCTTGTTCATAAGTTATCCTTAAAGTGTATTTATCGCTTGCTAAGCAACGAGTGCGAGGGAAAAGCCATTCTCAGGCCTTGTTCAGCCAGCACGCACCGATAGCCACAATTTTCAGCCCCCCAAATGTAGACCAGACAGGGGGCCCATGTGAAGCCTCCAGGCGCGGTAATTCGGGCCTGAAGTCACGTTTTCTTGCCTTATTGCTGAAAAAGTATACCGATGTTACTGATTCCCGCTTCACGCAGGTCTGCACGCAGTCCTTTAATCAATTCCAGGTCGCGCTCCTCGCACTCTGACAGCAGGCGGAAAATCTCCCACTGCAGGTCCCATTCATCGATGACCGCCTGATTTTCACGCAGCTCTTCGTCGGTCATTTCACGACCGGCCTGGGTCATTTCCAGAATCGCCACGGTGGTAATCGAGGTGCGGCTCACTTCCACCGCGTGCTCCAGCGTTTCACCGCTGAGCTGGGCATGCAGCAGTTCACTTAATGCCACACAGGCATCGATCGCCGGATGCACGCCGTAAACCTCGAAATCGTCACCGTCAGGGATGGCAGCCTCAAATTTCTCCAGCTGACCATCGAAATTGATTTTGGCATCTTTCACCGTCAGGCTTTCCCAGATCAGATCGAGGATACGGCGATAGAGTTGCGGATCGGCGAATTCAGTCTGCTGACAGAAAGCCCAATAGTTGGGGAACATACGCTCGCAGAGGCAGGCCATGAAGGTCATATGCTGCCAGCTTTCCAGCTTCGCCAGACGCAAATGGACGGGGTTTTGTAACATCAAACTTACTCTCAATAGGTTAGCTGGCGGCAGTGTACCGCAAAAGCCGGGCGCAAACAGCGTTAACGCGAATTTTGCCAGCGCAGAAAAGCCGGGCGGCCTGAAGCGACAGCATCAGCCCAGCGCGTGGGTTCAGGCAGGCGGTAACCCGCCGTACAGGCTTCTACCCAATGCAATGCGCTATCGAGGCTGACGCGATGACCCGTGGAGATAAATAGCGGATTACAGCGCGCTTTACTGCGCCATACCCAGCCAATTTGTTCACCCTTATCGATCAACGGCTGTCGACTGCCCGGCTCGGCAGCCAGATCAGCAAAACGTCCGCACAGACGCTTCTTCGCCACACCAATGGTCGGTACATCCACCAGCGAACCGAAATGCGCCGCCACGCCAAGCCGACGTGGATGAGAAATACCATGGCCATCCACAAACAGCAGATCGGGCTGCTGGGAAAGCTGCTGCCAGGCTTCCAGCAGCGCGGGCATTTCGCGGAAAGATAAGAAACCCGGGATGTAGGGCATGGTGGTCGCCACGCGCGCAATGCGATGTTCCACCAGCGTTAAAGAAGGATACTCGAGAATCACCAGGGCAGCGCGCGTGACCTCGCCGCCCTGCTCAAAACCGACGTCGGCGCCACCAATGAAGCGCGGCGGCAGCACGTCGAAATCATCTTGCCGCACCACATCAGCAGCGCGTTGTAACTGTTCCTGGCGTAGTGCGGCTAAATCCATGATTAACCTTGATGGTACGGACGAGACAAGCGATGCACTGCTTCCACAAATGCCCCGGCATGCTCTGGCGGCACGTCGGGATGGATGCCGTGCCCCAGGTTAAACACATGGCCTTCACCCGTGCCAAATCCTTCAAGGATCCCTGCCACTTCCTGCTCGATACGCGCTGGCGGTGCATACAGCATGGAAGGATCCATGTTGCCCTGAAGCGCCACTTTGTCACCAACACGACGACGCGCATCAGCGATATCGGTAGTCCAGTCGAGTCCCAGCGCATCACAACCGGTCGCAGCAATCGCCTCCAGCCACTGGCCGCCACCTTTGGTAAATAGCGTAATCGGTACGCGACGACCTTCGTTCTCGTGCAGCACGCTATCGACGATTTTGTGCATGTAGTACAGCGAGAATTCGCGATAGTCGCGACCAGTCAGTACACCGCCCCAGGTATCGAACACCATGATTGACTGCGCGCCGGCTTTGATCTGCGCATTCAGATAAAGAATGACGCTGTCCGCCAGCTTATCCAGCAGCTTGTGCAGCGTTTGTGGATCGGCGTACATCATCTTTTTGATTTTCGTGAAGGCTTTGCTGCTGCCGCCTTCCACCATATAGGTTGCCAGCGTCCATGGGCTACCTGAGAAGCCAATCAGCGGCACTTCGCCTTTCAGATTGTGACGAATCGTACGCACCGCGTTCATCACATAGCCGAGCTCTTGCTCAGGATCCGGTACCGGCAGCTTGTCGACATCGGCGCGGCAGGTGATCGGATGGGAGAAACGGGGGCCTTCGCCAGTTTCAAAGTAAAGCCCAAGTCCCATCGCATCGGGAATGGTGAGGATATCGCTGAAGAGGATCGCCGCGTCCAGCGCATAGCGACGCAGCGGCTGCAGCGTAACTTCACATGCCAGCTCAGCGTTCTTACACAGTGACATAAAATCACCGGCTTCAGCGCGCGTGGCTTTGTACTCCGGTAAATAACGCCCGGCTTGTCGCATCATCCATACCGGCGTGACATCTACCGGTTGACGTAACAGGGCGCGCAGATAACG
This sequence comes from Candidatus Pantoea floridensis, assembly GCF_900215435.1. NCBI lineage: Bacteria > Pseudomonadati > Pseudomonadota > Gammaproteobacteria > Enterobacterales > Erwiniaceae > Pantoea > Candidatus Pantoea floridensis. The sequence continues at coordinate 1,622,063 of NZ_OCMY01000001.1, forward strand.
ATCGTTCTTCAGTTCACTCATAATAGGCTCTCTCATGCTAAGGCCGGCAGTGTAGCATTTTCACGCCGCGCTGGCGCGACACAGGGCAACGGTATCTTCGATCAGGCGACGCGCAACCGTGCCTGGCGGCGGCAACAGTGGCAAATCGTCATAGCGATACCAACCGGCATCGAGCAACTCTTTGCCGTCGTGCTGCAAGTCACCGCCATCGTATTCGGCCATATACGCCATCATCAGTGAATGCGGGAACGGCCACGGCTGCGAAGTAACGTAGCGCACGTTTTTCACCCGCACGTTGCTCTCTTCCATCACTTCACGCGCCACCGCTTGTTCTAAGGTTTCGCCCACTTCGACGAAGCCCGCCAGCACGGTGTAAATGTTGTTGCGATGACGGGCATGATTGGCAAGCAGAATCTCATCGCCACGGCGAATGGCCACGATAATGCACGGCGCAATTTGCGGGTAATAGCGCTCGCGGCAGTGATGACACAGACAAGCGAACTCGCGCTTGCTGATATGCATCTCATGGCCGCAATAGCCGCACCAGCGATGCGATCGATAGAACTCCGCCAGCTGCACGCCGCGCCCGGCGATCTGGAATAGACCGACATCTTCATCAATCAGTTGGCGGACCGAGCCCATGCTGTCTGGACGCGCTTCCCGCACGAGCCAGACGTTTTCGCCCTGCCATTCGCCAATCAAAATGCCGTGGCTGCCACTGAGTCCAAACTCGGTGGATAAGCCATGCGGCAGTTCGCCCTGCGGTAACCAAAGTTTTTGCTCATGGCTGACAATCCACCATCCAGCGTCTAAGCTTGAGATCTCACGTTGCATCTTAATCGTTGTCCTTAGCGTTAAACCGCACGCTGAAACTCTAATATTAAGTGTGTAATAAACAACTATAACCTACCTGGAGCCCCATATGCTTAACCAGTTAGATGACCTGACAAAGCGTGTCGGCGGCGGAAATGAATTGGTTGATTCATGGTTGCGCGCCCGTCGACAGCTGCTTGTCACGTACTACGAGCTTATTGGCCTGAAGCCACAAAAAGATGCGTTAACCGCGCTGGATGAACAAGCGCTGGATGCATTTTGCCACAATCTGGTGGATTACCTTTCTACCGGTCATTTTAGCGTGTATGAACACATTATTAGTGAGATGCAGGGTGATAACCCCTTAATGGCTGCCGCGCAAATTTATCCGGCACTTGAGGCGAACACTGACCGCATCATGCAGCTCTACGACAGTCATTTGCAGCAAGCGATTAACGACGATAACTGTGTCGATTTTCAGCAGGCGCTGTCCGAAGTCGGCGAAGTGCTGGAATCGCGCTTCACGCTGGAAGATAAGCTGGTACAACTCGCCTGGGATAACCAGCTGGCGCATCTACCGGTTGCCAATGACAGCGTCATCGCCCGCCCGGCCTGAATGCCCGCAGTTGTAAAAAACTTGTTATTCGAGAAAAGCCCTCTTATGCTAAATGGGCTTTTTTTATGAGCCTCTTCCAGAAAAATGAAGAGTCAGGTTTTGCGATATAAGCGTAGCGTGCGCAGCCAGTTTGCACTCGGACAGCGCGCAGGGACCGGAGCGTACACGAAGTACGTGACGGTCACGAGCACTGCCCAGGTGCAAAATGGCAAGCAAAGTAGCTTAAACCACAAAACACACACTTGTCGGAGTGCCCTTCGGGGCTGAGACCGTTAATTCGGGATCCGCGGAACCTGATCAGGTTAGTACCTGCGAAGGGAACAAGAGTAGATATCATCAGCACGATGTCGGCTTACGCCGTTATCGTATCTGTTACTCCTTCCGAACTCTGGACAAGCAACTTCCAACTTTTATAGGAAATTTGCTATGTCTGCTAAAACCTCTCGTCGTGAACAACGTGCTCAGGCGCAGGAATTTATCGATTCCCTCCAGGGAGCCGCTTTTCCGAACTCAAAACGCATCTGGATCACTGGCAGCCGCACGGATATTCGCGTGCCCATGCGTGAGATTCAACTGAGCCCAACGCACACCGGCGGCAGTAAAGACGATCCGCAGTATGAGCCGAATGAACCGGTGCCGGTATACGACACGGCCGGTGCTTATGGCGATCCTGAAGCCACGATCAATGTGCATCAGGGGCTCACCAGGCTGCGCACCAACTGGATCGAAGCGCGCGGCGACAGCGAAACCATTCACCAGCTGAGTTCCAGTTACACCCAACAGCGTCTGGCAGATGAAGGCCTGGATCATTTGCGTTTTGAGCATCTGCCACAGCCGCGCCGCGCCAAAGTGGGTCGCTGCGTTACCCAACTACACTATGCACGTCAGGGCATCATCACGCCGGAGATGGAGTTTATTGCGCTGCGTGAAAACATGGGCCGCGAGCGTATTCGTGGTGAAGTGCTGCTGCAGCAGCATCCCGGTCACAGCTTTGGCGCCAACCTGCCGGAAAATATCACCGCGGAGTTTGTCCGTCAGGAAGTGGCCAGCGGCCGCGCCATCATCCCTGCTAACATCAACCATCCCGAATCCGAACCGATGATCATTGGTCGCAACTTTCTGGTGAAGGTGAATGCCAATATCGGCAACTCGGCGGTCAGTTCTTCGATTGAAGAAGAAGTGGAGAAACTGGTGTGGTCAACGCGCTGGGGGGCAGATACCGTGATGGATCTCTCTACCGGACGATATATCCATGAAACGCGCGAATGGATTCTGCGTAACAGCCCGGTGCCGATTGGTACGGTGCCGATTTATCAGGCGCTGGAAAAGGTGAACGGTATTGCCGAAGACCTCAACTGGGAAATATTCCGCGACACGCTACTGGAACAGGCGGAGCAAGGCGTCGATTACTTCACTATCCACGCTGGCGTGCTGTTGCGCTATGTACCCATGACGGCTAAACGACTCACCGGCATTGTGTCACGCGGCGGATCAATCATGGCGAAATGGTGCCTATCGCACCACACCGAAAGCTTCCTGTATCTGCACTTCCGCGAGATTTGTGAGATCTGTGCTGCCTACGATGTGGCATTGTCTTTGGGCGACGGCCTGCGTCCGGGCTCAATTCAGGATGCCAACGACGAGGCGCAATTTGCCGAGCTGCATACGCTGGGCGAACTGACGAAAATTGCCTGGGAATATGATGTGCAGGTGATGATTGAAGGTCCGGGCCATGTGCCGATGCAGATGATTCGCCGCAATATGACCGAGCAGTTGGAGCACTGCCACGAAGCCCCTTTTTATACGCTCGGTCCACTCACTACCGATATCGCACCCGGCTACGACCACTTCACTTCCGGCATCGGCGCGGCAATGATTGGCTGGTTTGGCTGCGCCATGCTGTGTTACGTGACGCCCAAAGAGCACCTTGGTTTACCGCATAAAGAGGATGTGAAGCAGGGGCTGATCACCTACAAGATCGCCGCGCACGCTGCGGATCTGGCGAAAGGCCATCCGGGCGCCCAGATTCGCGATAATGCGATGTCCAAAGCACGTTTTGAATTCCGCTGGGAAGATCAGTTCAACCTGGCACTTGATCCGCATACCGCTCGCGCCTACCACGACGAAACCTTGCCGCAAGAATCGGGAAAAGTGGCGCACTTCTGCTCGATGTGCGGCCCCAAATTCTGCTCGATGAAAATTACCCAGGAAGTCCGCGAATTTGCCGCCCGTCAACAGGTTGAAGCTCAGACCATCGAGGTGGGCATGGCGCAAATGTCGGATGCCTTCCGCAATCGTGGCGGCGAGTTGTATCACGCTGCCGATACCCTAAAAGAGGAAAAAGTATGACTGACGCCTTTCCTGCCACCGCCCCAAAACTGGGGCTGTATCCAGTAGTTGATAGCGTGGAGTGGATCGCGCGCCTGCTGGAAGCCGGTGTGCGCACTATCCAGCTACGCATTAAAGATTGCGAGGATCATGAAGTTGAAGATGCAGTGCGCGAGGCGATTGCACTTGGCAAGCAGTATCGCGCACGCCTGTTCATCAATGATTACTGGCGCTTAGCCATCAAATATCATGCTTATGGCGTACATCTTGGTCAGGAAGACCTCGATGTTGCCGATCTGGCGGCCATTCGTCAGGCTGGATTGCGCTTAGGTTTATCGACGCATGATGATAACGAGCTGGATCGCGCACTCGCGCTGCGCCCTTCTTACATTGCGCTCGGACATATCTATCCCACGCAAACCAAAGACATGCCATCAGCCCCGCAGGGCGTGGTGGAATTGAAACGCCATCTGGCACGTTTGCAGGACATGCCAACCGTGGCAATCGGCGGTATTTCACTGGCGCGCGTACCTGAAGTGCTGGCAACGGGCGTCGGAAGTATTGCCGTAGTGAGCGCAATTACCCAAGCGCCAGACTGGCGTGCGGCAACGCAGGAACTGCTGGCATTGGTGGAATCTGGAATCCAGCCCGCAGAAGAGATGTAAGGCGTTGTGAGTAAGAGTAATAAGCTGGAATGCGTTATGCATTCGCTGGATGTCGCATCTGGTGCCATTTCGCAACCACGTTAAAGTGTGCCTGCCCGCTGTCGCTTGCAGCGGGCCAGGGCTGGTCCTAACCTCTCCCAGCCCTGCCTTTCTTTTAAACAGTCAGGGAGGAGGTATGCACAGTTTCTATATTACAGGCCAACATGGCACGCTCCACTGCTGCACCGAGCTGGGCTATCGCCTGCTCTGTATGCTCATTCATTGGCAATCCGTAATTCAGGCGCAGGCAATTGCGATATTTTCCCGAGGCCGAAAACAGCGATCCTACCGCAACCTGGATATTCAGCTCCCGCAATTCGGTATTCAACCTGACCGCGTCAAACGCTTCTGGCAGCTCGATCCACATCAGGAAACTGCCCTGTGGCCGCGACACACAAATACCGCACGGGAAATAGTGGCGTACCCAGCAGTTAAAGGTTTCGTAGTTGCGCTGATAAACCTGACGCATACGACGCAGATGCGGCAGATAATGGCCAAGGCGAATAAACTCTGCCACCGCATGCTGCGGCTGCGTCGCCGTGGAACCGGTACTGATGTATTTCATATGCAGTACGCGATCGCGATAGCGTCCAGGAGCGACCCAGCCGACGCGCAGCCCCGGAGCCAGTGTTTTAGAGAAAGAACTGCACAGCAACACGCGCCCATCACTATCCAGCGATTTAATCGTAACCGGGCGCGGATATTCCCATGCCAGCTCACCATAGACATCGTCTTCAATAATCGCCGCATCGAAACGCTGCGCCAGCGTCAGCAGCGCGCGCTTGCGGGGCTCAGGCATAATAAATCCCAGTGGATTATTGCAGTTCGGCACGACAACCACCGCTTTAATCGGCCACTGCTCAAAGGCGAGTTCCAGTGCTTCCAGGCTAATGCCCGTCACCGAATCCGTGGGGATCTCAATGGCGCGAATGCCAAAGCCGCGCAACGTCTGCATGGTGCCGTGAAAAGTGGGCGATTCGACGGCAATGATGTCGCCCGGCTGACATATCGCGCGAATGGAAATCGACAGTGCTTCGTGGCAGCCAGTGGTGATAACAATATCGTCCGCCGTGAGCTGACAACCACTGTCGATCGTCAGCCGTGCGACCTGTTCGCGCAATGCCGCCACGCCCAGCAAGCTGTCGTAGTTGAGTTGATCAACATCCTGCTTTTGCGCCATACGGCTCTGTATTTTCCACAGCGGTTTCAACGTTGGCTGGGTCAAATCGGGCATGCCGCTACCGAGCTGCAACACATCGCTGTTAGTGCGGCTACTTAGCAACTCCAGCACCGATTCCCACTGAGTGATTTCAACCGGTCGCTGTGCTGGTCGGGTGAGTGCAGGTACGGGCGGCGTGGCTTTGCGCGTTGCGACGAAATATCCGGAACGTGGCTGCGGCACAATCAGCTGCTTCTCTTCAAGCAAATGATAAGCCTGCTGCACGGTACTGATACTTACGCCGTGCTCCAGACTAAGCGTGCGTACCGATGGTAATCTCTCGCCGCTGCGGAACAGCCCTTGTTCAATCCTATCCGACAGCAAACATGCTAAATGTTGGTAGCGCGTCATCGTATGCCTCATCCCGCCGTTAATTACAGCAAACCGGTACAGATACCCTGTATTATTACCATTCAGATCGTCTCAATTGCAATCTGTATGTTAAAGATAAGTGATTTTTGCATCTGTATCATTTTGTGCAGGAATTGGACAATGCATCTCAGGCAACCTACTGAGGGCAAGGACTATGGAATTCGACCAAAATCGCGCAGCTAAACCTTTTAATGTGACGTTATTGGATATCTTTCGCGGTGCAGTGCGCATGGTGAAAAACTGGAAAGCTCGGCGTGAAACGCATCGCATCCTTTCACAGCTGAGTGACAACCAGCTTCGCGACATCGGGCTGACACGCGACGAAGTCTGCCGCAAGTTTTAACTGCATTGAGACGAAAAAAAACCCTGCCGAGGCAGGGTTTTTTATTGGTCAGCTTAAGCAGACGACTTACTCGTCGTCGCTTCCGCCCAGACCGGCGTTCAGCAATTCCGCCAGGCTAGCAGAGGCTTCATCCGCAGTAACCTGCGGTGCAACCGGAGCTTCACCCGCAGAGCGGCGACGCATACGATCCTGATGATAAGCATAACCGGTACCGGCTGGAATCAGACGACCCACGATCACGTTCTCTTTCAGGCCGCGCAGTTCGTCGCGCTTGCCTGCTACTGCGGCTTCGGTCAGGACACGTGTGGTCTCCTGGAACGATGCTGCAGAGATGAACGATTCAGTTGCCAGTGACGCTTTGGTGATACCCAGCAGATCGCGCATGAACGTCGCGCCGATTTTGCCATTCGCTTCAAGTTCACGGTTAGAGATCTTGATGCGAGAGTATTCAGCCTGCTCACCTTCCAGGAAGTCGGTGCTTCCCACGCTCGAGATGGTTGCTTTACGCAGCATCTGACGAACGATGACTTCGATGTGTTTATCGTTAATCTTAACGCCTTGCAGACGGTAAACTTCCTGCACTTCGTTCGTGATGTAACGGGTCACAGCATGGACGCCACGCAGACGCAGGATGTCGTGCGGAGACTCTGGGCCGTCAGATACGACGTCACCACGTTCTACGCGCTCACCTTCGAATACGTTAAGCTGACGCCATTTTGGAATCATCTCTTCGTACGGATCGCTACCATCAACCGGCGTAATTACCAGACGACGCTTACCTTTGGTCTCTTTACCGAAGGAGATGATACCGCTGATCTCCGCCAGGATGGCTGGCTCTTTCGGACGACGCGCTTCGAACAAGTCAGCAACGCGCGGCAGACCACCGGTAATATCCTTGGTACCGCCAGATTCCTGCGGAACACGCGACAGCGTGTCACCGGCACTGATCTTAACGCCATCTTCCAGCTGAACAATTGCTTTGCCCGGCAGGAAGTACTGAGCTGGCATATCGGTACCTGGAATCAGCACATCATTTCCGTTGGCATCAATAATTTTCAGCGCAGGACGCAGATCTTTACCACCCGCAGTACGTTCTGCAGAGTCCAGAACCACCAGCGATGACAGACCGGTTAAGTCGTCAGTCTGACGGGTAATGGTCTGACCGTCGATCATGTCAGTGAAGCGAATGAAACCGCCCACTTCGGTGATGACCGGCATGGTATGTGGATCCCAGTTTGCTACGGTCTCGCCCGCGGCAACCTGCTCACCGTCACCTTTCGCCATGACCGCACCGTAAGGCACTTTATAGCTCTCTTTGGTACGACCGAACTCGTCGATCATTTTCAGCTCAACGTTACGTGAAACGATAACCAGTTTCCCTGAGGAGTTGGTTACAGACTTCGCGTTGGTCAGCTTGATAGTACCTTTGTTCTTCACCTGGATGCTGGATTCAGCAGCCGCACGAGATGCCGCACCACCGATGTGGAACGTACGCATCGTCAGCTGAGTACCCGGCTCACCGATGGACTGTGCTGCGATAACGCCGATGGCCTCACCTTTGTTGATGATGTGACCTCGTGCCAGATCGCGACCATAGCAGTGTGCGCACACACCGAAGTCGGTTTCACAACCAACAACCGAACGCACTTTGATCGCATCGACTGAATTCAGTTCGATCACATCACACCAGTGCTCATCGATCAGGGTGTTACGCGGAATCAGGATATCTGCAGTGCCCGGCTTCAGAACGTCTTCAGCCGTTACACGACCCAGTACACGCTCACGCAGTGGCTCTTTAACGTCGCCACCTTCGATGACCGGAGTCATCATGATGCCTTCGAACGTGCCGCAGTCATCTTCGGTAACCACCAGATCCTGCGCTACGTCTACCAGACGACGCGTCAGATAACCGGAGTTAGCGGTTTTCAGTGCGGTATCCGCCAGACCTTTACGCGCACCGTGCGTGGAGATGAAGTACTGGAGTACGTTCAGACCTTCACGGAAGTTCGCGGTGATCGGCGTTTCGATGATTGAGCCATCTGGCTTAGCCATCAGACCACGCATACCGGCCAGCTGACGAATCTGTGCAGCAGAACCACGCGCACCGGAGTCGGCCATCATGTAGATGCTGTTGAACGATACCTGCTGCTCTTCTTCGCCGTGACGGTTGATCACAGTTTCAGTTTGCAGGTTATCCATCATCGCTTTGGAAACGCGTTCGTTAGCAGCGGCCCAAATATCGATAACTTTGTTGTAACGTTCGCCAGCAGTGACCAGACCAGACTGGAACTGTTCCTGAATTTCAGCAACTTCCGCTTCCGCTTCCGCTACGATTTCCGCTTTCTTCGCTGGGATCACCATGTCGTCGATACCGACAGAGGCACCTGAACGGGCTGCGTAAGCAAAACCGGTGTACATGGTTTGGTCAGCAAAGATAACGGTCGGCTTCAGGCCCAGGATGCGGTAACAGGTGTTCAGCATCTTGGAAATCGCTTTCTTACCCAACGCCTGGTTGACGATGGAGTAAGGCAGGCCTTTCGGTACGATCATCCACAGAATCGCGCGACCAATGGTGGTGTCGATAATGCTGGTTTTCGCAACGAACTCTTCCTGCTCGTTCTTGGTGTATTCAGTAATACGCACTTTAACGCGTGCATGCAGCTCGGCCAGACCAGCGCGATAAACACGCTCAGCTTCTTTCGGGCCAGTCAGCACCATGCCTTCGCCTTTGGCGTTCACTTTGTCGCGGGTCATGTAGTACAGACCCAGAACAACGTCCTGTGAAGGAACGATGATTGGCTCGCCGTTCGCTGGTGACAGAATGTTGTTGGTCGACATCATCAGCGCACGTGCTTCCAGCTGGGCTTCCAGCGTCAGCGGTACGTGAACAGCCATCTGGTCACCATCGAAGTCGGCGTTATAAGCCGCACAAACCAGCGGGTGCAGCTGAATTGCTTTACCTTCGATCAGAACCGGTTCAAACGCCTGGATACCCAAACGGTGCAGCGTTGGTGCACGGTTCAGCAGTACCGGGTGTTCGCGGATCACTTCGTCCAGGATATCCCAAACGACAGCTTCTTCGCGCTCAACCATTTTCTTCGCGGCTTTGATGGTGGTGGCGAGGCCACGCAGTTCCAGCTTGCCGTAAATGAACGGTTTGAACAGCTCAAGAGCCATTTTCTTCGGCAGACCGCACTGATGCAGACGCAGGTATGGACCAACGGTGATAACTGAACGGCCAGAGTAGTCAACACGTTTACCCAACAGGTTCTGACGGAAACGACCCTGCTTACCTTTGATCATGTCTGCCAGAGATTTCAACGGACGCTTGTTCGAGCCAGTGATGGCGCGACCGCGACGGCCGTTATCCAGCAGTGCATCAACCGCTTCCTGCAGCATACGTTTTTCGTTACGTACGATGATGTCTGGCGCAGCCAGATCCAGCAGGCGTTTCAGACGGTTGTTACGGTTGATCACGCGACGATACAGATCGTTCAGATCTGAGGTAGCGAAACGACCACCATCCAGCGGTACCAGCGGACGCAGATCTGGCGGCAGTACCGGCAGAACGGTCAGGATCATCCACTCTGGCTTGTTGCCAGATTGAACGAACGCTTCCAGCAGTTTGATACGCTTGGTCAGCTTTTTACGTTTGGTTTCGGAGTTGGTTTCGTTCAGCTCTTCACGCAGCTGCTCGCACTCTTGCTCCAGATCCATATTTTTCAGCAGCGCCTGGATAGCTTCCGCACCCATCTTCGCGTCGAATTCGTCACCGAACTCTTCCAGCGCGTCAAGATACTGCTCTTCCGTCAGAATCTGACGTTTTTCCAGGTTGGTCATGCCGCCTTCGATCACCACATAAGATTCGAAGTACAGCACGCGCTCGATATCACGCAGTGGCATATCCAGCAGCAAGCCGATACGCGAAGGCAGTGATTTCAGGAACCAAATGTGCGCAGTAGGTGAAGCCAGCTCAATGTGGCCCATGCGCTCACGACGTACTTTGGTCTGTGTAACTTCAACGCCACACTTCTCACAGATCACGCCGCGATGTTTTAAACGCTTGTACTTACCGCACAGGCATTCGTAATCTTTTACCGGTCCGAAAATACGGGCACAGAAAAGACCGTCACGCTCTGGCTTGAAGGTACGGTAGTTAATGGTTTCCGGCTTTTTAACTTCACCAAAAGACCATGAACGGATCATGTCTGGCGAGGCCAGAGCAATTTTGATCGCATCAAACTCTTCGGTCTTAGTTTGCGCTTTCAGAAACTTAAGTAAGTCTTTCACGGATTAGCTCCCGTCGGAGTGGAACTCTCAGGGACGCGCACCCGAAGTGCACGTCCCGTAACCAGTACTTGCGAGTACTTACTCGTCTTCCAGCTCGATGTTGATACCCAGCGAGCGAATCTCTTTCAACAGTACGTTGAAGGATTCCGGCATGCCCGGTTCCATCTGATGGTTACCGTCGACGATGTTTTTATACATCTTCGTACGGCCGTTAACGTCATCAGATTTAACGGTAAGCATTTCCTGCAGGGTATACGCGGCACCATATGCTTCCAGTGCCCACACTTCCATCTCACCGAAGCGCTGTCCACCGAACTGCGCTTTACCACCCAGCGGCTGCTGAGTAACCAAGCTGTAAGAACCGGTAGAACGTGCGTGCATCTTATCGTCGACCAGGTGGTTCAGTTTCAGCATGTACATGTAACCTACGGTTACCTGACGCTCAAACTGCTCACCGGTACGGCCGTCGAACAGGGTGATCTGACCGGAAGAAGGCAAACCGCCGAGCTGCAGCAGCTCTTTGATTTCGCTCTCTTTCGCACCATCAAACACCGGAGTCGCGATTGGCATACCCTTCTTCAGGTTTTCTGCCAAACGCAGCACTTCGTCGTCGGTGAAGGTGTTCAGGTCAACTTTCTGACGCACATCGGTGCCCAGATCGTAAGCACGCTGGATGAACTCACGCAGTTTGGAGACTTCTTCCTGCTTCTTCAGCATCGCATTGATCTTTTCACCAATGCCTTTCGCCGCCATACCAAGGTGAGTTTCCAGAATCTGACCGATGTTCATACGCGATGGTACGCCCAGCGGGTTCAGTACGATGTCGACCGGCGTACCGTTCTCATCGTAAGGCATGTCTTCGATAGGGTTGATCTTCGAGATAACACCCTTGTTACCGTGACGACCTGCCATCTTGTCACCAGGCTGGATCTGACGCTTAACAGCCAGATACACCTTAACGATTTTCAGCACGCCTGGTGCCAAATCATCGCCTTGAGTGATCTTGCGACGCTTAGCTTCAAGTTTCTTCTCAAACTCGTGCTTCAGCTCGTCGTACTGCTCAGCCAACTGCTCCAGAGAATTCTGCTTCTCTTCATCAGTCAGGCCCAGCTCCAACCAGCGCTCACGTGGCAGTTTGTCCAGCTTATCAGCTTCAACACCACCCGAAATCAGTACCGCCTGGATACGACCGAACAGGCCCGCTTCAAGGATCTGCAATTCTTCAGACAGGTCTTTCTTCGCCTGCTTCAGCTGCATCTCTTCGATTTCCAGCGCGCGCTTGTCTTTTTCCACGCCATCACGGGTGAAGACCTGCACATCGATAACCGTACCGGATACGCCGTTCGGCACGCGCAGTGACGAATCTTTCACGTCAGAGGCTTTTTCACCGAAGATCGCACGCAGCAGTTTTTCTTCTGGCGTCAGCTGGGTTTCACCTTTCGGCGTAACCTTACCAACCAGAATGTCGCCACCGGTCACTTCCGCACCGATATACACGATGCCGGATTCATCCAGTTTAGAAAGCGCAGCCTCACCCACATTCGGGATATCAGCGGTGATCTCTTCTGGCCCCAGCTTGGTGTCACGAGACACACATGCCAGTTCCTGGATGTGAATAGTGGTGAAACGATCTTCCTGAACCACACGCTCGGATACGAGGATGGAGTCTTCGAAGTTGTAACCGTTCCATGGCATGAACGCCACGCGCATGTTCTGACCCAACGCCAGCTCACCGAGATCGGTAGACGGGCCATCAGCAAGTACATCGCCACGCTCAATCGGCTCACCCAGATTCACACACGGCATCTGGTTGATGCAGGTGTTCTGGTTAGAACGGGTGTACTTGGTCAGGTTGTAGATGTCGATACCCGCTTCGCCCGGATACATCTCTTCTTCGTTAACTTTGATAACGATACGAGAAGCATCAACATACTGAACGGTACCGCCACGTTTCGCTACGGCAGTTACACCGGAATCAACCGCTACTGCACGTTCCATACCGGTACCAACCAGCGGCTTATCAGCACGCAGAGTTGGAACCGCCTGACGTTGCATGTTCGCACCCATCAAGGCGCGGTTAGCATCATCGTGCTCCAGGAACGGGATCAGTGACGCACCGACAGAAACCACCTGCTGGGTGGAAACGTCCATGTAGTCAACCTGATCGCGGCTGAACAGGCTTGATTCACCCTTACTACGGCAGGTGACGAGATCGTCAACAAAGCTGCCATCGTCTGCAAGGTTGGTGTTCGCCTGAGCGATAACGTAGTTACCCTCTTCAATTGCAGAGAGGTAATGAATTTCGTCACTCACTTTGCCATCTACAACGCGACGATATGGGGTTTCAAGGAAACCATATTCGTTAGTCTGCGCATAAACAGAGAGTGAGTTGATCAGACCGATGTTCGGGCCTTCCGGGGTTTCGATAGGACATACACGACCGTAGTGGGTTGGGTGTACGTCACGTACTTCGAAGCCGGCACGTTCACGAGTCAGACCACCTGGGCCCAGAGCAGAGATACGACGTTTGTGCGTAATCTCAGACAACGGGTTGTTCTGATCCATAAACTGGGAAAGCTGGCTTGAACCGAAGAACTCTTTCACCGCTGCCGAAATCGGCTTAGCGTTGATCATGTCCTGTGGCATCAGCGTATCGAGGTCGCCAAGAGACAGACGCTCTTTAACTGCACGCTCAACACGAACCAGACCTACGCGGAACTGGTTTTCTGCCATCTCGCCAACAGAACGAATACGACGGTTACCGAGGTGATCGATATCATCCACTTCACCGATACCGTTACGGATACCGATAAGTTTCTTCATCACTTCGATGATGTCGTCTTTGCTCAGGATACCTGAACCTTCGATCTCATCACGCAGCAGAGAACGGTTGAACTTCATGCGGCCAACCGCAGAAAGATCGTAACGATCTTCAGAGAAGAACAGGTTCTCAAACAGGTTTTCAGCGGCTTCACGCGTTGGTGGCTCACCAGGACGCATCATGCGGTAGATCTCAACCAGTGCGCTTAAGCGATCGCTGGTTGGGTCAACACGCAGGGTCTCGGAGATATATGCACCGTGATCCAGGTCGTTGGTAAACAGCGTTTCGATGCGCTTGTGGCCTGATTGGCTCAGCTTCGCCAGCAGATCCAGTGATAATTCCATGTTCGCAGGAACAATCAGCTCGCCGGTGTTCAGGTCGACGTAGTCTTTAGCGACTACTTTGCCAGCAATGTATTCAACCGGCACTTCGATATGCTGAATGCTGTCTTTTTCCAGCTGACGGATGTGGCGCGCAGTAATGCGACGACCTTTCTCAACGTAGACCGTGCCGTTGGCTTCGATATCGAAGGAGGCGGTTTCACCACGCAGGCGCTCAGGCACCAGTTCCATCTGCAGTTTGTTATCGCGGATTTCATAAACGACTTTATCAAAGAACAGATCGAGGATTTGTTCTGAGGTGAAGTTTAACGCGCGCAGAATGATACTGGCCGGCAGCTTACGACGACGGTCAATACGGACAAAGAGGTTATCTTTCGGGTCAAACTCGAAGTCGAGCCATGAACCGCGGTAAGGGATGATACGTGCGTTATACAGCACTTTACCGGAAGAGTGCGTTTTACCCTTATCGCTGTCAAAGAACACGCCAGGACTACGATGCAGCTGAGAAACGATAACACGCTCAGTACCATTGATTACAAAGGTACCGTTGTCGGTCATGAGTGGAATTTCACCCATGTAGACTTCTTGTTCTTTGATGTCTTTTACGGTGCCTTCCGGCGCTTCGCGCTCGTAGATCACCAGACGCAGTTTCACGCGCAGCGGTGCCGAATAGGTCACGCCACGGATCTGACATTCAGTTACGTCAAAGACCGGCTCACCCAAACGGTAGCTGACATACTGCAACTCAGAGTTGCCGCTGTAGCTAGAGATCGGGAATACGGAGCGGAAGGCTGCTTCCAGACCGTACTGGCCTTCTGGATCTTGCTCGATAAACTTCTGGAACGAGTCAAGCTGGATAGAAAGGAGATAAGGTATGTCCAAAACTTGTGGACGTTTACCAAAATCCTTACGAATACGTTTTTTCTCGGTATAGGAGTAAACCATGGGGTTCCTCAGCTAGCTGACATGTCGAACCACGCTGTCCGTCCTGAAAAGGACAGTTCATGCAACACTATTTTTTGTTTTTCATGCGATGCGTAGCACCCCATGCAATACATCTTTCTATCACTCTTAAATCATTTCATCGCCGTTGTTCAGGCAGGGAACCTTTGCAGGAAAGCGATATATTAAGGCGTCGATAGAAAAAGATATTGAAGAGGAATGACGGACAAACAGTGCGAAACGCCATCATTCCCCTGTAGCGCAAAAAGGCTGGTGACCTGAAAAGTCACCAGCCATCAGCCTAATGTTACTCAGGCTGCAACCCAAGGGTTGTCTTACTTAACTTCAACTTCAGCGCCAGCTTCTTTCAGAGCAGCTTCAAGAGCGGCTGCGTCATCTTTGCTGATGCCTTCTTTGATAGTACCAGTAGCTTCAACCAGGTCTTTAGCTTCTTTCAAGCCCAGGCCAGTTGCAGTACGTACTGCTTTGATTACTGCGACTTTGTTAGCGCCAACAGACTTCAGAACTACGTCGAACTCAGTTTTTTCTTCAACAGCTTCAGCTGGGCCAGCAGCAACAGCTACAGCGGCAGCAGCAGAAACGCCGAATTTTTCTTCCATAGCAGAAACCAGCTCAACTACTTCCATTACGGACATAGCGGCAACCGCTTCCAGAATTTGGTCTTTAGTGATAGACATATCGATTGTTCCTAAAAATCAGAAAAAGTTTATACGTTAGCAAGCACGAAGGAAAAGAAATTAGCCTTAAGCCGCTTCTTTTGCATCGCGCACAGCAGCCAGAGTACGGACCAGTTTGCCAGCAGCGGCTTCTTTCATGGTCGACATCAGACGTGCCAGTGCTTCTTCGTAAGTCGGCAGAGTTGCCAGACGGTCAATATTGGCCGCCGTGATCAGCTCACCTTCAAAGGCTGCAGCTTTGACCTCGAATTTTGCATTCGCTTTAGCGAAATCTTTGAACAGACGAGCAGCAGCGCCCGGGTGTTCCATAGAATATGCAATCAGGGTCGGACCAACAAACGTGTCTTTCAGGCACTCAAAAGGAGTACCTTCAACGACGCGGCGCAGCAGGGTGTTACGAACAACACGCATGTAAACGCCAGCTTCACGACCTGCTTTACGCAGTTCGGTCATTTTATCAACGGTTACACCGCGGGAATCCGCAACCACCGCTGAAAGCGCACCTTTGGCTACTTCGCTAACTTCAGCAACAATCGCTTGTTTGCCTTGAAGATTTAATGCCATTAGCTTTGCTCCTGGATTGACCGGGAAAGATTTCCCGGAACTCACTTCACTTAATTACCCGAAGGCACTAAGCGCTATTACACGGTGAGCAGAATCCAGTGAAGAAAAAATTCTTTTTGGTTCTGTCACCGTCTACGCAGGGTATTAAGCAAAATATTCGAGAATATTTCGCTCCTGCGGTCTTGGACGGAGGCCAGGATAAGGCCTGGCTCCAACCTAAGCAGCTGAATGACTAAGTTTTAAGGCATAGCTATTCAATCGCTTTGAATCTGGGTTCTGAGTTGCGCGAACAACCAGAACAACGGGCGTAAGATTCTAGATGAATTTTTCGCCCGTTACAAGCAGCAATTAGTTTGCTGATGCGCT
The DNA here is from genome assembly GCF_900215435.1 of Candidatus Pantoea floridensis. Classification (NCBI taxonomy): domain Bacteria; kingdom Pseudomonadati; phylum Pseudomonadota; class Gammaproteobacteria; order Enterobacterales; family Erwiniaceae; genus Pantoea; species Candidatus Pantoea floridensis. The sequence continues at coordinate 1,638,480 of NZ_OCMY01000001.1, forward strand.
CAGACCAGCCTGGTCAACGGCAACGCCGGCGCCCATGGTGGTAGAGATGCTGACTTTCTTGATGTACACGCCTTTCGCCTGTGATGGTTTTGCTTTTTTCAGCGCGACCAGCAGAGATTCCAGGTTTTCTTTCAGTTTGTCAGCGTCAAAATCCACTTTACCAATGGTAGTGTGGATGATGCCGTTTTTGTCGTTACGATAACGAACCTGACCTGCTTTAGCGTTTTTCACTGCTTCAGCAACGTTAGGGGTTACAGTACCCACTTTCGGGTTTGGCATCAGGCCGCGTGGACCCAGAACCTGGCCCAACTGGCCAACAACGCGCATTGCATCTGGAGATGCGATAACAACGTCAAAGTTCATTTCGCCTTTTTTGATCTGCTCAGCCAGGTCTTCCATACCTACCAGTTCTGCGCCGGCTGCTTTAGCAGCTTCAGCGTTTGCACCTTGGGTGAAGACAGCAACACGTACTGAACGACCAGTACCGTGTGGCAGAACGGTCGCACCGCGTACGTTCTGATCAGATTTACGTGCATCGATGCCGAGGTTGACAGCAACGTCAACGCTTTCTACGAACTTAGCGGTAGCCAGTTCTTTCAGCAGAGCAACAGCTTCGTTGATGTCGTACTGCTTAGTAGCATCAACTTTGTCACGGATTACGCTCATGCGCTTGGTCAGCTTAGCCATTTCTTAATCCTCTACTACCAGGCCCATGGAACGAGCAGTACCTTCGATAGAGCGAGTCATCGCTTCTACGTCAGAACCAGTCATGTCCGCAGCTTTAGTTTCTGCGATTTCACGTACCTGAGCACGAGAAACTTTACCGACTTTGTCTTTGTTCGGCTTACCAGAACCAGACTTGATGCCCGCTGCTTTTTTCAGCAGTACGGCAGCCGGAGGCGTTTTGGTAACGAAGGTGAAAGAACGGTCACTGTATACGGTGATAACAACTGGAGTAGGCAGACCTTTCTCCAGGGATTCAGTTTTCGCGTTGAACGCTTTGCAGAATTCCATAATGTTAACACCCTGCTGACCCAGAGCTGGACCAACAGGTGGACTTGGGTTAGCCATACCAGCTGCAACTTGCAGCTTAACGTAGGCTTGTACTTTCTTGGCCATGATATTTCCTCAATTGGGTTATAGCGCCTGGAAAACAGGCTCCCCGTGATAACGATTTATACGCCATTGCTGGCACATAAAAACAAAAGGCGCGAAATTATAGGTAAATTTCGCGCCTTCCGCAAGAGCTAAAAAGTGAACAAAAGGGTTAACCTTTCTCCACCTGAGCAAAATCGAGTTCTACTGGCGTTGCACGGCCAAAGATGGAAACAGACACTTTCAAGCGACTCTTCTCGTAGTCCACTTCTTCGACCACACCGTTGAAGTCGGCAAATGGACCATCGCTGACACGTACCATTTCGCCTGGCTCGAACAGTGTTTTTGGACGCGGCTTATCACCAACCTGCTGCAGGCGGTTCATGATCGCATCTACTTCTTTATCACTGATTGGCGCTGGACGGTCAGAAGTACCACCAATAAAGCCCATTACACGCGGCACACTGCGTACTAAGTGCCAGCTGGCATCATTCATCACCATCTGAACCAGTACATAGCCAGGGAAGAATTTGCGTTCGCTTTTACGACGCTGGCCACCACGGATTTCAACGACTTCTTCAGTCGGCACCATGACTTCGCCAAAAAGCTCTTCCATGTTGTGCAGTTTGATATGCTCGTGCAGCGACTTCGCTACGCGAGCTTCAAAACCGGAGAACGCCTGAACGACGTACCAGCGTTTTTTTGGAGCTTCAGACATCTCAGAACCTCAGGCCAGTGATAAACGATACCAGACGGACCAGAATACCATCCAGCCCCCACAAAATCAGTGACATCACGGCAGTTACCGCGGCAACGATTAACGTGGTGTGCAATGTTTCCTGGCGAGTCGGCCAAATGACCTTACGCATTTCGGTTTTTGCTTCACGAGCAAATGCCACTGTCGCCTTGCCTTTGATTGTCAACAATGCAATGCCGCCAGCGGCAGCGATCAGCACAACCACAGCCAGCGCGCGCAGCGGCAGTGTTACATCGCGATAAATATAGTTGCCGACGATTGCTACCAGGAGCAATGCGATCACAACTACCCATTTTATCGCTTCAAGGCCGCGCCCGCTTCCTTGAGCTTCGGTATTCGCACTCATAAACCAACCTGCCACAATAATTCAGAAACTATTCTGCCCCGCAGAGCGAGGCATCCAAACCGAATGAGCTTTTGAGCGTTACTCGGTATCCAACGCCGTGAAACAGAGCCTGTCTCAGCAATGATTATGATTGAAAATCACTGATGAGCCAGGTTCTATATTACAGCGTGCAAAAAGGGCATCAAATGATGCCCTTTCCTTGTGCATTGCGTCAAATGTTATCGTAATTAAGCGATAACTTCAGCAACAACGCCCGCGCCTACGGTACGGCCGCCTTCGCGGATTGCGAAACGCAGACCCTGGTCCATCGCGATTGGGTGGATCAGCTCAACGGTCATTTTCACGTTGTCGCCAGGCATTACCATCTCAACGCCTTCTGGCAGCTCAACGTTACCGGTCACGTCAGTAGTACGGAAGTAGAACTGTGGACGGTAGCCTTTGAAGAACGGAGTATGACGGCCGCCTTCGTCTTTAGACAGTACGTATACTTCTGATACGAACTTGGTATGTGGCTTGATTGAACCCGGCTTAGCCAGAACCTGGCCACGCTGGATGTCTTCACGCTTGATACCGCGCAGCAGAACACCACAGTTCTCGCCTGCTTGACCCTGGTCCAGCAGTTTGCGGAACATTTCAACGCCGGTACAGGTCGACTTAACAGTCGGCTTGATACCAACGATTTCAACTTCATCGCCCACTTTAACGATACCGCGCTCTACACGACCGGTAACAACGGTACCACGGCCAGAGATTGAGAATACGTCTTCGATTGGCAGCAGGAATGGCATGTCGATAGCACGAACTGGATCCGGGATGTAAGTATCCAGGTGACCAGCCAGCTCAGTGATCTTAGCTTCCCACTCAGCGTTGCCTTCCAGCGCTTTCAGTGCTGAACCGCGAACGATTGGAGTGTCGTCGCCTGGGAAATCGTACTGTGACAGCAGGTCACGGACTTCCATTTCAACCAGTTCCAGCAGCTCTTCGTCATCAACCATGTCGCACTTGTTCAGGAACACGATGATGTAAGGAACGCCAACCTGACGACCCAGCAGGATGTGCTCACGAGTCTGCGGCATTGGGCCGTCAGTCGCAGCAACAACCAGGATTGCGCCGTCCATCTGCGCAGCGCCGGTGATCATGTTTTTCACATAGTCGGCGTGGCCTGGGCAGTCAACGTGTGCATAGTGGCGAGACGGGGTTTCATACTCAACGTGTGCCGTGTTGATGGTGATACCACGTGCTTTTTCTTCAGGAGTGCTGTCGATCTGGTCGAACGCACGCGCCTGGCCGCCGTTGGTTTTAGCCAGAACGGTAGTGATTGCAGCAGTCAGGGTGGTTTTACCGTGGTCGACGTGACCGATGGTGCCCACGTTTACGTGCAGTTTGTTGCGTTGAAATTGCTCTTTAGCCATCGCTAGTCCCTCTAAGACACGGATATATCGAAGATATCGTCATATCAACCAGGCAATGCCTGACTGTTTGGTTTACAGAGAGAGAATCAGGAGAGAGATAAAGGAAGTGGTGCTGATACCCAGAGTCGAACTGGGGACCTCACCCTTACCAAGGGTGCGCTCTACCAACTGAGCCATATCAGCACATCTGGAGCGGGCAGCGGGAATCGAACCCGCATCATCAGCTTGGAAGGCTGAGGTAATAGCCATTATACGATGCCCGCATCCTGGAACTCGGCTACCTGTTCTTTCTGTAGCTTATGAATAATAAAAGAAGACCTTCTATTATTCGGCCAGTCAGCATTTCTGACCGACTTTGATTGCGCTAATGCACAATCTGAAATTCGAAGGTGAGAGATGAAAAACTCACCCATCAGATAAGGGCCTTATCTGATGCCCAACCAAGAGGTTGAGATGGTGGTGGGAGAAGGATTCGAACCTTCGAAGTCTGTGACGGCAGATTTACAGTCTGCTCCCTTTGGCCGCTCGGGAATCCCACCTACTTGATGGTGCCGGCTACCGGAATCGAACTGGTGACCTACTGATTACAAGTCAGTTGCTCTACCAACTGAGCTAAGCCGGCATCAAGTGGAGCGCATTCTAGGAAGACCCGAAGAAGGATGCAACAAAAAAATTGCCAAATTCGTTCTATCGCTTACTATTTGTGCAAATCATCTCAATTCAGTCATCATATGCAGAAAAAACATTCAATGTGCGTGCATTTTTGCATCGCATTAATGAATCGCTTTTTGCTTAGCCTCTTCTTTTCTTATGCAGACTTCTGGGTTCCTCCCTGCCCGATATCGTACAAATGGTGATTTTTTTTATAAAAAAGCCGCAAAAAATCTTTTGTCAGTGGACCATTTTTTTATTTATCTACATTAACCAGTAAAATGAGAGGAAGAGGAGCTGAGGGATTTCACTGCCAGGCATATCGTATAGGGCCAGGATTAATGCAAAGGCTGGAGCGTGAGGCGTAGAGCTGTCCATCCCGCTTGCTATATGTTGAGGTTATCGCTGTGGTTGTACGGCTCTATTATGCGAAAGAGAGCAACCCATTCGTTTTGCGCTAATGATTTACAATGTCCCTGTAAGTTACTCATAGCGTTTGCACAACACCTCAGCAGAAAATGTAGTGGCAAGCTACTGAGCGACAAGAAAAATGCGGACACGGTTGCGAAAGCGTGCTTATGTTTGTCATTTTACTTCTTTTTAAACTCACACTGGTGTTACCCTCCTGCCCATTGTTCTCGTTAATTACCCCTGTGACGTGCAATTGAGTTTGATACATCGTTGTATGCTCGATGCTACAAGATGTTGATACATCAAAATTTGCACTCAAACGCATGCTTATGAGTAAAAAAACGACACCTCTAACTACGCCCTATTTACAGTTCAATCGTCAGCAATGGGCAGCGCTACGCGACTCGGTGCCAATGACGCTGGCCGAAGGTGAAATTGAACGTTTACGTGGCATAAACGAAGATCTTTCATTAGAAGAAGTAGCCGAGATCTATCTTCCACTCTCACGCCTGCTTAATTTCTATATCAGCTCAAATTTGAGACGCCAGGCGGTGCTTGAGCAGTTTCTTGGTACCAATGGTCAAAAAATTCCCTATATCATCAGTATTGCTGGCAGTGTTGCCGTTGGTAAAAGCACCACGGCTCGTGTGCTACAAGCATTACTTAGCCGCTGGCCAGAACACCGCAAGGTTGAGCTGATCACTACCGATGGTTTCTTGCATCCTAATGCCGTGCTTAAAGAGCGCGGTTTGATGAAGAAAAAAGGATTCCCGCAATCCTATGATATGCATCGTCTGGTAAATTTCGTTTCCGACTTAAAATCCGGCGCAAGCCAGGTGACAGCACCGGTTTATTCACATCTTATTTATGATGTTATCCCGGACGGAGACAAAGTCGTACAACAGCCCGATATCCTTATTCTTGAAGGATTGAATGTTTTACAAAGCGGCATGGATTATCCTCACGATCCTCACCATGTATTTGTCTCAGATTTCGTGGATTTTTCTATTTATGTTGACGCACCTGAGTCGTTACTCGAAAGTTGGTATGTAAACCGATTTTTGAAATTCCGTGAGGGAGCGTTTAGCGATCCTGACTCTTATTTCCATCACTATTCTCAATTGCCAGAAGAGGATGCGCTCAATATCGCACGCGGGCTCTGGAAAGAGATTAACTGGCTTAATCTTAAGGAAAATATCCTCCCGACTCGTGAACGCGCTAGTCTTATTATGACTAAATCAGCAGATCACGCAGTACAAAGTCTTCGGTTAAGAAAATAGAGATTTTTGCTAAAACGCCCAAAAAGTAATGGGCGTTTTAGCCTTAACTGGTGAAATTAATTACCAGGCCTAAGAGAAATCTCTCCTCCCACCCACGATTTAATTTCACCACCCTGCTCTAGTAATAAGCCCCCCTGGTTATCGATTCCACGTGCAATACCATGTACCTCACGCTCGCCAATCAGTAGCTTCACAGAACGATTAATAAAGTTATCAAGGGCTTCCCAGCGCGTAACAAAAGGTGCTAAACCATCACGCTCAAAAATTGGTAGCGCTTCGCGCAGGCTGTTGAGTAATTTCGCGGCCAGTTCATTGCGATCAATCTCGATTCCCGCTTCCTGCAAATTGATCCAGCCCTGATTAATTTCCGCTGCCCCTTCTGAGCGCATTAGCAAATTAATACCGGCACCTATAACGATCTGCGCAGCATCACCGGTTTTACCCGTTAACTCAACCAAAATACCCGCGAGTTTACGATCATTAAGATAAAGATCATTTGGCCATTTAACGCGTATATCAGGCGCACCTAACGACTGAATGACTTCAGCCATGACAATACCAATAACTAAACTCAACCCCATTGCCGCTGCTGGCCCCTGCTCAAGGCGCCAATACATTGACATATAGAGGTTGGTACCAAATGGAGAGAACCATTTCCGGCCGCGGCGTCCTCGTCCTGCTTGTTGATATTCGGCAATGCATGCATAGCCTGAAGGGAGCTGGTTCATGCGTTCCAGCAAATATTGGTTGGTAGAATCAATAACAGGAATAACTGCCAGATCGGGTTGATGCAAATGTGACAAAATGACTTCTTCATCTAATAACTGCATAGCTGCTGGCAGGCTATAACCTTTTCCCGTCACCGTATACACATCTAAACCCCAGCTTTTCAGGGTTTGAATATGCTTATTAATAGCAGCCCGGCTCATCCCAAGCGCTTCACCGAGTTGTTCACCAGAGTGAAATTCACCATCAGCCAAAAGTGCCACTAACTTTAACGGCACGCTATTATCTTTCATGAGATTACCTCAACGGCGTTACGTTCGCCTCGAGCACCGATAAAGCGCACCTCTGGCTCCAGCCAAACATCGAATTTTTCACCGACTCTATTTCGGACCTGATGCGCCAAGCTTACAATATCTTGCGGCGTGGCGTGATTTTCATTAATCAGCACTAATGCCTGCTGACGATGAACTGCCGCACCGCCGACCCGATACCCTTTAAGGCCACATTGATCGATTAGCCAGCCAGCGGCTAATTTTACGTCACCACTGGCTTGTGGATAATATGGGATAGTTGGCCACTCTTTAATTAATGCCGCCGCCTGCTCGTCCGAAATGAGGGGGTTCTTGAAGAAACTACCGACATTGCCTGTGATATGTGGGTCAGGCAGTTTGCTTTGTCGCATATGGCAAACAGCATTAAATACATCCCAGGCACAGGCGGTTGCTGGATTCAGCTTTACCAGATCGCCATAGCTCAGAACTGGCTGCCACTGTTTTAGCAGTCGTAATCCAACTGCAACAATGACATAGTCACTCTTCATCTCATGCTTGAAAATGCTGTCACGGTAACCAAACTGGCACTCCTCACGGTACAAACGGATAATTTTCTGCGTCGGTAAATGCAAGGCTTCTACATAGTGGCAGATATCCTTAAATTCGACGCCATAAGCGCCAATATTTTGAATGGGTGCTGACCCCGCCATACCAGGGATCAGCGCCAGGTTTTCTAAACCGGTAATCCCTTTCTTTAACGTCTGCTCAACTAAACTATGCCAGTTTTCACCGGCGCCGACATGCAAATGCCATGCTTCATCCTGCTCTTCAATAGCAATACCTTTGATAGCGTTAATCACAACAGTACCGCTAAAATCCTCTAGAAAGAGTACGTTGCTTCCTTCACCCAATACAATAAAGGGCAAGTTGGAATGCTGGCTATTTTTCCAGGCTAAGCTTATGGCATCAGAATTATCGGCGACGATCAGCGTTTGTGCGCTGATTGCAAGATCTAGGGTGTTGAAAGCTTGTAGGGATGTATAGGGGCTGGACATTTCACGGCCTTAACTGGTTTATCTGGCCGTAGTTTACCTGATCGATATGTTCCGAGGTTGATGTTTTCTTAGTTTCCGTTGGGAAAGTAACATCTACAGACGTAAAAAAGCCCCGAACTTCCGTTCGGGGCTTCTTCACCTAATTGATGCCTGGCAGTTCCCTACTCTCGCATGGGGAGGCCCCACACTACCATCGGCGCTACGGCGTTTCACTTCTGAGTTCGGCATGGGGTCAGGTGGGACCACCGCGCTAAAGCCGCCAGGCAAATTCTGTTTCGTTCACGAAGCCCTGTCAGGCACCGCAAACCAATCCATAAACAAGCTGAAAATCTCTGGTCTCTCTCACCAAAACGCCTCTGGCGTTGTAAGGTTAAGCCTCACGGGTCATTAGTACCGGTTAGCTCAACGCATCGCTGCGCTTACACACCCGGCCTATCAACGTCGTAGTCTTCAACGTCCCTTCAGGACTCTCAAGGAGTCAGGGAGAACTCATCTCGGGGCAAGTTTCGTGCTTAGATGCTTTCAGCACTTATCTTTTCCGCACTTAGCTACCGGGCAGTGCCATTGGCATGACAACCCGAACACCAGTGGTGCGTTCACTCCGGTCCTCTCGTACTAGGAGCAACCCCCCTCAATTCTCCAGCGCCCACGGCAGATAGGGACCGAACTGTCTCACGACGTTCTAAACCCAGCTCGCGTACCACTTTAAACGGCGAACAGCCGTACCCTTGGGACCTACTTCAGCCCCAGGATGTGATGAGCCGACATCGAGGTGCCAAACACCGCCGTCGATATGAACTCTTGGGCGGTATCAGCCTGTTATCCCCGGAGTACCTTTTATCCGTTGAGCGATGGCCCTTCCATTCAGAACCACCGGATCACTATGACCTGCTTTCGCACCTGCTCGAGCCGTCACTCTCGCAGTCAAGCTGGCTTATGTCATTGCACTAACCTCCTGATGTCCGACCAGGATTAGCCAACCTTCGTGCTCCTCCGTTACTCTTTGGGAGGAGACCGCCCCAGTCAAACTACCCACCAGACACTGTCCGCAGCCCGGATTACGGGCCTACGTTAGAACATCAAACATTAAAGGGTGGTATTTCAAGGTTGGCTCCACGCAGACTGGCGTCCACGCTTCAAAGCCTCCCACCTATCCTACACATCAAGGCTCAATGTTCAGTGTCAAGCTATAGTAAAGGTTCACGGGGTCTTTCCGTCTTGCCGCGGGTACACTGCATCTTCACAGCGATTTCAATTTCACTGAGTCTCGGGTGGAGACAGCCTGGCCATCATTACGCCATTCGTGCAGGTCGGAACTTACCCGACAAGGAATTTCGCTACCTTAGGACCGTTATAGTTACGGCCGCCGTTTACCGGGGCTTCGATCAAGAGCTTCTCCTTACGGATAACCCCATCAATTAACCTTCCGGCACCGGGCAGGCGTCACACCGTATACGTCCACTTTCGTGTTTGCACAGTGCTGTGTTTTTAATAAACAGTTGCAGCCAGCTGGTATCTTCGACTGGCTTCAGCTCCGGGAGCAAGTCCCTTCACCTACGCGCCAGCGTGCCTTCTCCCGAAGTTACGGCACCATTTTGCCTAGTTCCTTCACCCGAGTTCTCTCAAGCGCCTTGGTATTCTCTACCTGACCACCTGTGTCGGTTTGGGGTACGATTTCGTGTTACCTGGAGCTTAGAGGCTTTTCCTGGAAGCAGGGCATCAGTTACTTCACCACCGTGGTGGCTCGTCGTCACGCCTCAGCCTTAAGACACCCCGGATTTACCAAAGGTGTCAGCCTACACGCTTAAACCGGGACAACCGTCGCCCGGATAACCTAGCCTTCTCCGTCCCCCCTTCGCAGTAACACCAAGTGCAGGAATATTAACCTGCTTCCCATCGACTACGCTTTTCAGCCTCGCCTTAGGGGTCGACTCACCCTGCTCCGATTAACGTTGAACAGGAACCCTTGGTCTTCCGGCGAGCGGGCTTTTCACCCGCTTTATCGTTACTTATGTCAGCATTCGCACTTCTGATACCTCCAGCAACCCTCACAGGCCACCTTCAACGGCTTACAGAACGCTCCCCTACCCAACAACGTATACGCGTCGCTGCCGCAGCTTCGGTGCATGGTTTAGCCCCGTTACATCTTCCGCGCAGGCCGACTCGACCAGTGAGCTATTACGCTTTCTTTAAATGATGGCTGCTTCTAAGCCAACATCCTGGCTGTCTGTGCCTTCCCACATCGTTTCCCACTTAACCATGACTTTGGGACCTTAGCTGGCGGTCTGGGTTGTTTCCCTCTTCACGACGGACGTTAGCACCCGCCGTGTGTCTCCCGTGATAACATTCTCCGGTATTCGCAGTTTGCATCGGGTTGGTAAGCCGGGATGGCCCCCTAGCCGAAACAGTGCTCTACCCCCGGAGATGAGTTCACGAGGCGCTACCTAAATAGCTTTCGGGGAGAACCAGCTATCTCCCGGTTTGATTGGCCTTTCACCCCCAGCCACAAGTCATCCGCTAATTTTTCAACATTAGTCGGTTCGGTCCTCCAGTTAGTGTTACCCAACCTTCAACCTGCCCATGGCTAGATCACCGGGTTTCGGGTCTATACCCTGCAACTTAACGCCCAGTTAAGACTCGGTTTCCCTGCGGCTCCCCTATACGGTTAACCTTGCTACAGAATATAAGTCGCTGACCCATTATACAAAAGGTACGCAGTCACCCCATAAATGAGGCTCCCACTGCTTGTACGTACACGGTTTCAGGTTCTGTTTCACTCCCCTCGCCGGGGTTCTTTTCGCCTTTCCCTCACGGTACTGGTTCACTATCGGTCAGTCAGGAGTATTTAGCCTTGGAGGATGGTCCCCCCATATTCAGACAGGATACCACGTGTCCCGCCCTACTCTTCGAACTCACAGAATGTGCACTTTCGTGTACGGGACTATCACCCGGTGTCGTGCGACTTTCCAGACGCTTCCACTAATACACAAACTGATTCAGGTTCTGGGCTGCTCCCCGTTCGCTCGCCGCTACTGGGGGAATCTCGGTTGATTTCTTTTCCTCCGGGTACTTAGATGTTTCAGTTCCCCGGGTTCGCCTCGCAACACTATGTATTCATGTTGCGATGATGCACTGAGTGCACCGGGTTTCCCCATTCGGACATCGTCGGCTGTAGCGGTTCATATCACCTTACCGACGCTTTACGCAGATTAGCACGTCCTTCATCGCCTCTGACTGCCAGGGCATCCACCGTGTACGCTTAGTCGCTTAACCTCACAACCCACAGGCGTTTTGCAACGCTGCAGACTGCAAGCATTTGAGAGACTCGAACATGTTGTTATTCATTTCTTATTACGGAGAAATGAACCAACACGTCGTTTCAATTTTCAGCTTGTTCCGGATTGTTAAAGAGCAGTATCTCAAACATGACGGTTACGTCAGTTTTGAGATACGTCGTGGAGACACCTTTCACCTGTCACCAAGCAAGTGGCGTCCCCTAGGGGATTCGAACCCCTGTTGCCGCCGTGAAAGGGCGGAGTCCTAACCGCTAGACGAAGGGGACACGGTAGTGTCACGACTTCGCAGCCGTCTTGCTCATTACTTTTCTATCAGACAATCTGTGTGAGCACTGCGCGGGAAGGTATCTTCAGGTAAGGAGGTGATCCAACCGCAGGTTCCCCTACGGTTACCTTGTTACGACTTCACCCCAGTCATGAATCACAAAGTGGTAAGCGCCCTCCCGAAGGTTAAGCTACCTACTTCTTTTGCAACCCACTCCCATGGTGTGACGGGCGGTGTGTACAAGGCCCGGGAACGTATTCACCGTAGCATTCTGATCTACGATTACTAGCGATTCCGACTTCACGGAGTCGAGTTGCAGACTCCGATCCGGACTACGACGCACTTTATGAGGTCCGCTTGCTCTCGCGAGGTCGCTTCTCTTTGTATGCGCCATTGTAGCACGTGTGTAGCCCTACTCGTAAGGGCCATGATGACTTGACGTCATCCCCACCTTCCTCCAGTTTATCACTGGCAGTCTCCTTTGAGTTCCCGGCATTACCCGCTGGCAACAAAGGATAAGGGTTGCGCTCGTTGCGGGACTTAACCCAACATTTCACAACACGAGCTGACGACAGCCATGCAGCACCTGTCTCAGCGTTCCCGAAGGCACCAAAGCATCTCTGCTAAGTTCGCTGGATGTCAAGAGTAGGTAAGGTTCTTCGCGTTGCATCGAATTAAACCACATGCTCCACCGCTTGTGCGGGCCCCCGTCAATTCATTTGAGTTTTAACCTTGCGGCCGTACTCCCCAGGCGGTCGACTTAACGCGTTAGCTCCGGAAGCCACTCCTCAAGGGAACAACCTCCAAGTCGACATCGTTTACGGCGTGGACTACCAGGGTATCTAATCCTGTTTGCTCCCCACGCTTTCGCACCTGAGCGTCAGTCTTTGTCCAGGGGGCCGCCTTCGCCACCGGTATTCCTCCAGATCTCTACGCATTTCACCGCTACACCTGGAATTCTACCCCCCTCTACAAGACTCTAGCCTGCCAGTTTCGAATGCAGTTCCCAGGTTAAGCCCGGGGATTTCACATCCGACTTGACAGACCGCCTGCGTGCGCTTTACGCCCAGTAATTCCGATTAACGCTTGCACCCTCCGTATTACCGCGGCTGCTGGCACGGAGTTAGCCGGTGCTTCTTCTGCGGGTAACGTCAATCGGTAAGGTTATTAACCTCACCGCCTTCCTCCCCGCTGAAAGTACTTTACAACCCGAAGGCCTTCTTCATACACGCGGCATGGCTGCATCAGGCTTGCGCCCATTGTGCAATATTCCCCACTGCTGCCTCCCGTAGGAGTCTGGACCGTGTCTCAGTTCCAGTGTGGCTGGTCATCCTCTCAGACCAGCTAGGGATCGTCGCCTAGGTGAGCCATTACCCCACCTACTAGCTAATCCCATCTGGGCACATCCGATGGTGTGAGGCCCGAAGGTCCCCCACTTTGGTCTTGCGACGTTATGCGGTATTAGCTACCGTTTCCAGTAGTTATCCCCCTCCATCGGGCAGTTTCCCAGACATTACTCACCCGTCCGCCACTCGTCACCCGAGAGCAAGCTCTCTGTGCGACCGTTCGACTTGCATGTGTTAGGCCTGCCGCCAGCGTTCAATCTGAGCCATGATCAAACTCTTCAATTTAAGTTTGATTTGCTGCAACACGTGCAGCGATGCTCATCTGTAAAACGTCATAATGAATTTCATTATGTGTTCACTCGTGAGGCTTTGATATTTTTTTGCGTCCAAAGACGCTGATATCAATCCTGCGAGTGCCCACACAGATTGTCTGATAAATTGTTAAAGAGCGTTGCGAACAGCGGGTTAACCGCCTGTCGCGAGGTGGCGTATATTACGCTTTCCCTCTTCAGAGTCAAACACTTTTTTCAGCGCTTTCATCCGGCGGGATGAATTTCTTCACTCCCTGCTGAGCCGCCTGCGTTGCCGCTTTGCCGTCTCAGTGGTGGCGCATTATAGGGAGTTATTCGGAGCTGACAAGGGTTTATTGCAAAAAAATGATCTTCCGGCCTAAATTTCGCCACAACGCGCTATTTCACAACGATTTGCCTGGTAAGTGCGCAAAATCCTGGGCAAAAAGCGTCACTTTGTTCCAATCGGTATAGTCCACTTCTTTTGACGTATCAGTTTCGCCGCCGGTCATGCGCATAATCAATTGGATCATAATACGATCAAACCAGCGGTAACGCGGATAACGTAGCGCGCCAGCAAATACCGCACAGCATTCTGGTTGCCACGGCGACTTTTCCAGGAACTTGCGCGTATAGGCATTGGTTTCTGGCGTGCACTTATCTGCTTTTCGCGCTGTCAGGTTGACGCTAAAGAAACCATTCACGCGCTGCTGCAACTGCAACTGATGTTGTGTGACAAATTTCATCAGTGCAGGATTAAAATGGCCATAGCGAATCGATGCACCAATCAGCACGCGATCGTACTGCGTCCAATCAACCCTCTGCGCCTGCAGCAAATCGATGACGTCGCACAGCTGCTGCGGCGCTAACGTCTGTGCAATACGCGCGGCAATCTCACGGGTTTGCCCATCTCGGCTGGAATAAAGAATCAACGCTTTCATTACTCAATCCTATTTTTTCATTCACGCCAGAAAGTCGGCGTAAACAGCACCAGCAACGTGAACACTTCGAGGCGTCCAAACAGCATGGTCAAAATCAAAATCCACTTCGCAACATCATTCATCGAAGTGAAGTTATCAGCCACAACACCCAACCCCGGCCCAAGATTATTCAAGGTTGCAGCCACCGCAGCAAACGCAGAGAAATCATCCACGCCAGTCGCGATAATAGCCAGCATGCTCACCAGGAACACCAGAGCATATGCCGAGAAGAATCCCCAAACGGCTTCGAGGATACGTTCTGGCAGCGCACGATTACCCAGCTTAATGGTGTAAACCGCATTCGGGTGCACCAGCCGTTTCAGCTCACGCGACCCCTGCTTAAACAGCAACAGTATACGAATCACCTTCAAACCACCGCCGGTAGACCCCGCCATGCCGCCGATAAACGCCGAGCACAGTAGCAGCACAGGCAGGAACAGCGGCCAGCGTGCGATGCTGTCAGTTGTAAAGCCAGCGGTCGTCGCCATTGATACCACCTGGAAAAACGCCTGATTAAGCGTTTGCCAACCGCTGGAATAGACATTGTGGAACCACAGCACCACCGTACAGATCAGCACCAACGTCAGCTGAACGCCAATAAACATACGGAATTCGGGATCGCGCCAGTAAACTTTGAGATTACGGCCACTTAATAGCGAGAAATGCAGGCCGTAATTACAGCCCGATATCAGCAAAAACACCGCGACGATAGTGTTAATGGTTGGGCTATTAAAGTAGCCGATGCTGGCATCATGCGTGGAGAAGCCACCAATGGCGATAGTTGAGAAACTATGGCCGATGGCATCAAACAGCGGCATGCCTGCCAGCCACAGCGCCACCGCGCACGCCACGGTGAGCAACACATAGATTAACCAAAGGGTTTTAGCCGTTTCCGCAATACGCGGGCGCATCTTGTTATCTTTTAGCGGACCCGGCATCTCGGCCCGGTAAAGCTGCATGCCCCCCACGCCCAGAATCGGCAAAATCGCCACCGCCAGCACAATGATTCCCATCCCGCCGAGCCACTGCAGCATCTGACGATAAAACAGAATTGCTTTTGGCAGCGTATCGAGGCCCACCAGCGTGGTGGCACCGGTGGTCGTGAGTCCAGAGAAGGATTCAAAGAATGCATCGGTAATCGAAAGATGCGGTTGTTCGGCGAAGATAAAGGGCATGGCACCCACGCTACCCAGCACGGTCCAGAACAGCACCACGATAAGGAAGCCTTCACGCGGCTTGAGTTCAGTTTTTTGTTTGCGATTCGGCCACCACAGCAGCGAACCAATCACAATCGCCATCATAAAGGTTTGGCTGAACGCGCGCCCTGCACCGTCACGATAAATTAAAGCAACGAGGCCCGGTAAGATCATGGTCACCGAGAACAGAATCACCAGCAGGCCCACAATGCGGGTAATGGCACGAAAATGCATTCAGCCGTTTCCTTTAAACAGATGCTTTTAGTTTGTCAGCGGGATGAGCGTCAGCGCGCCCCGGCTGTAATCAGAGAGGTTTTGGCGAAAGCCATCAATCTGCCCATGCGGCAGTGCCAAACGTAGCGCAATACGATCCTGATAATGGCTCTCTTCGATAATGCCGTCAAAACGCTGCAGCAAGCGCTCGATGTCGCTGAGTTGGGCATAATCACAGTGCAGGGTAAAGGACTCCATCGGCACTTTACGCTGGCGTACTAGCTGCTTCAGCCCTTGCTGCACTCCGCCGCCATAGGCTTTTACCAGGCCACCGGTACCAAGCATAATGCCGCCGTAATAGCGCACCACCACTGCGGTAATCTCGCCCACACCGCTGCCCATCAGCTGTGCCAGCATCGGTTTCCCTGCGGTGCCAGACGGCTCACCGTCATCGGAGAACCCCAACTGTTGCGAATCATCTGGCGCACCGGCCACCCACGCCCAGCAGTGATGCCGCGCGGTGGGATGTTCCTGCTTCACCTGCTGCACAAACGCGCGCGCCGCTTCCACGCCCGCAGTATGCGCCAGCAAAGTGATGAAGCGACTTTTCTTAATGGTTTCCTCGCTGAGACTCACGGCCTCAGCGGGAATGTCATAAGCATCCATCAGGCAAGGTGCAGATCGCGCGTCATATTTTCAATACGATTGGCGTGAACCACCACGTTATCCTCGATACGAATACCGCCGTACGGTTTCAATGCATCGATTGCTGCCCAGTCAAAGTATTGGCTGAACTTGCCGCCGCGCAGCTTCGCCAGCAGCGAATCGATAATATAGAAGCCGGGTTCAATAGTCAGCACCATGCCAGGTTCCAGCACGCGCGTGCAGCGCAGGTAAGGATAGTGTGAGGGTGCAGCGAGATGCGTGCCGCTGTCGTCCTGCATAAAGCCAGCAACATCGTGCACCTGCAGGCCCAGCGGATGTCCCAGACCGTGCGGCATAAACGGACCGGTTAAATCTTCTGCCACCAGCGTCTCTTCGGTCAGGCCTTTCACCAGCTCAAACTTCAGCAGCAGACGCGCAATGCGCTGATGCATTTGTAGATGATAATCGGTATAGCGCACACCTGCTTTCAACGTGGCGATCAGCGCCAGTTCTTCCTTGTTCATCGCGGCGATCATATCGGCATAACGCGATTTACTCTGCGCCGCATAGCTGCGCGTCAGATCGGCGGCATAACCGAGATATTCCGCACCGGCGTCAATCAGAAAGCTATGGCGTTTCGCGGGCGGCTGGTGATCCAGTTTGGTGTAATGCAGCACAGCAGCATGTTCATTGAGCGCGACGATATTGCCGTAAGGCACATCGGTATCGCGATGACCGGTAGCCGTCAGATAGGCGATGTTGATATCGAACTCGCTCATACCCGATTCGAATGCCTCTTTGGCTGCGCGATGGCCCGCCACCGCCAGCTTCTGCGCCTCTCGCATACACGCCAGTTCGTAATCTGTTTTGATGCTGCGATGGTAATGCAGGAAGTCGATCACACCTTTAGGATTCACCTGCTCGCTATTAATGCCGAGCTGCGCAGCGCGAGACGGTACCGGACCGATATACGCCACGTTATCGCGCTGAGCAGGCAACAGCTGCGCAATGTCATCAGCGTTCTTCAAGCCGATTACGTCAACATCGTTGGTCCAAAAGCTATTCGGCAGCGGCTCAACGTTGTGCCAGTAATCCACCGGTGAATAAAACCACAGTTTCGGTTTATTCACGCCATCAATCCATAACCAGCAGTTTGGCACCTGCGTCACCGGCACCCATGCTTTAAACTGGGGATTCACCTTAAACGGATAGTCATGATCGTCGAGAAAAACGGTCAGCAGCTCGCCGGAATGAATCAGCATGGCATCAAGCTTAAAGCGAGCCAGCACCTGTTGCGCCCGCTTCTGCAGCGTATCGATGTGCGCGTGATACAGGGTTTTCAGTGAATCCATGGACTTGTCTCCGATGTCGCGAAAGTGGCCGCAGTGTAGCACAGCCGTGTTGCGGATGCCGTCTTGCACGCGCTGTGATCGCCGTATCAAATAATCAAACTCTCGTTTGCAAATAATTAACATCACACTCACACTCCGATCCATCTGGTATGACCAGATCATCATTCGCGGTTTCAGGAGACGAACATGCTCTACCAAGGCGATACCCTTTCAGTGCACTGGCTTGACGACGGCATCGCCGAGCTGGTATTCGATGCGCCCGGTTCGGTGAACAAACTCGATACCAAAACTGTCGCCTCATTAGGCGAGGCGCTGAGCGTATTGGAACAACAACCCGCGCTGCGCGGCCTGCTGCTGTCATCAGCCAAACCGGCGTTTATCGTCGGAGCCGACATCACAGAGTTCCTGTCGTTGTTTGATGCGCCGGAAGAGAGCCTGAGCCAGTGGCTGGCTTTCGCCAACAGCATCTTCAATCGGCTGGAAGATTTACCCGTACCCACCGTGGCGGCTATCGACGGCTATGCGTTAGGCGGCGGCTGCGAATGCGTGCTGGCGGTGGACTTCCGTGTTGCCACGCCAACTGCGCGCATCGGCCTGCCAGAAACCAAACTGGGCATTATGCCGGGTTTTGGCGGCAGCGTGCGCTTACCGCGCCTGCTGGGTGCTGACAGCGCGATGGAAATCATCGCCGCGGGCAAAGATGTGGATGGCAACAGCGCCCTGAAGCTCGGCCTGGTTGATGCAGTCGTCAGTAGCGACAAATTACGTGCGGCTGCGCTAACCGTATTGCAAGACGCGATCACGCAGGGCAACTGGCAGGCGCGTCGCGCACCCAAGCTAGCGCCGCTGAAACTCAGTCCGATTGAAGCCGCAATGAGCTTCACGATCGCCAAAAGTATGGTGATGCAAACGGCTGGCAAACACTATCCGGCGCCGGTTACCGCCGTGAAAACCATTGAAGCCGCCGCCAGTCTTGGTCGTGACGATGCTCTGAAACTGGAAACCGCTGCTTTTGTGCCGCTGGCGCAAAGCGATGTCGCCCGCGCACTGGTTGGTATTTTCCTTAACGATCAGTACGTCAAAGGTTTGGCGAAGAAACACAGCAGCGCGGCAGGAGCTCCTCAGCAAGCAGCAGTATTAGGCGCAGGCATCATGGGCGGCGGCATCGCCTATCAATCGGCATGGAAAGGCGTGCCGGTGATGATGAAAGATATCAATCCACAGGCGTTGACGCTGGGCATGACAGAAGCCAGCAAGCTGCTTAACAAACAGTTGGAACGCGGCAAAATTGACGGGGCCAAACTGGCCAGCGTGCTCACCACCATTCAGCCGACGCTGGATTACGCCGGTTTTGAACGCACCGATGTGGTAGTGGAAGCCGTTGTTGAGAATCCGCAGATCAAAGCCAAAGTGCTGGCGGAAACTGAGCAGCACCTGCGCGAAGATGCCATTCTGGCCTCTAACACTTCCACCATTCCAATTAGCCAGCTGGCAAAAGCTCTGCAACGCCCGGAAAACTTCTGCGGCATGCACTTCTTCAATCCGGTACCACGGATGCCGCTGGTAGAAGTGATTCGCGGCGAGCAAACCTCGGAAGCGACCATCAGCAAAGTGGTGGCCTGGGCCAGCAAGATGGGCAAAACGCCGATTGTGGTCAACGACTGCCCGGGTTTCTTTGTGAACCGTGTGCTGTTCCCCTACTTCGCGGCTTTCAGTCTGCTACTGCGCGACGGAGCGGATTTCCGCCAGATCGACAAAGTGATGGAAAAACAGTTCGGCTGGCCGATGGGCCCGGCCTGGTTATTGGATGTGGTCGGTATTGATACCGCGCACCATGCCCAGCAAGTGATGGCGCAAGGTTTCCCGTCACGTATGCAGAAAGATTATCGCGACGCCATTGATGTGCTGTTCGAAGCCAAACGCTATGGTCAGAAAAACGGCCAGGGTTTTTACCGCTGGGAGCAGGACAAAAAAGGCAAAGCACAGAAGAAAGCCGATGCGGCAGTGGATGCGCTGTTGGCACCCATCAGCCAGCCAACCCGCGTGTTTAGCGATGAAGAGATTGCTAACCGCATGATGCTACCAATGCTCAATGAAGTCGTGCGCTGCCTTGAAGAGAAGATCATCGCCTCGCCGGCGGAAGCCGACATGGCGCTGGTTTATGGCCTCGGCTTCCCACCTTTCCGCGGCGGCGCATTCCGCTACATGGATACGCTCGGCAACAGCAACGTCGTCGATCAGGCTAAGCGTTATGCCGCTCTAGGCCCGCTGTATGCGCTGCCGGAGCTGCTGTTGCAAAAAGCCCATCAGCATCAGAGCTGGTATCCCGCGGTGCAACCAATTGACGAAGCGGCGCTGCAAAGTGCCTGAGGTAATAAAAATGGAAAAAGTGGTGATTGTTGATGCGGTACGCACGCCGATGGGCCGCTCCAAAGGCGGTGCATTTCGCCAGGTTCGCGCGGAAGATCTTTCGGCGCATTTAATGCGCGAGCTGCTAAGCCGTAATCCGTCGGTCGATCCCGCCGCGCTGGACGATATTATCTGGGGCTGCGTACAGCAGACGCTGGAACAAGGTTTCAACATTGCACGTAACGCTGCGCTGCTGGCGGAGATCCCCCATCGTGTACCTGCCAGCACCGTCAACCGCCTGTGTGGTTCGTCGATGCAGGCGCTGCACGATGCGGCCCGAGCGATCATGGTGGGCGATGCGCACGCTTGCTTGATTGGTGGTGTAGAACATATGGGCCACGTGCCAATGAGCCACGGCGTGGATTTCCATCCAGGCCTTGGTCGCACGGTGGCAAAAGCGGCAGGCATGATGGGTTTAACTGCTGAAATGCTGGCGCGCATGCATCACATCACGCGCGAACAGCAAGACGCATTTGCCCTGCGTTCACACCAGCGCGCATGGGCAGCCACTCAGCGCGGTGACTTTAAGCGCGAAATCGTGCCAACCTACGGCCACGATGCCGATGGCGTGTTGAAGCGTTATGAAACCGATGAAGTGATTCGCGAAGAGACCAGCCTGGAGGGATTAGCCTCGTTGCGTCCGGCATTCGATCCGGTGAATGGCACCGTCACCGCAGGTAGCTCATCGGCGCTCTCCGATGGCGCCGCCGCCATGTTGATGATGAGCGAAAGCCGCGCGCGCGAACTCGGCTTAACGCAGCGCGCACGTATTCGCAGCATGGCGGTCGTCGGCTGCGATCCGTCGATTATGGGCTACGGACCGGTTCCCGCCAGTAAGCTGGCGCTGAAGCGTGCGGGTTTAAGCGTGCAGGATATCGACTTGTTCGAGTTCAACGAGGCCTTTGCCGCCCAGGCGCTGCCGTGCATCAAGGACATGGGCTTGCTGGAACAGTTGGATGAGAAGGTGAATTTAAATGGCGGCGCGATTGCGCTCGGTCATCCACTGGGATGCTCCGGTGCGCGTATCAGTACCACGCTGCTGAATCTGATGGAACGTCGCGATGCACAATTTGGTCTGGCGACCATGTGCATTGGCTTAGGCCAGGGCATCGCAACGGTATTCGAACGGGTTTAATACGTTAACCATTGCACGTGTTCCCGCCCTCTCGGGCGGGCTTTTTTGTCTGTCAGATAAACGCAAACGCATCGCCGAACATCTGTGCTTCCAGCGCGCCGCGCTCAGCGCAGAAACGCTCCCGCGCAATCTTCGCCATCTCAAAACGACCGGCAATGTAAATGTCGTGCTCGCTGAGTGAAGCGTAATCCTGCATCACCGCCGTCAGCACCGTACCACTGCGCCCTACCCAATCGTCCGCCGGTTGCTCAACCACCGGAATCACTTTCAGGTTCGGATGCTTCACCGCCAGCGCATTCAGCTCATCCAAATCGTACAGGTGCATCAGCTCACGACCGCCCCAGTAAATCGCAATCTCACGATCGGGCTTTTGTGCCAACGTGGTCAGCAGAATAGAACGCGCGTAGGAGAAGCCAGTGCCACCGGCGATCAGAATGATTGGACGATCGCTCTCTTCACGCAGCCAGGCATCGCCATGCGGCATATCTACCGTAATCTGACGATCGTTTTTAATGCGATCCATCACCGCCATCGCGTAGAGGTTGAGATCGGATGCGCCGATGTGCAGTTCAATGATGTCTTTTTCCATCGGCGTGGACGCCAGAGAAAACGGGCGCTTATCGCGCTCATCCATCACTACCATCAGATATTGTCCGGCGCGGAAGCTAAAATCCGCGGCCGGAATCAAACGGACGCGGAAAACCGTATCCGTAATCGCTTCAACCGAAGTTACTTTGCAGCTTAACGTTGTCATGCGTTCCCTTTTTCTTCGGGTCTGGTTGGTCTGCCGCTTTTAGCGCTGCGGCGGCTCGGCAAAGATTGCTAATTCATCCCAAATGGCGTCAATACGCGCCGTAACGGCCGGATCTTTGACAATCGGCGTGCCCCATTCGCGTGTGGTTTCGCCCGGCCACTTATTAGTGGCATCGAGTCCCATCTTCGAGCCCAAACCGGAAACCGGTGAGGCAAAGTCGAGATAGTCGATCGGCGTATTCTCAACCAGCACCGTATCGCGTGCCGGATCCATGCGCGTGGTAATCGCCCAAATCACATCGTTCCAGTCACGTGCGTTAACGTCGTCATCACATACAATCACAAACTTGGTGTACATGAACTGGCGCAGGAAAGACCACACGCCGAACATCACGCGTTTGGCGTGACCGGCATACTGTTTTTTAATCGTCACCACGGCAAGGCGATAAGAACACCCTTCTGGCGGGAGATAGAAATCCACAATCTCCGGGAACTGTTTGATCAAAATCGGCACCAGCACTTCATTCAGCGCGACGCCCAGCACCGCCGGTTCATCCGGTGGACGCCCGGTGTAGGTTGAATGATAAATCGGGTTGCGACGTTGCGTTACGTGCGTCACGGTAAACACCGGGAAACTATCTACTTCATTGTAGTATCCCGTGTGATCGCCGTACGGCCCTTCCGGCGCCATGTCTCCTGGCTCGATATAGCCTTCCAGCACGATTTCTGCGCTCGCAGGCACTTCAAGTTCGTTCGAGATGCACTTTACCACTTCTGTTTTGTTGCCACGCAGCAAACCGGCAAAGGCATATTCAGAGAGCGTATCAGGCACCGGCGTGACCGCGCCGAGAATGGTGGCAGGATCGGCGCCAAGCGCTACCGATACCGGAAAACGCTCACCCGGATGCGCTTTGCACCACTCCTGGAAATCCAGCGCGCCGCCGCGATGCGACAGCCAGCGCATAATCACGCGATTCTTACCGATCACCTGCTGGCGATAGATACCGAGGTTTTGCCGCTCTTTGTGCGGGCCGCGCGTGACGGTCAATCCCCAGGTGATCAGCGGCGCGGCATCGCCCGGCCAGCATTTCATCACAGGAATACGCGATAGATCGACTTCATCACCGCTAAAAATCTCTTCCTGACACGGCGCGTTGCGCAGGCGCTTGGTGGGCATATTCAATACTTGCTTGAACTGCGGCATTTTATCGAAGAGATCGCGGAAGCCTTTTGGCGGCTCCGGCTCTTTCAGGAACGCCAGCAGTTTACCCACCTCACGCAGCGCACTGACCTCTTCCTG
The DNA here is from genome assembly GCF_900215435.1 of Candidatus Pantoea floridensis. Classification (NCBI taxonomy): domain Bacteria; kingdom Pseudomonadati; phylum Pseudomonadota; class Gammaproteobacteria; order Enterobacterales; family Erwiniaceae; genus Pantoea; species Candidatus Pantoea floridensis. The sequence goes on from NZ_OCMY01000001.1 coordinate 1,661,665, forward strand.
GCCCATGCCCATCGCCACGCGCTTCGGGGTACCAAACAGATTGCACAGCACTGGCATGTCGTACCCTTTTGGGTTCTCGAACAGTAACGCCGGGCCGCCGGCACGCAGGGTGCGATCGGCAATTTCCGTCATCTCCAGTTCAGGATCGATCTCCTGAGTGATGCGCTTTAACTCGCCACGCTGTTCCAGCAGCGAGAGGAAGTCTCGTAAATCCTGATATTTCATGCGGCTTTAGCTTTCCGGCCAGAGTGAAGCGCTATTATAGGTGTGTTTCACGCTAGCATGTTGAGGTTTCTGAGTCAGAAGTGCGTCAGGCTGGCTGACAGGAAAACGGCACCAGCGACTGTATCGCCAGCACATCATGATATGCCGCAGTCGGTTCGCCGTGGCGGAACACTTTGAAGTCTTCACCGCGTGCGCTGTAGTAACGCAGACGATTTTCACTCACGTGCAGGAAGCTGGCTTCGCGCAGCGCAATCACCGATTCATGCGGGTTAACGGCGCAGAATTCAGCCAAGCGCTCATCGCGCGTTTCGCCCATATGACCGCTGACGTGCGCATCCAGATAATGCGGATTGATCTGCACCGGGAACAGACCAAGTGCCGGAAGCACCACACTGCTGCGCACTGGCATATCATTGGTGGTTCTGATTGAAGGCGTTGCTACGTTGCATCCGGCGCTCCAGCCGATGTACGGCACATCACGCTCACGCACCGCGCGTTGAATCGCGACGATCAGGCCGTGCTCATGCAGCATTTGATTGAGGAACCAGGTATTTCCACCGCTCACCAAAATCAGCTCAGCTTGCTCAATCGCCGCAACGGGCGAGGTAAACTCGTGCACCGTACGCACTTCAATACCTAATGAATCTGATAAATCCTGGGCTCGCTGCGCATGATCGCCACGAATAATCGCGTAGGGCACCAATACCGCGGATGTGATTCCACGCTGGGCGATCATCGCGTGCAGTTGCGGGTGGGCGTAACTCAACAGCGGCGCATCGTCAGCCACTTTGCCATTACTTAACAGGAACAGTTCCATCAGCCACTCCATTTCAATCGTAAGATGGAGAAGGAGTCTGATACAGATGGTTGTCGGCCGTCAATTTTCTTGCAAGAAACAGTGACAAAGACGTATCAATCAGAAGATTCGCAGTGAAATTTTTTTCAGCATGCCGTTTCCCTCGGCCGATGCGCTATAACTCTGACAGCAGCTTTGATATTCTTAGCGTCCATTATTTGGGAGCAGTTATGGAATCCTGGTACTTACTCTATTGTAAACGTGGACAACTGTTGCGCGCGAAAGAGCATCTTGAGCGGCAAGCGGTGAATTGCCTTAGCCCGATGATCGCTCTGGAGAAGATTGTGCGCGGTAAACGCACTACCGTGAGTGAACCGCTGTTCCCCAACTATTTGTTTATCGAGTTTGATCCCGAAGCGATTCACACCACCACCATCAGCAGCACGCGCGGTGTCAGCCATTTCGTACGCTTCGGCACCATGCCGGCGACCGTATCGCATAATGTGATCGAAGCGCTGCAAACCGATACGCCGCAGATCGTACTCGATCCAGAAACGCCGCAGAGCGGTGATGAAGTGATCATCACCGATGGCACTTTCGAAGGGCTGCGCGCCATTTTTGCCGAGCCGGATGGTGAAACGCGTTCGGTGCTGCTGCTAAACATGCTGAATAAACAGGTGATGCGCAGCGTGGATAACAAGCAGTTCCGTAAACTTTAAGCCAATTTAAACAGCTGGCGCGCGTTGAGATTGACCTGCGCGCCCAGCGCTACTGCCTCTTCACCGCGCCAGTTTGCTACTTGCTGCACAATGTGCGGCAGGAAGCACGGCTCGTTGCGACGCGAAGTCGGCCTTGGATGCATATCGCGCGGCAGTAAATAGGGCGCATCCGTTTCCAGCAACAGTCGCTCGGCCGGAATCAACGGCAGCAGTTCACGCAGTTCCATACCGCGACGTTCGTCGCACACCCAGCCGGTAATGCCTACAGAAAGTCCCAGCGCCAGACAAGACTGCAGCTCATCGCGCGTGCCGGTAAAACAGTGCACCACCGCACCCGCCAGTTTTGGCAACCACGGCTCAAGCACGGCAACAAAACGCTCGTGTGCTTCGCGGCAATGCAAAAAAACGGGCAGCTGCAGCTCAGCGGCCAACGCCAGCTGCGCATCAAAAGCATACTCTTGCTGATCGTGTGCCGAGAAATTGCGATTGAAATCCAGTCCACATTCGCCGATGGCGACGACTTGTTCGCTCTCCGCGAGGCGGCGCAAGGTATTCGCCGTCTCCGCCGACCATTCGCTGGCGTGATGCGGATGGACGCCCGCTGTCGACCAGCAATAACCAGCATGTAATGCTGCTAGCTGGCGTGCCTGCTGACTCTCCAGCGCATTGGTGCCAGTAATTAACAGGCCGGTGACGCCTGCTTCGCGCGCACGTTTCACAACCTGCTCGCGATCTTTTGCGAATTGCGTGCTGGTCAGGTTTACACCGATATCAAACATGTTTTCTCCCCAATAAAAAAACCGCCCAATGGGCGGTTTAGATGCTTTCTCTTCCCGCTCGCTAGCGGGTGCCCTGCATTAAGGACATCAGGATTCGGTATTGTGTTCCTCATCCGAAGCGTGACGCCCTTTCCCCACATAATAACGGGAGAAGAATACGCCGACTTCAAACAGGCAGTACATCGGAATAGCGAGCAAAGTTTGGGAGAAAACGTCTGGCGGTGTGAGCAACATCCCAACAACGAACGCGCCAACCAAAATGTAAGGACGTTTCTTTTTCAGATCTTCCGGCGAGGTGATGCCCGTCCAGCATAGCAGCACAATTGCAATCGGCACCTCAAACGCCACGCCAAACGCCATGAAGATCGTCATAACGAAGTCGAGGTAGTTAGTAATATCCGTCGCGATAGTCACGCCCTGCGGCGCGGTTTTGGCAAAGAAGCCAAACGCCAGCGGGAACACGATGAAGTAAGCGAACGCCACGCCGACATAGAACAGCAGCGTACTGGAGAATAGCAGCGGCATCACCAGTTTACGCTCGTGACGATACAGCGCTGGCGCCACAAACGCCCATACCTGATACAGAATCACCGGCACGGCCAAAAATACCGAGACAATGATCGTGAGCTTGATAGGGGTAAAGAACGGCGATGCAACATCGGTGGCGATCATGCTCGCCCCGGCAGGCATCTGGCTAATCAGCGGTGACGCTACCAGATGGTAAATATCATTCGCAAAGTAGACCAGACACAGAAAGATGACTAAAACAGCGATGATGCAGTTCAACAAACGCTTGCGCAGCTCAATCAGATGGCTAATGAGCGGTTGGGTATCTTCAACGGCCATGTTTATGGTTCATCTTTTACGAGAGAAGTCTTCGCGGTGCTTTGTGGGGCACTGGCGACGGAGTGAGTTTCCGCTACAGGGGATACGTCATGTGGCTGCTGCGGAGCCTGCGCAGGTGCACTGGTTTGATGCTCCGCTGCAGCGGGCGTGACAGGCGGTGAAGTCACTGGCTGGGCAGCCTCTGCTGCTGGCCGGGTCTGATGAATGGTGTTCGCTTCATCTTCCTCTTTTTCGAGATCGATGCTCTGTTGCACGGAGCGCTTCATGGAGTCAGCGGTTTTCCGCAGTTCTTCCATCGACTCTTTCAGCTCCGGCGACAGCGTGCCGCGGCCCGCCTCTTCTACCTTTTTCAGGCTGTCCTGCAGCTCCTGCAGTTTCAGCTCCTGCGCCAGTTCATTTTGTACATTCGCCGCCAGCGAGCGAATGGCTCTGATCCAGCCAACGACAGTTTTCACCGCAACCGGTAAGCGCTGCGGGCCAAGCACAATTAGCCCGATAACGAACACCAATACCAGTTCACTAAAACCAATGTCGAACACAGTTATACCTGCTTGTCGTTCCGGGCGTCGTCTTTAGTCGCCGAGGTTTGCTGTTTGTCTGCCAGAGTTTTGGCGTTGAAGTCAGCGTCCTGCTCTTTCGGTTGATCCTTTTTATCGTCTTCGTCACCCATGGCTTTTTTGAAGCCGCGAATGGAAGATCCCAAATCCGAACCCAGGTTGCGAAGTTTATTGGTACCGAACAGAAGTACAACAATGACGGCAATGATTAACAATTGCCAAATACTGATACCGCCCATGAGATATGCCTCTAATATTCTGTGAAAAACTGTTGATTGTAACGCACAGAAAGCCCGTATGATTTCGGGCTTAAGCTTGCGACATTACGCGATTTGCACCAGGCAGACAATCAGTTTGTCTTGCGCCAGCCGATAAGCCAGGTGACGATGCCTGCGGCCATTAATAGCGCGGGAAAGAAATCCCAGTCCGGTCGACTTAACAGCACGGCGGTGCCACTTAATAACAGTGTAGCGCCTACACCGAAGAGGTAGCGCGCCTGATGATTGCGCGTTCGCTGTGCATTTAAATCGGTGACGAGTTTATCGACACTGTGCTTCAATAATTTGTGCTGGCGCATGCTGTCGTAAAAAAGTTCCGGCAGTTCTGGCAATTTTTCCGCCCAGTACGGCGCCTTCTCTTTCACCGCCCGCAGGATCGCCGGAATCCCAATCTGGTCTTTGATCCAATCCTCGAGGAACGGCTTGGCCGTTTTCCACAGATCGAGCTGAGGATAGAGCTGGCGGCCAATCCCTTCGACATAAAGCAGCGTTTTCTGCAGTAGCACCAGCTGCGGCTGCACTTCCATATTAAAGCGACGCGCCGTATTAAACAGGTTTAGCAGCACATGCCCGAAGGAGATCTCGGCCAGCGGCTTTTCGAAAATCGGTTCACATACGGTACGAATGGCGAATTCGAAGTCTTCCACATTGGTATCGGGCGGCACCCAGCCGGAATCAACGTGTAGCTCAGCCACTTTGCGATAATCGCGATTAAAGAAGGCAATGAAATTCTCTGCCAGATAGCGCTTATCTTCCTTGTTTAGCGAGCCAACGATGCCACAGTCAATGCCGATGTACTGCGGATCTTCCGGGTGGTCATAGCTGACGAAAATATTGCCAGGATGCATGTCGGCATGGAAGAAACTGTCGCGGAATACCTGGGTGAAGAACACCTGCACGCCGCGCTCTGCCAGCAGCTTCATATTGACGCCGTGCTGCTCCAGCGTAGCGATATCTGAGATGGGAATACCGTAAATGCGCTCCATCACCATCATCGATTCGCTGCAGTAATCGGAAAACACTTCCGGTACATACAGCATGCGGCTTTGATCGAAGTTACGCCGCAGTTGGATGGCGTTCGCCGCCTCACGTAGCAAATTCAGCTCATCAATCAAGGTTTTTTCATAGTCTCGCACCACTTCTACCGGGCGTAAACGACGCCCATCTGGCAGTAAACGCGGTACCCATCGCGCCAGACGATAAATCAAGCGCATATCCGCTCGGATCACCGGCAGGATATCGGGACGAATCACTTTGATCACCACGTCACGACCATTGGATTTCAACGTTGCCGTATGTACCTGCGCGATGGAGGCGGACGCCAGCGGTTTGATGTCGAAATCGTCAAACCAGGTTTCTACCGGTCCGCCAATCGACTTTTCAATCTGCTGCTTCGCTTTAACGCCATCAAAAGGCGCCACACGGTCTTGCAACACTGCCAGCTCATCGGCAATCGCCGGTGGGAACAGATCGCGCCGCGTGGAAAGCATCTGACCAAATTTGATCCACACCGGACCAAGCTGCTCCATCGCTAAACGGATACGCACGCCAGCGGAAGCGTCTTTGTGTTGATTAGGGATCCAGAAAATGCAGCGCCGCCACAAGCGTAAAAGCAGCGTGAAGCGCATGCGGGGAATCAGTTCATCAAGGCCGTAAGTAAGAAAGATCTTGATGATGAAGTATAAGCGCCGAATTTCTCCCAGCGTCATTTCGCCTCCAGCTGTGCCAAACGCGTTTCAAACGCATTGAGCGAACGTTCCATCGCTTCCACTTCCTCGCAGAACCATGCCAACTCCAGTGCACCCGGCGCGACGCGCCACTCTTCGGTTAGCGCCTGGCCAAGATAATCCTGACGGCGGGTCACCTGCTGCTGCACAAATTTCAACGCCTGGCGTGCGGCCTGGCTAATGCCCTGCGCAGCAATATCACCCATCCACGGCGCAAGATATTCTGCCGGGTCAAGCTCGGCAAGATCCATCAGCGCAGAGAACTGCTGCACCACCTGCAAATCACCTTCCACGTCCAATTCACCGCTACGGATTAAACCGGTGAGTTGCTGGCGGTCGCGCAGTTTCGGCAAGGTGCTGAGACGCAGGCTCACCGCGCAGTCGCCGCTGTCCTGCCAATCACTCAACACATCAAGCTGTGATTCGCTAAACACCAGCACTAAGGGAAAATCGAGCTCTTGCAGGCGCAGCAGCAACACTTTACCTGCCAGACGCTGACGCGCGGCTTTAAGGCTGCGATCGCGGTAGAGAACACGGTTCAGGGCGGTCTCAAGACCGCCGGTAATAAGAGGAGTTAAAGTCATGATGGATTAGAATTTAAATCCGCGATGCAGCGCGACAATACCGCCAGTCATATTGAAGTAGGTGGTATTTTCAAACCCCGCATCGTTCATCATCGCTTTCAGGGTTTCCTGATCGGGATGCATACGTATTGACTCCGCCAGATAACGATAGCTCTCGGCATCTTGCGCCACCAGCTGACCAATACGCGGCAGAATATGGAATGAATAGGTGTCGTAAGCTTTGCTCAGCGGCTCCAGTAGCGGCTTGGAGAATTCCAGCACCAGCAGGCGTCCGCCCGGCTTCAGCACGCGGAACATCGACGCCAGCGCTTTCTCTTTTTCGGTGACGTTACGCAAACCGAACGAGATGGTAATGCAATCGAAATAGTTATCCGGGAAAGGCAGCGCTTCGGCGTTAGCCTGCACATAGCTGACGTTGCCCGAGACGCCGAGATTACGCAGCTTTTCGCGCCCCATCTTCAGCATGGAGCTGTTGATGTCAGCCAGGACAACCTGGCCCGTTTCGCCGACCAGACGCGAGAATTTTGCCGTCAGATCGCCGGTACCACCCGCCAGGTCTAACACACGCTGACCGCGGCGCACGCCGCTGCTATCAATGGTAAAACGCTTCCAGACACGATGGATGCCAAACGACATCAAATCGTTCATCAGGTCATATTTTGCCGCGACGGAGTGAAACACGTCCGCGACTTTATCGGCCTTTTCGCTTTTAGCGACGGTCTGGAAGCCAAAATGGGTAGTTTCCTGCTGTGATTCATCTGCCATCGGTTTTACCTGTTCCACAAACAATTCTTGCCGAAGTGTATCAGAGTCGCGCTACACGAGCACGCGACCACCGTGCTATTCGTTGATGCGGCGCAGCGAATCCGTTGTTGGATCCGTGGCGTTTTCATCAACCGCGGGATCGTCAGCCCAATCTTCATCCGCCTCTTCCGGCTGCGCCTGTTCCACCAGCTGTGGATTGATAGGCCGCTTGATCTCGACACCCAGCGAGCGGAAGGCTTCACTTTGCGCAATCAGGTTGCCGCGCCCTTCTGACAACTTTTTCATCGCCTGATGATAACTTTGCTGCGCTTTATCCAGATTATGCCCAATGCCGCTCATGTCATCGACGAACAGCCGCATCTTGTCATACAGCCGCGTCGCCCGATCGGCGATACGCTGCGCGTTGCGGCTTTGATGCTCGTAACGCCAGAGATTGTTAATGGTACGCAGCGCCACCAGCAGCGTCGTTGGACTCACCAGCATAATATTCTGCTGTAACGCTTCGCTGATCAGCTCTGGCTGGCGATCGATGGCCAGCAGAAACGCGGGCTCCACCGGGATAAACATCAACACATAATCCAGAGAGCGTAAACCGGGCAATTGTTGGTAATCTTTTCGGCCGAGCAGCCGAATATGGCCGCGCATGGCATTGACGTGCTCCTGAATCGCCTGCTCACGCGTGGCTTCATCGTCAGCATTGAAATAGCGCTCGTAGGCCACCAACGTCATTTTGGCGTCAATCACCACATCTTTGCCCTGCGGCAGTCGGACGATAACATCCGGCTGCATCCTGCCCTGCTGTTCCAGCTGCACGCTCACCTGCGTTTGGTATTCATGGCCTTCACGCAGACCTGAGGCTTCGAGTACGCGGCTGAGCACCACTTCGCCCCAGTTGCCCTGGATTTTATTATCGCCTTTCAGCGCTTTGGTGAGGTTAACCGCTTCCTGCGCCATCTGTGCGTTCAGTTGCTGCAACTGACGGATTTCATGCGTCAGCGTATGACGTTCGCGCGCTTCCAGGCCAAAGCTGTCATTCACCTGTCTGCGGAAACCGTCCAGCTGTTCACGCAGCGGAGCAATCAGGCTATTCAGACTCTGACGGTTTTGTTCATCGACACGTCGTCCACTGTTTTCGAAAATGCGATTCGCCAGGTTTTCAAACTGCGCGCTAAGGCGCTGCTCGCTATTGGTCAGCAGCCGCTGTTTCTCCTCGGCGCCGTAACGCGTCTCTTCAAGCCGAATGGTGACTTCGCGCAGTTCAGCTTCCTGGGCACTATTCACTTCAAGCTGATTACGCAATTCACGACTGAGCTGCTCACTTTCGCCGCGCCAGTAATCAAGCTGCTGTAAGCGCTCTTGCGCACCGCTAAGCGCGCCATGCAGTTGACGCAGCTCTTGTTCGCGCTGCTGGATCTGCTGCTGCAGGTGTTCGAGCTGCTGCTGTTGACGCTGCTGCGCCTCTTCCAACAGGCGACGCTCGGTGGTGAAGCTGGCGTGTTGATGACCGGCGCGCAGCTGGGCAATGATCCAGCCAATGCCCAGGCCGGCCAGTGCCAGCGCGCCGCTAATGATAAGTTGTTGATCCATAATTCCCCCGCGGATCGTCTCGCTGAGGGAAAAGGTAGAGGTGTACTGTATGAATGTCCAGACAATATTTACCGCGTTTTGACGGTCAGCTTGCCCGCTTTCCACGCATCAATCAGGAAGAACGGCATGGGCAGCACCCATTCGGTTTCGTTCTGTATTTTAGCCGGATAGGTCCAGCTTTCTCCGTCATAAGTGATCTCAACCCGCTGCCAACCGTTTTCCGCATTATCCACGACACCCGCCATGCTGGAGAAGCCCGCGTTACTGCCGACATGGAAACTGTTGGTTTGCCAGCGAATCGGTTGATGCGTCGGCCAAGGCTGTGCCTGATGGAAATGAAAAATATCATCGTGACTGAGCAAACTGTCTCGCACCGTTGGCCACAGCGCCACTTTAAGGAAGTACTGATCGGTAAAGCGTTCGCTGCCTTGATACTGGGCGATAAAATCGCGCATCTGCTGTTCAACATTTCGGAACACGCCGTGACAGCCGCCCCACATGCCCGCGAGCAGCAGTTCGGTGTGAGTAAAGTAGTCACGCATATGGTGGAACCAATACGGTGAATTCAGCCAGGCTTCCACCGCCGCGACTTCGCGCTCTGACAGCAGCGAATCGGCATCACGCACGATAAAGCGTTTAACGCTGGGATCGTCCATCACCAGAAAACGCCACAGCGTAGGGAAGAGCATTTTTTCCTGCGACATATCCACCAGCTGGCTATTTGGCTGCTGCAGACGTTGCCAGACATGCTGCGGTACGCTGTCGTCGAGATAAATGCGGCAGATCCAGTCAGGATAAAGCTCGCGCGCCACTTCGATGTTTTTAATCAGCGTTTCACAGTAGCGTGGCTGATCGCCGAACAGGCTGAAGGCGATGATATTCTCCGCGGGGTTACTGCGATGAAACGGCGGCGGCGCGGCGGAAGGTAACGCGACTTTCTGGCCCTTGCTGAAGGTCGCATCGGATTTCTCCAGCGACTCCAGGCCGTAACGCGCCACTTCATCGTGCTTTTCCAGCCAGCCGCAAACTTCCGTCAAGCCATCCAGCCAGGTTTCCGAGGCTTGTGCACGCTGCGCCGGCGGGGCCTGATAGACCTTCTGGTAAATCTTATACGCTTTTTTATATTCGCCCACACGCATCAGTGTTAGCGCGTAGTCGCTAAGCACCTGCATATGCTGAGGCAAAACGCGCAGCACTTCTTCACAACACTGACGCGCAAGGGGATAGTTCGCAGCCGTCATGGCGGCGCGAAATCGTGCTGCTGCACCTTCAACGCGTGATTGCGCAGCAGCGGGATTATTAAGGGAATGAGGGCGTGAGACAGAAACCATTTTGCGCATAAGTAATTTCTCAGTAAGACTGAAATAGCGCGCATTCTAATCAGGCAATTATTGAGCTCCCTATGGTCCTGGTCTCGAATTCATCCCTTGAATGGCGCACTAAATTAAACGACGCGCGGCTTCAACAACAATTTTCACCGCATCACTTTCGGTCTGCTTCATGGTCGCCGCATCCGGAATCTCTTTCTGCGTACGGTTCACGATGACGCCAGCCACCATGCCGGCACGCAGCCCCTGACTGGCGCACATGGTTAACAGTGTAGCGGATTCCATCTCATAGTTAAGAACGCCCATTTGCTGCCACTCATTCATCGAGCCCTGGAAGCGATTCACGACGCGGCCCGAGAAGGTGTCGTAGCGTTCCTGGCCAGGGTAGAAGGTGTCTGAAGAGGCGGTGATGCCAATGTGTGTTTTCGCGCCACACTCTTCCGCCGCAGCGACCAGCGCGGTGGTGCAGGCAAAATCGGCCACGGCCGGGAACTCCATCGGCGCAAAGTGCAGGCTGGCACCATCAAGGCGAACAGAGGCGGTGGTGACCAATACATCGCCAACATTAATATGCGGCTGAATCGCGCCGGTGGTGCCAACGCGCAGGAAAGTACGCACGCCAAGCTGCGCCAGCTCTTCTACCGCAATCGACGTGGATGGCCCGCCGATACCGGTTGAACACACCACCACAGGTTTTCCATCCACTTCCGCCAGATAGGTGGTGAACTCCCGATGTGAAGCCAGATGCTGCGGATTGTCCATCAGCGCGGCAATTTTCTTCACGCGCTCTGGATCGCCGGGAACGATGGCAAGGGTGGCGCCTTTGAGGGAAGCTTTGGTAATACCAAGGTGGAAAACGTCAGACTGGGCCATAACAGACTCCTGCTAAATAGGGGGGATGTGCGCGCCACTCTACGTGAGCAGGCAGCATAATTATGTGATTCATTTCACCATCAACAATGAAACTTACATTATCAGAAAAATATTATGTGATTATCGTCACACATTAACGCTGTGCAATTCTGAATTGCTACAAGCGGTGCTGTGTAAGTTCTTAGCGCAATGTTAATAGAGAAGAAGTATGCATGAAAAATTCCTCGGCACCCTACGTCAGTCTGGCTTACCTCAGCCAGGCTATAGTTACGTGATTGCGCAATGGCTAGCACGGAGAGAATAATGAAAACCGAAGACAATATGACACAAAAAACGGCGCCCGGCGGCTTTGCGCCGGCAGTTCAGCCCACCGCAAGCAGCACCATTATTACCGCCAGCGACGCGATTCATGCGGGTGAAACCTCAGTCCCAAGCCAGGGCGAAAATCTGCCCGCCTATTATGCTCGGCCAAAAGCGTATCAGGGTACGCTGCCGGTCGTTTTAGTGGTGCAGGAGATTTTCGGGGTGCATGAGCATATCCGCGATATCTGCCGCCGTTTGGCGCTGGAAGGCTATCTGGCGATTGCCCCTGAGCTCTATTTCCGCGAAGGCGATCCTAACGATTACAACGACATTCCCACCTTGTTCAAAGAGTTGGTGAGCAAGGTGCCGGATACGCAGGTACTGTCCGATCTCGATCATGTGGCCAACTGGGCAGCACGCCATGATGGCGATATCCGTCGCCTGGCCATTACCGGTTTCTGCTGGGGCGGACGCATTAGCTGGCTGTTTGCTGCACACAATCCGCAGGTGCGTGCCGCAGTGGCGTGGTACGGCCGCTTAGACGGTGAAAAAACGCTGAAGCAGCAAAAGCATCCTATTGATATCGCGGTGGATTTGAATGCGCCGGTATTAGGATTGTACGGTGGTCAGGACGAGAGCATTCCGCTGGAGAGCATTGATAAGATGCGTCAGGCGCTGCATGCTGCCAATGCCAAAGCGGAGATCGTGGTGTATCCGGATGCCGGTCACGCCTTCAACGCCGATTACCGTGCGAGCTATCACGCGGATTCTGCTAAAGATGGCTGGCAACGCATGCTGGCGTGGTTCACGCAGCATGGCGTGGCGCCGAACGCGTAATAAAAAAGGGGCGCTCATGCGCCCCAACGTATTAACACAACCACTTTTACCGCAATTACGCTTTTTCACCGCGCAGGTTTTGCGCCGCTTTCACCATGTTAGCCAGAGCCTGGCGCGTTTCCGTCCAGCCTCGGGTTTTCAAACCACAATCTGGGTTCACCCACAGACGCGCTTGCGGAATACTCTGCGCCGCTTTACGCAGCAGCTCTTCCATCCACTCCACGCTCGGTACGTTAGGCGAGTGAATGTCGTAGACGCCGGGACCGATTTCGTTGGGATAGGCGAACTCTTTAAAGGTATCCAGCAGATCCATATCTGAACGTGACGTTTCGATAGTGATGACATCCGCGTCCAACGCTGCGATTGAATCCATGATGTCGTTGAACTCGCAGTAACACATGTGGGTGTGAATCTGCGTGTTGTCTTGCGCTATTGCGGCATTCAGGCGGAAGGCGTCGACCGCCCAGGCCAGGTACGCTGCCCAATCGGATTGATGCAGCGGCAGGCCTTCACGCAGCGCGGGTTCATCAATCTGAATAATACCGATACCGGCTTTTTCCAAATCTTCCACTTCGTCACGCAGCGCCAGTGCAATCTGTTTGGCGATGGTTTCACGGGTCACATCTTCACGCGGGAAAGACCAGCAGAGAATGGTCACCGGGCCGGTCAGCATGCCTTTAACCGGTTTGTCGGTCAGCGACTGCGCGTATTTTGCCCACTCAACGGTAATCGCTTTAGGGCGGCTGACGTCGCCAATGATGATCGGCGGCTTAACGCAGCGTGAACCATAGCTCTGTACCCAACCATTTTGTGTAAATACGAAGCCGTCGAGGTTTTCGCCGAAGTACTCGACCATGTCGTTACGTTCTGCTTCACCGTGTACCAGCACGTCAAGGCCCAAACGTTCCTGCTCAACAATCGCCTGTTTAATGTGTTCGGCGATACCGGTGCGATAGTTAGCGCCGTCAATGTTACCTTTCTTAAAATCGAGGCGCAGACCGCGGATTTCAGTGGTTTGTGGGAATGAACCGATGGTGGTGGTCGGCCATGCAGGCAAGTTGAAGCGCTTGCGCTGTGCTTTGGCACGCTCGGTATAGCTGCTGGTGCGTTCTACATCTTTCGCCTGAATTTTTGCCAGACGCTCACCAACCGCGGCATTGTGCACGCGCGTTGAGTTGGCTCGAGCACGAATCGGCGCACTCCACGCCACCAGAGAGGCGGCATCGTTGTTATTTAGCGCCTTACTCAGCAACGCCAGCTCCGTACACTTCTGCAATGCAAAGGCGAACCAGCTTTTCACCTCGTCGTCGAGACGCGTTTCCACGCTCAAATCGATGGGGCTGTGCAGCAGCGAGCAAGATGAACCGATCCACAGCTGTTTACGCTGGCCAACCAGCGGCTGCAGGCGTTCAAACCAGCTGCTGAGATCCGCACGCCAAACGTTACGGCCGTTGATCACGCCGACGGACAGCAGCCAAGTTGCGGGGATCTGCTGGTTCAACTGCTGGATGTCATCTTTACCGTGTACCAGATCAACGTGCAGACCTTGCACCGGCAGCGCTTTAATTACGTCGAGGTTCTGACCGATGCTGTCAAAGTAAGTGGTTAGCAGCAGTTTGCATTCGCCCTGCAGCACGTCGTAAGCCGCTTTGAACGCATCGCGCCATGCTTGCGGCAGTTCCAGCGCCAGCGCAGGCTCATCGATCTGCACCCATTCGATACCGCGTTTTTTCAGTTCAGCCAATACCTGTTTGTAGACGGGCAGGATCTCTTTGAGCAGTGACAGACGATCGAACGGCTCGCCTTTCACTTTACCCAGCCACAGATAGGTAACCGGGCCGAGCACCACCGGTTTAACGTTGTGGCCTAACGCTAGCGCTTCATCAACTTCATCGAGCAGCTGTGTCCAGGTCAGTTTGAACTGCTGGCCCTGGCTGAATTCTGGCACCATGTAGTGATAATTGGTGTTGAACCATTTGGTCATTTCGGCCGCCGCCGCCGGTTCGCCGCTAGGTGCGCGGCCACGCCCCAGGCGGAACAATGTATCCAAATCAACAGAACCATCTTTGTTCTGGTGGCGCGCTGGCACGTTACCCAGCAGCAGGCTGGTGGTCAGTACGTGATCGTACCAGGCAAAATCACCGACCGGCAGCAGATTCACGCCCGCGTCTTTCTGCTGTTGCCAATGACGGGCACGCAGTTCACGACCTACCGCCAGCAGCTCTTCCTGTGAGCTTTTTCCTGCCCAATAGCTCTCTTGTGCTTTTTTCAGTTCACGACGCAGACCGACGCGAGGAAAACCGAGTGTATGGTTCAGAATGGTCATTTGATGTTCTCCAGATATTCTTTAGGTACAACCGATTTACGTTCATCCAGCGAAGGCAAATTCCCTTCGCCGAGCGGTGTGGCTGGACAAACGTAAAGTGGCCGCAGCGCTTACTTGAGATGTTTAGCCGTCCAGATGTTTACACCGCTATAATCTGCGGGTACTGTATGTTCCTCAAGCGCAATTTGTTCAATCTCGATGTGAAGGAATCTCATGATCGAACTCAAACACCTGCGGACGCTGCAGGCGTTACGGAATACCGGCTCTTTAGCCGCCGCCGCCTCCCAACTTCATCAAACGCAATCAGCGTTATCTCACCAGTTCAGCGATCTGGAACAGCGCCTGGGCTTTCGTCTGTTTGTACGTAAAAGCCAGCCGCTACGCTTTACGCCGCAGGGAGAGATATTGTTGCAGCTGGCCGAGCAGGTTTTGCCGCAGATTCAGCAGGCCCTGCAGGCATGCCATGAGCCGCATCAGGCCACGTTGCGTATCGCCATTGAGTGCCACAGCTGTATTCAGTGGCTGACGCCCGCGTTAAATAATTTCCGCCAAAGCTGGCCGCAGGTGGTGATGGATTTCAAATCCGGCGTGACCTTTGATCCGCAACCCGCACTGCAGCAGGGTGAGCTGGATGTGGTATTAACCTCAGATATTCTGCCGCGCAGCGGATTGTTCTACACGCCGATGTTTGATTTTGAAGTGCGTTTGGTAATGGCGCCGGATCATCCTTTGGCGCAGCTTGATCACATCTCTCCGGAAGATATGGCTGAAGAGGTGCTGATGATTTATCCGGTGCAGCGTCAACGTTTGGATGTCTGGCGGCATTTCCTGCAGCCGGCGGGCGTGAGTCCTGCGCTGAAGAGCGTGGATAATACATTGCTGCTGATTCAGATGGTGTCAGCGCGCATGGGCATTGCCGCGCTGCCACATTGGGTGGTGGAGAATTTCGAGCATCAGGGATTGGTGGTGACCAGAACGCTGGGCGAGGGCCTGTGGAGTCGCCTGTATGCTGCGGTACGTGAAGGCGAGCAGCGTCAGCCGGTGCTGGAAGCCTTTGTACGTTTTGCCCGTCAGCACGCCTGTGAACACTTACCTTTCGTGCGCGATGCTGCGCGTCCTGGCGCATTACAAACCACCTCATCCTGATGACGCGGGGCGGCGAATGTCGCCTGTGCTGTTATCCCTGCCTCGCCTGCTCTATAATGCGCCGCCTCAACCCGCGACCAAGAGAGTTTCACCATGATGAGTAACGATGTTCTGCGCAGCGTGCGCTATATGCTGGATTTGAGCGATAGCAAAGTGGTGGAGATTTTTGCCTTAGCGGGAAGTGAAGTGCCGCTGGAAGATGTGCAGGCGTGGATGAAGAAGGATGACGATGCCGCGTTTCGCAAGCTGCCCGATGTGTTGATGGGTTACTTCCTCAACGGTCTGATTTTTTACCGTCGCGGTAAGAGTGAAGATGCGCCCGCACCGTCGATTGAGCGTCGCATGAACAATAATATTTTCATGAAGAAGCTGCGTATCGCCTTTGCGCTGAAAACCACCGATATTCCGGATGTGCTGCTGAAAGCGAACTTCAAGATTTCGCAGGCTGAGGTGGGGGCCATTTTCCGTAACCCGGATCATAAGAATTTCCGCGAGTGCGGCGACCAGATTCTGCGTAATTTCCTGAAGGGTTTGACGATGATTCATCGGCCGGGGCCAGTTAAGAAGGCGTAAATGGGTCGCCAAAAATGGCGACCCTACGACACAGCGCTGAGATTTTGACTCTATGCGCTGCTTTTGGAACTCCTGCCCAACACCCAGCGTTTATGCACATAAAGTGATGCGAAGATCACTGCGGCACCGGCGAGAAAGCTCGGCCAGTGCGGTTTTTCCTGCCAGATCGCCAGATTCACCAGTAAGCCCGCTGGCACATGCATATTGTTCATAATGCCCAAGGTGCCCGCATCCACCTGCGTGGCGCCGTAGTTCCACATGAAGTAGCCCAAACCTGAAGCCACAACGCCCAACCATACCAGAATGCCCCACTGCAGCGACGTTGTAGGCAGTTTGTTGGGATTGCCCCACAGGCTCCAGGCAATGACGGCGATGATCACCGCACCGAGATAGAACCATGAAAACGCGGTGTGCTGCGGCATTGGGCGGGTTTCCTGCAGGCGCTTGTAGCCGACCATGCCAATGGCGAAGCAGATATTCGCCGCCTGCACCAGCAGCAAGCCAAACCAGAAATGGTCGCTCACTTTGTCATAACGAATAATCGCCGCCCCAATCACAGCCAGCATAGCGCTGAAGGCGTAGCCGATACGCAGCGGACGCCGACTGAGTAAATCGTAGATCAGCGTGACATACAGCGGCGTCATCACGGTAAACAGCAGGAACTCGGTCACGCTCAGATACAAGTAAGCTTCAAAGCTCAGCAAGTACATGATGCCGAGCTGCAGCATGCCCACCAGCATATACAGCAGGATGGTAGAGGCACGATAGCCGCGCCAGCGCAGGAAAGGCAAAAAGACGATAGCGGCAAGCGCTAAACGCATCAGCACAGAGAACCAGGAATCCACCTGACCCGCCAAATATTCCCCGATTAAACTGAAGGAAAAAGCCCACAGAATGGTGGTAACGATCAGTAACAGCACGGTAACGATCCCAAAATAAACAGTGGCGCTAGTGTAAACAAACTGTCGCGATCGGGCTGAATTATCTGGTTTACAATAGCGTAAAATACCACCAATTAATCGTTATCGCTTCGCTTTATAACCCCAGTAAAATGCGCGAAATACAACATTTCCTGGTTTTTATCGCTCTTCATCGTCATCAAACTGTAACAAATGTGTCACATATCACAGTAACCGTACGTGACCATCACTATCCTTTGCGCGAAATGGAAACATCGCCTTTCCGTTTATAACCTTTGCTGCATTTGCCCCAACCTGCTGGGAATTCATAACGATATCGCGCCCTGGAGGGCCACACTCATGTTGAGTATCTTCAAACCTGCATCGCATCGGCCACAGGTGGCGGATGATCGTGTCGATCCGCTCTATCGTCGTCTGCGCTGGCAAATTTTCCTGGGAATATTTTTTGGCTATGCCGCCTACTATCTCGTGCGTAAGAACTTTGCGCTGGCGATACCTTATCTGGTTGAACAAGGTTTCTCGCGAGGCGATCTCGGATTTGCGCTGTCGGGAATTTCTATCGCTTACGGCTTCTCGAAATTCATTATGGGATCAGTGTCGGACCGCTCGAATCCGCGCGTGTTTTTACCCGCTGGATTGATCCTCGCTGCAGCGGTAATGCTGTTTATGGGCTTCGTACCGTGGGCGACATCAAGCATCATGGTGATGTTTGTGCTGCTATTCCTGTGCGGCTGGTTCCAGGGCATGGGCTGGCCACCGTGTGGACGCACCATGGTGCACTGGTGGTCGCAGAAGGAGCGCGGCGGCATTGTGTCGATATGGAACTGTGCGCATAACGTTGGCGGCGGCATTCCACCGCTGCTGTTCCTTTTGGGTATGGCGTGGTTCAACGACTGGAAAGCGGCGCTGTATATGCCCGCGTTTTGCGCGATTATCATCGCTTTCATCGCCTTTGCGCTCATGCGCGACACGCCGCAGTCCTGCGGTCTACCGCCGATTGAAGCCTGGAAGAACGATTACCCGCCTGATTACAACGAGAACCACGAGCAGGAGCTGACGGCAAAGCAGATTTTTATGCAGTACGTTTTGCCCAATAAGCTGCTGTGGTATATCGCGCTGGCAAACGTGTTTGTTTACCTGCTGCGCTACGGCATTCTCGACTGGTCGCCAACCTACCTGAAAGAAGTAAAACACTTCACACTGGATAAGTCCTCCTGGGCTTACTTCTTCTATGAATATGCTGGTATTCCTGGCACGCTATTGTGCGGCTGGATGTCAGATAAAGTCTTTAAAGGCAACCGTGGCGCCACCGGCGTGTTCTTTATGACGCTGGTGACCATTGCCACCGTGGTGTACTGGCTGAACCCGCCCGGCAATCCAGGCATCGATATGCTGTGCATGATTGTGATCGGCTTCCTGATTTACGGTCCGGTGATGTTGATTGGCTTGCACGCGCTGGAGCTGGCTCCGAAAAAAGCGGCGGGAACCGCGGCGGGCTTTACCGGGCTGTTTGGCTATCTTGGCGGATCGGTCGCGGCGAGTGCCATTGTCGGCTACACCGTAGATTACTTCGGCTGGGATGGCGGCTTCATCGTGATGATTGGCGGATCGGTGCTGGCGGTGATTCTGCTGCTGCTCACCATGATGAGCGAACATAAGCACAAGAAACAGTTGGTATAACCAGAGCGGGCCGGCAATCACCGGCCCGTTTTTTTAGGCGAGGAACAGCTTACGCAAGGTGTGCGGCACCGCATCTTCCGCGTTGCTGCCAATCACTTCCAGCGTTGGCAAGGTGTCTTTCAGGCGCTGCTGTGCATTACGCATGATGCAGCCTTTACCTGACATGCTGAGCATCTCCACATCATTCATGCCGTCGCCAAAGGCGATGCACTCTTTCAGCGAGTAACCCAACTGTTTGGAGACGGCTTCCAGCGCGTGGCCTTTGGAAACGCCACCCGCCATCACTTCCAGACAGGTCGGCAGCGAGAAGCTGACGTTCACGCGATCGCCCCAGCGTGCTTCTATCGCCTGTTCCATCGGAACCAAACGCTCAGGATCATCGCAGGTAAAGAATACTTTGCTGATCCCGTCGGTTGGCAGCATACCCGGCTGATAAACCTGATAGTTGAATACCGATTCGCGGAAATAGTCCTGTTCGTCCGGACGATGGCGACTCATGAACCATTCGTCGTCACGATAGACGTGCGTCAGAATATGCTCATCGTGATACTGCAGGCCGTACAAATCGCTGGCAATATCGGCGTCGAGATTGTGGCTAAACACCAGTTCGCCATCAGCGTTGTGCACGCGCGCGCCGTTAGAGGTGATCATGTAAGCCGGAATGCCGAGCTTATCGCGCATTTGTCCCACATCGATATAGTGACGGCCGGTAGCAAAAACAAAGTGGATGTCACGCGCCACCAGTTCCTGCAGCGTGGTGCGCGCGAACGGAGTTAAACGGTGTTCCGGAGAGAGCAGCGTGCCATCCAGGTCGGATGCGACGATGTGATACATGTAAACCTCGGGTATTGATATCGGTAATTAATATTTGTTAAGCGTGATGTTCGAAGAAATCCACCACCGCATTTAGCGCTTCAGCACGCATCGCATCTTTTTCGAACAAGATCTCATGGCGTGCGCCTTTGATGACATAGGGCGCGTTGCCGGCACAGGGATGCCCTGCTTTGGCCATCTCCGCACAAAAGAGATCCTGTGAGCGGTTATCCACCACATCATCTTCGCTGGCCTGCAGCAGCAGGGTTGGCGTGGTGATTTTCTCGATCTGACTAAAAATGTTACGTCCAGCCTGTACGCCTTCACGCACCCAATGATAGGTGGGGCCGCCGACGCGAATCGCCGGATCGTCGGCGTAAAATCGCAGGTTGCGCCGGTAGCGCTCACGGCTGTGCGTCAGGCGGTTGATGCCAAACGGACTGGCGCGCCAGCGTCCGGTTCCCAGCGCATAACCTTCGCGCAGCGCGGGGAGTTTTTCCGTCCAGTCGAGAATACGGTGCGCCATCCAGTCAGGCAGCGGCAGCACAATGCCAAACATCGGCGCGGAAAATACGGCAGCATGGAACGCCTGCGGCTGGCGCGCCAGAAACAGCGCTAAAATCGCACCGCCCATGGAGTGCGCCAGCACATAGCGCTGTTGATAGTGGTTGCTGACAATTTCTTTCAGATAGAGCGTTTCCAAATCGTCAACGTAGTGGCTAAATTCCACCACATGTCCACGATGTGAATCTTCCAGCAGACGTTCGGAACGTCCCTGACCGCGATGGTCGAGAATCACCACATCGTAGCCGCAGTGGAACAGGTCATAGGCCAGTTCAGGGTATTTGATATAGCTTTCAATGCGGCCAGGCACGACCAGAATGACACGACGATGTTGCGGTGAGGTGAAACGAACATAGCGGATTTTCAGGTTACCCACGCCGGTAAACTCACACTCCTCACGGCGACGCCAGAAGTCGAGCAGCGGACCGGTGGCAAAGGCTGCAAAGCCTCGCTCACGCCCGAGCCAACTCTGTTTATGATGCTGCATCCGTCCCCCCTGAAAAAAACGTGAATGGCGCACCTGAGCTGCATAGCGTGCCGCGATTTTCTGTCGTATTGTGTCACACTTCGCTAACTTCAGGGAATGTCGCACATGACCATTGAATGGTGGTTAACCTACCTGCTGACCACAACCATCCTTAGCCTTTCACCCGGTTCCGGCGCGATTAACACCATGAGCACCGGCATCAGCCATGGCTATCGCGGCGCGGTGGCATCGATTACCGGCTTGCAGCTTGGCCTGGCCATTCATATCGTGCTGGTCGGTGCCGGATTAGGGGCGCTGTTCTCGCAATCACTGCTGGCCTTTGAAGTGCTGAAGTGGGCCGGTGCAGCCTATCTGGTGTGGTTGGGCATTCAGCAGTGGCGTTCCGCTGGCGGTATCGATCTTGATGCCGTAGCCAAAGCGATGCCGCGGCGTCGCCTGTTTAAACGTGCGGTGCTGGTGAATCTCACCAACCCGAAGAGCATCGTGTTTCTTGCCGCACTGTTCCCGCAGTTTATTCAGCCGCACCAGCCGCAGTTGATGCAATATCTGGTGCTCGGCGTCACCACCATCGTGGTCGATATCATCGTGATGATTGGTTATGCCACGCTGGCAACGCGCATTGCAGGCTGGATTAAAGGACCGCAGCAGATGAAGCTACTGAACCGCACCTTTGGTGGCTTATTTATGGCGGTAGGCGCGCTGTTAGCCAGCGCCCGCAGAATGGCTTAAAATTTTGTACTTAATCGTAGCGGCGCGATTTATCGCGCGCAGTTGAAAGACGCGCAATAAATTGCGCCGCTACGGATCGAGATTTTATCGAGAAATGATGAGGTGAATACCAAACCCGGCAAACAACACACCCGCCATGCCATCCACCCACTTCGCCATCCGCTGATACTTATCACGCATCCACGGCATAGCGAAAATCGCCGCCACCAGCGTAAACCACGCGAACGTCTCACCGATAATCAGCAGGAACAAGCCCCAGCGCTCCATAGCACCCACATCGTTGCCGACAAACAGTGAGAACACGCTACCGAAGTAGATAATCGCTTTCGGGTTCGACAAATTGGTGAGGAAACCTTTCAGGAAACTCATGCCTCTTTTCGGCAATTCGACCACCGGTGCTTCCGTCTGCGGCTGCTTGTGACGTTGACGCGCTGAACGCATCAGCTGCCAGCCCATCCACAGCAGATACAACCCGCCGCCGACCATGATGATTTCATGCAGCCAGGCCATTTTTTCCAGGATCAAATGCAGGCCCATCAGCGCCACGCCGGCCCACACGACAATCCCCAGCGTGATGCCCAATACGCCCATCATCGCTTCTTTGCGCGATCGGCTCGCCGCCGTTTGCGAGACAAAGAAGAAGTCCGGGCCGGGACTCATCAGCGCAACCAGATGCACCAGCGCTACGGTGGCGAATAACATCAGCATGATTTTTTTCCTTTAACCTTCATCAACATGTTCTTTGATCATCACCAGGAACGGCTTACCAAAACGTTCCAGTTTGCGATGACCGACGCCGTTCACGCTGAGCATTTCTGACGCGCTAATCGGCATTTGTTCTGCCATTTCAATCAGCGTGGCATCGTTAAATACCACGTAAGGCGGAATGTTCTCTTCATCGGCAATCGCTTTGCGCAGCTTACGTAGCTTGGCAAACAGTTGACGATCATAATTGCCGCTGTGCACTTTCGGCGAACTGCTGCCGCGCGTTTTCACCGTGACGATGCGTGGAACAGCCAGCATCAACGGTACTTCCGCACGCAGCACCGGACGCGCTGCCTCGGTCAATTGCAGCGCCGAATGCATAGCGATGTTTTGCGTCACCATCCCGAGGTGGATTAACTGGCGCAGCACGCTGATCCAGTGTTCATGGCTGTGCTCGCGGCCTAAACCGTACACCGGCAATTTATCGTGGCCGTTATCACGGATACGCTGATTGCTGGCCCCACGCAAAACTTCAACAATATAGCCCATACCAAAGCGCTGACCGGTACGATAGATGCTCGACAGCGCTTTTTGCGCTTCCAGCAGGCCGTCGTAGCGACGTGGCGGATCGAGACAGATATCGCAGTTGTCGCACTGCTGCTGGCGACCTTCACCAAAATAATTCAGCAGCACCAGACGACGGCAGGTTTGCGCTTCCGCAAACGCACCCATCGCGTTGAGCTTGTGGCGTTCAATATCCTGCAGCGGCCCAGGCACTTTCTCTTCCAGACATTTACGCAGCCACGCCATATCCGCCGGATCGTAGAGCATCATCGCTTCGGCAGGCAGGCCATCACGTCCGGCGCGGCCGGTTTCCTGATAATAGGATTCGATATTGCGCGGGATATCGAAGTGCACCACAAACCGCACGTTAGGTTTATTGATGCCCATACCAAACGCCACGGTGGCGACCACAATTTGCAGATCGTCACGCTGAAACGCTTCCTGCACGCTGGCACGCTGCGCACTATCAATACCGGCGTGATACGCGCCAACGCTCAGGCCGCGGCTTTGCAGACGCGCGGCGGTGTCTTCCACTTTGGCGCGGCTGTTACAGTAAATAATGCCGCTTTTGCCGCGCTGATCCTGCACATAACGCAGAAGCTGCTCGGTGGGTTTGAATTTCTCCACCAGCGTGTAGCGAATATTTGGCCGGTCAAAACTGCTGATTTGAATCAGCGGATCGTCCATCTGCAGCAGATGAACGATGTCGTTACGCGTGGTTTCATCAGCGGTGGCGGTTAATGCCATCACCGGCAACGCTGGGAAGTGCTGACGCAGCTGGCCAATCGAACCATATTCCGGACGGAAATCGTGGCCCCACTGTGAAATACAGTGCGCCTCATCCACGGCCAGCATCACCGGATTCCACTGATGCAGGCTATCGAGGAAGTTATCCATCATCAGTCGCTCAGGCGCAATGTACAGCAGCTTGAGCTTGCCGGTACGGCAATCCGCAAAAACCTGCTGCTGCTGTTCACGCGTTTGCGTTGAGTTGAGGCACGCCGCCGCGACACCGTTAGCCAGCAGCTGATCAACCTGATCTTTCATCAGTGAAATCAGCGGTGAAACCACCAGCGTCAATCCTTCACGCACCAGCGCCGGGATCTGATAGCACAGCGATTTGCCGCCGCCGGTTGGCATCACCACCAGACAATCACGCCCTGCAAGCGCGGTTTCGATGATGTTTTGCTGACCGGGACGGAACTGCTGGTAGCCGAAGGTATCTTGTAATACCTGCTGCGCCAGCATTTCCTGATTAAGCACTGCCGATGTTGCCACGGTAATCCTGTATTTTTGCTGGTTAGAACAGATCGTTGAGCGTCACGCCCACGCCAAGACGGGTCTGGCGATGGTTATAGTCGATCAAAGATTCACCATAACCGCTGAAGACCTGCGTGTAAAAGCGCACGTGTTCAGAGATTGGGTAGCTCCAGGCGAAGGTTGCGCCACCGAAGCCGCTGTTCCAGTTGTAGTTGCCTTCCACGCTGAAGATGCTGTCGCCCATCATGTAACCGAGCTTGGCGCGGTAGTAACCCATGTATTTAGTGATATCCGGATTATCGTCATTGCTTTCACTTTCTGGCAGACGATACCAGGGTTTGATCTCAGCAAGTAAGTTGCCGTTCTCTGCCATTAAACGGGCGTAAACGCGGTTCCAGCTGCGTGACGTCGGATCGCTGCGGCCATTCGACTCATGGTTCAGGCCCGTTTCCACATCGCGTAGCGTCCAGCCCGCGAAGGTGTAATCTGTCGCCCAGCCGAGGAAAATTTGCGGCTCATAGTTGGTTTCACGGAACGGTGATGAGGCGCCACGGTTAGAGAGCTGCCACCACGAACGCTGAGTATAGGACGCGGCGAGTACCGAATTATCGCCTAAAATGCCGCGCCACAGCGGAAACGCCAGACTGAGCTGGAATTTTACTTCATCATTTTTCGCTTTATTGGCCCAGTTATAGGAAGAGATGGCCTCTTTATTCATATCGCTGGTGTAGGTGTAAAGCAGGTAATTGTTTTCGTAAGGATAAAGCACGAACGGGTTATCGTGTTTTTCCAGCAGGTTAGCGATAATGCTGCCCTTCACTGCCGGTGCATCATGAACCTCTTTTATCGTGGCTTCTTCAGCCTGCGCCAGGGCAGGAAGGATCAATGCCGCTGCCAGCAAGGCGTAATGCTTACGCATAGAATTCTCCAGGGAACTGCGTGTCGTGATCGTCAATGGACGGTTCAAAAAGCAGGCCATTCTACACGCAAATCCAGCGGATGATCAGTGCCGATTTCCGAAACTGGAAAGCAGCGCGAACGCGGCATAATATACACAACTCTTTAACATTTTAAGGCAGGAACTATGTCATCCCCGTTGCTAACACAACAGGAAGCGCGCCGTCTGATTGGCGAAATATTTGTTTATCACATGCCTTTCAATCAGGCGCTGGGATTAGAGCTGGATCGGCTGGAAGCGGATTACGCTGAGCTCGGTTTTGCCAATAAAACCATGCTGGTGGGCAATGCGGCGCAGCAGATTCTGCACGGTGGCGTCATTGCCTCAGTGCTGGATGTTGCCGCCGGACTGGTGTGTGTCAGCTATGCGCTTACGCGTCAGGACAGCATTACCGAGGACGAACTGCGCCAGCGCTTGTCACGCATGGGCACCATTGATATGCGTGTCGATTATCTGCGTCCCGGCCGCGGCGAACGCTTTATCGCCACCAGCAGCCTGCTGCGCGGCGGTAATAAAGTCGCTGTGGCGCGCGTCGAATTACACAATCAGCAGGGCGATTACATCGCTACCGCTACCGCAACATATATGATTGGCTGATCGCCACTTTTTGGATGTGATGATGGATACGCAACAAACTCGCCAGGGTATTGGCTACGCGCTTGGCGCTTACTTTATTTGGGGCATCGCGCCGGCCTATTTCAAGCTGGTAAAAGAGGTCCCCGCCACCGAAATTATGACGCATCGCGTGATTTGGTCCGCGCTGTTTATGCTGGTACTGATCACTTTAACCCGCAATTGGCCCCAGGTGCGCAGCGTGCTTGCGCAACCGAAAAAAGTGCTGCTGCTCGCTCTCACCGCCGTGACCATTGGCGGCAACTGGCTGCTGTTTATCTGGGCGGTAAACAATCAGCACATGCTGGAAGCCAGCCTTGGTTACTTTATCAACCCGCTGATTAATGTGGTGTTTGGCATGCTATTCCTGCGTGAGCGCTTCCGTCGCTTGCAGTGGCTGGCGGTGTTGCTGGCGACAACCGGCGTGCTGGTACAGCTGTGGCAATTCGGTTCGCTGCCGATTATCGGTCTGGGACTGGCGTTCAGTTTTGCCTTATATGGTTTAGTGCGCAAAAAGATTCAGGTGGATGCGCAGAGCGGCATGCTGATCGAGACGCTGTGGCTGTTTCCACTGGCGGCAATTTATCTGTTTGGCTTCGCTGACAGCGCCACCAGCCATCTCAGTGCGAACGCCATGAGCCTGAATCTCAAGCTTGTCGCGGCAGGCATTATCACCACTATTCCGCTGATGCTGTTTGCCGCAGCCTGCGCGCGTCTGCGTTTATCCACCGTGGGGTTCTTCCAGTATCTTGGCCCGACGCTGATGTTCCTGCTGGCGGTGATCTTCTACGGTGAGAGCCTGACGCCGGACAAAATGGTGACCTTCGGCTTTATCTGGCTGGCTCTTGCCGTTTTCATTGTTGATGCGGTGGTATTTTCAGCGCGTACGCGCGTGCGCGTACGCGCGTGCGCGTAGCGTGAAATAAAACGCGCCAGCGCCGGACCGGTAAGCAGGATGGTGAACAGACGAAGTGTCTGTAGTGCCATCACAAAAGCGATATCGACCCGCGTGCCCGCCGCAATAATCGCCACGGTATCCAGCCCGCCAGGGCTGGTTGCCAGGTATGCGGTCATCAGATCGACGTGCAGCACGCGCGTCAACATCCAGGCTAATCCGCCACATAACAGCATCAAACCAAAAATCGACACCAGCATCTGCGGCAGCGTGCGCAGCGCCAATAGGAAGATGGGGCGAGTAAAGCGTAATCCCACGCTCCAGCCAATTAGCGAATAGGCCAGCGCCAGCAACCACTCCGGCACCTGCAAGGTGGCCACATCGCTGCCGTGCAGTATCGCGCCAATCAGCGCCGGCAGCAGCAATGCCCCAGAAGGAATACGCAGCTTCTGACCGAGCCATGCACCGGCCACCATGACCACCAGCGTTAGCAGGAAACTGCTTTGCAGCGCGGGAAACCACACCAGATCCACGGTGCCGCCACTGGAACCTAATCCAATACGCGCCACCACCGCGGCTGCCGTGGCGACAAACAGCACGCGCAAATACTGCATAAAGGCGACTAACCGCACATCAGCACCGAAATCACCGGCCATCGCTACCATCGCCGAGGCGCCGCCGGGCGACGATCCCCATGCGCCGGTGGGTCCGGGCAAATGACTAAAGCGCACCAGCAGAAAACCCGATAGCCCGCTAGCTGCCAGGGTCAATACCAGCACCGCCAGTACCACCGGCCAATCCTGAATGAGCGGAGTGAGAATTCCCGGCGATAAGCTTTGGCCGATCATGCAGCCCAGCACCGCCTGTGCCAGCACGAAGAAACGTTTATCGATGCGCACCGTTGCGCCGGATAATCCCATGATGGTGCCGACGATCATCGGACCAAGCAGCAAGGCCGCAGGAAGGTGGAACAGCTGGAGAATAATCCCCAGTACTAACGATGCAATCAGCAGAAGGGTCCACTGAAGTCGCAGGGAGAAGCGCGCCATAAGGTGGAATCAGAAAGAAAACAGAACCAACAGGTTACGCAGAAATGGGGAACAGCGCTAGTTTATGGGCTAATGTTAATCGCTTAAGCGCTTTCCGGTCGCCATAAATGGCGACCCTACGTTTTCAGGAGCGATTTTGTAGGGTCGTCATTCATGACGACCGCGATATTCGGCAGGTTACAACCAGTTCTTACGCTTGAAATAGAGATACGGCGCCAGCCCGGCGAGGATCATTAAAGTAATCGCCCCCGGATAACCAAAGCTCCATTTCAGTTCCGGCATAAACTCAAAGTTCATACCGTAGCTTGATGCCACCAGCGTTGGCGGCAGGAACACCACCGAAACCACCGAGAAGATCTTGATGATGCGGTTCTGCTCGATGTTGATGAAGCCCATCGCCGCCTGCATCAGGAAGTTCACCTTCTGGAACAGCGATTCGTTATGCGGCAGCAGTGATTCGATATCGCGCAGGAT
The DNA here is from genome assembly GCF_900215435.1 of Candidatus Pantoea floridensis. NCBI lineage: Bacteria > Pseudomonadati > Pseudomonadota > Gammaproteobacteria > Enterobacterales > Erwiniaceae > Pantoea > Candidatus Pantoea floridensis. The sequence goes on from NZ_OCMY01000001.1 coordinate 1,689,624, forward strand.
TTCACGCGCCTGCTCCAGCTGGTTGCTCGGCAGGCGCGCCTTGCGCACCAGGAAGTTGAGTGCGCGCTGGGTATCCATCAGGCACAAACGCACTTTCCAGCCGATATCTTCCAGCTCTGCCAAACGTGACAGCGCCTGATCGTACTCTTCGCCCTGCTGGCCTTCCATGATCACGCGGCTGAGTTTCTCCAGCGCGCTATAAATGTTCTCGATCTCATCCGCCAGCTGCTCGATTTTGGTTTCGAACAGATCCAGCAGCAGTTCATAGGCGTTGCCATCGGTCAGCGTCTGGTTACGCGCACGCATGCGGTAAAGGCGGAAGGCTGGCAATTCGCGCTCGCGCAGCGTGTAGAGGCGATCTTCACGGATGGTAAATGCCACAGTGGAGTTGCCCGCGTGGTCTTCCGCATCTTCAAAGAAGAAGAAGGAGTGAATGTGCAGGCCGTCTTCGTCTTCGAAGAAACGCGCCGAGGCTTCGATGTCTTCCAGCTCCGGACGCGTCGCCAGGCTCTGGCCGAGTTCACACTGCACGCGATCACGTTCGCTGTCGTCGGGCTCGATCAAATCGACCCACACCGACGTGTTGAGTTTGTCGTTATCTTCTTCCAGCTCGATGCGCGTCAGGCGATTACGATCGAGTTTAAATGCGCTCAGCATAGCAATAACTCCCCATTTTTTTGGAATGGGACAAGGCGGTGAACCACTGTTTATAGCGGGCACGGCGAAGCCTGAACACGGAAACTTTCGCTTCAAGGGTAAATCAGTGCTAACTCATGCGACGAGAGTAAAAAAGGGAGGTCGCTGATAACCGCTAAGGCTACCAGCTAAAAGAGGTAACCTTAGGAGTTCCTGTTAAACAGGTGATTGAGCCAGCATCGACTGGGCGCGTCCAAGGCATTGTCCTCTCATGATAATAGTGCGCGCATGTTACGCTGAGACGAAAAAGTCGTCAAGGTAGCGCAACCGCGCTACACCGTTTCCAGACGGGCGTAAGCCGCCACCAGCCACTTAATGCCCTGGCCCTGAAACGCCACCTGCAGGCGGCTGTGTTCACCGCTGCCTTCGAGGTTGATAATGGTGCCTTCGCCAAACTTGGCGTGACGCACGCGCTGGCCGAGCGTGAAGCCGCTATCGTTTTGCGCAATCGGCGTGCCCATGCGCTGATGGCTAACTGGACGACTGACGCTGGCGCGCAAACGTACCTCTTCCACGCACTCCTCCGGCAGCTCGCCGATAAAACGTGAAGGGCGGTGATACACTTCCTTACCATAAAGGCGACGGCTTTCCGCGTAGGTTAGCGTGAGCTTCACCATCGCGCGCGTCACGCCAACGTAAGCCAGACGACGCTCCTCTTCCAAACGCCCGCCTTCATCCAGCGACATCTGGCTCGGGAACATGCCCTCTTCCATGCCGACGATAAACACCTGGCTGAACTCCAGACCTTTCGCCGAGTGCATGGTCATCAGCTGCACCGCGTCCTGCCACTTGTCGGCCTGACCTTCGCCCGCTTCCAGCGCCGCATGAGACAAGAACGCCTGCAGCGGCATCAAATCTTCGTCTTCATCCTGATAGCTGAACTGGCGCGTGGCCGTTACCAGTTCCTCAAGGTTTTCGATACGCGCCTGGCCTTTCTCGCCCTTCTCCTGCTCGTACATTACCCACAAACCGGAGTCTTTGATCACCCGATCGGTTTGCACATGCAGCGGCATTTCGGCGGTTTCGGTGGCCAGTGAATCCACCAGTTCGCAGAAGCGTTGCAGCGCCGATGCGGCGCGGCCGGCTAACGCTTTGTTCTGTAACAGCTCGCGCGTTGCCTGCCACATTGTCAGTTGCTGTTCGCGCGCGGTCTGGCGCACCACGTCCAGCGTGCGATCGCCCACGCCGCGCACCGGCGTATTCACCACACGTTCAAACGCCGCATCGTCATTGCGATTGGCCATCAAACGCAGATAGGCCAGCGCGTCTTTGATCTCCTGACGTTCGAAGAAGCGCATGCCGCCATAAATACGGTACGGCATGCTGCCTTGCAGCAGCGCCTCTTCCAGCACGCGCGATTGGGCGTTGCTACGGTAGAGAATGGCGCAATCCTGCAGCGCGTTGCCGTTCTCATGCCAGCTCTTGATGCGATTCACCACGAAACGCGCTTCGTCTAACTCGTTGAATGCGCAGTAGAGTGAGATCTTTTCGCCGTCGCTGCCGTCAGTCCACAGCTCTTTGCCGAGGCGGCCATTGTTATTGGCAATCAGCGTGTTCGCGGCTTTCAGAATGTTGTTGGTCGAGCGATAGTTCTGCTCCAGACGGATGGTTTCTGCGCCAGGGAAGTCCTGCAGGAAGCGCTGGATGTTCTCTACCTGCGCACCGCGCCAGCCGTAAATCGACTGATCGTCATCGCCGACGATGATCACGCGGCCAGTGTCGCCCGCCAGCATGCGAATCCACGCGTACTGAATATTGTTGGTATCCTGGAATTCATCCACCAGCACGTTACTGAAACGCTCGCGGTAATGGTTCAGGATATGCGGCTTGTTAAGCCACAATTCGTGGGCGCGCAGCAGCAGCTCGGCGAAATCCACTAACCCGGCGCGATCGCAGGCTTCCTGATACGCCTGATAGATACGCAGCCAGGTTTGCTCCACCGGATTGCCGTAGCTTTCGATATGTTTTGGCCGCAGACCTTCATCTTTTTTGCCGTTGATGTACCACATGCCCTGACGCGCAGGCCACTGTTTCTCATCAAGGTTCATGGCTTTGATCAAGCGTTTGAGCAGGCGCAGCTGATCGTCGCTGTCGAGAATCTGGAAATCCTGAGGTAAACCGGCATCAAGATGATGCGCGCGCAGTAAACGGTGCGCCAGGCCGTGGAAGGTACCAATCCACATGCCGCCCTGGCTGGTGCCGATCAGCTGATCGATACGGTGGCGCATCTCCGCTGCCGCTTTGTTGGTGAAGGTCACCGCCATAATCGAATACGGTGAGCAATTCTCTACCGACAGCAGCCAGGCGATGCGATGCACCAGCACACGGGTTTTGCCACTGCCTGCTCCGGCCAGCACCAGCAGGTTGCTACGCGGTGCGGCGACCGCCTCGCGCTGTTTGTCATTCAAGCCGTCAAGCAGTTCAGAAACGTCCATAAGCACCGTTTTAAGAATTGAGATACATATCCAAAATCATTCGGCTTGCCGCAAGGTGGCAAGTCGAATGATGATGGATATGACTGGATAAATTTACAGCTATTATAGCAGCGAGGTCAGAGATGCCAACCGATCAATTTCAACGTGCGGCAGCAAACGCGCATCATCAATTTTCATCAGATTGCCTGCGCGCAGGTTAATCCAGCAGGCTTGCATGCCGGCACGCAGCGAACCGGCGACATCGGTGGTGAGATCGTCTCCCACATGCAGAATGTGCTCAGGCGCGATGTTCAAACGCTGCGCCGCGAGGTGATACATATCCTGCCACGGCTTAGCGCGGCCGTGCGGACCGGCTCGCAGCGCGAACTGGAAGTAGTGATCGATGCCGAGCTTTTCCGGACAGGCATTGCCGTTAGTGATCGCCACCAGCGGTACGCGCTCGCCCAGCCACGTCAACGTTTGATGCGTCTCGTCAGGCATAGCGACTTCGCTGCGCCAGTGATGGAATACGCTCATCACTTCGCTGGCACCGGTGGTTGCTTCCGTTGCAGATAAACCCACATTGAGCAGCGCCAGCTCCACCGAGCGGCGACGCCATTCAGACACGTCGTGATAAATCTCCGGCTCGCGCGCCAGCAACTCATTACGCAGCGCCTGATAATCCGCTTGGGTAAACTCGCGCAGCGCCGGATGGTAGGCCTGCAAGGCGGCGTGCGATTCGGCCGTGGTTTTGCGGATCACTGGATGGTTGTCGTACAGCGTGTCGTCGAGATCAAAGGTGATCGCTTTGATCGGGCCGAGCGGACGATAAAACTTCATTAAGACTTTCCTCGTTTGGCACGCGGATGGGCCGCATCGTAAACCGTCGCCAGATGCTGGAAATCCAGATGGGTGTAGATTTGCGTGGTCGCCAGATTGGCGTGGCCAAGCAGCTCCTGCACCGCGCGCAAATCGCCGCTCGATTCCAGCAGGTGCGTGGCAAAAGAGTGGCGCAGTTTATGCGGATGAATATGGCTGGCAACGCCCTGCTTAATGCCCCATTCGGCAAAGCGCTTCTGCACGTTGCGCGTCGAGATCCGGCTGCCGCGACTGGAGACAAACAGCGCATCATCCTGCGGCGCAAAGCTCGCGCGCAGCGGCAGCCAGTGCTGAATCCACGTCACCGCCGTGCCACCAATCGGCACCCGGCGCTCTTTACTGCCTTTACCCAGCACCCGCACTTCGCCGGCTTCCAAATCCATATGGCGACAGTCAATATTCACCAGCTCTGACAAACGCAACCCGCCGCCGTACATGGTTTCCAGCATCGCGCGGTCGCGCACCGCCAGCGGATCGTTAAGGTCGATCTCCAGCAGCTGGTTTACTTCATCAACGTCCATGTTCTTCGGAAGATGGCGCGCGTTACGCGGCGTGGAAATCCCTTTGGCGGGATTGGCGGTCAACATGCCCTGATGAACTTGCCAGTCGAGAAAGCTGCGCAGCGCCGACATGCGCAATGCCAGACTGCTAGGCCCCAAACCGCCGCGACGGCTGCGTGCCGCCAGGGTGCGCACCTGCGCGGGTTCGAGCTGCGCCCAACTGGTCAACTTCATGTCATCGGCCATGTCGATAATGGCCTGCAACTGCCGCTGGTAATTCTTTTGCGTCAGCGGACTGAGCTGGCGTTCAACTTTCAGATAACGCAGAAAGTCATCCACGGCTGGCAGCAGCGGACTGACGCTACTCATGCGCGTTCAATCCAGCGCGATAGCAGATCCGGCAGCATTTGCGCCAGATGCTGCAGCAGCAGCGTGCCCATGCCCGCCTGATAATGCTGGTTATCGCGGCTGGTAAACATCAGCACGCCTAGCTCACCGTGCTCACCCATCAGCGACATCGCCACCGAACCAATCGCTTTGGCCTGCGGCAACAGCAGTAATAGCTCCGGACCATTCAGACTGCCGAGATAGTGCTGATCGTCGCCAAAGCGCTGAATACGCAGCGGCTCAAACGCCTGACGGGACAACCCGAGTTGGGTGAAATCTGAAGGTGCGCCAATGTGCCACTTGTCGTTGAACACGCGTACATGTGCGCCCGCCAGGCCCAGCTCGCGTGCCCAGCGATGCAAACGCGTCAGCATCTCTTGCAGGCTGTCTGCCGTGGCAAGATGGCCTTGTAGCGTCAGCAGACGATCAAACAGCTGATGGTTGGCCGTGGCCTGCTCCATCAGCAGCGTGATCTCCTCTTCCAACTGCTGGATGTGGTTGCGCTGTCGCGCCATATGCCATTCCACCAGCGAAACGCTGCCGCGTACCGGATGCGGCACCATCATCTGTTCGACCTGGCGTGCATTGCGAATAAAGAAATCGGGGTTGTGACGCAGAAATGCGCTTACCGATTGATCGTCCAGCAAAACCTCGCTTTCGGTCTGCTCTTCGACATTTTTCATAGATGAATAAACCCATCGTAGACGTGTGTGGCGGGACCGGTCATAAACAGCGGCTGCCCTTCCCCTTTCCAGGCGATATGCAGCGTTCCGCCAGGCAGATCGACGCGCACATTCTCGGCCAAAATACCTTGCTGAATGCCGCAGGCAACCGCCGCACAGGCGCCGCTACCGCACGCCTGCGTTTCACCCGCGCCGCGTTCATACACGCGCAGACGGATGTGCTCGCGATGAATCACTTCCATAAAGCCGACATTAACGCGTTCGGGAAAACGCTCATGGCTTTCCAGCTCCGGGCCCAGCGTTTCTACCTGCGCAGTTTTCACGCTTTCCACCTGAATCACACAGTGTGGATTGCCCATCGACACCGCACCAAACATCACGGTTTGTTCGGCAACGCGTTGTAAATAAAGGTTCTCAGCTTTATTTGCACGTAACGGCACGCTTTGCGGTTCGAAATTAGGTTGCCCCATATTCACACGCACCAGCTCATCGTTGGTAACGCTAAGCACCATGCGACCGGTTTGCGTACTGACGCGGATGTCGCTTTTGTTGGTCAATCCTTTCAGGCGCACAAAGCGGGCAAAACAGCGCGCGCCGTTGCCACACTGCGCGACTTCGCTGCCATCGGCGTTAAAAATGCGGTAGTGGAAATCGAGATCCGGATCGTAAGGTGGCTCGACGATCAGCAGCTGATCGAAACCGATCCCCAGATGTCTGTCCGCCAGGCGGCGAATCAGTTCCGGCGAAAAAAAGACGTTTTGCGTCACGGCATCCACAACCATAAAGTCGTTGCCGAGACCGTGCATTTTTGAGAACTGCATTTTCTGCTCCGCCGGATTACTCATAGAGTTTAGTTTGCCTGCGAACCAGGCTTGCTGGTGACCAGGCCACCCACATCAGCATCCTGAGAAGCTTTCTGCTGCTGCTCGGTGACCTGCTGATGAGGCTTGTTGGGTTGATCTTTTGGCGGGAAATACAACGGTCCTTTCAGGCCACAGCCTACCAGGCTAACCAGTGCCAGCGCCATACCCAGCTGACTTATCGCTCGTATCATTCTGTCTGCTCTTCTGTCCTTAAGCCATGGTTGCTTATCATCGCAGTTGACGTTGTAAAAGCAACAGGAAATAGCCGCAATTCCAGCAGCAGGTCAGAGTTAGAGCGTATCCCACCGCGCGAACGCGGGCGGGATCAATGCATTTGGTAACGCGGCTGGAAATCGCCGTTATCGTTATCAGGCTGCGTAGCGCACAGCTGCGTTAACGTTTGGCTGCGGAACGGAATCACCTGGAATCGCTCACCCGTGTTCACAATTTGGTAGAACTGCGGCAAGTTAAAGTTGATAAAGCTTGAGCCGTAGGTAAAGCGATCGTGAGATGAGGAGTAGAAACGGCTCACGTCACGCACCAGCTCTTCTTTACTGCCTTCGCAGTGATGATAAACCTCAACGCGATTGGTTTCGTCGAGGATATAGATATTGAAGCCGCGATCGTCTGTGGTGTCTTCAAAGAAGAACTGAATGATGCCCTCGCTGGCATAGCCGTTTACCACCGGCGGCAGCGGCGTCTGATTCGATTCCACTTTGATCGACAAACCGTGCAGCTTGTTATTGGAAATCGCACCATAGAATTCAACGGCGTTTTCCAGCTTCTGCACGGAGACGCTCATCCGTTCAAAGAATAAGCCCCAGGTTTGGCCCGCCATGCGTAACGCTTTGAAGCGGCCAGGTTCCTGACGCGTGCTGGATAAACGCAGCTCAATACATTCTGAAACCAGCTGCTGCACGCGAGTGCGGATTAAGCCGCGCAGATGCTGGCTGTAGCAGAACACTTCTACCGTATCCGGCGGCGCCGCATCCTGATGCATTTTACCGAGGATGGTTTTCAGCGCTTCAATCATCGCCTGCTCGCCGCTAAAGTGCAGCGTGCGCACTTCATTCCACGAGTTGCGATACAGCAGATCGATACTGCCAATCAGGCATTGCTGCTGCTGACCAAAGCTGAATACGTCCAGCTTACGGAAATCAAAATGCACCACCTGATTGCGGAATGCCGAGGTGGGATCGTGTTCCAGATTGACGATAATCGCCAGGTGACGGATTTCACACGGGCTATAGAGTGCTTTCGGCGTGGGTGCCGGCACGCGCAGCGGGAAGTGGCTCGACACGTCATTGACCAGCTCCTGCAGACGTGGCAAATCGCACAGATCGTTGCCTTTCATATGCAGGCGCGTTTTGCTGGTGAGTAAACCGTTGAACCACGCCCACGCCACCAGCTTGTTCAGGTAGCGGTTATATTCCAGCGGCTGATGGCTGATGATGGAACTCATGTCGGGGGCCTGGTTATACAGATACCATCCAGCACGGTTCGCGCGGCCCGCCGGGACATGAATAAAGGTGAGATTTTCTTCCGAGAGATCCGGCGAGATCTGGGGGTTCACCAGCGTCACCTTACCCGGCAACGCCTCAAATGCGGCATACAGTTTACGCGTCAGCACGCCGATATCCTGCGGGCTGGCACTGACGCTTAAATTGTTACGGCGCGCAAAGCGGATCAGGTTGCGATAACTTTGCATCATCGCATCCAGCAACTCATTGTGCGCTTCGCGTACCCGTTCGATTTTCCACTCTGCGCGGTTATCCAGTACCGCTAGCTTCTCTTCATCCCAGCCCCACTCTTTCACCAGCTGCGAAAGGATCTCGCGACGCCAGCCCGTGCGCTGATGATGATGATCTTCGCTGGAGAGCTTTTCACACACTTTTAAGTAGAAACATCGACGCACTAAATCGAGGCGCGCCATGTCATCAACGCTGGTGAGGTAGCGCGTTACGCGCTCCAGCATCATGCAATAGGGATCAAGACCGAAGCATACAATTTCGCCATCGTGCAGGCGCTGTTTGATATCCATTGAAAGCAATTGCGTGTTGGGATATTCCCAACTGTAGGCTTCCAGCAGTAGGGTTTTCAGCACCGCTTTATACGGCGAATCGATACTTTTATACAGCTGCCACAAACTGGCACCGAAGTACTCTTCCGCCGACAGCGTGCCAAGGCCGCCGAGATCCAGCCACTCATTCGGCGTGAGCACGCCCTGAGAATAGAGTGACATGACGTAATCGTCGTAATGGTGTTCTTCTTCGCCCGGCACCATGTTCCACAGGATGCGTTTACCGGCCATCCGCACCGCGGTGCGATAGAACTCATCCAGCAGCAAAATATGTTGGGTGGAACCGCAGTCTTCACCGCCGAGGCTGCCGCTTTCGTTATGGCGGAAACGGTTCTCGTCAATCAGGAAGAAGCTCACTTCCACACCCATTGACACACACCATTTCTGCAACAGCGTACACTTGCGCTGCAGATTGAGGCGCTCTTCATTATCCAGCCAGGATTGATGGCATACCCAGATGTCGAGATCGGAGATGCTGTTTTGCCCCACGGACGAGGTACTGCCCATGGAGTAAATGCCGGTGATTGGACGTTCGCCTTTCACGCTGCTGCTGAGGTCAAGCGGCTGGCCGCTCGCTAAATTTTGCAGCAGCTGCTGCTGATTTTCCTCGGGCGTGTAGAAGCAAACGCCATGCGGAACGCTACCTTCGAGGTAGCCCGGCATCAGCGGATGATGGTAGTGCAATAATGTTGGCAGCAGACTGTAGACTTGCTGGAAAGCAGGTCCCATGGCAGCCAGTGCACGATCAACGCGCAGCTGGTTAATAGCATCCAGTCTCTGTTTCAGTGTCTCAATGTAGAGGTACAAGACGTTTCGCCTGATTGTCCCAGTGTTAAGCACCCTGTTTCCAACGCCTGCCGCTTAATAATAAAGATATTGGGCAAATTATTGCTGGAAACGTGATCAATCTAACACCTGGAGGATTGACCGTAAAGAAAGTTGCGCTACTTAACAGTTTAGCATGTTCCGACTCTAGCCCGGCTTTTTTCAGACTCCAACCTCAATTTCAAACCGCGTAAATACGGCCACAATTGACATCGCGTCCTTAACAAGACCGTTGAAACTGACAGCATTCCCCTATCAATGATAGGATATTCGATGAACGATCAAAATGGTTAACAGCATGTTAAACAAAATTTTCAGAATTGCTACCAGACAAAGTCCTCTTGCTTTATGGCAGGCACAATATGTCCAACAGCGCCTGATGGCCGCCCATCCGGGGTTGCAAGTTGAGCTGCTGCCGATGGTCACGAAAGGTGATGTCATTCTTGATACGCCCCTGGCAAAAGTGGGCGGCAAAGGCCTGTTTGTCAAAGAGCTGGAGCTGGCAATGCTGGACGGCCGTGCCGATCTCGCCGTGCATTCAATGAAGGATGTGCCGGTCGATTTTCCGCAAGGCTTGGGTCTGGTGACCATTTGCGAGCGCGAAGATCCGCGTGATGCTTTCGTCTCCAATCGTTACAACAGCGTTGATGAACTGCCTCAGGGCGCGGTGGTGGGCACATCCAGCCTGCGTCGCCAGTGCCAACTCAGCGCGCGTCGTCCCGATTTAGTCATTCGCTCGCTGCGTGGCAATGTGGGTACGCGTCTCGGAAAACTTGATGCCGGTGAATATGATGCCATCATCCTGGCAGCCGCAGGCTTAAAACGTTTGGGTCTGGAAGATCGCATTCGCCAGGCCATGCCGGCAGAGATTTCTCTGCCAGCCGTTGGCCAGGGCGCGGTCGGCATCGAATGCCGTATTGATGATGAGCAATTGATTACGCTACTGCAGGCGTTGAATCATGACGAGACCTCAGTGTGCGTGCGTGCTGAACGTGCCATGAACACGCGGCTGGAGGGTGGTTGTCAGGTGCCTATCGGCAGCTTCGCGGTGCTGGAAGACGACGCGCTCTGGCTGCGCGGTTTAGTTGGATCGCCCGATGGCAAGCAAATGGTGGTGGGCGAGCGTCGTGGACCGCGTGATCAAGCGGAAAAAATGGGCATTTCCCTGGCCGAGGAGTTATTGGATGGCGGCGCCCGCGACATTCTGCGCGAAGTCTATCAGGGACATCCTCCCGCATGACCATCCTTGTGACCCGCCCGGAACCGGCTGCCAGTGAACTGGTCTCGCGTTTGCGAAACCTGGGGAAACTGGCGTGGAGCCTACCGCTGATTGAATTCACGCCGGGTCGCGATCTTGTTCATTTACCGCAACAACTTGCCGCACTGCAAGCGGGCGATCTGGTGTTTCTGCTGTCGCAGCAGGTGGTGACCTTCGCCCAGCCAGCTTTACAACATAGCGCGACAGCATGGCCTTCTGCGCTCAGCTATTATGCTATCGGACGCAGCACGGCTTTGGCTTTGCATACCGTCAGTAATCTGAAAGTAGACTATCCTCATGCGCGGGAGACCAGTGAGGAGCTGGTGCGCCTGAATCGTCTGCAGCAGGTAACAGGCAAACGCGCGCTGATACTGCGCGGCAGCCCGGGCCGCGAATTACTGGCCGAAACGCTGATTGAACGCGGCGCGGAAGTACAATATTGCGAGTGTTATCAGCGCTGTGAAAAGCACTATAACGGCGCGACTGAAGGCCGACGCTGGCGCGATCGAGGCATTACAACGCTGGTGGTAACCAGCGGCGAAATGTTACAACAACTGTTTTCGCTGTTTTCGCCGATTGACCGGCGGGAATGGTTACTGCACTGTCGGCTTGTTGTCGTCAGTGAACGTTTGGCTACGCAAGCCGCTGAATTAGGCTGGCAGGACATAGATGTAGCCGATGGTGCCGATAACGATGCGCTGCTGCGCGCGTTACGCTGAACTTAACAATGGGATGAGCCATAATGACGGAACAAAAAGCCTCCTCCGCCATGGTTGAAGAAACCACCCCAGCGGACAATTCTCCCTCTCCAGCTACTCAGCCACCTCGCGATAAAAAAAGCGATGGCAAAGTGCTGAGTGCGGTGGCGATTGTCATTGCGCTGGCGATTGGGGCGGGACTTTACCTCAATGGGAAACACCAGGCCGATTTACAGGCTCAAACTAACCAGAATCTGAGTGAGCAGCTGAGCGCCTTGCAGCAGCAACTGGGCAGCGATAAACAGCAGCTGACGCAACAGCTGGATAACGCCAGCAGTGCCCTGCAGGAAACACGCACCCTGCAGGACAACAGCGCCAAAGAGCTGGAAACCCTGCGTGATAAAGTCGCCACTATTTCCGGCAATGACACGCGCACCTGGCTACTGGCTCAGGCAGATTACCTTGTCAAGCTGGCCGGTCGTAAGTTGTGGAGCGATCAGGATGTCACCACCGCGGCGGCATTGCTGAAAAGTGCAGATACCAGCCTGGCAGACATGAACGATCCCAGCGTCATGAACGTGCGCCGCGCGCTGACGCAGGATATCAGCTCACTTTCTGCCGTGAGTCAGATTGACTATGACGGCACCATCCTCAAGCTTAATCAGCTGTCGAACGGCGTGGATAATCTGCGATTGGCCGACAACGACAGCGATGATTCACCCATGGATGCCGACGGCGGTGAGCTCTCCAGTTCACTGCACGAGTGGCGCCAGAACCTGGTGAAAAGCTGGCATAATTTTATGGATGATTTCATCACCATCCGTCGCCGTGATAACACTGCACAGCCGCTGCTGGCGCCGAATCAGGACGTTTATCTGCGTGAAAACATCCGTTCGCGCCTGCTCATTGCGGCGCAAGCCGTGCCGCGTCATCAGGATGAAATTTACAAGCAGTCTATCGATGCGGTATCGACCTGGGTTCGAGCCTGGTATGACACCAATGATGCCGCGACCAAAGCTTTCCTTACGCAACTGGATGAACTGAGCCAGCAGAGCATTTCGATGGATGTACCGGATACGCTGGAAAGTCAGCCGCTGTTGGAAAAACTGATGCAAACTCGCGTGCGTAATTTGCTGGCCCAACCATCGGCTGCCGCTGATCAACAGGGAGGCTAAGCATGCTGAAAGTATTGGTGCTTTTCCTGCTGCTAATGGCGGGCATCGTGGTTGGACCGATGGTGGCAGGCCATCAGGGCTACGTGCTGATTCAAACCGACAACTGGAATATCGAAACCAGCGTAACCGGGCTGGCGATTATTTTAATCCTCAGCCTGCTGGTGATTTTGCTGGTCGAATGGATTTTGCGTCGCCTGCTACGCACCGGCGCACGCACACGCGGTTGGTTCACCGGTCGTAAACGTCGCAGCGCGCAGCGCCACACGCAAAGTGCACTGATGAAACTGGCTGAAGGCGATTATAAGCAGGCCGAAAAGTTGTTATCGAAGAACGCCGATCACGCCGTTCAGCCGGTGGCTAACTATTTACTCGCTGCCGAAGCCGCACAGCAACGTGGTGATGAGGTACGCGCCAATCAGCATCTGGAACGTGCCGCAGAGTTATCGGAGAACGATACGATTCCCGTCGAAATTACCCGCGTACGTCTGCAACTGGCGCGCAACGAAGATCACGCTGCGCGTCATGGTGTAGATCGTCTGCTGGAAGTGGCACCGCGCCATCCGGAAGTATTACGCCTGGCAGAGCAAGCTTATATTCGTACCGGCGCGTGGAGCGCGCTGCTCGATATTCTGCCTTCGATGCAAAAAGTGCAGATCAACGATGAAGCACAGCGCGAGGCCCTTCAGCAGCAAGCCTGGCTGGGCCTGATGAATCAGGCGATGGCCGATCAGGGCAGCGACGGCTTGAAGAAATGGTGGCAAAACCAGAGCCGCAAAACGCGTCAGGAAACCGCTTTGCAGGTGGCAATGGCAGAACATCTGATTGAATGTGACGACCCCGATACTGCGCAAAGCATCGTGCTGGAAGGTCTGAAGCGTCAATATGACGATCGTCTGGTGCTGCTAATGCCGCGTATTAAAAGCGGCGATCCGCAAGCTCTGGAAAAAGCGCTGCGTCAGCAGATTAAACAGCACGGCGCTACACCGCTGCTGCACAGCACGCTTGGCCAGATGCTGATGCGTCATGGTGAATGGCAGCAGGCGGCAGAAGCCTTCCAGCAGGCGCTGGCACAGCGTCCAGATGCCTTTGATTATGCCTGGCTGGCCGATGTTTACGATCGTCTGCACCGCCCGGAAGACGCGGCAAAAATGCGCCGCGAAGGTCTGTTACTTACGCTGAAGACTAATCCCAGCGCCTGATTTTTACGTTTGTTACTTTTGTGCACGCCGGGCTTGTCCCGGCTTTTTTTTGCCTGCTGCAAATTGTAGATAAAAAAACACCTGCCATAAGCAGGTGTAAGATCAGGTCGTTCAGACAACTGATGGCATCCGACTCAACGTAATGTCCTTCTTACTGCAGTAAAGCGTGCGCAATGACTGCCAGGCTGGACAACGGATGCCGTAAGGGGCTCTGCATCATTCCCAGGTTTATGTAGCATTAGCAAACATAAGAGGTGGAATGAGCATCTACAGCAATATTATTGCACATGGCGTGCCAAAGTTGCAGGTACCAGAATAAGTTATTTTATTTCAATAAGATAAAAATAAGGGTTTGACGCTGTCTGATATCACTGTCGGGAATTTACTGCATCCAACCCGAAAGATGTCTCTGCAAAGCGACAAGCTATGCAAGCAAATGTCATATCCAATAAAAACAGAGGGTTAAATGTAGCCTAATAGCGACAATGTGCAGAAATAGGCGCACGGACAAGGTTGAGGAAGAAGAGTGAAAGGGCAAATGTGTAAAACGAAAAAAGCCTGCTTTTTCAAGCAGGCTTTTCGAATATGGTCGGCGAGAGAGGATTCGAACCTCCGACCCACTGGTCCCAAACCAGTTGCGCTACCAAGCTGCGCTACTCGCCGATTTTTTACTTCTTAACGCTACTGCGTAATTTTGCCTGGTGCGAAGGGAGGGACTTGAACCCTCACGTCCGTAAGAACACTAACACCTGAAGCTAGCGCGTCTACCAATTCCGCCACCATCGCGTGTCCGAGCAAAATCTGGGGTGGCTAATGGGACTCGAACCCACGACAACTGGAATCACAATCCAGGGCTCTACCAACTGAGCTATAGCCACCATAATTCTGGTGCGTAAGCGTGTTACGCTTACGTAAATTCACTGCATAACGCGGTTAACCAACCACCGAAGCTCTTGCGCACAAATTAAATGGCGCGCCCGACAGGATTCGAACCTGAGACCTCTGCCTCCGGAGGGCAGCGCTCTATCCAGCTGAGCTACGGGCGCGTAGCGCCGTTGCGGATGGGCATACTACGGGCTTGACCTCACACTGTCCAGCCCTTTTTTATAAAAAAAACGCGTTTGATTACGCTTTGTGCATTCCATCGATAATTACTGCACTTTTAGTTGCTTACCCTCTCCTTTTTGCTGGAAAAACCAGCAATATCAGAGATCGCCACGCCAATGGTAGCGTAGATATTTCAGCAACTTTAACTGGCGGCGCAAACGTGAAGGCTGACGGATTAAACGATAAAGCCATTCCAGGCCTGATTTTTGCCACCAAACGGGAGCGCGTTTGACGTGCCCGGTGAACACATCATACGTGCCGCCCACGCCCATATAGAGCGCGTGTGGCCAATGTGCACGGCAATCGCGCATGAGCAGCTCCTGACGCGGCGAACCCTGCGCCACCGTGACAATCTGCGCGCCGCTAGCGGCAATACGCGCAAACAGCGACTCACGATCTTCTGGCGCAAAATAACCATTCTGGCTGCCGACGATGTTCACATTCCACTGCCGACGCAGCTTCTCGCAGGTTTCCTCTAGCACCGTCTGACGGCCACCAATCAGAAACACCGGAATGTCGTTGCGGCCCGCTTGCTCCATCAATGCTTCCCAGAGATCCGCACCTGCGATGCGATTGACCTGTAGTTGAGGATATTTCTTACGCAGCGAGCGGACAACGCTGATGCCATCAGGATATTTGAATTCAGCCTCCGCAATCAGCGTGCGCAATTGCGCATCCTCTTCCAGAGTGAGCATCTTTTCGGCATTCATCGCAATCAGCGTGCCGCTGCGCGGTTTGCCATCTGGCAGCAAAAATTGCAGAAAGCTCGCCATATCATTGAAGGCGTGAAGATCGACGCCGCGCAAGCGATAGCGCGGTTTATCGGTTTCCATGGTATGAATTTTCCCGTTGTGCCCAGACGTTAAGAGGGACTGTGTAAAACCGGCTCGCTGCGCGGACGAATCAGCCCCGCGCGCGCCAACAGCCAGTAAAGCAATTTAGCCACCCACATACAGGCAGCAAAAATCAGACAAAAGAACACCACGCGTGAGCCGAAGGCATCCAGCCCTTCGCGCGCCAACACGATCATATTAAATACCGCGCCAAAGCAAAAACTCTGCAAAATCGCGCCACTGTAACGGTTGCTGGCATCGCGCCCATAGCGATACAGGTTATCAAACCCTTTCATTAGCAAACCAACCGCAACGGCGCCAAACGGGATAAACCACACGCCACCCATCACCAGCAGCGATCCAAGCAGCGTGGGTGAAATCGCTAAACCTGAATGGTTATTCAGCACTTCCCAGGTAAAGTAGTTGGCGCTGTTCAGAATCATTGACGGGCGTCCAGGCCACATCCAGCTTGGGATGAACACATAGAAATCACGCCAAATGGGTGCCAATCCCTGAAAATCGATTTTGTCGTAGTTTTGCAGTAATAGCGCCAGGTTTTCCCACGGAGAGAAAGTATCGCGCGTCAGATAGAGGAAGGTGTAAAACGCCTCATCGCCGACCACGTCAAGGTTGTAGCGACGCAATGCCAGCCAGAACATGCCGCCAATCGCCATCACGCCCGCACCCACCAGCATCCACAAGGTGATCCAGCCACGCGTAATGCCGATGAACAGGAATAACGCGAAGGCGATAATGATATTGGCGCGCGTGCCACCCACCAGCGCGTAAGTCAGCAGACCAAATGCCACCGACACCAGCAAAAACCACAGCCACTGGCGCTGGGTAGGTTTTAGGAAGTAGCGAATCAACATCGCCGGAATGAAGAAGTAGAAGAAGCGTTTGAGCGCCACGCCAGAGACTTCACTGGAGAAAATCTGGTTGTACGCGGAGAGCCGGAACAGCAGCAGACCGTTGTGCAAAAAGAAAACCGTCACGGTACCTATCGCTACCAGCGCCAGCAGCAGACACGTCAGATTGGTTTCAACCCGATTCATCTGTAGCCAGGGTTTCCGCACCGGTGCATTGGCTGGCCGCAGCCGCACTTTATAGCTGACGTAATAGATGGCATAAAAACTGGTCGCAGCCAGCAGCGCCTGCAACAGATATTCTGGCGGCACCACCGCGACGTTAAAGCGGAACACCAGCACGCTGGTTAGCGGGAAACCAAAATAAAATGTCAGCAAAAACAGAATGGTGAAGAACAGGTGGAAGTTGAAACGCACCCGTTTAAACTCTCGCCAGGTCAGGGTGAGGATGAACCCCAGCGAAAACAGATAAACCACCAGCAGACCGCAAAACTGCATCAGGCTCATGTACTCTCCCCTTCACTCAAGCTCAGCGCATGGCGCCAGCCTGCCAGATAGCCCGGAGCAAAAAAGGCAATCGATGATTTATCACATTGCGCCAGTTGTCGTTGCGCTTCGGCTACGCTGGCAGCATCCAGCGCATCTTCGCTAAACAGCACCGGCAAACCTTGCTCACTCAAATCGCGCCAGAACGGATTTTTACGGTTCAGCACGAAGGGAATATTGGCCTTAATCAGCAGGCAAAGCGTGCCGATCCCCTGCTGACGTTCGAACATAAAATAGCCGAGCTGACAGCGGCTAAGCAATCCCAGATAGACGTCAAAGTCGATGTTGTCACGCAGCAAGGTGACCTGCCCCGCAGGGAACAGGCGCTGTGCGGCGGCAGCAATCTCATCAATATAACGGTGATTGTTCTCGGGATAACCGAGCGGTACCACCACCTTGACCTGCTCACCAAACTGCGCGCGAATCGCCTCTAAGCCTGCGATATGACGATTGCTGCGATCGCCTGAATTACCGAGCAGAATGGTGAACGCAGCGGATTCCATCGCTGCGGGTACCGCAGCGTCCGGCATGCGCGTTGGAAAATAGAGCAGTGAGGTCGGTACGCGCGGATGGCGCTGCTGGAAATGGTGTAAATCACCGCGCGTGGCAAATACCTGCGACACGCGGCTCTGCGCCCATCGGCGTAGCAGATAAAAAAGCTGATACTTAAGGCCTCGCCCCTCTTCGTAAAGATCTGCGCCCCATACGTGCCAGAATGCCTGCCGGCGACGTAGCCTGCCGCTCAGTAATGCTAGCCAAATGCTGGGATTGAACTGGCCGTGGAAGAAGAAGCGCTGCGCGCGATTAGCGGCGCGCGCGATAACGGCCTGCGCCAGCGCACGCTTGTTGGCAAAAGTTTCGATGTGCAGTGCTGAATAGGCTTGCAGCGTTTCTGGCGCGCGGGTTACCACCATAAATTGACGCGGCGCATCTGCAGGCATCTCCGTGCTTATCACATCATTAAAGAAGCGCAGCACCGTGTGATTGTGGTGCGGGATATCCGATCCCAATACGTGAAATAGCGTCATTTTTTCCGGCAATAAATTATGAAGGCACCACAGCAAAGGGCGAAATAGAGTATGTAGGTGGCCATATAGGCCTGTGCGGCTCCGGCACTACCGTGCAGTGGAATTAGCCAGCGGGAGAAACCGGTTAACAGCGCGAACTGACTCAGTTCGGTCAGAATATAAAAGCGCAGCGACGCTTTGGCGATCACCAGGTATCCGAAAACATAGGCGCCCACTTTAAAGACGTCACCGCACAACTGCCAGACAAAAAGGTCACGCATGGCGGTGAACTGCGCTGAGAACAGTAGCCAGATAGCGACATCGCGCAGCAGCCATACGCAGAAGCTTGCTACGGCCACGGCAGGCATGACAAAGCGCAGCGCGCGGCCAATTTCCCGGGCGATTTGCGGTTTGTGCTCCAGCCGCGCCAGCGTCGGCAGCAGCCAAACGCTAAAGGTGGCAGTGATAAATTGCAGATAAGCATCGGAAATGCTGGTGACACCCTGCCATAAACCGACCTGCGCCCAACCTTGCTGTTCTGCCAATAGATTTCGCATCATCACCCACGCCACCGGCAAGGTGAGCGAGGTCATCAACGCCATTAGCGTAAACTTTGCCAGATTGCGTGCCAAATCCGGCTGCCACGTTGGCTTAAGCCAGCTCAACGGCAATACGTCGCGATGGCGACGCAGCATGATCAGGGCAGGAAACACAACCAGCGCCGGCACCAGCGCCAACCCCACCAGCGCACCGGCATAACCGCCCAGCCACCAGCACATGACATAGCCGATCACGCCTATCAGGCTTCCCGCGATCAGCGCCAGCGCATTACCGCGTGCATCACGAAAACCTTTCAACAGCGCTAACGTCAAATTAGCCCAGGCAATACCCAGCTGCAGAAAAGCGACAATCCGCACCACGTTCTCGTATTCAGCATGGCCAAACAGTGCTGTGCTGATCGGCTGCGCCGCCAGTAAAAACACCAGTGCCAGCAGTGTTGAAAAGCCGAGTACAATCGAAGATGCCGTACCCGTTACGGCACGCAACATCTGCGGCTGTTGCTGATGCTGCGCCACCAGCGTGGTAATGCCGTTGAAGATACCTGCACCTGCCAGCACGCCAAGTACGGTAATGAGCTGGCGGAAGTTACCGGCCTGCCCAATACCTTCCGGCCCAAAGCTCACCGCCAGCAATTTCACCACCAGCAAGCCAGCCACGATTTTTACCAGCGTGGATGAAGCGGTCCAGACTGAGGCTTTGGCTAACGACATCAGGCAAAGAAACTCAGCAGCGAACTGATCACCGTGCGCTGGTTGTTATCCGACAGGTTGTAGAACAGCGGCAGGCGCAACAGGCGCTCACTTTCACGCGTGGTAAACACATCCGCACCGTGGAAACGGCCAAAGCGCTCGCCCGCCGGTGCTGAATGCAGCGGGATGTAATGGAATACCGTGAGGATTTCCGCCTCTTTCATCCAGTTGATTAGCGCCTGACGATCGTCGCTGTCGCGCAGCTTGATATAGAACATGTGCGCGTTGTGGCGGCAATCTTTTGGCACCACCGGTAGTTCGATGCGGCCCGCTGCTGCCAGCGGTTGCAACGCATCGTAGTAGCACTGCCACAGGTGCAGACGCTGCTGATTGATCTGCTCCGCCGCTTCCAGCTGCGCCCACAGATAAGCGGCTTGCAGATCTGCCATCAGATAGCTGGAGCCAATATCGCGCCAGGTATACTTATCCACCTGCCCGCGGAAAAACTGGCTGCGGTTAGTGCCTTTTTCACGAATGATCTCGGCACGCTCTACCAGCCTCGCCTCATTGATCAGCGTTGCGCCGCCTTCGCCGCCTGCGGTGTAATTTTTGGTTTCGTGGAAGCTGAAGCAACCAATATGACCAATAGTGCCGAGCGCGCGCCCTTTGTATTGCGACATCACGCCCTGCGCGGCATCTTCAATTACGTACAGTTTATGCTTCGCCGCCAGCGCCATGATGGTATCCATCTCGCAGGCGACACCGGCGTAATGCACCGGCACGATAGCGCGGGTTTTCGGCGTGATCGCTGCTTCAATTAACGTTTCATCGATATTGAGCGTATCGGGACGTACATCAACAAACACAATGACCGCGCCGCGCAGCACAAAAGCGTTAGCGGTGGAGACAAAGGTGTAGCTCGGCATGATCACTTCGTCGCCGGGCTGGATATCAATCAGCAGCGCCGCCATCTCCAGCGACGCGGTGCAGGATGGCGTCAGCAGCACTTTTTTGCTGCCAAAATGCTGCTCCATCCACTGCTGACAGCGTCGGGTAAAACCGCCGTCGCCGCACAGTTTGCCGCTGGCCATTGCCGACTGCATATATTCAACTTCACTGCCGACAATCGGCGGCGCATTAAAGGGGATCATGGGACCTTCCTGTAGAACCAGTAAGCGGTGCTTTCCAGCCGCGCACCGCTGCGTAAATAAAGGCGCATCGCCGTAAGATTGCTGAGTTGGGTAGCAACACGCAAATGCGCCAGCTGGCGCACGCGGCCCCAGTCAGCGGCAGCGAGCAGTAAACGCTGGCCCACGCCACATCCTTGCGCACCAGGCAGTACCGCCAGCAGACCGATACGCATATCACCGTCCACTTCCCGCATGGAGACGAAACCTTGCAATGCGCCCTGTTCATCGCAAGCGACCAGGCATTGATGGTCGAAGGTACCGCGCACGGCATTTTCAATCCACTGCGCATAGAAACGCCCGCTGTCTGCAGGCTCAAACCACGGCGCACGGAAGCGACTCTGGCTAAATGCCTGCGCAGCCGCATCACGCAGTGCCGGGATTTGTGCTTCACGCGCGATCCGCACGCCGGGTTGCCGCTCAGTATTTTTGAGAGCAATCGTCAGATCGGCTTCGCCTTCAACCAGCTGAAAGCCCTGCTCGCTCAAGGCATCGATCGCCTCAACACGATCTGCGGGCACTTTAACTTGCCAAAGCGTATAGGGCTGGGTTAACGCTTCAGACAGCGGCAGATCGCCCTCCAGCTCCAGGCGGGCGCTGTTCTGGCCGAAGAAATCGTTTTCCCAGTGAAGGGGATTAATATTGACGCGGACGGGCATGGTGAACATCCAGCAAATACTGGCCGTAGCCGGTTTTAGTCAGCGCCTGGGCTGCAGCCAGCAACTGGGCATCGCTTAGCCAGCCATTGCGCCATGCGATCTCTTCCAGGCAGGCGATTTTAAAACCCTGACGCTTTTCCACCGTCTGCACAAACATACTCGCCTCAATCAGGCTATCGTGCGTGCCGGTATCCAGCCAGGCAAAACCACGACCCAGCAGCTCTACGGAGAGTTCGCCCTGATCGAGATACATTTGGTTAATCGCGGTAATTTCTAACTCACCCCGGGCGGAAGGCTTAACCTGTTTAGCAAACTCCACCACGCGATTGTCGTAAAAATAGAGGCCGGTTACCGCCCAGCGCGATTTCGGCTGCTGCGGTTTTTCCTCAATTGAAAGCGCGTTGAAGTCGTCATCAAACTCCACCACGCCAAAACGCTCGGGATCCATTACCTGATAGGCGAAAACGGTGGCGCCGCTGCTGCGCGCCGCCACTTTCTTCAGTTTTGGACTGAAGCCCTGACCGAAATAAAGATTGTCGCCCAGCACCAGACAACAGTGATCATCACCGATAAAGGATTCACCAATGATAAACGCCTGCGCCAGGCCATCGGGGGTAGGTTGTTCGGCATAGGCTAGCTGTATGCCAAACTCACTGCCATCGCCCAGCAATCGTTCAAAGTGGGCGCGATCTTCCGGCGTGGTAATGATCAGGATTTCACGGATCCCGGCCAACATCAGCACCGAAAGTGGATAGTAAATCATCGGCTTGTCATACACCGGCAACAGCTGCTTTGAGATGGCACGGGTAATCGGATGCAAACGCGTGCCCGAACCTCCGGCTAAAATGATGCCTTTCATCGCTGCTCCTTCTGAATTGGGTTTTAGCGCGGCGTGGCCAGGCCCAGACGCTCGCCGCGATAGCTGCCATTAAGAATCGCCTGCCACCATTGTGGGTTCGCCAGGTACCACTGCACGGTTTTGCGGATACCGCTCTCAAAGGTTTCCTGCGGCGTCCAGCCCAGCTCGCGCGCAATTTTGCTGGCGTCAATGGCGTAACGCTGGTCGTGGCCGGGACGATCGCTCACAAAGGTAATCAAGTCCCGATAGCACGACAGCTGTGGTGCACGCTGCTGTGGGGCCAGTTCATCCAGCAAATCACACAGGGTTTCCACCACCTCAAGATTCCGTCGCTCGTTATGACCGCCGATATTATAGGTTTCACCCACTTTGCCGCTGCTGACTACGCAATAAAGCGCCCGCGCGTGGTCTTCCACATAGAGCCAGTCACGAATCTGGCTGCCGTTGCCGTATACCGGCAGTGGTTTACCTGCCAGCGCATTAATGATGGTGAGCGGGATCAGCTTCTCAGGAAAATGATATGGGCCGTAATTGTTGGAACAGTTGGTAACGATCACCGGCAAACCATAGGTACGCAGCCAGGCGCGCACCAGATGATCGCTGCTGGCCTTGGTCGCCGAATACGGGCTGCTGGGCGCATACGGCGTGGTTTCGGTAAAGAAATCGTCGCTGCCGTG
Organism: Candidatus Pantoea floridensis; assembly: GCF_900215435.1. Lineage (NCBI taxonomy): Bacteria > Pseudomonadati > Pseudomonadota > Gammaproteobacteria > Enterobacterales > Erwiniaceae > Pantoea > Candidatus Pantoea floridensis. Next base: position 1,712,272 of record NZ_OCMY01000001.1, read on the forward strand.
CAGGTCGCCAAACACTTCATCGGTAGAGATGTGATGGAGAATGAAGCCCTTTTTGCGCTCATCCACCATGTTATTCCAGTAATGCCGCGCCGCTTCCAGCAGTTGATAGGTGCCGACGATATTGGTTTCGATGAAGGCAATCGGACCATCAATCGAACGATCGACGTGACTTTCCGCCGCCAGATGCATGATGCAATCTGGCTGGTACTGCGTCATCACGCGATCCAGCTCGGCGCGATCGCAAATATCCACCTGCTCGAAGGCGAAACGCGTGTTCTGCTGCACCGGCGCCAGCGAGGCCAGATTGCCAGCGTAACTCAGCTTATCGACCACCACCACGCGATGCTCAGTGTTTTCAAGCAGAAAACGCACCAACGCCGAGCCGATAAATCCTGCGCCGCCGGTCACCAAAAACTGTTTCATCGCCAGACGCCTTTGGTATCAACAATCCACGGCTGGGTAATCTGTGCAGCCTCAACCGCGCGGAACTGCGCATGGTCAACCAGCATCACCAGAATATCCGCCTGTTGCAGCGCATCTTCGGTGGTGACCAGCGTGGCTTCGTGCGCCAGACGCTGCGGAATGGCCGTTACGTGCGGCTCAACCACCCAGGTTTGTCCGCTGTGCCATTCGGCAATCAGATGGGCAACGCTCATCGCCGGGCTTTCGCGTAAATCATCAATATTCGGTTTGAAGGCCAGACCAAAGCAGGCAATGGTGATATCGCTGGCACGTTTACCGCTGGCGGTGAGGCATTCGGCCAAAGCCTGTTTTACCTGGTCCAGCACCCAGCCCGGTTTCGCATCATTCACTTCACGCGCGGTACGAATCAGCCGCGCCTGTTCTGGATTTTGCGCCACGATAAACCAGGGATCGACGGCAATGCAGTGCCCGCCAACGCCCGGCCCAGGCTGCAGAATATTGACGCGCGGATGGCGATTCGCCAGCGCAATCAGTTCCCACACGTTGATGCCTTGCTCTGCACAGATCAGCGACAGCTCATTAGCAAAAGCGATATTCACATCGCGGAAGCTATTTTCCGTCAGTTTGCACATCTCGGCGGTACGCGCATGGGTTTCCACGCATGCACCACGCAGGAAAATGCGATACAGCTCGCTGGCGCGCGCAGAACAGGCTGGCGTCATGCCGCCAATCACGCGATCGTTTTCCAGCAGTTCGACCATCACTTTGCCGGGCAATACCCGTTCCGGGCAGTACGCGATAAACACATCGCACGCATCGCCGTGCTGCGGGAAACGCAGATCGGGACGCGCATCCGCGAGCCATTGCGCCATCTGCTCGGTTGCGCCGACTGGCGACGTCGATTCGAGAATCACCAGATCGCCCGCCTTTAATACGGGCGCAATGGACAACGCGGCGGCCTGCACGTAGCTGAGATCGGGCTGATGATCGCCGATAAACGGCGTGGGTACGGCAATCAGAAAAGCATCGGCGGCTTCGGCCTGCGTGGTGGCGCGCAGGTATCCGTCTCGCACCGCGTCGCGCACCACCTCACCCAGTTCGGGTTCAACGATGTGGATATCGCCGCGATTAATGGTTTCGACAGCGCGGCTATTAATATCCACGCCAACGACTTTTTTTCCCCGTGAGGCAAAAACGGCCGCCGTTGGCAGCCCAATATAGCCCAGTCCGATAACGGAAATGGTTTCAAAACGCATGGTTATACTCTGTGTTGTTTTAGGGCCTGCAAGATGCGCGCGCAGGCATGGCCATCGCCATAAGGGTTGTGCGCACGGCTCATTGCCTGCCAGGCTTCATCGTCCTGCAACAGCAGGCTGACTTCCGCGACAATCTTACTGATATCGGTGCCCACCAGTTTCACCGTGCCTGCGTCCACGGCTTCCGGCCGCTCGGTGGTATCGCGCATCACCAGCACCGGCTTGCCGAGCGACGGCGCTTCTTCCTGAATGCCGCCGGAATCGGTCAGAATCAGCCATGAACGGTTCATCAGCCAGACAAACGGCAAATACTCCTGCGGCTCAATCAGAATGATATTTTCGATACCGCTGAGAATGCGGTTTACCGGCTCGCTGACATTGGGATTGAGGTGCACCGGATAGACGATTTGCACCTGCGGATGCTGGCGTGCAATTTGCGCTAGCGCGCTGCAGATGCGTTCGAAGCCGTCGCCAAAACTTTCGCGACGATGGCCCGTAACCAGAATCAGCTTTTTATCGGCGTCGAGGAACGGATAGCGCGCGGCCAGGCGGGCATTGAGATCCGCATCATCCAATACGCGATCGCGTACCCACAGCAGCGCATCAATCACCGTATTGCCAGTAACGAAAATGCGCGCATCCGGCAGGTTCTCACGCAGCAGATTTTGCCGCGAGTTTTCCGTCGGGGTGAAGTGGTAGCTCGCCAGGTGGCCAGTCAATGTGCGGTTGGCCTCTTCTGGCCACGGCGACATCAGGTTGCCGGTACGCAGCCCGGCTTCCACGTGACCCACGGGAATCTGGTGGTAAAACGCCGCCAGGCTGGCGGCAAAAGTGGTGGTGGTATCGCCATGCACCAACACCACATCCGGCTGAAAGTCGGCCAGCACGGTTTTCATGCCCTGCAAAATGCGGCTGGTAATCTCCGTCAGCCCTTGCTCCGGACGCATGATGTTCAGGTCATAATCAGGTTGCAGCTGAAACAGACGCAGTACCTGATCGAGCATTTCTCGATGCTGTGCAGTAACGCATAAGCGTGACTCGAACACAGCATCCTGCGCCAGCGCCTGCACCAGCGGAGCCATTTTGATCGCTTCAGGACGCGTGCCAAATACGGTCAGAACTTTCACGTGGCTTCTCTTAATGGCTCGATGGTAACGTTGAACGCGGACGTCGCACCAGCGCCACTCCCGCACCGACCAGCGCGCCAATGGCGCCCCACATGATCATCATAAACAGACGACGCGGACTATCACGCGAAACCGGCTCTTCCGGCGTGCGCAAATAACGATAGGTCTGGAACTGTTTGTCCAGACGCGGCCCCGCCTGCAGCGTACTCAGCATCGCCTTGTTTTGATCATAGCTTAAATCATAAGCAGGTCCGCTGGCCTGTAACGTGTCGAGCTGCGCCTGCAACATTTGCTGGCCAAGCAAGAAGCGATCGCTGTCTGGCAGCGCCTCACCCGTAGCCGGCGCCCGATTCTCTTTAATGCCCTGTTCATCGGCCACCTTCAGCGCCTGCACAATACGCTGACGTTGACGTTCAAACACCGCCTGCGCCACTTCTTCCTGACGCGTGACCTGCGCCTGCAACTGTATGTTGCGCGCCTGCCAGGCGCCTTTTAGCTCCGCATTCAAATGGCGTGCCGCACGTTCGCTGGCATAGGCAATATATTGGCGTAGCAAATTATTGGCATCACCGGCAGTTTCGGCGACCAGCTTGATGTTATCTAACACATTGCGCGCCGGATCGGCCGCCGTGAACTGGATGTTGGTGATTAAGTCATCGAGCAGCGCCGCATCATTGTGCGCGTTGCCGCTTTTACGACTTTTGTAGTAATCGGTCTGCTGCCAGAAATCACGACGCGTATCCCATGATGCCAGCTGCATTGTGAACTCTTGATAAACCTCATCCATAACGGTTGGGGCTGGCGAACTGAGATTGAGCGTATTGGTGCGGACATCCAGATTATTGAGAAATTGCTGCTGCACAAAGAAATCACCCAACATATTCACCGTAGGACGATCGGTGACTGCCGTGGTGCTCCACGCCTGCTTCATCAACATCGAGGCCAGCCACGCAAACAGCGCAAACAGCAGCGCCAGGCCAACAATCCAGCGCTTGCCACGCCACAGCGTACAGCCGAGGCCTCGCACATCCAGTTCGTTTTCTACAACCACAGAGGTCATAACAAAAATCCTTATCAGGGTACTTTCTGGGTAATTTATTTTTTATCTTCGCTGCTGCTTTGCCAGCGACGTTTTATGCGACGGATTTTGCGCGCTACACGCCATGCGTGCTTCAGGCAATAGCCGTAAAGGAGAAACGCCATCAGGAACAGCACCAGCATCACCCATTCCGGGATAAAGGCCAGATATTCACCGAGCACGCCAATACCGGCCAGGATCGCTGCGGCCACGGTAATCAGCAAAAATGCCTGACGTGAAGTGAAGCCGGCGCGCATGATCAAATGATGAATGTGTTGGCGATCGGCAGAAAACGGGCTCATGCCTTTCCGCAAACGCCGATACATAATCGCCACCATATCCATCAGCGGAATGGCAATCAGCCACAGCGCAGTAACCGGCGTGATCGGATGGCTTAAACCCTGGGTGGTTTCCAGCAAGATCCAGATGATAGTGAAACCGATCATGGTGCTACCGGCATCGCCCATAAACACTTTATAGCGGCGGCCAATCAAACCGAGATTGAGCAGAATATAAGGAATGGTGGCGGCGATCATCGCAAAACACCACATGGCGAGGCTGGTTTGGCCATCGAAGTAGAGAATAATACCTATCGCGGCGAAGGTAACGCTGGAGAGGCCGCCGAGCAGGCCATCAATTCCATCCACCATATTAAACGCATTGATCGCGGCCCACACGGCGAACAGCGTTAATACATAGCCAAAGGGGCCAACGATTAACTCTACCGGGCCGATAATAAATCCGAGGCTGAGCAAATAGAGTTTGGCACCCACCATCATCACAATGGCGACCACCGCCTGCACCAGCGCACGAATTTTGACGCTGATATCAAAACGATCGTCAAGAGCTCCCACCAATACCAACACGCCCGCACAGCTCAGATAGAGCATCGCGTGCGGTAAATAATAATTTGAGATGGCAAAAGCGAAGCAGATACCCGCGTACACAGAAATACCACCCACTAACGGAATGGCACCATGGTGTCTTTTTCTGGAGTTTGGAGTGTCCACTAGCCCAATTTTTTTAGCTGCTTTGCGAGCAAAAAACAGGAACACTAAAGTAAAAAGAAAAACTAAACCAAGCTCAGTACTCATAGTGAGTAAATTCACGTTCATGCTCTCAGCTAAAATCGTGGTCAACAATAGGCAAAACACCCGCTATTGCCGTATATCCCTATTCCGAATTCTGCTGCAGAAAAGTCTGATTGCTGAAAAAACAAGCAAATATCTGCCACAGTCAAAATAAATGCTTCCTGACTGGGCTCATCCTAATGCCCATAAATAAAAAACGCCACGTTAAGACGTGGCGTTAGCAATAATTCCTGGCAAATTGTGCGAATCACCGCTTGGCTTAGCGGGTCGCCACCTGCGACTTAGGAACGCTTCATCATATCGAAGAATTCGTCGTTGGTTTTGGTCATTGCCAGTTTATTGATGAGGAATTCCATCGCATCGATTTCACCCATTGGATGGATGATTTTGCGCAGGATCCACATCTTCTGCAGCTCTTCCTGCGTGGTGAGCAGCTCTTCTTTACGCGTACCAGAACGATTGTAATCGATCGCTGGGAATACGCGTTTCTCGGCGATTTTACGCGAGAGGTGCAGTTCCATGTTACCTGTACCTTTAAACTCTTCGTAAATCACTTCGTCCATCTTCGAACCGGTATCAACCAGCGCGGTAGCGATGATGGTCAGGCTGCCGCCCTCTTCCACGTTACGTGCCGCACCGAAGAAACGCTTCGGACGATGCAGGGCGTTCGCATCCACACCACCGGTCAGGACTTTACCTGATGCGGGAACCACGGTGTTGTAGGCACGCGCCAGACGGGTGATGGAATCGAGCAGGATGATCACATCTTTTTTGTGCTCAACCAGGCGCTTAGCCTTCTCGATCACCATCTCAGCAACCTGTACGTGGCGTGAAGCTGGCTCATCAAAGGTAGAAGCGATGACTTCACCTTTAACCAGACGCTGCATCTCGGTCACTTCTTCCGGACGTTCGTCAATCAGCAGCACCATCAACAGGCAATCTGGATAGTTGTAGGCAATGCTCTGCGCGATGTTCTGCAGCAGCATGGTTTTACCGGCTTTCGGCGGTGCCACGATCAGACCACGCTGGCCACGACCAATTGGGGAAGCCAGGTCCAGCACGCGTGCTGTCAGGTCTTCAGTCGAGCCGTTACCGCGCTCCATACGCATACGCTTGCTGGCATGCAATGGCGTGAGGTTTTCGAACAGAATCTTGTTGCGCGCGTTTTCCGGCTTGTCGTAGTTAACTTCGTTAACTTTCAACAGCGCAAAATAGCGTTCACCTTCTTTTGGCGGGCGAATCTTGCCAGAAATGGTGTCACCAGTGCGGAGGTTGAAGCGGCGGATTTGGCTGGGAGAAACGTAGATATCATCGGGACCGGCGAGGTAGGAGCTGTCTCCAGAACGGAGGAAACCAAATCCGTCCTGCAGTATCTCCAGCACACCATCACCAAAGATGTCTTCGCCGCTTTTTGCGTGCTGTTTCAGGATAGAGAAAATAATATCCTGCTTGCGCATACGCGCCTGGTTTTCCAGCCCCATATTTTCGCCGAGGGTAATCAGCTCAGAAACCGGCGTATTCTTTAATTCGGTAAGATTCATAGTGATGGGTTCTTAAACTCGGGGTAATTCTCGAAATGATTGTCGTGAGTGGTATGGCAAAAATTCCATGCCTGTTAATGGCTCTTTTTCAACTCAGCTCGACGATTATCGTCAGATGTGGCGATAGGAAACGAGGAGACGGTCGAAAGATGATGCCGAATGTGCTAGTCATCAGATTGCCAAACCACGATAACGTTCATTGCGAGTAGGGTCTGACAAGGGAAAACTTAGATGCAAACTACAAGGTAAGAGCGTAATGCAGTGAACTCAACTTAACACGCTTAAAGTGAGACGTCCAGCAGTGGCGAAAAAATTCACCACTGCGGAACAAACACCGCGCCGGGCTTAGGCCAGGTTAGCGTTCAGAAACTCTTTCAACTGCCCTTTAGACAGTGCACCAACCTTGGTTGCCGCCACTTCGCCGTTCTTGAACAGCAGCAGAGTTGGAATACCGCGGATGCCATATTTAGGCGCTGTACCCGGGTTGTCATCAATGTTCAATTTCGCGATGGTAAGCTTACCTTCGTACTCTTCGGCGACTTCGTCGAGGATTGGGGCGATCATTTTGCAAGGACCACACCATTCAGCCCAGAAATCTACCAGAGTGACACCGTCTGCTTTCAGTACGTCTGTGTCGAAACTGTCATCGGTCAAGTGAACGATCTTATCGCTGCTCATGTTTAACTCCAAAAGATTGTGCCTGGCGAATCGGCGGAAATTATACCAACGTAGGTTGACTTTATTTCATCGGATACGCTTTCGTAAAGCGCTAGTAAGCTGATATTCTACCACACTATGAGCAAAACACACTTAACTGAACAGAAGTTTTCCGACTTCGCCCTGCACCCTCAGGTGATAGAAGCCCTTGATACTAAAGGCTTTAGCCACTGCACGCCTATACAGGCGCTCGCGTTGCCTCTTACGCTTACAGGGCGTGATGTTGCGGGTCAGGCGCAAACCGGTACCGGCAAAACGATGGCGTTCCTGACGTCAACGTTTCATTATCTTCTTTCTCATCCTGCCGCAGAAGGTCGCCAGATTAATCAGCCACGTGCGCTGATCATGGCCCCAACGCGTGAGCTCGCCGTACAAATTCATGCTGATGCAGAGCCGTTAGCGAAGGTCACTGGCTTAAAGCTGGGCCTGGCTTATGGTGGCGACGGCTACGATAAACAGTTGAAAGTATTGGCAGATGGCGTCGACATTCTGGTGGGCACCACCGGACGTTTGATCGACTATGCCAAGCAGAACCATGTCAACCTGGGCGCCATTCAGGTTGTTGTGCTGGATGAAGCCGATCGCATGTTCGATCTCGGCTTTATTAAAGATATCCGTTGGCTGTTCCGCCGCATGCCGCCGGCCACCCAACGCCTGAGTATGTTGTTCTCTGCCACCTTATCTTACCGCGTACGTGAACTGGCGTTTGAGCACATGAACAACGCCGAATACGTGGAAGTGGAACCGGAGCAGAAAACCGGCCATCGCATCAAAGAAGAGCTTTTCTATCCTTCTAATGAAGAGAAAATGCGCTTGCTGCAGACGCTGGTTGAGGAAGAGTGGCCCGATCGCGCGATTATTTTCGCTAACACCAAGCATCGTTGTGAAGACATTTGGGGCCATCTGGCTGCCGACGGTCACCGCGTTGGTCTGCTGACTGGCGACGTGGCACAGAAAAAACGTCTGCGTATCCTCGACGATTTCACCAAAGGTGATGTGGATATCCTGGTTGCCACCGATGTGGCCGCACGTGGTTTGCATATTCCTGCGGTCACGCATGTGTTCAACTACGATCTGCCTGACGATCGCGAAGACTACGTACACCGCATTGGCCGTACGGGCCGCGCCGGTGCCAGCGGTCATTCCATTAGCCTCGCGTGTGAAGAGTACGCGCTGAACCTGCCAGCGATTGAAGAGTACATTGGTCACGGTATTCCGGTGAGCAAGTACAACAGCGACGCGTTGCTGAACGAGCTACCACCGCCGAAGCGCCTGCAGCGCAGTCGCTCAGGAAACGGTCCACGCCGTGGCGGGAACAACAGCAACCGTCGTAGTGGCGCACCGCGCAATAGCAACCGTAAACGTTCGGGTTAAGCACACCATGCTAAGCGCATCGTCACTCTATGCAGCGATTGATTTAGGTTCTAACAGCTTTCATATGTTGGTGGTGCGCGAAGTGTCTGGCAGTATTCAGACCGTCGCGCGGATAAAACGCAAAGTGCGTCTGGCCGCGGGCCTCGACAAAGCCAATCATCTCTCTGCAGAGGCGATGCAACGTGGCTGGCAGTGTCTGAAGTTGTTCTCTGAACAGCTTCAGGATATTCCCCCAGAGCAAATCCGCGTGGTAGCAACCGCCACGCTGCGCATTGCAGAAAATGCGCAGGATTTCCTCATTACCGCCGAACAAATTCTTGGCTGTCCGGTGAATGTCATCAGCGGCGAAGAAGAAGCGCGCCTGATCTATCAAGGCGTGGCGCACACCACCGGCGGTTCCGATCAGCGTTTAGTGGTGGATATCGGCGGCGGCAGCACCGAACTGGTGACCGGCGAAGGCTCGCATGCCACCACGCTATTTAGCTTGTCGATGGGCTGCGTCACCTGGCTTGAACGCTACTTCAGCGATCGTCATCTGGCGAAAGAGAATTTCGAGCAGGCCGAACTGGCTGCACGCGAGATGATTCGTCCAGTGGCAGCGGCGCTGCGTGAGAAAGGCTGGCAAATCTGCGTGGGTGCATCCGGCACCGTGCAGGCGTTGCAGGAAATCATGGTGGCACAGGGCATGGATGAACGCATCACCCTGAGCAAGCTGCAACAGCTGAAGCAACGCGCCATTCAATGCGGCAAGCTGGAAGAGCTGGAAATTGAAGGATTAACGCTGGAACGCGCGCTGGTGTTCCCCAGCGGCCTATCGATCCTCATCGCTATCTTCCAGGAGCTGGGTATTGAAGGCATGACGTTGGCTGGCGGCGCACTGCGGGAAGGTTTGGTGTACGGCATGCTGCATCTGCCAGTGGATCGCGATATCCGCAGCCGCACGCTGCAAAATGTGCAGCGCCGTTTTGCCATTGATATTGAGCAGGCTGGTCGGGTGCGTCAGCTAGCAGAGAGTTTCTTTCGTCAGGTGAGCAGCAGCTGGAAGCTGGATAACCGATGTCGCGATCTGCTTCTCAGCGCCTGTTCGATTCACGAAATTGGCCTGAGCGTCGATTTCCGTCAGGCACCGCAGCACGCCGCTTACCTGATTCGTCATCTTGATCTTCCCGGCTTCACTCCCGCACAGAAAAAAATGCTGGCCTGTCTGCTACAGAATCAAAGCGGCAGCATTGATTTGGCCTTGCTGACGCAGCAGAACGCCGTCCCGCCGCGCATGGCGGAGCGTTTAAGCCGTTTGCTGCGTTTAGCGATAATCTTCTCGAGCCGTCGACGCGATGACACCCTGCCCGCCGTGCGTTTGCAGGCGGATGATGATGCGTTGCATCTGACGCTGCCAGCCGGTTGGCGTGAAGCGCACCCGCTGCGTTCTGAGCTGCTGGAGCAGGAAAGCCACTATCAATCTTACGTGCACTGGCTGCTGACGATTTCCTGATGGTCAGGCGGCATCAATGCCGCCCCTACAATCGACGTAGGGTCGCCATTCATGGCGCCCCTTCTTCAACCCTTCTTCGCGTTCTCCAGCATCGCTCTTAACCCAGCAACGCGCGTCTGTCCGGTTTTCGCCCGCTCTTCTGCGCTCACCACTTTTTTCTCGCGCTCCCATACCACATCATCCTGCGGCAGCTCCAGCAGGAAACGGCTGGGTTCCGGGCGCATCAGCTCGCCATACTGCCGGCGCTCGCGACATAGCGTAAAGGTCAGCTCTTTCTGCGCGCGCGTAATGCCCACATAGGCCAGACGCCGCTCTTCTTCGATATTGTTCTCATCAATGCTGCTCTGGTGCGGTAATAAACCCTCTTCCATGCCAACCAGATAGACATAAGGGAACTCCAGCCCTTTCGACGCGTGCAGCGTCATCAGCTGTACCTGATCGAGCTCCTCGTCGCTCTCACCGCGCTCCATCATGTCGCGCAGCGTAAAGCGCGTAACCACCTGCGCCAGCGTCATCGGCTCGTTCAGCTCATCGCCTTCCAGCATTTCGGTCATCCACTGGAACAGCAGATTGACGTTTTTCATGCGCATCTCGGCCGCTTTCGGGCTGGGCGAGGTCTCAAACAGCCAGCTTTCGTAATCAATGCCGCGTATCAGGTCACGCACTGCGTTGACCGGTTCACGTTCGGTCAGTTGAATGATGTCGTTCAGCCAGTGTGTGAAGCGCTGCAAATGCTCCAGCCCACGTCCGCTCAAAGTTTGCTCCAGCCCCATATCGAAGCTGGCGTGATACAGGCTCTTATTGCGCAGGTTGGCCCATTCGCCCAGCTTCTGCAGCGTTGCCGGGCCAATCTCCCGGCGCGGCGTATTCACAATGCGCAGAAACGCGCTGTCATCTTCCTGATTGGTCAGCACGCGCAGGTAAGCCAGTAAATCTTTGATTTCTGGACGCGAGAAGAACGACGTGCCGCCAGAGATGCGATAGGGAATACGGTTCTGCATCAGCTGCTTTTCAAACACGCGCGACTGATGGTTGCCGCGGTAGAGAATGGCGTAATCCTTGTAAGCGGTTTTATTGATAAAGTGATGCGCGATCAGTTCGCCCGCCACGCGTTCCGCTTCGTGGTCTTCGTTATTGGCGCTCAGCACCTTCAGCTCGCTGCCCTGCCCCAATTCGGAGAACAGGCGCTTCTCAAACACGTGCGGATTGTTAGCGATAAGGATGTTGGCGGATTTCAGGATGCGCTGCGTTGAGCGGTAATTTTGCTCTAGCTTCACCACTTCCAGCGCCGGGAAATCCTGTTGCAGCAGCACCAGGTTTTGCGGCCGCGCACCGCGCCATGAGTAAATTGACTGATCGTCATCGCCCACCACGGTAAAGCGCGCTCGTGCGCCCACCAGCAGCTTCACCAGCTCGTATTGGCTGGTGTTGGTGTCCTGATATTCATCCACCAGCAGATAGCGAATGCGCTGCTGCCAGCGTTCACGCACTTCCTGATTGCGCTGCAACAGCAGCGTTGGCAGCGCAATTAAATCGTCGAAATCCAGCACGTTGCAGGATTTCAGATGTTGGTCATACAGCTGATAACAGTGGGCGAAAATCTGGTCGCGCTGCGATTTGGCCAAACCCGCTGCGCCCTGCGGATCAACCAGATCGTTCTTCCAGTTGGAAATAGTGGAAATCAGCTGCTGTAACAGCGTTTTATCTTCTTCCAGCCACTGTTTGGTCAGGTCTTTCAACAGCGCCAGCTGATCCTGATCGTCGAACAGCAAAAAGCTCGCTTTCATCCCCAGCGCTTTGTATTCACGCTTGATGATCTCAAGCCCCAGCGTGTGGAAGGTTGAAATCATCAGGCCGCGCGCCTCTTTGCGCCCCAGCGTTTGCGCCACACGCTCTTTCATCTCGCGTGAGGCTTTATTGGTAAAGGTCACCGCGGCAATATGGCGCGCCTGATAGCCGCATTCGCGGATCAGATGAGCAATTTTATTGGTAATAACGCGCGTTTTACCTGAGCCCGCACCGGCCAGCACCAGGCAAGGACCGGTGACAAATTCGACAGCTCGTTGTTGGCCGGGATTTAAACGCATAACGGAATTCGCTCAGTTGGATCAAAAGAAAGGAGGGTATAATGGCCGGATTATACACATTAGGATGACATCATGGCGAAAACCGCGGCGGCTTTACATATCCTCGTGAAAGAGGAAGCGCAGGCTACATCTCTGCTGGCGCAGCTTGAAAAAGGCGCAAACTTCCAGCAGCTGGCTAAAAAGCACTCTACCTGTCCATCAGGTCGTAACGGCGGCGATTTGGGTGAGTTTCGTAAAGGGCAGATGGTACCGGCCTTTGATAAGGCGGTCTTCTCCTGTCCGCTGTTGCAGCCCTACGGACCGGTGAAAACCGCCTTTGGTTACCACATCATCAAAGTACTGTGGCGTAACTGATTACTTCTGATTCTTCATCTGCTGTAGCACGTTGCTACACTGGTTCTCTTCATTATCGCTGGGTGAAACCAGCGCCAAAAGCGCTGCGGCTGGCGCAACCACCGCACCAAGAGCGACCGCTGCAGCACCGCGAGCGATGAGCGGCCCGGCTTTCACACCGGCATCCGGATTTTTAAAGGTACCGCGCACATAGAGCGGTGAACGCAGCGTGATGATGCGAATCCCTTTACTCTCCGGATTGATCGACAAATCCATGCGTTCGTTAGCGAAGTTGACGTTGCCGGTGACGTTGATGACCGCATTCTCGGTATCCAGCAAGAATAGCTTCGGCGTCGCCAGGCCCTGACGAATATTCAGATCGGTAGCCGCACAGTTGATTTTCACCTCATCATCACCGAACAGTTTACCCACCACATAGTTACCGACGTTCAGCCCAGCAATCTCCATTAGGCTTCGGCTAATCAGACCATCATTCATCAGCAGCTTTAGTTCACCATCGCTGGTGCCCAACAAATCGGCCACCGAATTACCGGTACCGCTCAGGGTCGCGTCACCGTTAAGTTGGCCCAAACTGTTTTGCATAGCAGTGACATTCGGGAACAGCTGACGCAGGCGCAGCTTGCGCGCATGCAGATCGGCGCGTCCGCGCATTGGGCTGCGATCGCCTTCCAGATGAATGGTGGAGTTGATACTGCCGCCCGCCATACCGAAGCGCAGCGGATCGAGCAGCAGATCGCCGTTCTTCAGCTGCACATGAGTATAAAGATCGCTGAGTGGCAGCTTGCTGCTGTGTTCAATGCGTTTACCACTGAACTTCACGTCAGCGTCCATCACGTCCCAGCTTTTGGTATCGAACTTATCATGCGGCAATACGCGATCGGCGGGCTGCGTCGAGGCCTCTCCGCGCTGCGCCTTCGCCTGCTGCGTTTTGTCGCTGCCTTTACCCGAATCGACGCCAATCAATGGCCCCAAATCGGCCATGCGCAGCTGGTTCGAGGTGAGTTCACCGGTAAGCGTTGGACGCGGTTTGCCCTGACGATAAATGAGCGAGCCGTGAATATCACTGTCACCAATATGACCATTGAACTTCTCATAGCGGAACAGCGGCCCTTTATCCTCGTTGAAGCGCGCAATCAAATGACCATCGGTTTCATACGGCGGCGTATCCGGCAACAGCACGCCCGTGAGGCCATACAGATTCGCCAGCGTGTCGCCGGAGAAGCGCAGGCGCACATCCAGCCCGCCGAGATTGAGCGGATCCTGCAAGGTGCCATCAAGGCGCACCCGCGTGCTGCCGTTGCGGACATCCACCTGCAGCGGGAACGGCGTGGTTTTGCTGCGCAGCGATAACATGCCGCCAATTTTACCGTCGCCATCCAGTTTTTGGTTGTTGTAGGTGCCGCTCGCCTTCCAGCCGAAGACAAAATCACCCGCCCCTTTTTGCTGGTCGTTACCGCCCGCAACCTGCGCGTAGGGGACCGGTTTCCCCAGCGGATTGATCGTCACCGTAACATCGGCTTTATTGATGGCATCGCGATACTGCACCTGCCCCTGATCAAACAAGATGTTATCGAGGCGGAATGACCAGGCAGAAGGCGCTGCATTTGCATCGCTGTTTCCGCTGCTGGCAAGATCGAAGGTCCAGTTGTTCTTTTTGTCGGCGGTCTGCACCAGACGTGCGTCCGGCTGCTGCATCTTAATCCACGGCAGATAGATCTGCTTATGCAGCAGCGCCAGCGGCGCAATAGTCGCTTCTACCCGCTGTAAGTGCACCATGGTGACATCCGGAACGGTCGGCGGATTACCGAGCATCACATCATCAGCATGCACCTGCGGCCATGGCACCCAGCTGCGCCAGCCAGGCTCTTCACGGTTGCGCACCCAAGCCACGCCAAGATCGCCGCGAATGGCGAAAGGACGATTCAGTTCAGCTGAAACTTTTTGATTAATCGTTGGTTTGAGACGATTCCAGTCAAAGGTGGCGATGATCACCACAATCAACACTACCAATAACAAAAAAATCCCGACCACCCAGCTCAGGATCTTTCGAGTACGTGACATATTGCTTCCTCCATGCCCTTCCACGTCTCACTAAGGATAGTCGAGACGCTGGAGAACGGGATCAGGGAAGCTCAAGTGCCATGTGTTCCAGCTCGCTAAACGGCACCGGACGCGAGAAAAAATAGCCCTGCGCCGCTATCGCGGGGGAGCTGCGCACCTGTTGCCACTCTTCTTCGGTTTCCACGCCTTCCACGATAACGCCGTTGCAGTAACGGTTAATTAACGCCAGCAGCATGGAGAACATTGAACGGCCTTCGTCACTGGCGCGCAGCAGCATAAACAGTTCGCGCGATAATTTGATGTAGTCGTAGCGCAGTTCGGTTAGTGCAGAGAAGTTCGCCATCCCAGAGCCAAAGTCATCCAGCCATAGCGGACCGAGTTCCGGCATCTTCGCCACCATCTCTTCCTGCGGCAGCGCGTGGTGCTCCGTCAGTTCAAAACGTACCCATGGCAACTGCGCGATTAAGGTACGAATCAATTCATGCTGCTCAATTTCCATCAACGTTGGGCCGTCGATATTCACCGACGCCACCAGCTGACGCTGACTGAAAAAGTGTGACCATTTTACCAGGAGCTCCAGCTGCTCCTGGACGACACCCAGCCGCTGCGAGATAGTCAGGGCTTCGAAATAGTCTTCGGGCGACAACCTTTTTTCTGGCGCGGAGGGATGGGTCACCGCCGTCAGTAATTCAATGGCCAGCAAGCGGCCTGAGACCTGATAAATCGGCTGGAAAGTATAGAATCGTTGGCACTGCTGCCAGAAGAAACGCGTTTCCTGTTGTTGCTCCAGTTCATTTGAAACAGGCAGCCGATGACTCAAATTCTTCATCACCATGGTTTTTTCCTGGTTGGTGTCGAGTGCCTGCAAATAGCATCTCAGCGGCAAGTATCGGCGATCGCAGGGATAACTTTATCAATCTCATTAGTCCCAAGAATCGTTGAGTGTAACAGCGTGCTCCGCGCTTAATCGGCAAAACAAAACGCGCTTTGACCGTTAAATCACCGCAGCAGGATGAGTTTACCGCCTTAAGCTAAATCAAAACATCGTTTTAAAAAGCATTGACGACTGCCATACCAGACGCGAGACTAATGCGAAATTCACTATAGGCTGAAGACCATGACGCAGAAGAACATCGCCATCATCGGCGAATGCATGATTGAGCTGTCCGAGAAAGGTGAGAACATCAAACGCGGTTTTGGCGGGGATACGCTGAACACGGCGGTTTATCTGGCACGCCAGTCTGATCCTCAGCAACTGCGTGTCGATTACGTCACCGCACTTGGCACCGATAGCTTCAGCGATCAGATGATCGCCGCCTGGCAGCAGGAGCAGATTCACACCGATCTGATTCAGCGCCTCGACAATAAAATGCCGGGCCTGTACTTCATCGAAACCGACGATCACGGTGAACGCACGTTCTGGTACTGGCGCAACGACGCCGCCGCGCGCTTCTGGCTGGATAGCGCACAGGCGGATGATATCTGTCAGCAACTGGCGCACTACGATTATCTCTATTTGAGTGGCATCAGCCTGGCCATTTTGCCGGCCGCCAGCCGCAACAAACTCATGGCGCTGCTCAGCGCCTGTCGTCAGAACGGCGGCAAGGTAATTTTCGACAACAACTATCGTCCGCGTCTGTGGGCCGATAAAGCCAGCGCGCAGCAGGCGTACGCCGAGATGCTGCGTCATACCGATATGGCGTTTCTCACCCTTGATGATGAGGATCTGCTGTGGGGCGAGCAGCCGCTGGATGCGGTGATTGCCCGGACGCGTGCCGCAGGCGTGCAGGAGATCGCAATTAAGCGCGGTGCGGATTCCTGCCTGGTGGCGGTTGGCGACGAACCGCTGCGGGACGTTGCCGCGATCAAGCTGGCGAAAGAGAAAGTGATTGATACCACCGCCGCAGGAGACTCCTTTAGCGCCGGGTATCTGGCACTGCGTTTAGCCGGGGGCAGCGCCGAAGAGGCGGCAGCGCGTGGTCACCTCACCGCCAGCACGGTAATTCAGCATCGCGGTGCGATTATTCCGCTCAGCGCAATGCCGCGTTAATCCAGGTGCGCATGATTGCGCACCCTACGCATATTGTAAGGTCGTCATTTATGACGACCAAATTCATCAATATTGCTAACCACCTCGCGCTGAACATTTGCCTTAACGCAGTATTTTTCTCTGCCAATTTCCACTAATCACTTAGCTCATCCACTCCTGTAACATCACCCGCTGCACCGCTTTAACCCTGCTTATCAGAGTGATTTAAATTCAATGTGTTATATCACGAAAATACGCCCGCCAGGCATAGTCCGAAACTGGCGAAATCGGCGGTTTTCGGCTGGACGCCAGCCGCAAAAGAGACCATGTTTTAATCAATAACAGCAGGATGCTGTTACTCCGGCCGCGAACAGAATAATGACAATATGACTCGCTCAGGACTGACTTATGCACACAGAAATTATCAATATCTGGCCAAACGGTGATGCGCCAGGCGCGAGCGATTCGCGCGCTCAGCCGCAGATCGTCGATCTCGCCAAAGAGTACGAACCTTATGACCGTGCGGCCACCGGCGTGCGCTGCCCGGAAATTGCCCTCTGGCATCCGGAAACCTCGAACGGTATTACGCTGTTGGTGGCGCCGGGCGGCGGTTATCAGCGGGTATTGATCGATCGGGAAGGCAGCGCGCTTGCCACCTTCTTCACTTCGATGGGCTACACATTGGCGGTAATGACTTATCGCCTGCCCTATGATGGTCACCACGAAGGTCCGGACGCGCCACTGGCCGATGCGCAGCGTGCGGTGCGCGTGCTGCGTGAACGAGCACAACGCGGCATCAACGGTAAATACATTGTGATGATGGGCTTTTCGGCGGGCGGACACGTTGCCGCCAGCCTCGGTACGCGCTTCGGTGAAAAACTTTATCCGGTGCAGGATCAGGCAGACAGCTTCTCGCCGCGCCCGGATGCGATGGTACTGCTCTATCCGGTAATCAGTATGCGTGAAGGTCTGGCGCATGAAGGCGCGCGCACCCGCTTATTGGGCGCCTGGCCAGATCAAAAGATGATTGAGGCGTATTCACTGGAGACGCGCGTACATGCGCAAACGCCGCCCACGCTGCTGATTCACGCGTCCGATGATGAGTCGGTTTCGGTGAATAACAGCATGGTGTTTTTCAGCGCGCTGCGGGAGCACAAGGTGCCGGTGGAGATTCACTTCTACCAGAAAGGCGGCCACGGATTTGGTATCCGTGGCGTGGCGGATCTTCCCCTCGCCAGCTGGCCAATGCTCGTAACGGAATGGCTTAGAGCTAAGACCTGATAATCAGGATGATGGCGCGGTCTGTTCCCCCGCGCCAGCGCTGTTATCCGGTTTGACTTCATCCGAAGCGGCAGGCGCAGCAGGTGCGTCTGGTAACTTCATCACCTTATCCCAGCTTTCCTGCAGCATCTTCACGTTAGTCTCGGCCTCACCCTGCGGCTGAATCAGCACCATGGTCAGCTCCTGCGACAGCTGCTGGCGCAGTTCCTGATTCAACTGGTCGCGCGTCATTTCGCTGAGGAATGTCTGGCGCAGCTTCTGATACTGCTCTGGCGCAATGTCCACGACCGCATTTTGCTGCGAACGCAGACGCTGGCCCATCAGAATATCGGTGTCGGTACGGGCGTAAGTGGCGAACAGTTTGTTGAGTTCCAGCAGCTTTTGCGCCATCAGCGCGTCGAACTCATCCTGCGGTAAACCCTTATCGCGGACAGCGGCCAGCTCCTTCGCTACCTGATTCATGTTCTGCGGCAACGAGGCATTCGGGCTATCCATGTTGATGGAACACTGCGCACGCTGATACAGCACACGGCAGTCAAAGCCAACCTGCACGCTTTGCGCTTTGCTGTCCGCCAGGGCGCGCTGCACATGCCAGAACAGCGCTTCACGCGCCAAATCGCTCTGCCAGTAGCGCTGGAGATTCTGCGAATCACGAATCGGCTGCCAGGCGGTGTCCCAT
Organism: Candidatus Pantoea floridensis; assembly: GCF_900215435.1. NCBI lineage: Bacteria > Pseudomonadati > Pseudomonadota > Gammaproteobacteria > Enterobacterales > Erwiniaceae > Pantoea > Candidatus Pantoea floridensis. Next base: position 1,730,862 of record NZ_OCMY01000001.1, read on the forward strand.
ACCAGCGACAGGCGATCCTGATTCATGCCGCCATTCACCAGATTCACCGGCTGATGCGGCAACGGCGAGAGCGTCGGTAACGCAGCAGGTGCCACACGCTTGCCTTTCAGCGGCGAGAAGGCTTTATTGATCTGCTCCGCCATGCTGCGGCTGTCAACATTGCCGACCACATACAGCGTCATGCCATCGGGCGTATACCATTGCTGATAGAAACTATTGAGCTGGGCAATATCCACCGGTGCGCGCGGTTGCTCACCCGGATCGTGCGCCAGCATCGCCGAACCTTTCAGGCGATAGCGCCACCACACATCCTGCGTATTGGCAGGCCAGGTGGCGATGGGATCGGTTGCCGTCAGCGCGGTGGAAACCACCTGCTCGTTGATGGTCATTTTACCGGCGGTTGCCGCCAGCCAGCTGAGCGCTTCTTTCAGCAAGTCTGGACGGTTATTGGGCAAACTTAGATTGTATTGGGTGTAATCGTACGACGAAATAGCGGGCGGCAGCGGACGCTGCGGATCCATGGCCTGCTGCCACAGTGCACGTTGCTGATTGGTATCCAGCGCGGCGTTATGCACCATCGCTAAACGCGGTAAAAGATGGCTGTAGCCAGTTTGTTGTGCGCTCTCCACCAGTGAACCGGTGTTAACAATCAGGCGCAGTTCAATACGATCGCTTGGACGCTGTGGTGTGGTCAGAAGCTGCCAACTAAAACCATTGTCCAGTTTGCCTTCCTGCCAGGCGGGATCGGGTTGGAGCGTTTCGGCTTGCACGCCAAAACCGGATGCTGCCAGTAGCAATCCGCCAACCAAAAGCCGAATTCTGGTGCCCTGCATGTGAACCCCTACTCAAACAGATCAACGCTCGTTAGCGCGGCATATTCGGCCACATCTGGGTGACCGGTGCGGCATTTTGCCGCCACGTTTATTTAATAACAGACTCTTTGACCACGAGAAGGTCAGGATGTCGCGCAACGAGGCAAAAAATCGGGAAAAAAATCAATGGGGTTTATTATGCAAATGCCCGCTGTCAGGGCAAGCGACAGCGGGCATTTCTGGGCAAATTAACGCAAATAGCGCTTTTACGCGGCGGTTTCTGGTGCGTTATTCACCTTTTTCCCTGAAGAAAGCGTCGCGTTCAGCTGTTTCTCGTCCAGCTGACCCACCCACTTCGCCACCACAATAGTCGCCACGCCGTTACCCACCAGATTCGTCAGCGCACGGGCTTCGGACATAAAGCGATCAATACCGAGAATCAACGCTAAACCCGCCACCGGCAGATGGCCCACAGCGGACAACGTGGCCGCCAGCACGATAAAGCCGCTGCCGGTAACACCTGCTGCACCTTTAGAAGAGAGCAACAGCACCACTAACAGCGTGATTTGGTGGAAGACATCCATGTGTGCGTTGGTTGCCTGCGCGATAAACACTGCCGCCATGGTGAGATAAATCGAGGTGCCATCAAGGTTGAACGAATACCCCGTTGGGATCACTAATCCCACCACCGATTTCTTACAGCCGAGCTTCTCCATCTTATCCAGCATGCGCGGCAGCGCAGACTCAGATGAAGAGGTCCCCAGCACAATCAGCAGTTCTTCTTTGATGTAAGCAACAAACTTGAAGATGTTGAAGCCAGCAAAGCGCGCAATCAGCCCCAGCACTACCACCACAAACAGCACGCAGGTGATATAGAAGCAGATAATCAGTTGACCGAGCTGCACCAGCGATCCCACGCCATATTTGCCGATGGTAAAGGCCATGGCCCCGAAGGCACCGATAGGCGCGAGACGCATGATCATGTTGATAACGCCGAAGATCACTTTCGAGAAGCTCTCAATGACGTTGAACATCACCGTACCTGCGCTGCCAAGGCGATGCAGCGCAAAGCCGAACAGAATAGCGAACAGCAGTACTTGCAGGATGTTGCCGCTGGCGAAAGCACCGATGACGCTATTCGGGATCACATCCAGCAGGAAGGCAACCACACCTTGCTGCTCCGCCTGCTGGGCGTAAACCGCAACCGCTTTGGCATCCAGCGTGGCCGGATCAACGTTCATGCCCGCACCAGGCTGCACCACATTGACCACCACCAAACCAATGATCAGCGCGATGGTGCTGACCACTTCAAAGTACAGCAGCGCAACCGCGCCGGTACGTCCAACGGCTTTCATGCTCTCCATGCCGGCAATACCGGTCACCACCGTACAGAAAATAACGGGGGCGATGATCATCTTGATCAGCTTAACGAACCCATCGCCGAGCGGCTTCATTTGCGCGCCTAACTCAGGATAGAAGTGGCCCAACAGGACGCCGATGCCGATGGCAACCAGTACCTGAAAATAGAGGCTTTTTAAGATTTTCATAACAGGTGTCCAGTAAGACGGTTTTCACCGCCATTGTTGTGGAGTAACGCATGCGGCAAGCCGCCAGAAGCGTAAAACCTTACCGATGGCGAGGAAAATAACACCCTGTTAACAAGATTAATATCCCCTAACATTCCTTACAAAAGTTACAAAACTCTAACTATGAACTGAAACGCTTCAGCTTAGCGCTTCGCTTTAATTTTGTAAGGAAAATCAATAACCAAGGTGATTATTCAAGGGTTTGGGAGGGATTGAGCCAGCGTTGATTAAAGACGTCGAGAGGCAGTGCTTCAGCATATAAGTAGCCTTGCCCGATAGTAATTCCGCGCGCCAGCAGCCAGTCACGCTGCTCGGCGGTTTCCACACCTTCAGCAATCACGTCGAGGTGAATGATGTCGGCAATGGCCGCCACAATGCGCACCATGGTGTCATCAACCGGTAACGCGGCGACGAAACTGCGATCCATTTTCAGTTTGTTCACCGGCAGCGCTTTGAACTGATGCAGATAATTCAGGTTGGAGTAGCCCATGCCGAAGTCATCGAGCGCGACCGCCACGCCGGTTTTTTGCAACAAGCGCAGTAGCGCAATCGCCTGTTCAGCATCGCCAATCTGCGCGGTTTCCGTGATCTCCAACACGAAGTTACCGGGCGCAATACGATGGCGCTCCAGCAATCCCTGCAAATGGCTCACCATGCTGGCATCGCGCAGCTGTACCGCCGAGATATTGACGCTGAGCGGTATATTGATCCCCTGCTTCTGCCAGGCGGCAAGAATGCGGCAGGCCTCTTCAAATACCCAACGCCCAATCGCCGAAATCACCCCAATCTCCTCGGCGCTGGCAATGAACTCTTCCGATAACCCGTAGCTGCCATCCGGCATGCGCATACGCAGCAGCGCTTCGGCGCCGGCCAGTTCACCGGTTTCCATATTGATTTGCGGCTGCAAATAGAGGGAAAACTGATCCTCCTGCAAACCTTGCAGGATGTCATGTTCCTGAGTTAAACGCTTTTGCGCCCGTTCGGTGAGGGCGGGATCGAAGAACAGGATCTGATTTTTACCCTGGTGGCGCGCCGACATCATTGCCGATGTCGCGCGATCGAGCTGTTCGCTGGCCGAAATGGTGCTCTCTTCATAAAGCGCTAACCCAATGCTGGCATTTGGTCGCAGCTGAAGATTTTGCAGATTCACCGGCTGATTGAGGCGAATCATCAGGTTGCGCGCCAGACGCATGGCGCGAAACGGGTTGTGCGCGCGCTTCATTAACAGCGCGAAGTCGCTGGGGCCGGTTTGCGCCAGTAAGACGTGATCGTCCACGGTGCTGCGAATCTTCTCCACCAGCGTCAGCATTAACGTATCACGCTGTTCATCGCTCAGTACGCCGTTGGCTTCCTGTAGCGTCTCGATACGAATCACCATCAGTCCCCACGCCTGGCGGTTACGTTGCTGGTTCATATGCTGTTCGAGCAGCGCGAGGAACAGCGCGCGATTGGGCAGATCCGTCACGGCGAAATGGGTGGTCATGCGGCTCATTTCATCGTGAATCGACTCTAATACCTGCTGATTACGGTTGTAGCTGCGGATCAGCATGCCAATTTCATCATCACGGTGATTGTTGGGCAGCGCCAGCTTGTGCGTCAAAATCGCCTGCGGCGGCAGCTCCTGCAAATCACGCGAAATATCGCGCAGCGGATGCACAATTAAACGATTGATACACCAGCTGATGGCGACAGAGAGAATCAGCGCCAGCAGTAGATAGGTGGTGATCATGGTCGATAACGTGCTGAGCAGGAACTGATAAACGCGCGAGGAGTCAGCCTGCAGCACCAGATAGGCAATCGGCTTCGGCAAGCCAGATCGCTCCACCGAATAGAGCGGCAGCGTAATTTGTACCGGCAGCTCAAACAGGCGCGCCACCCAGCGCGGCACCGGTTTTTCCGGCGCGAAATCGGCATGCAGCGCCTGAAACGCATTCGGCAGCACCACATCAGCGCGCGATAAAATACCGGCCGGTTTCAGAGTATTAAGGATATGTTCAGCTTGCGGGATGTCGGCTTTTAGCACTGCCTCGGAGAGCGGCTGACGCACGGTATGCGCCACATTTTCCATTTGTTGGGCGTAGTCAATCCTGCGCTGCTGCACAAAATGAAACAGCTGGACGACAATAAAAATGCTGATGGTCACAATCGCTACGGCGGAAACCGTCGCCATCTGCTTTATCGTTAAAGAACGACTGACGCGCAACAAAACCTCTCCGGGCCAGTTTGGCCATGTAATTAGATGAAATGCGCAGCGAGTATATCCCAGGTCAGGGTCGCATTTCGCCGGGATAAAGTTGAAAAATGGCCAGGCAGAAGAATTTTCGCGGTGATTCGGAATGATGCAGGTGCGCATAAATGCGCACCCTACGAAAACCCGGCTATATCCACGTAGGGTCGCCATTCATGGTGACCGATTCACGCTTAGCTGACGAGCATTACGCCATTGATGGCGACCCGGTGGAAAATAAGACTTAGCGCTTCTCCTGGTACGCCATCCAGGTAAGCAGTTGCAGGCTGGCGGAGAAGTAGTTTTGATCGGGCGCCAAACGGTCATTGAGATAGCGCGTTTGGTTCAACGTCAGATCGCGCACGGCAACCAGGCCACCTTCCATATTGTACGGTGCAGGTGTATTCCCCAGCACATCATACCAGGCGGGCGTGGTCAGGCGTGGCGAGCCTTGCCAGACGCGCTGGAACGGCACCAGACGCAGACTTTGCGGATCGTACCACCAGATATTTAGGGGAATACGAATCGCGTCATAGCTGAAGCGGTTGGAATAACCTAGCGCCGGCGCCACTGAACCATCGGCATTCAAAGCTACCCAATCGAGCGGCAGGCCGGTTTTGCCAAAGTGCATATCGCCTAACAGCGCCATGCCGTCATCAATCAGCTCATTCCAGATGCGCAGATGGCTATGATCGGCAAACTCACGCCAAGCCGCGAACAGAAAATAAGAGGGGTTGAGGACCACATAGCTGGTTTTATTAAACCCCTGTGCGCCCGGCAACATCACTCTATGTCCGCCATAATCGATGACATTAAGCTTAATCACCGCACGTTGGATGCGATCGGACGCCTGCTGATAATCGCCGCCCCACTTCTGTGCGGCGCGTTGCAGGGCCCACGCAATCAGCACATCACCGTCGGACGCATTATTTTTGTCCGCAACCGGATCGGCAGCACCTGGCGTATAACGCCAATAGAACAGATCGTTCTGTGGATTGCTCAGATGGCTGCGCGTCCACTGCCACAGCAGATCAAACGTGACACGATCGTCGTGCGCCACCGCCAGCAGCATGCCGTAGCCCTGGCCTTCGGTATGGCTCACATTATTGTTTGCCGTATCGCTGATGCGGCCGTCGCTGCTCATAAACCGGCTTTTGTAGGTACTCCAGCCATCTGCGGCCGCCTGGGCGCTAAAAAACATCACCATGAAACACAGCATCCATTGACGCCAGAACCGCATCACTTTCATCACAGCATCCTATTGATATCGATAGTGCAGCGTGCCGCCGTCGTTCTTCTCGAGGGTTACCGGCACTGCCGCGCTGCCGCCTTGTGCTTGCAGCCACTGCGCATACAGCCCAGCCAGTACCGCACTCAACGCCAGCTGCCAGCGTTCTGCTGCTACGTGAATATCACCCTGAGGCAGCGCGTGGTGCTGCAGCAGAATGGCGTTTTGCTGCGGCTGCAACTGCACAAAACCCCAGTTAAATCGGGCCAGCTGCAGATTCATCTCACGCTCCAGATCCTGCACGGTGCGCGCTTCTGCTAAAGGATAGCGTGTTGCCAGCGATGCGCCGACACCCTGCAGGAAGCCTTCCGCTTCCTCGCCAGCATTATCCAGCATGCTTTCAATCATCACGCTCACCAAATCAAACCAGCCCGGCTGGTGTGGATGGCTGGCGCGTGCTGCGATTTGCTCACTCATTAGTAATCTCCGAACAGGTAACGGAAGTACAGATTGGCGGTACTTTCGTTGTAATCACCAAAGGTGTCGTAGCCTAACTGACCGCCTACGGTGACATCTTTGTTGATCTTGTAATCCGCACCGGCATGCAGGTTGTAGCCAATACCGTTTTTGCTATCGCCGCTGTAGAACGCGTCCTTCACGTAGCCCTGGTCAGCCAGACTCTGCAACTGTGATTGCAGAGACGGGTTGTTCGGGAAGTAGGCGCTTTTATCCTGGCTATAGGATTGATAACCCACCGAGCCGCCCACGTTCACTTTCAGATCGTCAAACTTGCGGCTGAATTCAACAGGGAACGATACGGATGCATAGTTTTGCGGACTGAAGTAACCGCCCTGACCGTAGCTGAAGTAGCTAAGGTTTTTCGAGTAATCCATCCACGATAGGCTCATGCCGACTTTCAGCTCGCGATCGTCGAAGTGATACGGACGCACATAAGCTCCGGCCGTAGCCTGCACGCTATTGTTGCTCGCCACGTTTTCACCCAGGTAGCTGTACGCGCCAGCACCAGCGTAGAAGCCGGCATCACCGTTGTCGTAACTCAGCAAGGCGTTACCGCCGTTTTTCGTTACGCGGCCCCAACGTTTACCGCTGGTTTTGTCTTCCACACCCACATACGACAACAGGCTGTCGGTCATCGCGCGGCGTTCACCGGTGAGGATCAGCGTCAGGAAATCCGTCAGCTTCGGCGACCACTGCACGCCACCCACCAACGTGCTCAAATCTTGTCCGAGCGGCGTGCTGCCGAGATCAATCTTGTAGCTGTCGCCCTTCAGCGCCATGTTCAGCTCAACGCCGGTCGCTGATTGCGAATCAGTAGAAGAGTTAGGCACGTCATCAATTTTCGCTCCTCCCGTCGCCACCACGTTGCCCTGCACCAGCGAGTTGGTGCCGAAGCGACGCCAGGCATCACCGCCGGCGCTGCCGGCTGAGAGTGAAACCGGCGTCATCGTGAAATCGAAACGCGACTCGCCAAACGGCACGGTAGAGAAGGTCAGTGGCGCTTTGGCTTCGGTCAACTTACTCAACCCAGATTCACCGTCGCGTCCGCGCACCTGCACCGCGCCCTGCACCCAGGTACCGGTTTTCTCCTGCAAATCGTCCATCATGTTGTCGATTTGGCGCAGCGTCTGACTCTGCTGAATGGCTGGCGTGTTGCTCGCCAGCGTCACCCCTTCCGCGCTGCTGGTGGCGTCGGGCGCCGATTGCCACGGCATTACCGCACCATAGCTGGATGGCGAGCGGCCAACCGGCGAGGTGCCGCGATTGATAAACGGATTATCGGCCAGGGCCAGACCACCCACGCTCGGCACGCTACCGGTTTCAGCACCCTGCAGACCAATCAGCTGACCACGCGCGGTGCGCAGGTAGCTCATTGCCTGGCTGTGTTCGCCGTTAGCTTCGGCAACGCGCGCAAGCAACAGCAGGCGATCGGGTGACTGCGCGTTATTCAGGCCGCGGGTTAAGGTGTTGGCTTTGTTGAGGTCGTTTTGCGCCAGCGCCACGTTGATGGCGCCAGTGCGCGCGTCTTGCGTCGCGGTGTCCTGCGTCATCAGGTAGTCATACACCACGCCCGCTTCTTTGTTCATCTTGCCGGATTGATACAGTCGCGCCATGGCGAACATCAGATCGCGGTTCTGTGGATCGTGCTGCAGCGCGCCCACCAGCTTATCGTAAGCAGCGGCGTACTGTTTCTGCTCGCGCAGGCGATCGACCTCGTTGATCACGTAACCATTGCGGATACCCGCCAGCTGCGTCGGCGTGCTGCGCGCCTGCAGTTCCGGACTGCTGAGGAAGCTTTGCGCTTCAGTATTCAAACCGGCCTGATTCAGCACCGCGACCTGTGCGGCGTAATCCCCGGCGTTGCCTTGCACTCCGCGCTGCATGTTGCTGCGCACCACGGAAACCGCGGTGGTGATATCACCTGCTTTTGCCAGTTTCTGCGCCAGATTACCGGCATCAACCGGATTTGACGGTGGCGTTGCCGCCAGCGCGCGCAGGGTATTGGCCGCTGCAGCGTTCGATCCCTGCGCCAGATACTGATCGGCGGTGGTCATCTGCAAGTTGAAATTCACGCGCTGCGCCAGCTCGCGCATATCGCTGTTTTTGCTGCCGTTGGGAATACGTGACAGCAGCATACTCGCCTGCTGCCAGGCACCGCTTTCACTGGCGTTTAACGCGCCCGCGTACAGTTCAGCGGTGCTCGCACCGGTACGCAGGGTCGGCTGCATGATATTCGCTGCCATCATGCTATCGCCCTGTGCGCGATAGATGCGCGCCAGATCGAGACGCAGCCAGCCATCGTTGGGATAGCGCTGAATGCCGCTATTTAGCGTAGCAATCGCCGCGCTGTTGTTGCCCGCGGCTAATTCACGCTTGGCCTGCGCACGAATTGGATCGGTGCTATTGCCGCGCGGCGCGACGCTCTGGCGCACGCTGTCGGGCAGCGATGCCAGCAGCGTATTAGCTTCTGCCCCGCGATTCTGCTGACGCAGCACGTAGAACAGGCCTTCTTTAGCGCTACGGTTGTTGGCATCGCTTTGCAGGATGGCGCGATAGGTTTGCTCCGCCTGATCGAGCTGATTGCTGCGACGCTGAACATCGGCACGGAACAGTTTGGCGGATACCCCTTTTTCGCCGTCGGCCTGCGTCAGCGGTTCGCTCAATGCCAGCGCCTGCGCGCTGTCGCCATTTTTCAGCGCCTGCTGCGCCGTGGCCAACTGCGCATAGAAGCGCGCATCGGCGGCCTGTTTCTGCCGCGTGTCGCTCTGATCGCCACCCAGCTGCGCGGCGCGCGTCAGGTAATCCGCTGCTTCCGCATAGCGACCGGCGCGCTGAGCCACGTAACCCATGCCGGCCAGGGCATCGGCATCTTGTGGGTTGGCCTGCAGCACTTTCTCAAAGTTGTTTTGCGCATTGCTGACGTCGCCGCTGTTTAACGCAGTAAAGCCCGCGCCTTTCTCCGCGCCGCCGACGTTTTTACGGTAGTAATCCAGCACCGCGTTGTCTTGCGGATGACGCTGCTGCCAGGTTTGATAAAGCGAAGCATCTGAAGCCTGCGGGCCAAGCCACAGCAGGGCCTGGCGCAGCGATCGATCGGCTTCTTTGTTGCCATCCGCCATGCTCGCGAGCACATCGATACCCTGACGGCGGGTTGATTCCTGATAGGTTAATGCTTTACCCAGCGCCAGTTTTGCACCGGTATCCTGCGGATGATCGGCGGAGAACTGGCGCAGCGCTTCCACCGCCTGCGGCAGCAGCGAGCGATCGCCCGCCATGGTCAGATAATATTCTGCCGCCACGCTCGGCGGCGGCTCATTGCCGCTGAAGGTATTACGCCAGGTTTGCAACGAAGCGGCAATGTTGCCACTGCGCGCCTGCTGACGTGCCAGCTGCAGCTGCGCCTGCGGAATGGTTTGCAGCTGACGCGCGTTATCCAGCTCGGTGAGATGCGCATCGTTTGGCGAGGCCGCACTCAATCGCGCACGCCACTGCGCCGCTTCGGCCGTGCCGCCGCTTTGCTGGGAATAGAGCGCCAGCAGATAGAGCGCCTGCGTATTGTTCGGCTCAACCATCAGCACTTTCTGCAGCGAGGCTTTCGCCAGATCGTCATGCGCTTTCTGATGCCAGTAAGCCGCTTGATCGAACAGCGCCTGCAGCGCGGGATTGCTGCTCTCCGCCGCCAGCAGCGGCTGCGAGAGCGCCAGTGCTCCCCCCAGAATCAGAGCATGACGCACGCCGGCACTTAACAGATGTTTTTTCATTATTTTTATCCTTACTTCTTGCCGGACTTGCTATCAACTTTTGGGTTGAGACGACGCCACGCATGACGTTTCAGCATCACCCATGCACCGCTGCCGACCAGCGCTGAAAGCAGCAGTGCCGCCAGCGCCATCAGCACCGAGTGCTGGTTGGCATACCACACCACCATCATGTACCACGGCATTTCGCCGCTCGGGAATTGCGGCCCCACGCGGAAGCTGCGGATGCCGTTCTCATCGGTGATGATGGCGGTATCACCGCGAATACCGGCGTTAATACGCGCAGAATTCAGATCTTCATGCAGGCGTAGCAGCTGCTGATCGCTGGTGGCCACAGTCATCACCACCAGGCGATCGCGGTTCCACGGCGAGCGATAGCTGACAAAGCCGCGCCACGCTTCGTTCGATGAGAAGTAACGATCGGCATCCAGCTGCTGGCGATACCAGTCGCCGGTCAGCCAGCCGCGCACTTTTTCCCAGCTCGTCGGCTCTTTCACGCCCAGCGTGTTGCCGCTGGTATCAAATGGCGTATTGGCCAGCATCCGTTGGTTGAAGTCGTTGTTCTGCGTGGTACTCACCGCCAACACATCGCTGTGCTGCAGGCGAGTCAGATTGGTGCCGCCATTTGGCAGACCAAACAGCACCTGGTTCTGCAGCAGCGGAACGCCGGTGGCGTTGCCGGCACGTGATGCCATATCCAGCAGCGTGGCGATCTCCGCGTCGCTGGGTTGCTCTGGCAACAACAGCGTCGTCTGCGAGAAATCCGCCAGCCGCGAGAACGGGAACGATGCGCCGACAAAGTAAGAGAGGTTCGGCAGCATGGTGAAGTGCCGCGTGTGGCTCAGATCGATCCATGAATCCTCTTCAATGCGGCTCTTGATATTGTTGTTCAGCAGCACGCCGCACGGCGCATCTGCTTTCGGCTTGATGTTGAAATAGAGCGCCAGCTGGTTGTCACCATAAATCAGGTAGGGTTCGAGCTTCAGCGTGTAATGCTCCTGCCGCGCGTCACCGCCCAGGCGATGCCAGGCGCTCTCCAGCAAGCCCACTTTGTTCACCGTCAGGTTACGCAGGAAGGTGCCGTTGATCATCACGTTGAGGAACGAGTTGCTCTCATCAATCCAGCTTTCGGACGGGAAGCGATAGTGCAGATTCACCGGAATGGTATCGCCATCCCACAGGAACAGGTCAGGCGCGGCGCGGAAATTGACGCTCAGCGCATCGTGCCAGATGCCGGTGGTGGTCAGGCTCTGATCCTTACGCAGCAGTTCGCTCAGGCGTACCGGACGCGTGGTGTTAATCCAGCGTGGCGCATCATAAGGTTTTCGCACGCCAATCGGCTGCGGCTGCACATTCAGGCTGTTGCCATCCGTGGTGAGCGGCTGCGTGGTTAAACGGTTAGCCGCCTGGCGAAGCTGATCGTCATTGGCGCCCACCACCAGCAGCAGCTTGTAAACAGGATTGTTGGGATTATCGGTCACCTGCAGCAGCGGGCCATTGCTCGCGGGTAACGTCACCGTGCCAATTTTGTCGCCAGGATGCCCCACCAGAATACCGTTGTGCTCGGGCAAATCGCCGCGCACCACCGGGAAACGAATGCCGCGATAGTCCGACTGAATACCCATCCAGGATGCCACCAGCGCAGCCGCGCTGATGCTATCCGGCGCAACATTGGTGGCAAAGCCAAAGCTAACGCTGGCTGGCGTCATGCGTTGCGCATCAATAAACGGACGCGGGAAGTTGCGCAGGCTGGTGCCAATGTTCAGCTGCTGACCTTCCAGGCTCAGCGTGGTTTTAGGCAAAATGGATACCTGGTACTGCTGCGCGCTCTCTTTCTCGCACAGCAGCTTATCGGCATCGTTAATCTTGAAGCTCAGATTGTTGCTCGATACCACCATCGCTGCCGGGATATCCAGCTGGTAGTCACTGATATCGCTGTCGCTGGAGCCCAGCGGTAAGGTGCCGAGCGGCTGACCGTTTAGCATCAGCTGCAGCGAAGTGTTACGCGCCGCCAGTGCCGCAGAGACGCGTAGTGAAAGGTTGAGGCGTGCGCTGGTGATCACTTCATCTGTCGGCAAGGTAAACACGATACCGGATTGCAGTTGGCCGCCGGTGAGCGTAATACCCTTCGGCTGGCCCATCTGCGCTACGGAAACCATGCTGCTAATCGGCTGGTTGAGCGTAGCCGTGCCGCTATCAGCCATGGCGCCTGGCTCGACCGAAGGCAGCACCATGTCGGGTGCAGGCGCGGCTGGCGCCGCATTTTCATTCGCGGGGGCGCTCTCCGAAGGAGCATACGGCGCCGCACCGGCGGCTTGCTGTAACTGCTGGTCGGCCGCACCTTCCATGCCCTGTGGCGGTGGAACCGCTGAAAGCGCAGCACTATCCTGAGTCACCGCCGGGGTTTCAGCCCATGCTGGCGCGAGCACGAGCGCCGTTGCCAGCGAGCTTGCCAGCAACGTTTGCGTCAAATTCTTCATGCAGCGCTGTCCTCTTTTACCGCAGGCTGGTTATCACGCTTACGCTTCTCACGGCGATCTTTCCAGGTCAGCCAGAACAGCTCAAAGACGGTACGAATAATGGTGCCAAGGGAAACCAGAGGGTTGTCCTGCTTGTACTCCGGCTGAATCCATGCATCGGCACGCGCCAGCACCACACGCACTAATTCACGGCGGCGCGCCAGCGGCATATCGCCAAAGCGCAGCCGGATGCTCTCTTCATCGCCGGAAATTTTGCTTACCGGAATGGTGATGGTGCCGGATTTCAACAGCAGATCGATCTCTTCGATGTCATCCTGTTCATGACGATGGTCCGGCGCATCGAGCTGCGCACCACCCATCGACAGATCGCTGGTTTGCGTGCGTGAAGAGATGCCGCTGGCGTAGTGAATGACCGCCGGAATCTGCACGTCAATACGGATGGTTTTACGCACCTGTTTGGTTTCACGCGCCACGGCAATCGCCGCCATCAGAATGATCAGGCTGAACACCGCCCAGCCGACGTTAAGGGCAATAACGTAGGGATCGACGCCAAAGTAGTCATGCGCGGTGGCACGCACTACGCCAGCAATAATGCCGATTGAAAGCAGCGCGGCAACAATCACATGCGGGCGCACAATGTGGAAATCGAAGAAACCCTGATCGAGCAAGCCGCCTTTATCCGTAACGTTAAATTTTCCGCGCTTCGGTGCCAGCATGGTCAGCAACGTGGGGATAACGAGGTGGAAGCACATAACGGTTTCGTAGATTTCACCCCAGAAGGTGTAGCGGAACTTGCCGTTCATGCGCGAGTTGACGTACAGCGACATCACCAGATGTGGCAGGACGTAGGCGAAGATCAGCGATGCCGACGAGTGAATGATATTCAGGTTAAACAGCAGGTACGCCAGCGGCGCGGTCAGAAATGCGACACGCGGCAAGCCAAACTGGAAGTGCAGCATGGCGTTGAGGTAGCACAGACGCTGTTGCCAGGTTAAACCACGGCCGAACAAAGGGTTATCGACGCGGAAGATCTGCGTCATGCCACGCGCCCAGCGGTTACGCTGCACCACATGCAGCCCCAGACGTTCGGTCGCCAGGCCAGCCGCCAGCGGGATCGCCAGGAAAGCGGAGCCCCAGCCAAGACGCTGCATTTTCAAGGCGGTATGCGCATCTTCGGTGACGGTTTCAACTGCAAAGCCACCAATCTCTTCCAGCGCGCTACGGCGGATCACCGCACAGGAGCCACAGAAAAACGTCGCGTTCCAGTTATCATTACCCTGTTGAACCGGGCCGTAGAACAGCGAGCCTTCATTAGGAATGCTGCGCGCTGCACGCAGATTACGTTCGAACGGGTCCGGCGAATAGAAGTAGTGCGGCGTTTGCAGTAGCGCCAGTTTCGGATCGTTGAGGAACGGCCCTACCGTTGCTTGCAGGAAGGTACGCGTGGCAACGTGGTCACAGTCGAAGATGCAAATCAGCTCACCTTTGGTGATCTTCATGGCGTGGTTAAGGTTACCGGCTTTCGCGTGGCTGTTGTCATCGCGGGTGATATAGCCTACGCCGACGTCGGCAGCAAATACCGCAAACTCGCTACGTTTGCCATCATCCAGTAAATAGACCTTCAGCTTGTCGCGCGGATAATCAATACACTGCGCCGCCAGCACGGTATCTCGCACCACATCAAGGCTTTCATTATAGGTAGGAACATAAACGTCAACCGTCGGCCACAGGCTGGTATCATCGGGCAGCGGCTCAATGGTGCGCTTTAATGGCCAGGTGGTTTGCAGGAAGCCAAGAATTAAAATCAGCCAGACATAGAGTTCGGCCAGATATAAGCCAATCCCAAGGATTGCTTCAATCTCTGAATTAAACTGCAGCGTCTCCGTGGTGCGCCACCAGATATATCGGGTCGACATCAGCGCAGAAAGGATAACCATCACAACGGTTATTTTGCGGCTTTTACTGAAGCCCAGTAGAAACATCATCCCGATGCTGATCAAGCCGAAGATATATTGCTTCTGGCTGTCCATAGGCGTGATGACGATTACCGCGGCTACGGGTGCAAGCACCAGCAGCAGCAGGTAAAACCCGAGTTTACTCATGATTCACCCTGAAGGAGCTGTATTGTTTTTATGCGGCCGATACCGGCCTCATTATTAATAATGGCTGCGGATAGGCGCCTGAACTTCACCATTTCCTACGGTGATATCCAGGATATTTGCCACGCGTTTCGCCACTAATTCGATATCAAACGCGGCGGCAGAAGCCGGACTGAAATCATAAACTGATTGTTGTGAAGCATTCGCTTCAGCCACGCTTTCATCACGATGCACAACGCCTAATAAATTATCGCCCAAACGCTGCTGCATAAAGGTTGTGACTTCACGACTTATATTGCGGCGGTTATCACTTTGGTTAAGGACAAAATAATGACCACGTTTATTATTTAGCGGCTGACCTATCATGCGATCATTTTCTATTTGCGGCAGCAAAGAGACTGATGCGGTATCCGCTAACATCACCACTACATGCATATCGGCAAGAGCGGTCATGGCTTTAAGCGCAGCACCCGGACCCGGAGGAAAATCGGCAATAATGACCAATCCCGGGTAATTCAGCACGGTATCCAGGCCGCGCTGCAGAAAGTGCGGATCTTTTACCAGGTTTTCTTCAAAACGTTCACGCTGTTCTTCGGTGACATCGCCATAGGGCATAACAAATATATTGCCGCCGGTGGTCAGAATGGATTGGCTCCAGTCGGCCTGATCGGCAGAGCGTGCAACAAAACCGCGGCCATCATGCAGCGGTACACCAAAATGCAGGCGCAGGGCGTTTTGCACATCAAAATCGATTGCCAATACCTTGCTGCCAGCGCGGGCCAGACTCCACGCAAGGTTGGCCGCCATGGTGGTTTTCCCTACTCCCCCTTTTGGCGAGCACACACAAACTAACGGCATAGCGCAATCTTCTCCAGTAGCGGTTTTAATGGTGTTTCTTTTGCAAGATTAGCAGGCTCTGCCGAGCGCGATCGGAACAGGGCACCAAAACGAGAAGGTGCGGGCGCTGCCGGACGTGCCGGTTCTACCGGTGCGGCAAAGGTGGGTGCTGGCGCGATAGGCGCTGCGGCCAGCGGAGCGACTGCAGGCTTAACAGCAGGCGCGACAGCAGGTTTCGCCGGCGGAAACAGTGATGTTGTCGCCTGACGTTCAACCAGCGTGGCCTTGGGCGCCAGCGGCGCACCCGTTTGCGCCGGTTGCGCGGAAGGTGCTGGCGGGAACAGTGAAGAACCGATCGCCGATGGCGCTGCCACAGGCGCGCCTAAGCTCTCGAGAATCGATCCGCGCGACGTAGCCGCAACAGCGGCAGGCTCAGCCTGAGCAGGTGGTGCGGCAAATTCATCAACGCTAATCGGTTGTGGCTGCGGCAGATCGATACGCTGACCGCTGCCTAATTCCGACTCATCATCGCTAGCCAATTGGCGCAGCAACGCCCACTGACTTTGATCGGCTTCCTGCGATTGGCCGGACATATCCTTAAAAGCAATGTCTAGCGTCTGCGTTTTTTCTTTAAAACGCTGCAGATCGTCGTAATTCTTCATGATCAGAGCCTGTAAAAACGGGAGGGAATTTTCCGCGAATATATCACAAGCATTAAAAGACGGTGAGAGAATTCTGATTATTAAAGCGCCGCAATCAATAAAAGAGTTTTATCTTTATGATTGAAAAATCGGATATGCAAAAAGCGTGCAATTATTTATTGACGGGGATTAATTAATATCGATTAACAGAAATAATCACGCGGGTAATTTTAACCTAAGCTACTGAAAATACTCCACTGCGCTGCAACCTGCAGATTTTAATCTGATGTGATGATACTCACACAATGCTGGAAAAATTAGGAATTTGTCTTAACCCTTTATATCTTAGTCAGGACCAATTAAAGACTGATGCAATGGCGTAATGGTTTTAGAGCCGATTTAAGGATAATGATTTCTCCCGTTAATTTCCCTCATGTATTAAGGGTGAAATAAGAAAGGCTCCCAAGGGAGCCTTTAACAATGTATGGCGGTAATTTATGGCGTAACCACCGGCTGGTTTTCATCCTGATCTACCGCGAAGCAGGCAATTTGCTGATCGCCATATTGTTTCAGTTTTGGCTGCAGCTGGACACAAGTGCCAAAACGGCGACGGCAGCGCGCGTTAAACGCACAGCCCGGCGGCGGATTTAACGGACTAGGCAGCTCGCCCGTCAGCTTGATGCGCTCGCGACGCTCGTCGGGATTAAGACGTGGCGTCGCCGACAGCAGCGCCTGGGTATAAGGATGACGCGGATTGCTGAAAATCGCCTCTTTACTCCCCTTCTCCACGCAGCGCCCGAGATACATCACCATCACCTCATCAGCGATGTGCTCCACCACCGACAGGTCATGCGAGATGAAGACGTAGGACAGCCCCAAATCCTGCTGCAAATCCATCATCAGATTGAGCACCTGGGCGCGCACCGAGACGTCGAGTGCAGAAACCGGTTCATCGGCAATCAGGACATCGGGATCGAGCATCAGACCGCGTGCGATAGCAATACGCTGACGCTGGCCGCCTGAGAACATGTGCGGATAGCGATCGTAATGCTCGGTTTTCAGGCCCACCTTAGCCATCATCTCCAGCGTTTTTTCCTTGCGTTCCGCTTTGGTCAGCGAAGTGTTGATCACCAGCGGTTCTTCAAGAATCTGGCTGATCTTCTTACGCGGATTGAGCGAACCGTACGGGTTCTGGAACACAATCTGGATTTTCTGACGACGCAGCTTCTGCGCCTGCGGATCGTGCTTTAACAGATCCTGACCGTGCCAGAAGAGTTGGCCTTCGGTCGGCGTTTCAATCATGGTCAGCAGGCGGCCTAACGTCGATTTTCCGCAGCCGGATTCCCCCACCACCGCCAGCGTTTTGCCGCGCTCGAGGTTGAACGACACGCCATCCAGCGCTTTCACCAGACGTTCCTGGCCGAACAGACCTTTCTTCACCGGGTAATGTTTTTTCAGGTCAATGGCCTGCAGCAGGTATTCCTGCTGAGTGTTATCAAGACTCATAGGTTGGTCTCCCGGCATCATCCAGTGGGAAGTGACATTTGGCCTGACGGCCAGGAATGTCGCGCAGCTCCGGCTCTTCACGGCGGCAGCGATCGGTCACATACGGGCAGCGCGGGTTCAACAGGCAACCCGTTGGACGATCGTATTTACCCGGCACCACGCCCGGCAGGGACGCCAGACGCGCTTTGTCGGCAGCAAACTCCGGCAGCGCGCGCAGCAGCGCTTGCGTGTAGGGATGACGCGGCGCTTTGAAGATATCCACCGCTTTACCGCTTTCCACCACCTGACCGGCATACATCACGATGATGTGCTGTGCCGCTTCGGCCACCAGCGCCAGATCGTGAGTAATC
Organism: Candidatus Pantoea floridensis; assembly: GCF_900215435.1. Lineage (NCBI taxonomy): Bacteria > Pseudomonadati > Pseudomonadota > Gammaproteobacteria > Enterobacterales > Erwiniaceae > Pantoea > Candidatus Pantoea floridensis. Next base: position 1,748,905 of record NZ_OCMY01000001.1, read on the forward strand.
AGGATCAGCGCCATGTTCTCTTGCTTCTGCAACTCCAGCAGCAGTTCGATGATTTGCGCCTGAATGGTGACGTCGAGCGCCGTCGTCGGCTCATCGGCAATCAGCAGTTTCGGTTTGCAGGCAATCGCCATGGCGATCATCACGCGTTGGCTCATCCCGCCCGACAGCTGATGCGGATAAACATCCAGACGCGATGACGGATCGGGAATACCCACCTGGTCGAGCAAATCAATCGCGCGCTGACGACGGGTCCGTTTGCTGCCGCCCTGATGCACCTTTAACGCTTCCATAATCTGGAAACCTACGGTGTAGCACGGATTGAGGCTGGTCATTGGGTCCTGGAAGATCATCGCCACTTCAGCGCCCACCAGCTGGCGGCGCTCTTTTTCGGAGATTTTCTGCAGATCGCGCCCATTGAATTCCAGTTTTTCGGCCATCACGCGGCCGGGATAGTCAATCAGTCCCATAATCGCCAGCGAGCTGACCGATTTACCGGAACCCGACTCACCCACGATGCCCACCACCTGGCCTTGTTCGACCTGGTAGCTGATGCGGTCAACTGCACGAAACGGTGTCTTTTCGTCGCCGAAATGCACCGATAACTTATCTACATTTAATAACGCCATCTCGGTGCCTCTTTACTGCTTGAGTTTCGGGTCGAGTGCATCACGCAAACCATCGCCCATGAGGTTGAATGCCAGAACCGTTAGCAAAATGGTCACGCCAGGGAACGTCACCACCCACCAGGCACTTTGCGCATACTGCAACACGTCGGAGAGCATGGTGCCCCACTCCGGCGTTGGCGGTTGCGCCCCCATACCGAGAAAGCCCAACGCCGCCATATCGAGGATGGCGTTGGAGAAACCTAATGATGCCTGCACGATCAGCGGTGCGAGGCAGTTAGGCAGAATATTGATGAACATCTGGCGCAGCGTGCCGGCCCCCGCCACGCTTGACGCGGTGACGTAGTCGCGGTTGACTTCAACCAGCACCGCAGCACGCGTCAGACGGATATAGTGCGGCAGCGCCACGAAGGTAATCGCCAGCGAGGCGTTGACGATTGACGGACCAAAGATCGCCACTAACACCAGCGCCAACAGCAGGCTTGGCAGCGCCAGCATGATATCGACCACGCGCATAATGATGGCGTCGACCACGCCACCGAGGTAGCCGGCCATCAGGCCAAAGATCACGCCGAGAATCAGCGACAGCACCACCACCATGCAGCCGACCAGCAGCGACAGGCGTGCGCCGTACATCAGCCGCGACAGCACATCGCGGCCCACGTCATCGGTACCAAGGATATAGCTCCAGCTGCCGCCTTCCTGCCAGACCGGCGGGTGTAGCAAGGCATCGCGGAACTGTTCGGCCGGGGCATGCGGTGCCAGCACATCGGCAAAGATGGCGATTAACAGCATCAGTACGATGTAAACCAGGCCGATGACTGCGCCTTTATTACGTTTGAAGTAGTGCCAGAATTCCTGCAACGGGGTCATCGGCTTGGGTGCAGCAGTTACGCTTGCGGGATCAACAGCAGACATGATTCCCCCTTATTTCTTATGACGGATACGTGGATTGACCACGCCGTACAACAGATCAACCAGCAGGTTGACCACGATGATCAGGATGGCCACCAGCAATACGCCGCCCTGCACCACCGGATAGTCACGGCGTTGCAGCGCTTCGATCAGCCAGCGACCGAGTCCCGGCCACGAGAAGATGGTTTCGGTCAGAATCGCACCGGCCAGCAGGGTACCGACCTGCAAACCAATGACGGTGACGACCGGCAGCATGGCATTACGCAGCGCATGCACCACAATGACACGCATACGCGTCAGGCCTTTAGCACGCGCGGTGCGGATGTAGTCTTCTCCCAACACTTCCAGCATCGAGGAGCGCGTCATACGCACAATCACCGCCAGCGGGATGGTGCCGAGCACGATAGCGGGCAGAATCATGTGCATTACCGCATCTTTGAAATCACCCTCTTCTCCCCACAGCAGCGTATCAATCAGCATGAAGCCGGTGAGCGGATGAGTGTCATCAAGGAAGATGGTGTCGCTGACGCGTCCAGAGACCGGCGTGAGGTTTAACTGCACCGAAACCAGCATGATCAGCATGATGCCCCACCAAAAGATGGGCATCGAGTAACCGGTGAGGGAGATGCCGACGGCGGTGTGATCGAAGATGGAGCCGCGTTTAACCGCCGCCAGCACGCCCACCGGAATGCCGACAGCAATCGCGAACAGCATGGCGCAGATACCCAGTTCCAGCGTAGCTTTGAAGCGTGGTACGAATTCGTCCCAGACTGGGATGCGGCTTTTCAGCGAGATGCCGAGGTCGCCGTGCAGTACACCATTGATGTAGGTGATGTACTGTTTCCACATCGGCTGATCGAGGCCAAACTGCGCCATCAGCTGGGCATGACGTTCCGGAGAGATACCGCGTTCGCCGGCCATGATCAGGACCGGATCGCCGGGGATCAAGTGGACAAACGCGAAGGTCAATAACGTGATTCCGATGAACGTTGGGATGACAAGGCCCAAACGTCGGAGTATGAATTGCAGCATAAGCCTGGTTCTCTGACATTTCCCATGGCGTTACCGCCGGGGACAACATTGCTCAACACTCGCAGCCAGCCATGGGCGGACGCGACGCAAGAAGCGCTTCAATAGTAGAATTAGCCGGAAAAAAAGTGCGGAGTGCGGGCGACGAAGAGGTCGCCCGAGGGCCAGCAGCGCTGGCCCTCACCGCGATAATCCGAAAGGTTATTCCTGGATATCGACGTTTTCGAAGTGATGTTTACCTAATGGATCAACCACATAACCCGATACTTTCTTGCTCACTGGCTCGTACACGGTTGAGTGAGCGATGATCAGCGCTGGTGCCTGGTCATGCATCACTACCTGAGCCTGTTTGTACAGTTCAATACGTTTGTTGTGATCGGCTTCAGCACGTGCTGGCTGAATCAGATCTTCAAACGGCTTGTAGCACCAACGTGAGTAGTTAGAACCGTCTTTCGCTGCTGCACAGCTGAACAGCGTGGCGAAGAAGTTATCCGGATCCCCATTATCACCGGTCCAGCCCATCATCACGGTCTGGTGTTCACCGGCTTTAGCACGCTTCAGATACTCGCCCCACTCGAAGGTGACGATTTTGGCTTTCACGCCAATCTTCGCCCAGTCAGCCTGAACCATTTCCGCCATACGGCGTGCGTTCGGGTTGTATGGACGCTGAACCGGCATGGCCCACAGGTCGATTGAGAAACCATCCGGCATACCTGCTTCTTTCAGCAGCGCTTTCGCTTTCTCAGGATCGTAAGCGTAATCCTTCACATCATCGTTATAGCCCCACATGGTTGGTGGGATCAGGTTTTTCGCGGCCTGGCCAGCGCCCTGATAAACGGCATCAATAATGGCTTGTTTGTTTACCGCCATGGTCAGTGCCTGACGCACTTTCACGTTATCCAGCGGTTTTTTCTCGGTGTTGAACGACAGGTAACCGACGTTCAGACCTGGCTGCTCCATCAGATTAATTTTGTCGTCTTTCTTCATGCTGGCGATGTCGGCCGGGTTCGGGTACGGCATCACCTGGCACTCACCTTTCTGCAGTTTGGCATAACGCACTGACGCATCTGGCGTGATGGAGAACACTAAGCGATCAATCTTCGGCTTGGTGCCCCAGAAGTCTGGGTTAGCTTTGTAGAGAATGCGCGAATCTTTCTGGTACTGCTGCAGTACGAACGGACCGGTGCCCACTGGATTGAGGTCCAGCTTCTCTGGCGTGCCCGCTTTCAGCATGTTGTCGGCGTATTCTTTTGACAGAATTGAGGCGAAGTCCATGCCAAGGTCGGCGATGAACGGCGCTTCTGGACGGGTCAGGGTGAAGCGTACGGTGTAATCGTCAACTTTTTCGATTTTGGCGATCAGCTTAGGCATGTCCATGCCTTCGAAGTATTCGTAGCTGCCGCCAGAAACACCGTGATATTTGTTGTTTTTGTCGAGCTGACGCTCGAAGGAGAACACGACGTCATCGGCATTGAAGGTGCGGGTTGGCTTGAAGTCTTTGGTCGATTGCCACTTCACGCCCTGGCGCAGATGGAAGGTATAGGTTTTACCGTCCGCGCTAACATCCCATTTTTCTGCCAGACCTGGCTGCAGCTCGGTAGTACCGGTTTTGAACTCAACCAAGCGGTTGTAGATCGGTACAGAGCTTGCGTCGTAGGTGGTGCCCGAGGTGAAGAGCTGCGGGTTGAAACCTTCCGGCGAACCTTCAGAACAATAAACGAGGGTTTTCGCCTGGACACCAGCGGCAACGGTCATAGCAATCAGGCTGAGACCGACCTTCAGCATCCTGGATTTAGCCAGGGAGTTGATCATGTTTTGCTCCATTGTGATGTGATGTTGTGTGCGTCGCCCGACCTCTGATTTTTTTATGCGGTTCGGGCAGGTCAATTAAGAGTAAGCAAAATGTGAGCGGTTATAGTTGTTGCGCTGGCACCGTGGAATCTGTCAGGCACGTCCGTCTCTACATTTGATTGACGCATCAATTTGTCAACAGTTGCAATGAACGTCAATACAGTGTGGGGTTATTTACACAGAGTGTGAGTAAGTGCAAGCAACGATAAAAAACACCCTTCTGACGCTAAGCCAAAATTAAAAAAGGTGATAAAGCGCTCAATGCCGCGTGATTATCTGGCTATACAGCCAAATGACAGTGATTATCACCGCTAAAAAACATACAAAAGTTATTGGTAAATGTTGAATATCTGAACGATTCTTCGTGCGTTATGACGTTCAGGCAGCGGATTCTGCTAGTAAAATGGCATAAGAAATCAGCATGATGCATAAACCGGTCATAAGAAGAATGTGTCACGAATTAAGCGTGCGGCTTCGATTTGGCGTGGGGTGCAGCGTGTAAAGTGGACATAATACTGAGTATTTAGCGTTTAGCTGGCGGAAAGGGTGTATTTACGGCTTTTGCTGTTTGCCCGCTGCGTTGCTCAGGAAAGGTGCAGCGATCCCGTCCAAATGACAGACGAAAAAAAACCTGCTTATAAAAGCAGGTTTCTTCAAAGATGGTCGGCGAGAGAGGATTCGAACCTCCGACCCACTGGTCCCAAACCAGTTGCGCTACCAAGCTGCGCTACTCGCCGATGGGGGCGCATATTACTGCGCTGCTAAAAAAGCGTCAATCCCTTTTACCTAAATTCCGCCCGATCGCCTGGAAAGCAAGCAGTGCCTTAAAAAGCCCTGCTGCTCAATAGCTTCCAGGTAAATATTACAGCGTTTTAGCCGGTGCGCCCGCAGGTGCCTGGCACCAGTTATTGGCAGCTTTAATTCCACCATCTGGAGAGGTATAACCGAGGCAACCTAAAATCGTATCAAACAGCTCAACATGACGATGCGTTTTACCTACGCGCTGCTGCGCCTGCAAGCGCTCGAAGTTGCTGCGGTTGGTTGGGTCTGCCAGATACTTATCGGAAGCCCAGACAATCATCGGCACGCGGAACTGCTCTGGCGGTGCCATCTCGCGCGGGGTACCGTGCAGATGCATATTCTCGCTGATCGATTCACCATGGTCAGCGGCGTAGAACACTATCGCCTTCTTATCACGCAGCTGATCGAGCACGCTATCCAGCATGGTATCCACGTATAAAACGGAGTTGTCATAAGCATTGATCAACTGCGCTTTACTGCAGGTTTCATCAACCCCCATGCACTCTGGTTTATAGCGCGCGAAATCACGCGGGTAGCGCTGGGAATAAAGGTAGTGCGAACCTTTGGTATGCAGAATCACTACATGCTTACCTTTCGGGAAACGCTGCAGCGAGGCTTGCAGTTCAGGCACTAACAGCATGTCATCCACCGCCTTGCCCTGATTGCGCTTCTCAGAACCAATCTGCTCACGGAATGAGAAGTTGTTGGTATCTGCATTATCGTAGAACCACACTTCACTCTGCATAGCGAACAGCTCAGAGGTGAAGCCCAGCTCTTTCAGCACCGCAAAAATGTTTTGTTCTTTCAACGTGCGGCCTGGGTTGTCCATGGTGCCGCCTTCGCGCACAAACATGCAGCGCAGCGAGAGCTTGGTAGCGGTATCACATGATTCGCCGCGGAAAGCGACCAGGTTTTTCTCTTTCGACAATTTCGGTGTGGTGTCGCGATCGTAGCCCAGCATCCCCATATGGTCCCAGCGCGTGGTTTCACCAATCACAAACACCATATAAGTATCGTCAATGCCTGGCGGCGCAACGTAGGTGAACTTTTTCGCCGGATCCAGCAGCTCTTTGCCATCCCACTCTTCATCCACTTTGGTCCAGGCGAACAGTCCTAGCGCCGCGATCCAGTTTGATGGCAGATAGGAGTGCGCCACGACCCCGCCGTAACTCGGCAAATCGATGTTAGTGATCTCTTCGTTAACTTTCTGCAACTTGTCAAAATAGCGAATAGGCAGCCACACCAGCGCCACGCTCAGCAACAGAATCACCACGGGTTTAAGACGTTGACCCGGCGTTTTCAACTGTTCGATTAGCGTTTGGCTAAGGTTATTACTCCAAATTAGCAACAGCGGCAGCGCACTCACCAGCACCATCCACAGCACGAAACGCAGGCCAATCACTTCTTTAGAGAGATCGACATCGGTAGTCATCACCGAAGCAATGATGCCGTAGCCGATCACCACATTGAAGAACGCCATGTAATAGGCTGCAGCAACCGAAATCACCACAATTAGGCTGGCCAGAACGCGATAAGCCCATTTACCGCCCAGCGACAGCAAGCGCATCAGGAAGAAAGTCAGCAACACGGCCGCCATCACTTCCGCGGCAGCAGAGAGCCAGTTAGAGAGCGTCGATTGGGTTAAAAAACCGTCAAAACGGCGATAAAATATCGGCAAATTCAATAAGATGCCGAGATACAAAGCAAGCAGCAGTGACAGCTTTTGCTGCGTTAAACTTTTAATATAATTCATGAAAATATTTATTCCCGACCTGGTGTCGTTGTATCAACCGTTATGTGACTATTTAAAGGCAGTAGAGTTCGCTAAACCGCGGAAAAAGCGTGACGCAACGTGCAGGATCGGGACGATTCTGATTGGCGATAGGGCGATGACGCGAAGCGGAGCAGTAGAACATTTAACCAATGGTTAGACCAGAAAAATTTTTTCATCGGACCAATCGGCGTAATATTCAGATGTAAAAAAGGCCCCCGCAGGAGCCTTTTATTTTATCAACATCAATTAGTTAATGATGTTCAGCGTTACGTCAATGTTGCCGCGCGTAGCATTGGAATAAGGGCAAACAATGTGCGCCGCATCAACCAGTTTCTGTGCTTCGGCAGCATCCATGTCTGGCAGATGGATATTCAATTTGGCCTCAATACCGAAACCGTTCGGGATCGGGCCGATGCCCACTTCACCTTCAATCCACGCCTCTTTTGGCATGGTAATTTTATCGCGGCCGGCAACAAATTTCATCGCGCCAAGGAAACACGCCGAATAACCCGCAGCAAACAACTGCTCTGGATTAGTCACTTCGCCGCCTGCGCCACCCATCTCTTTTGGCACGCCCAGTTTTACATCCAGCACGTTATCTGAAGAAGTAGCACGACCATCACGACCACCGGTAGCTTTAGCTTTTGCAGTGTAAACAACTTTCTCTAAAGACATAATAACCTCATTAATTCGCTATATAATCGCGCACTACTTATTATGCGCAAGCCTGAACTTCATGGTGTGGGATGTCGAGACAGCGACTTCCCGAATTACTTAGCGCGAGACAAACTGTCGCGCAAATCGTCCAACTGGCCTTTCAGCAACGCCATCGCATCATCATCGCAGGCGGTCGCACACTGAATGGCTTCCGGAATACTTGCGGCTTTGGCACGTAACGCACGCCCCTCATCGGTTAGCGTTACCACCACCTGGCGTTCATCCTGACGTGAACGCTGGCGGCGCAATAAGCCGGCGCTTTCCAGACGTTTCAATAGTGGCGTCAGCGTTGCCGAATCAAGAAACAGCTGCTCGCCAATCTCCGATACCGTGACATCATCCTGATTCCACAGCACCAACATGACCAGATATTGCGGATAGGTAATCTCCAGCGTTGACAGCAGCTGACGATAGACTTTGTGCATCGCGAGATTCGCCGAGTACAGCGCAAAGCAGAGCTGCTGATCTAACTGAAGTGGCGCCTGCTTCACTTTTTTGTCATCTTGATTACTGTTCATGAAGTTCAATATAGATAGCGCGCTAGATAATTGCAAGCAATCTTTCTCTGGGAGAGTGGAATATGCGAGATTCACTGGAAGAGCAAGCGCGCCGTTATGCCACAGAAGCGCATGCTGCTGCGGGCCAGCGCCGTAAATATACGGATGAACCTTACATTGTTCACCCCGCTGCCGTCGCCGAACTGGTACGGAGCGTTACCGATGACGAACAGATGATTGCCGCCGCCTGGCTGCATGATACGGTTGAAGATACACCCACCACTTTAGAAGACATTGAACGTCATTTCGGCGCGCGGGTGGCTGAACTGGTAGATATGCTCACTGACAGCGAGCAGCCCGCCGCAAAAAATCGTGCCGCTCGTAAGCTGGCGCATTTTCGTCATACCGCTGCGGCCTCACCCGAGGCGCAAACCATCAAACTGGCCGATATCATCGATAACACCCGCGCCATCGTGCAATACGATGCTCACTTTGCCCGCGTCTATCTGGTTGAAAAACAGATTCAGATTCAACTATTGCGCGAAGGGGATCGGCATTTGTGGCAGCAGGCGGAACAGACAATTAAGCAAGGTCTTGCTCAATTAGCACAGCCGCCGCACAGCGTGCCGGAAAGCTGGTTCGTGAAACAGGCGGCGAAGTATAGCGACGTAAATTAAAAAACCCGCCGTATAGGCGGGTTGGAGCACCAAATAAAGCCTGGTGTTACTCCAGCAGTTGACGCCCCAGATAGGGGTTTGCTTGCAGCAGCTTCATCAGTTTGCGCGCCGTAGCGGAAGGACGCGTACGTTGCGCCTCCCAGCTTTTAACTGACGAGACGCTCACCCCCATCACGCGGGCGAATTCATCCACCTGCATGCCGGTCATCTCGCGTAAACGCTGCGGCTCGGGAACTGAAGCCTGATTGAGTGTAATTTCTGATACGGAAGACTGAGCATCACGTGTCAAAACAATCTGCTCAAGGCTGCTGAGCAACTCGACCATTGGATCTTTAAATTCCATAGAGAACTCCTTAAAAACTCACTATGAAGCACGTGAAAGTAGAGACGTAAGCACCAAATGGTGCTGAAACCGACCCGTTTAGGTTGTATCGCGGAGTTATTATTAAACCGATGCGGGACACAGCCTGTTGTGCACTGCAAAAAGATGCCAGGGCAATGCAACAATTGTCCGGGTTTCTAAGTATGGGTCAGATCCCCGACTTTGCTGCTTGATTCCTGATTATTTTTTATTCTTTCTTATGCCATTACCCGATCGATCATCATAACCGATTGACCCACCAGCACTTGCTACCCAACCAGTGCCTAAAACTACGAGTCAGTAGCGTTAAGCAGTGCCTTGATTAAAATCTATTCAAAAAAAGTGCCAATTCGCTATCAACATGAATTATCTGACTTATTATTAAACACTTATCCCGCACATTCATGGTGCTGCACAGCGCTGCAGCGTTCCCGCACCAGCATGACGCAAAGAGAAAGGGTTATGAGCGATTTGGATTTTACCGCCAGCTATGCCTCACACCGCGTACCTATGATGGGCCGCAACGCGGTTGCTACCTCGCAGCCGCTTGCAGCACAGGCAGGTATTCGCATGCTGCAACAGGGCGGCAATGCGGTAGATGCCGCAATCGCCAGCGCAATGGCGCTCACGGTGTTAGAGCCGACGGGCAACGGCCTCGGTAGCGATGCTTTTGCCATTATCTGGGATGGCAAACAGCTGCAGGGATTGAATGCTTCAGGACGTTCACCGGCGGCATGGAGCCCAGCACGTTTCGCCGGATATAACGCGATGCCGGAAATCGGTTGGGAATCCGTCACGGTGCCTGGCGCGGTATCGGCTTGGGTAACCCTGGCTGAACGCTTTGCCACCCTGCCGCTCACCACGCTGGCACAGCCGGCGATAGCGTATGCACGTGAAGGTTTCCCGGTTTCGCCGCTGATAGGTCACCTATGGCAGCGCGGCTATAACAAACTGAAAGATCAACCCGGCTTCGTCGAGTGCTTTGCGCCCGATGGCCTGCCGCCACGCGCCGGTGAGCTCTTCCGTAATCCGGCGCAAGCCACTACCTTGCAAAAAATCGCCGAAACGCGTGGCGAAGCTTTCTATCGCGGCGAACTCGCCGAAAAGATGGTGGCGTTTGCCAAACAGCACGGCGCATCCCTCACTATGTCTGACCTGGATAACCATCGCGCCGATTGGGTTGATCTGCTGTCGCGTCCGTTTGCCGGTGGATCGGTGCAGGAACTGCCCCCCAATGGCCAGGGCATCGCCACCTTGATTGCGCTGGGCATTCTCGAGCAGTGGGATATTGGCCGCTATACGCCGGATTCGGTGCCGTGGCTGCATCTCTCTATTGAGGCGATGAAACTGGCGCTGGTCGATCTGGATCGCTACGTCAGCGATTACGATCACCTTGAATTCCCTGCCGAACTGCTGTTGAGCGATCGCTATCTTCAGCAGCGTGCACAGCTGATCGACCCTGATAAAGCCGGAGATTTTACCTTTGGCGCACCGCAGCAGAGCGGCACGGTCTATGTTACCACCGCCGATGCCAGCGGCATGATGGTTTCCTTTATACAATCCAACTTTATGGGCTTTGGCTCGGGCGTGGTGGTGCCAGGCACCGGCATCAGTCTGCAGAACCGCGGCTGTGGGTTCTCGCTCGATGCGCAACATCCGAACGTGGTGGCAGGCGGTAAACGTCCGTTCCACACCATTATTCCGGCGTTTGCTTTAGATGCTGCGGGACAGCCGCTGATGTCGTTTGGCGTGATGGGCGGTCCAATGCAGGCGCAAGGCCATCTGCAGCTGGCGCTACGTATCATGCAGCATAAACAAAACCCGCAGGCGGCGATTGATGCGCCGCGCTGGCGCGTTGAGCAAGGGCGTTCAGTGGTGGTCGAACCGGGTATCGATCGCAACGCGTTGGCAAAATTACGTGAAATGGGGCATCTGATCACGCTCGAAGATCCCCTTCTCGGCTATAACTTCGGCGGCGCGCAGGCGATTGTTCGCGATCCACAAGGTTTCTATATCGCCGCAACGGAAAGCCGCAAAGATGGACAGGCGCTGGTGTTTTAATTTGCCCGGTGCGCCCGTTGTACACACCAGACCATTGCACTATTCTTTAGGACCATTTTCGCAAAAATTTTAATCCCGAATAATTCGAGCATTGGCTTGGAATAGGATGGGAGAAAGCCATTATCACAGGAGTTGAATTATGGCGTCAGGATTATCCCGCATCTGGATGCGTACCGGCATGCTGATGGTCAGCGCATTGGTGGTGTTGCAACTCACCGCCTGTGGCGACAAAGAGGGCGATCAGCGTAAAGCTTTCAGTGATTTCCTTCAAAATACCGTGATGCGTAGCGGCGAGCATCTGCCCAGCCTGAGTGAAAACCAGAAGCAGACCTTCGGTAACTACGCCAGCGATTACGCCATCCTGTATGGCTTCTCACAGCAGGCGAACCAGGCAATTGATCAAGGTATGCGTCCCGTTGTCGATGAATTGGCCGCGATTCGTGTACCGCAGGATTATTTAACCCGCCGCGACAGCCTGCGCCAGGCGAGCAGTAATTTGAGTGTGCTGACACAGCAGATTCAGAGCGCCAAAATGCAGGCCGACAGCAGCAAAGCCACGCTGAAGCAGCCGGACGATCTGAAAAAAGTCTACGATGCCGCCTTCGCTAAAGTCGTCACACAGCCGGCCAGCACGCTGATTCCGCTACTGCCGCAGCTGCAGGCATTAAGCCAGGCGGCAGTGCAAACCGGGGATTATCTGCAATCGCAAGGCGCACGCGTTACCTTTAATGACGGCGGCGTGCAATTCCCAACGCAGGATCAGGCGACGCAGTACAACACGCTAATGAGCAATCTTTCCAGTAACGCGCAGGCGCTCACACAAGCGCAAAACGCGGTGCAAGGCGGTTTGTAAAACGTTGAGTCATTTTCCGGGGTCGCCATAAATGGCGTAATACCCGTTAGTTAAGCGTGAATCGGTCACCATGAATGGTGACCCCACGTGGATATAGCCGGGTTTTCGTAGGGTGCGCATTCATGCGCACCTGCATAAAAAGCCCTTTTTTTGCTTAATTCAGTGGCATTACGCCATAAAGGGCGGCCCTACAAACCGCCCTTGCTCGTCTCCTGATGGGTTCACCTCTTTTCAGATTTTCGTCACTTCCTTACAGCGCGCTTTTCTGCTGCACGATAGTGTGATCTGACGCATTTTCGACCACAAATTGTTTGTGACGAAGATCACATTTACACAACAAACCAACGCCAATAAAAGGTGATTCAAGTCACATTCATCACCTTGTTTTGCTTAAAAATCCGTCATCGTTGCTTTCTTACAGCTCTTTTTTGTGATCGATGTCACCTTATAGCCCCCTCACCACCCCAAATTAGCGTGATCTGCATCACACTAAGCCCGTGCTCTACGCAGCGTAATAAACTAGTGCTAGAGTCCGCCTGCATACAGTAATGCCACGGCCCCCGCCGTAACGTTCAAACAAAAACAAACGCGCTCTCTTATTGCAGCGCGTCTCAATAAGGGGTGGGTTTATGTCCTCATCAGTAAAGGTCAAGGTTCAGAGCTTTGGTCGCTTTCTGAGTAATATGGTGATGCCTAACATCGGTGCGTTTATCGCCTGGGGTATCATCACTGCGCTGTTCATCCCAACCGGATGGATTCCAAACGAAACGCTGGCGAAACTCGTCGGCCCAATGATCACTTACCTGCTGCCGCTGCTGATTGGTTTCACCGGTGGACGTCTGGTAGGCGGCGATCGCGGTGGCGTGGTGGGTGCAATCACCACCATGGGCGTGATCGTCGGTGCCGATATGCCGATGTTCCTTGGCTCAATGATTGCCGGTCCGCTGGGCGGCTGGGCGATCAAATCCTTTGACCGCGTGGTAGATGGCAAGATCAAAAGCGGCTTCGAGATGCTGGTGAACAACTTCTCGGCCGGTATCATCGGGATGCTGCTGGCGCTGCTGGCGTTCCTGGCGATCGGTCCACTGGTTGAAGGTCTGTCACACATTCTCGCCGCTGGCGTGAACCTGATGGTGCAGAACAACCTGCTGCCACTGACCTCCATCTTTGTTGAACCGGCGAAAATCCTGTTCCTCAATAACGCCATCAACCACGGTATCTTCTCTCCACTGGGTATCCAGCAGGCGAGCGAGGCGGGCAAATCAATCTTCTTCCTGATTGAAGCCAACCCAGGTCCGGGTATGGGCGTGCTGGTTGCCTACATGATTTTTGGTCGCGGTAGCGCCAAACAATCTGCAGGTGGTGCAGCGATTATCCACTTCCTCGGCGGTATCCACGAAATCTACTTCCCGTACGTGCTGATGGCGCCGCGTCTGCTGCTGGCGGTTATTCTCGGTGGTATGACTGGCGTGTTCACCCTGACGCTGCTGAACGGCGGTCTGGTTTCGCCGGCATCTCCAGGTTCCATCCTGGCGGTACTGGCGATGACGCCAAAAGGTGCATACTTCGCTAACATTGCGGCGATTATTGCGGCCTTTGCGGTCTCCTTCGTGGTCTCTTCAATCCTGCTGAAAACCAGCAAAGTGAAAGAAGATGACGATATCGAAGCCGCGACTCAGCGCATGAAAGATATGAAAGCGCAGTCAAAAGGCCAGGCCGTTGCGGGTTCACCGGTCGCTGGCGATGCGATGAGCGTTGACCTGAACCACGTGCGCAAAATCATCGTGGCCTGTGACGCCGGTATGGGTTCAAGTGCGATGGGTGCAGGTGTGCTGCGTAAGAAAGTGCAGGACGCCGGCCTAAGCAATATCTCCGTCACTAACAGCGCGATTAACTCGCTGCCGGGCGATGTCGATTTGGTGATTACCCACCGCGATCTAACGGAACGTGCGATGCGCCAGGCGCCACAGGCGCAGCATATTTCGCTGAACAACTTCCTCGATAGCGCGCTGTACAGCAATCTGACTGAACGTCTGGTTGCCGCTAATCGCAGTGAAGCCCATCGCGAAACCGTGCAGACCACGCTGGCGGACAGCTATGACGAAGGCAACGCGCACCTGTTCAAACTGGGTGCAGACAATGTGTTCCTCGGTCTGAGCGCCACCCACAAAGAGCAGGCGATTCGCTTTGCCGGTGAACAGTTGGTGAAAGGCGGATATGTTCAGCCGGAATATGTTGAAGCGATGCTGGAACGTGAAAAGCTAACGCCAACCTATCTCGGTGAGTCAATTGCCGTTCCGCACGGTACCGTGGAAGCAAAAGATCGCGTGTTGAAAACCGGTGTGGTGTTCTGCCAGTATCCGGCCGGTGTACAGTTTGGTGATGAACCAGAAGACGTTGCGCGTCTGGTCATTGGTATCGCCGCTCGCAACAACGAGCATATTCAGGTCATTACCAGCCTGACGAATGCGCTGGACGATGACAGCGTAATTGAGAAGCTGGCAAACACCACCAGCGTGCAGGACGTATTGGACCTGCTCTCAGGCAGCACCGTTAAAGCGTAACAGCACGTTTTACCTTCCCTGGGGCGGGTAAGCCCGTCCCACATTTCCGGGGCGGACTTGCCCGCCCTTTCGTCATTTGATATGGGTCAAATTTATGAAAGCGTTACATTTTGGAGCAGGTAACATCGGTCGCGGTTTTATCGGTAAGTTGCTGGCAGATGCCGGAATCGAGCTGGTGTTTGCTGACGTCAATCAGGTGGTGCTTGATGCCCTTAACGCCCGTCATGAGTATCCGGTTCATGTGGTTGGCGAGCAGGCGAAAGTCGAAATCGTAAAAGGCGTTAGCGCCGTAAACAGCACCAGCGACGATATCGTTACGCTGATTGCTGAAGTGGATATTGTGACGACTGCGGTTGGTCCGCAAATTCTGGAACGCATCGCCGGTGGCGTGGCTAAAGGTCTGGCCAAACGCAGCGACAGCGGTAACGTCCGCCCGCTAAATATCATCGCCTGTGAAAATATGGTGCGCGGTACCAGCCAGCTGAAACAGCACGTGCTGAAAGCCCTGCCAGAGCAGTATCACGCATGGGTAGAAGCGCACGTTGGTTTCGTTGATTCTGCGGTAGACCGCATCGTCCCGCCGTCAGAAGCCGGCACCACCGATCCGCTGGAAGTCACCGTTGAAACCTTCAGCGAGTGGATTGTTGATAAAACCCAGTTCAAAGGCGAGCTGCCGAATATCCCAGGCATGGAACTGACCGATAATCTGATGGCATTCGTTGAGCGCAAGCTGTTCACCCTCAACACCGGCCATGCGATCACCGCTTATCTCGGCCAACTTGCAGGTCACGCGACCATTCGTGATGCGATTCTGGATAAGAAAGTCCGTGCCATCGTGCAAGGTGCCATGCAGGAAAGTGGTGCGGTACTGATTAAGCGCTATGGTTTTGAAGCCGATAAACATGCGGCTTACATCCAGAAGATCCTCAGTCGTTTCGAAAACCCCTACCTGAAAGATGACGTTGAGCGCGTTGGCCGTCAGCCGCTGCGTAAGCTGAGTGCGGGCGATCGCCTGATCAAGCCAACGCTGGGCACGCTGGAGTATCAGCTGTCTCACGACAATCTGGTGCAGGGCATCGCCGCCGCGATGCACTATCGCAGCGAAGCCGATCCGCAAGCGCAAGAGCTGGTCGCTTTGCTGGCAGAAAAAGGCCCGCAGGCCACGCTGGCTGAGATTTCCGGCCTGGATGCCAATAGCGATGTGGTCACCTCAGTGGTGAGCGCTTACAACGCTATGGCATAATGCGCGCCCTTTAGTGGTTAACTCGGGCACGTCTTCGTGCCCGTTGGCGGTAGCTGAACGATGCAGGCAATAATGGAAGAGAAGCAGGCTTTTGAAAACCGGGTGCTTGAGCGCCTGAATGCCGGTCGTTCGGTGAGAAGCTTTCTGATCGCCGCCGTTGAACTGCTGACCGAAGCGGTTAACCTGCTGGTGCTGCAAGTGTTTCGTAAGGACGATTACGCGGTTAAATATGCGGTAGAACCGCTGCTGCTCGGTGATGGTCCGCTGGGCGAACTCTCCGTTCGTCTCAAGTTGATTTACGGCCTTGGCGTCATCAACCGGCATGAGTATGAAGACTGTGAACTGCTGCTGGCGCTGCGCGAGGAACTGAATCATGACATCAGCGATTATCGTTTTACTGACGATGAGATCCTTGGACCGTTTGGCGAATTGCACTGCGTGGTCGCCTGGCCGCCGCAGCCGGATTTCAACCGCGATGACGATCAACTCCGGTCAATGCAGCAGCAGCGTTATCTGCAAATGGTACGATCAACCATGGTGCTGTCGCTGACCGAGCTGATTTCCCGCATCTCGCACAAACAGGTGTTTAAAAAGCCGGCGGTGTAGGGTCGCCATTCATGGTGACCAGGCGCGCATGAGTGCGCCCCCTACGAAAACCTCGCCAAGCCACTGTAGGGACGCCATTCATGGTGACCAGGTGCGCATGAATGCGCCCCTACGAAAACCTCACCAAACCACTGTAGGGTCGCCATTCATGGCGACCAGGTGCGCATGAATGCGCACCCTATGAAAACCTCGCCAAACTACTGTAGGGTCGCCATTCATGGTGACCAGGTGCGCATGAATGCGCACCCTACGCTCCACGCTGCAAAACGGCGCAGATTTGTGTATCCTTTCCCTGTTTTCCTTAACGAGTTTCCCCCAATGAAAGAAAAAGAAAAAGCCGAGATCAAACTTCTCAGCGATCAGCTGGACGCACTCAACCGCAAAGAAGCCCCGCTGTTAGCGTCTGGCGATGCCGAAAAGCTCGGAGAGCTGCTGCGTGAAAAAGAGAAGCTGGAGCTGGAAATTGAGCGCCTGCGTGGTGTACGTACAGAGAAGCTAAGCAAAGAAGCGCAACAGCTGCAGAAGCTGGGCTTTAGCCGCGAAATTACCAAAAAAGAGCAGGCCAACATGGGCGCATTCAAGAAAAGTGTGCGCGGCCTGGTGGTAGTGCACCCAATGACCGCGCTCGGACGTGAGATGGGACTAAAAGTGATGACCGGCTACGCGAAGCAGCCGTTCTAATCATGACTTACGCGGCGTGTGAGACGTCGCGTTGGATGCCTGCCGCCTGATGAACTTGTTCATTTAGGCTGTCCAGCAAGGCATAGCGACGGCGGTACTCGGCGCGCTTCTTGCTGGCAATCTCTTCCAACTCTTTCCGCTCTGCGCGCAAAGGCAGCATAAACAGCTCATCCGACCGCATCACCCCGCCCAGAGATAGCCAAAACTCGCTGTAGCTCGCAAAAAACTTGTCGCTCTTGCTGTGACGATAGCGCAGGCTGCGGAACACGTGTGTGGTATCACCAACGGCAGTTATCGCTTCTACGCCACACTGCTCCGCCAGGTTAAATACGGCTTCCATCAGCAGACGTTTTGGGAATACGCCGTGTGCGGCTTTCGTGGCATCGCGAATCACATCGTTAGAGATATGTTTACGCGGCCCCTGTAAACCACCGATTAATAAGGTGCGCTTCTGGCGCTCACCAATAATAGAGAACGAGAGAGACGCAATTAACTGGGTTTCGTAACGCAACTCCAGTGTAATTTCACCTTCACGGTCGAAGCGGCCCGGACAGCAATAAATCAAAAATGACTCATCATTTTTGCCGCTTAAATTGGCCAGCAAATTGTCGCCCGGACTCTGCAAAAGCTGGCGCAAGGTTGCGTTATCCAGCTGGTCCATCAACATATAGTGATCGATGATGGCCTGCGCGCGCTGCGCAACGCTAAAACCTGCGCGCAAGTAGGGACGATGAGGTTTGGCCGGCAGCAGGCCTTGTAGGCTCAATAATTGCGGCAGCGCTGGTAACTTCGCTAATTTATTAAGGTAACTGAAGGTAGTAATAGGAAATACCAACGACCTTAAGGCAAATTTTGTGCGGAAACTACTGCTATTCCATAATTTATCCGGTCTGAACTTCCCACTAATTAATGGCAAAAACAGTGATGCTGACGAATCATTATTCGTCACAGAAGTTGTGATAATAGACATGATTATTTAGGCTTTGCGAGACAAATTATCGCTACTATATGCCCCAAATTATCAACGGCAGGTTAATAGCTTTCGCAGCATAATAATCGTGCGGAAAAATATCCGCGTTGTTTAGGAATGGTTTAATTAAAGCGAAAAAAAACCGGTGAACAACTCCACCGGTTACCTATATTGCGGGCGTTAGCCAGAACTTATTTAGCAGAAGCAAAACGCGCTGCAGCTTCGTCCCAGTTCACAACGTTCCAGAATGCTTTGATGTAATCAGGACGCTTGTTCTGATACTTCAGGTAGTAAGCGTGTTCCCACACGTCTAAACCGATGATTGGGAAACCTGAAACGCCAGCGACGGCTTCACCCATCAGCGGGCTGTCCTGGTTTGCGGTAGAAACCACAGCCAGTTTGTCGCCTTTTTTCACCAGCCACGCCCAGCCTGAGCCGAAGCGAGTGGTCGCGGCTTTCTCAAACTCAGCCTGGAAAGCTTCAACGCTACCGAAATCTTTTTCGATTGCTGCTTTCAGGTCGCCTTGCAGCGAGGTGCCCAGCTTCAGACCTTTCCAGAAGAAGCTGTGGTTGGCATGGCCGCCCGCGTTGTTACGCAGTGGACCTTTTTTATCTGCTGGCAGCTGATCCAGTTTGGTGATCAGCTCTTCTACCGGCAGGTTGGCGAATTCGGTACCTTCCAGCGCGGCGTTAGCGTTGTTAACGTAGGTCTGGTGGTGTTTAGTGTGATGGATTTCCATCGTCTGCTTGTCGAAGTGCGGTTCCAGTGCGTCGTAGGCATACGGCAGGGATGGCAGTGAATAACTCATGTTCTTCCTCTCCATTTAGTGTTTTGCAGCACTACCTCACTGGGTGTGCCGCGTAAGCAGTCGGATCATTATAGTTAAAAACATGATCCGTAAAAGGGTTATCAATGCCTTAGAATTGATAAGGATTTGATGAATCTGGGAAAAGGTGCGCACTTACCGCTACACCTTATGCGTGCTGGCGCGCAATTTGAGTTGAACCGGCAGCTCATTGATAGCAGGTGGCTCGTCGCCCTTAAGCGCCGACAGCAGACGTTTGCCCGCTGTCCGCCCCATCTCTTCATACGGCAGCACAATGCTGGTAAGCGGTGGCGAACACACTGCCGCTAACGGACCCCCTCCGATGCTGGCAATCGCTAACTGGCTGGGAATCGAGATCCCTGCTGCATGACACGCCATAATGGCACCGCAGGCAACTTCATCGCTGGTGCAAATCAATACATCCAGTTCGGGCCAGGTCATGCGGATCTCCGCCAGCAGGCTATGTCCCGCAGCAAAGGTCGGCATCTTCGGTGACGTTACCACGCGATGTGGCGCTTGATTCAGCGCTAACATGCCGCTGTGCCAGCCATTCAGCAGCTGGCGAAAGATGGTGTTGTTACTTTGGGTGCAGAGCAAGCCGAGGTTGCGATAGCCACGCTCTACCAGGCTCTGCACCAGCTGGCGAATCGCTTTGGCGTAATCGACGCCAATGCTGATCCCCGCCGAATCCTGATGTACGCCGCCAATATCCATCACCGGCAGCCCGGAATTGCTCAGCAAACGATGCGCCTCGGCAGCGTTATCGAAATTGAAATGCACCATCGCCGCCGGATTATAAGAGAGCAGCATTTCGATCAGTTCGCTCTCTTCCGCAGCCGAATGGTTGGCTTCTGCCAGCATCATGTTGTAACCCTGTGGACGCAGCACTTCCTGCAGCGCTTCCGAAACAATGGTACTGCCCGGCGTGGCAAATGAGGGCACCACCATGGTGATCAGCCGCGAAGTTGCCGATGCCAGATTGCTTGCCTGCACGTTAGGCACGTACGACAACTCAATGACCGCCGCATCAATTTTGGCGCGAATGTCAGGCGAAACCTTCTCCGGCATGCGCAGCGCGCGCGATGCGGTCATGGTACTTACGCCCACCAAACGGGCAACATCGGCCAGGGTGCTTTTGCCGGTACTGCGCCGTTTTTTTTCTGTCATGCACTCTCCTGCATTACTCACCGCTTGTGCCAGGACGCAGCTTAAAACCAAAATTGTTAACGCGCCATGTTAAAAACCACAGATTCGGTCATCCCTCACCCGCGAACTCGCCAGAATGCGTGAGCATGTCAGGTGCTTGCAACAATGACAAACCCATCACATGAAAATGTTAGCGATAACACGTTTTTTAACAATCTCAGTGTTAGCGCTAACTTTTGCGACAATCATCATAGAAAATGGGCGAGAAAATAACCTACATTGCACCCCATCGAAGAATAAAGAGGAATTACTGATGCTCACTCAATGGCTAACGCCACAACATATTCGTGTCGTCGAGCAGGTCAGCAACTGGCAGGAAGCGGTGCGCTTATCTGCTGAACCGCTGCTGGCGGAAGGGGCAATCAGTCCGGCTTATCTTGATGCCATCTTCACCTCGCATGCAGAACTGGGCCCCTACTACGTGCTGGCTCCGGGACTGGCGATGCCACATGCTCGTCCGGAACAGGGTGCGCAGAAAAATGGCTTGTCGCTGCTGCACGTGAAAAAGGGTGTGAGTTTTCAGGCAGATGAAAACGATCCTGTGTATGTCGTCATCATGCTATGCGCGGTATCAGGCGACGATCATATTCAAATGATCACCGCATTAGCGGAGGTATTTAGTGACGAATCTCGCCTGCAGCAGCTGCTGTCGGCTTCTACTCTGTCAGCCATAAACGCTGTCATTCAAAATTAATCACCAGAGAACCCTACGATGAAAAAAATCCTGATTGTGTGTGGCAATGGTTTAGGTAGCAGCTTCATTGTTGAAATGAATGTGAAGAAGATTGTAGCGGAATTAGGCAAAGAAGCCGAAGTCGGTCATACCGATTTAACCTCTGCGAAATCTGAACATGCCGATTTAATTATTGCCGCCAAAGATATTGCCGATCAGTTAGCGGGGCACAGCGCGAAAGTGGTTGGCCTGACTAACCTGCTGGATAATGCCAAAATTAAAGAAATCCTGGCTGAGAATATATAACAACACAATACCCCGAAAACTTTACTCACCACGGAGTAAGTTATGCTGCAATTTATTATTAAGGATGTTCTTGGAACACCCGCTATACTTGTCGGCCTTTTTTCCCTGTTTGGTTTATTATTGCAAAAGAAACCGGTCTCTGATGTTATTTCCGGTACGCTTAAAACCATTATGGGTTTTGTTATTCTCATCGCCGGGGCCAATTTAATTGCGGCCACACTGACCATTTTTAGCCAACTCTTTGAACACTCGTTTAATATTCAGGGTGTGGTGCCAAACACCGATGCGATGGCGGCGCTGGCGCAGAAAAGCTACGGCACTGAAACCGCGATGATCATGGTGTTCGGCATGTTGGTGAACATTCTACTGGCACGCATTACGCCGCTGAAATACATCTTCCTGACCGGCCACCATACTCTGTATATGTCGGCGATGCTGGCGGTAATCCTGTCAGTGGGTGGTGTGCACGGATTCTGGTTAGTCGTAATTGGATCACTGATTCTCGGCACCATGATGGTGGTGTGCCCGGCAATTCTGCAGCCCTTTACGCGCAAGATTACCAATTCGGACGATCTGGCGCTCGGCCACTTTGGCTCCACCGGTTACCTGCTCTCTGCGCTGGTAGGTAAAGTGGTCGGTAAAGGCAGCCCGTCGATTGAAGAGTTGAAGGTACCAAAAACGCTCAACTTCCTGCGCGATTCATCGGTAGCGATTTCGCTGACCATGATGATTCTGTTCATCGCGCTGGTGTTGGTCGCCGGTAAAGCATTTACCGAAACCATCAGTGGCGGCCAGAACTACATTGTGTTCGCCATCATCCAGTCGATTACCTTTGCAGCCGGCGTCTATATTATCCTGGCCGGCGTACGTATGGTGATTGCGGAGATCGTCCCCGCCTTCAAAGGCATTGCCGATAAACTGGTGCCTAACGCCAAGCCGGCATTGGATTGCCCAACGGTGTTCCCGTTCGCGCCTAATGCGGTGATCATCGGTTTCCTGTCGAGCTTCTCCGCCGGTTTGATCAGCATGTTCCTGTGCCCGTTGTTTGGTCTGAGCGTGATCGTTCCCGGTCTGGTGCCACACTTCTTCTGCGGTGCCACCGCTGGCGTCTACGGCAATATCACCGGCGGACGTCGTGGTGCGGTGATCGGCGCCTTTGTGCAAGGGTTACTGATCTCCTTCCTGCCCGCGATTCTGCTGCCGATGATGGGTGACCTCGGCTTCGCCTCCACCACCTTTGGTGACGCGGATTTCGGCATTGTCGGTATCGTGCTCGGCCACATTATTTCGTTCTTCCATTGATGTCATCAACAGCGCCTGCGGGCGCTGTTTTTGTAATGAGGAAAGAGTTATGAGTGCAAAATTTTCGCCGTCATTAATGTGCATGGACCTTACCCGCTTCCGCGAGCAAGTGGAGGCGATGAATAGCACCGCTGCGTTTTATCATGTCGATATTATGGATGGCAGCTACGTCAAAAATATTACCCTATCGCCGTTCTTTATTGAGAACCTACGTAAAATTACTGAAGTGCCGATTGATGTGCATTTAATGGTGAATCATCCGGAAGATATTATTCCAATGTGCATTGAGGCGGGCGCGGATATTATTAGCTTTCACCCCGAAACCGCCAATAATAAAATCTTCCGTTTACTTACGCAGATTAAAGAGGCCGGACGGCGTTGCGGCGTGGTGTTAAATCCGGCAACCCCAGCGGAAACCATTCGTGAATACGCGCATCTGCTGGATAAAGTAACGGTGATGTCAGTAGATCCCGGCTTTGCTGGACAGAAATTTATACCGGAAACGCTGAATAAGATCCGCCAGCTGATTGCGATGCGTGAAGAGCAGGGTTATCACTATCTGACCGAAATTGATGGTTCGTGCAATGCGCGCACCTTCAAGCAGATTGCGGCGTCGGGCGTTGATGTGTTTATCGTGGGCACATCGGGATTATTTAATCTGCATGACGATGTAGCGCAGGCGTGGCAAAAGATGGAGCGCATTTTCGCCGCTGAAACCGCCAGAGTCTGAGAATGAGGTGGCCATAAATGACCACCCTACAAAATCCGTAGGGTCGCCATTCATGGCGACCTTGTTAATAATCGCACCTTATTTATGACGATCGTTCTATCGTCCCAGCTCGCTCAGCGACTTATCCAGCGCCCCTACCAGCCAATCGATATCCGCCTCCTGGAACGCCAACGGCGGACGCAGCTTCAGCACGTTGCCGTACGGGCCCGCAACTGACGTCAGCACGTGGTGCTCACGCAGTTTCTCAATCAAATCCAGCGCTAGCGCTTTATCCGGCGTTTTGCTGGCGCGGTCTTGCACCAGTTCGAAACCAATAAACAGCCCGGCGCCGCGCACATCGCCGATTGATTCATGACGATCCATCAGTTTCTGCAATTCGCTCAACAGCTTAGCCCCGACTACGCGGCTATGCTCCTGCAGGTCCTCTTCTTTAATCACCGTCAACACCGCCTGCGCTGCGGCCATTGCCACCGGATTACCGCCAAAGGTGTTGAAGTAAGGAATTTCATCGCTAAACGCCGCCAGCACATCGCTTTTTGCCAGCAGGCCGGAAACAGGAATACCGTTGCCCATTGGCTTGCCGGTGGTGACCACATCCGGCACCACGCCGTGGCGTGCAAAGCCCCAGAACGCATCGCCGGTACGGCCAAAGCCTGGCTGCACTTCATCGGCGATAAAAATCCCGCCGTTGGCATGCACCACATCGACCGCTTTCTGCAAGAAGCCGCGCGGGTTAGGCAGCACACCATCTGAAGAGAAGATGGAATCAGCGAGGAAGCCGGCAAACTTAATACCGTGGGCTTTCATATCGTCGATCTGCTTTTGGATTTCATTGGCAAACCACTCGCCGAGATCGGGCGCATTGACGCGATAGGCATCCGGCGGCGGCACCAGACGCGTGGTTGCAGCTAACGGCTGTCCGCTGCCGAGCGCCGGTGAAACCCCCGACGTGAGATCGCTGGTGCCGTGATAGGCCTCCTGCGACACAATAATGCCGGTGCCGCCGCTGAAGGCACGCGCTACGCGAATCGCCAAATCGTTGGCTTCCGAACCGGTGCACATGTACATCGCGCGGTCGATGGCATCCGGTGTGGTCGCCAGCAGCGCTTCGGTATAATCGAGAATGCGCTCATGCAGATAACGCGTATGGGTGTTCAGCATCTTCATCTGCTGATTGACCGCCTCAATCACCGCCGGATGGCAGTGACCAATGCTCGCCACGTTGTTGTACACATCAAGATATTTATGGCCAGCGGCATCCCATAAATATTGCCCTTCGCCGCGCACCAGATGCACTGGCTTGCGGTAAAACAGACGATATGACTCGCCCAACACTTTGCTGCGTTTATCGGTCAGCTTGCGGGTTTCCGCATCCAAATCGTCGGCGTGCTCTGCACGAAAACTGTTGGTGTCCATGATGGTAGAACGTGTAGCCATGGTAACTCCCGTTGCGAAGGTGAAAGGGGTGCATGCGAAATAGCCCATTGTCGCTATCATGCCTGCTTTAGCGACAAATGCAACCAAATACACAAATACAACCAAATACACATGACGGCCTGATGACACTCAGGTAAGCTTAGGCCCAGATTGAACACGCCCCAGGGAAAAGTCATGCTGCAGGAAACTCGCTTACACCGCATTCGTGCGCTGCTGACCACGCAACATCAGGTCAGTACCGAGCGCATTATTAAAGAGCTTGGCATCTCGCGCGAAACCGCACGGCGCGACATTATTGAGCTGGAAGCACAAGGATTGGCGCGGCGGGTGCATGGTGGTTTGGTGGCCGTTGATAGTCAGCCAGAGCCGCCGCTGCAGGTGCGCCGCAACGCGCAGGCGAAAGAGAAACGCGCCATCGCCATCGCCGCCGCGCAGCATTTGCAGCCGGGACAAACCCTGTTCCTTGATGCCGGCACAACGACAAACATGTTGGCGGAAGCGCTGCGCACCATGTCGGGTTTAACCATCATCACCAACAGCCTGCAGGCCGCGCTGGCGCTGAGCGCGGCCGAAGAGCATGAAACATTGAATAATCAGGTGATTTTGATTGGCGGCATGATGATGGCAGGCGCACAGCAAACGCGCGGCGAAATGACCCTCGGCGAGATTTATCGTTATCGCGCTGATGTCGCGCTGCTTTCGCCGGTCGGCATTGATGCTAAAAACGGTGCCAGCAGCTTCCATCCCCATGAAGCGGCGATTGCCCGCGCTATGGTGCAGCAAGCGAATCGCACGATTTTACTGGCGGATCACAGCAAGCTCGGGGTGGTTAGCCGCACGGTTTACGCTCCGATTGCCGATGTCGATTTGCTGATCTGCGACAGCGGCCCGGCAAAACCCGGCGCGCTGGCGGCGCTGCAACAGGCGCTGCCGCAGGTACAGGTAGTTTAACGCAGGCGTTGCGGATGACTGTAAACGGTGGCGCGGCCCGGTTTACTGAAGCCAACCAACGTGAGATTGCAACGCTCGGCTACCTCAACGGCGAGCTGTGTCGCCGCCGATACCGCAAACAGAATTTCAACGCCGCACATGGCGGATTTCTGCACCATCTCATAGCTGGCGCGGCTGGAAACCAGCACCGCGCCCTGCTGCCACGGCTGCTGGCTGCGACTGCCGAGCAGTTTATCCAGCGCCACATGACGTCCCACATCTTCGTAACCACCCTGCAACTCGCCCTGCGGCGACATCCAGGCCGCCGCGTGAGTGCAGCCGGTGAGATTACCAATCGGCTGATAATCACGCAGCTGCGCCAGCCCTTTATCGAGATGGCCTAAATCAAAGGTTTGGCTGAACGGCAGCGGCTGCAGCGGTTTGCCGATTTGATCGAGCTGCTCCACGCCGCATACGCCGCAGCCGGTGCGACCCGCCATGGCGCGACGCTGCTCTTTTAACGCCATAAAGCGGCGGCTGGAGAGCTCAATCTGCACTTCAATACCCTGGCAACCCGGCACCACGTCCATGCCGAAAATCTCATTCGGCTGCTCGATAATCCCTTCCGATAGCGAAAAACCGAGCGCAAAGGCTTCGAGATCGTTGGGCGTCGCCATCATCACCACGTGCGAAATGCCGTTATAGACCAGCGCGATCGGCACTTCCTGCGCCAGCCAGTCGGTTTCTGCGCTATCGATAGTACGGCGCTGCCACACCGGCGACTGCACCGCACCTGAGATCTTATTCACACTCTCGTTACATTCTGGCTGATTCGCTTTCACTTTTTTCGTCTCGGGCAACAACCACATTAAAGCTGTGGTAATATTTAGCCGCTATTGTCACAAGTTTAGTCGGGTCATTCTTGCACCGTATATCGCAAGAATATAGAGGGATAATAATCCATGAATGTCAGCCGAAGAAAATTCTTCAAAGTATGCGCTGGCGGTATGGCAGGGACAACGGCAGCACTGCTCGGCTTTGCGCCGGAAGTGGCATTGGCGGAAACACGACAGTACAAACTGCTGCGTGCCCGCGAAACCCGTAACACCTGTACTTACTGCTCAGTCGGCTGTGGCTTGTTAATGTACAGCCTCGGCGACGGCGCGAAAAACGCCAAAGAGACCATTTTCCATATTGAAGGGGATCCGGATCATCCGGTGAGCCGCGGTGCATTGTGCCCGAAAGGCGCAGGCCTGCTCGACTTCGTGCACAGCGACAGTCGTCTGCATTTCCCGGAATATCGCGCACCAGGCTCCAATAAATGGCAGCGCATTAGCTGGGATGATGCCTTTGATCGCATCGCCAAGCTGATGAAAGCTGACCGCGATGCCAATTTCATCGCGCAAAATGCGGCGGGCGTGACGGTTAACCGTTGGCTCTCCACCGGCATGCTGTGCGCTTCGGCATCCAGCAATGAAACCGGCTATTTAACCCAGAAATTTACCCGATCGCTCGGCATGTTAGCGGTCGACAACCAGGCACGCGTTTGACACGGACCAACGGTAGCAAGTCTTGCTCCAACATTTGGTCGCGGTGCGATGACCAACCACTGGGTCGACATCCGTAATGCCAATCTGATCGTTGTGATGGGCGGGAACGCGGCTGAAGCGCATCCTGTCGGTTTCCGCTGGGCGATGGAAGCCAAGATTCACAACAAAGCCAAACTGATAGTTATCGATCCGCGCTTTACGCGTACGGCATCGGTCGCTGATTTCTATACGCCGATTCGCTCGGGCACCGACATCACCTTCCTGTCGGGCGTACTGCTGTGGCTGCTGCAAAACGACAAAATCCAGCATGAATATGTGCAGGCGTACACCAATGCCAGCCTGATCGTGCGTGAGGATTATCACTTTGAAGATGGCCTGTTCAGCGGCTACGACGAAGAGAATCGCAAATACGATAAAACCAGCTGGAACTACGAGATGGGCGACGACGGCTTCGCCAAACGCGACGCCACGCTCACCCATCCGCGCTGCGTGTGGAACCTGCTGAAACAGCACGTCAGCCGCTACACGCCGGAGATCGTCGAACGTATCTGCGGTACGCCGAAAGCAGACTTCCTGCACGTTTGCGAACTGATTGGCGAAACCAGCGCGCGCGATCGTACCACCTCGTTCCTGTATGCGCTCGGCTGGACGCAGCACTCGGTGGGCGCGCAGAACATCCGCACCATGGCGATGATTCAGCTGCTGCTCGGCAACATGGGCATGATTGGCGGCGGCGTAAATGCGCTGCGCGGCCACTCCAATATTCAGGGGCTCACCGATCTCGGCCTGCTGTCGCAAAGCCTGCCGGGTTACATGACTTTGCCGTCGGAGAAACAAGCCGATCTGCAAACCTATCTGGCTGCCAATACGCCAAAAGCGCTGCTGCCGGGTCAGGTGAACTACTGGAGCAACTATCCGAAATTCTTTGTCAGCCAGATGAAAGCCTTCTTCGGCGACAAAGCCCAGAAGGAAAATAGCTGGGGCTTCGATTGGTTGCCGAAGTGGGACAAAGGCTACGATGTGCTGCAGTACTTCGAAATGATGTCGCAAGGTAAGGTCAACGGCTATCTGTGTCAGGGCTTTAACCCGGTGGCGTCGTTCCCGAATAAGCGCAAAGTGATCGCTTCGCTGTCGAAGCTGAAGTTCCTGGTCACCATCGATCCGCTCAACACCGAAACCTCAACCTTCTGGGAGAATCACGACGAATTTAATGATGTTGATCCGTCACAGATTCAAACCGAAGTGTTCCGCTTACCATCCACCTGCTTCGCCGAAGAGAACGGTTCCATCGTTAACTCCGGTCGCTGGCTGCAGTGGCACTTCAAAGGCCAGGATGCGCCAGGCGAAGCGCTGAATGATGGCGAGATTCTTTCCGGCATTTACTCTCGCCTGCGCAAGATGTACGCCAGTGAAGGCGGTGCGCTGCCTGAGCAGGTGTTGAACATGAGCTGGAACTATAAAACGCCTGAAAATCCTGCCCCGGAAGAAGTGGCGATGGAGAGCAACGGTAAAGCGCTGGCGGACGTGTTCGATGACAAAGGCACGCTGCTGGTGAAAAAAGGCCAACAGCTCAGCACCTTTGCCCATCTGAAAGATGACGGCAGTACCAGCAGCGGCTGCTGGATTTTCGCCGGCAGCTGGACGCCAGAAGGCAACCAGATGGCGCGCCGTGACAACACCGATCCAACCGGACTCGGCAACACGCTGAACTGGAGCTGGGCATGGCCGCTCAACCGCCGCATTCTCTACAACCGCGCCTCGGCGGATCCGCAAGGCAATCCGTGGGATCCTAAACGTCAGATCCTGAAGTGGGATGGCAGCAAATGGGGCGGCATGGATGTGCCGGACTACAGCGCCGCCGCGCCGGGCAGCGATGTCGGGCCGTTCATCATGCAGCCAGAAGGTCTTGGTCGCCTGTTTGCGCTCGACAAAATGGCCGAAGGTCCGTTCCCGGAACACTACGAGCCGTTTGAAACGCCGATTGGCACCAACCCGCTGCATCCGAATGTGGTATCCAACCCGGCGGCGCGCGTGTTCAAGGACGATTTGGCCTCGATGGGCCAGGCGGAGCAGTTCCCATATGTCGGCACCACCTATCGTCTCACCGAGCATTTCCATTACTGGACCAAGCACGCGCGGCTCAACGCCATCGCGCAGCCGGAGCAGTTTATTGAAATCGGCGAGAAGCTGGCCAACAAGCTCGGCATCGCGCAGGGCGATACGGTGAAAGTGAGCTCCAATCGCGGCTATATCAAAGCCAAAGCGGTGGTCACCAAGCGCATCCGTCCACTGAACGTCGACGGCAAAATCGTCGATACCATCGGCATTCCGATTCACTGGGGCTATCAGGGCGTGGCGAAGAAAGGCTTTATCGCTAATACCCTGACGCCGTTTGTCGGTGATGCCAACACGCAAACGCCAGAATTCAAGGCGTTCCTGGTCAACGTCGAGAAGGTGTAAGGAGAACGAATATGGCTTATCAATCTCAAGACATTATCCGCCGCTCCGCCACCAATGGACTCACGCCTGCCCCGCAGGCGCGTAACCATCAGCAGGAAGTGGCGAAACTGATCGACGTGACCACCTGTATCGGCTGCAAAGCGTGTCAGGTGGCGTGTTCAGAGTGGAACGATATCCGCGATGAAGTGGGGCATAACGTGGGGGTATATGACAACCCCGCCGATTTAACCGCCAAATCCTGGACGGTGATGCGCTTCTCAGAAGTGGAGGAGAACGGCAAGTTAGAGTGGCTGATCCGCAAGGATGGCTGCATGCACTGCGCCGATCCCGGCTGTCTGAAAGCCTGCCCCTCTGAAGGTGCGATTATTCAGTACGCTAACGGCATCGTCGATTTTCAGTCCGAACAGTGCATTGGCTGCGGCTACTGCATTGCGGGCTGTCCGTTCGACGTGCCGCGTCTGAATAAAGATGATAACCGCGTGTATAAATGCACGCTGTGCGTCGATCGTGTCAATGTGGGCCAGGAACCGGCATGCGTGAAAACCTGCCCGACCGGTGCGATTCATTTCGGCAGCAAAAGCGATATGCAGGCGCTGGCGGGTGAACGCGTGGCCGAGCTCAACACGCGCGGTTATGCCAATGCGGGCTTGTACGATCCCGCAGGCGTGGGCGGCACACACGTGATGTACGTGCTGCACCACGCCGACAAGCCGCAGCTCTATCACGGTTTGCCAGAAAATCCGAGCATCAGCCCGGCGGTGACGTTCTGGAAGGGGATCTGGAAACCGCTGGCGGCCATCGGTTTTGCCGCCACCTTTGCTGCCTCGGTGTTCCACTACGTCGGCGTAGGCCCGAACCGCGTGGAAGAGGATGAAGACGAGAACCTGCACGAAAAAGAGGAGCGCGAATAATGAAAAAACGCGATCGTCTGGTGCGCTACAGCGCACCGGAACGCATCAATCACTGGATTGTGGCGTTCTGTTTTGTCTTCGCCGCGCTGAGCGGACTGGGTTTCTTTTTCCCTTCGTTTAACTGGCTGATGCACGTTCTTGGCACGCCGCAGCTGGCGCGCATCCTGCATCCGTTTGTCGGTGTAGTGATGTTTGCCGCCTTTATCATCATGTTCTTACGTTATTGGAAACATAATCTGATCAACCGTGAAGACCTGGTGTGGGCGAAAAACATCCGCAAAATCGTGCAAAACGAAGAGGTGGGCGACACCGGCAAATACAACTTCGGGCAGAAGTGTGTGTTCTGGGCTGCTATCATCAGCTTAGTCTTGCTGCTGGTGAGCGGGATTGTCATCTGGCGCCCTTACTTTGCCGGCGCCTTTGCCATTCCGCTGATTCGCGCCGCCTTAGTGGTGCATTCGGTCTCAGCTGTGGCGCTGATCGTGGTGATTATGGTGCACATTTACGCCGCGTTGTGGGTAAAAGGCACCATTACCGCCATGGTTGAGGGCTGGGTTCCGGCCGCGTGGGCGAAGAAACATCATCCACGCTGGTATCGCGAGCAGCGCCAACGCCAAACACAACAGGAAAAACGTCCCTGATGAGTATTCGCATCATCCCGCAGGACCAGCTGGAGAAAGGCGAAAAGCACACGGCGGAGCAGGTTCCGCCGTTACTTTTCCCCCGGTTGAAAAATCTGTATAGCCGCCGCGCGGCGCGTTTGCGCGATCTGGCCGCGAAGAATCCGCTGGGTGATTACCTGCGCTTTGCCGCGGTGATCGCCGAGGCGCAGGAGATCGTGCTGTATGACCATCCGCTGCAGCTTGATCTGCAGCAGCGGCTGGCGCAAAGCGCCGAGCAGGGCAAACCGCCGCTCGATATCCACACCTATCCGCGCGATGCGCACTGGCAACGTCTGCTGCATTCGCTGATTGCCGAGCTGAAGCCGGAAATGAGCGGTCAGGCGCTGGCGGTGCTGGAGAATCTGGAAAAAGCCTCCACCACCGAGCTGGAAAATCTGGCACAGGCGCTGCTGGAAGGTGATTTTGCCCAGGTCAGCAGCGACAAATCGCCCTTTATCTGGGCGGCGCTGTCGATCTACTGGGCGCAGATGGCGGCATTGATTCCTGGCAAAGCGCGCGCGGAATATGGCGAGCATCGCCAGTTCTGTCCGGTGTGCGCCAGCGTGCCGGTGACCAGCGTGGTGCACATGAGCGTGGGCCAGCAGGGATTACGCTATCTGCACTGCAATCTGTGTGAAAGCGAATGGTATGTAGTGCGCAGCAAATGCTCCAACTGCGAACAAACTGGCGATCTGCATTACTGGTCGCTGGACAGTGAAAAAGCGGCGGTGAAAGCAGAAAGCTGCGGCGACTGCGGTACCTATCTGAAGATGCTGTATCAGGAGAAGGATCCCGCCGTGGAGCCCGTCGCCGATGATTTGGCCTCGCTGGTGCTGGATGCCCGCATGGAGCAGGAAGGATTCGCACGCAGCAGTTTGAATCCGTTTATGTTCCCCGGCGATTAAACGTTCCGTTTGTAAGGTCGCCATTCATGGCGACCTTCTTCATGAATTCATTCAACACGGAGGCGAACGATGAAACTGATTGGCAGCTACACCAGCCCTTTTGTACGCAAAATTTCGGTGATTTTGCTGGAAAAAGGTCTGGTTTTTGAATTCGTGAATCAATCTCCGTGGACCGACGACACTCATGTGCCGCAATACAATCCGCTGGGCAAAGTGCCGGCGCTAATTGATGACAATCAGCTCACCTGGTTTGACTCCTCCATCATTGCGCAGGTAATTGAACTGCGCGGTGACGCGCCTGCCCTGCTGCCCGATGATCCCCTCCGCGCTTTGCAAATCCGTCAGCTGGAAAAACTGGCCGACGGCATCAATGACGCCGCGGTGATGATCGTGCGTGAGCAAATGCGTCCCGGCGATCGGCAATCCGAAGAGGTGCTGCTGCGCAATCGCGATAAAATCCAGCGCGGCCTTGATGCACTGGAAACCGCCGCCGCGCAGGGGGAACTGCTCAATAGCGGCGCGCTCAATCTGGCGGATATCGCCACCGGCTGCATGCTTGGCTACCTCAACTTCCGCCGCGTCATGCCAAACTGGTGCGTGAATCGCCCGGCGCTGGTGAAGCTGGCTGAAACCCTATTTGAACGGGAAAGTTTTGCCCGCACCGTACCCCCCACTTGTTAAGCCATCCGATGAAAACCCTGTACAGCCAACTACCTGCGATCGATAGCCTGCTGCGCGATCCCGCGCTGCAGCCGCTGCTTGCTCAAACCGGTACCGCCTTTACCACCCATCAGCTACGCGCCATGCAGCAGGAAGCGCGTGAACACATTCAGCAGCATCAAACCTTGCCCGCCTGGCACGCCAACTGGCCGCAGGAAGCATTACGGCGTGCAGCACGACAGCAGCAAAGTGCGCTACGCCCGGTGTTTAATCTCACCGGCACGGTGCTGCACACTAATCTCGGCCGCGCACAACTGAGCGATCGCGCCATTGAAGCGGTGGTTAACTGTTTACGCCAGCCGGTAACGCTGGAATACGCGCTGGATGAGGCGGCCCGTGGCCATCGCGATAATGCCGTCAGTGCGCTGCTGTGCGAGTTAACCGGCGCCGAAGCGGCATGCATCGTCAATAACAACGCGGCGGCAGTTTTGCTGATGCTGGCGGCCTTAGCGCCGGGGCGTGAAGTGATAGTCTCGCGCGGCGAGCTGGTCGAAATTGGCGGCGCTTTCCGTATTCCTGACGTAATGCGTCAAGCGGGCTGCACACTGGTTGAAGTTGGCACCACCAATCGTACTCACCTGAAGGATTATCGCGCCGCGATCGCAGAAAATAGCGGCCTGTTGATGAAGGTGCATACCAGTAATTACCAGATTCAGGGCTTTACCCATGCGGTAACCGAAGCGGAGTTGGTTGAGTTAGGCGAAGCGTATCAATTGCCGGTGATTACCGATCTTGGCAGCGGTTCGCTTATAGATATGACCGGGTTTGGCCTACCCGCCGAGCCGATGCCGCAGCAGCTGATTGCCGCCGGCGTCAGTTTAGTCAGTTTCTCTGGCGACAAGCTGTTAGGCGGACCGCAGGCTGGCATCATCATCGGTAAAAAAGCGCTGATTGAGCAGCTGCAATCGCATCCGCTGAAGCGTGCTCTGCGCGTTGATAAAATGACGCTCGCCGCGCTGGAAGCGACCTTGCAACTGTATCGTCAGCCAGAAACCTTGCGTGAAGCCTTGCCGACGCTACGGCTGCTGACGCGCTGCTCGCAGGATATTCTGCAGCAGGCTGAACGGGTAATGCCGCCCTTAGCGCAACGTTATAGCGCTGATTTTTCACTGGCGATCGCGGCGTGTTCATCACAAATTGGTAGCGGATCGCTGCCGGTTGAGCGCATTCCCAGTTATGCCATCACCTTCACACCGCGCGATGGTCGCGGCAGTCACCTAAACCACTTGTCGCAACGCTGGCGTAGCCTGGCGCGCCCGGTGATTGGTCGCATTCAGGAAGGCAAACTGTGGCTGGATTTACGCTGCCTCGATGATGAAACCGCCCTGATTCAGGCGTTAGTCGCATGATTATTGCCACCGCTGGGCACGTCGATCACGGCAAAACCGCACTGTTGCAAGCATTAACCGGCGTCGATGCCGATCGCCTGCCGGAAGAGAAACGGCGCGGTATGACTATCGATCTCGGCTACGCCTACTGGCCGCAGCCGGATGGGCGCGTGCTCGGCTTTATTGATGTACCGGGCCACGAAAAATTCCTCGCCAATATGCTGGCCGGCATTGGCGGCATTCATCATGCGCTGCTGGTGGTGGCCTGTGACGATGGCGTGATGCCGCAAACGCGCGAACATCTGCAATTGCTGAGCATGGCCGGCCAGCCGCCGCTCAGCGTGGCGCTGACCAAAGCCGATTGCGTGGATGAAGCGCGCATCGCCGAAGTGCAGCAGCAGGTAGCTCAGCTCACGCAACAGCTTGGCTGGCTGGCGGTGCCACAATTTGTCACCAGCAGCCACACGCAGCACGGCATCGATGCGCTGCGGCGGCATCTCAGCACCCTGCAGGAGCCGGCGTTCGACACTCGCTACCGTTTTCGTCTCGCCATCGATCGCGCCTTTACCTTAAAAGGCACCGGTTTGGTGGTCACCGGCACCGCGCTGTCGGGGGAGATCAACGTCGGCGACACGCTGTGGCTTAGCAGCCTGAATGTGCCACTGCGCGTGCGCGCGCTGCATGCGCAAAACCAATCGGTGACGCGGGCGCAGGCCGGTGAGCGCATCGCGCTGAATATCGTTGGCGATGTGGAAAAAGCGCAGATCGCCCGCGGCGACTGGCTGCTGGCAGAACCACAACCGCAAGGCACCACGCGTTTAACCGTGGCGCTGCGCTTGCTGCAGCCACTAAAAAGCACCTCGCAGCCCATTCATGTCCATCATGCCGCCAGCCGCGTTACCGGACGCATTATGCTCCTGGCCGATAATCTGGCAGAAATAGTGCTGAATGAACCGCTCTGGCTGGCAGAGAACGATCGGCTGATTATCCGCGACAGCAGCGCCCAGCAAACGTTGGGCGGCGCGCGCGTGCTGCTGCTTAACAGCAAAAAGCGCGGGAAACGTCAGGCGGATTACCTTGCCTGGCTGCAACAACTGGCCGCATCAGAAGGCGATGACGCCAACCTGCGCGCGCATCTGACGTATCAACCCTGCGAATCAGCTGAATTGGCCTGGGCGCGGCAGCTTACGCCGCCTGCGCTGGACGCCCTGATGGAAAATGTCTCACCGGTTCAGCTCGGTAACGCGCTGATGAGTGCCGCACAAGCAGCCAACTGGCAACAGACGCTGCTGGAGGCGTTGGCGCATTTTCATCAGCAGCATCCGGAAGTGCCGGGCATCGGGCAGGATCGTCTGCGCCGGGTAGCAATGTCGCATCAACCGGCCGCATGGGTCTTCGCGCTGATTGAGCAACTGCTGGCACAAGGTCAGCTGCAACAGCGACAGGGCTGGCTCCATCTGCCTGATTTCGAACCGCGCTTTAACCCGCAGGAAGAAATAGTGTGGCAGCAGGTTGGCCCGCTGTTTAGCGACCAGCCGCTATGGGTACGCGATATCGCGCTGACGTTACAGCAGGATGAGCAGACCATTCGCTCGCTGCTGCTTACCGCTGCCCGCCTCGGGCACATTACAGCGATCGTGCGCGATCGCTACTATCGCAGCGACCAGATCCAGATCTTCGCCGATCTGATTCGCCAGCGCGCCGCGCAAGGTGGCAGCACCAGCGCCGCCGATTTCCGCAACCAACTCGGTACCGGGCGTAAAGTGGCGGTGCAGATTCTGGAATTCTTTGACCGCAGCGGCTTCACCCGCCGTCGTGGCAACGATCATCTGCTGCGCGACGCACGCCTGTTCCCCACCTCTTCTGCTTAAAATCTCTGGCGTTGCCTCGCAGTTTTATCTGTAACGGCGCTGCAACGCGCATTCCCCGTTGCGCAAAAAAGTGCCAGAATGTAAGAAATACTCTTACAGTGGATAACGATAATGGCACGTACCATGACGATCGATTTAGGCGATGAACTGCGCGAGTTTGTTGAATCTCTGGTTGAGTCCGGCGACTACCGTACGCAAAGCGAAGTGGTACGCGACTCGCTGCGTTTGCTGCGTGAGAAACAGGCGGAATCGAAGCTGGAGAAGCTCAGAGAGTTAGTCAGGGAGGGTTTCGAAAGCGGCCCAGGAAAAGAGTGGGATCATGAAGATTTTCTAAGACGTGCAAAAGCCAGGGTAGGCATTTATGAAAAGGACCATCACGATAAAACCGGAAGCTGATGCGGATCTGATGAAGATCTGGATTTATGGATACTGGAATTATGGCGAGCAGTTAGCTGATGATTATAGCTCCAGATTTGCTCAGCTCTTCGACAAACTCGCCATGTTTGATTTAGGTCGCAAACGACCAGATTTAGGTAAGCAGATCTATTCGCTGCCTCTCGGACAGCATGTTGTGATCTATCGCGCTGAAGTGGATGAAATCTTTATCGGCCGCATCTTGCACCACTCGCAGGAAATCAGCGCCGAATTTTAAAACAACAAGGGACGATTTCTCGTCCCTTCCGATTTATCCGGCCCCTACAGCGTAGGGTCGCCATTTATGGCGACAAAGCCAATTACTGCAACAGCGAAATATCCGCTACCTGCAGGAACAGCTGACGCAGCTGTGCCAGCAGCGTCAGACGGTTAATACGCACCGCCTGATCGTCAGCGTTAACCATCACTTTATCGAAGAAATTGTCCACCGCTTCACGCAGTTGCGCCAGTTCCACCAGCGCATCCTGATAGCGACCCTCTGCAAAGAACGGCTGCAGCTTATCGCCCAGCGCGGTCACGAAGGTCGCCAGCTGGATCTCTTCGTTCTCTTTCAGCAGGGAAGCCTGCACGCTGTCATTCAGGGTTTCGGTCGATTTCGCCAGGATATTCGACACGCGCTTGTTGGCCGCGGCCAGCGTGGCTGCGGCTTCCAGCGTACGGAAATGCGAAACCGCCTTCATGCGCGCATCGAAGTCTGCCGGACGAGTTGGACGACGCGCCAGCACCGCCTGAATGGTGTCAACGCTGTGGCCCTCTTCCTGATACCAGGTACGGAAGCGACCCAGCATAAAGTCGATCACTTCATCGACCACTTTCGCGTTGCTCAGCTTGCTACCGTACAGACGCACCGCTTCTTCGGTTAGCGTTTGCAGATCGAGCGGCAGGTTTTTCTCAACGATGATGCGCAGCACGCCTAGCGCCGCGCGACGCAGTGCGAACGGGTCTTTATCGCCTTTAGGATGCTGACCAATACCGAAGATGCCCGCGAGGGTATCCATCTTGTCAGCAATCGCTACAGCACAGGCGACAGGATTCGACGGCAGATCGTCACCGGCAAAGCGCGGCTGATACTGCTCGTTCAGGGCCACGGCCACATCTTCCGCTTCGCCATCGTGGCGCGCGTAGTGCATGCCCATCACGCCCTGCGTATCGGTGAACTCGAAGACCATGTTGGTCATCAGGTCACATTTCGACAGCAAGCCGGCGCGGGTCGCGTGATTGACATCGGCGCCAATCTGCGCCGCAATCCAGCCAGCCAGCGCCTGAATGCGGTCAGTTTTATCGCGCAACGTACCCAGCTCTTTCTGGAACAGGACCGTTTCCAGACGCGGCAGGTTATCTTCCAGACGCTGTTTGCGGTCAGTGTTGAAGAAGAATTCCGCATCCGCCAAACGCGGGCGCACCACCTTCTCGTTACCGGAGATGATCTGCTGCGGATCTTTGGATTCGATGTTGGTTACGAAGATGAAATTCGGCAGCAGTTTGCCCGCCGCGTCGTACACCGGGAAGTACTTCTGGTCACCTTTCATGGTGTACACCAGCGCTTCAGCCGGTACCGCGAGGAACTTCTCTTCGAACTTCGCCGTCAGCACCACCGGCCATTCCACCAGCGAGGTCACTTCTTCCAGCAGGCTTTCGCTCAGATCGGCGATGCCGCCAATTTTCTGCGCTGCCGCTTCAGCATCCGCTTTGATTTTGGCTTTACGCGCGGCGTAATCAGCGACAACGTTGCCACGCTCCAGCAGCAGCTGCGGATATTGATCGGCATTATCGATAGTGAACTCTGGCTCGCCCATAAAGCGATGACCTCGAATCACGCGATCGGACTCAATACCGAGAATCTTCGCGGGAATCAGCTCATCGCCGAGCAGCAGCGTAACGGTGTGTACCGGGCGCACAAACTGCACGTCGCTCGCACCCCAGCGCATTAGCTTAGGAATCGGCAGCTTGCTCAGCGCAGTCGCGACCATCGCGGGCAGCAGCGCCTGCGCGCTTTCGCCAGTGATCGCTGCGCGATGCACCAGCCATTCGCCTTTATCGGTGCTCAGGCGCTCAGCCTGATCAACGGTGATGCCGTTGCCACGCGCCCAGCCTTCGGCCGCTTTGGTCGCCTTGCCGTCGGCATCAAACGCAGCGGCGATAGCCGGGCCACGTTTTTCAACTTCGCGATCCGGCTGCGCGGCGGCAAGGGTAGCCACTTTCAGCGCCAGACGGCGCGGCGCGGCAAACCAGCTCACCTCGCCATGCGCCAGACCGGCGCTATCAAGTTCAGCGGTGAAGTGCGCAGCAAAGGCTTCTGCCAGGCTGCGCAGCGCTTTCGGAGGCAACTCTTCGGTGCCAATTTCCACCAGGAAAGTTTTATCGGTCATGGCTGCCTCTTACTTGTTTTTATTGCACATTGGGAAGCCAAGCGCCTCGCGGGACGCGTAATAGGCTTCCGCCACGGCTTTCGTCAGGGTGCGGATACGCAGGATATAGCGCTGGCGTTCGGTGACTGAAATCGCCTTGCGGGCGTCCAGCAGGTTAAAGCTGTGTGCCGCTTTCAGAATGCGCTCGTAGGCAGGCAGCGGCAGCGGTTTTTCCAGCGCCAGCAGCTGCTGCGCTTCTTTCTCATACTGCTCGAAGCAGGTGAAAAGGAAGTCGACGTCAGCGTATTCGAAGTTGTAGGTCGACTGCTCCACTTCGTTCTGATGGAACACTTCGCCGTAAGTGGTTTTGCCGAACGGACCATCGCTCCACACCAGATCGTAAACGCTGTCTACGCCCTGGATGTACATCGCCAGACGCTCTAAGCCGTAAGTGATCTCGCCGGTTACCGGCTTACACTCCAGGCCGCCAACCTGCTGGAAGTACGTAAACTGCGTCACTTCCATGCCGTTCAGCCACACTTCCCAACCGAGTCCCCACGCACCGAGCGTTGGGTTTTCCCAGTTATCTTCGACAAAGCGAATATCGTGAATGGTCGGATCCATACCCAGCTCTTTCAGCGACCCAAGGTACAGCTCCTGAAGATTGTCCGGGTTGGGCTTAATCACCACCTGGAACTGGTAATAGTGCTGCAAACGGTTCGGGTTTTCACCGTAGCGTCCGTCAGTTGGACGACGCGATGGCTGTACGTAGGCGGTGGCCATCGGCTCTGGGCCTAAGGCGCGCAGGCAAGTCATCGGGTGAGAGGTGCCGGCGCCCACTTCCATGTCCAACGGTTGGACGATGGTGCAGCCTTGACGCGCCCAGTAATCCTGCAAGGTCAGGATCAGGCCCTGAAAGGTCTTGGTATCAAACTTTTGCATGTTGAATTCGCACGCGATACGGATCGGTTAAAAAAAGAGTGCGCCAGTATACCCTTTGACCGCAGATTGTGCAGCCGGAAATCCAGCGCCAATTTCGTCGCTATAGCGCGCAGGTTATTGATACAGAGTGATCTGAATTGCAGCCAGAAGGGTTGTTGGCGTGCCACCCACTGGCTACCCTTCTTCGCAGTGAATGCAAGAGGACGCCATGCAGCAAAAAATCTACTGGATCGATAACTTACGCGCGGTTGCCTGCCTGATGGTGATCGTCATCCACACCACCACCTGGTACATCACCGGGCCCATGGCGGTAACCGGCACCAGCTGGGATGTGGCGAACCTGCTTAACTCGGCGTCGCGCGTCTGCGTTCCGCTATTCTTTATGATCTCAGGATATCTGTTCTTCGGCGAACGCAGCGCGCAGGGGCGGCATCTGCTGCGCATCGTGCTGTGCCTGCTGTTTTACAGCGCGGTGGCGCTGGCATATATCACCTGGCTAACGCCGATCAGTGAAGGACGATCGCTGCTCAAACTGCTGCAAAAACCGGTCTTCTATCACCTGTGGTTCTTCTTCGCCATTATCGGCATCTATCTGCTTTCACCGTTGATTCAGGTGAAAAGCGTGGCGCCGCGCTACGTGGCCATGTTGGTCATCGTGTTGGCGGTACTGGCGAATCCCAATACCGTGAGCCAGTCGCTGGGGCCATTCCACTGGCTGCCGGTGAATCTTTATGTCAGCGGCGACAGCATTTATTACCTGCTGTATGCGCTGCTCGGTCGCGCGATTGGCTGTATGGAGACGGATAAGCGCGGCATTAGCTGGCTGGCAGGATTAGGCTTTATCGCCTGCGTGATTGGCATTGCACTCGGCACTAAACAGATGCTGAAAATCAACGGCGCGTTCAATGATACATGGTATCTCTACTGCGGACCGCTGGTGTTTATTGCTGCAATTAGCCTACTGATAGTGTTCAAAAATAGGTTGAATCAGCGCGCCCTGCCGGGGCTGGCGACGATCTCGCGCTATTCACTGCCGATTTATGGTTTCCACGCGCTGTTTATCCATTATCTGCGCACCCATCATTACGACGACATGTCGCGGCCGTGGCTCGATTTACCTTGGGTGATGGGCGTTACGCTCCTTGGCAGTTTGCTGCTAGCGATGCTGTTAAAACGCATCGATAAACGTCATCTGGTGAGCTGATCGTCCCAACGCTGATACGCTCGCTTCAGCTGGCGTGCCGAGGAGAATCCGGCCGCCAGCGCCGCTTTTTCCGCCGCTTCGCCCTGCTGCTGACGTTGACGTGCAATCACCAAACGCAGCTGCTCATGATACTCACGTACGCTGATCCCCAGATGCTGACGGAACAGCCGCGTAAGATGACGCTCGCTGACGTGCGCCCGCTCGGCGAGTGCGGTAAGCGACCAGTCGCGCTCGGGATGGGCAATCATCAGGTCCTGCGCGCGATGAATCGCCGGATGCAGATGGTTGCGATAGCGCAGCCACGGCGAGAGTTGCGGATCATCGCCCGAACGGCGGAACCACACCACCATTTCGCGCGCCACCTTCAGCGCCTGTTGCGCACCACATAAGCGATTGATCAGATGGAGCGCCAGGTCGATACCGGCGGTAATGCCAGCGCTGGTCCAGATGCCGCCATCTTCCACGAACACGCGGTTATCTTTCACCAATGCAGCGGGTGCGGCGGCTTTCAAACGTGGCAGAACATCATGATGGGTGGTGCATTGCACGCCATCCAGCAATCCCGCCTGAGCCGAGAGCAAAGCACCGGAACAGATACAGATCAATGTGATGCGCTTAGCATCAATGTCCGCTTGCTGCTGACGCAGCCAGTCACGCGCCAGCGCCGCCGGTGCGGTATCAAACCATACGCGTGAATCATAGACGCCTGGCACCACCAGCAGGCTGTTTTCAGGAAGCTGTGCCGGTAGCGGCGCAACGTCTGCGATGGTCATGCCGGTGGAGCACAGCACGCTGGGCTGCGGGCCGACGTAGTGCAGCGCGAAGTGACCGTCGGCCAGCTGCAGGGTTTCCGCCGGGCCGGTGAGATCCAGCGCCATCACGCCGGGAAGGACAAGGAAGAAGACGTGTTGTGGCATGATGGGCTCCGGGTTAGGGGTGAGGTCTTCAGCCAGGGCAGCATAAATGCCAAATTAGGTGCGACGTTCGGCCAGGGCGGCATGAATGCCGCCCCTACAGCGTAGGGTCGCCATTCATGGCGACCAAATCAGGCCACACCATCTGACATTACTCACTTATCATATCTAATAAAAATTTCCAGCACCTGCCAAATCCAGCCATCATTAAGACATCAACGGCTTTAACTGCTGATACAAGCGCGCAAACTTGTCGCGCTGCGGCTGATAGGCCTGATGACGCGCCGCATCGGGCTGATGCCGCTGCGCCAACGCCAGCGACGGCCATTCGCTATCTGCATCAATTGCCAGCTGCGCTAATCTCGCCGCACCCAGCGCCGGGCCGACTTCGCCGCCGTGACAATAATCCAGCGTCAGCCCGCTAATATCGGCCAACATCTGCCGCCAGTATGCACTACGCGCGCCGCCGCCAATCAGCATCACGGTTTTTGGCTGCACATCACACTCGTGCACCGCATCCATGCCTTCAGCCAATGCAAAACCCACGCCTTCCAGCACCGCGCGCGCCAGCTCCGGTCGGCCATGTTGATGCGTTAAACCAAAGAATGCGCCCTGCGCCTGCGGATTGTTGTGCGGCGTCCGCTCACCAGAGAGATACGGCAGGAACCACAGCGGCGAGGCATCGCTCCGCGCGTTTTCTGCTTCGGCCAGCAGCTGCGGCACACTCTCGCAGCCGGTCAGCGCCGCCGCCCAATCGAGGCAGGACGCAGCGCTTAACATTACTGACATCAAATGCCAGCGCTGTGGCAGCGCATGGCAGAAGCTGTGCACGGCACGCGCTGGATTGCTGAGATAGCCGTCGCTCACTACGAAATAAACACCGGATGTGCCAAGTGAAAGCATGCCTTGTCCCGGCTCGACCATACCAACACCCACGGCGCCCGCCGCATTATCGCCACCGCCCGCCACCAGCGGTACGGCTTGCATACCCCAGCGCGTGGCAACATCCGGCAATAAGCTGCCGGTGATCTGATTGCCCTCAAACAGCTGCGGCATCTGGCTGCGCTGCAAATCACAGGCGTTGAGCATCACATCGCTCCAGTCACGCCGTGCCACATCCAGCCACAGGGTTCCCGCCGCATCCGACATATCGCTGGCGAAGTCACCGCTCATACGCCAGCGCAGATAATCTTTCGGCAACAGCACCTTAGCCACCTGCGCAAACAGCTGCGGCTCATGCTGTTTCACCCACAGCAGCTTGGGCGCGGTAAAGCCGGGCATCATCAGATTGCCGGTGATGTGACGCGCATCCG
The DNA here is from genome assembly GCF_900215435.1 of Candidatus Pantoea floridensis. Lineage (NCBI taxonomy): Bacteria > Pseudomonadati > Pseudomonadota > Gammaproteobacteria > Enterobacterales > Erwiniaceae > Pantoea > Candidatus Pantoea floridensis. The sequence goes on from NZ_OCMY01000001.1 coordinate 1,792,102, forward strand.
GCACGCGCTGCTCCAGCTCGCGGCACTGCTCGCCGCTGCGCCCGTCATTCCATAAAATCGCCGGGCGCAGCACCTGATTATCGCTATCCAGCAAGGTAGCACCGTGCATCTGGCCGCTCAGGCCAATCGCCTTAACGCCGCTGAGATCGTGCTGCTGCCCCAGCGCCTGCATGGCTTTATCTGTCGCCTGCCACCAGCTTTCCGGATCCTGTTCGCTCCACAGCGGCTGCGGGCGTGAGATCTCCAGCGGCGCACTCGCCACGGCAATCACCTTGCCGACTGCATCCAGCAACACCACTTTCACGCCGGAGGTGCCCAAATCGATGCCGATAACCATGCTGCGCTCCTGAAAATTTAAAAATCAAACAGATAGTGATTCACCAGGTTTTCCAGCTGTTCCTGACGGCCACTGCGATGTTGTGGATTGAACTGTTGTTGCTCTGCTTGCTCTGCCAGCGCTGCAAGTGAGAACTCTCCTTTCAGAATCTGCTGACCAAACTCCCCGTTCCAGCCGCTATAACGCTGTGCTACGCGCTTATCCAGCTCGCCATCCGCTACCATGCGTGCCGCAACTTTTAATGCCAGCGCCATCGTATCCATCGCCCCGATATGGCCATAGAACAGATCATATTTATCCGTGCTCTGACGCCGCACTTTGGCATCAAAGTTTAAGCCGCCGGTGGTAAATCCGCCCGCTTTGATAATTTCGTACAGCACCAGAGCGTTCTCTTCGACGCTGATGGGGAATTGGTCGGTGTCCCAGCCGCATTGAGCATCACCGCGGTTTGCATCTACCGAACCAAAAATACCGAGCGCGATAGCGGTAGCAATTTCGTGGTGGAACGAGTGGCCCGCCAGCGTGGCGTGGTTAGCCTCCACATTCACCTTAATCTCTTTCTCCAGCCCAAACTGCTTCAGGAAGCCATAAACCGTCGCCACATCATAATCATACTGATGTTTTGTAGGCTCCTGTGGCTTCGGCTCAATCAGCAACATGCCGTTGAAACCGATTTTGTGCTTATGTTCCACCACCATCTGCATAAACCGGCCAATCTGCTCGCGCTCCTGGCGTAGGTCGGTATTCAGCAAGGTTTCATAACCTTCGCGGCCGCCCCATAACACATAATTTTCGCCGCCAAGGGTTTGTGTCGCCTGCATCGCACTGCACACCTGAGTCGCCGCCCAGGCAAAAATTTCCGGATCCGGATTGGTGGCCGCCCCGGCGCCGTAGCGCGGATGAGTGAAGCAGTTTGCGGTTCCCCACAGCAACTTCACGCCGGTTTCCTGCTGCTTTTGCAGCAACTTATCCGTCATGACGGCAAAGTTCTCTCGATAGCGTTGCAGCGAGTCGCCTTCCGGAGAGACATCTACATCATGGAAGCAGTAATAGGGCACGTTCAGCTTCTGGAAAAATTCAAAAGCGACATCCGCCTTTTGCTGCGCCAGCGTGAGCGCATCGCCCTGCTTCTGCCAGGGGCGATCAAATGCGCCAACGCCAAACATATCCGCGCCATTCCAGCAGAAAGTGTGCCAGTAACAGGCCGCAAAACGCAGATGCTCAGCCATGGTTTTCCCCAGGATCACTTCTTCTGGGTTGTAATGGCGGAACGCCAGCGGATTATGCGTTGCGGTCCCTTCATAACGAACGCGGTCAAGCTGGTCGAAATAGGCGTGCATATAAAGCTCCTTAGCATGAGGACCCGAATGGTCAGCTTTGAGCCTTCATTGTGATAATGTAATTTACTGCTTCTCAATTACGATATTTAACACTCGCAGTGAGATAATTATTATTTGTGCGCCAGTTCGCAAAACAATGTTGTTATTTTCATTATCCCCTTTCATCTTCTCCACACCATTCCTTTTTCTGAAAACAATTAAATCCCGATCGCGCTCATAAAATCGCAAATAAACCAAAAAACGTAATGGCCAGATAAAAATCAGTAATTGATGTTGTCAGAAACTCAGCGCAACAATTCATCGGCCTGGTTTTGCCTTACAACGACAATAGCCTCAACCTACAGGATGAACACCATGAAGATAAAACATTCACTGTTAGCCGCCTGCGCAGCACTGGCTCTGTTTAGTCATGCTGGTAGTGCTAAAGAAGTAAAAATCGGTATGGCCATTGATGATTTACGCCTGGAACGTTGGCAGAAAGACCGCGATATCTTTGTTAAACAAGCTGAATCTATGGGCGCCAAAGTGTTTGTGCAATCGGCAAACGGCAATGAAGAAACCCAGATGTCGCAAATTGAGAATATGATAAATCGCGGCGTCGATGTGTTAGTCATCATCCCTTATAACGGCCAGGTTTTAAGTAATGTCGTGGCAGAAGCGAAACGTGAAGGTATTAAAGTTCTGGCCTATGACCGCATGATTAATAACGCTGACATTGATTTTTATATCTCTTTTGATAATGAAAAGGTTGGCGAGTTGCAGGCTGAAAGCATTGTGAAACAGGTACCAAAAGGGAATTATTTTCTAATGGGGGGTTCGCCCGTTGATAATAATGCTCGCCTGTTCCGCGCAGGTCAGATGAAAGTGTTAAAACCTTATATTGATAATGGCAGTATTAAAGTGGTGGGCGATCAGTGGGTTGATGCCTGGCTGCCGGAAAATGCCCTGAAAATTATGGAAAATGCGTTAACCGCTAACGGTAACCATATTGATGCCGTTGTGGCCTCAAATGATGCCACCGCCGGGGGGGCGATTCAGGCGCTTAGTGCGCAGGGGCTTTCGGGCAAGGTTGCCATCTCCGGGCAGGATGCCGATCTTGCCGCTATCAAACGCATTATGAACGGCACACAAACCATGACGGTTTATAAACCCATCACAGAGCTTGCCACCGAAGCAGCCAAAATCGCCGTGCAACTGGGTGACAATCAACAGCCGACCAGCAACGGCAAACTCAATAATGGCCTTAAAGATGTGCCATCCCTTCTACTGAAACCGATCTCCGTAAACAAAGACAATATTGAAAGCACAGTTGTTAAAGATGGCTTCCACAAGCAAAGCGAACTTTAAAAAGTGAGCCGGTGAAGGAGAGATGTCGATGTTGCTGGAAATGAACCATATCACAAAGCGTTTCGGCACGGTGAAAGCACTGGATGACGTTAGCCTGCGGCTGGAAGCAGGTGAAGTGATGTCACTGTGCGGTGAAAACGGCTCAGGAAAATCGACACTGATGAAGATCCTGTGCGGGCTTTATCCACACGGTGACTTCGACGGCACTATCCAGTTTGCAGGTGATGAAATCCAGGCGCAGACCATTCGTGATACCGAGCGCAAAGGGATTGTGATTATTCATCAAGAGCTGGCGCTGGTGCGACAACTGACGGTCATGGAGAATATTTTCCTCGGTGCGGAGCTGAGCCGCTTTGGCATGGTGGATGATGAAATCATGACGTTGCGCTGCCAGCAGTTGCTGGAGCGAGTCAAACTCCATGTCTCACCTGACACGCGCGTCGGCGAACTGGGATTAGGCCAACAGCAGCTGGTGGAGATTGCGCGCGCCCTGAATAAACAGGTGCGCCTGTTGATTCTCGATGAACCAACCTCTTCGCTCACGGAACAGGAAACCGGGGTTCTCCTTAGCATCATCCAGAACCTGCGCGAACATGGCATCGCCTGTATTTACATCTCGCACAAGCTCAACGAAGTGAAGGCGATTTCAGACACCATCTGCGTAATCCGCGATGGCCAGCATATCGCCACCCGTCCTGCCGCTGGCCTGAGCGAGGATGACATTATTACCATGATGGTGGGCCGAGAATTAACTGCACTCTATCCTCACACTCCACATGAAATGGGTGACACCGTGTTGCAGGTTGAGAATCTCACCGCCTGGCATCCCATCAACCGTCATGTTCGAAGGGTAAATAATGTCTCTTTCAGCCTGAAACGTGGCGAAATCCTTGGCATCGCCGGTCTGGTGGGTGCGGGCCGAACAGAAACCGTGCAGTGCTTATTTGGCGTTTGGCCGGGCCGCTGGCAGGGAGACATCTTTATCAACGGGAAGAAGGCCCACATCCGCGACTGCCGCAGCGCCATTGCCCATGGCATTGCGATGGTGCCCGAAGATCGTAAAAAGGATGGGATTGTTTCACTAATGGGCGTGGGTAAAAACATCACCCTTGCCGCCCTGGAACAATTCACACCACGACTTTCCATCCTGGACGAAGCGCAGGAGCAGCAAGCGATCAATCAGGCCATTACGCGCCTGCGGGTGAAAACCTCGTCGCCGGAGCTGCCGATTGGTCGCCTGAGCGGCGGGAACCAACAGAAGGCAATTCTCGCCAAATGCCTGCTGCTCAATCCGCAGATTTTAATTCTTGATGAGCCAACGCGCGGCATTGATGTCGGCGCACGCCAGGAGATCTATCTGCTGATCAATGCGCTGGTGCAGCAAGGGATTGCCGTGATTGTTATTTCTTCGGAGTTGCCCGAGGTGCTGGGGCTGAGCGATCGGGTTTTGGTGATGCATGAAGGACAAATCAAAGCCGATCTGATTAACGATAACCTGACTCAGGAGCAGGTGATGGAAGCCGCCCTGCGGAGTGAACATTATGCTTAAGACCGAAAGTACACAACGCGGTTTCACTACACCCGGTAAAGGCGCGCCGGGGAGATTCGCACTGCCTGATCTACAGGTACTGGTGATGCTGGGTGCGATTGTGCTGATTGCTCTGTTCTTTACCTGGACCACCGACGGGGCGTGGCTCAGCGCCCGGAATGTTTCCAATCTGCTGCGCCAGACTGCCATTACCGGCATTCTTGCGGTCGGCATGGTGTTTGTCATTATCTCCGCAGAAATCGATCTCTCGGTCGGATCAATGATGGGTTTGCTCGGCGGTGCAGCAGCCATTTTTGACGTCTGGCTCGGTTGGCCTCTGCCACTGACTATTGTCGTAACGCTGGTAATGGGGTTGCTACTTGGCACCTGGAACGGCTGGTGGGTAGCCTATCGCAAAGTGCCTTCCTTTATCGTCACGCTGGCGGGGATGCTGGCGTTTCGTGGCATTCTGGTGGGCATCACCGACGGCACAACGGTTGCGCCGACCAGCCCAGCCATGTCACAAATTGGGCAAAGCTATCTGCCTGGCGGTATTGGTTTCGGATTCGGCTTTGCGGGTCTTGCGTTATTTATTCTCTGGCAATGGCGTTTACGTCTGCGCCGTCAAAAGCTGGGCCTGACGCAGGCCTCAGTCAGTGGTGCGCTGGTACGGCAGGCCATTACCGCCATTTTGGTGCTGGGCGCGATCTGGCTGCTGAACGATTATCGCGGCGTACCTACGCCCGTACTGTTATTAGCCCTGCTACTGCTGGGCGGAATGTTTATGGCAACCCGTACTGCATTTGGCCGCCGGATCTATGCCATAGGCGGCAATCTTGATGCCGCGCGTCTCTCCGGAATTAATGTGGCCCGCACCAAGCTGGCTGTTTTCGCGATCAATGGCGTTATGGTGGCGATTGCTGGTTTGATTTTGAGTTCACGCCTGGGTGCGGGTTCACCTTCAGCGGGCAACATAGCTGAACTGGATGCCATCGCCGCCTGTGTCATCGGCGGCACCAGCCTCGCGGGCGGGGTGGGTTCCGTGGCCGGCGCGGTAATAGGCGCCTTTATCATGGCTTCACTTGATAACGGCATGAGCATGATGGATGTCCCGACCTTCTGGCAGTACATCGTTAAGGGCGCGATTCTGCTGCTCGCGGTATGGATGGACACTGCGACGCGACGCCGGATGTAATCGCGTGAGCGATCACAATGTGGCGCAAATTCTTTCTGCCATCGGCTGCGCCGTGCTATGCAAGGTGCAGCGAGTTTAGGAGGGGCGCCATTATGCATGAGAAACGTTTTCGCATTACGTTACTGTTCAACGCCAACAAGGTTTATGACCGCCAGGTGGTTGAAGGTGTTGGTGAATATTTACAGGCGTCGCAGACGGACTGGGACATCTTTATAGAAGAGGATTTTCGCTGCCGTATCGACAACATTCGCGAATGGCTGGGCGATGGCGTAATCGCCGATTACGACGATCCTTCCATTGAAAAATTGCTGGCGAATGTGTCGGTACCGATTGTGGGTGTTGGAGGATCTTATCATCAGCAACAGGACTATCCGCCCGTTCATTATATCGCCACCGATAATGCCGCGCTGGTGGAGAGTGCCTTCTTACATTTAAAAGAAAAAGGCATTAACCGCTTCGCCTTTTATGGCCTGCCCGCCGCCAGCGGCAAACGCTGGGCACAGGAGCGTGAATATGCTTTTCGCCAGCTGGTATCGCGCGAGCGCTATCAGGGGGTGGTTTATCAGGGAATGGAAACGGCACCGGAAAATTGGCAGCACGCACAAAACCGTTTGGCAGACTGGCTGCAAACGCTGCCACCACAAACCGGCATCATCGCCGTCACCGATGCCCGTGCACGACACCTTCTGCAGGCCTGTGAATACCTGAAAATTCCAGTGCCGGAAAAGCTCACCGTAATTGGCATCGACAACGAAGAGTTGACGCGTTATCTATCGCGCGTGGCGCTCTCATCGGTCGCGCAGGGATCGCGCCAGATGGGTTATCAGGCAGCAAAACTGCTGCATCGCCTGCTGGATAAGCACTCTTTGGAACTGCAACGCATTCTGGTGCCGCCGGTGAAAGTGATTGCGCGTCGCTCCACCGATTACCGCTCCTTACACGATCCCGCCGTCATTCAGGCGATGCATTACATCCGTTTTAACGCCTGTAAAGGCATCAAGGTTGAGCAGGTTCTCGACGCCATCGGTATTTCACGCTCTAACCTGGAAAAACGCTTCCGCGACGAAACCGGCGATACCATCCACGCCATGATCCATCGGGAAAAACTGGAGAAAGCGCGCGAGTTGCTGGCGTGTTCTTCAATGAGCATCAATGAGATCTCGCAAATGTGCGGTTATCCTTCGCTGCAATACTTCTATTCGGTGTTTAAAAAGAGTTATGCCAATACGCCAAAGGAGTATCGGCAACTTCACGGCGAAAATGTGTTGTGACGACTGGCTAAGATCAAGAATTCCCCCGCTTTTGCCGCTATACTCCTGCGGCAACGTAAAAGGAAGATCGTCGTCTCCGGTGAGGCGGCCGGATTTCAAATCCGGTTAGGGCCGCCAGCGGTCCTGGGCAGGTTCGACTCCTGTGATCTTCCGCCACTTTAGCTCTCTCGAACTTCCTCACATTCAACTAAACCCCCTATTTCACTGGAATAACCTCTTTCTATCCTCTCTGGGAGTCAACAGGATTCTACCCCCATCAATAAACATTTGGGGGTGCTAAAGGGGGGGTAAAATTGTGAGCTCTTTTTTGATACCCCCAAATCTGTTTTGCCACTCGATCAGTCCTAGGCTGCCGCGCCAGGGATTTAGCCTGCTCCGGCCACAACACCTGAGCCTGTTCTACGAGCTGCCAACCGTAACCAATAATCAAGTCAGGAGGCAATGTATCCAGCCGGGCAAGCTGCTGCTGTGTCTGGGCGATAAGATCCTGCGGTGGAGGGAGCGCAGCCGCTGTTACAGGCGCTGACTCAAACCACTGAGGATTTCCATGCGAGCGTGAACCGGCTGCGGCCAGAGCGTGCCCCATGATGGCTTATCAGGGCCTCCAGAATGGGTAGTCCTTCATTCAGGCCGAACAACCAGGCCGCCGTTTGCAGCTCCACACCATTTTGCTCAAACAGCGAAAGGCACAGTTTTTCGGCATAACGCCAGTTTACATCCGGGCGAGTCGGATGAGTCAGCTCATCGCGCAGGGTGGCATAATCCGACAGCATCCGTGGGCCGCTACCGGTTTTTAATTTTTTATGCATAGTCATCCGGTTGCCCCAGTAGATCTACGCCGGCAAATTTTGTCAGTTGACGACTGATGCTGTTTTCTTTGTAGCATGTCACCAGCAGCGAACGAGTCGCTCGGGTAAAAGCCACGTAAAGCGCCGGGATAGCTTCCGACTCATCCGCCGCTGCTTTATGAACAAAAGACGCATTGATGACGGCAACGTAAGGAAATTCAAGACCTTTACTGCTCTGGAAGGTCATGAGGTGTACAACATCGTCACGATGTGAATAGGCTTTTTTATCCCCGGAGGTAAAGCTGACGGCGGTGGGTATCTTATGCTGATTCAGCAATACGGTGAGCCTGTCTGCTGAATAACGCGTCGGGCACACTACCGCCATATCTCCCCAGCGGCATGCAATCGCGTGTTGCTCCTTCAGCCATGCCACTACACGACGGGCCTCCTCCGCTTCAGACTGGCATAATTCAATATCAGGAATATCCCCCTCTTCTCCGCAGGCTTCCGGCAGCACCAGAGGGAGCTCCTGATTATGATGACTTTCAAAATAGTCACGTGAGAAGGCGTAAGCGAAATTGAGTATGCGGCAGGGGTTACGATAGTTGACCCTAAGTACAGACGTGCGCCCCTGAGCCTGGATACCCACACTCGCCAGCGAGAAGTTAAGTGCTCTCTCACGTCGGTACAGCGACTGCGCGTCATCGTACATCAGTAATAGTGAACGGGTTGTGTTATCAAACAGGCGAGCAATGAGCGAAAGCCAGCGCTGGTCAAAATCATGCCCCTCATCGACCAGCACGGCATCATAACCACTGTCCGTCACGGCTCCGCTGTTAACCGCATTTTCCAGAGCGTCAAAGCAATTATCAAAGTACAGCCCTTCCCGGCTCACATTGAGTTTGAATTTTCGGGCAGCATTCGCGCACCAGTCGTGGAAATGATACACGTGCACTTTCCCCGACAGCCCTCTTTCAGCAATGCATTCACGGATATAGTTTGCCAGGATAATATTAAAACAGAGCACTAATACAGGACGCGTTGTCGTTTCTGAAAGATACAGACAGCGGTAGAGCAAAATGAGCGTCTTACCAGAACCCGCCACGCCGTGTATGACGCGGTGCCCTTCCCCGAGGTTTCGGGCAAGAACCTCCTGTTGCAGGTCCATTACCCTGCAGACCTGATTACTCTTTTTCTTTGTCCGAATGGCAATCTCCGGGAACAGGTGCTGTCGGAGAATATCCCTGACAACCGGAGTGACTGCCGGTCTGAACCGGGTAGTAAACAATCCGGAAATTTTAGAACGAAAAGTAGATAAAGAAACAGACTCAGTCATTTCATCCTGACAAATCGTCAGTGCCCGGGGAAATATGGATTCTACCGCCCCGTCGGTTGAGAGGGAGGTCAGTTGCTGGCGGGTGATATTGGTAAAAACAACACCATAAGCCCAGGCAATATTAAGTTTACCTTTGTACAGGCCGGTATTTTGCTGCAGTTTCGGCTCACGGGATAACGATTCGACGGTCGCACAGGCATACTCCCTGACCTGTACCAGCGGATTTTGTTCCTGCTTTTCTCCCTGCGCAGTCAGGAGAGTAACCGTCTGCGGGTCAATATGCTGAAAGGTGCTCAGCTTCCAGTCTTTGACTTCAAGAAAAATAAGGCCGTTGACGGGATCGATGATAACAAAGTCAGGATGCCTGTATTCCCGCCCCACCGGAATGTCATACCAGATAAGGCAGTCCTCCCCGAGATGTGACTCAAGGCGCTGGGCTACGCGTCGCTCCCCGTGCGTCATTCTCCCGGAACATAGCGTCAGAGACGTCATTAATTTCGCCATACAATGTTATCCACTTATGTGCAGTGCATCAGCGGAGCCCTGCAATAGTTACGCTGTCAAAATTTCAGAATATGATGTTATGCGGCTTCGCTTTCTGCATATTCAAGACTCTGCAGATACTGTAGCGCCACCGGGTCAGCAATATATTCAACCTGCCCGTGGTGGCGCTCCACCTCATCAATAATTCTGCTGAGCTCAACCCGGAAAAATTCCTTGCGCAGGTTAACCCGGTTAATACGGTAGCTTTCCAGATGGTCGTGCAGCGTTCTTTCAAGTGCAGGGGCGTCATCGCAGGAAATCATGGCATGAACGTCAAAATCATACGGAACGGCTGCCCCGCTCAGTTCTTTCACGCGATCCATAGGCTCCAGTCGTCGGGTCATGCCGATTTTAAAGACGTTTTCGCCGAAAGAACCGATATTTGAAATGATATACACGTGTCCCTGCTTCGTGAGCTGTGCCATGGATTTAGCTCGTTCATACTGTTGGTGTACGTCCTGGATTTTCTGCTCCAGCTCCAGACGCTGTCTTTCCAGCTCTTCTCTGTGAGCACCTTCAGCCGCGAGCAGAGCTTCCTCCAGTAGACGCTGCTGCTCAGCAAGGCGCTGCTCCTCCTCTTCCGCTTCGCGCTGCTGCTGCTCCAGCTCATCCTGACGCTGTCTTTCTTCCCGCATCTGACGCTTGAGCTCTGCCTGATATTCTTTTTCTTCCTGCGCTTTTTCCAGCAGGACGACCTTATCCAAAAACTGCTGTTTTACGCCTTCCCAGTCGGCATTATCTTCAAGTTCCAGAAAAGTGATTTTCTCACTGATGGCCGCGTAAGCGTCTCTCTCCTTCCTGAGCTGGTCGTATTTGCTTTGCCAGTTATTAACCGTGGTGCCGGAAAGCAGTGTTTTGACTTTGAATTTATACGCGGAGTCCACAATACGCTGCAGTGCCTGGGAGGCTTTATTTCTGGCATTGTGAAAGTCATCCCACTGACCGGAAAGCTGTTTCTTTTCCTGATACAGGCCGCGGCTCACTTCATTACTGACGGTTTCATCAAAGGCTTTCTCTTTCTGAGCCAGGTCCGACGCGGCCTGTTCAAGCTCTGCTGTTTTCTTCCGGAATCCCCGGTAAATGAAAACCCGTATTATCAGCACAGCGGCTATCAGTAAGCCAAAGAACAGACCGATGATCCCTGCCGGATTCGACACAGATTCAATAAATCGCTCATTAAAATTAATTAATGCTCTTACCGCGACATAAATGCCCCAGGCAATGACGCCAATAATAACCAGAATAATACCTGCAGCATTGTCATCTTTTTTTCTTCGTGCCATGTTTTATTTCTTTCCTTTCTTATTTCTATCCTGACGATTTAATCTGAATAACGGGAAGAGAATCTTTGCCATATCAAATTAATACGGGTTCCCTGAGCAAATGGGTAAATGAGTGTATCCGGGCTTGCTGGCCATATAGAGGGGAGCGCATGTGGGCTGGCGGGGTTGGGTATTGACCGGCTCATCGTTTTCTGTCACTCGTTGCTGATTTTGCTTTTTCGCTGTTGTCACCTTTTTCGTCTGCGTTTTTCGGGTAGAAGTGGACGGTTTTACCCGATTGCTGGCTTCTGAGGAACCATAACCGGAACAGAATCGTTTTGACTGACTCAGACTCCCGTCATTACAGGCAAAGCGTCCATCCGATGTGCAGTGCGCTATACCGCCTTTTGAACCTGAACAGGGCTGCCGTCCACGCGCAGCATCGGCTTGTGCCGTAAACAGTATTCCTGATACCAGAAGGAAGATTAATTTTCTCATTTCCATATCCGTGATTTATTCCTTACTTTGGGGCTAAGTAATCCGAAAGCTATTGATCATTTCGTCAGGAAAATATGCAATGATTCATAGCAAAAAAATAACGATTCAATTTTCAGCATCCGCTATGGTAGAAGCTCTAAAATCAGACCAAAAAACGTGCTCTCATCAATTATTTTTCCGGGACGGGAGAGTGCCCCCGTTGGAGTAAAGGTCCACTCGCTCACGCTACCTGATTGCATGAATAAACGTCCCAGTGAAGTCACATGCCCTCCATCATGAAATGTCGCCTCCACGCATCCTTTGACGACCTGGCCATATAAAAATACCGGCTCAAACTTTACGGCACGGTCGTCAACACGCAGGATGATACCGGAAATATCAAAAGCCCTGCCCTCCACCAGCAGGCCCGTAACGGATGCCGTGAGCGCCTCCATATTCAGTCCGGTAGCGTCAGCGACAGGCTTTCGTCTTCCGGTACCGTGTGGTTATCAAAGGCTTCACCGCCGAGGATAAGCCAGGTGTTATGCAGACCTGACGGACCGCGACGCACACGAGTGTGGTAGTAATATTCCGGGGCTTCATGGCGCATCATTCCGCCTTTGTGGCGGAAGCTCGAAAACGGCACGTAGGTATGTTGGCTTGATGACATCACCGAACCGACAGCGTATATCTCGGTATGACCATCCTGCACGCGCATTGGGCGCAGCATGTATTCTGTTTGCAGAGAATTGAGCGTCAGCGGTTCAGATTCCAGCGGGAACAGGTTAATCACCGGCACACAGTTCAGGCGCAGATGCTTTTCGGTAAAGCTGAAGTCATGCTCCCAGCGCTCAGTCAGTACCACGTCGATTCCAAACCATGGGAGCTCAGCCGGAAAGGCCACGGTCTCCAGCCCACGTAGCCCCGTGAACATGAATTTCTCACGGAAGGTAAAGTACTCCAGCAGCAGTTGATAGCCGCTAAAGCTGCTGCTTCCCTTCGGCCACAAGTCGTCATCATCGCCAAATCCCAGCGCGGTGAAATACCCATCAAGTGGCCTTCTGTCCACCTCCCCTGGAAGACGCAGCCACATCCGGGCCACGTTCATGGTAAAGGCTTCGTGCATGGCACAGGCCAGTGGTGCATCAGCGTTGAGATAGAGCGGGATATGGCTGAGGTCAAGACGGCTCCAGTCCTCAAGGCTGCTGCAACTGAAACGCAGCGTCACGACTGAGCGGCCATCCGTATCGGTTGCCAGACTCGCCCGTGCCAGCGACAGCGGCTGCAGGCTGATTTCCTTTGTGGTGGTGTAGCGGCAGCGCGTGCCCTTCTCACCAATTGGTCGGGAATGAACCTCGAAGCCTTTGGCTACCCGCATCGGCTCCTTCATCTGGAGCCAGTCCGGAGAAAATTCGACCACTGACAAGGACGGGATGGTGCGCAGGTAATGCGGCCACAGCAGGCTGACCAGACCTTCGGTCAGCTCCAGCAGATCGTCGTCCAGCTTCTCGCGAAGCCGCCCCATCAGGAAAGCAAAACCTTCGAACAGGCGTTCCACATACGGGTCGCGTGCGCCCGCTTTATCAAGATTAAGCATTGCCGCCTGCTGGGTGGGCCTGAGCAAATTCTTCACCCGCTTCGAGCAGGTAGCGCATTTCGGCGTCGTAATAACGCAGAGTTAAGTCGTCCATAGTAGTTTCTGTTTAGTTAATTACTGCGTGATGAGCGATGAAGGGAATTCCAAAAAACCGGCAGGCGACTTCAAATAGAAAAGGTCGCTCATCAATATGGTTTACAGGAAAATCTTTCTTTTACATAACGAGTGGCTGTGCCTGGCATCCAGCCCAATGGAATACCATTGCAGCGTACATATCCTCTGCTAAGCAGCTCTTTGGGATAGAGGATGGAGTACAACAGACCCAGTACAACGATAGCAATGCAACCCCATTTTAAATAAACGACATAATAATCCATCTTCCTGAAAGCAAACTCATTACCCTTGAAGAGAACCAGAATAAAATAGGCCAATGGGAATGTCATTACAAAAGGCAACGCAACTAAAGCAACGGTTAACCATGAAAAAACAATCTCATCACCAAAGCTGAAATATTCTTTAAATATACTTCCACCAAGATAAAAACTCAGAAAACATAACCCAAGAATGATAATGATAGCGAAAAATGCGCGAACTCTATCTTTCATGTTGAAAACCCGAATTGAAGCATAATTTTTTATCAACTACATATTTGCTTGCTGTTCCTGGTGTCCATCCAGAGGGTACTCCCGAGCAAAGAATGTAACCTTTGCTTTTTAGTGCTGATAAATAACCAAACGACATCGCACATGACAATGCAAAAGTAAATACACACATAAACTTAAAAAGCGGCATAATTCCATTCACTTTTTTAAGTGCATGTTTATCCCCATGTCGAAGTGAGAGAAAAAACCAGTATAAGGGAAATGCAAACATTATCGGTATCGATATAAGACTTAATGACATCCACGAAAAAACAATCTCTTCAGGGAATTCTAGATAATCAGAAATTTCGCTCAACCAAAAGCAAAATGACACAATAGAAACAACCAACAATATAACAACTGAAAAAACAGCCTTGTTTTTTTTATTCATATATTAGTATGTCCTTTTGGTAATATCGCCAATCGAATCTCTCAAATATCCCCTAATCTCTGATTCTATAATTTGCTTTCCTTTTTTTAACATTTGCCCTGCAAGCATAGCACCTAAGTCCCAAAAACCGTCTTCCATTTCTCTAGCTTTTTCAGTAAATTCTTGTTGAGCCGCATCAATGTACTCAACTACTTTGTCTGTCACACCAAACTTCTGGTCCAGCTTATTTAAACCCCAGGCAGCAAAAAATCCAACGCCAATGACTATTACAAGGTTAAATGCAATCAACGGGGTTACTACGACACTTCCAACGACAAATGTGACTACTGATACAATGCCGATTTTCACTACATCAGTAGCCAGAGATCCTATGAATTCAGCTAAAGACCTCTCATCGTTCAAAATGAAATCAATAGTCCTATAAGCGGCTGCAACATAAAATGTCAGCCGTGCTCCTTCAACAACAGATTTTGCAAACCCATATTTACCAATTCCCAAATCAACAATCTTTGGATTTTTAGCCGCAAACACAGGTGCATTCAATATCTTCCTTACACCAGGATAACCACTTATTTTTATCAGTTCTGTACCGTTGTGGTTTACATATGTTGTTGCTTTTATGCTGAAGCTTCCCAATTGGTTGATCAACATGGATGCAGTCACAACATCCTTGATATTTGTTCCATAATTTACAACTATTTGTCCGGGGTCACTTTCTGTTATTGCTACCCACCCGTGTTTCCATGCCCCCCACGAGGACAATATTTCGAAAGCTTCTGGAAGAGTGAGCAGCATCACATCCTGATTAGTTTGCCTTAGCATAGCCCTCAAATTACCATCAGGTAAATCATGAGTATTCCGTAAAACTGGATAATCAGGTACAAATCTAGTTGGCTTTTGCTTACCGGTCAGATAACTCGGCAATTCTGGCGAAGTTTGCACAGGTGCTGCAAAGCCTGCTGCTGGTTCTGTAGCGGAAGCTCCGCTACTCTTCTCGTACGTATCATCCATCATCGACGGAATAAATTTCGCTTTGCAGGGGCAAGTGCTGTAACTGTCGAGGGTGCCGGCCATACGCCGATCATGAATAGTGTCGTTATCGATACCGCCGGCAATTTTAAAAAGCCCGGCATGCTTGCCGCAGGTCACACTGTCCTGCTCCCGTGCCACAGGTTTATCAAACAGAGTGTGATCCTCTGCGCCCGTGGTGATTCTCCCGCCACAGGTCGTCTTGTCGCCCTGCACCAGATAATAGCCTTCAGCTCCCATACGCTTCCCTTTTCGCTTAATTAAGTCCTGGTTATCCGCACAGCACTGCACTGCTTGCCGGATCGAGCGCAATCAGACCCGCCAGAAGCTGGTCCATCTCTGGCTGTAACCGTGATTTATCGGTTTCAATGCGTGTGGCTTTCATGCGCAGCAGTCTGAGGCGGCGCGATTTCACTTCAAACAACAGTGCAGGTGTCCACTGCGTGAGGGTGATTGTCTGAGCTGCACTATCGAGCTTATCCAGCAGATGCAGCGCCAGCTCGTTTTTCCCCTCCTGCTAGCCGCTCCACGGACGGGTCGCGCGCTCCAACTTTATCGAGATTGAGCATTGCCGCCTGCTCGGGGTGAGCACGGGCAAATTCTTCACCGGCTTCCAGCAGATAGCGCATTTCGGCGTCATAATAACGTTGGGTTAAATCATCCATATATTTATATTAATTTCTTATCAATTATTAAATACTGGAAATTTCAACTTTAAACAGGTATTTCCAAGAAAGCAGGGCATAGATCAATATTTATACTTGAATGCCATTATTTTTTTAAAACACAAATTACCAGGTGTGCCCTCTAATATATTATTATTAAATCCATCGTTTATTTTAATCGATACAGAACACGCCCCTGCTGTTGATGAAAGAATAAAATTCTGACCTCCACCACCAGTTGAATTATATTCATATTGGCCACCAATCCGCCAACCGACATCGATTGCTGCATCTCTTCTAATCAGAGATATAAACGAGGCAGTAAATTCATATTGCTCGCCGGGAGCTATGATTTCAGGTTTTGACCTTATAATTCGCTCAACTTCTTCAGGCTCGGGGTCAACGTCATAGATGCTCTCACCAGCATATATGAAAAGAGGCTTGTTAGTATTATTTGTAATAGTAACGAAAGGTCGTGTCGGGAAGATGTGAGCAATTAGCACCAATAGCCCCGAAAACAATACAATGCAACCCAGAACTATTTTCTTTTTCATAATCACTCCTCAATCTTATCTGGGTTATCTGTATTCCAGCACCAATGTTTTTCCTTTGAGTGAGGTATTAACACATCAGCTGTTTTCTCGAGCGCGTCAAGTATATTATTCACAGTCAAACTGTCTGCATATTTCCCGTGTTGATGGAACAGAGCAAAACCGATTTTCATGCTCGTAACGTCGTCCACCGTATCGTCACCAATCGCCCCTGGCGTCATGTTTTGTTCCCAAGTAGAACCTTTTAAGAGCAATGATTCTGAAAAGCCGACACTAAGGCCAACATAGCCATAATGTATGTTTGACCAAACATCATAAAAGTAATCATGCTGTTTGAACTTGTGGTAATAAGACCTTGACGGTTTCCCTTTTCTGGGTAATGGTCGCGCAACTGCAACCGACGAAAATCTATCGCGAATCTTCGGTTTGTGATCCCAAGTAGAACCCGTTTTAACAGTCTGATACCAGACTGCCATTGCAGCAAGCAAATCTGGCTGAGGAGGGGGAGCCAGCTTTGCATAAAAAGGAAGTCTATCCCACTCAGCGCGCCTTTGTTTTAAAGTATCTTCGTCGATTAAATAACGTATTGTTTCTGCAGTCTGGCCTCTGACATTCGTTTTAATTTCATTGAGTATATAATCAGCAACCTGTATAGCGCCGTCAGCATGCTGACAATGCAGCTTACTCTTAAGATCTGACGACTGCCCGGAAGTCGTTACTGATGGAGTAGTTGCTGATGAAGTGGTTGTGGCTGCCGCTGTCGTTGTTCTCTCTGCAGAATCTGCACTACCACCACTTTTCTCATATGTATCATTCCACATCGACGGAATAAACTTCGCCTTACAGGGGCAGGTACTGTAGCTGTTGAGGGTTCCGGCCATTCGCCTGTCATGAATGGTATCGTTGTCGATACCACCGGCTATCCTGAAAAGCCCGGCATGTTTACCGCAGGTCACGCTGTCCTGCTCCCGTGCCACAGGTTTATCAAACAGAGTATGATCCTCTGCGCCCGTGGTGATTCTCCCGCCACAGGTCGTCTTGTCGCCCTGCACCAGATAATAGCCTTCAGCTCCCATACGCTTCCCTTTTCGCTAAATTAAGTCCTGGTTATCCGCACAGCACTGCACTGCTTGCCGGATCGAGCGCAATCAGACCCGCCAGAAGCTGGTCCATCTCTGGCTGTAACCGTGATTTATCGGTTTCAATGCGTGTGGCTTTCATGCGCAGCAGTCTGAGGCGGCGCGATTTCACTTCAAACAACAGTGCAGGTGTCTACTGCGTGAGGGTGATTGTCTGAGCTGCACTATCGAGCTCATCCAGCAGATGCAGAGCCAGCTCGTTTTCCCCTCCTGCTAGCCACTCTACGTAAGGGTCGCACGCCCCAGCTTTATCGAGATTGAGCATTGCCGTCCGCGGGCAAACTCTTCACCGGCTTCCAGCAGGTAGCGCATTTCAGCGTCGTAATAACGTAAGGTTAAATCATCCATATTGATTTCTGCTCAATAATTACCGAATGAATAATATTATCTAAATAAAATTGTGCTGATGATGTTCCTGAGGACAGGAACATCTTATTAATTTTCACGCTGCCCACATACCGATGGTGGTTGTACATACTCAGTGGCCATTCCCGGCATCCATCCATTCGGGCGACCAGCGCATTTCACATAGCCTTTACTTTGAAGGGTTGAAGTGTATGCAAAGGAAAAGATGATAGAGCTCACGAGAAAAACACCAACCAAACCTATAAAAAACCTATTGGTGTTTTTGCATTTGATAATTGCCTGTTCCCCTCCGTGCCGCAAGGCCAGATACCAATATATACATGGAAAAAGTAGGATTATCGGTATCATTAGCAGAGCGGAAACCGTTGGTGAAAAAACAATCTCATTTCCGAATTCAAATAGTCCAGTAAATGCATCATATGCAAACCATAAAGAACCAAACGATGAAACACACCAAATAATAAGGGTTCCAATAAATCTACGTTTTGGACTCATAAATTAATTACCTGTGAAGTTAAGTCACCAATGTATTTTTTAATATGCTGTTTTATCTTAGATTAGGTGTTCCACCAGCTTTTTTGGGCATACTATGACATTTACTAACGGCAACTCTGGGGATCTTTGGCGTATCTTGTTGCCATGCCAGGCACCCAAGCTTTCGGGGTGCCTGGACAGGCAACATATCCTTTATTTTCAATTTTGTTTGAAAAATAAATTTTAAATCCAACCTGAAAAGCAACAGTAACAATGAATACTGCAATCATGTACTTAGTTACAAATTTTTGTACCTTCATTGAAACTCTGCGTCCTAGAAAAATAGGCCATAAAGAAAAAAATGCTACTGGAGTCAAGATGAAGATAGCGGAAAAACCATAAACAAAAAAAGATGAGAATGATAATTCAGATGGGAATTCATAATATTCTCTTAGCGTAGTTAAGGAAAGCCTTCCCCCCACCAAGATCAATGGAACATATAGACACAGCATACCAAAAAACATTCCAACCCTGCGTTTAATTGGAAATTTTTGCATCAAAACCACTCCTTTTCAAAATTCTCTAATGATTGATCAGCAAACGCAGCAGCCATTTTTCTTTTGTGGAATCTGTACCTAGCCGTGTCTGCAGCCAGTGGAGTGTGGCATCCAGGCCGTCAGTGTCCGCTTTCTCCAGCGCTTCCGACTCCAGCGCCAAAATATCGTTGTCGGCCGTGCTGGCGGCACTGACCAGCTCGTCCCGCCAGCCGGACATATCATCCAGTACGCTCTGGTTTATCCAGTTCAGCGTGACCTCATCGGCAAACGGCGTACCGTCATTAAAAGCTAGGGTCTCAAGCCCGGTAAGGCGACGCAGCAACCCTTTCAGGTCGGCGGCGATGATATCAGCCAGTACATCCTGCCCCGATTTCATCAGTGCCTGGTGGATATACCACTGCAAATCCAGTCAGAGATGATTGGCACCGCGCGAGAAGGTGCTGTCCGCCTGCTCCAGTATCCTGGGCAGCAGTGGTGAGCAGCTTTTCCGCCAGCTGGCAAATCAGCGCCGTATCAATGCCGGAGAGTTTGTTGACCTCTTCCCGGATACGCTGGAAGTTATCGTCGTACCCGGGATCCTCACCGGTTGGATGACTGCCACTGACGGGGGCAGTCCAGCGATCCCAGCTTTTCGTTCGCGCCTGTGCCTGAAGCTTTAGTTGAGTTTCATCAGCCTGACAGGCCGTCACAACGTTCTGCAGTGTGCTCATTGTGTTATTCCATCTCGTCCATGCCACTGTTTCCCGAATTCATCAGTGCCTGCGCCGTGGCAGCGCTGTCCACACTGAAAATCTGCTCTGGTAAGGAGAACCCCCGGAGATCAAGCAGCGCCAGCGGGCCTTTGCCCAGCTGGGAACGCAGCACCCACTGCAATGTGCGCCCATCCTGTGCAGTAAAACTCATCATCCACTGGCTGCGGTCAAGCTGCTGGCGCTTGCCCTGGTCCAACCAGCGAATAAAGCCCCAGGTCCCGCTGTAATCTCCGAACAGGCGCGCGCCGGCGTTGACCGTGGTCCAGGTCAGCATCGTCCCCGGCTTGTAAGTGTCTCCCGGCCAGCGGAAACTCTGCCAGTCGGCCATCTGGTTGAAGTAGTGCAGCTTTTGTCCATCAATGGTTAGCTGCGTCTCCACCACCTGCGGCACAGGACGCGCCTGTAACTCAAAGCTGATGCCCTGGCTGCCATCGGTGAACAGAATGTCCGACAGCTGGCTCAGCTGGTTAATGGCCCGCAGGAAGGCCGGGTTAAAACTCAGCCCCTGGCTGTTGACCTTATCCGGCACCCACTGGCTGCCCTCTTTGTGCAGCACCCCGCTGAGCTCTGTCGACAAGAAGCGCTCAATACGTCCACTGTCCTTGCGCAAAAACTCAGCCAGCATTGGCAGGGAGGCATCACTTTTACTCGACGCAAACGGGAAACGTCCATCAAAGGCGGTGTGCCAGTTCGTCACCACGGACCGGCTCCATTTGTCATTCAAACTCGCCGCCGACGGCTGAAGCACGGTCTCCCAGGCCTGAGTCAGTGGCTGAACAAACATTGTGCTGCCAAAGCCGCTCCACTCTTCGCCAAGGCTTGCCGAAATCAGACTGCCGTATTGCTGGGTGTCGGTGAGATCCACACTTTTGCCCTGGAACACAGTTTGCGCCAGGGTCTGCATCATATCCTGCGGATCAGAGGCGCTGGCCACCTGTTGCAGGCGCAGACGCACGCGGGTAATGCGGGTCAGATATGTCTGCAGGCTCAGGGAGGTGTCAGCCGACATGACGTTGCTGCCTTTGTTTTTACCCAGAAGCTGAAGCAGCGGGCCAAAGGTTTCATCGAGCGGCCCCTGTGGCCCCGACGCAGACTGGTCAATCACAGGCTTGTCTTTACCGCCTACCAGGTCTTTAGCCGATTTGATGATGGAATCCGAAAGGCCTTCGCTTTGCTGGCCGGTCTGCCCCTGCCAGGCGATGGTATTCATCAGGGCAATCAGTGGCGACTGCCGGACATCACTCATCAGCGTCAGCTGGTCGGTAACGTCAGCAACGTTGTTTGCCGGATTAAGTTGCAGACTGTTGAGGAAGCTCAGCCAGCAGCCGGCAAAGTCGGTGAAGTAACGTTGCGTCAGACGTGCTTTCAAGGCTTCCGGAGACAGGTCTGAGGAGACGGCTTTCCGGCTGTCACTCAGCACCCAGTCAATTTCATCCCGGCGGGAATTTGCAGCCTTCTCGATAGCCTGCTGAATGCCCCCTTCCCACGCCTGGCGGGTAAACATGCCCGGCACCACCTCTTCGGTGGTAAACAGTTGCCGCGCATCGGTACCACTGGTCATGTCCTCCAGGGACACATCGGCGAAGTTACGACGAACGGATTTGAGCATATTTTGATACAGCGTGCTTTCGGCGTTACGGCGGCCAATCTGCTGCAACAGCACCTGGCGACTCTGGCTGACCAGCTGCGCATCCGGTGTGATTTTCCACTGCGGCTGCTTAGGCAATTCGGTGATATAGAAGGCCCACAAATCCGGCGTCAGGCTTTGCCACAGGCCGGTTGATATGCCCATTCGTGTCGGCTGTACGGATTTCATGGTCTGCGCATAAAACGCGCCGTCGGCTTTATCCGGACGGGCCATCATCAGCCAGGCTTTAAGCTGGTCATAGCCCGGTTTCGCCAGTTGTGTCCGCAGGTCGCTGTTGGGGGCAGAATTCGCCAGCATACTGAGCTTCTGCGTCAGGGCGGCATTTGCCGGATCGCGAATCAGGTGATTGTTCGCCACCCCATACCAGGGCAGCATCGCGTCGAGCAACTGCTGGTTATGGTCCAGACCGAAGCGCTGGTACCAGGGCGCACCTTCCTGAATATGGTGCTGCAGGCGGCCAGCGTCATTACGCAGGGTATGCAGAGCCGTCAACTGGTAATCCGATACAGAAGGATGCTCCACCAGGGCATGAGCCTGCTGCGCCACAGAGACAATCTGCAGGCGGTTGACCGCAAACGACAGCAGCATCCCCGCCCCCCAGAGACCGATAATGGCCATCAGCGTCCAGGCCAGCGTCTGTTCCCACGCCATACCGACGCGGCGGCCACGCACGCGGGTACAATCATCAACGATCCCCTGCCAGGTCACTGGCAGGTACAGCGTATGGCGTTGTGATTCAGGGATATATTTCCTCGCATCAGCTGTTTCCTCTGATATATCGGCAGGTTTATTCTCCAGCAGACTGAACATCAGGCCACGTAGCGGAACGCGCTGCTGGGAGGCAGATAACCATGGCACCAGTTGCTGAGTCCAACGGGCGATACCCCCGTCTTTAAGGTGCTGGCCCAGGCGCAGCAGGAAGTCGTGGCTGTTGTTCTCAACTATCTGGCTCACGCCTTGTTCCCGTAGTTCTGGCAGAAGATGCCTAAGCTGGCGGCCAATATCGTCCGCTTTAGCGCATTGTGGGAAACTTGCGCCTACCACCTGCTCAGTGCGTTTAGCCTGTGACCAGTTGCTGTCACACAGTTGCCACAGCCAGACCGGGGTGGAATAACGCAGCAGTTCACTGATTTTTTCCAGCCCGCGTAAATCGTTGTCACTAATTTGTGGCGTCAGATTAAACGACTGTGACATGACGCGGACAATCCCGTCCAACGGACGCCCGCGGCGCAGTTTACGCAGCGTGGTGTATTTTTCCTTATCCGGATCAGCAGTCAGACTGCCGCCGTAAATCAGAACGGTACGGTTACCTTCAAGCCACTGGTTTTCCTGCAGGCCAGGTACCAGCTGTTCGATTGCCGCCTCATCGCCGGTGATTAACAACAGACGGGTTTTACGACGCCAGTAGAGGCCAATACGGGCGCGGAGATGTCCCCGAATCCTGTTACACATGGCTACCGCAGGATGAGCAGGCGCTTTATCATTTTCCCGTTTTTTTTTCTCATCATCACCGTTGGTGTTGTCGACAAGCGCATTAAACTCCTGTTTTCCGGCACTACGTACCGCCGCCAGGAGTACCACTGATACGATAAGTGCACACCCTGAAATACATCCGCTGGCGATAAGCCAGTAAATTTGCTGCTGACTTCCGTCTTCAATCCCGGCTATATCCGGATGCTTCCAGACCATGAACGTCATAACAGCTAACAGCAAAAAGAAAATCAATGCGACAGCAAGATAGCGGCCTTCCGTAGTCTTCGGTGCTAAAGGTAGCTTCACGGATCCATCTCCTGTCGGGAAGCAATCGGGGTAATGAGCGTGCTCCACAGCACATTCTGTGTGGTATCACCGCAGATAATCATCTGTGGTGACAGAGTTTGTCGGGCGATTTCAGTGGCGGCAGCGATAGCCAGCCAGGGGGCTGCGGCACCGGCATGTCCCATGGATGTATCGAGTGAAATGACAGCGTCATCCTCTACAGACTGCGCAGGGTGTGCATTCTGGCGCCCAATAACTTCTGCGCGCTGCTCACCGGTCAACCCGGCAAGCCATAAATTTTTCACGATATTTTCTTTGAGCGGGACGTTATAGGCGGCCATGTTCATCCCCTCGCTCAGTTCACCTGATGGAGCAGCATCTGGCCGGTGTAGCAGCGCGAGAGGTTCGAGTGCCTCCTGGGTCAGGCGGTTGCCAAGAAGCAGAGCAACACCGGCCTCAGCTGTGTTGTCAGAATCGACAGGCTTTAACTGGAGACCCACAACCAATAACATTGCTTTATCTTTAATACGCTCATTCAACCAGCGGTCAATTACACTGAGCCCACTCCCTTCACCATATTCAACAGGAAGAGTAATATTGTTCTTTTGCCAGGCCTCATCCCAGTAATGGCGAATACTCTCCAGAGGCAGCGATGTTGTTATATCAAAAAATACTACCAGTGGTACTTTGTCAGGGATTTGTGCGAAAGGAATGCCAGCAATCAACTTCAAAAAAATATTCGTTATCACGAATTTTAGCGAGTCCTGCGGGCTAGAAGAAATTTGGCTCATCCTGGAGCTTTCATTACCATCCCGGTCGACCTGCGAAACAATAATGCTATCGTTATTTTGCATGGCAATAGCTGTATCTTTCTGAGCAACTGATGAGTGGCCGGTAATAAATGTTGCATTCAGCACCTGCAGTGCACGACGTGCCTTACGGGTTTCTCGAAGAATCCATTGTTCTCGCTGTTTGTCGAAAGCATTTGCTTTGCTATCCTGCAATGCCCACAGAAGCAAACAAGAAGCAAACGGAACACTCCACAAAACAATAGGCACACCTAAAGAAATTTTCCAAAAATGCAGGTTATCAATATAACTCCCGAATATACGCATTAATATAACACTGACCGAAAGCATGGCAACCAGAGCAATAAGCCAACGAAAAAATTTCAGAGGTTTAGGTCTGGGATAGCATTCTGGAAAATGTTTAAGTGTATATGACATTAATTTTCTCATATTACTGAACAATTAAAACCATACTCAAGAAAAGAACTTCCTGCTAAGTTATTTGCCGGAGTAAAAATCAGACTGCTAATTTATTTTTGTCGTTGAAATGGCCTTCCATTTTTTCAGCATGTAATTTAACAGTGGCTTATCTTTTTTTAGATTATAATCTGGAATCGGAGGATTTTCTCCACCATAACTACCACTTTCAACAACGATATGCTCTTCTCCTCTTAAGGAGTGCTTCACGCCATATTTATATGCAAAATACTTGACGGTTACCGGATCGAGTCCACCAATACACCCAATCTTGTAGGCAAATAAAACAGTTCCTACGCCATCAGAAATCGTTTTATTCACCTCTACCGAATCAGTTACAACATCTAACTTTATATCCAGAATACAGTCATTAACATAATCGTTAAGAACCCAGTCAACATTACCCTGAGTCAACTGCTTTATTGACAAATGCTCTCCTGATTGATCTTTGGAAATTTGCTTTTCTATCACCAGTGTATGTTCGCCAGAGTTATCGTTCCACTTTGTACTGGAAATTAGATCCTTAGCAAAAGTAGAGTTCACTGGGTAAATAAGTAATACACAGCTCATCCTTAAAAGCAGCAAAGGCGCCGAATAATGATTCATCAATAACATTCTCCATTTTTAACCAGATGCTTACTTCAATATTCACAAGCTATTTTTGCAACATAAATTTATTTGCAGCTTTGCAAGCTAAAGATCCGTCGGGAAGGGTATCAAACAAAGAGGTAAAATTATACAGAACTGTTTTTCCATTAACTTTTTTAAATTCAATAAAATACCCATAAGCACCATCATCATCACATTTTTTCTCATGGACTCCGGTAGTGCAAAAGATATATTCCATACACACACTTTTTCATTTGGAAAAACAGCTGATATGTTAACAGGATACTTTGATTTTTGTCGACACCCCAGCCATAGTAAGCATCAGATACATTAGTAATGTGTACTATATTCATTTTTGATCAGTACATAATTCTCAATATAATGTTTTACTGGAGCAACAGCCACATCAATTAGGGATTGCTTATCATTGTTTTTGAAACCGTAATCAATGATTAAATATCCGACTTCGCTATATATTTGTTAGCTGAAGCATAGGGAGAATAAATAAACAGAAATTCTGCAGAAAGAAACCTCATATTATTCCTAAAAAGTAATCCAGTTAATATAGCATTTTAATCCTTACTAAATGATTTGCATGCCAAATATGTTCACTCTGTCATTCAATATTAGCTACTCTTATCCAAGAATCATGAGAATGTATAGCTTGAAGAAGATCATGATCGTCTACCCCTTTTAAAGAGGTATTTAAATAGGTCTCATCTACATAAGGGGTGTAGTCCTTTGAGTCACATGTCGGTGTAATTACATTGTCAACACCATAATATTTTCTGAAAAACTCATCAATTATGTATTTATAATCTATAGCTGATGATAATGGCTTCACATATAAAGATATACCGCCAGGATCACCAGAAAAGACATTGAACGAATATAAAAGGACAAATATGGTAATAACTTTTTTCATCGACCACATCCCTCATTCCAATAATGATATCACTATCATTACTCATAATTTTTTTGCATCATAAACTCATTTGCACTTGAGCACGCTAAAGTGCCATCATCCAGTGCGACAAATAAAGATGTGAAATCGCTTAACTTAAGGGAGTTACCAATTTTAATAAAGTTTATGAAATACCCATAGGCTCCGTCATCATCACACTGTTCTCGTATCTTTTTAGGTAGAGTAAATGTTACCCGCCAAACACATAACTTTTGTTCGGGAAATTTAAGACTTAAGTGAAAAGGACTACCATCGTTTCTTTTCCGCCCCCATGCATAAGTAATCTCAGAAAGGCCTTTTAATGTAATGCTTTTGTTCTTGAAAACCTCATCATTAATTATATTATCTTTTACTCCATTAGAAGCAAGGGCAATCAGCCCATTTTTATCGTTTGAAATAAATACTTTTTTCAGAAAGTCAACATCTGTTTTTGTTATACACTCATTTGCAAAAGCATTAGAACAGAACAATAATAAAATACTAAATAACAATTTCATCGAAATCTCCAATATAGGTTATATTCGTACATTGTAAACCAATCATCTATTATTCATCGAGTTTTAGTATCATCAAGTGTTAGCATGTTAGACCCAAGATTTTTTCTTAACTTATCAATACTTTCAAAATCTGATGATAAGTCGCCGCCATTTTTAACTATCCTAACCGCGTTAGGATGATATGAAGCCGGAACATAATACCCTATAAGCTCATAATTTAATTGTTCAAGATAAACTTTCTTCAGTGGATTTACTGTCACACTATTCGCTTGATTACCACCTAAAACACCATATTCCCCATCTTTAAACTTGCAATACACAAAGGCAACGTGACCAGTCCACGACCCTCTTTTACGAAAAACAACTATTGCACCATATATAGGCTGAGATATTTTTACAAAATTCTTATTTTTCGAGAAGGACTGAGAACTTGCACTACCAGATATTGCATACCCAGACTCTTTGAGGCAATAATTTACAAAAGAAGCACACCATGGATTAGAGTCACCCACCATAGATGACATATTAATACCAGTTTTCTTATGATAGTTTATTCCACCATCGCCTTCTCTCACCCGTCCCCATTTCCATCTATTCTTACCCTCTTCAAATGCAACCGCCATCCATGGAGCCTCTCGCTGATCATGAGGCAGTAACGCTATCGGATTACCAGATTTTTTCCCCCCAACCGATTCCAGCGCTTTTTTATTAGTATTTACTTTTCTATTTTGCAGTGGTTTTTTACTAGCTGTTTTTAACGTTGGAGGATTAACTGCTGATTTTTCAGTCTCGCCAGCAGTATTACTACCATTTTTTTTTATAGAAATTGATTGTCCCGGGTATATTTTATTAGGATCTGATATATTATTCTGCTGTGCAATATCGTCAACATTCCCACCATTTTTTTCTGCGATCTTCGCCAACGTGTCACCTGGAGCAACGATATATACTGAAGAGCCATTAGTATTGACACCATAAATCGTCAAATTCTGACCAGGGAAGATCTTACTCACATCTTTTATATTATTATTTTTGGCGATTTCATCAGCGCTTGTCTTATAACGATCGGCAATTTTCGAGAGAGAGTCTCCTGACATGACTATGTACTCTATCGGCTTCTGAGCGCTCTTCTCACGTGGGGCTTTGGGGGTCTCGGCAAGTGTTTTTGCAGAGAATTGAGAAAAGTTTCTAGTAAGCAGTATATTCTTCGTTTCATCCCCAGCAACAGCTGAATAAACAACATCCTCTTTTCCAGCAGAATTAGTATATTTGACGACAATAGCCATTCCTTGTTTCGTATGGATGATTGTCTTGAGCTTGCCGTAAGCGTCTGTTTTCCACTCGTAGCTAGTGCTTCCTAGTGTTGCCTTAAATGGCACATCAGCAACTGGTCGAGATCCATCAGAAACAGTCACATTTGTCACATACACCCATTTTTCAGTACCGGGCTTCAAGCCACCTTCTTTTTTACTGATTGCATCCACAACTTTGCCGAATTCATTATCATTCAAGTCAGATATTTTTTTATCTTTTGCAACTCCACTCTCTGAGCTTATAAAATTGGAATAAGCTACTGGGTCATTCCCTGCGGTTTCAGGTGCATACTGCGACATCATGTCAGAGATGGTGTTATCTCGATATTTTCGCTTCAATAATGCACATTTTTCACGCTCCCCAGCCTCCATACTAGAAAAAATCGCAAATGTGTTTTCTTTCGGATTATACACAGTCCCGGCACCTATCCGCCCTTTTTGCTTACTTGCATCAGGCAATGCCATAATATTCCCAGGGTTGTTAAATCTCCAATTCAATGTCCCACCAGTTTTTAGCAAACGAGTTCCATCACCAGCTTCATACTCAACCGTCTTGGTTTCAAGATGGTATGTCGCTTTTACAAATCTCATACATCATCCTTTTTTATTTTTCTTTCGTTGGTTTAAAACTGGTGTCTTTTAGTAAAACTGGAGTCATATGATAGCCTGTGACAGCAAGCATAACATTTCCATCTACAGTGACATGGTGATTAAGTAAATTGCGTTTAGTTTTATAATCTTCACCGTTAATAATGAGCTGAACATTGCTGCCCCAACCTTTTTGCTCATTATTAGCATCAACTACGCACTTTAGCGGGCTATTTAAATGCAGGATCCAGTAGAGTAATTTTTCGTCATGCTTCCTATCTTCTCCCCAATTCGGGGGGCCATAAAACAGCTCTTCTTTCATTACTCCTGAGAGTACAACCTTATCCCCTTCTTTCAGACATGCAGCATATGCATCGAAGTTATAAAATAAGATAGCTATACTCAACGTAAATTTCATAAGCATATTTAACATTGTCAACTAACCTTTGTTAAATTTAATAAAGTTGCGATCATTGATTCAGTCAATGCTGATGACCTATCATCTTCAGAATCTACCTCACTTAAATAAAGATCGGCATCAGATTCTTCATCCCCAAGATCCTCCACACTGTCATCTTCAGTTGATGAAATAGAAAGATCTTCTTTAACCCAGGTTTCTCGCCCAATAATTAAGTTTATTGTATCGCTTTCAGGAAGTACTATTTTCGGGAAGCGACCTGAACTATCCACAGTACCAGCCGACAGGATTTTCCCATTACTGTCAGTAATGCTATACGGCTGATTTATCATCCAGTCCATACTTTGGCTGACACTATCGGCACCAGGGAAAGCAAAACGTAAACTTTGTTCGCCAGGTTCCATTACAGGAAATACAGGCATCGTGACCTTTTCTGATGCGCTTGCTTTACGCCCATAGTGTCCTGCTTTCGTACGATATTCACCTGCAGTAGCAGATTCAATCGCACTTGCATCAATCCTGATATAGCTCCCGCCGCCATTCAGAGTCAGCTTCTTCTTCGCGATGATTTTTATTTCATCTTCGGTACTGACGATGCTGATTTCCTTGCGGGCTATTAATTCCATCAAGTCGTTCTGTGCCTGTACCTGTACCGGTCCCTGATTAGCAATGAGTTTAATGCCGAGCTTACGCACAAACACGCTGAGCGCATTACCAACACCCACAAACAAATTCCTCACCACGCTGATATCGGCATTCTTACCGGCTGTGGCGATCAAGTTCTGCCCGGCAGATACCTGCAGATGTTGTCCGCTGGTCAGTGCGATGCCGTCCGGCGCACTCATCAGCAGCACCGATTTCTTGAGCTCCGTCAGCTGCTGCTCCAGCAGTTTTACCTGCGCCTGCAGATCAGCGGGGTTCGCGGTCGCCTTCTGCGCATCATCGGAGATTGAAGTCATCTGCTCCCGGGCATCACCCAGATTGCTGACCGCCGGCTGCATCTCCAGCACCTGATCTTGTGCTTTCGTCTGGCCATCAGCGCTGATAAATATCCCTTTCTGCGCACGTACAGCCCCCCAGCTGTCGGTTCTGAGCTCAAAACCCTCGCCGCGCTTTTGCTTCTCACTGTCAACCAGATGTCCGAGGTTCAGCTGACTCTTGCCGCCATATTCCGTACTGACCTTGATATGCTCTTTCCCGCGCTCATCATCGAGGCGGATTTTGTTGTTCGCCGGGGTGCGCAGGACGTTGCGTTTGTAGTTGCGGATGGTGACGTGGTCGCCGTGCGCCGAGTCGTGCAGCACGCCAGAAATATAAGGCCTGTCCGGGTTACCGTCTTCAAAGCCAATCGCCACCTCGGTGCCCGCCAGCAGCGGCAGGTGCAGGCCATAGGTGTTGCCTGCGTATGGCCGTGACTGACGCACCCACAGGCTTTCGAACCCGGTCTCCCAGTTATCGCGGTCAAACAGCATATTGACGCGGTAGCGCCCGTCTTTATCGATATGGCCGTAGGTATCGTTTTCGGTGGTACTGGTGACGCGGGCCGGTAACGTGCCGGCCATCACCGGGCGTGAGCCAGGTTTCGGTCGGAAGCAAAAATCAGTGCTGTCCGGGATACCGTCAAACCTGACGCCAAAATCTTCATCCCGCCGCGCATGGCTGTGCATCGCCGTGATGACCACGCCATGCGCAAACACCTCAGCCACTTCGTACCCGCCGGTGACTTTCAGCACCTGCCCCGGAGAGAGGATCGGGCAGCTGGTGATGGCATGGGTCTGCGTCTGACCATTCAAATAGCGCTCATGGCGAATGCGGGCATAAAACGCCCCGGACTCCGGGGCCGGATTGCGGTCATGGTGACTTCCCGCCGTCAGATAGTTATCAGCATAGTGATAGGCATCACCGTAGGTGGTGGCATCCCCGCGGGTCGCATCGACCTGGGTGTTCATGTCATCCGAGGCCTGGCGGTAGTTGTAATCACGGGTGCTGACCTGCTTCTGCACTACGTTATGATGGCTTTCCATCCCCCACACCGAGTCCACACCTTCCGAATGCTGTCCTGATGGCGGAACCGATGGCAGCATCAGACCTTTTTCATAACCCTGTTGACCGTCGTAAAACTCCACGACGTCGATGTTCAGACGCGTGTCGGTGGTAAAGCGGAACCAGATGCCGATCTCACCCAACAGACGGGTAATAAAGTGCAGGTCGTCCTCGCCGTACTGCATCACCTGCTCACGGCGTGGATATTCCTGTGTCAGTGAGAACAGGAAATCCTGACCGCGCATGCTGTGACGCTCGCGCAGAATTTTTTCCACGATTTGTGGGACCGACATGTCCTGATAAATGGCGTTCTGGTGCGAACGGTCAAGCAGCGCCAGGCGTGGCTGAAGCGTCAGGGCATAATGGGTTTCATCCTTTGAGGTGCTGAGGCGTTCAAAACCACTCACCACGCCCTGAAGGATACGCACGGCCTGCTGCATTTTGATGCCGTAACCCTGGTCAACCGGGGCCTGCAGCGTCAGGGAGGCCGCTTTCATCAGCATCATTTCTTTGCTGATGGCATGGTCAGAGCTTGTGAATTCAATGCGGTAGCGGAACGGCGTGCTCAGGGCTTCATCGCCTTCAAACGCCAGCACATCGAGTTCTGCTTCACATCCCTTCACCGACAGCTGATGATGGTTGTGGCTGAATCTGATTAGGGGATGGGGGCTCATGCGCGCACTCCTTCAGTCCAGTCAAATTCCAGCACAATCTCTTCTTCCTCATTCCAGCCAAGCGTCAGGGAGTGTGGTTTTTGCTTCGCAGCTATGTGGGTCAGCAGCTGCTGGCTCAGCACCGGCAGAATCTGCTGATTGAGCAGCCAGTGCTCCGGCTGAATTTCGGCGTGTGCGCGGGTCTGGCACAGCGATGCGGCAGCCTCCAGCGTCTGCGCACAGAACGGGTTAAGGCGACGCAGCAAGGCGGCTGACTGACTATCCATAGCAAAACTCTCCTAATTGCGGACACGCTACCGCCCGTCGCCGTGAACCAAAGCGCATAAGGTAAGCAGGCCTGATAATGAAAGTGGTTTGTGGCTATACCCGCATCGGATGCACCCACAAATCAGCTTCTGAACATGCGGGCGGACTGAAGGCCGCCCCTACCGCGCCATCCACTCAAGCGATTACGCTAAATAGTTCGTGCGGTAACAAGGCGGTGGAGCGTTCGCTCCATGTGTACGAATGAATGATGTTGCCGTCTTTGTAGGTCCAGGTGATTTTTTCGTAACGCAGTTCAATGCGCTCAAGGTGGTTGTGCTTCTCTTTGGAAGGATTAGCCTTCAGGTCGCGTAATAGATTGCGCATGGCGAGCACCGCGTTGAGCTGCGGAATTTGACGGGCGACCGGCTCCGGCTCGAAGTCTTTCATTTCATTGAGGGAGAGGCTGACGTTTTCTTCGCTGCCGTCACCGGCAAGGGTGTTGGCTACAGAAAGGTTTATAGAAGGATAAAAGTCGGCTAACACGCAGTCGAAATTGTTTTTATTAATGTTGATCTTTTCACGCTCAGATACAGGACGCTGTTCAGCGCCGTTACTGTAATCACCCACAACGACCAGTTTGAGGGGTAATTCAATCTTTTTCTGTGCATTGCCCGTGTGCAGTCTGAGCTGGATGTTAACGCGGGCCTTGGGGATCTCAGACTGATAGGAGTAAGACATAGCTGTCCCTATTCTATGGAATGATAGAAACGGTCAATGCCACTGAGAAATTAATAAGAATGGCTAACCCTGCCAGAACTACCTCCCCCCCTCACGTCATCCAACGAGAGTCAACAAACGGAGTCAAAAGCGAGCGCATTCCATTCACCAGCAAGCTGACACTGTATCTTTGGATGTTTATCTGAAATGAAATAATTTCGGATAAGTCCCAATGCGCGGAGTGTAGTAACGCAAAGTAATAAATTGGAAATAAAAATATGTAACATAAATTTACAATTAATGGATTTAACAAAATAAGATCATCAGCATGATTTATAAGACTTTTCTTGCAATACCCTCTTCAGCCCTTGCGGTGTAAGAGAGTGTGGCAAATGATCAATTTGACTTAGTGTTTAAAATTTTCAGAAAAACCATGCATTGCACGTGGGATTTTATTTTTGGTTTTTTTATTGAAAATGAGATCTCGTCCGTGACCGGACAAAAGGATAGATAGCGCAGGGCCTCAGGAGCAATATTCTTTGTTTAGATGAGACTTATTGATGTTTACCGCGAAAATCGGAGAATGTTGACGATGTGGCTCACTCACATATCTTAACGCAGTGAGAGATTAGTGCCCCATAGAAACTGCGCGGAATCCCTAAATACTCCGACAACTATTAGGTAGCTTCATGTAAGAAATTTAGCAATGGGTGTGGAACGAAGCGCGCGGAAAACAACTGGGTTTGCTATCCGGCTGGAATGTTTGTTCTTGCAGGCAGTAATGTGATCCAGTTCGACTCCATAATGACTGCCGAAAGGGCATGATCCTGGAAAAACTTCCACACAATCCAACAGATCCCCGACCATCCTAAACTTAAACGGTGCGAGCAGTTTGCCATCATCTGAAAATCCACAGGCCAGTGCCGACTTTTTTTACCAGCACTGCAGCACTTTCACCGTACTCTTAGGCCAAAATCTCGTGGCCCCAGTCATCATAAAAACCTTCACGGTGAAGTAAAATAACAAGATTAAACCCCAATCAAGCTGCTGATTTTTCACACAAAAACCAGTAAGGAAAAGAGTTTGGGGATGCATGTGAGGGTCTCTTTTTTATCAAAGTAAATTAATTTTATTATTATCAATTACTTAACAACCCAATTCGACTCCTGTAATCCCTCACCACTTGAGTCACTTTGCGCCTCACGATTCTCCTGATAAATCCACGCCTCCACCTCCACCAACCCGCGTTCAACAATGGCTCTTAGAGGGATATCCGCTTGTGGATCCTGCTCCAGCCGTGCGCAGGCTTGCCAGGCGGTTTGCATCCCCAAACTGCCGCAGCTACTTTTGAGCTGATGCGCTAACTTCGATACGATTTCATCCTGTTCTGCAGATTCAATGTCATCCAGTAACGGCATTGCATGTTGGCGAAACAATGCAAGCCAGCCACGCAGCGTATCCGCACCAAAGGTGTCGTAATCTTGCTTTAGTTGGTTAGCGTTGAGATCCGTTACGGGGGCAGAAGCCAAAAAGCGCACTATCTGACGGCACAGCGTTTCACCGTGGACGGGTTTCTGGATAATGCCGCAGAACAGCTCGTCAGCATGCGGCTGCAACTCGTCGGGAACGCTTGCGCTGAAGCCGATACGCCGCGTGGCGGGATAAAATTGCGCCAGTTTTTGTGCTAACTCGATGCCATTCGCATCGGGTAACGCGAAATCTACCAGCGCACAATCGATGTCATCGCCTTGTGCCAAAAACGCCAACGCTGACTCAGCGCTACCGGCAATACTGACGCGTGCGCCCTTACGCTTCAGCATTTCTGCCGTAATCTGCTGCGTCAGCGGATTGTCTTCAATAATTAACACATGCAAATGGCTAAGGTCGGCGGGAGCGGAATCGGGCAATAACACCGTGGCCGATGCATGAACCAGCGGCAACGTCAGCCGGAAACAACTGCCGACCTCCGGCTGGCTGGTGACGGTTAACTGGCCCTGCATCGCCTGCGCCAAACCGCGACAAATCGCCAAGCCTAAACCGGTGCCGCCCTTGCCGGGTTGTAACTGGACGAAAGGCGCGAAAATGGCCTCCTGATGGTCATGCGCAATACCGCAACCCTCGTCATCAACCTCAATAAACCACTCAGAGGCGCAACTCTTCATACGTAGCACGATGGCGCCATTTTCGGTGAATCTCAACGCATTCATCACCAGGTTCATCACAATTTGTCGTAATCGGTGTACATCTCCCTGTATCCATTCTGGTACATGCGCATCCACTTCAATGTTGAGCGCCAGCCCTTTCTTGTGTGCGCGGCCATTCATCAACTGCGCAACACTGCCGAGCAGCTGGCGCGGTTCGAACGGCGCGTTGTGTAAAGTGATGGTTTTCGGGCTGGACTCAATCGCCGAATAATCAAGAATATCGTTAAGGATAAACAGCAGCGTTTCGCCGGAATCGTTGATCGCTTGCACATAGCGTTGATCGCTAATGTTAAGCGGCTGATCGGCAAGCAGCTGCGCGGTACCCAAAATCCCGTGTAATGGCGTGCGAATTTCGTGGCTCATCGCCGCCAGAAATGCGGATTTTGCGCGGTTAGCCTGCTCAGCATCGGCGCGCGCCTGATGATGTTCGACCACCAGCGCCTGCAACTCTTCGGTGCGGTTTTTTACTAACTCCGCCAAATGCTGCTGCTGATATTGCAACGCACGGACATTGGTACGAAAGGCCTCCATCAGGCGGCTGATGGTATTGAGTTCGCGGGCATTGCCACTGGAGGGAAAGGGGGAGTCGAGATCGCCGTCGAGTAGACGTTGCAGCGCATCGGTTTGCCGCGCCAGCGGCAGCGAAACCGAGCGATAAACCAACCGCCAAAGCACCAGAGATAAGGTCAGCAATGCCATCACACCCAACAGCGCCAGTGCGACGGTACCGAGTACGCGCGCGCGGTTTACCCGGCTCAGCGCCTCCGCGTTACGCTGTTCAATCTCGCTCACCTGCCGTTCCATTTCGCTACTGAAACGGCTGAAAAGCGTGAAATTTTGCTGCGATAGCGTTGCTAATTGTGCGTGTAAGCGCTGCTGCTGCTGGCACATTTCAAGCAGCGTGGTGTAATGCGCAACAATCGCCAGCGCCTCGCGAATATCTTGTCTGATACGGGGATCTTCAACGCGCTGCTGGCGACGATGCAGTACCTGTATCAACTCTGCCAGCGGTGTCTCTGCCGGCTCCGCCGCGCCGTTATAGCGCTTCAACGTCATCACTATCTGCTCAACGCGTAGCGCAATGAGGCGCAATTCGCCCATCTGATTGAGATACTCAAGATCAACATCAATCAACCGGTCGAGTGCCTGTCCGGCGGCGGCGGTATGCTGTTGTTCGATGAGATCGTAGATGCCTGCCTGCGTTGCGCCTGCTGCGGTGGCCGCATTACTCGCCTGCCCCTGTGCCAAATCAACAATGCGATGTGCGGCTGCTCCAATATTATCGCTCAACTGGCGCTGCTGCTGGGTGAGCTGCAGGCGCTGATGCACCACATCGCCCTGCTGGATGATCGCCTGCCGGTTAGCGGTCTCCAGCTGCACCATCGCGCGAGTATCAAAGCCTTGTGCGCTAAGCTGGTGGAGGAGATAAACGATTTTCTGGCTCTGCTTGCCCAGCATAGTGCGTTGAACCTGCCACTCCTGCTCATCCTGGGCGCTAAGGAGCTGCTGTGCAGAAAAGAGCACCCTGGCGCTCGCTACACTAAGGTGACGCGCCATGTTCATGCTGGAGAGGAGCGATTGGGTATCGGCCTGTTCAACGCGGCCGACATAGCGCAGATTCAGCCAGCCCGTGGCCACGCTCAGCAGCGTGAGTAACGCCATCAGGGCAAAAGCCAGCCATAACCGACGAATTAAGGAAGTATTAGCCATGCGGTTTCGCGCTAAAAAGAGTTGAGTCCGGCGGGCGAATGCCACTAGCATTAGCCGCACTTTGTTTGAGGTTATTTATGCGCATACTTCTTTTAACGTTGTTAGTGCTGGCAATGCCGCTGCAGGCAGCGCTACCGCTGCTGCACTGGCAGGACAATCGCAGCAGCTCCCCCGCCGCCAGCCTGCCAGCACTGAGCGCTTCACGTGCCTGGAAATTGTGCGCACTTTACCCCAATCTGAAAGACGGTTACTGGCTCTCGATCAATTATGGGATGAGTAAAGCGGCAGCCCGATTAGGCGTCACGCTCAATGTTTTTGAAGCCGGTGGCTATCGTCAGGGCGACGTACAGCAACATCAGCTGGAAGCCTGCCAGCGCTGGGGAGCAGAGGCTATTTTGCTCGGCAGCAGCGTGGCAACGTTTCCTGGTGCGGTGTTATTTGCCCAACACACCCCGATCATTGAGGTGGTGAATGCCGTTAACGAGGTTCCGGCGCGGACGCGCGTTGGCGTTCCCTGGTATCAAATGGGATATCAAATTGGCCACTATCTGGTGGCGCATCATCAAGATAAGCCGATGCAGATTCTACTGATGCCAGGACCGATTGATGCGGGAGGGAGCCAGGAGATGAGCAGCGGTTTCCGGGCAGCACTCACTGGCAGCCTGCTGAAAATCGTCGATGTTGCCTATGGTGATAATGACATTGAGGTGCAGCGTAACCTGTTACAGGACCGCCTGGAGCGCTATCCCGGTATCAATCTGGTGGCGGGTACGGCGATTGCAGCGGAAGTGGCCATGGGCGAAGGGCGTAATCGGACAACACCGCTGGAGATCGCCTCATTTTATTTAACCCATCAGGTTTATCGTGGATTGAAGCGCGATCGCATCGTGGTTGCGGCCAGCGATCAGATGGTTTGGCAGGGTGAGCTCGCCGTGGAGCAAGCGGTGCGGGTACTACAAGGCCAACGCGTGCCGGATAATATCAGCCCGCCGATATTGATTTTGACAGCAAAAAACAGCAACAGCGCCGGTGTTGCGCTTTCGCTCTCTCCTCCGGGATTTCGTCCGGTGTATTTCTATCAACGCACGTCAGCTGCCAGTAAATAACCTTCGCCATGCTGAGTCACAAACAGCTCACTGCGCAACTTACTGCGCAGGCGGCGAATTAACACATCGACGGTGCGCATATCAGGCTGATCGACGCGGCTGGATGTCAGCATACGCAGCAGACGCTCGCGACTCAGTATCTGGCCCGGATTCGTCACAAAAGCCACCAGCATCTCGTATTCGGCGCGCGTCAGTTTGATCAACTCCCCTTCATGCTCCAGCGTATGGCGGGAAATATTCAGGCTGTAACCGGCAAACAGATAGCTGTTCTCCTCCTGCAGCGGCTGCGCCTGGCGCGCCAGATCGATGCGCCACAGCAGATTTTTCACCCGCACCACCAGTTCGCGCAGCTCGAGCGGCTTTGTAACATAATCATCGGCGCCCATTTCCAGCCCGACGATACGATCAATTTGATCGCTGCGTCCCGTGACCAAAATAATGCCCACCGTGGATCGCTCGCGCAGCGCACGCGTGAGTTGCAGGCCATTTTCACCGGGCAGATTGATGTCCAGCAGGACTAAATCAACGGGTTGCAGCAGCATGTGTTCTCGCAATCCCGCACCGCTGCTGGTCACCGAAACGCGATATCCCTCCTGAATGAAGTAGTCGCGCAACCGCGCCTGCGTCACCACATCATCTTCAACAATCACTATGTGATGCGACATCGCTAACCCATTCCTTTCTGTTCATAACTGTTCATATTACGCCGTATTCTGTTCATGCCGCCCGCTGACCTTGTTCATATCTCATCCCTAAAATTGCCGCGCGATATAGCTAAAAAAACAGGGTTACAGCAATGAAAACACTATGGAAGCGATTACGCCGACCCAGCGCACGTTGGTCAGTGCTGGCAATCCTGCTCGTCGGGATTGTCATTGGATTAGCCGTTATTGTGGTACCTCACACCGGGATTAAACTGACCAGCTCAACAGAGTTTTGCGTGAGCTGTCACGGGATGCAGCAACCGTACAAAGAGTATAAGCAGTCCACCCACTTCAAGAATCCATCAGGCGTTCGCGCAGAGTGCCGCGATTGCCATATCCCCCGTGATATTCCGGGCATGCTAAAGCGCAAGCTGGAAGCAAGTAATGATCTCTATCAGGCTCTGATTGCGCGGTCGATTGATACGCCAGAAAAGTTTGAAGCGAAGCGCTTAATCCTTGCTGAGCGCGAGTGGAAGCGCATGAAAGAGAGCAATTCCGCCGTATGTCGCGGTTGCCATAACTATGATGCGATGGATCATACGCGCCAGAAACCCGAGGCTGCGCGCCAGATGAGTGCCGCCGCGCTGGAAAATCGCTCCTGTATTGACTGCCATAAAGGGATCACTCATCAGCTGCCCGATATGAGCAGCGGTTTCCGTAAACAGTTTGAAGAGATGCGCAAAACCGCCGATGCCAACAGTAGCGGCGATACCTTGTTCGCACTCGATATGAAGCCGCTCTTTGCCAACAAAACCGACAGCGCTCCCTCAGGATCGCTGCTGCCCGCTTCTGAAGTGCATGTCGTGAAGCGTGACGGCGACTGGCTGCAAGTGCAGGTCACCGGCTGGACCGAAACCGAAGGTCGCCAGCGCGTGCTGTCACTCATGCCAGGCAAACGTATTTTTGTCTCTTCCATCCGCGACGATCTGCAAAAAGACGCGAAAACGCTGGAAACCACCACGGTTGCGGCCACGAACGTGAAATGGAGCAAACTGCAAACCACCGCGTGGATGCAAAAAGGCGACATGGTTAATGACAGCAAACCGATTTGGGCCTATGCCAGCGCGCTTTACAGCGGCACCTGTAATCAGTGTCACGGCGCGCCGGATAAAGCGCACTTTGATGCCAACGGCTGGATCGGCACCCTCAACGGCATGATCGGCTTCACCAGTCTGGATAAACGTGAAGAACGTACCTTGCTGAAATATCTCCAGTTGAATGCGTCCGATACCGGCGGCGCGCAGCAGAAACACTAAGGAAGCGAGCATGAAACATACTGATTCGTTTAACCAATCACGCCGCCGCTTTCTTGTTCAGCTCGGCGGACTGAGCGCGCTGGGCATGTTTGCGCCCTCGCTGCTGGTGCCACGTCAGGCACAGGCGGCAACCCATGCGGCACAAGGTATTCTCACCGGATCACACTGGGGTGCAATTCGCGCTACGGTGGTGGAGGGTCGCTTTGTGAAAGCCA
Organism: Candidatus Pantoea floridensis; assembly: GCF_900215435.1. Lineage (NCBI taxonomy): Bacteria > Pseudomonadati > Pseudomonadota > Gammaproteobacteria > Enterobacterales > Erwiniaceae > Pantoea > Candidatus Pantoea floridensis. The sequence goes on from NZ_OCMY01000001.1 coordinate 1,831,623, forward strand.
CGCCGTTTGAGCAAGACCGTTATCCCAGCAAAATCATCGCCGGATTACCGGATCACGTGCATAGCACCGCCCGCGTGCGCTACCCGATGGTGCGGGTGGACTGGCTGCGTAAACGCCATCAAAGCGATACGCGTCAGCGCGGCGATAACCGTTTTGTTCGCGTGAGCTGGGACGAAGCGCTGGACCTGTTCTATCAAGAGCTGGAACGCGTGCAGACGACTTATGGTCCAAGCGCGTTACTGAGCGGCAGTGGCTGGCAATCTACCGGTATGTTCCACAACGCCGGTGGCATGTTGAGCCGTGCGCTGGCGCTGCATGGCGCCTCTGTCGGCAGCGGCGGTGACTACTCCACCGGTGCGGCACAGGTGATTCTGCCGCGCGTTGTTGGATCGATGGAAGTTTACGAACAACAGACGTCATGGCCGCTGGTGCTGGAAAACAGCAAAACGCTGCTGCTGTGGGGATCCGACATGGTGAAAAACCAGCAGGCAAACTGGTGGTGCCCGGATCACGACGTGTATGACTATTACGCGCAGCTAAAAGAGAAGGTTGAGAAAGGCGAGATCCGCGTCGTCAGCGTCGATCCCGTGGTATCCAGCACCCATGAATTTTTGGGGCGCGATAAGGTGCAGCATATTGCTCTGCATCCACAAACTGACGTCCCCCTCCTGCTGGCACTGGCGCATACGCTCTACAGTGAAAAGCTGCACGACAGCCAGTTCCTCAGCACCTATTGCGTGGGCTTTGAGCAGTTCCTGCCTTATCTCACTGGGGAAACCGACGGCCAGCCAAAAGATGCCGAATGGGCAGCAACCTTAACTGGTATTGATGCACAGACGATTCGCGCTCTGGCGCGTCAGCTGGCGGCCGATCGTAGCCAGATTATCGCGGGCTGGTGCGTGCAGCGCATGCAGCACGGCGAGCAATGGGCGTGGATGGTGGTGGTGCTGGCCGCGATGCTGGGCCAAATTGGTCTGCCCGGCGGTGGCTTCGGTTTCGGCTGGCATTACAACGGCGCGGGTACGCCAACACGTAACGGCATCATCCTGAGCGGTTTCTCCGGCTCAACGACAACGCCGCCGCGTCACACCAGCACCGACTACAAAGGTTACAGCAGCACTATCCCCATCGCGCGTTTTGTTGATGCCATGCTGGAACCTGGCAAAGTGATCAACTGGAACGGCAAAAAAGTCACCCTGCCACAGCTGAAGATGTGTGTGTTTGCCGGTACCAACCCGTTCCATCGCCATCAGCAAACTAACCGTATCATTGAAGGCTGGCAGACGCTGGAAACCGTGGTATCGATTGATAACCAGTGGACCGCAACCTGCCGCTTCGCCGATATCGTGCTGCCCGCGACCACGCAGTTCGAGCGCAATGATATCGATCAGTACGGCAATCTCTCAAACCGCGGTCTGCTCGGCATGAAGCAAATTGTGCCGCCACAGTTTGAAGCGCGTAACGACTTCGATATTTTCCGCGACCTATGCCGTCGCTTTGATCGCGAACAGGCCTTCACCGAAGGGCTGGATGAGATGGGCTGGCTGAAGCGTATTTATCAGGATGGCGCCAAGCAGGGTAAAGGCCGCGGCCTGCAGTTACCGGCATTCGACGCTTTCTGGAATGAGAGCGGCTATATCGAGTTTAACGATCCTAAGCTGTTTGTTCGTCATCAGGCATTCCGTAACGACCCCGATCTGGAGCCGTTAGGAACCCCGAGTGGCTTAATTGAGATCTACTCGAAGAGCATTGCCGATCTGCACTATGACGATTGTCAGGGTCACCCGATGTGGTTTGAAAAAGCCGAGCGCTCGCACGGTGGACCGGGATCGTCACGCTATCCGCTGCATCTGCAGTCGGTGCATCCCGATTTCCGTTTACATTCGCAACTCTGCGAATCCGAAACGCTGCGTGCACAATACAGCGTGGCGGGCAAAGAGCCGGTCTATATCAGCCCGCAGGATGCCAGCGCACGCGGGATTCGCAGCGGCGATGTGGTCCGCGTATTTAATGCGCGCGGTCAGGTGCTGGCGGGCGCGGTAGTCACCGATCGTTACAAGCCAGGCGTGATTCGCATCCATGAAGGCGCGTGGTACAACCCAGATCGCGGCGGCGTAGTGGGTGCACTGTGCAAATATGGCAATCCGAATGTGCTAACCCTGGATGTTGGCTCGTCGCAGTTGGCTCAGGCAACCAGCGCACATACCGCTATCGTGAATATCGAGAAATATCAGGGCGATATCGCGCCAGTAACGGCTTTCGCCGGTCCAACTGAGATGATCGCGAAGTGTGACTACATTCCGAAGCCAGAAGAGGCGAGTGCGTAATCATGGCGGGTCAATTAACACCTCATCATTACGCCTGCTTGTATGGCTGGTTCGCCGGGATGTTCGCCCGTGAATTAGACGAGCAGCAGCTTGCGCAGTTGCAGAGCCCGGATGTGGCGTTATGGCTTGAGCATCTGGCTGCTGAGGCGGCATTACAGGATGGCGTGCTCGCCTCCCGGAACAGCATCGCGGCGCTGCAATTGCGCCCCGATGCGCGTCTGGAACTGGCGGCAGATTTTGCCGGTCTGTTCCTGATGTCGCAAAAACAGGCGGCGTTGCCTTATGCCTCCTGTTATCAGCCGGGTAATGCGCGCTTCCGTCAGGCTGCCTGTGAAGAGATGCAGGCGCTGCTGCTGGAAGCCGGTTTGGAGCGCGATCGGGCGTTTCCTGAACCGGAAGATCATCTGGCGATTTGCCTTGAGTTGTTGAGCTACCTGAGTTTCGCCGCCAGCGAAAACAGAGCGAATGCCGCGGCCTGTCTGGCGCTGCGCGACAAGACGCTTGGCCTGCTGTGGCGTTGGCTACCCGCTTTTACCGCACACTGCATTGAGCATGACGCATTCGGTTTTTATGCTGCACAGAGCCAGTTGTTACTGGCTCTGGTAACCTATGACCGTATGAGCCAGAACGCTCTCTAATCTTTGCAAAAGCGGGCACAGTCGCCAATCGATCTGCGCCCGCACTTTACTTCCCCCCTAATCTCCGCCACTTTGCTTCTTCAGCGCACAGCGGAGGCAAAAATGCTTATTCATCCGACCGACACTCTCACCTTTTCTGGCCATCCGCGGCAGGATGAGTTGCGAAAGCGCCTGCTGGCGCCAGATGCACCAAAAGTGATTGCCGCTGCATTGTCGAAGCAGCTACATGGTGAAAGCATCACGCATCGCCATGCTGCCGGACAGCTCTACTGCCTCAAACAAGGATTAATGACGGTGAAAACGCCTTCGGGCATCTTTGCCAATCCACCCCGTCTGGTCGGCTGGATTCCCCCCTACTTTGAACATGCGATTATCGGACCGGGACGCGTGCTGGGTTGGACAGTCTTAGTTGACGACTCGCTGGCCGCACCGCTGCCCGATCGCCCAGTGTTACTCTCCTGCCCCACGGTGCTGGAACCGTTGGCAGAAAGGCTGGCCACGCTGTCACCCGATCACTGGGGTAGTGCGCGCTACAACCGTCTGTGCGAGGTGTTCCTTGATGAGCTCAATGAATCAACCGAGCATCCCCTCACGCTACCCTTGCCTGCCGAACCGCGGCTGCACCAGATTGCGCGACTGTTGATGGACGATCCTTCCGATGCGCGCACCGGGCCAGAACTCGCACGCTGGGCAGGATTAAGCCCGCGCAGCCTGAGCCGTCACTGGTCTAGCGCGGTGGGGATGAGCTTGACGCGCTATCGTCAGGTTTCACGCTTACTCAAATCACTGGAAGGATTGGCAGCCGGCAAAAGTGTGCAGCAGGTTGCGTGGCAGGTTGGTTTCGACAGCGTTAGCAGCTACATCAGCGCTTTTCGCAGCGCATTTGGTTCAACGCCAGGAAAATATTTTATGCCGCCTGCCGACTCAGCGGATGCAAAAACAGCAGACTAGCTGGCCCATCAATTTCCGGCAGGCTGTGCTGAAACTTGCGACGAAATGCACCGGGCGGCAGATGGTACATGCGACGGAAGGTGCGGCAATAGGTTTGCTGCGAGTCGAAGCCATATTTGATAGCAATATCCATCAGCGGCATGTTTCCGTTCAATAACGCAATCACCGATGCGGTTAACTTTCTCTCGCGAATATAGGTGCCGAGCGCAATGCCGGTATAGCTACGGAACAACCGCTGCAGATGCCACTGCGAATAACCGGCGCGACGCGCGACGGTTTCCAGAATGAGTTTCTGCTCAATATTATCCTCAATCCAGAGCATCAGTTGCTGCATAAAGGCGACGTTAATATCCATCTTTCCTCCTGATGTCGAAAGGTAAAGCCGGAAACGCTTCCAGCGAGTGGATAGCATTATAGAAAGGCGCAAGCTGGCTATGTGATGGGTAAAAGCCAATAAATAACGATAACTCGCCAATTTAACCCTGTTGGGCTCATAGCCACATCGCGGCATCTTGCGGCACAGCTATTCATGTAATATTGTTAGTTACATGAAATCACCTCTCACTCTCTGCTCTGAACTAAAAGGAAGTTATATGAATACGCTCCTGATGTCCGACCTGGCGATATGCCTGGCAATTGCGCTGGCATCCGCCAGCATTTCTATGACGATAACTCAAACTGAGCTGTTCGCGGGATTACGCGCCTGGACCGCTAAAAAACATGCCTTATTGGGCCACCTATTCCATTGCTTCTACTGCCTAAGCCATTGGGTAGTGTTTATCGCGATGGTGATTTATCACCCTTATTTACTGCACAGCGGGATAACGATTGTTGACTGGGCGATGACCGCCTTTATCACCTTAACGCTAACCACATTTATTAATGGTTTGATGTTTAAGGTCTTTCAGGCAGCGGTCACTACGCATGTTATGAAGCATGAGGCACAAAAAGCGTTACAGAAGCAGGATTAATGCGCATAGCGAATAACCGACAAAAATCGGTTATTCGCTGCAGTCAGGGAAGGTGTCAGACGGAAGCCCAAGTTTTTTCATTTTTGCCAGGTAATCGTCGCTGATATCGGCAACGGTTATTTGGCTAAAACGCTTTAACAACATCGCTTCCGCTTCATTCAGCGCCTCGTCGAGCCGCGCATCGACGGCGTGTTCCACCAAACAAGGTGATGACTCGGCGGCGGGACCAATGCTAAACAAGGCCGGCGACCCAATGGCTTGATAAACGTCCAGCAGGGAAATGTCTGACAGCGCCGCACGCAGCTCCCAGCCTCCTCCATGCCCTTTTTCTGACACCACATACCCTTTTTCGCGCAGGCCAGACATCATGCGGCGCACCACTACCGGATTGGTATCCAGCATTTTGGCAATGGTTTCGGACGTAGCGCGTTTAACGTGACGATCCAGATGTATCAGCACATGGAGTGATCGAGATAAGCGATTGTCGCGTGGCATAGAGCATTCCTTTAAAATTCACCACACTCTAACAAAGGAACCGCGCAGTAACGAGCGTGAAATGAGAACACGATGGAGAGGAATATATAGGCGCAGGAGAGCGATAATCGGCAGGGAAATCTCTTTCCCCTGCTGCCTCTGCGCTATGTGCCATGATCGTTAATGCTTCACCAGACTCGCCTGCCAGTCGCTGAACAGCGTCGGCCAATTTTTGGCGGGGATATTCTGCTTCTGGGCGGTACCGAAGCCATGTCCGCCCTGCTGGAAGAGATGCAGTTCCACTTTCACTTTGTTTTTGCGCAGCGCATCAAACATGCGCAATGCGTTTTGCGGTGAGGCCGTACCATCATCCAGCGCCTGCGCCAGGAATGTTGGTGGCGTATTGGCAGTGACACGATCTTCCTGCGAGTTCTGCTCGATCACTTCAGGGCTAATCGCTTTCCCGTACATCGCTGCACGGGTTCCCACGTGCGTTACCCCATCTTTCAATGACAGCACCGGGTAGATCAGCGCGGTGAAATCCGGTCGCGCTGAAACCTTGTCCTGCTCATCGGCTGCAGGGTAGTTAGTCACATCCGGGTTGTTACTGACGTTAGCGGCCAGGAAAGCGCCCGCCGAAAAGCCCATCACGCCAATTTGATTGGGTGCAATGTGATAATTAGCGGCATTGGCACGAATCAAGCGCATCGCTCGCTGCACATCGGCGAATGCGTTATTTCTATTAACGTCAGAACCGTCGTGCGGCATACGGTAAATAAGAACAAAAGAGGAATATCCCTTCTGGCTCAATATTTTTGCCACATCCAAACCTTCAAGATCTTTCATAATATAAGAAAAACCACCACCAGGAATGATTAGCACCGCCGAATGATTATTTTTTCCAGTGGGTGGAACATAACACATTTCTGGAGAATCAACATTTGTGACAGCACGATTATTACTGGCCGGGTTTTTACTGAAATTAATAAATTTATTATTTCCTGACATTTCATTTGGCCAGATCGGAATTTCCTTATTGGCAAACACCGCAGGAAGATACAGTAAAAAAAGCAGGGCTGACAATTGAGGGAACTTCATCACACGGGCTCCAAATCCTGAGTAAAAACAGCGACAAAAAAAGGTTCGCGCCAGCTAAAAGTGGCCTTTGTTACCTTACGCTTACCCATGAGATATCGAAATAGTAGCGGAACAAAAAACGCATCCCTGAACGTTAGCAAATAATAATACTCGCTTGCACTCAATATAATACCGGGCCAGTAAAAATTAGACTTTTCTCATGTTTACGTTAACAAGGCCATATGTTATAAGTAAATTTTAAACTATAAGAATATGTGACCATGGGAATTTACTGGATCATAAGTCTTAGCCTGACTTTCGTCGCTATCGTCGAAACCATGTTAAGTAAAAATGAAAACACAGCACAAATCAGAACCTATCTTTATTTTGTCGCCGTAGTAGTACTTTTTACTTTCGGCGGTATTCGTGGCCTGGGAACCGGCCTGGATGACTTCCAGTATCGTGATTTCTTCGTACAGTTTGTTGATAAAATTGTTATCGAAGGCTTTTGGCGTACCGTAGAGGAGTTTCGTTACGAACCCGCTATATACGCAATTGCTGGGATTACCCGTATGTTTACGGCGAATCCCGATATCTTCATTTTTGTTTTTGCTGTGATTTCGGTTGGCGTCAATGCCCACTATTTCCGCAAACTAACGCCGCTGCCACTGGTTGCACTGGCCGTATACTCCGCACACTTGTTCATTAACAAAGACATGAACCAAATTCGCTTCGGTTTATGTTCCGCCTTCCTGATGGGCTTTGTTTACCATATGTCCCGCCGCAGCAAATCCGGGATGTTTACCACCTTTATTCTTTCATTTATTAGTCATGCCACCGCGATTGTTGCCATTCTCATTCCTTTGGCGATGATTGTCCGAAAAAACAAATACATTCCAATCTTCATCGTGCTGGCCAGCCTGCCGCTCGCCTTTATGGGCAGCTCGGCGCTGATTGCCTTACTCTCCAGCCATCTTGGCGGATTAGGCGACAGGGCAATGGGTTACGCCAATCAGGATTCGACTCAGGATCAGGGGATTCTCACCCTCTCTAACCTGAAAAATATTGGCTTCGTATTTATTTTTAGTTTTGTTGTGCTCAGCGATAAGATTAAAAACCTTGATCTTGAAAAGTTTAACACTTATTACATTCTGGTCATTACCTTCGCGATTGGTAGTGGTCTAAGGATGGCGCTGCAGGATTATGCTTCAGGTGGTCGTCTGGCTAACTATTTATTACAGGTTGAACCGGTGCTGATTTCCCTGTGTATTTGGGAATGTAAAAAGCTCAAGAAATTGGTTGCAGTGGCCATTACCATATTAATGGTGTTGTATTACCTTTATTACAATACTGTTTCCAGCAAGCAGTCGATTACTGGCTATCAGGTTTCACAAAGCTTTAAGATTTTCCGGTAGGACCAGAAACGCTAACTGATTACAGTTAGCGTTTTTCATTTTATAAGATAACACTGATAGACGCCTGGCGAAATTCTGAATATTTTGCCTAATTCTGGCATCAGTTGCATTTTGCTTTATTTGAACCTCTAATAGGTAACATCTGTGCCAGCAGAGGTCGGAATATTCCTAACCATCCACGCGAAGTCTCCCATGACTTTTCTGGTGCCACGTCACTCAATGTAAGAATGCAGACATGAACGAAAAAAATAACTTTGACATCGTACGATTCTCACTCGCTTTTATCGTCATGCTCGTGCATGCCGCCGAGGTGACACGGAATGCCGATATTCGTTTCCTCGCTCATTTTCTAAATAGTGACTTTGCCGTGAAAGGATTTTTCGCAATAAGTGGATTTCTTATTGCGAAAAGTTACTTAAGAAGTAAATCACTTAAATCCTATTTTATTAAACGCGCGCAACGCATTTTACCTGCTTATATATTCGTTATTATTCTGTGCTTTGTGATTGGCATGTGTTTGACCACGCTGCCGCTGATGGATTTCCTCAAGAATAAAGAAACCATCAAGTATTTGATTGCTAACTTCTCTTTCCTTAACTTCATTCAGGCTTCGCTGCCGGGCGTGTTCACTCACAACCCGAATCAGCCGATGGATGGATCGCTGTGGACCATCAAGGCCGAACTGACGCTCTATGTGCTGCTGCCGTTTATCGTGCCGTTGATGAAAAGGCATCCACTGAAAGTGTGGAGCGTGATTTTCATTATCTCCTGCGCCTGGTTCTTCTACTTCACTACCATTTATACCGGCGCGAAAGCCGATACGCTGGCGAAACAGTTTATCTCGCTGTCGTCTTACTTCTTCTTCGGTAGCCTGTTAGCGGTTCATCAGCCCATTTTTGAGCGCCTGAAGGAAATTACCATTGTTTCACTGGTGCTGTTCCTGCTGTTTAAGAGCACCGATTATGCCTTCATCATTGAACCGGTGGCGTTCTCTTCCGTGGTGATTTTGTTCTGCACCAACCTGTGCAAAGAGGTCAAAATCAGCCAGTACGGCGATCTCTCATACGGTATGTATCTCTATCACTGGCCGATCATTCAGGTACTGCAGCACTTTGGCGTGTACGATTCCAATGCCTTTGTTGGTCTGCTGCTGACGATAGTGATTACGCTGGCGCTGGCTTACACCTCATGGAACGTGCTGGAAAGTCGCTTCCTGAAGCGTGCGCATCATGCTCAGCCACCGATTGTTCCTACCACGACAGCGCGCGACTGAGTTCGTCAGGCTGTAAAAAACCCGCTTCCGCTGCAGCCTGAAGCGGGTTTTATTTTTTCAGATGGTCGCGCCCATTGAGAGCCGGTAATGCAAATTTACCTGCTCGATGGTCGGCTGCTGATTAATTTTTTTCAGGATGATTTCCGTCGCCACTTTGCCCATCTCAAAGCGTGGCGTAATCACGCTGGCTAATCTTGGCGTGGTTGCCTGACCAATATCCAGCCCGTGAAAACCGGCAATCGCCATCGCTTGCGGAACGGCAATGCCCGCCGCCTGGCACTCCTGCAACACGCCGACCGCCAAATCATCATTGGTACACAGAATGGCATCCATCTCAGGATAGAGCTGGCGCGCCAGCGTCATCATGCCGGTTCCAATCGATACCGAGGAGATCTTATTTGGCACGATTCGCCCTGCAGGCAAGCCCGCGGCTTCAACCGCATCGCGATAACCGGCATAGCGCTGCTCATCACGGCGATCGGACATTGAACCAAAATAGATGACGCGCTGTTTGCCGCTGGCCAGCAGCATGGCTGTCATATCGTAGCCGGCGCGATAGTTGTCGAAACCCACGTTGATACGTCCACGCGCCTCCGTCAGCCCCATCACTTCTGCCACGGGGATATTGGCCGCATTAAGGTATTTCTCCGCCCGCACCGTGTGTACCGATTCAGTCAGAATCAGCCCTTTGATGTTGAAGGCCAGCACCGTAGCGATCTGCTCCTCTTCACGCTGCGCGTTGTAATCATAATTGACCACCAGCGTCTGATAGCCTTGCGCACTGGTAACCGATTCGATTCCTGCCAGCAGATCGGCAAAGATTTGATTATTAAAGGAAGGAATTAATACGCCAATACGGGGAGGATTTTGCCGGCTCGTCGCCACGTTCTCGGTATCCGCGACGTAGCCAATTTCGGCAATAACGCTGGCAATCTTCTCTGCCGTCTCCGTTTTGACCTTCTCAGGGGTGCGCAGATAGCGGCTGACCGTCATTTTCGTGACGCCTGCCAAGGTAGCAATATCGTCCAGGGTGATGCGCTGCGTTTTCATTACGGCGTCCGCAAAGAGGGGCTGAGAATCAACATATTATGCCCGTTGCCTGGCAAAAAATGAAACGCGCTAATCCGCTCAGCATACTGAAATAACATCTACAATGCTGAGCGCACAACAGAATGAAAATTCCATTATTAAGCAAGCTTTGCAATGTCCTTACAAAGAACGCTGACGAAAAACCTATCATTTCATTGAGCTATAAATTAGCCGCGGCTCCGTTAATCAATGAATTTCGCAACCACCTTCACACTTTTCGGAAAAAATGATCCAAAAAACACCATTTAGAACATATATTCCACAATGAAGACCTCGCGTGAATAACAGTTGAACATCTGAACCTACACCACCCTCTTTCTGAACAAGCAACGTTCAGGCCGTAGAGACAAGGGGCTATAACAATGGATACCAGGCAAAAACGCTACAACATGAAGTATGTCATTCTCTGCTGTACCGTCGCGGCATTTGGCGGCCTGCTGATGGGATATGACTCTTCCATTATTTCCGGTGCAATCGAACCCTTAAGTGAATATTTCCAGTTAACGCCAGCTGAAACGGGCTGGGCGGTTTCCAATATCTTGCTCGGTAGTTTGGTCGGCTGCTTTATGGCGCCGCGCCTCAGCGACAGACTCGGACGCAAGAAATCACTCGCCATCACCGCTCTACTGTTCACCGTTTCGGTGGTCGGTACTGCTATCGCCCATAACTTCACCGTCTTTGTTATCTTCCGCATGATCGGGGGGTTAGCGATTGGCCTGGCATCGGTGATTTCCCCCATCTATCTGGCCGAACTTTCCCCTTCAAAGTTTCGCGGTCGCACGACCGCGCTGTATGCCGTGTGCTGCGTCGGCGGTCAATCAGTCGTGTTGCTGACCAACTATTTCATCACTAAATCCACCTTGCCCGAGGTGATGATCAATATGGGCTGGCGCTACATCCTCGCGACGGCGCTGGTGCCCTGTGCACTGTTTATGCTGTTCATCGCCTTTATCCCGGAATCTCCGCGCTGGAATGTGCTGAAAGGGAAATATGATGAAGCGCTGGATACGCTGACCAAGATCTCAAACCGCGAACATGCCGAGAGCGTGTTCAACGAAATCAAACACTCTTTTTCTGACAAAACCGCTCAACAGCATAAATCGCGCCTGCGACTGGATAAAACGACCATTCCGCTGCTGATCGTCGGTGTTGGCCTGGCGGTGGGTAATCAGATTAGCGGTATCAACGTGATTCAGTATTTCGGGCCCACGCTGCTGAAGAATGTGGCGGGCAGCACCGACTCGGCGCTGCTGCAAACTTTCTGGCTGTCGATTTGTCAGTTTATTGGTGTACTGGCCGGCATGCTGCTGATTGATAAAGTGGGGCGTCGTAAGCTGCTGCTGCTGGGTGCCATCACCTCCTGCGTGTGCCTGACGTACTCCTTTATCGCCTTCTATTACCATTTACCGGGCATGCTGGCGGTGGTTGGCCTGTTCGCTTACATGATCTTCTTCGGTATGACGTGGGGACAGATCGTGTGGACCGTGCTGGGCGAAGTGTTCCCTACGGAGATTCGTTCGATTTGCGTGGGGATTTCCATCTGTGCGATGTCGATGGCGAACTTTGTCATCAGCAGCACCTTCCCAATTATGAACAGTAGCCCGATGCTGCTGGATATGTTCCACGGCGGCTTCCCGCTGCTGCTGTTCGCGATTTTCTCGCTGGGGATGTACTTCTTTACCTTCCGCTATTTACCAGAAACGGCGGGCGTATCGCTTGAGAAGATCCATGCGTTGGTACTGCGTAAGTTTAATGTCGAAGCCGATTTGCCGGAGAGCACCGCAACTGGCAAGCCGAGCGAGTCGTTTGATATTCCAAGGCATTAATCGAAAGGATGCGCAATGAATTGCGCCGCTACGGACTTGTAGCGGCGCGATTTATCGCGCTGTTATTGGCTTGGACGCTCGTACTGCTCGATCACCGCCAGTGCTAAACCGTTGGCAGGATCGATACGCAGCGGCAGAAAATGCAGCGCAGTATGGGCGAAGGTAAAGGCCAGCGCACCGGCCTGCGCCGCCTGCTGCACGGCAAGCACAAAAGCAGGTTGGGCATTCCAGGGTCCATCAATGATAATGCTGGCCGGATTCACCAGCTGCATGACCTGACTCAGCGCATTGCCTAAATGGGTGCCCGCCTGCTTCATCACCTCATTGACGATCTCCGGCTCGCTCTCGCAGTTCTGCCAGCGCAAACCCGATTTGCGTTTTGCCAGCTGCTGCTGAATCGCGGGCTTACTCACCAACGTTTCCAAACATCCCAGCCGTCCGCAGCTACAGCGCTCGCCGTTGGGCTGAATGGTCAGATGGCCAATCTCGCCAGCCGTCCAGCTGCTGCCGGTGAACACTTCACCCTGCTCCACCAGCGCTCCGCCCAATCCTTCAGAGATACGCAGATAGAAATGGCTCTGCGACTTATCCAGCTCCAGCTGTTGCACCGAGAGCAGCGCTGCGGCTTTAACGTTGTTCATAATGCGCAGAGGCAAAGGGACTTCACGGTGCAGCAGGGTCATGACATCAACATCCTGCCAACCGAGATGGGCAGAGAAATGGACCCATCCACGCACGGGATCGATGATGCCCGGGAAGCCAATCGCTACGCCCAGCAACTCGGGATGGGCAGCATGCAGGGTTTGGCATACTTCCACCAGCTCATGCAGCAGATGCTCTGGATCGCGGGTTTCCGTTCGCCAGGTTTGTTCCGCAATCACCTGCGAAAAGTAGTCGCAGACGCGCCAGTGAATCGCCTGTCGTTCCACCATAATGCCGGCGCTTTTCAACTTTTCTGCGCGCAGCGAAATTTCAATTTTTGGCCGACCGGCCGATGCCACGCTGACCGGGCCAAGCTCGTTGATCAGCCCTTGCTCCAGTAAATCATCAACAATCAAAGAGACGGTGTTTTTGCTGAGTTCAAGCGCTAGTGCCAGATCCTGGCGGGAGGTGATGCGGGTCGAACGCAGTTGCGTCATTACCCGCTTCAGATTGTTCAGACGAAGTAACGCTGGACCTTTACCGGCTGCTTTCATAGCCCCCCTCAATACTCATCACCGCGCACGCGGCTGCGGTAACTTTCCCAATCAAAGCGCACCCACAGGCTATTGCCGAGGCGCATACGATCCATTACGCGTTCGCCGAGCAGAGAATTCATCCCGGCCGGATCAAGATTGGATAACATTCCCGTCGGGCGTTTCGATGAAGATCGACGATCGACAATCTGATTGATGATCACTTTTTCATAGCGCGATTCACTCTGCATACCGATCTCATCGATCACCAGCAGATCAACATGGCTAAGATCGTGCAGCAGACGCTCTTCGGTTAAATCACTGCCACCGCTGAAGGTGCCTTTCATGCTGGACATCAAATCGGCCACGGTAACAATCAGCACGCTTTTACCGCGGATAATCAGATCGTTGCCAATCGCCGCAGCAAGATGATTTTTGCCGGTGCCGGGACGGCCGGAAAAGACAAAGCTGGAGATGCTATTTTCAAATCCAGCGGCATATTCGCGCGCCATCGCCAGCGCTTTACGCTGCCCATCATTTTCCACGCGATAGTTATCGAACGAGCAGTTCATGTGCAGCTCACGGATGCCGGAGCGTCCCATGATGCGCTGCATTTTCATCGCGCGGTTTTCCCGCACAATTGCTTCCGAGCGCAAACGGCCCTGCTCCTGATTCCAGGCCAGTAGCTCCGCACCGTTTTTAAATTTCGGCTGCACGTCGGACGGCATCATTTTTTTCAGGCGGCTAAAAAGTTCGTTCGGCGTTTTCATTACTCACCTCGGAATCCATCGGGAATATCATAATCAGTATTGCTGATTTGCGTGAGATCGCGTTTTGGCTGCCCGCCATTGGCGGCACGGTTCATCTGCACGCTGCGCGCTAATTTTTGCTGCCACTGGACGTGGTGGAATAATCGGCCTTCCGCCTGCCAGTACGCGACAAAAGCGGCCAGCTCAGCGGCGGTGACGCCTTCGCTCAGCGCCACGCCCCAAATGGCCGCCTGACGCTGAAAATCGCTATCCGGCTGCCAGCCTTCGTACATAGCGAACTTGCCCACCGGCGTGGCAATGGGCGCGCTTTCTGTCTGAAAGAGACTTTCATCCAGCGTGACATCATTAGGCTGCTGCGCGGCCGCTTCCAGCGCCAGCAACTGCGCCAGACGCTGCGGCGTCAGCGCATAAAACGCGGGCGTATTGTTATGCAGCACCGCCAGCGTGCCGTTATCGGCCTGTTGCAGTACCGCGAGCGGGTCATGACAAAAGCCATCCAGCCCCACCAACGTTGAAGATAAGATTTTGACTGACATGAAGAAACCTGACGTTAACCAGCATGATGCGTCGGGCGGCAAATTCAGACCGACGTTATGCGGTAAGTGTACCTGTTTTAGGGCAAGGGATCGCCAAAAAGGTCGTAGGTATTAGCGTGATGCAGACAGCGGTTGAGCGTGTTCCACATGGCGTGAAACCGGCAGTGCCTGAACCGAGACAGGCTGTGGTCGGGTTTGCCACAAATAGCGTGCAGAGGCGATCAGGCAAAGAGTGTAACCGAACATCTCGCTGCCCTCTTCCGCCATATTTTTCACCACGCGGTTATATCCGTCCATCATCAGATGTTCCCACAGCTGATGCATGCCAAATAAGCGTGAAAACACTAGCACAGCCAGTAATCCTGCGGCCATCATCTGCCAGCTGTGATGCTGCACCAGCGATACCAGACCGGGCAGAATCTGACGTGGCTGGCGCAATGCCATGGCCAGACTGGCAGCCGTTGTCGCCAGCGCAAACCACAGCCACGATCCGTGCCTGATGAAATCGAACAGAAAGTCCATCTCGCGAATCAGCATACAGCTATAAAAACCGCCGACCAGGAGCAGCACGCTGCGCTGCTGCGGCCGTTGCCAGGCGCAGAGGAAATAGCAGGAAGCGATCAGCAGCAGCATTACCTCCTGCGTGATTTCGGTAAAAGACGCTTCGTGCAGTGCATCGTTCATCCAGTTGACGTCGATATAGACCATCGCCATACAGAAAACCAGCACCAATCCACTGATGATAAATGCCGTAATTTCACGGCTAATAAGAATAATATTGTTGCGCATATTGTGACCAAGGTAATGATTAGCGCGCTTAGTATATTGACCTCACTTTTTAACACTTCTCTTTTTATGCCGATTAGAAGCTGGCGCTGACGCCAAGGCTATAAATAAACTGCTCGCCGCTGCTCACCGCACCGGTTTGTGCAAAGGAGGCAAAGGCCGCCATATTTTGGCCCAGCGGCATATTGGCGCCGACGCTCACATCCACCCAATTGTTTTCACGGCCATTCGTCTCATCGGGGCGGAGGCGCGTGGGGGAAGAAAGCTCTTCATTCACCAGATGGCTATAGCTCACCTGTGCCCAGGGCAATATCCCGCCGAGGCTGGAGTCAACGCGCCAGCCTAATGACGCAATATGCTCGGCGTTATTGCTGTCTACCCATTCACACTTTGGACAGCTGAGCGTCGAATCATCGACCGCAAATTGTGCAACCGGCCCGGTGCTGATTGTGCCACTCATCGGCATTGACCAGCCTGCTGAGTAACGATTCACAAACGGCGCGGCACCGACGCTGGCGGTTTCGCTATGCAGCACCATCTCGCTGTTATTGGGTGAGTTAAGTGCCGCGTCTAGCAAGCTGACATCGCTATTTTCCGTCAGCATCAGATGATTACTGGAAATTTTTTCAGCAAGAATTGCGTTGTAATCGGGGGCACTATTTTGGCTCGTCTGATCTAAGGCATGCGCATTCCCGGCCAGAAAAAATAGCCACAAACCGCCAAAAGCCAGCGCAAGATTGTGCTGGCCTGTCCGCTGACTTTTCTGCAACATGAAAGACTCCTGACGAGCCGGGGAAGAGAATGGGCGTTAAGATTTTATAAGATCACTATCGGCACCCATTGCTTAACTATTAATCGATTTCGTCATTCGTCAAGGGATTTACGGCTTTTTCATCTGCTAAAGGGAGTGAGGCAATGCAACGTTGTGGCTGGGTAACTCAGGATCCGCTGTATATCGCGTACCACGACCAGGAATGGGGTGTTCCGCAAACTGATAAGCGCGTCTTATTCGAGATGATATGCCTTGAAGGCCAGCAGGCCGGTCTTTCATGGATAACGGTATTAAAAAAGCGCGAAAATTATCGCCGCGCATTCCATGAATTTGATGCCAATGCTGTGGCCCTGATGGATGAAGACGATTTGGCGCGCCTGATGCAGGATGCCGGCCTGATCCGCCATCGCGGCAAGCTGGAAGCCATCATCAATAATGCCCGCGCGCTGCTCGCGCTGGAAGCCGCGGGGGAAGACTTTTCCCGCTTTATCTGGTCATTTGTTGATAATCAGCCGATTTTGCATCATTACGCGGATTATAAAGCGGCCCCCACCACCTCCGAACCCGCAATTGCGCTCTCTAAGGCGCTTAAAAAGCGTGGCTTTAAATTCGTCGGCCCAACAATTTGCCACTCATTTCTACAGGCTTGCGGCCTGATCAACGATCATCAAACCACCTGTTTCTGCCATCCTGATAATCTTTAACGCAATTCTTTACATTTTAAGACTGCCTCTCACGCATTTCCCCATTATTGAACGGCATAATAGTGCCGTTTTGGGGCTTTTCCCCGTTTAAATCTGTGAGGGATTTTTTATGAACAAGCGTATTTTGGCGCTGACCTTGTTATTGAGCGGCAGTGTTGCTTTGTCAGGATGTACCACCAATCCTTACACCGGCGAATCTCAGGCCGGAAAATCGGGCATCGGCGCCGGGTTAGGCGCGGTGCTGGGCGCAGGTGTCGGCGTGCTGTCATCGTCGAAGAAAGATCGCGGTAAAGGCGCGTTAATTGGCGCAGCCTCCGGTGCCGCACTGGGCGGTGGCGCGGGCTATTACATGGACGTGCAGGAAGCCAAACTGCGCGACAAAATGCGCGGTACCGGCGTGAGCGTGACGCGTCAGGGCGATAACATCGTGCTCAACATGCCAAATAACGTTACGTTTGATTCCAACAGCAGCAACCTGAAACCGGCGGGGGCCAATACTCTGACCGGCGTGGCTATGGTGCTGAAAGAGTATCCAAAAACAGCCGTGAATGTGGTGGGCTACACCGACAGCACCGGCACTCGCGCGCTGAATATGCGCCTGTCACAGCAGCGTGCAGAGAGCGTGGCCAGCGGCCTGATTCTGCAAGGCGTGGCACAAAACCGCCTGCGGACCCAAGGTTTAGGTCCGGACAATCCGATCGCCAGCAACAGCACCGAAGACGGCAAAGCGCAGAACCGTCGTGTAGAGATTACGCTTAGCCCGCTGAGCTAAGCGTGCAGCCGGTCTGCGCGGGCAGGCCGGTTTTTACGCGCTTTTTAGCAACTTTTAACAGCATATTTGTTAGAAAAAGCTAAAAAATCGTCCACTTCTAGAGCCGCCGTTTCCTTTATGCTAGCGTGATCAAAATTTGATCAATGGAACGTCATCATGTCGCTAAAAGCCATCGCTGCTACCCTTGGCCTCTCTGTTACCACCGTGAGCCGGGCGCTAAATGGCTATGACGATGTAGCCGCCGCCACTCGTAAACGCATTGAAGAAGAAGCGCATGCGCGCGGTTATCGCCCTAATGATGCTGCTCGCCGCCTGAAAACCGGGCGCGCTAATGCGGTGGGTTTGGTGTTTCCTATCAGCCATGCTTCGCTCAATGACAGCTATTACAGCCAAATGCTGCTGACGCTGGATCAATGCCTTGCTCAACACGATATTGATTTGCTGCTGCTGCCCGATAAATCTCACGATCAGCACCGTAAGCTGATGCGTATGATGCGCAGCGGCGCGATTGATGCACTGATTCTGACCCACACGCTGCCGCAGGATGCGCGCCTGCAACGCTTGCAGCAGAAGGGGTTTCGCTTTTTGACACTCGGCCGCAGCGAGCTGCCACAGCCTTATGCCTGGATTGATTACGATAACCACGCTGGCACCTTTCTGGCGGTAGAACACTGCCTGCAACAAGGATTACCGCGCCTCGCCTATCTCGGCAGTAATGAATTCTCGACTTTCACCCTCGATCGCCGCCAGGGGTTTATCGATGCGTTAATCCAACACCAGGCGCCGGTCGATCAATCATTGATGGCAGCGTTGCCCGCTACGCGCCGCTCCGGCTATCAGCAAACCAATGCCTGGCTGGCACAAGGCGATGCGCCGCAGGCGATCATTACCGATTGCAGTACGCTGGGTGAAGGTGCCGCGATTGCCCTGCAGCAGGCTGCGAGGCTGAAGGGCGCGCAGGCTATCCCGCTGTATGTTTACGATGGTTTACCGCATGACTCAATCATCGATCAGCCGGTCAATACTATTCTGCAACTCTCACAGCAGCGCATCGGCGAGCGCATCGCGGAAATGGTGCTACAGCTGCTTAATGATACCCCTGTTAACCAGTTGCAGACGCTGTGGCAACCGGTATTGCGCCTCACTTCTGACGCGCAATGATTGCGCCAGGCGCGAGCTGTGTTAGTCTTCGCCTGTTTCTTTACAGCAGGTGTAAGCAATGAAAACCAGGCCGCCACGAGCCACAATCAGTGACGTTGCCCGTACGGCAAAAACCGGTAAAACCAGCGTTTCACGCTACCTCAATGGCGAAGTGAATCTCCTCTCGCCCGATCTCAAAGCCCGTATCGAACAGGCCATCGCCGAACTCAACTATCGTCCCAGCCAGATGGCGCGTGGGCTCAAACGCGGCCGCACCCGTTTGATCGGCCTGATCATTGCCGATATTACCAATCCCTACTCGGTGGATGTGCTAAGCGGCATCGAAGCGGCCTGCCGCGCGCAGGGTTTTACTCTGTTGATGTGTAATACCAACAATGAAGTCGATCTCGAGCAGCATTATCTGCAGCTGCTGAGCAGCTATCAGGTTGAAGGTATTGTGGTGAATGCGGTAGGTATGCATGAAGAGGTGTTGAATCGGCTACAGCAATCAATGCTGCCAATGGTGTTGATCGACCGTAAAATCCCCGACTTCGCCTGCGATGTGGTTGGGTTGAACAACCTTGAAGCGTCGAACATTGCCACACAGCATCTGCTGGAGAATGGCTATCAGGCGCTGCTCTTTCTCAGTGAACCGCTGGGCAGCGTCAACACGCGTCGCGAACGTCTGCGCGCCTTCTATGACACGGTAAAAAACACCGCACACGTGCAAGCGGAGAATGCCGAAGTGGCGCTGCATCAGCCCGATGCGCTGGAAACGCTGTTACGTGACTTCCACCAGCGCCATCCGGGTAAAAATTGTGCGGTAATCGCGGCTAACGGCGCGCTCACCTTGCAAGTCGCGCGTGCACTGCAACGCTTGCAACTGCGCTGGGGCGAATCTATCGGCCTGCTCGGTTTTGATGAGCTGGAGTGGGCCGCGCTGGCGGGGGTTGGCATTACCACCCTGAAGCAGCCCACCTGGCAAATTGGCTATGCCGCGCTGGAGCAAGTGATCGCGCGTATTGAAGGCAGCGAGACGGCGATCCGTGAGCAGCTGTTCTCCGGCGAACTGATCGTGCGTGGCTCCAGCCAGCCGCTACGCTAACCCCTCATTTGTGGCTCACTTCGTGAGCATGATCATACTTCCGCAGTCTGCGCCTTTCTTTTGGAACCGGTTCCATTTAGCTTTTTTACAACGAATGGGATGTGGTCATGCCCGGAGAGAAGCGATGAAACCAGAAATTATTGTTGTATCTGCCGCATACGGCGCGCAGAAAGTAGCGGAACTTGGCGGCCAGGCTGCGCTGCTGCCGCTGATAAAAAAAGCAGGCGCGGATGGCATAGAAATCCGTCGCGAGCTCTTCAGTGACAGTGAACTCTGCCTGCTGCACGCACTGGGCAACGCGATTTCCCAGCATCAGCTCAGCGCCAGCTATTCCGTGCCGGAAGCGCTGTGGCTGGATGATGGCGCACTGAATCCGCGTCTGGCCCAGTTTCTGCACGAAGCTGAGCAGATCGGTGCTAAACGCCTGAAGCTGGCGTTAGGGCATTTCGTTGCTTTGGACGTCACCCCGCTGCTCGCCGTGTTGCAGGCGTCAAACGTGACGCTGGTGGTGGAAAACGACCAAACACCTGACAGCAAACTGGCGCCGATGCTGCGCTTCTTCCATCAAGCCTGCGATGCGGCTCTGCCGCTGGATATGACCTTCGATATGGGCAACTGGCAGTGGACGGGTGAAGAGGGTTTGCAGGCCGCGGCCCAGCTCAGCCGTTATGTCAGCTATATTCACGTTAAGGCCGCCGTGCCGCATGGCGACACTTTCCGCGCCATCGCGCTGGATGACGCCGATGACAGCTGGCGTTCGCTGCTCAACGCGCTGCCCGCCGATGCACCGCGCGGTATCGAATTCCCGCTGGAAGGTGCGGATTTGCTGGCGGTGACCCGCCATTACGTTGACCTGCTGCGTGCAGCGTAAGGAACCGATGATGACGCAAAAAACGCTGGATGTGGTGACGATTGGCGAAGCGATGGCGATGTTTATTGCCCAACAAACCGGCGATCTCGCGGCGGCTGAAGGCTTCATCAAACGCATCGCCGGCGCCGAGCTCAACGTGGCGATTGGCCTGGCACGTCTCGGGTTGAACGTGGGTTGGGTCAGCCGGGTCGGCGACGACAGTTTTGGCCGCTTTACGCTGCAGCAGCTGGAAAAAGAGGGCGTCGATCACCGCTGCGTCACCACCGATGCGCGCTATCGCACTGGCTTCCAGCTTAAATCTCGCGTTGATGATGGCTCCGATCCGGAAGTGGAGTATTTCCGTAAAGGTTCGGCCGCCAGCCACCTATCGCCAGATGATTTCAACGACGACTATTTTGGTCACGCGCGCCACCTGCACTTAAGCGGCGTGGCGGCTGCGATCTCTGATACGTCACTTCAGCTGGCACAACACGCGGCGAAAGAGATGCGCGCACGTGGCAAAACCATCTCCTTTGATCCCAATCTGCGTCCGGTGCTATGGCGCAGCGAAGAGGAGATGCGCAAGCAGCTGAACCATTTAGCGGAATATGCCGATTGGGTGCTGCCGGGTGAGAAAGAGGGGTTGATTCTCACCGGCTTCAGTCAGCCTGAAGCCATTGCCGACTTCTACCTCGATAAAGGGGTGAAAGCGGTGGTGATTAAAACCGGCGGCGATGGCGCCTGGTACAAAACCGCCAGCGGTGAGCAGGGTCAGGTGGCGCCAATTCATGTGGCAAACGTGGTCGATACCGTGGGTGCCGGCGATGGATTTGCCGTTGGTCTGATAAGCGCCTTGCTGGAAGGAAAAACGCTGCCGCAGGCGATTTTGCGCGGCAACAAAATCGGTTCACTGGCGATTCAGGTCGCCGGCGATAGCGAAGGCCTGCCGACCCGCGCGGCGCTGGGCGATTACTAAGCACGATTCCGTATTCAAAACCCTGGTCGCCATAAATGGCGACCCTACGAGATTGGTGCGGTTTTGTAGGGTCGCCATTCATGGCGACCACCTGACAAAGATTCAAAAATAGTCTGTACCTACAACAACGATATTCCGAGGCGCATCCATAGAATGCGCCCACCTCAACCAGAGGAGTCACCCATGAAATCGCAGACAATCGCGCCAAAACGCTGGTGGTTTATCATGCCCATCGTGTTTATCACCTACAGTCTGGCGTATCTGGACCGGGCGAACTTCAGCTTCGCCTCTGCCGCAGGGATTAATGAAGATCTCGGCATCACCAAAGGCATGTCATCGCTGCTGGGCGCCCTGTTCTTCCTCGGCTACTTCTTCTTCCAGATCCCCGGCGCGCTGTATGCCGAACGCCGCAGCGTTAAGAAACTGATTTTCTGGTGCCTGATTTTATGGGGCGGCTGCGCCTCGCTGACCGGCATCGTCAGTAACATCCCGATGCTGGCGGCGATTCGCTTTGTGCTCGGC
This sequence comes from Candidatus Pantoea floridensis, assembly GCF_900215435.1. Classification (NCBI taxonomy): domain Bacteria; kingdom Pseudomonadati; phylum Pseudomonadota; class Gammaproteobacteria; order Enterobacterales; family Erwiniaceae; genus Pantoea; species Candidatus Pantoea floridensis. The sequence goes on from NZ_OCMY01000001.1 coordinate 1,853,772, forward strand.
GTGGTGGAAGCGGCGGTGATGCCAGCAATGCTGATCTATATCAGCAACTGGTTTACCAAATCAGAGCGTTCGCGCGCCAATACTTTCCTGATTCTCGGTAATCCGGTCACGGTGCTGTGGATGTCGGTGGTTTCTGGCTATCTGATTGAATCCTTTGGCTGGCGCGAAATGTTTATCTTTGAAGGCATCCCGGCGGTCATCTGGGCGGTGGCCTGGTGGTTTATGGTGCAGGACAAACCTGCGCAGGCCAAATGGATGAGCGAAAGCGAGAAAGCGGCGCTGCAGGCGCAGCTGCAAAAAGAGCAGGAAGGCATTAAAGCGGTACGTAACTACGGTGAAGCGTTCCGCAATCGCAACGTCATCCTGCTGTGCCTGCAATATTTTGCCTGGAGCATCGGCGTGTATGGCTTCGTACTGTGGTTGCCATCCATTCTGCGCAATGGTTCGCAGATGGGTATGGTGGAAGCCGGTTGGCTTTCTGCCGTGCCGTATCTGGTGGCGACCATTGCGATGATCGTGGTGTCGTGGGCGTCCGATAAAACCCAGAACCGTAAACTGTTTGTCTGGCCGCTGCTGCTGATTGGCGCGCTGGCTTTCCTCGGTTCGTATCTGGTCGGTTCCAGCAACTTCTGGCTGTCGTATACGCTGCTGGTGATCGCCGGTGGTGCGATGTATGCACCGTACGGCCCCTTCTTCGCCATCATTCCCGAGATGCTGCCGCGCAACGTCGCCGGCGGGGCTATGGCATTGATAAACAGTATGGGCGCGCTCGGTTCCTTCATTGGATCGTGGATTGTAGGCTATCTTAATGGGGCTACCGGCAGCCCTGCTGCCTCCTACATTTTCATGGGTGCAGCGCTGCTGGCTTCGGTTTGGCTAACGCTTGTCGTGAAACCCGCCCAGAACAAAACCTCGCCGCCCGTCCACGGGGCGAAGCACGCGTAATCGATTCGGGAGGCCGCAAGGCCTCCCCAACATTTTAAAGGGAGCAAAAGATGAAACCTGCTGTGATTCTGTATAAGAGCCTGCCAGATGACCTGCGCGCCAAGCTGGACGATCATTTCTCCGTCACTGAAGTAGATGATATTTCCGCGGAAACTATCCAGCAGCACCAGGCACAGTTCGAACAGGCGCAAGGTTTACTTGGCTCTGGCGGCAAAGTGAATGGCGATCTGCTGGCAAAAATGCCCGCGCTGCGCGCCTGCTCAACCGTATCGGTGGGATACGATAATTTTGATGTCGATGCACTGAATCAACGCAACGTATTACTGATGCATACGCCAACCGTGCTGACCGAAACCGTCGCCGATACCATGATGGCGCTGGTATTAAGCACTGCACGTCGTGTTACCGAGCTGGATAAGTGGGTGAAGGGCGGCGAATGGAAAGCGAGTATCGGCCCGGATCATTTCGGCATTGATGTGCACCACAAAACCCTCGGTATTCTTGGCATGGGCCGCATCGGTCTGGCGCTGGCGCAACGAGCACATTTCGGCTTCGGTATGAATATTCTCTACAATGCGCGCCGTCAGCATGAAGAAGCCGAAACCCGCTTTGGCGCGCGCGCCTGCGATCTCGAAACCTTACTGAAAGAGAGTGATTTTGTCTGCATCAGCCTGCCGTTAACCGAACAGACGCACCATATGATTGGCGCGGCGCAGCTCAAGCTGATGAAGCCAAGTGCAATCCTGATCAATGCCGGTCGCGGCCCGGTAGTCGATGAGCAGGCGCTGACCGCCGCGCTGAAAGACGGCACAATTCATGCCGCTGGGCTTGATGTTTTCGAAGTTGAGCCGGTACCTGCCGATGCCGAGATTTTAACGCTGCCAAACGTGGTGGCCCTGCCACACATTGGGTCTGCCACCCATGAAACCCGTTATGGCATGGCGCGCGACGCGGTTGATAATCTGATTGCAGCCCTAAGCGGTAAAGTGGAGAAAAACTGCGTGAACCCACAGATCCAACGCTAAGCCGGCTGCTTTACCCATTGCGCCTGCCAGCGGCGGGCGCTATGGTGGTTCCCCATTCGATTTCACAACGTTTTAACTTCCTATGTCCTTTTCTCAGTTCGGCGACAAATTTACTCAACATTCCGGCATCTCCCGTCTGATGGAAGACATGGGTGAAGGCCTGCGCACGCCCGGTACCATCATGCTGGGCGGCGGTAATCCCGCGCAAATCCCGGCGATGAACGACTACTTCCATCAACTGCTGCTGCAGATGCATCAGGACGGCAAGCTGAGCGAAGCGCTGTGTAACTACGACGGCCCGCGCGGCAAAGCGCTGCTGCTGGAAGCGCTGGCGAAGATGCTGCGTGAGGAACTCGGCTGGCCGTTAACCGCGCAAAATATTGCGCTGACCAACGGCAGCCAGAGTGCGTTTTTCTATCTCTTTAATCTGTTCGCCGGACGTCGCGCCGATGGCAGCAAAAAACGCGTGCTGTTCCCGTTAGCGCCGGAATATCTTGGCTACGCCGATGCCGGACTGGAAGAGGATCTGTTTGTCTCCGCCAAACCGAACATTGAGCTGCTGCCGGAAGGCCAATTCAAATATCACGTCGATTTCGATCACCTGCCGCTGAATGATGATATCGGGCTGATCTGCGTTTCGCGTCCGACCAATCCGACCGGCAACGTGATCACCGATGACGAACTGCTGCAGCTCGATGCGCTGGCACAGCAGCACGGCGTTCCATTGCTGATTGATAACGCTTACGGCGTGCCGTTCCCGGGCATCATCTTTAGCGAAGCGCGACCGCTGTGGAACCCGAATACCATTCTGTGCATGAGCCTGTCGAAACTCGGCCTGCCGGGTGCGCGCTGTGGCATTATCGTCGCCGATGAAAGCACCATCGCCGCCATTGGTAACATGAACGGCATTATCAGCCTCGCGCCGGGCAGCATTGGGCCGGCGATTGCCAATGAGATGATCGTACGCGGAGATTTGCTGCGTCTGTCAGAAGAGGTGATTAAGCCGTTCTATCAGGCCAAAGTCAGCGAGACGATTGCCATTCTGCGCCGCTATTTGCCGGAAGATCGCTGTCTGATTCATAAACCTGAAGGCGCCATTTTCCTGTGGCTGTGGTTCCGCGATCTGCCTATTAGCACCGAAACGCTCTATCAGCGCCTGAAAGCGCGCGGCGTACTGATGGTGCCCGGCCACTTCTTCTTCCCCGGCCTGGAACATGAATGGCCGCATACCCATCAATGCATGCGCATGAACTACGTGCCGGATGCGCAGAAGATTGAGCGCGCGGTGCAAATTCTGGCGCAAGAGTTGGAAAACGCGTTTAACGGCGAGTAAAAAATTCCGCGTTGTAGCCAGGTGCGCCTGAATGCGTACCTGGCTCAGGTCAGTTGTAAGGTCGTCAATTACATGACTTTAGCGTAATAACTCTATCTGCTGATGCTATCGTGCTCTCTCGGTGTGCGATGATTAACCGCGTAATGCTCAGTTTTTTGATTGCCTGATTCACCATTGCTTCACTCTCTTTGTCCAGTGCGCTGGTGGCCTCGTCCAGAAATAGAATCGCAGGTTTCTTGTACAATGCCCGGGCGATGAACAACCGCTGCTTTTGCCCGCCAGACAGCCCTTCGCCCAATTCACCAATCAGCGTTTCATATCCCATTGGCATACGCGTAATAACCTCATGCAAATAGCTGGCCCGAGCACACTCCTTCATCCACGCTTCATCTATTTCCTCTGCAAAGCTGCAAATATTCTCCCTGACTGAGCCGCAGAACAGTTTATCGTCCTGCATCACGCAGGCGATCATCTTGTGATAGTTGTTGATACCGATTTGCTGGATATCAACGCCATCCACCTTGACACAGCCACTTGTAGGAGAAAATAAACCGCACAGTACTTTCAACAGCGTGGATTTTCCCGAACCGGACGAGCCGACAATCGCCACGCACTCTCCCGGTAAGATCGAAATGTTCAGTGCATCAAATATTGCCGGTGACTGGCTGTCGTAGCGGTAGCTCAGCGCATGGGTTGCCAGCCCCATTGGTTGCAGTCTCGCTTCGTAGCAGAGCTCAGGTCTATAATTTTCCCGCGGGTGCAGAGCAATGTCGGCAATGCGCTCGTTATGCAGACTCATCATGCGTAGCTGCAGTAAAAATTCTGTCAGCGACCCAACGCGGTCTGAGAACTGTGCGCGAAAAACGCCAAATGCGACAAACATACCCATCGTTATCTGGTTATCGATCACGAGGAGGGTTCCCATCCACAGAACAACAACCTGATCGCAGGCGGCAATAAAGGTACTGATACCGCCAAACAGCATATCCATTTTGGTGACGCGAATACCGGTGTTAATTGAATCGATTTCGAGATTCAGCCAGTGGGAGACGCGGCGCTGAGCCATGCCCTGCATTTTGACGGCGGCAATGCCATAGAGTGTTTCCATAAAATACGAGCTGGCGCGCGCTTCCCTGACCAATAACTCTTCAGAAAGTTGCCGGTAATACTCGTAGGTTACCAGGCGCAGCAGAACATAAAAGGTGGTAAACGCTATCACGATCCAGGTCAGCCAGCCGCCATACAGGACCATCATCACCAGCACGCCAATCACCATGATGCTGTCCATAATGCCGCCAACGATGCTGGTAGTGAAGGTGCTGCGCAGCGTATCCAGTGAAGCGAATCGAGACTGAATATCACCCAACTTACGCCGCTCAAAGTAACCAAGCGGCAGGCGTACCAGATGATTGAACAGGCCGGATTGCCACTGCACGTTGATAAACGTTGCCATAACCAGCGCGGTCCAGGCGCGTCCCATCCCCACGGCAGCACGCAGCAGGATAAAAAAGAGTAATCCAGCACAGATTAAGGTCAGTAAACCCTGATCGCCTGCGGGTATGGCGTGATCCATCACCAGCTGCGTGCCGACCGGCATCACAAGATTGATGGTCTCGAACACCAGTGATAAGCAAAGTATTTTGCCGAGTACGGTCTTGAGGCCGTGCACGCTAGCGATCAGAGTACGGAAGCTGATTTTGTTGTGGACGCTGTCGGCGGTAAATGTGCTGCCTGGGCAGGCTTCGAGCGCCACACCGCTAAAATTTTTCGACAGCTCTGCGAAGCTGACCGTCCGGCGGCCGCGCGCCGGATCGTGTAGCACCACACCATTCCGCCGGATGCTTACCAGTACGACAAAATGGTTGAATTCCCAGTGCAAGATGCACGGTATCTTCAATGCGCCTAACTCGTCGATATCGAGTGATAGCGGTCGGGTGCTCAGCCCTAGCTGATCAGCTATCCCCGTCAGTGCCGACAGCGTAGTGCCGCGAGCCGAGAGGTTGAACTGCCGTCGCAGCGCTATCAAATCAACATTCTTGCCGTAGTATCCGCAGATCATTGTAAGGCAGGCCAGACCGCACTCGGCTGACTCGGTTTGGTGAATCATTGGGACACGGTGGCGCAGCCATAATTCCAGCTGACCGACCAGCGTTTTGCAGGTCAATCTACTCATTGACTGGCCCCATAACGCTGTGTTTCATGTCGTAGAACGGCGAAAACATCCATTGATATAGCCTCCTTTTTTCAAGGAACAGCGTGCTCTGTGCTTTAATGCCGTTCTCCAAACTCAGACGTTTACCGCCATACATAACAACCGGCTTTTCTGGCCTGACGATGACTTTGTAATAGGGGATCGCGGCAGTTAATGCCGATCGGGGTGCGCCCTGGTAGGTCAGCATTTCCTGCGGTGATGCGGGTGCTCTGGAGATGGCAGTAACGGTGCCAGCAAACTGACCAAATTTCTCCGCAGGGAAGGCTTCATAGCGAATATTGACCCGATCACCGAGGGTGAGATAAGGGATTGCGTCATTGGGCACCCACAACACCAGGGCGTAATGGTCGATAGTGTGAGGGAGAATTTGCAGCAAACTGTCGCCAGCGTTAACCATCTGTCCAACCGTAACGCTCAGCGAATCGATACGGCCAGCAGCCAGCGCTCGCACAATGATGGTTCCACCGGCATCAATGTTGAGTTGTTCTTTTTGCAATTCAAAACGCTGCAGTTCCATCTGGTAAATCTGATTGTCAAATTCAGCGCCCTGAGTATATATCTGGCTCTCCAACGCCGTGACTTGCAGCGCATTTTGATCATTCTGGCTTGATAGTCCGAGGAGATTATTTTGCTGTTGGTAATACAGTGCTACTTGGTTGGTAAGTTGATCTTTATTTACTAATCCCCGGAGCTGATAACGCCGATAGTTATCCATATTCTCCTTAATAATACTGATCCCTTCCTGGGCGCGGCGGAGGATGTCAGTAGAGCGCAATAACGCGCCGGCATACTGCTCTTTTTGTTTTTCCAGCATGTCGAGAGTGGCTTTCTTGCTGCTTTCAAGCCGGCTAATAATCTGTGTAATACGTTCAAGCTGGTGATCAATATCCCGGCGTTGATTTTCACTGACCACGCCGTTGTGGGTAGTTTTGCTGACGTCTATTTGGTAAATGGGTGCACCCGTTTCAATCATCTGCCCTGCAGTAACGAACTGCTTAACCACGACACCCTGAACGCTGGAATAGACATTAGCTGCGCGAGGATAAGTGGATATTTCTCCCGTGACGTTGATCCGACGGGTATAAGTGCTAGCAATAACAAAGGTCAGGAATAGAGTAATAAAAAAGAGAGACAGCCCCGCAATGATCCAAAAAGGGATGCCGGGGAGCAGCAAGGCTCGACCGCGCCATTTCATTCTGTGATTCTCAACCGCTTCCAGGCGAAACAATTTAGTATTCCTTACTCATTTTTAGTGGCCGAATAGATAATGTCCATTGACCACAATGCCGTTCATAAAGACATGCAGCAATACAGGTAATAACAATCCCTTTGACAAGACTCTCGCAGCAACCAGCGTTAAAGAAATAAGATAGAGAAGAAAGAAAGGCTTAAACCCAGAATACTGAGTGTGCAGCAGCGAAAAAATTAAGGACGTTACAAGCGCAGAGAATATTTTACTATTAGAAAAAACAGTTAACGCGCCAAATAACCCGCCTCTGATGGCTATCTCTTCATAAACTGGCACCATCAAAATATAAGATATTTGCGTGAGAATAAGCGTATAGAGCGGTAGCGAAATCTGCTGATGGCTGACAACGACTTCGCCTGTGTTAAAAAGTACCTTTGGTATAACAAACTGAATTATTAAAATTAAAGAAAAAAATATAACAAATTGCATTAGTGTAAAGTTACCGACACCGAACCCCTCTTTCTTCTGAAATTTAAATAGATAAACGGGCACAATTACAAAAAACTCAACTATAAAGCCATACGGTAAAAACAATTCAGACGCAATTAATTCTCTTCGATTGGGAAAGAGCAACGGAACAGCTGTCAGTAGAAACATCAGAAGAAAAAGAGATACGTTTAACAAACCTTCTTTTTTAGTGTTTGTTTCCATACAGCCTTTTCCCTTAGCATTATATCGTCATCATGACACTTTGTATTTTTTTGCTAAAAAACTGTTTACCTTATGAGCCAGAGCAACAAAGGATAATAATGAACTGATAATGACGACCAATTTTGACAACTCAGGTGGCGGGGTGTAAATGAAGAATTCTGCAACAACCCCAGCGCCACTAATAAATAAAAAACCAGTCATCAAAAACACAAAAAAAACAAAATTCTTGAATAAAAAGAACACGTCTAACTCCTATTCACCCGCTCGCAAATAAGGAGCGGGTGAGGGTTATCTATCGGCTGCAGGAACCGCCCATCCCACCTGAATTACAATTTCCAGAGGAATTACTGTTACCGTTATTATTACCGTTGCCACTGCCTGTGAAACAACCCCCGGCTATCGCGCCACCGACCATTCCCAGGCCTGCGCCGACGATTCCACCAGCGGCCCCAGCAATAGTGCCGCCAATGATGCCATTATTACAACCAACCACATAGCCGCTGTTGTAACCTGAGCGACCTCCAGCGCCACCGTTATTGCTATTGTTTTTACTATTTGAGCCCCGAGGGGGATCGTTACGACCACCACCACCAGAAATGAAGCTCAGTAATTCTCTCTCAATTACTTTCATAAACAACTCCTTTGTTCAATGTTGTAATCCCACATACCTATTCAGCGAGGAGATTAATACCTCACTTTTTATTTCGTGCAAAGCGGTTTTTCTCGGAACTAATTAGCTGGTATTGTAATAAGAATCCAATAAAATAGCGTATTATTTGGCTAAACCATTGTTTTTTAGATTCAATTTAAATCACCAGGCTCGTGCTATTTTTTTGCGATTTTATTCCTGGCAGATATCAAGATTAACATTAATCAGAGCAATGAGCGTAGTTACTAAAATTAAAAGAAGTGTTTAATGAATCTATTAATTCGTAGATGAAGAGTAGCGACAAAGTCATTGTTCCTTTGCCGTTTATGCTATTAACGCGACCCTTTCCTCAGAGTATATTTACATCGCCGCTCCCAACGACAACTGGCACCACTGCCCCAGCTGCTGAATCGCCTGCTCCACTTCGGCATTCCAGCCAAAGCCGGCGTTGAGTCGGAAACAGTGATCGTAGCGGTCATCAGTGGCGAAAATATGCCCCGGTGCGATACCGATGCCTGCATTACGCGCCTTAAGAAACAGCGCGCGCACGTTCAACGCGCCCAATGGCATCTCCACCCATAACACATATCCTCCTTCGGGATCGGAGACGCGCGTGCCCGGCGGGAAGTAGCGCAGCACCGCCTGGCGCATGTGCTGGATTTGGTTTTTCAGCTCGCGCCGCAGCTTGCGCAGATGGGCGTCGTAGCCGCCGCTGCGCAGCAGTTCGGCAATTGCCGCCTGCGACAGCACCGAGGTTCCCATGCTGGTGGTGTATTTCAGCGAGGCGATTTTGCGCATGTAGTTGCTGCTGTGCACCCAGCCAATACGTATGCCGGGCGCGACGGTTTTCGAGAAGCCGCTGCACAAAATGGCATTTGGGCTGAAGGCGCGCATCGGGAACGGACGACGCTCGCCAAAGGCGGTATCGCCGAAAATATCATCTTCGATGATCACCACATCGTTCTCGTCGGCCTGGCGGGCGATATAGGCTTTCTGCTCGTTAGGAATGCTTTTGCCCAGCGGATTATTGATGTTGTTAATGGTGAGGTAGGCCTGCACCGCTTTGCGCTGAAATAGCGACGTCAGTTTTTCAACATTCACGTAGCCTGCAGGGCCAGCCTCCACTTCAATCACGCGTAGATTGAGGTTATGTAGCATTTGCAGCAGCACAAAATAGCAGGGCGATTCCACTGCGACGATATCGCCAGGCTGCGTCGTCGCGCGCAGCGCCAGAGAGATCGCTTCAATACAGCCATTGGTGATCAGGATGTCATCTGCACTGATATTGCAGCCATAATCCACCGCCCGGCGGGCAATTTCGGTTTTCAATGGCATATAACCGGTGCCTTTAACCGTATTCCCCAGCAGCGCCGGTTTGCTGTAACCCATCTGACGCATCAGCAAGCCGATTTTCTTGACCGGATAGAGTGAAATATCGCCGTTCGCCAGATCCAGCCGCACGCGACAGTCCGATCCCAGCATCGCCAGATGCAGTTCGGTTTGCTCGTCGAGCGGTGCAACGTCGCGCGCTTGCTCATTGATGACCGCCGGAAAAACATTATCGGCCTTGCGCGGCGCGACAAAAAACCCGGACTTCGGCCGCGCGACCGCGTAGTGCTCATCCTCAAGCGTACGTAATGTTTTTAGCGCAGTGGTCATACTGACACTGTGCTGCGTTGCCAGCGTGCGCACCGAAGGTAACCGGCTGTCGGGCGGCAGAGAACCACTATGAATGGCTTGTTTTATCTGTTCTGCAATTTGACGGTAACGACTGCCCTGTTCCGTTTCACCCGCCATCTGTTCCACCCTATTTCGTGATGATCTGTGCGTATTCACCAGATTACATTCAAAGTACTTTAGGCTGCATTAGTTAATTGAGAACCCTGCGCGCTGAAAAATTCATTCCGTAACCCCTTCGTGGCCCATTTCCGCTCGCTGCCGCCAGCAGGACAATTGCGATTTTCTTAGCCAAAGGATGAAGTGAAAAATGAATAATCTGTCCGCCATGATGAGAGAAATTGAAGAATATCTCACTGCCACGATTATCGACTCAGCCCAGCGTTGCTCGCACCGTCTGCTTGCCGCGTTACCCGATGCGGCCAATCCTGGAAACAATCGCGTACTGCTGGCTTATGGCGGCGGCAAAGACAGCAGCTATATGGTGGCGTATGTACGCTACATTCAGGGACTGATCTGGCAGCAGCACGGCAGCACGTTTCAGTTGCGCATCAGCACCAACCGCCATGCGGCGATGAACGACAGCGTGATGGAAAATATCGATCGCGTGTATCGCGCGTTGCATATCTTTGAAGATGACTTCACCGAATGTTTGGTAATCGATGGCCTGCAAATCCGCCCTTTCGATCGTCATTTGCCCATGCCAGACAGCGTACGTCAGCAGAATCGCAACGATGTGCTGATGAATGGCCACCGTTTCCGTGCCGATGCGCGCTCTACCTTTTGTAATGCCTGCAACCTCAGCATGGTGAACTCCTTTGGTTTGGCGGCGCATTATGACGGCGGCGTTGATGTGATCATCACCGGCGATTCACCGCAGGAACAAACCGCTTATCTGGCGTGGGCGCGCCATCTATCACGTCTGTTTAATGCACCGGTGGCGGATAAGTCACGCGGCTTTAGCGGCTTCCTGCAAACCTTAGATGGCGTCGCTGAGCGCTACTTTGCTGATATTTACGGCGCCGATCAGGTGACCCCCGCGCACCGTATTACCTGGCAGCTGGTGCGCGATCCGCTGTTCTTCAACATCTATCAAGACACCGCCTATGAAGCCGGCGCGCACTGGGCGCTGCTGACGGAATTTATGCATTTCCGCTTTGATGAGCTGATGTTCAGCTTTTCCGAATCGGACTGCGGCAACCCGACGTTAATGGCACATATTCGCGGTCTGCGTGCGGAGACGCTATTACAGCGTAGCTACGCCGAAGGCATTCGCGAATATGTGCGCTTTGCGCTTGGGTTAATGGTGAAAAAGGATTTCCCACCGCAGCTGATCGATGAAATGGCGGCACGTTATCAGGACGATGAAGCGATTAAACGCGCCCGTCAGCGCGCCGCGCAGTTCGCCGAGCAGGCTTTTGGTCTGAATGAAACCCAGCTGATTTGCATGATCTATTCGCCGTTTATCGCCGCAGGCCACCAGCTGAAAAACTGGCTGCAGCAGGTAGAGGATGCACCGGACGAAGCGGCAGTGCGCACGCTGCTGGGCGGCGATAACGACGATCTGCTGGTAGCGCAACAGCTGGAGCAGCTTTCTGGTTTAACCCTTACGCAAATGCGCCATTGCTGGCGCAGCGAGCAGGTGAGTTCACTGCTGGACAGCCAGCGCGGCGATGCGCTCTCACGCGTGCTGCGTTTTGATCCGCACAAAGTAGTGATTCAGGTGAATAACGGTGTGCTGCAAGACATCGTCACTGAAGTGATCTCCGGGCGTTAACCCGGTAAGGCAACGCGATGAGAAAGATTTTCCTGCAGATTGGCGCCACCCGCGATGGGCAAAATCCCTACTGCGCGGTGGCCAAACGCGAGGGCTATTTTACCGTGCTGGCGGAGATGGGCGATTTTGTCGATTACCAATCGCTAAGCATCCCGTTGCCGTTCGATCTGGTTGTGCGCCTCGATCGCCCGGAAAATCCGTGGGATGTGCTGCAGGCCTGTTTGCATGCCGGGTTAATGGAACATCCGCAGATCGTGCTGGCAGGCTTTGAGGCCTACAACACCAGCGCCGGGCGCGTGCGGGAGTTGCTGGCCGGGCCGGACGCCGCCAGGTGCTTTATTCCCCCGGATAAGTACGCTCAGCGCATGGCATTATGCAAAGCCTGGCAGCGGTTTCCGCAGCCGGAATTTCGCTTCTTCGCCTCACCGCTGAGCATCCGTGACGCGCGTGATGCCCTGCTCTATCCCTGCGTCGTCAAGCCCGTCGACGGCGGCGGCGGCCTGGGCATTTGGCTCGTCAAAGACGCGCAGCAGCTGAATGCGGTGATCAACAAGCTGGTCGATACCATGAATTACGGCGGTCGCGGCTTCAGCGGCTTTATCGTCGAGAGCTGGCTGGCTGGCGATGAGTACTCGCTGCAAGGCGTGGTGGCGGAAGGCCATGCGCTGGCGCTGACCTGCTGCCAAAAGGTGATCGAACATCACACCGATGCCGACGGCTGCGTCAGTTTTTACGAATCCGGCCATGTCGCCGTCGCGGCGCAGCAGCTGCCTGCCAGCTTCTCCAGCCTGATGAGTTTCTGCTGCGAAACCTTTGGCTATCGTCAGGGCGCGTTTCACATCGACTTCATTATGGTGAACGGCGAACCGCACTTTCTCGAAATGGGCTTTCGGCTCTCCGGCATGGGCGTGGTGAATCTGGTGCAGGAAGTCACCGGCATCAACTGGGCTGAACTGGCGTTCCATATCGAAGCCGGTCACGGCCTGCCGCAGCTTGATTTCCCCGCCCAGCCGCCGGCGGTGGGGCGTGTACGTTTACGTCAGCGCCTGCAATATGACGCCGCAGAACGCTGGATCGCGCAGCAGCAGCGCGGTCAGCTGTTGCCGCCGCTCAATCTACCGGTGCTGGATGTCTCACCGCGATCTTCGCTGTATGCCGATCTAACCCGTCACGCCGGGATTCTGGCGACCTTTCGTCTTGCGGCAGAGAGCCGGGACGAGATTCTGGCGGTTTTCCATCAGATCCTCGACGTCTCATCGCTCACCACACAGAGAGATTTACTATGTGCAGAATGATTCTGGCGCACGGCCAATTTGATGCCGCCGCGGTGCTGGAGGCCGCACGCGCCATGAGCTGCGGCGAAACCGCCACGCATGAAGGACCGATCAAACAGCATCCCAACGGCTGGGGCTGTTTATGGCTGGAGCAAGGCCACATCCGCACGCTACACGGCACCGGCACCTTCGCCGATGCGCTGCCGGGCATTGATGTTGATCGCCTGCGCGGACGCTTTTTGGCAGTACATGTGCGCCACGCCACTTTAAGTAAGAATCAGGGTATCGAATTTTCCCATCCGCTGTGGCGCACCAGCGGCGAAACCCAGTGGTACATGATGCATAACGGGTTTTTGCCTACTGTGTATCAGCAATTAGGCATGGCCGCGTCGCGCTTCGATTCTGCCGAGTATCTTGAGTACATCGTTGATCGCGCCACGCCCGCTGATTTCACCCGCGACTATTTGCGCAACAAAATGGCGCAGGTGGCGCCAGGCGGCAGTTCGGCGAACGCAATTTTTGTTACCCGCGAAAAAGCCTGGGCATGGCAGTGGCATCCCGCTGATACACCCTATCCCAACTATTTCACGCTGCACCGTTTCCAAAACAACAACACGACATTTATCTCTTCTGAACCTATTTCGGCACTGGGCACGGCGTCTGAATGGCGCCGCATGAGCAACCATGAACTTCATGAATTTCCTTTAGGGGAGTGATCAACATGGCTATTTTCAATCAGATACGCGTTATAAACCCAGAAATGTTTGTGGAAAGTACCTGGCTGGACGACATCGTTACGGCACGCGTGCCGCTGCTGGTTTTACGCAACTTTCTAACGCCGGAGGTGCGCGAAGCCGTGGTGAACGATTTGCAACGCTGCCGCGAGCAGGTGCGCGTATCGCACTACCCCAATGGCGCGTTGACGACGCTCGGCCCTTATCTGGCGAAGCATACCGCCGCGCCGGAAAACTACTTCACCGAACTGCGCGATATCCAGCCGATGCTGCCGCCCTCGCTGCACTGCCTGCGCGATCAGATCTACCATTGGGTGAAACACGCCTTACGTCTGGAAAGCCTGCAAACCGCCAACGAGCCTGAGTTGGGCGATTACGCCGGTTCGATTGTGCGCTTCCACGCCAACGGCGTCGCCAATCCCCTGCATAACGACAATATCGTGCGTGATGCCGCCGGCAGCGGCCTGACCGTGACCGGGATCTTGCATCAGCTGAGCTGCGTGGTCTGTTTGCAGGAGTGCAACGCGGGCGGCAAGCTGCGCATCTTCAATAAGAAGTGGCAGCCTCTGGATGAGCGCTTCAAAACGCCGGGGGAACTCGGCTATCAAACCGCCGTGATTGAACACAGTGAAGTGTGTGAATTTTCACCGCGCAGTGGCGATATCTACCTGTTTAACCCGGCTTTTTATCATGAAATTGATCGTGTGGAAGGCGACACGCGCATCACCATGGGCTTTTTCTTTGGCCTGACCGACAAAAAAATGAAACACGCCATCGCCTGGAGTTAACGCCAGGTTTTAGACGAGGAGACGAGCATGAACAGTTTTGAAAAAGTGACGGCCCTGCTGGATCAGCATCAGGCGCGCTATCGCGTGGTGGAGCATGAAGCCATTGGCCAAACCGATCGAATTAGCGCCATTCGCGGTAACGATCTCAATCAGGCGGCCAAAGCGATGGTGCTGGAAGTGACGATGCCAGAGGGTGCCGATCCGCGCTATCTGCTGGCGATTGTGCCGGGTGACTGCAAGATCAATTTCAAAAGCGCCGCCCGCGCTATCGGCGGCAAGAAATCGAGCTTTGCTGCGCCTGAAAAGGCGCAGGAACTGACGCAGTGCGAGATGGGCGCGGTGCCGCCGTTTAGTTTTGATGACCGGCTGGCGCTGCGGGTTGATAATCGCCTGCGCGATGTTGGCACGCTGTGGTTTAACGCGGGTGCTCTGGATCGCTCTATGGCGTTACAGGTGGCTGATTTCTTTCGCGTTGTCGGTGAGGAATGTTGTGCCGAGATTGCAACACCGATGACGGCAACCGCCTGAATGCGGCAGTAAGGAAACGGTATGTCAGTAAAAGATATGTTGTTGGCCCTGTGTGTCGTGGTGGCGTGGGGCATCAATTTTGTGGTGATCAAGCTGGGTCTGCAGGGCATGCCGCCCTTTTTGCTGGCCGGACTGCGTTTTACCCTGGTGGCATTTCCGGCGATCTTCTTTGTGAAGCGTCCGGCGATTCCCCTGCGCTGGCTGGTGGTTTATGGCATGACCATTAGCTTCGGCCAGTTCGCCTTTCTGTTCCTTGCCATCAAGCTCGGCATGCCCGCGGGATTGGCGTCATTGGTATTGCAGGCGCAGGCATTTTTCACCCTGCTGCTCGGCGCGCTGTTCCTGGCGGAGAAGCTGCGCTGGAATCACATCGTCGGGATTTTAGTGGCGACGCTCGGCATGTTTATGCTGGCGACTGCCGGCATGGAGGGGCAAACCACCGCGGGCATCACGCTCACCACCATGATGCTGACGCTGGCTGCGGCGCTGTCATGGGGCCTCGGGAACATCACCAACAAAATCATTTTGCGTAATCGCAGCGTGCCGGTGATGTCGCTGGTGGTGTGGAGCGCGCTGGTTCCGGTCGTGCCGTTCTTTGCCTGCTCATGGCTGTTTGAGGGGGAAACGGTGATTGTCACCAGCCTGCTGCATATCTCGCTGCAAACTCTATTGGCGCTGATCTACCTCGCCTTTGTCGCCACCATCATGGGCTATGCGATTTGGGGCAATCTGCTCAGCCGCTACGAAACTTGGCGTATAGCGCCGCTCTCTTTGCTGGTACCGGTGGTGGGGATTCTCAGCGCTGCGTTGATTCTGAATGAGACCCTGTCGCTACGGCAGATGATCGGCGTTTCCGTGATCATTCTCGGCCTGCTGGTCAATGTATTTGGCGGGATGGTGACGCAGCGATTAGCGGTGCGCACCTAAACAAAAACGCCGCATCGCTGCGGCGTTTTCATTCAACTGAGTATCCTGATTACAGGATTTCGATACGACGTGGTTTCGCCTCTTCCGGGACGATACGCACCAGATCGATGCTTAACAGACCATTTTCCAGACGCGCATCGCGCACCGTAATGTGATCGGCCAGCTGGAATTTGCGCTCGAAGTTGCGTTCGGCAATGCCCTGATACAGGTATTTACGCTCCTGCTGCTCTTCAGGATGCGCACCGCGCACCACCAGCACATTGTCGTGAGAGGTGATATCTAATTCGCTCTGCGCGAAGCCTGCTACGGCAATGGTGATGCGGTAGAAGTTCTCATCCACCAGCTCGACGTTGTACGGAGGATAGCCACCGTTGGCCTGGTTCTGATTGGTCTCTAGCAGGTTAATTAAACGATCAAAACCAATTGCAGAACGATAAAGCGGAGAGAGATCAAAGTTACGCATAATAAGACTCCTGATAATCAGCAAGTTTAGGCAACCTTCCACCATGGACAGGTTGTTTAGCCCGTTGCTGCCCCTTACGGCAACAGCAACAACACTGTTCTCTGAAAATGGGTGCAGCCTGATGACTTTCAAGGGCTAATGCGTATTTTTTTACAGCAATTCTGACGATATGGCATACACTCAGGGGACGATTCGCCTGAAATGCCAGACATGGCCACAGAGCTTTGCTAACGTCAGGTGACACACTCCAGCCAGGGCGATGCCATGTCTGAAGGGATGATGAAAATGAATATGATGAAACGCTTTCCGCTCACCGCTGTGCTGGTGTGCACGACCTTTGCGACCTCGGGCTGCTCCAGCGTTATGTCTCATACTGGCGCAAGTCAGGGCTATTATCCCGGCACGCGCGCCAGCGCAGAGATGCTGACTGACGACAAAACCAGTTGGGCGATCAAGCCGCTGGCGCTGATCGATTTACCTTTCTCCGCCGTGATGGATACGATTCTGCTGCCGTGGGATTACTTCCGTTCCGATGACGACAGAAGTAAAGATTCCATACACGAGCGCGTGCTGCAGAGCGAAAAGCTGGCGGGCACCCAAGCCAGCCTGGCGACTGCAGCATCTATGCCTGGGGAATCGCACTAACGCAGAATAGCTGACGCCACCCCTCAACATCCCGCATATAGGCGATCTGCTCGCCATCCGGCGACCATACCACTGCATCACCGGATGGCGCTTGCTCACTACGTTGTGTCAGACGTGAGCATTGCCCCGTCGCCACCTCACAGCGCATGACGCTGTTATCGCAAATGAAGGCTATCGCGTTGCCAGCAGGTTGCCAGCTGAAGGCGGACTGAATGCTACTCGCCAGCTGTGTGATCTGACGCGGTTCTCCGCCATTAGGCGATACCTGCCACAGCTGCACGACGTCGCGATCGTCTGCCATTAAGAAGGCAATGGCGCTGCCGTTGGGTGCGGCGCGTAGCCAATGACGCGGCTGCGGTGCTAAACCTCTGCCGTGCGTAATGCGTCGCTGCTGCACGCCCGCCGGGGGCGCTGGCAGTTTTTCGGCTGTGCCCTGCAAAGGCGATGCGCCTGCTTTCGCGTAATCCGCCAAAGGTTCGGGTAAATCCACGACAAAGATTTCTGCCACTTTGTCGCCATTCGCCGCACGCGTATCGCCGATAAAGGCAATTGCCCAGCGCTGCCAGCTTCCATCGGCTTTCTGATAGCCTTGATCACCTATCCAGCACTCTTCATAAGCGCGGTCAATCTGATCGCTGCCGGGCTGTGGCTCACGCTGCGTCTGGCTTATCAGCACGCAATAATGGCTGCCGTCATATTCACGCGGATGCTGTTTGGGCGGACACACCGGATGCAGCGGTACCGCAACGCCCACGTTGCGCAGGTCATCGCGCGCATCCTTTTCATGCATCACGTGATCGTTGTAGGTAAAACTCAGGCGTGTCCCATCGGGGCTGAAGACGTGCACATGTGAACCACCGCGTAATGCCCCGGGCGTATAAGGCGCGGTGATGTCACAGGCATCGAGATTCTCCGCCATGCCTTGCTGCACGATTACGCCGCGACGGTGATGAAAATCATAGCGCCAGTGTGCATCCGGATGTTCTGGGCCGTGAATGCAGACATAACGTGGTGGCAAATCCGGGCTAACGGTCACCACGCCAACGTGTGCGCCATCGCGCGCCTGATACAGCACTTCAACGGCACCACTCGCCACATTGACGCGTTCGATAGTCAGGCTGGTAAAAGAGGCGCCGGAAGGTCGCACATCAAACGCCAGCCATTGGCTGTCGCCGGTCCAGACGTTGATGTTGGTCAACTGGTGA
Source organism: Candidatus Pantoea floridensis (assembly GCF_900215435.1). Lineage (NCBI taxonomy): Bacteria > Pseudomonadati > Pseudomonadota > Gammaproteobacteria > Enterobacterales > Erwiniaceae > Pantoea > Candidatus Pantoea floridensis. The sequence continues at coordinate 1,871,854 of NZ_OCMY01000001.1, forward strand.
TGACGCTGAGCAAAGGTGAGTTGTTTTTCTGACATGAGGCAACCTTACAGCTAACAGTTGCCGGATAAATTACGTGATTTGCAGGCGGGATGCGACTAAACCCGGTCGCCATTATCGTGCGGCTATTAGCCAAGTCGCCATGAATGGCGACCCTACGGCACGGTTTTGTAGGGTGCGCATTCATGCGCACCGGATGAGTTAACCCACGCGCTTCACGTCACCAACCAGCAGGATGTACGACAACGCACCGATCAGCGCCACGGCTGAGATATACACCAGCGCAGGCGCAAAGCCATAATCCTGCGCCAGATAGCCCACCACCAGCGGTACAGTGATGCCGCCCAGGCCACCGACAAAGTTGAACATCCCGCCGGTCAGGCCAATCAAGCGCACCGGCGCCAGCGACGACACCAGCGACCAGGTAATCGAAGCGAAGCCGTTGCCGAAGAAGGCGATGGCCATCAACGTCATAATCCAGATGGGATCGTTAGTGTAGTTAGCGCCCATGATGCAGGTTGAAATCAGCAAGCCGCAGATAATCGGCGTTTTACGGGCGAACCCAAGTGAACGGCCGCTGCGCACCAGGCGATCGGCAACGATGCCCGACAGAATCACGCCAACAAACGCCGCGAGGAAAGGCACCGTGGTCATAAAGCCCGCGGTCAGCGCCGCGATGTGTTTTTCCTGCGTCAGGTAGTTTGGGAACCAGGTCAGGAAGAACCACAGCGTTGACGTCACCGCGAATTGGCCGAGATACACGCCGCACAGCTTGCGATGGAATACCAGTTTCCAGTCGGCAGCGGTAAGTTTGGTACGGGTTTTCTTCTCGCTCGGCGCATCGCCATCAACCATCGCGCCCCCTTCGCGGATATAATCCAGCTCGGCTTTGTTGATGCCTTTGCTCTGACTCGGTGCCTGATAGCACTTAATCCAGACCAGCGACCAGATAATGCCGATGGCCCCGGTGATGATGAACACCCAATGCCAGCTCAACAGTTCCTGGATCCAGATCAGCAGCGGCGTCAGGAATGCCAGGCCAACAAACTGGCCGGAGGTATAAAAGCCCACCGCTGAAGCGCGCTCCTGTTCCGGGAACCAACTGGTCACCAGACGGTTATTGGTGGGGAAGGCGGGCGCTTCAAAGATGCCCGTAATAGCGCGCAGGCCAATTAAGGATAATAAGCCCGTCGCGAATCCCTGGAATAGCGTTGCGACCGACCAACCGAAGATGGCAATAAAATAGGTTAAGCGTGAACCAACGCGATCAAGGAACCAACCGCCGGGAATCTGGCACAGCGTATATAACCAGGCAAAGGCAGAAAATACATAACCCATTTGCGCTTTGGTGATGCCGAATTCTTCCTGAATATGGGCAGAGGCCACCGCTAAATTAGCGCGATCGACATAACAAATAACCACCGTAATAAAGATCATCAACAAGGTAATATAACGACGGCGCGTCGGTTTGGCGTGAACAGCAGAGAGATCCATGGTGTTTCTCCGTAATCGCGATTGCCGTTAAGGTGCGATAAAGCGCGCCCCGGTAAACGCAGGTAGTGGTAACAAAGGTAAAGCCGCCGTGGCGGTAAATAAGCTGTGCCGGGAAAAAGGCTGAGTGAAGCCCTATGCCCTATTTCACCGGCATATAATCGTTTAGATTTAATTTAATTAAACTTAATATCCTAAATAATTTAAGTGGCAGAAAACACATCTGCAGCTTAAATTAAGATGGGTATTTACCATTCAGCAACTGAACCGTCCGGGAATCTCCAGAGTGGGTTTCTCCAGTCCGGTGCATTTTTACTGCGTTCAATCACTAACTCTTCGTTAATTTCCACGCCGAGGCCCGGTTTATTTAACGGATAGAAATGACCGTCATCCATTTTGAAATCGTCTTTATTGATCACGTAATCGAGCAGTTCAGCGCCCTGATTATAGTGAATCCCCATGCTTTGTTCCTGGAACACCGCATTGCGCGAGACGAAATCGACGTGCAGGCACGCCGCCAGCGCGATCGGGCCCAGCGGGCAGTGTGGTGCCAGCGCGACATCGTAGGATTCGGCCATTGCGGCAATTTTGTAGCACTCGGTGATACCGCCCGCATGCGACAGATCCGGTTGCAGAATCGCCAGACCACCCGCTTCCAGCACGCGTTTGAATTCAAAGCGCGAGAACATACGTTCGCCAGCGGCAATTGGGATGTGGGTTTGTGCGGCGAGGCGCGGATAGTATTCCGCCTGTTCGGCCAGCACCGGCTCTTCAATAAACAGCGGACGATAGGGTTCCAGCTCTTTGATCAGCACTTTTGCCATTGGCGCACTGACGCGGCCGTGGAAATCGAGGCCGAATTCAATCTCTTTACCGAAGGCTTCACGAATCTGTGCCACGGTATTGACGGCCTCATCGACCTTACGCGCATTATCGATGATGCCCATCTCTTCGCAGCCGTTGAGTTTGAAGGTATCAAAACCGATAGTGCGCAGTTTCTTAATGCCATCAATCACCTCTGATGGGCGATCGCCGCCTACCCAGCTGTAGGCTTTGATGCTGTCGCGCACTAAGCCGCCGAGCAGTTGATAAACCGGTACGCCCAACGCTTTGCCTTTGATATCCCACAACGCCTGATCGATACCGGCGATGGCGCTCATCAGAATCGGGCCGCCGCGATAGAAACCACCGCGATACATCACCTGCCATAAATCATTGATGCGCGCCGGATCCTGGCCAATCAAATACTCCGACAGCTCGTGCACCGCCGCTTCCACGCTGCGAGCGCGCCCTTCGATGACCGGTTCGCCCCAGCCGACAATGCCTTCATCGGTTTCAATTTTCAGGAACATCCAGCGCGGCGGCAGGCGATAAGTGGTCAGTTTGGTAATTTTCATCGTACAGCGTCCTTATAAGCAGCAATAAATGCGCGAGCCTGTTCCACAGTGCGCGACAACGGTTGCCCGGCGCGATAAAGATCGCTACCTAAGCCGGCACCAATGCAGCCTGCGGCCATAAACTCATGCAGGTTCTCCGGCGTCACGCCGCCCACGGCAAACACCGGCACCTCTGGCGGCAACACCGCTTTCAACGCTTTGATGTAGCCCGGACCAAAAGCCGACGACGGGAAAATTTTCAGCGCCTGCGCACCGGCCTGTAAAGCAGTGAACGCTTCAGTGGCGGTCGCACATCCAGCGGCAACGATCATGCCTTTGGCCACCGCCTGGCGGATAACCGCAGCATCGGTATTCGGCGTGACCACTAATTTGCTATTCAGCGTCGCCAGCTCGTCGACCTGCGCCGGATTCAGCACCGTGCCGGCGCCAATTAGCGCCTTGTCGCCAAAGGTTTTCACCATCGCGCCAATACTTTTGCCCCATTCCGGCGAGTTCAGCGGGATTTCAATCGCGTCGAAACCCGCGTCGATCAGTGCGCCAACGTGCGCTTCCGCTTCATCCGGCGTGATACCGCGCAGAATCGCGATCAGCGGAACCTTAGTTTGCCAGGACATTCGCAATACTCCTTATTCCGTGCTGGAAAGCACGATCGCCCTCCAGCGTGACTGAATCCAGGCCGATAAAATGCAGCGCCTGCTGATAGCGTTGCGCCAGCGCACTTCCGGCAATAATGGTGATCGGTTGGCTGCCTGCCGCGTGGTTTTTTGTCATTAGCGCCACTTCGTGGCCGATCAGTAAACCTGAGAGAAAATCACTGATATGGCGGCGATCGCGCGCACCGAGTACGTGTGAAGCACGCACCTCAAACAGCCGAGACAGAATCGAGGCATCGTTGCTACCGATCTGTAGGCCATCAAGGAAGGCGGTGGCGTTCTCTTCTTGCTGCGGTAAACCGGCACCCACCAGCGACTGTTTCAGCAGCAGATGGTGTAGCTCACCGGTCATGACGGTACGGAAATCCAGCACGCGATCCTGTTCCACCTGCACCCATTTAGCATGCGTACCGGGCATGACGTAGAGCGGCGCGGGCTGCAATGCCAGCGCACCGAGTAGCTGTGTCTCTTCACCGCGCATCACGTTGTAGTTGTCGTCACGTTCGACGCTCAGTCCCGGCACGATCCATGCCTTATCTTCAACGCGCGTCAGTCGGCTACTCAACTCACCCAGCGCCACCGGGCAGGACAGATAGGGCACCGATAGCCAGCCCGCGTTGCTGCCAACCATGCCGGCCATGACGACGGGAACGTCATTGGTTGGCCAACCGTCGGTCACGCTGGCAAAGACTTCGGCAGGTGTGCGCTCGCCCAGGCGCGTGACACCCGCTTCTGAACGGCGCTCCTCTTTGCATTCACCGGCCTGATAATACCAGGCGCGCAGGTTGGTCGATCCCCAATCAATCGCGATATAGCTGGTCACATAATCTCCTTGAGTCGTGCCGTTGAGCTGGCAATCATCGCTTTAGCCGCCTGCTCCGCTGCATCACCATCCTGATGGCGAATGGCATCAAACAGCGCTTTATGTTCGGCTAAGGTGCGCGGCATATTGCCTTCATCAGCCATATAGGTTTGCGCAAACACCGCTTTTTGCAGCTGGCTGATTGCCACATTGAGCTGCTGCAATACCGGGTTGTGCACCGAATTCAACACCGCTTCGTGATAGCGAATATCCGCTTCGTTAAAGGCTTCACGATCGAGGTGATTGGCCACCATCGCGTTGTAGGCCAGCTCAATGGCGGCCAGATCGGTTGAAGTGGCTCGCTCGGCTGACCAGCGCGCAATCTGCGGCTCCACCAGCACACGCACTTCGTTCATTGCCGCAATCAGACGCGGATCCTGATCGTGCGCCAGCGCCCACTGCAACACATCGCTATCCAGATAGTTCCACTGGTTACGTGGCGTGACGAAGGCGCCGCGATAGCGCTTCATCTCCATTAAACGCTTCGCCATCAGCGAACGAAAAACTTCACGGATGATGTTGCGCGAGGTGCCAAAACGCTCACACAGTTCAGCTTCCGCCGGCAACGCCGCACCTGGCACAAACTTCCCTGCCACAATCTCTTCACCCAGCGTGAGGATGATGCGTTCCGTTTTACTTAATTGTTCTTGCGTCATGATGTTCCATTCAGTGAAAGGCGATAGCGCATCAGATTACTGCTTTCGTTCCGCGAAGCCTACGCCGCCGATTGTAGTACCATCACGTTAAGTTGTACTACAATGTGGATCACAAAATAGACAATCCATATGTGAAATCGCGGTAGGGTTGCCAGACATGGCGTAATGCTCGTCAGTTAAACCAGAATCGGCACCATGAATGGTGGCCCTACGTGGATATAGCCCGGGTTTTCGTAGGGTGCGCATTCATGCGCACCAGCATAAACAGGCATTTTTTTGCTTAACCGATCGGTATTACGCCAGGAATGGCGACCTTAAAATCGCATCGAGAGGTTTGTTGGGTCGCCACTCATGGCGACCCAATCACAACGTGAGGAGAAAAAAGAAGGGCTTACAGCACCAGCTCTTCGATAGCGTGCGCCACGCCATCTTCCATGTTGGTTTTGGTAATGAACTGCGCAATTTTTTTCACCGAATCAATGGCATTACCCATTGCTACGCCCGTTCCAGCATACTCAATCATGGCCAGATCGTTTTCCTGATCGCCAATCGCCATCACCTCCTCACGCGCCAGGCCAAGTTTCTCAGCCAGCATTTTCACGCCTTGTCCTTTATTCGCACGCGAATCGAGGATTTCGAGGTAATACGGGGCGCTTTTGAGGATGGTGTAATTATCGCGAGCCTGCTGTGGCAAACGCTGAATGGCAGAATCCAGCAGATCGGGTTTATCGATCATCATCAGCTTAGGGAAGCGCATGGCGCGATCCATTTCTTCAACAGAGCGATAGCGCACCGGAATGCCAGTGAGGCTCGCTTCGTGGATGGTGAATTCGCTGATGTCTTTGTTTGGCGTATAGAGGAAGGATTTGTCGAAAGCCTGGAAGTGGACGCCAAGTTCACGCGCTAGCTGTTCAATATAAAGGTAGTCGTCAAAGCCCAGGGTAATTTCTGCAACGCATTCACCATCATTGGCACGATGCACCAGCGCACCGTTATAACTGATGCAGTATTGGCCCTCATCAACCAAATTCAGCTCCATTAAATAGCGCTGAATACCGACATAGGGACGGCCAGTGGTAAGCACCACCATAACGCCTTTTTTGTGCGCGCGCTCAATCGCGGATTTAACGGCGGCCGTGATCTCATGCTGCGGATTGAGCAGCGTGCCGTCCATATCGATTGCAACCAGTTTTATTGCCATAACGTCCTCGTTGAGTCAGGGTTTTGATCAATGCTAGCGCGATTCAGCTCGCATTGACCAGTTTCACAGCAGACTTAGGACTTTTTACTCAACCATTAAAAAAGGCCATCATATACATGATGGCCTGAAATACAGGGAGCAAGAGGCTGGTTTTACTGGCTCATTGCGTCTTTTTTCATTTTATCTTCTTTACCCATAGCATCCTTCTTCATGCCCATAGCATCTTTGTGCATGCCGTCTTTTTTCATGCCCATTTCATCTTTGTGCATGCCCTCTTTCTTCATGCCCATTTCATCTTTGTGCATGGCCTCTTTCTTCATGCCCATTTCATCTTTTTTCATGGCGTCTTTGCCCATGGTGTCAGCAGCATAGGCAACGGATATGGTCATCATTGAAGCGATAAAGGTTGCTACGATTACGTTTTTCATAGGGTGTTTCCTTACATTATTTTCATTTATGAAGCGTATTGGCGCACCAGGCACCGGGTTTTTAGCGATCAGCTTCCGCCGAACCAGTTGTATCCTTCGTCTTCCCAGTAACCACCGGTATAACGGTTGGTTACTTCAATCACCTGTATATGCTTTGGATTTTTGTATCCCAGCTTGGTTGGGATACGGATTTTCATCGGATAACCATATTCAGGCGGTAAAATGCGTCCATCCCAGCTCAATGCCATGATGGTTTGTGGATGCAGCGCCGATGCCATATCGATGCTGGTGTAGTAATCATCTGCACATTTGAAACTGACATATTTGGCCGTGGTATCAGCCCCGATGAGTTTCAGGAAGTCAGCAAAACGCACGCCGCCCCAGCGGCCAATCGCGCTCCAGCCTTCCACGCAGATATGGCGCGTAATCTGATCAACCTGCTGCATATTGTAGAGCTGTGGCAGCGACCAGCTGCGCTTATCACTCACCAGACCGGCAATCTCCAGGCGCCACTGTTCGCCATTAACCTGTGGAATATCCTCTTCACCGTAAAACGCGTTGAACGGGAAAGACTTAGCGATACGATCTGCGCTGTATTCCGGTGACAAACTGGCAGGATTAAATAGCCAGCCCTGAACGCGATCGTTGAAGCGAGAAAAGCTATTCAGCACGCTATCCACGTCGGGCGTTTCGCGGAGATCGCAGCCGGTTAGCATCACCACCCCACCAAGTGTTAATCCCTGGCGTAAAAAACGGCGACGTGCGGATGAATCCAGCTGGCGCGCCAAAAGTTGCTGCGCTTCTTTTACTACTGCCTCCGCATCGCCCGGTGAAAGTCCGAGATTACTTTTTTTCATTTCGCTCTCCTTAGCGTCCACGCAGCATGGCAATGAAGGTTTTAGGCACCAGCGCCACCATCACCAGATGCACCACGACAAAACCCATCAGCGCTGTCATCGCGTAAAAATGGATGAAACGCGCGGCCTCATAACCGCCAACGAGTTCGCGTAACAATCCAAACTGGACGGATTTCCATAACACCAGCCCAGACAGCACCAGCAGCAGGCAATCCACCATTACAAACAGATAGGCAGCCCGTTGAACGTTGTTGTACTGCCGTAAATCCGCATGTGCCAGTTTGCCCTTTAGCGCGTTGATGGCATCCTGCTGGAGCCCACGTAGCGTCAGCGGTAGAAACTTTTTGGCAAAACGTCCGGTCACGATATTCATCGTCAGATAAAACACGCCATTCGCAGCGAAAATCCACATGGCGGCGAAGTGCCACTGCAGCGCTCCGCCTAACCAGCCGCCGAGAGTGACCTCGCTCGGAAAATAAAAGTCGAATAGGGGTGAAGCGTTATAAATGCGCCATCCGCTCAACGTCATAAGCACAATGGCTGCGGCATTGATCCAGTGGCACGCTCGCAGCCAGCGTGGATGAATCACGGCCGGGCATGCGTTTTTTTTGTCCAAATGAATGTCCATATCATCTGCCTCCCTTTTTAATGTGGCCGCATTGTTGCGCGGGCCCGCTCTGCCCTATGACAAGAAATGTCTCAATGACTGGCTTTTAAACCCGCGGCCCCATGGAGAAATTTTCAATCCGTGTCTGAGCTCAGCGTTTAAGGTCTGAATGCTATTGTGGTGCGTTGTTGTTCACTAAAGCCTCACGTAGGTTTAAACAAAATGTGAACACTTTCCGCTGTCTTTAGCGGTAAATTGATCTGATAAGCGAAGCAGGAATGGATGATGCACGACGCAAAAAAAATACTTATCGTCGAAGATGACTGCGGAATTGCCGACGTTTTACGTCTGAACTTTCAGGATGAAGGCTACGACGTAACCCACGCAGCCGAAGGGAATCTCGCTGTGCAGCTGCTTGAAACCCAGCATTGGGATGCCTTAATTCTTGATTTGATGTTGCCCGGCGTGGATGGATTAGAAATCTGTCGTCGAGCCCGCGCGATGAAGCGTTATACGCCAATTATCATGATCAGCGCACGTTCAAGCGAGGTGCATCGCGTATTGGGTCTGGAACTGGGTGCAGATGATTACCTGCCAAAACCTTTTTCCGTACTGGAACTGGTGGCGCGGCTCAAAGCCCTTTTTCGTCGCCAGGAGGCGATGGCCATCAATTCACGCATGGAAGCCGGTACGCTGCACCACGAGGCGCTAATGATTGATCCCATGGCACGAGAAGTCTGGCTGCGCAGCAAGCCAGTAAATTTAACGCCGCGTGAATTCGATCTGCTCTACTACTTTGCCAGGCATCCCGGAAAAGTTTTTTCTCGCCTCAATCTGCTTAATCAGGTTTGGGGTTATCAACACGATGGTTATGAACACACCGTCAACACCCATATCAACCGTTTACGGTTGAAAATTGAAGACAACCCAGCCGAACCCCGCTACATCCTGACGGTGTGGGGGAAAGGCTATAAATTTTCGCTGCCTGCGAATTAGGTTTTAAACATGAAACGCCTGACACTCAGCCAGCGCCTGGCGCTGGTTTTTGCTTCTCTGCTATTACTTTGCACACTGTTGTCGGGCTGGATGCAGATTCGCATTAATGCACAATATGGCAGCGCCGTGGTTCAACGCTTATCCGACGGACTTGCCAGACATATCGCCAGCCTTAATCCCGATATGATTGGCGAAAAAGGCGTTAACCTGCCGCTCATGAAGGCGCTGTTTAATGATTTGATGGCGCTCAACCCCAGCGTTGAGGTCTATTTGCTGGATTTGCAGGGCAATATTCTGGCCGATGCCGCGCCGCCTCATCATATTAAACGTACCAACGTCAGCGTAGCCCCCCTGCGTTCACAGCTCAACGGCGCCGCTGCGCCAGTTTATGGTGATGACCCGCGTAATCTGCAGGAGAAGAAAGTGTTTAGCGTTGCGCCCCTTTCGCTTAATGGCCAGCCTGTTGGCTATCTGTATGTCATTCTCCAGGGAGAAAATTATCTCCAGCTGGAGCAGGAAGCGCAGCTCGATATTTTACAGCGTACGTCATTGTGGTCTTCTTTATTGGTGGTGCTGTTTGGGCTGACGGCGGGCGTGGTGGCGTTCAGTTTAATTACCCGACCGATGCGTCAGTTAACGCAGCGCGTACGCAAACTTAACCGCGAAGACATGACGGAGATAAAACAGCTAGCCGAGTTACCGTTGCCGCAACAACAGGAAAAGGATGAGGTGGCGGTATTACAAGGTGCTTTTGTCGGTATGGCGCGTCGCGTTGCCTTTCAGTGGGAAAAGCTGGCTTATCAGGATCAGCTGCGCCGCGATTTTGTCGCCAATATCTCGCACGACCTGCGCACGCCGCTCACCACTTTGCATGGTTATCTTGAAACCTTGCTGTATAAAGCGGATAGCCTAAAAGCAGATGAAAGTCAGCGTTATTTGCATATCGCGCTTTCGCAAAGCCAGAAAGTGAGCATGTTAGCCCAGCAGTTATTTGAATTGGCGCAGCTGGAATATGGCGTGATAAAACCCAACTGTGAGGCGTTTAGTCTTTCTGAACTCACTTACGATGTGGTGCAGAAATTCGAATTAATGGCCAGCACGCGTAATATTCGCTTCGTGGTGGATATGCCAGACCAGTTGCCGCAGGTAAATGCCGATGTCTCAATGATTGACCGTGTGCTAACTAACTTACTGGATAACGCGCTTAAATATACGCCACAGGCGGGTACGATTGAAGTTACGCTGCGTAACGCAGAGCGTGAGGTTGAAGTGAGCCTGAAAGATTCCGGGCCGGGTATTCCCGAGGCTTTACGAGCCACACTGTTTGAGCGTCCTTCTGCACTTTCCCACGCCAGCACCCGAAAAAACAGCGGTGGTTTGGGATTAATGGTGGTTCGCCGCATTCTGCAGCTGCATGGCAAAGATATCCGCCTGGATGAAAAATACCCCGGCGCATGCTTCCGTTTCTCCGTCCCACGCTGAAAATAAAAAACCCTTCCACCAGGGAAGGGTTTTCTGTTTCGGCCTTATCGATTAGATATCGATATTGGCCGCTTTCAGCGCATTCTCTTCGATAAACGCACGACGCGGTTCAACTGCATCGCCCATTAAGGTAGTGAACAGCTGATCAGCAGCAATAGCATCCTTGATCGTCACGCGCAGCATGCGGCGGCTATCCGGATCCATGGTGGTTTCCCACAGCTGCTCAGGGTTCATCTCACCCAAACCTTTATAACGTTGGACAGACAGACCACGACGCGACTCTTTCACCAGCCACTCAATCGCCTGCTCGAAGCTGCTTACCGGCTGGCGACGTTCACCACGTTCGATAAATGCATCTTCTTCGATCAGACCACGCAGCTGCTCGCCCAGACTACAGATTTTGCGGTATTCCGGGCCATCGATGAATTCACTATCCAGCGGATAATCGGTATCAACGCCGTGGGTGCGGACACGCAGCACCGGTTCGAACAGATTCTGTTCGCGGTTTGCACGCACCTGCGCCACATAGCTGCTGCCATGCGCTTCGCGCTCGGTCAGATACGCGACTAAAGCGTCGATCCAGCCCTGTACTGCGGCTTCGTCACTGAGGTCATTTAACGTTGGATGGTAGATCAGACCACGCAGCAGAGCCGCTGGGAAACGACGCTCCATACGCTTGATCATGCGCTGCGTACTGTTGAAATCAGCCACCAGCGTTTCCAGCGGCTGACCCGCCAAAGCTGGCGCGCTGGCATTAGTGTGCAGCGTTGCGCCATCGAGCGCGATAGAAATCTGATATTGGTCCATCGCTTCGTCGTCTTTAATGTACTGTTCTTGCTTGCCTTTCTTCACTTTGTACAGCGGCGGCTGAGCAATATAGACGTGACCACGCTCCACGATTTCCGGCATCTGACGATAGAAGAAGGTCAACAGCAGCGTACGGATGTGCGAGCCGTCGACGTCCGCATCGGTCATGATGATGATGCTGTGATAACGCAGTTTGTCCGGGTTGTATTCGTCACGACCGATACCACAGCCCAGCGCAGTAATCAGCGTGGCGACTTCCTGCGACGCCAGCATCTTGTCGAAGCGCGCTTTCTCCACGTTCAGGATTTTACCTTTCAGCGGCAGAATCGCCTGGTTTTTACGGTTACGGCCCTGCTTGGCGGAGCCGCCTGCGGAGTCACCCTCCACCAGGTAGATTTCAGACAGCGCCGGATCGCGCTCCTGACAATCCGCCAGTTTGCCCGGCAGACCGGCCAAATCCAGCGCACCTTTACGGCGCGTCATTTCACGCGCACGACGCGCCGCTTCACGCGCACGCGCCGCATCAATGATCTTGCCAACCACGATTTTGGCGTCAGATGGATTTTCCAGCAGGTATTCTGCCAGCAGTTCGTTCATCTGCTGCTCAACCGCCGATTTCACTTCTGAAGAGACCAGCTTGTCTTTGGTCTGGGAAGAGAACTTCGGATCCGGCACTTTCACCGAAACCACGGCGATCAGACCTTCACGCGCATCGTCACCGGTGGCGCTGACTTTGGCTTTTTTACTGTAACCTTCTTTATCCATGTAGGCGTTCAGGGTACGCGTCATTGCCGCACGGAAACCGGCCAGGTGCGTACCGCCGTCGCGCTGTGGAATGTTGTTGGTGAAGCAGTAGATGTTTTCCTGGAAACCGTCGTTCCACTGCAGCGCCACTTCCACGCCAATGCCATCTTTCTCGGTAGAGAAATAGAACACGGTGGGATGGATTGGCGTTTTGTTTTTGTTGAGATACTCAACAAACGCCTTGATACCGCCTTCGTAGTGGAAGTGATCGCTCTTGCCGTCGCGTTTATCTTCGAGACGAATCGAGACGCCAGAGTTGAGGAACGAGAGTTCACGCAGGCGCTTCGCCAGGATGTCGTACTCAAACTCAATCACATTAGTGAAGGTTTCATAGCTCGGCCAAAAACGCACGCGGGTACCGGTTGCGTCGGTATCACCTGATACCGCCAGCGGTGCCTGCGGCACGCCGTGCTGATAAACCTGCTGGTGCACTTTACCTTCGCGACGAATGGTCAGCTCCAGCTTCTGCGACAGGGCGTTTACCACGGAAACGCCGACGCCGTGCAGACCGCCCGATACTTTATATGAGTTATCATCAAATTTACCGCCTGCGTGCAGAACGGTCATGATCACTTCCGCCGCAGAGACGCCCTCTTCCGGGTGAATGCCGGTAGGAATACCACGTCCATCATCCTGCACGGAAACCGAGTTATCGGCATGAATAGTAACGGTAATGTCACTGCAGTGACCGGCGAGCGCTTCGTCGATAGCGTTATCCACGACTTCGAATACCATGTGATGCAGACCGGTGCCGTCATCCGTATCGCCGATGTACATGCCCGGGCGTTTGCGTACCGCATCAAGCCCTTTCAGGACTTTGATACTTGAGGAGTCATAAGAATTCGACATCAACGTTTCTCGCTCATTTAATCTTCAGGTTGAACCACTATTTTACCCTGTTCCACGCGGAACATCTTGCCCTTTTCATCACTCATGTCGATTACATGCTCGACACCAATGGCGCTGACAAATACTTGAGCCTGCGTGGCTTTTAGGCGTTCAGCTAACAGCCGGCGACGGGTGTCATCCAGCTCTGAGGCAAAGTCATCAATCAGATACAAACAGCGTCGTCCGCTGCTGCGCGTCAGATATTCGCCCTGCGCTAAGCGCAGCGCGCACATCAGTAGCTTTAACTGACCGCGTGAGAGTAAATCTTCCACCGGCGTGCCCTCAGCACGAATACGAAAATCGGCTTTATGCGGGCCGCTGGCGGTGTAGGTGAGCGCTCGATCGCGCTCGAAATTACGCTCCAGCAATTCGGCGTAGTCGCTCTCTTTATCCCAGCCGCGCTGGAAAGAGAACGCTAGCTCGAACTCTGGTAAAAATTGGCCACAGGTGGCGATGATCTCGCGGGAAATCGCCGCGCTGTATTCGGCGCGCCATGCGCTGATTTGCTCGGCCAGCGGCACCAGTTCCTGATCCCACGGACGAATCTGGCTGTAGCGCGATACCTGGCGCAGCGCCGCATTGCGCTGTTTCAGCAGACGACGCAGATTGCTCCAGGCATGGAAAAAGCCGGGCGCGGCGTGGAAACAGCCCCAATCGATATAGGCACGACGATATTTGGGACCGCCATTCAGCAGCGTAAAACCTTCCGGTGTGATCAGCTGCATGGGTAACAGTTGCGCTAACTCAGCGACTTTGTGACCGTCGCTGCCATCAATGCGTACTTTGCTGTCGCCGGCGCGATTTTTGGTTAACCCCACCGACAGTTCGCGTTCACTGCCTTCAATTCGGCCGTGCAGCACAAAGGCGTCTTGATCGTGACGAATAACGCGCCCCGCTTGCAAACTGCGAAACGCACGACCGTGGCCCAGCGTGTAAATCGCCTCCAGCACGCTGGTCTTGCCGCTACCGTTGGCGCCAACTAAAAAATTGAAACCGGGGGCCAGCGCCAGATCGGCCTGCTCAATATTGCGAAAATCTTTAATCAGGAGGCGGGTTAAAGCCATGAAGTGTTCCGGGATGAAGCTATTCGGGATCTTGTAGGGGAGCCATTAATGGCTCCCAGGATGGTGCGAACATTCGCCAGGTCGGCATAAATGCCGACCTTACAAGCGCATTGGCATAACTACGTATGCCGCGGCTGGACTGGCAACATCTTCAATCTGCACGCTCGACACCGAATCAGTCAGCAGCAAACGCACGTTCTCGCACTTCAGCGCATTCAATACATCCAGCACATAGCTGACGTTGAATCCGATCTCCAGATCGGTGCCGTTGTAAGAGACATCCAGCATCTCTTCCGCTTCTTCCTGCTCGGGATTATTTGCCGTGATTTTGAGCTGATTTTCGGTGATGTAGATGCGAACGCCGCGAAACTTCTCATTCGACAGAATCGCCGCACGCGCAAATGCCTGTTTCAGAATATCGCATCCGGCTTCTAAGGCTTTATCAGGATTCTTCGGCAATACGCGGCGATAATCCGGGAAACGGCCGTCAACCAGCTTGGAGGTGAAAATAAAGTCGCCAACGTGAGCACGAATATTGCTGCTGCCGATCTGCACCTGCAGCGGCGTTTCACCGCCATCAAGCAGGCGCATCAGCTCAATCACACCTTTACGCGGCACGATCACCGAATGGTCTGGCAACGCCTGACCAATCGGCATTGAGCACACCGCAAGGCGGTGACCATCGGTGGCGACGGTGCGCAGCTCTTCACCTTCGGTTTCAAACAGCATGCCGTTGAGGTAATAGCGCACATCCTGATGCGCCATCGAGAACTGCGTAGCCTCGATCAAGCGTTTCAACGTTGCCTGCGGCAAAGTAAATTCTACCTCGCTCTGCCAGTCATCCAGGTTCGGGAAATCACTGGCTGGCAAGGTAGATAACGAGAAACGGCTGCGGCCAGAACGCACCAGCATTCTGTCGCCTTCCAGCGTCAGGCTGATCTCAGCACCTTCCGGCAAACCGCGACAAATATCGAGGAATTTACGCGCGGGAACCGTGGTTGCACCCGGCTCGTGTGGCTGCGTCAGCGCAACGCGCGCCACCATTTCCATTTCCAGATCGGTGCCGGTCAGGCGCAGCGTATCTTCGCTGACCTGCAGCAGTAAATTGCCAAGGATCGGCAGGGTTGGACGACCGCCCAGCGGACCGCTGACCTGTTGCAGGGGCTTCAGTAACTGCTCACGTTCTACAATAAATTTCATATGCGTCAGGAAGATAATGTTCGAATGAGGTTAGAGAAATCTTCTTTGATGTCGTGGCTCTCTTCACGCAGCTGCTCGATTTTACGGCAGGCGTGAAGCACGGTGGTATGGTCGCGGCCACCAAACGCATCGCCAATTTCCGGCAAACTGTGGTTAGTGAGCTCTTTCGCCATCGCCATCGCCATCTGGCGCGGACGCGCTACCGAACGCGAACGGCGTTTCGACAGCAAATCCGCCACTTTAATTTTGTAATATTCGGCCACCGTTTTCTGAATGTTATCAATGGTGACCAGCTTTTCCTGCAGCGCCAGCAGATCGCGCAGCGCTTCGCGCACGAAATCGATGGTAATGGCGCGACCGGTAAAGTTCGCGTTGGCGATCACGCGGTTCAGCGCGCCTTCCAGCTCTCGCACATTGGAACGCAGACGCTTAGCAATAAAGAACGCCACTTCGCCCGGCAGGCGGATGTCGTTTTCATCGGCCTTCTTCATCAGGATCGCCACACGCGTTTCCAGCTCAGGCGGCTCGATCGCGACCGTTAATCCCCAGCCAAAGCGCGATTTCAGGCGATCTTCTACGCCGTTGATCTCTTTTGGATAGCGATCCGAGGTCAGGATGATCTGTTGATTGCCTTCCAGCAGGGCGTTGAAGGTGTGGAAAAACTCTTCCTGCGATCGTTCTTTATTGGCAAAGAATTGGATGTCATCGATCAGCAGTGCATCCACCGAACGATAGTAACGCTTAAACTCTTCGATAGCGTTGTTCTGCAAGGCTTTAACCATGTCCTGAACAAAACGCTCAGAGTGCATATACACCACTTTGGCATTGGGCTTGCGCGCAATAATGCCGTTACCCACCGCGTGCAGCAGGTGAGTTTTACCCAAACCGGTGCCGCCATAAAGGAACAGAGGGTTATAGGCGCCGCCAGGGTTGTCCGCTACCTGACGTGCCGCCGCGCGTGCCAGTTGGTTCGATTTACCTTCCACAAAGTTATCGAAGTTATGGCGGTTATTCACATTGGAACGGTAGGTAACATCAGCCGGCGCAGGCACCGAATCCCAGCTTGGGCGCAAAATTTGCGTGGGCGCCGGGCGATTTTCAATCGGTGCAGGCGCGCTGTAACTGGCCATTGCCGGCTGGCTGGTGGTGACCTGTGCGGCAGGACGCGTGCCCACTTCAAAACGCAGTAACGGCACATTCGTACCGCAGAATTCATTCAGCAGCCCATTGATACTATTGAGATATTTATCTCTAACCCAGTCGAGTACAAACCGATTTGGTGCATACAAGGTCAGCGTATTGTCGTTCAATTCAGCCTGCAGCGGACGAATCCACATGCTGAATTCGGTGGCAGGAAGCTCATCCTGCAAACGGGCAAGACACTGTTGCCAAAGCGTAAGTGACACGGCGGACTCCACTCGTACAAAATCGATAAGAATTTTAGGCGCTAATAAATAGAAACGTAATTTTTAGACACAGGCGGTTGGAAAGCGCCTGCGACCGCTATTCGCGGTAGTCTTCCCCGGCGATCGCATGGAGGATCGTCAGCGGAAGGGCGGATCATAACGTAAAGCAGCCGAGAGATCTTCCCTTTCTACACAGTTTTGATCCATTTTATCCACAGGCTGATGATGCGCAAATGAGTTTACGCTTTTTAGCAGAAAAGCCAGCGTTAATGTGGCTGAAAGCGACAATTTTTCTGGGCGGCTCTCGTTTTTGCCGCAACAAGTTTGCAAATAGATCGCAAGAAGATCCTGCGCGATCCTTGCGCTTTACCCCACAGCCCGTATAATTCCCCACCCGGCATTATTGCGTGAAGCCTTGATGCCCGGAATCAGCGGGCTGTATCTGGGTTTCCAGGTGCCGCGACCAGCGAAGTAAATTGACTCTGGACTGTACAATTATTACAATCCCGCCTCTTTATTAAAGACACATTGAGGCGTTGGTCGATTTACTGGCCCGAAAACGCGTCACCCAGTGAAAATTTTCAAGTTTAGGTAGAAATCGCCATGAAACGCACTTTTCAACCGTCCGTACTGAAGCGCAACCGTTCACACGGTTTCCGTGCTCGTATGGCAACAAAAAATGGTCGTCAGGTTCTGGCACGTCGTCGTGCTAAAGGCCGTTCTCGTCTGACCGTTTCTAAGTAATAAAGCTAACCCTCGTGGTTAAGCTCGCATTTCCCAGGGAGTTACGTTTGTTAACTCCCACTCATTTCACTTTCGTCTTCCAGCAGCCACAAAGAGCCGGTACGCCGCAAATCACCATACTCGGCCGACTTAACTCGCTGGGGCATCCCCGCATCGGTCTCACCGTCGCAAAAAAACATGTAAAACGCGCCCATGAACGCAACCGGATCAAGCGATTGACCCGCGAAAGCTTTCGTCTGCGTCAACATGAGCTGCCTGCGATGGATTTTGTGATCGTGGCTAAAAAAGGGATTGCTGACCTGGATAACCGTGCGCTGACGGAAGCGTTGGAGAAATTATGGCGTCGTCACTGTCGCCTGGCTCGCGGCTCCTGATTGCCCTGATACGCGTTTATCAACGCGCCATCAGCCCACTGCTGGGACCTCATTGCCGGTTCCATCCCACCTGCTCGCAGTATGGGATTGAGGCCTTACGCCGCTTTGGCGTGGTAAAAGGCAGTTGGTTGACGATTAAACGCGTATTAAAATGCCACCCTTTGAACCCGGGTGGTGACGATCCTGTGCCGCCAAAAACCTTTGATACCAGAGAACATTAACGATGGATTCGCAACGCAATCTCTTTCTCATCGCTTTTCTGTTCGTGTCTTTTATGATCTGGCAAGCCTGGCAGACGGACCACGCTCCGCAGCCACAGCAAACCCAGACCACGCAAAACACAAGCAGCGCAGCGGGTGATGCCGCCACTTCCGGCGTGCCGGCTAGCGGACAGGGCAAAACGATCACCGTTAAGACAGATGTCCTGTCACTCAACATCAATACGCGCGGTGGCGATATTGAGCAGGCTCAGCTGCTGACTTACCCGGACAAACTGGGTTCAGACGCACCGTTCCAGCTGCTTGAAACCACACCTGCATTCGTTTATCAGGCGCAGAGCGGCTTAACCGGCCGTAACGGTCCGGATAACCCGAACAATGGCGCACGTCCGCTGTATACCACCACACAAGATAGCTTCGAGATGGCAGATGGCCAGAGCGAACTGCGCGTGCCGCTGACCTGGACCGGTGAAAACGGCGTGGTCTACACCAAGACCTTCGTCTTCAAACGCGGTGAGTATGCGGTAAATGTTGACTACAACATTAACAACACCACCCAGCAGCCGCTGGAAGTGTCGATGTTTGGTCAGCTGAAGCAAACTATCGATGTGCCTAAGCACCGCGATACCGGCAGCAATAACTTTGCTCTGCATACCTTCCGTGGCGCAGCGTACTCCACCAGCGATGCGAAATACGAAAAATATAAATTCGACACCATCGCGGATAACGAGAACCTGAACACCACCACCGGCAACGGTTGGGTGGCGATGCTGCAACAGTATTTTGCCACCGCCTGGGTGCCACGCACGCAGGGTAATAACACGCTGTACACCAGCAACCTCGGCAATGGCGTAGCGGCAATCGGCTACAAATCTGCGCCGGTTACCGTTGGCGCAGGCGCACAGCAGGATCTTGGTGCCACTCTGTGGGTTGGCCCGGAAATTCAGGACAAAATGGCGGCCATCGCGCCTCATCTTGATCTGACTGTGGATTACGGTTGGCTGTGGTTCATCTCTCAGCCGCTGTTTAAGCTACTGAAGTTCCTGCACAGCTTTATCGGTAACTGGGGCTTCTCCATTATCGTTATCACCTTCATCGTTCGTGGCATCATGTACCCGCTGACTAAGGCGCAGTACACCTCCATGGCGAAGATGCGTATGCTGCAGCCGAAGATTCAGGCGATGCGTGAACGTCTGGGCGATGACAAGCAGAAGCAGAGCCAGGAAATGATGGCGCTGTATAAGGCGGAGAAAGTGAACCCGCTGGGCGGCTGCTTGCCACTGGTTATCCAGATGCCAATCTTCCTGGCCTTGTACTACATGCTGTCAGGCTCGGTTGAACTGCGTCATGCACCGTTTATTCTGTGGATTCATGACTTGTCTGCGCAGGACCCGTACTACATTCTGCCGATTGTCATGGGTATCACCATGTTCTTCATTCAGAAGATGTCACCGACCACTGTGACCGATCCGATGCAGCAGAAGATCATGACTTACATGCCGGTTATCTTTACCGTGTTCTTCCTGTGGTTCCCATCAGGTCTGGTGCTGTATTACATCGTCAGCAACCTGGTAACCATTCTCCAGCAGCAGCTGATTTATCGCGGCCTGGAAAAACGTGGTCTGCATAGCCGCGACAAGAAGAAAGCGTAACGTCTGACTGCCACCAGCAGCAGCGTATAATCTAAGGGCGACATTTATGTCGCCCTATTTTTATTTATTAATACCCTAAAAGTTTAAGGTGGAATCATGAGCCACAGCGACACCATCGTTGCCCAGGCGACGCCTCCCGGCCGCGGCGGCGTAGGCATTCTGCGTATCTCCGGCGCCAAAGCGGCCGAGGTGGCGCAAGCCGTGTTAGGCAAATTGCCGAAACCGCGTTACGCCGATTATCTGCCTTTTACCGATGCCGATGGCAGCGTGCTCGATCAGGGCATTGCGCTGTGGTTTCCCGGCCCGAACTCCTTTACCGGCGAAGATGTGCTGGAGCTGCAGGGCCACGGCGGCCCGGTGATTCTTGACCTGCTGCTCAAACGCATTGTGGCCCTGCCCGGCTTGCGTATTGCTCAGCCCGGTGAATTCTCGGAACGCGCCTTCCTCAACGATAAACTCGATTTAGCGCAAGCCGAAGCGATTGCCGACCTGATCGATGCCAGTTCAGAGCAGGCAGCCCGCTCAGCGGTGAACTCGCTGCAGGGCGCCTTTTCCCTGCGCGTTAATGCACTTGTGGAAGCACTTACTCACCTGCGTATCTATGTGGAAGCGGCCATCGACTTCCCGGATGAAGAGATCGATTTCCTGTCCGACGGCAAAATTGAAGCACAGCTCAATGTGGTGATCGGCGATCTCGACGGCGTACGTGCCGAGGCGCGTCAGGGCAGCTTGCTGCGTGAAGGGATGAAAGTGGTCATTGCCGGTCGCCCTAATGCCGGTAAATCGAGCCTGCTGAATGCGTTAGCCGGTCGCGAAGCGGCGATTGTCACCGATATTGCCGGCACCACGCGCGACGTGCTGCGCGAACATATCCATATCGACGGCATGCCGCTGCATATCATCGATACCGCCGGTTTGCGTGAAGCCAGTGATGAAGTAGAGCGCATTGGTATTGAGCGTGCATGGCAGGAGATCGAGCAGGCCGACCGCGTGCTGTTTATGGTCGATGGCACTACCACGGATGCCACCGAAGCCGCCGCCATTTGGCCAGATTTTGTCGCGCGTTTGCCAAATGCGCTGCCGATTACCGTGGTGCGCAATAAAGCGGATATGACGGGGGAAGTGCTGGGGCTTACTGAAGTGAACGGTCACTCACTGATTCGTCTCTCGGCACGCACTGGTGACGGTGTGGAAGCGCTGCGCGAGCACCTGAAACAGAGCATGGGTTTTGCCGGCAATATGGAAGGCGGATTCCTTGCGCGTCGCCGCCATCTGCAGGCGCTCGAGTTAGCGGCTGCTCACCTGCAACAGGGAAAACATCAGCTATTAGGCGCATGGGCGGGTGAATTACTGGCGGAAGAGCTTCGTTTAGCGCAACAGGCGCTGAGCGAGATCACTGGCGAATTCACCTCCGACGATCTGCTGGGACGAATCTTCTCAAGCTTCTGTATTGGGAAGTAATGTCTGTTACGTAGTCGCCATAAATGGCGACCCTACATCGTATGAGCGCGGTTTTCGTAGGGTGCGCATTCATGCGCACCTGGATCCCAGTAGACATGCGTCTTTGTTATTTGGCTCCCCTTTCGCTTTGCAGTATAACGATCACTGCCCGGCGAAAAGGCCCTGCCGGGAACATCGACTATTCATGCAAAATATTGGGCGCTCGTTGCGGCCTGAACAGGAGAGAAACATGAGTACAACGCTCGACAGCGTGGCGCTGAATGCGCTGTTTAATGAAGCCCGCACCCACAGCTACTGGCAGGACAAACCGATTTCTCAAGAGGTGCTGAAGCAGCTCTACAATCTGACCGCGCTGGGCCCAACTTCTGCTAACTGCTCGCCAGGCCGTTTTGTGTTTGTGACGTCTCAGGAAGGGAAAGAGAAGCTGAAACCGGCACTTTCGTCCGGTAATGTCGACAAAACCATGGCGGCGCCGGTGACGGTGATCGTGGCGTGGGACCCAGAATTCTACGAAGCGCTGCCGAAGCTGTTCCCGCACGGCGATGCGCGCAGCTGGTTCACCAGCAGCCCGGATCTGGCGAAAGAGACCGCGTTCCGTAACAGCAGCTTGCAAGCGGGTTACTTGATTCTGGCGGCGCGTTCGCTGGGGTTGGATGCAGGCCCAATGTCCGGTTTCGATCCGTCCAAAGTGAATGAGGCGTTCTTCAGCGAGAATAAATGGCAGGTGAACTTGCTGATCAATCTGGGCTATGGCGAAGCCAGCAAACTGCATCCGCGTTTGCCGCGTCTAAGCTTTGATGAAGCCAGCAAATTTGCCTGATTCGATAGCGAAAAGGCGTCACTTACGACGCCTTTTCCTGTGCAGTTAGCCCAGTGAATGGAAACCGCTATTGAAGTAGATCATTGGCTCTGACGCTTCGCCAGGCAGCGCAATGCCAACAATACGTGCCAGCAGCACGCTATGCGTATTCCACTCCACCACTTTCTCCAGCTGGCAATCAAAACTCACCAGCGCATCCGCCAATACTGGCGCGCCGGTATTCAGCGTCTGCCAGGCGCCGTTTTGAAAACGCTCTTCACGACGCGATGATTGGCTGAACTGAGCGCATAAATCGTCATGCTGCTCACGCAGTACGTTAACGGCAAAATGACCGGCCTTGATAAACGCATCATGACTGGATGCGCTGCGATTCACGCACACCAGCAAGCTCGGTGGCTCAGCCGCCAGCGAACTCACCGACGTGGCAATTAGCCCCAGCTTTTCGCCCTGAAATTCGGTGGTAACCAGAGAAACGCCTGCGGTTAAGCGGCGCATGCCGTGACGAAACTCATCAAGAGAGATCGATTCCTGGCGAGAAGAAATAGCGGTAACTGACATAAAAAACTCCGACGTGCATGATTCAGCGATGTGCACGATTGGCCTGAGGGTGAATAGTTAGCGCACTTCGATGTGCCTTTTTACTGCCCAAATCCTACACCACATCGCGCCAATCGGCACCCGATCAGACATGAATGTGCAAAAGCGTTCTATGCAAAGTGACAAAATGGGATTGCCGTGCGGCTTCAGCCTTATCTGAAATATCGCCTATTCCACCTTAAGGCGGATGCAAACCCATGAGAAAATTCTTACAATAGCACTGATGATTATTCGACCATTTTCACGGAGCGACAGATGGCTAGTCATTTTGTTCGTTGGATCGGTCATCCGCCCTTTTCTTCAGAGAATATGCGGGTGCCACAGGAAGTGATTCATAGCGCCCAACGCTTCGCTGACAAGCGCCGCGGACGCTTTCTCGCCGCGCGCGAACTGCTGGGGCAGCTGATGCTGCGCGTTTATGGTATTCGTGAATTACCTGCATTAATTACCACCAGCAGTGGTCGTCCCCGTTTTGCCGATGCGAATCTGCCCGATTTTAGTATTTCCTATGCTGGCAACACTATCGGCGTGCTGCTGGCCGAAGAAGGCGGTCGTGCCGGACTGGACATGGAGATTGTACGTGCGCACAGTCGCCAAACTCAGGATATGCTGACGCAGGATCTCTCCTCTGGCGAGAAAGCCTGGATCAACGCGCAGCAGGATTTTATGGAAGCGCTGACGCAAATCTGGACGCTGCGGCAAAGCATTCTCAAACTCACTGGCGAAACGAATAGCGGTATTGATTCACTGCGTTTGCATCCCGCAGCCGGACGACTGCGTTCCACCGTGTTTCCCGATATTCAGGCGGTATGTGATGCTGAACCGACGCTGGTATGGTCGTGTGCACTGTCGCCAGGCACAGAACGTTTACGGCTGTGGGAAATTGATGGCGCGCAGCAGTGGCAAGCGCTGCGCGACGTCGAGATGAGCAAACCCAATATGGGGCCGCGCACCTTACGCCTGACCAGTTTGGTCGCGCCGCAGGAGATAGGACATCCCTGACAAAAAAGGCCGCTTAAGCGGCCTTTTTCACTTAATGAGCGTCAATGAAGACGATTTTCAGCACAAACAGCAGCGCCACCACCACCACGCATGGACTGATTTCACGCCAGCGACCCGTTCCCAACTTCATCACGCAGTACGAGATAAAGCCCAGCGCAATGCCTTCGGTGATCGAGAAGCTAAATGGCATCATCGCCGCGGTGACAAACGCCGGAACCGCTTCAGTGAGATCGTCCCACTGTACGCGGGAAAGCGACGCCGTCATCAACACGCCAACATAAATCAGCGCGCCCGCCGCCGCATAGGATGGCACCATCGCTGCCAGCGGTGA
Source organism: Candidatus Pantoea floridensis (assembly GCF_900215435.1). Lineage (NCBI taxonomy): Bacteria > Pseudomonadati > Pseudomonadota > Gammaproteobacteria > Enterobacterales > Erwiniaceae > Pantoea > Candidatus Pantoea floridensis. The sequence goes on from NZ_OCMY01000001.1 coordinate 1,895,849, forward strand.
CAGAAACATCACCAGCAGGAACAGAATCCCGGTAATCACCGCCATCAAGCCGGTACGCCCGCCGATCGCCACGCCGGACGAGCTTTCAATGTAAGCGGTAACTGAAGAGGTCCCCACCAGCGAACCGGTCACAGAGCTGATGCTATCAACGTACAGCGCCTGCTTCATGCGCGGGAACGTGCCTTTCTCGTCGGTCAGTCCGGCTTTATCGGTCACGCCAATCAGCGTGCCGGAAGAGTCGAACAGATTCACCAACATAAAGGAGAAGATCACGCCGGCCATGCCGATGTTGAATGCACCTTTGATATCCACCTGACCAACCACCGAAGTGATGGCGGGCGGAGCGGCGAACACACCGCTGAATTTTACGTCGCCAATGATCAGGCCCAGTGCGGTAGTCACCACGATCGAGACCAGCACCGCCGCATGGATATTACGTGAGGCCAGAATAGCGATGATGAAGAACCCGAGCGCGCCCAGCAGCACGCTGTGCGACGTCAGGTTGCCAACGGCCACGATGGTATCGGCGTTAGGCACGATGATGCCGGCATTTTTCAGCCCCATCATGGCGATAAACAGGCCGATACCGGCGGTAATCCCCACGCGCAGGCTCAGCGGAATGTTGGCAATCATCCAGTAGCGCACGCGCAGCAGCGTGAGGATCAGCAGGCCCAAGGCTCCCCAGAAGATCGCGCCCATGCCAACCTGCCATGAGTAGCCCATCGCGCCCACCACCACGAAGGCGAAAAAGGCGTTCAAGCCCATCGCCGGTGCCAGCGCTACCGGCAGATTCGCCACCAGCCCCATTAAGATGCTGCCGAACGCGGCAATTAAGCAGGTGGTGACAAACACGGCCTGAGTATCCATGCCTGCCACACCCAGAATTTGCGGGTTAACGAAGACGATGTAGACCATCGTCAGGAAAGTGGTGCAACCGGCAATCACTTCTGTACGCACGGTTGTGCCGTGTTCCTGCAGCTTGAAGATGCGCTGCAAAAGACCCTGGTTATTCATTTCACTGTTCCGATAAAAAATTAATCGCCGCGTATCGTATAGAGTTTAGCGTGGCAAAACACTGATTTTTCGCAACCGGTTGCTCAGGGTCGCTTTCTGCGCTCAGTGCGCTAGAGTGTCAGCTTATTGTTTAACAAAAGGATGATGCGCAATGTCGGTGGAATGTATTTTTTTTGATTGCGACGGCACGCTGGTCGACAGCGAAGTAATCTGTACGCAATCTTACGTCAACACCTTTGCCCGCTACGGTATTGAGCTCTCACTGCAACAGATGTTTGAGCAGTATAAAGGGGTGAAGCTCTACGACATCATCCGTGACGTGGCGGCAGAACATCAGGTTGAGTTACCGCTCGAAGAGGTGGAAACCGCCTATCGCGCCGAGGTGGCGCGGCTGTTCGATCTCGATTTGCAGCCCATTGCCGGCGCTCAAACGCTGGTCGAGAGAGTAAAAGTGCCGATGTGCGTGGTTTCAAACGGCACGGTGAAGAAGATGCAACACTCCCTGGGATTAACCGGCATGCTGCCCTATCTGGATGGCAAGCTATACAGCGGCTATGACATCAACCACTGGAAGCCCGATCCCGAGCTGATGTATCACGCCGCCGAGCAGATGCAGGTGCCGATTGAGAAGTGCATTCTGGTGGACGATTCCGAAGCCGGCGCACGCGCAGGCATCGCGGCCGGGATTCCAGTGTTTTACTACTGCGCTGACGCACATAATCCAGAATTAGATCATCCGCTGGTGACCCGCTTTGATGATATGGCGCAGCTGCCGGATCTGTGGCGCGCACGCGGCTGGGATTTGGTGGGATAGGTGCGGTGTTCAGCCAGGTCGGTATCAATGCCGACCCTACGTTCGTGCACCATTCAATGATAGGGTCGCCATTCATGGCGACCACAAAAATCAGCCAATCGCCCCCAGCGAATCTTCGTTGCTCTGCTTTTTCGGCAGCAGGAACAGCGTGGCGGCGATATCCAGCAAATAAATCAGCGCCAGTAGGGTGATTGCGGCGGTAAAGGAGATGTTGGTGGCCAGTAATCCAATCACCAGCGGACCAAACCCGCCCACGCCACGCCCAAGGTTAAACAACACGTTCTGCGCCGTAGCACGCGCCTGCGGCGGGAAGGTATCAGAAATCAGCGCGCCGTAGCCGCCAATCATACCGTTGACAAACATCCCCATCAGCGCGCCAGTAAACAGCATTACCGTTGGATCGCGCAGCTGTGCATACACCACCACCATCACCACCGCACCGAACTGGTACAGCAGGAAGATTTTCCAGCGTGCGAAGCGATCGGCCAGCACGCCGAACAGCCAGATGCCAAATGTCATGCCGACTACCGTTACCGCCGTCCACAAGCCGGATTTTGTCAGGCTGAAGCCAAAGTTAGACGACAGATAGCTCGGCATCCAGATCATCAAACCGTAGTAACCGAAATTCTGCACCGAACAGAGAATAAGAATTCCCAGACTGGCTTTGCTGGTATTGCTATCGGCGAACAGCAGTTTAAGCCGCGCGGTAAACGACAGCTGCGGGGTTTTCTCAACGTGACGGGTAAATTCTTCCGGCTCACCCATGCTGAGGCGAATCACAAATGAGACCAGCGCGGGCAGTAAACCAACGAGGAACATGCCGCGCCAGCCAATGACACTCAGCAATGGCGGCGTAATAAAGGCCGCTAACAGCACACCAAGCTGCCAGCCAATGCCGACCCACGCCGAGGCGCGGTTGCGCTTCTCTTTTGGCCAGGCTTCCGCAATCAGCGCCATCCCAATGCCGAACTCGCCGCCTAATCCCACGCCCGCCAGGGTGCGGTACGCCAGCAAATCCCAGTAGCCCTGCGCGACAGCGCACAGTCCGGTGAACACCGAGAACACCAAAATAGTGACGGTGAGAATACGGATGCGGCCATAGAGATCGCTGAGATGGCCAAACACGATGCCGCCAATCACCGCACCAATCAGCGTCCATGTCACCAGAGAACCTGCCTGAGACGGATCGAGCGCCAGCGAAACGCTGATGGCGGGCAGCATAAAGCCGAGGATCAGAAGGTCAAATCCGTCCATGGCGTAGCCGCTAATGGCAGCCACCATGGCTTTCGCCGGTGTAATAGCGCGTTTTTTTTGTATTGGGGAGGACATGCAGCAGCACCTTGCAGAAAAAAGTGCGCCAAGTATAAAAGAGAGGGCAACGCGGAGACCAGGCAGAAATCAAGAAAGCGGCCCGTTAGTCACAGTGGCAACGGGCCGCCAAAGTCTCAATCAAGAGGGTTTATTGCTACCGTCATCGCCCGACAGCAGTTCATCCAGCTTGTCGCCGCCCACATGGCGGAAATCCTGACCTTTTACGAAATAGAAGATAATTTCACAAATATTCTGGCAGCGGTCGCCGATACGCTCGATGGCGCGCGCGCAGAACATCGCGGTCAATACGCTGGGAATGGTGCGTGGATCCTCCATCATGTAGGTCATCAGCTGACGCACGATGCCTTCATACTCTTTATCCACCTTCTTATCTTCGCGGTAGATTTTGATGGCTTCGTTGAGATCCATGCGCGCAAACGCATCCAGCACGTCATGCAGCATCTGCACAGTGTGATGCCCCAGCGCTTCAAGGCTAACCAGCAGCGGCAGATGCTGTTGACCAAACTTCTCCAGCGCGGTGCGGCTGATTTTCTCCGCCACGTCACCAATGCGTTCCAGCTCTGAAATGGTCTTGATGATCGCCATCACCAGGCGCAAATCGCTGGCGGTAGGCTGACGTTTGGCGATGATGCGCACGCAGGCTTCATCAATCTCCACTTCCATCATGTTGACCTTCTGGTCGCCGTCAATCACGTGACGCGCCAGCTCGCCATCCTGGTTATGCATCGCGGTAATGGCATCGGTAAGCTGCTTCTCTACCATGCCCCCCATGATCATCACCTGAGTGCGAATGTGCTCAAGCTCCGCATTAAACTGACCGGAGATGTGTTTGTTCAGATTTAAATTATCCATGTGCGTCTCCTGAATCAGCCGTAGCGACCGGTGATGTAATCTTCGGTTTGCTTCTGTGCGGGCTTAGTGAACAAGGTATCGGTATCGCTGAACTCAATCAGCTCACCCAGATACATGAAAGCGGTGTGATCAGAACAACGTGCGGCCTGCTGCATGTTATGTGTCACGATAACCACCGTGTAATCCTGCTTGAGCTCGGTGATCAGCTCTTCGATACGACCGGTTGAGATCGGATCCAGCGCGGAACACGGCTCATCCAGCAACAAAACTTCCGGGCGAATGGCGATGCCACGCGCGATGCACAGACGCTGCTGCTGACCGCCGGAAAGACTGTAACCGCTCTGATGCAGCTTGTCTTTGGTTTCATTCCACAGCGCGGCTTTGGTTAGCGCCCACTGCACGCGCTCGTCCATATCGGCACGCGACAGCTTTTCAAACAGGCGTACACCGAAGGCGATGTTATCGTAAATCGACATCGGGAACGGCGTTGGCTTCTGGAATACCATGCCAACGCGCGCGCGCAGCAGGGCGATATCCTGATTAGATGCCAGAATGTTATCGCCATCCAGCAGGATGTCACCTTCTGCACGCTGCTCGGGATAGAGCGAGTACATTTTGTTGAAGGTACGCAGCAGCGTGGATTTACCGCAGCCTGATGGGCCGATAAACGCGGTGACCTGGTTTTTAGTGATATCCAGGTTGATGTTTTTCAGCGCGTGAAACTTACCGTAATAGAAGTTCAGATTACGGACCTGAATTTTACCGGCTGATGAAGTCACGTTACTCATTCTCGTCTCTCATAAGCAGCGCCGCCGAAGCCGCGCCGGGAAATTAGTGTTTGCCCTTGGCGAAAATCACGCGCGCCACAATGTTCAGCAGCAGCACGCACAGCGTAATAATCAGCACACCCGCCCACGCCAGGCTTTGCCATTCGGCAAACGGGCTCATGGCGAATTTAAAGATGGTGACCGGCAGGTTAGCGATCGGCTGCATCATGTCGGTACTCCAGAACTGGTTCGACAGCGCAGTGAACAGCAGCGGAGCGGTTTCACCGGCGATACGCGCCACGGCCAGCAGCACACCGGTGATGATGCCGGAAACGGAGGCTTTCAGCGTGATAGCTGAGATCATCTTCCATTTCGGCGTACCGAGCGCATAAGCCGCTTCACGCATGCTGTCCGGCACCAGACGCAGCATGTTCTCGGAGGTACGAATCACAATCGGGATCTGCAGCAGCGCCAGCGCCACCACGCCCGCCCAGCCGGAGAAATGCTGCATCTGCGACACCACAATGGTGTAAACAAACAGGCCGACCACAATCGACGGCGCAGACAGCAGAATATCGTTGATGAAGCGAATCACTTCCGCCAGCCAATGTTTACGCCCATATTCCGCCAGGTAAATTCCGGCCATGATGCCAAGTGGCGTTCCGATGATCGTCGACCAGAAAATCAGTAAGCCGCTGCCGACTAAGGCATTGGCTAAGCCACCGCCTGCTGTATTCGGTGGCGGAGTTGATTCGGTAAACAGCGACCAGCTTAAACCATCGACGCCGCGCGTCACGGTAGTGAACAGAATCCACACCAGCCAAAACAGGCCGAAAGCCATGGTCAACAGCGACAGCGTTAGGGCAATTTTGTTTTTAGTACTGCGCCACGCCTGCATTTTGCGGCGCGAGGCTTCCAGCTCAGCGCGAGCCTGAACTTCAATAGCGGTCATGAACGGGCTCCTTCACTCTTCGCCAGACGCAGGATCATCAGTTTGGAGATCGCCAGCACGATAAAGGTAATCACGAAGAGGATCAGACCCAGCTCCATCAGCGCCGCAACGTGCACACCGGATTCCGCTTCGGCGAATTCGTTGGCCAGCGCGGAGGTGATACTGTTGCCCGGCATAAACAGCGAGGGGCTGTCGAGCTGGTAGGTGTTGCCGATGATAAAGGTCACCGCCATGGTTTCACCCAATGCGCGGCCCAGTCCCAGCATCACGCCGCCGATCACGCCGTTTTTGGTGAACGGCAGCACGATGCGCCAGATCACTTCCCACGTGGTACAGCCGATACCGTAAGCCGACTCTTTCATCATTACCGGCGTTTGCTCAAACACGTCACGCATCACCGAAGCGATGTAAGGAATGATCATGATGGCGAGAATCACGCCCGCCGCCAGAATACCGATACCGAATGCCGGGCCAGAGAACAGCGCGCCAACGATCGGGATATTCGATAACACATTGCCCACTGGCGTCTGGAAATATTCGGCGAACAGCGGGGCGAAAACAAACAGGCCCCACATGCCGTAAACGATGCTGGGTATCGCGGCCAGCAGCTCAATGGCGGTGCCCAATGGGCGACGCAGCCAGTTTGGCGCAAGTTCGGTCAGGAACAGCGCAATGCCGAAACTCACCGGCACGGCAATGATCAGCGCAATAATCGAGGTAACGAGGGTGCCGTAAATCGGCACCAGCGCACCAAATTGTTCGTTTGGCGCATCCCAGGTTTTGTTCCACAGGAAGGAGAAACCAAATTTTTGGATGCTAGGCCAGGAGGAGAAAATCAGGGAGACGATAATGCCACCCATCAACAGCAACACGATAAGCGCAGACAGTTTGACCAGTGCGCCGAAAATCATATCGCCTTGTTTACCGGGGGCTTTGAACGTCGGCTTAGTGGCAGCCATAGAATTCTCTGTTCTCAGGAGGATATCAGGGCGGCAGGTGATGCCGCCCATTGAGCTGGCCAACCGTGCTGGCTGGCCGGGTAAATCCGTTACTTGTACAGCGCTTTACCGGAGCTATCTTTGATGTTCGCTTTCCACGCTGCACGAATCTGGTTCGCTACGCTCTCTGGCAGCGCGGCATAGTCCAGAGACGTTGCGGTTTTACTGCCGCCTTTGTAGGCCCAGTCGAAGAACTTCAGCACTTCACTACCTTTCGCCGCATCAGCCTGATCTTTGTAAATCAGGATGAACGTAGTTGAGGTGATCGGCCATGCATCGTTGCCTTTCTGGAAGGTCAGATCCTGGGCAAACGATTTGCTCCAGTCTGCGCCTTTCGCGGCGTTAGCAAAGCTGGCCTCGCTTGGCGCTACCGCTTTGCCATCTGCATCAACCAGTTTGGTGTAAGTCAGGTTGTTCTGCTTAGCGTAGGCGTATTCCACGTAGCCAATCGAACCCGGCAGACGCTGCACGAAGGCGGCTACGCCATCGTTACCTTTACCGCCCAGACCGGTTGGCCAGTTAACGGTGTTACCTTTACCGATTTTGCTGTTCCACTCTTCGTTCACTTTCGCCAGGTAGCTGGTGAAGACGAATGAAGTACCGGAACCGTCAGCGCGGCGCACCACGTTGATGTTGGAATCGGGCAGTTTCACGCCGGGGTTCAGTTTAGTGATCGCCGGGTCGTTCCACTTTTTGATGGTGCCGAGGTAGATATCACCTACGGTTTTGCCGTCGAGGGTTAATTCACCTGATTTCACGCCTGGAATGTTAACCGCCAGCACCACACCACCGATGACGGTAGGGAACTGGAACAGGCCGTTTTTCTCCAGATCTTCATCTTTCATTGGTGCATCAGACGCACCGAAATCGACGGTTTTTGCGATGATCTGCTTAACGCCGCCTGAAGAACCAATACCCTGATAGTTAATTTTGCTACCGGTGGCTTGCTGGTACTCTGCTGCCCACTTGGCATAAACCGGTGCCGGGAATGTCCCGCCTGCGCCCGTCAGATCGGTTGCTGCAAAAGCAGAGACCGCGCTTACTGCGAAGGTGGCGGCGAGGATTCGGGCTACGGTGCTACGCATCAGTGTCATGTTCCCTCCAGGGGATTTAAAAAAATCAGGCTCAATGCCTTTTTAGTAGGAGTCAGTGATTGCTGCTGGAGGGAAAATAGGACAGTTTGATGACAGTGAAATGTACGAAATATGACAGTTATATGACAGCGTGCAGAAATGAAGCGGGCCCGTTGCGGGCCCACTCTTATGATTGATTATTCTACGGTAACGGATTTTGCCAGGTTACGCGGCTGATCGACGTCGGTGCCTTTAATCAGCGCCACATGATATGAAAGCAGCTGTAACGGCACGGTATAGAAGATTGGAGCAATCACCTCTTCTACGTGCGGCAGTGAGATAATTTTCATGCCATCGCTGTCACTGAAGCCGGCATCCTGGTCGGCAAACACATACAGCAAACCGCCGCGCGCGCGCACCTCTTCGATGTTGGATTTCAGCTTCTCCAGCAGCTCGTTGTTCGGCGCCACCACGATCACCGGCATATCCGCATCAATTAACGCCAGCGGGCCATGCTTCAGCTCACCAGCCGCATAGGCTTCGGCGTGAATGTAGGAGATCTCTTTCAGCTTCAGCGCACCTTCCATGGCGATGGGATACTGATCGCCGCGGCCAAGGAACAGCGCGTGATGTTTGTCGGAGAAACCTTCAGCGAGATTTTCGATCACTTTATCCTGCGCCAGCATCTGCTCGATACGGCTCGGCAATGCCTGCAGCGCGTGCACAATTTCGTGCTCGGTTTCGGCTTTCATGCCGTGCAGACGGCCGAGTTTCGCCACCAGCATCAGCAATACCGCTAGCTGCGTGGTGAAGGCTTTGGTCGACGCGACGCCAATTTCGGTGCCGGCTTTGGTCATCAGCGCCAAATCTGACTCACGCACCAGCGAGGAACCGGCCACGTTACAGATCGCCAGCGAACCGAGATAACCCAGCTCTTTCGACAGACGCAGCGCGGCCAGCGTATCGGCGGTTTCACCCGATTGTGACAGCGTGATCAGCAGGCTATTTTTGCGCACCGCTGATTTGCGATAGCGAAATTCGGAGGCGATTTCGACATCACAAGGCAGGTTGGCCAGCGACTCAAACCAGTAGCGCGACACCATGCCGGAATTGTAAGAGGTGCCGCAGGCGATGATCTGGATATGCTCAACCTGGCTCAGCAATTTCTCTGCATCCGGGCCCAGCTCACTGAGATCAACTTCACCGTGATTAAAACGCCCGGTTAAGGTGTTTTTAATCGCGTTCGGCTGCTCATAAATCTCTTTCTGCATGTAGTGACGATAGATGCCTTTATCACCGGCATCGTACTGCGCAGTGGATTCGATTTCAGCGCGTTTAGCCGGCTTGCCAGCGCGGTCGATGATGGTGATTTCGCGGCGGGTAATCTCAGCGATATCCCCCTCTTCCAGATAAACGAAGCGGCGCGTCACCGGCAGCAAGGCCAGCTGATCGGAAGCGATAAAGTTTTCGCCCACGCCACGACCAATCACCAGCGGGCTACCGGAACGCGCCGCCACCAGCACCGTAGGATCGCGGCTGTCCATGATTACCATGCCATAAGCGCCGCGCAGCTGCGGGATCACGCGCAGCACCACTTCACGCAGCGTGCCGCCCTGCTTCTGCTCCCAATGCACCAGATGCGCCACCACTTCGGTGTCGGTTTCCGATGCAAAGTGGTAGCCGCGCTCAAGCAACTGGGCGCGCAGCGGCTCATGGTTCTCAATAATACCGTTGTGCACGATGATGATGTGCTCAGAAATATGCGGATGCGCATTGGCTTCCGAGGGTTCACCGTGGGTCGCCCAACGCGTGTGTGTGATCCCCGTGCCGCCAATCAGCGGCTGCTGTTCTGCCGCTTCCGCCAGGTTCTGTACTTTGCCTAAACGACGCAGACGCGTCATATGGCCCTGACGATCAACCACCGCCAGCCCGGCAGAGTCATACCCGCGATACTCAAGACGACGCAAACCTTCCAGCAGAATTTCTGCGATGTCACGCTGCGCTACTGCACCAACAATTCCACACATAGTAATTTCCTGACTTCATGGCTTTTGGCCATTGCGTTGTCATCTGACCTGATTTCCCCGAGCCTTGTAGAGAGTGGGGATAGTTTTTATGGCACTGCTAACGAGCCGATCGTTGCCGGCCCTTAATTTATTTCTTCTTCACCGGGCGCTGCCAGCCAGACTTGTGATTCTGCTCTTTACGGTTATAAACCAGGTCAGCGGCCGTCACATCCTTCATGATGGTAGTACCCGCGGCAATGGTCGCGCCGCTCGCCACGCTGACGGGCGCTATCAGCTGCGTATCTGAGCCGATGAATACGTTGTCGCCGATGATGGTTTTGGATTTGTTCGCGCCATCGTAATTACAGGTAATGGTGCCCGCGCCGATATTCACGCCCGCACCAATTTCGGCATCACCGAGATAGGAAAGATGGCCAGCTTTTGAGCCTTTGCCCAGCGTGGCTTTCTTCATCTCCACGAAGTTACCCACGTGCGCCTCTTCAGCTAACTCGCTGCCCGGACGCAGACGCGCGAACGGACCAACCGTACAGCCGGCGGCTAAGGTGGCATCCTCGATCACCGAATAGGGGCTGATTTCACAGTCATCCGCAATCACGCTGTTTTTGATGATGCAGCCCGCGCCGATTTTCACCCGGTTGCCGAGCGTAACGTTGCCTTCAACAATCACGTTGGTGTCAATCTCCACATCCCGCCCGTGTTGCAGCGCACCGCGCAGATCGAAACGCGCCGGATCGCGCAGCATGACACCCGCCAGCAGCAGCCTTTCCGCCTGCTCGCTTTGGTAAACGCGCTCAAGTGTTGCCAGCTGCAGCCGATTATTCACGCCGTCGGTTTCACTGATGCGCGCTGGGTGCACCGCATTGATAACGCGACCTTCCCGGTGCGCCATGGCAATGATATCGGTGATATAGAATTCGCCCTGCACATTGTTATTGTTGAGCTGCGCCAGCCAGCGCTTGAGGTCGCTGCCGTTGGCAATCAGGATACCGGTGTTAATTTCCTGGATTTTTAGCTGTTCTGCCGACGCATCTTTCTGCTCGATAATGCCGGTCACCGTGCCGTTTTCACGCACGATGCGGCCATAGCCGGTTGGGTTATCCAGAACCACCGTAAGTAAGCCAATGCCACCCGCCGGTTTAGCCGCGCGCAGACGCTGCAAGCTCTCTTGCGAGATCAGCGGCACGTCGCCGTACAACATCAGGATATCTTCATCATCAGCAAAGAAGGGGGCTGCCTGCTGCATTGCGTGCCCGGTACCGAGCTGTTCAGCCTGCAGCACCCAATTAAGTGCGTTATCCGCAAGCGCAGATTTGAGTAAATCGCCGCCGTGACCATACACCAGATGGATGTGTTGAGCGCCCAAACCGGTTGCGGCATCAATCACGTGCTGAACCATTGGTTTACCTGCAAGGGTGTGCAGAACTTTGGGCAGATCGGAATACATTCGGGTGCCTTTGCCAGCGGCTAAGATCACCACACTCATCGCGTTTGTAGACATAACTATCCTGACTGAATTTAACTTTCGAAAGTGTAAGGTTTAGCCCTGAGATTACTACATTTTTCTCGGGTCGAAATTAGCCGGGGTTAAAGCGCAACGGCAAATTTTGGGCAAAAAAAATGCCAACCCAATGGGCTGGCATTTCGTGACGCATAAAGCCTGATTACATCGCTTTTTTGGTCAGCTCGATAACACGCAGTTTTGCGATGGCTTTCGCCAGCTCCGCAGAAGCCTGAGCATAATCCACGTCGCCGTGGCTGCTGTTCATGTGCTCTTCCGCTTTACGTTTCGCTTCCTGCGCGCGCGCTTCGTCGAGGTCTTCGCCGCGAATCGCGGTGTCAGCCAAAACGGTGGTGCTGCCAGGTTGTACTTCCAGCACGCCGCCAGAGAGGTAGATATACTCCTCTTCGCCGTGCTGTTTCACGATGTGAATCATACCAGGCTTGATGGCTGTCAGCAGCGGGGCGTGGCCCGGGCGAATACCCAGCTCACCTTCGCTACCTGACACCTGGATGCGCTCCACCAGACCGGAGAACATTTGTTGCTCCGCACTGACCACGTCCAGATGATAAGTCATAGCCATACCATTCCTCCTGGGAAACCGAAATTACAGTTTCTTCGCTTTTTCTACGGCTTCTTCGATAGCGCCGACCATGTAGAACGCCTGCTCTGGCAGGTGGTCGAATTCGCCTTCCATGATGCCTTTGAAGCCACGAATAGTGTCTTTCAGGGTAACGTACTTACCTGGAGAACCAGTGAAGACTTCAGCAACGAAGAACGGCTGAGACAGGAAGCGCTGAATTTTACGCGCACGTGCCACCAACAGTTTGTCTTCTTCAGACAGCTCGTCCATACCAAGGATGGCGATGATGTCTTTCAGTTCCTGGTAACGCTGCAGCAGAGACTGCACGCCACGCGCAACATCATAGTGCTCCTGACCCACGATCAGCGGATCCAGCTGACGGCTGGTAGAATCCAGCGGGTCAACGGCTGGGTAGATACCCAGAGAGGCGATCTGACGGCTCAGCGTAACGGTTGAGTCTAAGTGAGCAAAGGTGGTTGCTGGTGACGGGTCAGTCAAGTCATCCGCAGGAACGTAAACGGCCTGTACAGAGGTGATTGAACCGGTCTTGGTAGAGGTAATACGCTCCTGCAACACACCCATCTCTTCTGCCAGCGTCGGCTGATAACCTACCGCAGATGGCATACGACCCAGCAGTGCTGATACTTCAGTACCGGCCAGGGTGTAACGATAGATGTTGTCGATGAACAGCAGAACGTCACGGCCTTCATCACGGAATTTTTCCGCCATGGTCAAGCCGGTCAGTGCTACGCGCAGACGGTTACCCGGCGGCTCGTTCATCTGGCCATACACCAGCGCTACTTTATCGATAACGTTGGAGTCAGTCATTTCGTGGTAGAAGTCGTTACCCTCACGAGTACGCTCACCCACACCAGCAAATACCGAGTAACCTGAGTGCTCAGCCGCGATGTTACGGATCAGCTCCATCATGTTTACGGTTTTACCTACACCCGCACCACCGAACAGACCGACTTTACCGCCCTTAGCGAACGGACACATCAGGTCGATTACCTTGATGCCGGTTTCCAGCAGTTCCTGGGAGTTAGACTGATCTTCATATGAAGGTGCTGCGCGGTGAATAGAGGAAACCTCTAATGCGCTGCCATCGTCATTCTGCAGGTCGCCTTTCATGTCGATTGGCTCACCCAATACGTTCATGATACGGCCGAGGGTTGCTTTACCAACCGGAACCTGGATAGGTTTTTTCAGGTCAGTGACTTCCAGACCGCGCTTCAGGCCGTCAGAAGTACCCATGGCGATGGTACGAACCACGCCACCACCCAGCTGCTGCTGAACTTCCAGCACCAGACGAGCATCACCATTTTTCACCTCGAGAGCGCTATATACCTGCGGTACCGCGTCCTGAGGGAATTCGACGTCAACTACGGCGCCGATAATCTGGACAATCTTTCCAGCTGCCATCTTGAATCCTCTACCTAATACGAAAATACCCAGCCGCGCTCGCGCGACAGGATATATGCCTGGTTAAACCGCGGAGGCTCCCGAGACGATCTCGGTAAGTTCCTGGGTGATGCTGGCCTGACGAGCTTTGTTGTAAACCAACTGCAGCTCTTTGATCAGGTTTCCGCCGTTATCGGTTGCAGCTTTCATCGCCACCATACGTGCGGCCTGCTCACTGGCCAGGTTTTCCACCACACCCTGATAAACCTGCGATTCGACATAACGGCGCAGCAGGGTATCCAGCAGCGCTTTCGGATCGGGTTCGTACAGGTAATCCCAGGTCTTCGCCTTCATCTCTTCTTCACCTTCCGCTGGCGGTAACGGCAGCAGTTGGGTAATGGTCGGAGTCTGAGACATGGTGTTATTAAACTTGTTGCCAACGATATACAGCTTGTCGATGCGACCTTCATCATAGGCCTGCAACATCACTTTTACCGGACCAATCAAATCAGACAGTGCAGGCTTATCGCCCATACCGGTGACCTGAGCCACGATGTTGCCACCTACAGAGCCGAAGAATGAATTGCCTTTAGAACCGATAATCGCCAGATCGCTCTGCACGCCTTTATCAGACCAGCTCTTCATATCTGCCAGCAATTTTTTGAACAGGTTAATGTTCAAACCACCACAAAGCCCGCGGTCAGTCGAAACGACCAGGTAGCCGACGCGCTTAACGTCGCGCTCATCCAGGTAAGGGTGCTTGTATTCCAGATTACCCAGTGCAAGGTGACCAATCACTTTGCGCATGGTATCTGCATACGGACGGCTGGCCGCCATGCGTTCCTGCGTTTTACGCATTTTGGAGGCGGCGACCATTTCCATCGCTTTGGTGATCTTCTGCGTATTTTTTACGCTGCCGATCTTACTACGTATTTCTTTTGCGCCGGCCATTAGCTTCTCCTCAAAGCCTTGCGGCCTGCCTTTTCAGACAAGCCGCCAGACATTACCAGGACTGGGTTGCTTTAAACGTTTCGAGGACGCCTTTCAGCTTCTCTTCGATTTCGTTATTGAAGTTACCCGCTTGGTTGATTTCAGCCATCAGCTCAGCGTGATCGCGATCCGCGAACGCCAGCAGAGCGGCTTCGAAGCTGCCGATTTTCGCCAGTTCAACGTCGTTCAGATAGCCGCGCTCAGCAGCAAACAGCACCAGACCCTGTTGCGCGACTGACATCGGCGCATACTGTTTCTGTTTCAGCAGCTCGGTCACTTTCTGACCGTGGCTCAGCTGTTTACGCGTTGCATCGTCCAGATCGGAAGCGAACTGAGAGAACGCCGCCAGTTCACGATACTGTGCCAATGCGGTACGGATACCACCGGACAGCTTCTTGATGATCTTGGTCTGTGCAGCACCACCAACACGGGATACCGAGATACCCGGGTTAACGGCTGGACGAATACCGGAGTTGAACAGGTTCGATTCCAGGAAGATCTGACCATCGGTAATCGAGATTACGTTGGTCGGAACGAACGCGGAAACGTCACCCGCCTGAGTTTCGATGATTGGCAGTGCGGTCAATGAACCGGTCTGGCCTTTCACTTCACCGTTGGTGAAGCGCTCAACGTAGTCAGCGCTAACGCGTGATGCACGCTCCAGCAGACGAGAGTGGAGATAGAACACGTCGCCAGGGAAGGCTTCACGACCTGGTGGACGGCGCAGCAGCAGAGAAATCTGACGGTAAGCAACAGCCTGCTTAGACAGGTCATCGTACACGATCAGTGCATCTTCACCGCGGTCACGGAAGTACTCACCCATCGCACAACCGGCGTACGGTGACAGGTACTGCAGCGCTGCAGATTCAGAAGCAGAAGCGACAACGACGATGGTGTTAGCCAGCGCGCCGTGCTCTTCCAGTTTGCGAACCACGTTAGAAATGGTTGACGCTTTCTGGCCAATCGCAACGTAGACACACTTGATGCCTGAATCGCGCTGGTTGATGATGGCGTCGATTGCCATTGCGGTTTTACCGGTCTGACGGTCACCGATGATCAGCTCACGCTGGCCACGGCCGATTGGAATCATCGCATCGACAGATTTGTAACCGGTCTGAACAGGCTGGTCTACTGACTGACGGTCGATAACGCCTGGTGCAATCACTTCAACCGGCGAGAAGCCGTCGTTGTCGATTGCGCCTTTACCGTCGATCGGTGCACCCAAGGTGTTCACCACACGGCCCAGCAGGCCACGGCCAACAGGAACTTCTAAAATACGACCCGTACATTTCACTTTCATGCCTTCCGCGAGGTCAGCATACGGGCCCATCACTACTGCACCAACCGAGTCACGCTCGAGGTTCAGTGCGATAGCGTAACGGTTGCCCGGCAGGGCAATCATCTCACCCTGCATCACATCGGCCAGGCCGTGTACGCGGATGATACCGTCACTTACAGAAACAATAGTACCTTCGTTGTGAGCTTCACTCACGACATTGAACTGAGCAATGCGCTGCTTGATCAGTTCGCTGATTTCGGTGGAATTCAGTTGCATATGCTCCAGTCCCCTTAAGACTGCAAGACGTCTGCCAGACGATCAAGACGGCCGCGTACGCTGCCATCAATGACCAGGTCACCCGCACGGATAACCACACCTGCCATTACAGACTTATCAATTTTGCAATTCAGCTTAACTTTACGTGACAGACGTTTTTCCATCGCGGCGCTGATTTTAGTCAGCTGACTGTCACTCAGCGTACTGGCAGAAATCACATCAACTTCGGCTGTCGCTTCATAAGCGTCACGCAGTTGAATGTACTGTTCCAGTACCGCTGGAAGCGCTGTCAAACGTCCGTTTTCGGCCATTACCTTAATCAGGTTCTGGGCGTTTTCATCAAGTTGATCGCCACAAACTGCAATGAAAGAAGCAGATAACGCTTCCGGTGCAAGCGCACCGGAAAGAAGATCTGCGATCTGTTCGTTGCGAGCCACTTCTGCGGCAAACGCCAGCATTGATTGCCAGCGATCGATGCTTTGATGCTCAACAGCAAAGTCAAAAGCTGCTTTGGCGTAGGGGCGAGCTACAGTAATAAGATCAGACATCAGCCCCTCCCTCCTTACAGTTCAGCGACCAGTTTATCAACGATGTCGCTGTTAGCAGCTTCATCCACGGAACGTTCGATGATTTTCTCGGCGCCAGCTAATGCCAGCAACGCGACTTGCTTACGCAGCTCTTCACGGACACGTGAACGCTCGGCTTCAATTTCTGCCTGCGCCTGTGCCACGATGCGGTTACGTTCAGTCTCAGCTTCAGTTTTCGCTTCGTCCAGAATCTGGGCACGGCGTTTGTTCGCCTGCTCGATAATGACCTGAGCGTCTTCTTTGGCTTTTTTCAGCTGGTCGGTCGCATTGGCCTGCGCGAGATCTAAATCTTTCTTCGCGCGCTCAGCAGAAGCAAGGCCTTCAGCAATTTCTTTCTGGCGCTTTTCGATGGCAGCCATAATCGGCGGCCATACGTACTTCATGCAAAACGCGACAAACAGAATGAACGCGATGGCCTGGCCGAGGATTGTTGCATTAATGTTCACAGCACAATGCCTCTTATTAAGTTAACTTGCTCTGCCGCTATCAGCGATAAACGGCAGAATCCGTCCCTCATCACACCAGGTGCCATGAGTGAACAAGGCTACCAGGTTTAAGCGACAGCAAACATCACGTAGAGACCCAGACCTACAGCGATCATCGGGATAGCATCCACCAGACCCATTACAACAAAGAACTGCGTACGCAGCAGAGGGATCAGATCCGGTTGACGCGCGGCGCCTTCCAGGAATTTACCTCCGAGGATGCCGATACCGATCGCAGCACCGATTGCCGCCAGGCCCATCATCACAGCGGCAGCCATGTACAGCAGATCCATATTCAGGTTTTCCATGACAGTCTCCAGTTTGTTTCAGTTAAAAGCTTAAGTGTTGAGATAAAAATCAATGTTCTTCAGATGCCATCGACAGATAGACGATCGTGAGGACCATGAAAATGAAAGCCTGCAGCGAAATGATCAGGATGTGGAAAATGGCCCATGGCACATTCAACAACCACTGCGACCACCACGGCAGCAGGCCGGCAATCAGGATAAAGATCAGCTCACCCGCATACATGTTACCGAACAGTCGCAGACCCAGTGATACTGGCTTGGACAGCAGGCTAACACCTTCAAGAATCAGGTTAATGGGGATGAAGATCGGGTGATTAAAAGGCTGCAGCGTCAACTCTTTGGTGAAGCCGCCAATGCCTTTCATTTTGATGCTGTAGAACAGAATCAAAATAAATACGCCCAGCGCCATAGACAGCGTGATGTTCACGTCTGCAGATGGCACGACGCGCAGCGCCGGCAAACCTAAATAGTGCTCGCCGATAAACGGCAGCAAATCGATAGGCAGCAGATCCATGAAGTTCATCAGGAAGACCCAAACGAAAATCGTCAGAGCCAGCGGGGCGATAAGTTTGCTTTTACCGTGGTACATGTCACGCACGTTGTTATCAACGAAGCCGACAACCAGTTCGATAGCCGCTTGTAATTTCCCTGGAACACCGCTGGTAGCGCTTTTAGCTACTTTGCGGAACAACACCAGGAAAATCAGTCCCAGCACCACAGAGAAAAACATGGAATCGATATTTATTACCCAGAACGTCGCGGGAGCGTCGTGCGGATTCACCAACTCGAAAGTACGCAGGTCCAACTGAAGGTTATTCAGGTGGTGACCTATGTATTCTTGCGGAGTAGAGATTTCTCCAGCAGCCATGATGCCTCTTACCCTTTGTTGTTAATTACAGCCGGCGCGACGATCTGCACCACCAGCACCGATAACCACGTGATTGCGAGCGGCCAGAAGACCGCACCAAACACACCCAACGCCACCGCGAGAAAAATGACCGTTGTGAACACCTTCAACACTTCACCGAGGGCGAAGCTCCAGGCAACACGGCCTTTCGCAGGCGTTTGATCCTGCAGGCGCCAGGCTAAAAACATAAACAACACGTTCGGCAGCCAGGCTGCCGCTCCACCGGCGATGGCAGAGGCGCCCCAGGAGACCTCTTTCAGGGTAAAGAGCGCACCGATGATGACAAAGGTCACCAGCTGAATGATCAGCACGGCCCGGGCTAATTTCACACTGTAAAGAGACACTGACATGACGCTGAACTCTCCTGCCCCGAACGGGGTATGTCGCGTGTCGTATAAGACTGCCTTTACTCATTTGAGTCAAGCAGCAAAAGCCGTGCAAATTATACGGGCGCCACCTGCGATTTCAATCGGTAAGTAGCGAAAAGGTGAACAATTATTTAAATTTCTTTCTGGAGCGCTATTTTTGAAAACATCGCCTGGCGAGCAGGGTTCGATAAAAATCTGAAATTGCCCTTCCGACTTGCTTTTAAAGCGTGCTTTAGATCACATAATAAACAAGGAATGGCGATGTGAATTTGTTTAAGTTATGAAAATTAACATTTCACAACCCAATAAATTAATTATTTATCAATAGATTATAATTATCCGGAAACTACATATCATTGATTATCGATAAAAACACTCTATTGACATCATGTCCTGCAATAAAAACGTAAAACTGATATTACGCACGCCGATTTATTGCAGAGTTATATTTTCCACAGTGATTATTTGAGTGCGTAAATACACGCCATAACGTGATCTAAGTGATAATGAAATGTGAATTAATCGTTAAATGTAACAGGACTTTTCGGATAATTTCCGGGATGAATGTTAACTTGCTTACCATGCCCCACCGAATAAATGCTTTTATCCCAAAGTGTTCAATCGCTGCTTTTTCATTCAATTTCATCACGAAAGCAAACGGCATGGATTGACCTAAATCCATACCGTTGAAAAGGCTATTTTCGGCTAATCACGACTAAATGCCGTTCACCGTCCAGTTCCGGCACCTGCAGCGGTTGAATTTTCTCCACAATAAAACCAGCAGGCAAGGCTGATATCTCATCATCCGGACGTACCCCCTTCAAGGCATAAAAACGTCCTTCACGACCCGGCAAATGATGGCACCAGTTCAGCATATCTTCCAGTGAGGCGAAAGCACGGCTTATAACGCCATCGAACGGCGGCTCGGATGGGAACTCCTCCACGCGGCTTTGCACGGGCGTAACGTTAGTAAGTCCTAACTCATGCTGTACCTGGCGCAGGAAACGCACGCGTTTGCCAAGGCTATCAAGCAGTGTGAAATGCGACTGCGGACGTACAATGGCCAGCGGAATACCCGGTAAGCCAGGCCCGGTGCCAACGTCAATAAAGCGATCGCCCTGCAGATGCGGCTCAACCACCACGCTATCGAGGATATGCCGTACTAGCATCTGCTGCGGATCGCGCACCGATGTCAGGTTATAGGCCTTGTTCCATTTATGCAGCAGCTCAACATAGCCAACCAACTGCTGTTTTTGTTGATCGGTAAGGGAAATGTTTGCCGCTTTCAGCAGCGAGGAGAGTTTGTTAATCACGACGAGAATTCCATTAACGGGGGCGAGGTACCTCGCCCCGAAGTCTATCAGGCGCTTTTACGCAGCAGGCCCTGTTTTTTCAGGTAGATCAGCAGAATCGAGATCGCCGCAGGCGTAATGCCCGAAATACGAGAAGCCTGGCCGATGGAGGTGGGTTTGTGATCGTTAAGCTTGGCAATCACTTCATTCGACAGACCATTAACCTGCCGATAATCGAGATCCACAGGCAACAAGGTATTTTCATTGCGCTGCTGGCGATCAATCTCTTCCTGCTGGCGTGCAATGTAGCCTTCGTACTTCACCTGAATTTCAACCTGCTCGGCGGCTTGCTCATCAGCGAGCGCCGGGCCATAGCTTGCCAGCGAGGTAAGCAGCGGATAGGTCATTTCTGGACGGCGCAGTAAATCTTCACCGCTGGCTTCTTTGGTAAGCGGTGCACTGATCACCGTGTTTACCTCCGCCACGTGATCTGATTTTGGGTGCACCCACAGATCGCGCAAGCGTTGACGCTCTTGCTCAATCGCTTCCAGTTTTTGGTTGTAACGTGCCCAGCGAGCATCATCAACCAAACCGAGTTCACGGCCTGTCTCTGTCAAACGCAGATCGGCGTTATCTTCACGCAGCATCAAACGATATTCGGCGCGCGAGGTGAACATGCGGTACGGCTCTTTGGTACCCAATGTGCAGAGGTCATCGACCAAAACACCGAGATAAGCCTGATCGCGCCGTGGCGCCCAGCCCTCTTTGTCTGCAGAAGAACGCGCCGCATTGAGGCCGGCTAGCAGACCTTGCGCCGCCGCTTCTTCGTAGCCTGTGGTGCCGTTGATCTGACCGGCAAAGAACAAGCCGTGGATAAATTTACTTTCCAGCGTTGGTTTTAGATCGCGAGGATCGAAGAAATCATACTCAATGGCATAACCCGGACGCACGATCTTCGCGTTTTCAAGGCCCTTCATGGAGCGGACGATCTGCATTTGAACGTCAAATGGCAGGCTGGTGGAGATGCCATTTGGGTAAATTTCATTGCTGGTGAGACCTTCCGGCTCGAGGAAGATCTGGTGCGCGTTACGATCGGCAAAGCGCATCACTTTATCTTCGATCGACGGGCAGTAACGTGGACCAATGCCTTCGATGATCCCGGCATACATCGGGCTACGATCAAGGTTATTGCGGATCACGTCATGGGTCTGTTCGTTGGTGGAGGTAATCCAGCACGGCACCTGCTGTGGATGCTGTGAGACTTTGCCCATGAACGAGAACACCGGCATCGGGTTATCACCGTGCTGCGGAGCCAGTACTGAAAAATCAATCGAGCGCGCATCAATGCGCGGTGGCGTACCGGTTTTCAGACGGTTCACGCGCAGCGGCAGTGCACGCAGACGTTTCGCCAATGGAATTGATGGCGGATCGCCCGCTCGTCCACCGCTGTAGTTATCCAGGCCAATGTGGATTTTGCCATCAAGGAACGTCCCGACGGTCAGTACCACGGTTTTGGCGCGGAATTTCAAACCCATCTGTGTCACAGCACCGACGACGCGATCGTTTTCCACAATCAGATCGTCAACTGCCTGCTGAAAGATCATCAAATTTGGCTGGTTCTCCAGCGCAGTGCGTACCGCCTGGCGATACAGTACGCGATCAGCCTGAGCGCGCGTAGCGCGTACTGCTGGGCCTTTACTGGCGTTTAGTATCCTAAACTGGATGCCAGCCTGGTCAATTGCCGTGGCCATCAAACCGCCTAAGGCATCCACTTCCTTCACCAGATGTCCTTTCCCGATGCCACCGATCGCCGGGTTACAGGACATTTGTCCAAGCGTATCAATGTTATGGGTGAGTAACAGGGTTTGCTGACCCATTCGGGCGGCGGCCATCGCGGCCTCGGTGCCCGCATGACCACCACCGATTACGATGACGTCAAAAGGATCTGGATAAAACATGAAGTGGGTCCTCGTTAGTGTTCGGACAGGGATCGTTGCCCTGGGCGGTGGATTCTACTGAAATTATCTCGGCGGCGAAAGTCGCGGGATCCTGAGGTTTAAAAGAAAGGATCTTTATTCTTTTATATGATCTCTCTGTTAGATCTACTATTAGGATCGCACCAGGCTGTTGATAACCCGGAAAAGCCACGATTTAACAGCGTATTAGAGAGGATTGTTTGCTGTGAATGATCGGTGATCCTGATCCGTATAAGCTGGGATCAAAACAGCTACTTATACACAGCCTAAAAAAGAAACAGTGGTTGTTATTGGGATAACTACCGGTTATACGCATGAATCAGGCTATGTTATCCACAGCTGATCGCGTGTTTAAAGCAAAAAAACAGCGCAATAAACTGTGGATCGTTCTATTTACCCGATCCCCGGCCGGCAAAGATCGTTTAAATCTGGGTTTTCCATGTGGACACCCACACTTCAGCCGCGTCTTCCGGGATCTCATGCTCAAGCACGTCGATCTCAAGGCGATCGCCGATGCGTTTGGCACCCAATTGGTTCAACTGCTCTTCCAGCAGCTTGATCGCGCCACAGAAAAGATCGTATTCGTGGTTGCCGATGCCGACTGCACCATAACGTAAGCCGGAAAGATCCGGTTGCGTCTCCTGCAATGCTTCATATAAAGGAAGCAAGTTGTCGGGGAGTTCACCGGCACCGTGCGTGGAGGTCACAATCAGCCAGATGCCTTCCTGCTGCAGCTCATCGAGCTCAGGCCCATGCAGCACCTCGGTTGAGAAGCCCGCTTCCTGCAGTTTTTCTTCCAGATGTTCAGCAACATATTCGGCGCTGCCAAGGGTACTTCCACTGATTAACGTAATATCGGCCATGATGCTCTCCCGCACTAAAGGCGAGCATTGTACGCTGTGATCAAGCCGTGATCCACCTGTGGAAAACAGGGTTAATAGTAGAAAGCATCAGGCGGCAAGTCACGCTGTACGCGCGATCTGCCGGGGATAAGTTTGTGCACAGTTTAGATGGGGATCACGGCTTAATGGTGCGCATGATGGGGTTTTGCAGTGAGATCAGGGTTTCGGTGGACTGAATTTCGTCGATAGTCTGGATCTTGTTGATCAACACCTGCTGCAGCGCGTCGATTGATCGACACATCACTTTGATAAAAATGCTGTAATGGCCGGTGGTGTACCAGGCCTCAACGACTTCATCTAAGGCTTCCAGCTTACTAAGCGCCGCCGGATAATCACGTGCGCTCTTCAGGATAATGCCGATAAAGCAGCACACATCGAAGCCAAGCTGGCGCGGATCAATCTCCACGCGGGTGCCTAAAATAATCCCCGCCTGACGCATTTTTTCCACGCGAACATGAATGGTGCCCGGGCTCACGTTGAATTGTTTAGCGAGTTCGGCATAAGCGGTACGCGCATTTTGCAGCAGCGCATTCAAAATGCCGCGATCCAGGTTATCCAGCTGAAGGTTTTCCGCCATTGTCCATCCTCGTTGAGTTCTTCTTCTATGAATAGAGGAGAATGTGCAGCAAATTAGCGGTGCAGGCAAGGTGCAGACAACAGCCATGCCGTTGTCTGCACGCTTTATTAGCGCTTGCGCCAGAAGGTCACTTGCGCCTGTGTATGCTGGAATTTGCGCGCCGTCTCGCGGATAACAAAGGGGATATCCTGCGGCGGTGCGATTTCATCAAACGCGTCACGTAATACGCGTTGCAACGCCTGGTAAGTGGTGAGTGCTTCGCCATTCTCGCGCACACCACCCAGCCAGTTTTCTTTCGGGGTGAATTCCTCCAGCCAGGTATAAGGTGACGACAGCACCAGCAAGCCGCCGGAACGGATCATCGGCGTAACATCCTGCAGGAAGCGTTTGGGCTGACGCAGACGATCAATCAGGTTGGAAGCGAGTACCAGATCGTAACGATCCGGCTGTGGCTTCAGGTTACAGGCATCGCCCTGCACAAACTGGATACGCTGCGCTTGCTGAGCCTCAAGACCAAACTCTTTCAGCCGTACCTGCCGATACTCCACCAGCTCGCCTTCTTCTGGCACCACGTAGCGGAAATCTTCTCCCGATGTCAGCTGTAGCGCGACATCAATAAAGCGCGCCGAGTAATCCATCCCAGTTACTGCATCAAAATGGCGCGCCAGCTCGAAACTGGCGCGTCCGGTGGCACAACCGATATCCAGCGCCTGGCCACGCTCCTGGCAATGCGGCAGCAATTTTTCCACCAGCGCAGCCGCGTAGTTGGGCACGCCGTAGTAACTCGGACCGTACTGGAAATCGAGGTATTGCGACACCATGCTATCCGTTTCATAAGGATTGAGCGCCATCGTTTCTTCATGTGATGAAACCACATAGCGGAAACCGGCGTGCTGGAAGAAGTGACGGCGGAAAGCGTAGCGTGCGGATTTCAGCGCTTCGTTGCCGGTAGAAATCCAGCTGCCGCCTTTAATTAGCGCATGTTTGCCATCAAAGGTCGGCGTGGAGAAATCATCGTAGAGCGGGTGGACTTTAAAACCTTCGAAGCCGTTGGTCGGCGTGGTGGTCCACTGCCATACGTTGCCGACAATGTCGTAGAACTCGCCCTGAGCAAAGCGATCGACCGGGCTGGACGAAGCCCAATACGCCAGATTGATATTGCCTGGCGCGTCAATCCAATCCGGCTGGTCGCCGCTTACCTGTTCACGTAGCTGCGCCCATTCCGCTTCACAGGGGAGTTGCACGGATTTACCGGTCTCTTCAGCCAGCCAGCGACAGAACGCAGCGGCTTCCAGCTGATTCACCTCCGCTGGCCAGTCCCAGGGCATCGCGACTTCCTCAGCCAGCAAGCGCAGCTTTAGCTGATCGGGTTGCTTTTCGTCCCCGATCCAAAACGTCGGCATTTGCGCGCCGGAGAATTCGCGCCAGCCCCAGCCTTCATCATCCCACCAGCGGCGATCGTTATAGCCATCCGCCGCGATAAAGCGGTAAAACTCGGCATTGCTCACCAGCATTTTACTGGCCTTAAACGGCTTCAGTTCTGTCTGCTGGCTGCCATATTCATTATCCCAGCCGTAAGTGTCGTCTGTTTTGCCCTGCTGCACGCGACCCCCGGGCATGGCGACCAGCGTATTGGCTGGCACAGATTGACGATCGTGACGCGCCTGCGGGCAAACCGGCCAGTGTGGTTGCGCTTTTACCCACTCGATGGGCAACTGGCGCATCAGCACGCTGGAGGTTTCCAGATGAATACGTTCGTGCTCGATCCCCATCAAAACCACCCACGCCGGGCTTTCCCAATCGATGGGCAGCGCCAACGGCATGGTGCGAATGAACTCGCTCACCAGACTTTTTACTTTGCCGCGATAGTCGCGGACTTCAGCGATAGTTGGCCAGTCGTAATGGTTGTCGTTGAGATCGTCCCAGCTCATCTCATCCACGCCGATCGCCATCATCGCCTCAATACGATCGTCGACGCGTTGATCGAGATAGCGTCCGGCCATCAGCTTGTTAATGTAGAAGGTCGCAGTGTGGCCAAAGTAGAAGATCAGCGGATGACGCAGCGAAATGGCTTTATTAAACCAGGCGCGTTCGTCGGCCAGACAATCAAACAGGCTTTCATACAGTTCCCAGGTTTGGGTGAAGTACGTTAGCAGTTCGGCTCTTTTTTGTTCGGTATTTTGGCCGGAGAGTCGCAGCGTGTGGGTCGGTGCGGGAAGTTGGGCGGTGGTCACAAGGTGCTCCATTTGCTTGGTGTGCGAACTTATCACTATAGCAAATTAGCATTTCCGCCAGATGACTTAGCGCTGCCAGCGGCGCAGCAGGCGACTTTTCAGGCCGGTATCAAAGCGCCAGATGTGATCGAAAATGCGCAGAATGCCGGGTTTGCCATGCAGCGACATCGCGACCGCGTGGAAGCGCTGTTGATAGTGGCGCTGACGCTGCTTAATGGTGCTAACGACATCGTCGGGCAAACGCTGGGCAATAAAATCCGACACGATCACCGCATCCGCTTCCTGCCACGCGTTGCCTTCCATGCGTTTTACTACGGCGGCAAGGCAGGCGGCGAGATCGGTGCCGCCGCGAAAGCGCTGGCTGAGAAAACGAATGGCCTGCTCAATGCCGTTGTCGGCGGTGAGCTCATAGCCGATCACTTCATGTGCAAACAACATGATGTAGCAGCGGCGCTTATCCGCCAGCGCCACTTTCAGCAGCGCCAGGCAAAAAGCTTTGGCGCAGCGTTCGTTGAAACCGCCCATCGAACCGGAGGTATCCACGCAGACGATAAACGGTCCGCGCGGCTGCTCTTCGTGTTGCTGGTGGCTAACCGGTCTCATGGTGACTTTTTCGTGCCACGCATCGCCCTGTAAACGGTAGGTCAGCAAGCGTTTCTCGACCAAACGTCGATAAAATTCCAGCTCTAACTCGCTAATGCTCAGCGCCGCCAGCTCTGGCGGTAGCAGGCGCAGCACATCATCGCTCTGATGAATGCCGCTGACCTCTTCCGGCACATTATCCGGTTCACGCACCAGTTGGTGAAACGCCTCCAGCGGCGCATCCTGCGATGGCACCGATTTGGCCTCGCGGCTGCGTCCCAGCTGTTGCGCCAGCTTCATCAGTTCCGGCTGCTGAGCAAGGAAATCGCCATACTGCACAATCAGCTCGTAATCGCCGTGCTGCAGCGGCGCTTTGCTCAAATCCCACAGGCGACCAGCCGCGGCCTCATCGTCATCGGTAAGAATCGGTGCCAGCTGACCGCTGATCGCCATGCGCTGCTGCAGCTCCGCCATCAGGCGTTCGCGCTGCTCTTCCAGAATGGTTTCATTTAGCGTCAGCGTTTGCAGTGTCAGGCTGAGGCGCCAGCGTTGCAGAAACAGCGTGTGCTGCGCGTTACTGAGCTGTGTGTTTTCGGCATTAAGAAGCAGTTTGCTGGCTTCTTCAATAAACGGCGACGGCAGACTTTTCAGCTGCGTCATGATGTGGGGTAACTGCTGGGTGAAATTTTGCGTGCTGAGCAGCTGCATCTGCTGAAACAGCTGAAATTCCTGCGCCAGCGTTTCCGGCACCGGCGTGGCTTTGATCTGCTCGGCAATCTCCGATCGCCAGCGCGGCAGATCGCGCATTAATGCCTGCTTCATGCGGGGAAATTTTTCAAAAAAAAGCGCCAGCTGCGGCGAGGCGAGTAACGCGATGATCAGCTCTTCTATCAGCTCGGTTTCACCAATTGATAGCAGCGTACTCAGCGTCTCTAGCGAGATCATTTTCTCGCCTGTTTCAGCTGTTCCGCTACATCCTGCAGGCTGGTTTCAATGCGAGCCAGCCAGTCATCGCTAATGAATAAACAGCGCTGCTGCTGGCTAAATAGCGTACGTTGCGTGCGCAGCTGCGTTTCCAGCGCCTCATATTCATCGGCGATCTCCTGCGGCATCTCGCTGCTGTTGCTGGCGCCCGGCAGCGTGAGTCGCGTGGATTGCAGGCTAACATCGCGCAGCGTCAGGCAGTGATGCGTATCCACCAGCATATCGAGCGTCTGACCAAAGCCAATGCCATTTAACTTGCCACGGATTTCGCCGCCTTTCAGCAGCCACTGATTCAGGGCTTCACGCCCCAGCAGAATGTGCGTTACCTGCATATCGTGCAGCATTAGCGGCTGTTGCAGCATCAGTGTCAGCTGTTCGTCCGCAATCGCGGCGGGTAATTCATAATGCGGTTTGCGGCTGAACATGCCGCTGTGTTTCTCCAGCGTCAGCGCTTGCGCCACACTTTGCTGCTGTTGCAGCGCCAGGCGACGGCCTTTGATCTGCTGCAGTTTGTGTAGCAGCGCCTGTTGCTGCCACGCATGTTGCGACATCAGCGTATCAATTTCGCGATCCAGCAGCTTCATCGAGGCCACGTCATGCCATAGACAATCTTTCAGCAGAATTAAATCGATGGGGGCGATGGTTACGCGACCACTATAGAATGCGCTGGCCTGCAACAAATGAATGGCTTTTTTCCAGCGGCGATCGGAGATGTAGGGCGCATCCGGCAGCGTTTCTAGTTGCTGACGTAGCTGATAAATCAGTTCGAACACGTGATCCGGCAGGCTGACCTGGCTGATGCCTTTCTGCCACTGCTCATACTCTTCATCGCTGATGCGCAGTGACTCCGCCACAGGATTGTCGTTTTCGTCCTGCTGATGGGTGAGCATGCTGCGGAAATTCTGTTTCTCATGCACATTATCCAGCCACAGACGAATCAACATGCGGTCATACAGTGCTTCCAGTCCGCTATCCGCTTCAGGCAATTCGTTGGAGGCGGTAACCAGCAGGCGCATTGGGATTTTTTCTTCGCTATCGCCGTTACGGAAGCGGCGTTCGTTGATGGCGGTTAGCAGGGTATTCAGAATCGCCGGGCCGGCTTTCCAGATTTCATCAAGGAAGACAATCTCAGCATCGGGCAGATAGCCTTTGGTCAGTCGCTGATAGCGGCCCTCATCTTTGAGTGCTTGAATCGACAGCGGGCCAAACACCTCTTCAGGGGTAGAAAAACGGGTCATCAGATATTCAAAAGCGCGGGCGTGCTGGAAGGCATATTTCAGGCGGCGGGCGATAAGGCTCTTGGCGATGCCCGGCGGCCCAAGCAAAAACACGCTTTCCCCGCTGAGCGCGGCCAGCAGACAGAGACGGATCGCGTGATGGCGTTCATACAGCCCTTTTTCCAGCGCGTTGCTCAGGCGAGAAATTCTTTCTGCCAAAAGATGGGGTTGAGCCATAATCACATCATTATCCTTTTGATCCTGGTGCCGTCATAGTTTGGCGAGCGCAATACTCTACTGATTATCATGCGCGAATGCGTTGATAGCCGTCAGCTTTTTTGTTTCAGAAGGTTGATGCGAGAGAACTCGCCGCTTCCAACGGTTTTTTAGCCGGATTTTCGGCGAAAAACCGCGTCACCGACGCGATGGTGACACTTTGTAAGAGTAGGTTTTTTTGGGAATATGTGCATACTGTGCGCTTTTTGATGGCTTGAGCGGTAGGCAAGTGCCTCCGGCTCCAACAAAAGACAACTTATGAGCTCGGATAAGAAACAGTCCCTTGGTGCAGTCACGCTGGCGGCCATTGGCGTGGTGTATGGCGATATCGGTACCAGCCCGCTCTATACATTGCGTGAATGTCTCTCTGGCCAGTTTGGTTTTGGCGTTGAACGTGAAGCGGTTTTTGGCTTTCTTTCGCTGATCTTCTGGCTGCTGATTCTGGTGGTATCACTCAAGTACATCAGCTACGTGATGCGTGCAGATAACGCCGGAGAAGGCGGAATTTTGACGCTGATGTCGCTGGCCGGACGCAATACTGGCGCCAGAGCAACGGCGATTCTGGTGATCATGGGACTGATTGGCGGCAGCTTCTTCTACGGCGAAGTGGTGATTACGCCAGCCGTTTCGGTACTTTCTGCGATTGAGGGGCTGGAAATTGCGGCCCCAAGTCTGGATGCCTACATCGTGCCCCTGGCGATCGCCGTTTTGACCCTGCTGTTTGTTATCCAGAAGCACGGCACCGGCATTGTCGGTAAGCTGTTCGCACCGGTGATGCTGCTGTGGTTCCTGGTTCTGGCGGTATTGGGCGCGCGCAGCATCATCAGCAACCCGGACGTGCTGCACGCGATGAATCCCTACTGGGCGCTTCACTTCTTTATCGAATACAAAACCGTTTCCTTCTTCGCGCTTGGCGCGGTGGTGCTGGCAATTACCGGCGTGGAAGCGCTGTATGCCGATATGGGCCACTTCGGTAAATTCCCGATTCGTCTTGCCTGGTTCATCGTGGTGCTGCCATCGCTGGTGCTGAACTACTTTGGCCAGGGGGCGCTGCTGCTCAAACATCCGGAAGCGATCAAAAACCCGTTCTTCCTGCTCGCGCCGGACTGGATGCTGATCCCGATGTTGATTCTGGCGACCTTAGCCACGGTGATCGCCTCGCAGGCGGTGATTTCCGGCGTGTTCTCGTTAACCCGTCAGGCGGTGCGTCTCGGCTACCTGCCGCCAATGCGCATTGTGCACACCTCTGAGGAAGAGTTCGGGCAGATTTATATTCCGGTGATCAACTGGCTGCTCTACTTCTCGGTGGTAATTGTGATTGTCGGCTTCGAGCACTCCAGCAATTTGGCCGCGGCGTACGGCATTGCGGTAACGGGCACCATGGTGCTGACCGCGATTCTTTGCTCTACCGTGGCGATTCAAAACTGGCACTGGAACCGCTATCTGGTAGTGCTGATTCTGATTGCCATGTTATGCATCGATGTGTCGCTGTTCTCCGCCAACTTGATCAAAGTGTTCTCCGGCGGCTGGCTGCCGCTGACGCTGGCGCTGATGATGTTCATCATTATGACCACCTGGAAAAGCGAGCGTTTCCGCCTGCTGCGTCGTATGCATGAGCACGGTAACTCTCTGGAAGCGATGATTGCTTCACTGGAGAAATCGCCGCCGGTGCGCGTGCCAGGTACTGCGGTATACATGTCGCGTGCGCTCAATGTGATTCCATTTGCCATGCTACATAATCTCAAACACAACAAAGTGCTGCATGAGCGCGTGGTGCTGCTGACGCTGCGCACTGAAGATGCACCTTACGTGCACAACGTACGTCGAGTGACGATTGAGCAGCTGTCGCCCACTTTCTGGCGCGTAGTGGCCAGCTACGGCTGGCGTGAAACGCCGAACGTGGAGGAGATTTTCCACCGCTGCGGCCTTGAAGGGCTGAATTGCCGCATGATGGAAACCTCGTTCTTCATGTCGCATGAATCGCTGATAATCGGCGATCGTCCGTGGTATCTGCGCCTGCGTGGCAAGCTGTTCCTCGCGCTGCAACGTAATGCGCTGCGCGCGCCAGATCAGTTTGAAATCCCACCGAACCGCGTGATTGAACTGGGAACCCAGGTCGAGATTTAACGCTCTGCGCGTCACCAGCTTAAGGTGACGCGCAATCCTCCGCTGACGCGCTGGCTGAACTGCAATCGAATGCCGTGCAGCTGGGCAATATTCTTCACAATGGAAAGCCCCAATCCACTGCCGGTTTGTGTCTGTCCCGGCGGTCGCCAGAAGCGTTCACCCAGCCTCGCCAGTTGTTCTTCGCTGACGCCAGGTCCGTTATCGTCAACGGTAATGGCGCGCGCATTAAGCTGCACATTGATGATGCTGCCCGAAGGTGAGTAGCGCAGCGCGTTATCCAGCAGATTACGCACCATTAAATTCAGCAACAGCGGATGACCGTTCATCACCGGTTCGGCGTGGTGAGTAAATACTAAATCGGTATGCTGCTGTTCCGCCTGCGGGAAATGCTCCGCCAGCAGATTTTGCAGCAGCGGCGCCAAAGCGACCGGTTGAAATTCGCTGCGCAGATCGTCAGCCTCGACGCGTGAAAGCGTCAGTAGCTGATCCACCAAGCGCGTGGCGCGCACGATGCCGCTATCCAGCTGCTGAATGGCGCGTTTGCGCATCGTTTCATCATCATCGGCCAGCTGAATCACTTCGCTCTGTACGCGCAGCGCCGCCAGCGGGCTACGCAGCTCATGGGCGGCATCGGAGGTAAAGCGGCGTTCACGTTGTACCAGCTGTGCCATGCGGTTAAACAAACCATTCAGCGCTACCACCAGCGGTTTCACCTCATTGGGCAGGCGCGCGTCCGGCAGCGGTTTAGCATCATCCGGCGCACGCTGATGCAGCGATGCGGTAAGGCGTTTCAATGGACGCAGCTCAAACCACACCAGCGCCAGCAAAAACAGCAGCATAAAAGGCATGGCGATCAGCCAGGGTAACAAGCTGCTGAGTGCCAAATCGCGCGTCATATCATCGCGATATTCCCACTCCTGACCCACCACCACGCGATAGCGTTTATCGGCAGAGGTAAGCCACACTAAGCGCCAGCTGTCTTTATCGTCGCGCAGGTGGCCATCGACAAAACCATCGCGCTGATGATCAAACTGCAAATCGCGACCGTTTTCGCCATCGTTCAACAGCGGCTTGCCCTCGGCGCTGTAAATGGCAAATGCCAGTGCATCATCATCCTGATCGCCCCGATGATGACGCAGGATAGATTTGGTTTTTGGCAGCGTAACGTCTTGCCGCGAGGTGGGATCGAGCGCGATCAGGCGCTTTGCGAACAGCATTTGCTGCGTATCAAACAGCTCGTTCACCGTATCGCGGGTTTGCTGCCAGGCGCTGAGGCCGGCAAGTCCGCCGCACAAGAGGATCAGCACGACAAAGCCGATGGCGAGGCGCAGGAACAGACTCATTCCACCGCTCCCAGCGTATAGCCCACGCCATGCACGGTACGAATAAACTGGCTGCCGAGTTTTTTACGCAGATGATGAATATGGACTTCCACCGCATTGCTGGAGACATCTTCATCCCAGCTATACAGTTTTTCTTCCAGCTGGCTGCGCGTTAGCACGCGGCCAGGATTACGCAGAAAGAGCTCCAACAGCGCCAGTTCCCGACTCTTCAGGCTGACGGCTTCGCCATCGCACATTACGCTGTGGCTGCCGGGTGCCAGGGTAACCTTGCCGTGTTTAAGCTCTGGCTGCAGCTGTCCATGACGACGACGGATCAGCGCCTGCAAACGTGCGGCTACTTCTGTTAGCGCAAACGGCTTGCACAGGTAATCGTCGGCGCCGAGCTGCAATCCTTGCACGCGCTGATCGAGCGCATCGCGCGCCGTGAGAATCAGCACCGGCACATCGTGTCCTTGCTGGCGCCATTGACGCAGGATGTCTAAACCATCGCGTTCCGGCAGCGACAGATCCAGCACTACCGCATCCCAGGGCGCGGCGGTTAGGGCCTGAAATCCGCTTTCCCCCGAGACAAACCAGTCGACGCTGAAGCCGAGTTTGGTGAGGCCAACCTTCAAACCGTCGCCAATCAGGGCGTCATCTTCTATCAATAAAATGCGCATAACTTCTCCTTCTGTTAAGCGGAGTTATACGAAGCACATTCTTTCTTGTACAGCGAAAATCGCGGCAAATAGGCTATTTTTCAGGAATGTACGCGCAAAGCGTTCTCTTAAGATCCTGTTAAGAACCTTATGGTGAAATAGCGCATGTAAACCAACACATTCATGGAAACGAGGTGAGAAATGAAAAAATCTGCTGCTTTATTCGCGATTGTCGCGCTGGCTGCTACGCCGGTTCTTGCTGCGCAGCAAGGGGGTTTTGTGGATCCCACTGCACCAACGGCACAGGTCAAGTCTGGTGGTTTCAAAGCCGATAACACTAGCATCGTCACGGTAAAACAGGCCGAAGAGATGAAAGACGATAGCTGGATTACCGTACGCGGTACGCTGGAGAAGCAAATTGGTGATGAGGATTATCAGTTCCGCGATGCTACTGGCACCATGAAGGTCGAAATCGATCATAAACGCTGGAACGGTTTGACCATCACACCGAAGGATCAGGTGGAGCTGACCGGTGAACTGGATAAGGATTTCAACGCGATCGA
The DNA here is from genome assembly GCF_900215435.1 of Candidatus Pantoea floridensis. Lineage (NCBI taxonomy): Bacteria > Pseudomonadati > Pseudomonadota > Gammaproteobacteria > Enterobacterales > Erwiniaceae > Pantoea > Candidatus Pantoea floridensis. Next base: position 1,929,071 of record NZ_OCMY01000001.1, read on the forward strand.
ACTGGACGTGAAACAGGTACGTAAACTGCCATAATTTCCTCCCCGGGGCCGTGTAAGCGGCTCCGCCATCCCACCAAACTCAAATTCCCGCTGGCACAAGCGAAACGTTTCGATGGCGATCACATTTCCGTGATGTCGTCATTGAGTTGCCGCGCGCATTTTATACACTCCCGATCAGCGAAACGTTTCGCTGTGGAGTGGAAGAAATGAAAAAAGGTCGCTTGTTAAACGCTGAAGTCTCTCATGTGATTGCCCGCCTGGGGCACACCGATACGCTGACGATTGCAGATGCAGGATTGCCGATTCCGGCCGGTCCACAGCGCATCGATCTGGCATTAACGCCGGGTACGCCCGAATTTTTACAGGTGGTCGACGTTATCACGCAGGAGATGCAGGTCGAAAGCGCCCTGATGGCGGAGGAGATTAAACAGCATAATCCGCCGCTCCACAGCGCACTGCTCGCCGTGCTCGAAGCCTTGCAACGGCACCAGGGGAATGTCATCACCATCCGTTACACCAGCCATGAACAATTCAAACAACAGACACAGCGTAGTCAGGCGGTCATTCGCAGCGGAGAGTGTTCTCCGTATGCGAATGTCATTCTGAGCGCTGGCGTGACCTTCTGAGGCCGTTATGCAACCGTTATTGCAACTCAAAGGGATTGAAAAGTCGTTTCCTGGCGTGAAAGCGCTGAATGGCGCCTCGCTTGCCGTCTATCCTGGCCGCGTGATGGCGCTGGTGGGCGAAAACGGTGCCGGTAAATCTACCATGATGAAAGTGCTGACCGGCATTTACAGCATGGACGCTGGCTCCATGCAGTGGCTGGGTAAGGATGTGGCGTTCTCGGGCCCTAAAGCTTCGCAGGAAGCGGGCATTGGTATTATCCATCAGGAACTGAACCTGATTCCGCAGCTGACCGTCGCCGAAAATATTTTCCTTGGTCGTGAATTTGTTAACCGCTTTGGCCGCATCGAATGGAAAAAGATGTATGCCGCAGCGGATGGACTGTTACAACGCCTTAATCTGCGCTTCAGCAGCCACAAGCTGGTGGGCGATTTGTCGATTGGCGATCAGCAGATGGTTGAGATCGCGAAAGTGCTTAGCTTCGAGTCAAAAGTCATCATTATGGATGAACCGACCGATGCGCTCACCGATACCGAAACGCTGTCGCTGTTCCGCGTGATCAACGAACTAAAAGCGCAGGGCTGCGGCATTGTCTATATCTCGCACCGCATGAAAGAGATCTTCGAGATTTGCGATGACGTCACCGTGTTCCGCGACGGGCAGTTTATTGCCGAGCGCGCGGTCAGCGATCTCCGCGAAGAGAGCCTGATCGAGATGATGGTGGGGCGCAAACTGGAAGATCAATATCCACGCATTGATCAACAACCCGGCGAGATCCGTTTAAAAGTCGAAAACCTGAGCGGGCCGGGCGTTGATAACGTCAGCTTTACGCTGCGCAAAGGAGAAATTCTTGGCGTATCCGGCCTGATGGGCGCGGGCCGCACTGAACTGATGAAAGTGCTGTACGGCGCGCTGCCACGCAGCAAAGGCAAAGTCACGCTGAATGGACGTGAGATCGTGACCCGCTCACCGCAGGATGGCTTAGCGAACGGCATCGTCTATATCTCCGAAGACCGCAAGCGCGATGGCCTGGTGCTCGGCATGTCGGTGAAAGAGAACATGTCGCTGACCGCGCTGCGCTATTTCAGTACCGGCGCGGGCAATCTCCGGCACAGCGATGAGCAGCTGGCGGTGGGCGATTTTATCCGCCTGTTCAACGTTAAAACCCCCTCCATGGAGCAGCCGATTGGGCTGCTGTCCGGTGGTAATCAGCAGAAAGTAGCGATTGCGCGCGGTCTGATGACACGCCCCGATGTGCTGATTCTTGATGAGCCAACACGCGGCGTCGACGTTGGGGCGAAAAAAGAGATCTATCAGTTAATTAACCAGTTTAAAGCCGAAGGGCTGAGCATCATTTTGGTGTCGTCAGAAATGCCGGAAGTGTTGGGCATGAGCGATCGCATCGTGGTGATGCATGAAGGCCATCTGAGTGGCGAATTTTCCCGCGAGCAGGCTACCCAGGAATCCCTGATGGCAGCGGCAGTCGGTAAGCAACACAGCGAGGAGTTAGTTGTATGAGCACCCAAACCCTACCCGCCAGCCGCCGCTGGTTCAGCAAAGCCTGGCTGCTGGAGCAGAAATCCCTGATTGCGTTGATCGTGCTGATCGCCGTGGTCGCCAGCCAGAGCCCAAATTTCTTTACGCTGCCGAATATGTTCAACATTCTGCAGCAGACGTCGGTCAACGCCATCATGGCGGTGGGGATGACGCTGGTGATTCTGACTTCAGGCATTGATTTGTCGGTGGGATCGCTGCTGGCGCTGACGGGCGCGGTAGCGGCATCAATTGTCGGATTAGAAGTGAATGCGCTGGTCGCCGTAGCGGCTTCGCTGGCGCTCGGCGCGGCAATTGGCGCTGTTACCGGTGTAATAGTCGCACGCGGCAAGGTGCAGGCTTTTATCGCCACGCTGGTGATGATGCTGCTGCTGCGCGGCGTCACTATGGTTTATACCAACGGCAGCCCAATCAATACCGGTTTCAACGATAACGCCGATCTGTTCGGCTGGTTCGGTATTGGCCGCCCGCTGGGCATCCCAACGCCGGTTTGGCTGATGGCAGTGGTATTTGCACTCGCGTGGTACATGCTGCATCACACGCGCCTCGGACGTTACATCTACGCGCTGGGCGGTAACGAAGCGGCTACACGCTTATCCGGTATCAGCGTTAACCGCGTCAAAATCATCGTCTATTCGCTGTGCGGCCTGCTGGCGGCATTGGCAGGCACTATCGAAGTGGCACGCCTCTCTTCCGCACAACCCACGGCGGGTACCGGTTATGAACTGGATGCCATTGCCGCGGTGGTGCTGGGCGGCACCAGCCTGGCGGGCGGTAAAGGCCGCATCATGGGCACGCTGATTGGTGCGCTGATCCTCGGCTTCCTGAATAACGGCCTGAATCTGATGGGCGTATCGTCTTACTACCAAATGATTGTTAAAGCCGTCGTCATTCTGCTAGCGGTGCTGGTGGATAACAAAAGCAGTAAATAACTCTGACCTTCACACAGGATTTAAAAATGAAAAAGTTAACTGCATTGGCCGTCATTCTTGGCGCCACCCTCAGTGCTGGCGCAATGGCCAAGGACACCATTGCTCTGGTGGTTTCAACCCTGAATAATCCGTTCTTTGTGTCACTGAAAGATGGCGCACAGAAAGAAGCTGATCAACTGGGTTATAACCTTGTCGTGCTGGATTCGCAGAACAACCCGGCGAAAGAGCTGGCGAACGTGCAGGATCTGACCGTACGCGGCACCAAGCTGCTGCTGATCAACCCAACCGATTCTGATGCGGTAGGCAACGCGGTGAAAATGGCGAACCAGGCGAACATTCCGGTGATCACTCTGGACCGTGTTGCTGCGCAAGGTACCGTGGTGAGCCACGTTGCTTCTGACAACCGTTTCGGCGGCAAAATGGCCGGTGACTTCATCGCTAAAAAGCTGGGCGATGGCGCGAAAATCATTGAACTGCAGGGCATTGCCGGTACGTCTGCGGCGCGCGAGCGTGGCGAAGGCTTTAAACAAGCGGCAGATGCGCACAAATTCAACATCCTGGCGAGCCAGCCTGCTGACTTTGACCGTACTAAAGGTTTGAACGTCATGCAGAACCTGCTGCAGGGCCATCCGGATGTGCAGGCGGTGTTCGCACAGAATGACGAAATGGCGCTGGGCGCGCTGCGTGCGCTGCAAACGGCCGGTAAAACCGACGTGCTGGTGGTGGGCTTCGATGGCACTGCTGACGGCGTGAAAGCGGTAGAATCGGGTAAACTGACCGCTACTGTGGCACAGATGCCAGACAAAATTGGCGTGATTGGCGTGCAGACCGCCGATAAAGTACTGAAAGGCGAGAAGGTGCAGTCGGTGAACCCGGTTGACCTGAAGCTGGTGACTAAATAATAAGTAAAGAAAAGCAGGGCAACGCGCCACCTTCCCGGTGGCGCATCTTTCTGGATGAATCCCAATGAGCAAACGCGCAAAACTGGCCGTTCTCGGCAGCATTAATGCCGATCACATCCTTAACCTCACCCACTTTCCACGTCCGGGCGAAACGGTGATCGGGAAACAGTATCAAATTGCCTTTGGCGGCAAAGGGGCCAATCAGGCGGTGGCCGCTGGCCGTGCCGGTGCTGACATTGCCTTTATTGCCTGCGTCGGTGCCGATGATATTGGCGCACGCATTCGTCAGCAGCTGCAGCAGGATCGCATTGATACTGCGCCGGTCGAAATCGTTGCGGAAGAAGCCACCGGTGTAGCGATGATCTTCGTGAATGGCGAAGGCGAAAATAATATCGGCATTTATTCCGGCGCCAATGCAGCGCTGACGCCGGCTCGCGTTGCACACCATCAGCGGGTAATTGCCGATGCCGATGCGTTACTGATGCAGCTGGAATCACCGCTGGAAAGCGTACTGGCGGCGGCGAAAATTGCCCGTGAGCAGCATACCCAGGTCATTCTCAATCCCGCGCCGGCTACACAGCTTTCTAATGAGCTGCTCGGATTGATTGACATCATCACGCCAAATGAAACCGAAGCAGAAATTCTCACCGGCATCGCGGTAAAGAACGATGAAGACGCAGCGCGTGCCGCGCAGGCATTGCATGCCAAAGGTATTGCTACGGTGTTAATCACGTTAGGCCGTCGCGGCGTGTGGCTGAGTGAACAAGGAAACGGCGTGCGTATTCCGGGCTTCAGCGTGCAGGCCATCGATACCATCGCTGCGGGCGATACTTTTAACGGTGCGTTTATCACCGCGCGTCTGGAAGGTGTGGCGATGCATGATGCCGTGCGTTTCGCCCATGCCGCCGCGGCGATTGCGGTGACGCGTCCGGGCGCGCAGCCCTCAGTGCCGTGGCGCACTGAGATCGACGCCTTCCTGCAACAACAGGGCTAAGCGCTTGGCTACCATGAAAGATGTCGCCCGCCTGGCGGGCGTCTCGACCTCCACCGTTTCGCACGTCATCAATAACAATCGCTTTGTTAGCGAACAGGTGCGGGAAAAGGTCGATCAGGCGATTCGCGAACTCAACTATGCGCCGTCCGCGCTGGCGCGCAGCCTGAAGATTAAGCAAACGCGCACCATTGGCATGTTGCTGACCGCCAGCAGCAACCCGTTTTACTCCGAAGTGGTGCGCGGCGTGGAAAACAGCTGTTACGAACGCGGCTATAGCCTGATTCTGTGCAATACCGAAGGTGATGAAGAACGCATGAACCGCAGCCTCGAAACGCTGATGCAAAAGCGTGTCGATGGTTTGCTAATGATGTGTACCGAAACGCATCTGCCTTCAGCGGAGATCCTCAATCGTTATCCGTCGGTGCCGATGGTGATGATGGACTGGGCACCGTTTGAAGGACGGGGTGACATCATTCAGGATAACGCCCTGCTCGGCGGCGAACTGGCTACCCAGCATCTGATCGATCGCGGCTATACGCGCATCGCGTGTATTGCGGGTCCACAGGATAAAACCCCGGCGCGTTTGCGTCTTGAGGGTTTCCATAAAGCGATGGTTAATAGCGGGTTGTTGGTACCGCCGGGCTATGTCGTTGATGGTGATTTTGAGTTTCAGGGCGGTTTTAACGCCATGAATCAATTACTGACTTTAGATTCGTTGCCTGAAGCGGTCTTTACCAGCAACGATGCGATGGCCGTTGGCGTCTATCACGCCTTGTTTCAGGCTGGATTGCGTGTGCCGCAGGATATTGCGGTGATGGGCTATGACAACATCGAGCTGGCGCGTTACCTGACGCCGCCGCTCAGCACCGTCCATCAACCGAAAGATGAGCTCGGCGAACTGGCGATTGATACCTTGATACATCGCATGAGCGATCCCGACGCCAGTCAGCAAACGCTGGTGCTGACGCCGGAGCTGGTAGAACGTGGTTCGGTTTAAACCGCTTTTTTCTTTTTCTCGCGGTTGGCGATGAGATTTCGGCCATCGCCTGGACGCAACATCATAAAGGTAAAGGCCGACAACACGGTGACAACGCCCATCGTTAGGAAGGTGGCGTGGAATTGCTGCACGGTGGTCGTCTCGAAATCCTGATAAAAACGCAGCACTGCGGCGCTAACTGCCACACCAAAGCTGATCGACAGCTGCTGCGTGACTGCCAGCACACTGTTCCCCCCGCTGGCGTTCTCATCATTCAAATCTGCGAGCGTTATGGTGTTCATTGCGGTGAACTGTGTCGACATCGCCATACCCAAAATCAATAGCGCTGCCAGCAGCATAACTACGCTCCCGCCCGGTGATTGCAATGAGAACGTCGCGATGAGTACACCGATAATCATTGTGATGCCAACCAACGTACGGCGATAACCGAGACGCCGAAGCACTTGCGTCACCGTGGATTTAGCCAGTATTGCGCCAATCGCGGTTGGTCCCATCATGCATCCTGCGATTATCGCAGGATAACCAAAGCCCACCTGTAACATCAGCGGCATCAGGAAGGGGATACAACCTGTACCCAGACGTGAGGCAATATTGCCAAGGATGCCGACCGAGAAGGTGCGGGTTTTGAACATGGGAAGATTGATCAGCGGTGCTGCATGACGCCGTGCATGCACAATATAAAGAAGCAGTAACACAATACCGCTTACTAACACCAATACGGCTTGCCATGGCAACACGACGCGCTCGCCAAACAGTTCGATGCCAACGGAAATCAGCACAAGGCCCAAACCAAACAGCAGGAAGCCTAAAAAATCAAAGCGACGTTTTGGCGTGGTGAAGTCTGGCATATATTTACGCGCATAAAAGATGCCTGCGATGCCGATGGGAATGTTGATCAGGAATATCCAGTGCCAGCTGGCGTAGGTTACCAGCAAGCCACCGAGCATCGGGCCGAGAATCGGTCCAACTAAACCCGGCATAGTGACGAAGTTCAAAACGGGTAGCAGTTCGCTACGCGGATAAGCACGCAGCAGTGCCAGGCGCGCGACGGGCATCATCATTGCTCCGCCAATCCCTTGTATCACGCGTGAAATCACCAACATGCTCAGTGAGCCAGATAAGGCACAAGCCAGTGAACCCAAGGTAAACAGCGAAACGGCAAGAATGAAGATTTTGCGTGTGCCGTAGCGATCGGCCAGCCAGCCACTTACCGGGATCAGCATCGCTACCGTTAACGTGTAACTGATGATGGCGGATTGCATGGCGAGTGGAGAGCGTTCAAGGCTGGTGGCAATAGCGGGAAGCGCAGTATTAAGGATGGTGGCGTCGAGGGCTTGCATGAAAAACGCCATGGCGGCGATCCAGGGCAAACCGGCCATACTGCGCGCGGAGCGAATCATTGAAAATCCTTCTCTAATAATTGTCAGCCTACAACAAAGTTAATTGCATTTGGCTAAACAGAATAGCATTGGAGTTTATGGTGGTGGCGCTGATTTATGTCACTGCATTGGCGATTTTGACTGATTCTTCAGCGAGAAATGTCTGTTTTTAACGCGTTCGTTTAAAAAAGAGGCGCTCAGTTATTTTTTTACAGGAAATGCTTGTCAGCTCCGAATAACTCCCTATAATGCGCCACCACTGAGACGGCAAAGCGGCAACGCAGGCGGCTCAGCAGGGAGTGAAGAAATTCATCCCGCCGGATGAAAGCGCTGAAAAAAGTGTTTGACTCTGAAGAGGGAAAGCGTAATATACGCCACCTCGCGACAGGCGGTTAACCCGCTGCTCGCAACGCTCTTTAACAATTTATCAGACAATCTGTGTGGGCACTCGCAGGATTGATATCAGCGTCTTTGGACGCAACAAAATATCAAAGCCTCACGAGTGAACACATAATGAAATTCATTATGACGTTTTACAGATGAGCATCGCTGCACGTGTTGCAGCAAATCAAACTTAAATTGAAGAGTTTGATCATGGCTCAGATTGAACGCTGGCGGCAGGCCTAACACATGCAAGTCGGACGGTAGCACAGAGAGCTTGCTCTCGGGTGACGAGTGGCGGACGGGTGAGTAATGTCTGGGAAACTGCCCGATGGAGGGGGATAACTACTGGAAACGGTAGCTAATACCGCATAACGTCGCAAGACCAAAGTGGGGGACCTTCGGGCCTCACACCATCGGATGTGCCCAGATGGGATTAGCTAGTAGGTGGGGTAATGGCTCACCTAGGCGACGATCCCTAGCTGGTCTGAGAGGATGACCAGCCACACTGGAACTGAGACACGGTCCAGACTCCTACGGGAGGCAGCAGTGGGGAATATTGCACAATGGGCGCAAGCCTGATGCAGCCATGCCGCGTGTATGAAGAAGGCCTTCGGGTTGTAAAGTACTTTCAGCGGGGAGGAAGGCGGTGAGGTTAATAACCTCACCGATTGACGTTACCCGCAGAAGAAGCACCGGCTAACTCCGTGCCAGCAGCCGCGGTAATACGGAGGGTGCAAGCGTTAATCGGAATTACTGGGCGTAAAGCGCACGCAGGCGGTCTGTCAAGTCGGATGTGAAATCCCCGGGCTTAACCTGGGAACTGCATTCGAAACTGGCAGGCTAGAGTCTTGTAGAGGGGGGTAGAATTCCAGGTGTAGCGGTGAAATGCGTAGAGATCTGGAGGAATACCGGTGGCGAAGGCGGCCCCCTGGACAAAGACTGACGCTCAGGTGCGAAAGCGTGGGGAGCAAACAGGATTAGATACCCTGGTAGTCCACGCCGTAAACGATGTCGACTTGGAGGTTGTTCCCTTGAGGAGTGGCTTCCGGAGCTAACGCGTTAAGTCGACCGCCTGGGGAGTACGGCCGCAAGGTTAAAACTCAAATGAATTGACGGGGGCCCGCACAAGCGGTGGAGCATGTGGTTTAATTCGATGCAACGCGAAGAACCTTACCTACTCTTGACATCCAGCGAACTTAGCAGAGATGCTTTGGTGCCTTCGGGAACGCTGAGACAGGTGCTGCATGGCTGTCGTCAGCTCGTGTTGTGAAATGTTGGGTTAAGTCCCGCAACGAGCGCAACCCTTATCCTTTGTTGCCAGCGGGTAATGCCGGGAACTCAAAGGAGACTGCCAGTGATAAACTGGAGGAAGGTGGGGATGACGTCAAGTCATCATGGCCCTTACGAGTAGGGCTACACACGTGCTACAATGGCGCATACAAAGAGAAGCGACCTCGCGAGAGCAAGCGGACCTCATAAAGTGCGTCGTAGTCCGGATCGGAGTCTGCAACTCGACTCCGTGAAGTCGGAATCGCTAGTAATCGTAGATCAGAATGCTACGGTGAATACGTTCCCGGGCCTTGTACACACCGCCCGTCACACCATGGGAGTGGGTTGCAAAAGAAGTAGGTAGCTTAACCTTCGGGAGGGCGCTTACCACTTTGTGATTCATGACTGGGGTGAAGTCGTAACAAGGTAACCGTAGGGGAACCTGCGGTTGGATCACCTCCTTACCTGAAGATACCTTCCCGCGCAGTGCTCACACAGATTGTCTGATAGAAAAGTAATGAGCAAGACGGCTGCGAAGTCGTGACACTACCGTGTCCCCTTCGTCTAGCGGTTAGGACTCCGCCCTTTCACGGCGGCAACAGGGGTTCGAATCCCCTAGGGGACGCCACTTGCTTGGTGACAGGTGAAAGGTGTCTCCACGACGTATCTCAAAACTGACGTAACCGTCATGTTTGAGATACTGCTCTTTAACAATCCGGAACAAGCTGAAAATTGAAACGACGTGTTGGTTCATTTCTCCGTAATAAGAAATGAATAACAACATGTTCGAGTCTCTCAAATGCTTGCAGTCTGCAGCGTTGCAAAACGCCTGTGGGTTGTGAGGTTAAGCGACTAAGCGTACACGGTGGATGCCCTGGCAGTCAGAGGCGATGAAGGACGTGCTAATCTGCGTAAAGCGTCGGTAAGGTGATATGAACCGCTACAGCCGACGATGTCCGAATGGGGAAACCCGGTGCACTCAGTGCATCATCGCAACATGAATACATAGTGTTGCGAGGCGAACCCGGGGAACTGAAACATCTAAGTACCCGGAGGAAAAGAAATCAACCGAGATTCCCCCAGTAGCGGCGAGCGAACGGGGAGCAGCCCAGAACCTGAATCAGTTTGTGTATTAGTGGAAGCGTCTGGAAAGTCGCACGACACCGGGTGATAGTCCCGTACACGAAAGTGCACATTCTGTGAGTTCGAAGAGTAGGGCGGGACACGTGGTATCCTGTCTGAATATGGGGGGACCATCCTCCAAGGCTAAATACTCCTGACTGACCGATAGTGAACCAGTACCGTGAGGGAAAGGCGAAAAGAACCCCGGCGAGGGGAGTGAAACAGAACCTGAAACCGTGTACGTACAAGCAGTGGGAGCCTCATTTATGGGGTGACTGCGTACCTTTTGTATAATGGGTCAGCGACTTATATTCTGTAGCAAGGTTAACCGTATAGGGGAGCCGCAGGGAAACCGAGTCTTAACTGGGCGTTAAGTTGCAGGGTATAGACCCGAAACCCGGTGATCTAGCCATGGGCAGGTTGAAGGTTGGGTAACACTAACTGGAGGACCGAACCGACTAATGTTGAAAAATTAGCGGATGACTTGTGGCTGGGGGTGAAAGGCCAATCAAACCGGGAGATAGCTGGTTCTCCCCGAAAGCTATTTAGGTAGCGCCTCGTGAACTCATCTCCGGGGGTAGAGCACTGTTTCGGCTAGGGGGCCATCCCGGCTTACCAACCCGATGCAAACTGCGAATACCGGAGAATGTTATCACGGGAGACACACGGCGGGTGCTAACGTCCGTCGTGAAGAGGGAAACAACCCAGACCGCCAGCTAAGGTCCCAAAGTCATGGTTAAGTGGGAAACGATGTGGGAAGGCACAGACAGCCAGGATGTTGGCTTAGAAGCAGCCATCATTTAAAGAAAGCGTAATAGCTCACTGGTCGAGTCGGCCTGCGCGGAAGATGTAACGGGGCTAAACCATGCACCGAAGCTGCGGCAGCGACGCGTATACGTTGTTGGGTAGGGGAGCGTTCTGTAAGCCGTTGAAGGTGGCCTGTGAGGGTTGCTGGAGGTATCAGAAGTGCGAATGCTGACATAAGTAACGATAAAGCGGGTGAAAAGCCCGCTCGCCGGAAGACCAAGGGTTCCTGTTCAACGTTAATCGGAGCAGGGTGAGTCGACCCCTAAGGCGAGGCTGAAAAGCGTAGTCGATGGGAAGCAGGTTAATATTCCTGCACTTGGTGTTACTGCGAAGGGGGGACGGAGAAGGCTAGGTTATCCGGGCGACGGTTGTCCCGGTTTAAGCGTGTAGGCTGACACCTTTGGTAAATCCGGGGTGTCTTAAGGCTGAGGCGTGACGACGAGCCACCACGGTGGTGAAGTAACTGATGCCCTGCTTCCAGGAAAAGCCTCTAAGCTCCAGGTAACACGAAATCGTACCCCAAACCGACACAGGTGGTCAGGTAGAGAATACCAAGGCGCTTGAGAGAACTCGGGTGAAGGAACTAGGCAAAATGGTGCCGTAACTTCGGGAGAAGGCACGCTGGCGCGTAGGTGAAGGGACTTGCTCCCGGAGCTGAAGCCAGTCGAAGATACCAGCTGGCTGCAACTGTTTATTAAAAACACAGCACTGTGCAAACACGAAAGTGGACGTATACGGTGTGACGCCTGCCCGGTGCCGGAAGGTTAATTGATGGGGTTATCCGTAAGGAGAAGCTCTTGATCGAAGCCCCGGTAAACGGCGGCCGTAACTATAACGGTCCTAAGGTAGCGAAATTCCTTGTCGGGTAAGTTCCGACCTGCACGAATGGCGTAATGATGGCCAGGCTGTCTCCACCCGAGACTCAGTGAAATTGAAATCGCTGTGAAGATGCAGTGTACCCGCGGCAAGACGGAAAGACCCCGTGAACCTTTACTATAGCTTGACACTGAACATTGAGCCTTGATGTGTAGGATAGGTGGGAGGCTTTGAAGCGTGGACGCCAGTCTGCGTGGAGCCAACCTTGAAATACCACCCTTTAATGTTTGATGTTCTAACGTAGGCCCGTAATCCGGGCTGCGGACAGTGTCTGGTGGGTAGTTTGACTGGGGCGGTCTCCTCCCAAAGAGTAACGGAGGAGCACGAAGGTTGGCTAATCCTGGTCGGACATCAGGAGGTTAGTGCAATGGCATAAGCCAGCTTGACTGCGAGAGTGACGGCTCGAGCAGGTGCGAAAGCAGGTCATAGTGATCCGGTGGTTCTGAATGGAAGGGCCATCGCTCAACGGATAAAAGGTACTCCGGGGATAACAGGCTGATACCGCCCAAGAGTTCATATCGACGGCGGTGTTTGGCACCTCGATGTCGGCTCATCACATCCTGGGGCTGAAGTAGGTCCCAAGGGTACGGCTGTTCGCCGTTTAAAGTGGTACGCGAGCTGGGTTTAGAACGTCGTGAGACAGTTCGGTCCCTATCTGCCGTGGGCGCTGGAGAATTGAGGGGGGTTGCTCCTAGTACGAGAGGACCGGAGTGAACGCACCACTGGTGTTCGGGTTGTCATGCCAATGGCACTGCCCGGTAGCTAAGTGCGGAAAAGATAAGTGCTGAAAGCATCTAAGCACGAAACTTGCCCCGAGATGAGTTCTCCCTGACTCCTTGAGAGTCCTGAAGGGACGTTGAAGACTACGACGTTGATAGGCCGGGTGTGTAAGCGCAGCGATGCGTTGAGCTAACCGGTACTAATGACCCGTGAGGCTTAACCTTACAACGCCAGAGGCGTTTTGGTGAGAGAGACCAGAGATTTTCAGCTTGTTTATGGATTGGTTTGCGGTGCCTGACAGGGCTTCGTGAACGAAACAGAATTTGCCTGGCGGCTTTAGCGCGGTGGTCCCACCTGACCCCATGCCGAACTCAGAAGTGAAACGCCGTAGCGCCGATGGTAGTGTGGGGCCTCCCCATGCGAGAGTAGGGAACTGCCAGGCATCAATTAGGTGAAGAAGCCCCGAACGAAAGTTCGGGGCTTTTTTACGTCCAGTGAATAGCAAAACCAGCTAAAACAACATCTACCTCCATATTATTTCAGCCATTCAACAATAAAATCAGCAACCCTTTGCGGCTGGTTAATATCTAAAAGAGGCAATTTGATCTCTAAATCTTCGTCAGTGGCGATTGCGATCACATGACTATCGAGTAAATCTTCAATCTCTCCCTTAACACCACGCCGCCAAAGCGCAATTTTAGGTACCGGCTCATCTTTGAAACCTTCGACCAGTACCAAATCCAGCGTTGAAAGCTCCATTCTGGATGCTAATGCCACGAGATTAAGTGGCTGATTAGGCGTTTCAGACATCAAAGCCCATCGCTGATTACTGGCGACAATAACCTGATCCGCTCCAGCCTTGCGCAGCAAATAGCTGTCTTTTCCCGGCGTATCAATATCCATTTGATGATGCGTATGCTTAATCAATCCCGATCGTATCCCTTGCGCCTTTAGCAGCGGAATGACTTTTTCAAGGAGTGTGGTTTTCCCGGTTCCGCTCCAGGCAGTAAATGCCAGCAAGGGCACGTTCATGGCAAAGTTTCCTCATTTGCTAAATCGTCCGGCGTATTAATATTACGGAAGGATGATTCTGGGTCTAAAAATTCAACTGGATGTCCACCATGCTCACGTAAAAACTGCATGAGACGTCGCTCACCGCGCAGCAGCCAGGCCTCAAGCTCATCCGCTAGCGAGCAATTGACCAGTGCCAAAGCGGGGTGGTCGCGCTGTGAAGATTTCACCCACACCGCAGGTGCTGTCCCTCGTTGCTGCCATAAACGATCAACAAAATCGTGTGGAAGCCACGGGGTATCACAAGCAGAGAAAGCCACCCATTCAGTTTTACTGTGGCGCAGTCCGCTGAGCATGCCGGCCAGCGGTCCGGGATAATCCGGCATTGAATCTGTAACAACCTGACAACCACTTGCCTGATAGCGATCAATGTTACGGTTGGCACTTATCAACACAATATTGACCTGCGGTCGCAATTTCCGCAAAACGTGCTGATAAAGCGGTTGTCCCTGTAGCACCAGCAACCCTTTATCCTGTCCACCCATACGGTTGCCTTGCCCACCTGCGAGGATCACGCCGGTAAATGCTGTCATCTTCGTCTCCTTGCTTCATTCTGGACGATACTTACATAGCGGCAGCGTACCACTTGCATAAAGGAATCCATGATGAAATACCACCGTCTAAATGAACTGCTTGAACTCCTGCAGCCTGCATGGCAAAAGGATTCCGATCTCAACTTGTTGGCATTTTTACAAAAACTGGCGCAAGAATCTGGTTTCAGTGGCCCATTAAGTGAATTAACGGATGATGTATTGATTTACCATCTCAAAATGCGAGAAGCAGGTAGTGATGCAGAGATCCCCGGACTAAAAAAGGATTATGAAGTGGACTTCAAAACCGCGCTATTACGAGCACGCGGTGTGATTAAGGATGATGAGTAGTGTTATCCTTGCGCATTAATAGCAAAGGTAACACACAGGCAAAATGATGAGCGAAGCCGCCTTTAATTTCCAGACGCTGAATCCCGATGTCATTCTAGATGCTCTTTGGGACGCGGGTCTGCGTGTCGAATCAGGCTTAACAGCCCTCAACAGCTACGAAAACCGCGTCTATCAATTTAGCGATGATGAGAAGCGACGCTACGTGGCGAAATTTTATCGTCCGCAGCGCTGGAGTGAACAACAAATCCTTGAAGAACATCAATTCACTCATGATCTGTTGGCCGATGAAGTGCCGGTAGCCGCACCGCTGAGCCTCAAGGGGAGCACGCTTAATCATCATGCCGGATTTATGTACGCGGTCTTCCCCAGCTTGGGTGGGCGGCAGTATGAAACTGACAATGAGGAACAGATGGAATGGGTTGGCCGCTTTCTTGGGCGAATTCATCAAACTGGCAGACAAAGTCCGTTTCAACAGCGCCCAACATTTGGACTGGAAGAGTATGTACTTCACCCGCGTTGTGAGCTGGAGCAAAGCGCATTAGTACCGACTTCTCTCAAAGATTCACTGCTTGCCGCCGTTGATAAGCTAGCCGCGACACTGCAGCAGCGTTGGCACACCGAATGGCAGCCGCTCAGGTTGCACGGCGACTGTCATCCAGGCAATATTTTGTGGCGTGAAGGCCCAATGTTTGTCGATCTTGATGATGCGCGCAGCGGACCGGCAGTGCAGGATTTATGGATGCTGATCAATGGCGATCGTCAGGAACAGTTGATTCAATGGGATATTTTGCTGGAAGCTTACAATGAATTCGGCGATTTCGATTTACATGAATTGTCACTGATTGAGCCTTTACGCGCTATGCGCATGGTTTATTATTTGGCCTGGGTGGTACGCCGCTGGCAGGACCCCGCATTTCCGCGCGCCTTTCCCTGGATGACAGATGAGGATTTTTGGCGCCGGCAGATTGGATTATTTATCGAGCAGGAAAGGCTGTTACACGAACCGCCGTTGCAGCTTAGCCCGCAATATTAATGAAGTACTCAGGAGATAGTTTCACGATGAAAAAGATCATGTTTGCGCTGGTAGGTCTAATGCTGGCATTTGGCGCCTCAGCGGCACAGTTCACTGATGGTAAGCAGTTTAATACTCTGCCAAAACCAGTGGCAGGTGAGCCGCAGGTTCTGGAGTTCTTCTCCTTCTTCTGCCCGCATTGCTACCAGTTCGAACGCGTTTATCACGTGAGCGATGCAGTGAAAAAGAACCTGCCGGCTGACACTAAAGTGACGAAATACCACGTTGATTTCCTTGGTGGCCAATTCGGTCCAATCGTTACTCAGGCATGGGCTGTTGCAATGGCGCTGGGCGTAGAAAGCAAAGTAACTGCACCGATATTCGACGGTATTCAGAAGACCCAAACCGTGACCGATGCAGCGAGCCTGAAAGAGACCTTTATTAAAGCAGCCGGTATTTCTTCTGAAGATTACGATGCTGCGTGGAATAGCTTCGCAGTAAAAGCGCTGGTTGCTCAGCAACAGAAAGCCGCTGCGGATGTCAATCTTCAAGGTGTGCCAGCGATCTTTGTTAACGGCAAATACATGGTTAACAACGGTGGGTTAGACACCAGCTCAATGGACAATTTCGTTGCCGATTACGCCAACGTAGTGAAGTTCCTGGTTGAAAAGAAGTAATTTAGCCTAATAAAAATGCCGACATTGTCGGCATTTTTATTTTATATATCGCCTTGTTATTCTCTCGTCTCGATTATTCCCCTTCACTAAATATCCACATGGACGATCGTCTTTTCATTTTGGTGCGTTAAGTCGCAAAAACTAAATAACCATTTGATTTTAATCAGGTTGTGAAATAAATATAATTACAATTAACGGAAATAACAATACGTTATGATTTTTACGCACAAACTTATCCACAACCCGATCCTTGCGATCGGCCCCGCGTAACGATGAAAAAGATCCTGACATCTCTGAGCGCATTCAACATTCTCCTCCGGTTGTGGCATCCTTATAGCCCTCAATCATCGCAACGAAGAAAATACGAACCTATGGCGCAAATTGCAGAAAACCCCCTGATTCTGGTCGACGGCTCATCTTATCTATACCGTGCATATCATGCCTTTCCGCCGCTAACGAACAGTGCGGGCGAGCCAACTGGCGCCATGTACGGTGTGCTCAACATGCTCAAAAGCTTGCTGATGCAGTATCAACCCAGCCATGTGGCTGTGGTCTTCGATGCCAAAGGGAAAACCTTCCGCGATGAGTTATTTGAGCACTACAAATCGCATCGTCCACCTATGCCGGATGATCTGCGTGCGCAGATTGAGCCTCTGCATGAAATGGTGAAAGCGATGGGCCTGCCGCTGTT
This sequence comes from Candidatus Pantoea floridensis, assembly GCF_900215435.1. Lineage (NCBI taxonomy): Bacteria > Pseudomonadati > Pseudomonadota > Gammaproteobacteria > Enterobacterales > Erwiniaceae > Pantoea > Candidatus Pantoea floridensis. The sequence goes on from NZ_OCMY01000001.1 coordinate 1,945,963, forward strand.
AGCGGTATCTGGCGTTGAGGCAGATGACGTCATCGGTACGCTGGCACAGCAGGCGGAAAAACTGGGTCGTCCGGTACTGATTAGCACCGGTGATAAAGACATGGCGCAGCTGGTGACGCCGGCGATTACGCTGATTAACACCATGACGAATACCGTGCTAGGTCCGGAAGAGGTTGAGCAAAAATATGGCGTGCCACCGGAATTGATTATCGATTTTCTCGCCATGATGGGTGACAGTTCAGATAACATCCCTGGCGTGCCGGGCGTGGGTGAGAAGACTGCCCAAGCCTTGCTGCAGGGGTTAGGCGGGATGCAATCAATTTACGATAATCTCGACAAAGTGGCCGAGCTCTCCTTCCGCGGTGCGAAAACCATGGCGGCGAAACTGGAACAGAATCGTGAAGTGGCCTTCCTTTCTTATCAGCTGGCAACGATCAAAACTGACGTTGAACTTGACCTAACCTGCGATCAACTTACGGTCAATGAACCGGACGTGGTCGCACTGCAAACGTTATTCAGCCGGTTTGAATTCAAACGCTGGATCGCTGATTTGCAGGATGGATCCTGGCTACAGGGTAAAAAGAGCAATATTCAGGCCCAGAAAACCCAGCTTAATGAGCCTGCCACACCTGCAGTGGAAACCACCAGCGTACTCTCCGCGGATGGCTACGTTACCATTCTCGATGAGGCGACATTTGCTGAGTGGTTGCAGAAGCTGAAAAGCGCCGAGCTGTTCGCTTTCGATCTGGAAACCGATTCACTGGATACGCTCAGTGCCAACATTGTTGGTATTGCTTTTGCCGTTGCACCGGGAGAAGCGGCATATCTACCGGTTGGCCATGATTATCTTGATGCACCAGACCAGCTTGACCGTAGCGACGTAATGAAACAGCTGAAACCCTTGCTGGAAGATGGCAAAGCGGCAAAGGTTGGGCAGAACCTTAAATATGATCGCGGCGTGTTGAAGAATTACGATATTGAGCTGAACGGCATCAAGTTCGACACCATGCTGGAGTCCTATTGCCTCAACAGCGTGGGAGGTAAACATGATATGGATAGCCTGGCCGCACGCTGGCTGAACCATAAAACGGTGACCTTTGAAGAGATCGCAGGAAAAGGGAAAAACCAGCTCACCTTCAACCAGATCGCCATTGAGCAAGCAGGGCACTATGCTGCTGAAGACGCGGATGTCACCCTGCAACTGCATTTGAAAATGTGGGCGAAGCTGGAGCCTGAAGCCGGGCCGAAGAAGGTATTTGAAGAGATTGAAATGCCTTTGTTAAAGGTCATCTCGCGCATTGAACGCAATGGCGTGCTGATTGATCAAAACATTCTGGCAAAACACTCTCAGGAACTTACCACCCGCGTGGCGGAACTGGAGCTAAAGGCTCATGAGCTGGCGGGCGAGCCATTTAATCTCTCATCACCTAAGCAGCTGCAAACCATTCTGTTTGAAAAGCAGGGTATTAAGCCGACGAAAAAAACCCCCGGCGGCGCCCCTTCCACCAGTGAAGAAGTGTTGGCCGAACTGGCGCTGGATTATCCGTTGCCGAAGGTCATCCTCGAGCATCGCGGTCTCTCCAAGCTAAAATCGACCTATACCGACAAGCTGCCGCAGATGATCAATCCGGTAACGGGTCGCGTGCATACGTCCTATCATCAGGCGGTAACGGCGACGGGGCGACTCTCTTCCACCGATCCTAACTTGCAAAATATCCCTGTGCGCAACGAAGAAGGCCGCCGTATTCGCCAGGCGTTTATTGCTGGGCCGGGCAATATTATTGTTGCTGCGGACTATTCACAGATTGAGCTGCGTATTATGGCGCATCTGTCGCAAGATAAAGGCTTGCTGGAGGCCTTTGCACAAGGGGAAGACATCCACCGTGCGACTGCGGCAGAAGTGTTTGGCGTCACGCTCAGTAAGGTTTCTGGCGAGCAGCGTCGCAGTGCTAAAGCCATCAACTTTGGGCTGATCTACGGGATGAGCGCTTTTGGCCTTTCACGTCAGTTGAATATTGGCGCGGGCGAGGCGAAGAAATACATGGACCTCTACTTTGAACGTTATCCGGGCGTGCTGCGCTATATGGAAGAGACGCGTTCAAAAGCAGCCGAAAAAGGCTATGTCGAAACGCTCGATGGTCGTCGTCTATGGTTGCCGGATATCACCTCCAGCAATGCGATCCGTCGTAAAGCTGCCGAACGCGCTGCAATCAACGCCCCAATGCAAGGCACGGCTGCAGATATCATCAAGCGTGCCATGATTGCGGTAGATGGTTGGCTGTTAGAGCAAAAGGACGATGCTGTACGGATGATTATGCAGGTCCACGATGAACTGGTGTTTGAGATCCGCAGCGATGCGGTGGACGGCGCCATAAAGACCATCCGTGCACTGATGGAAAACAGCATGAAGCTGGATGTGCCGTTGCAGGTTGAAGTTGGAACCGGTGATAACTGGGATGAGGCACACTGATGCTGCCAGTCAGCGGCAAATGTCAGCCGCTGACACCATCATAAGAAAAAAGTTTACTTAATCGGTTCAGCCACGTCGCAAAGCGGCCTTCAGGATACGCGTTTTGTAACTGCCTAACGGCTAAGCATTTTTTTAGTAATTAAACTACATCGCACGCGTGAAAGTGTGATGAGCTTAGTAAAAAAGATGCCAAACTCTGAAAGTTAGCAACAAAAAACCCTTTGTAGGGCGCAGAAAATCAGGTAGAGTTTATCGCGTAGGGTACAGAGGTAAGATGTTCTATCTTTCAGACCTTTTACTTCACGTAATCGGATTTGGCTGAATATTTAGCCGCCCCAGTCATTTATGACTGGGGCGTTTTTTATTGGGCTTTCTCTCAAAAGCCGCTGCGAAATTACTCTTCGCTCTCTTCGCCGTCGCCTTCCTGTGCTGGCTCCAGTTCGTTAAACCAGCTATCCAGTTTCTTGCGCACAATATCAACGCCCATCTTCTTCAGTGAAGAGAACATTTCCACCTGGACATCGCCATTGAACGCCAGCGAGGCCTCACGCACCATGGTGAGTTGCGCTTTACGTGCGCCAGATGCCAGCTTGTCGGCTTTGGTAAGCAGCACCAGCACTGGAATTTGGCTCTGAACTGCCCATTCAATCATGTTCTGATCGAGGTCTTTCAGCGGGTGGCGAATATCCATCAATACCACCAGCCCTTTCAGCGCCTGACGTTTTTGCAGATATTCTGCCAGCGAGCGCTGCCATTTACGTTTCATTTCCTCCGGCACCTGGGCATAGCCGTAACCGGGCAAATCGACCAGACATTTACCTTCAACCACTTCAAACAGGTTAATTAGCTGAGTTCGACCTGGCGTTTTACTGGTACGAGCCAGACTTTTTTGATTGGTAATGGTGTTCAGCGCGCTGGATTTGCCTGCATTCGAGCGCCCGGCAAAAGCAACTTCAATACCCACATCCGCCGGTAGGTGGCGAATATCGGGGGCGCTGAGCATGAAATGGGTCATGTGATAGTTCAAAGCAGACAAAGTGAAACTCCAGCAAAATGAATCGGGCAATGGGGCTGATTATACCTGTAATGGCGCAAAAGTGCCCGATAGCGTCTTAACACGCCATTTTGTAAGAGATCTAGGATTTTTACTGCCAGTTATTACCGTTTCATTGAAAGTTAATCTTTATTTTAAAGGTTATATTTCAATAGCTTGGTTTGTTTATGGGAAATGCCGCTCTTAATTAGAGACAAGTCTCACTTGTTCATTTTACCCATTAGTCTACATTTGTTGTCAGTGCACGGCAGCACCCATCAGGATGATGAGCTCAGGAGCGTCGGGGATGACCAAGAGCATGGCAGGAAGCGATTCAGGTAGGAATCGGACAGGGAAAGGGAATAATCGCAGGAGCGATGTGGCGAGGGAGCAACCGGGACGTTGTGAGCCGTAAAGGATTTATCACGTGTTTCCTTCGGATGAAGGTGCGAAATAAGGCGATAGCACAGGCTATCGCCTTTTTTCTTTGCTTACTTTCTGCTAGATTTCGCCGCAATTCTATACTGAACTCACAAAGCATCGCCGAGACCGGACACCATGAAGCAACCTGCATCAGCCCCGCGTGGCAAACCTGCTGCGAAAGCCAAACGCAAATCGCGTGAAGACCTCAATCAGGAAGCGCGCGATCGCAAACGCGACAAAAAGCACAGCGGCCACAAATCTGGCAGCCGTGCTAATCCAGAAACGCAAACTGCTGGCAAAGGCCAGGGTAAAAAGGTTCAGGATCCGCGCCTGGGCAGCAAAACCCCTATTGCACTCGTTGCTGATGGTAAAACCCAGCCGGCGAAGAAGCCCGCTGCCAAACCGAAGCCAAAAGCGGAGAAAGTTCGTCTGACGCCACAAGAAGAGCTGGCGAAGCTGGAAAATGATGAACGTCTGGATACCTTATTGGATCGCCTGGAAAACGGTGAAACCCTCAGCGGCGAAGATCAGGCCTGGCTGGATCAAACCTTAGATCGCATCGATGAACTGATGGAAGCGCTGGGCATCGCACTTGATGATGAAGTCGAAGATGAGCAGGCCGAAGAAGATATGATGCGCCTGCTAAAAGGTAATTAAGGCCAATTTTGATCGGCATGCGTATAAAGGCATGCCGCGCTAAACAGGTATTCACCTATGCTTTGGCCTGGATCAATTTTCGCGCTGCTGCTGACATGTTATCTGATCTGGTTATTGTTTAAACTACGCCGCCTGTCGCGTCTGAAGTCGCGTTTACGTCGGCGTTCAGCCCATCGCTTCGTCCACTCTTCTGCTACGCGACCCTCTCTCAGACGACGTCACCGTAAGGAGTGAGCATGTCATCGCCGCAGATTGATTGGGACCAGAGCCTCATCGAAAAATATAATTACGCGGGCCCGCGTTATACCTCTTATCCCACTGCGCTGGAGTTCAGTGAGAACTTTAGTGAGGAAGATTTCCAGCAGGCGGTTGAGCGCTATCCCGATCGTCCATTATCGCTGTATGTGCATATCCCGTTTTGCCATCGTCTTTGCTACTTCTGTGGCTGCAATAAAATTGTGACGCGTCAGCTGCATAAAGCCGATCGCTATCTGGACGTGCTGGAGCAGGAAATCCGCCAGCGCGCACCGCTGTTTGCTGGGCGGCTGGTCACCCAATTGCACTGGGGCGGTGGCACACCAACATTCCTTAACACGCAGCAGGTGAGCCGGCTGGTGGCGCTGCTACGCGATCATTTTACGCTGGCCGATGATATCGAAATGTCGATCGAGGTTGATCCGCGCGAAATTGAGCTGGAGATGATCGATCATCTGCGGGCAGAAGGTTTCAATCGCCTCAGCATGGGCGTGCAGGACTTCAATAAAGCGGTGCAGGAGCGCGTCAATCGCGTTCAGGATGAAGAGACCATCTTCGCGCTGGTGCAGCGGGCGCGTGAACAGGGTTTTCGTTCGGTTAGCCTTGATCTGATTTATGGTCTGCCGCTGCAAACGCCGGAAAGCTTCGCGTTTACCTTACAGCGCGTGATTGCACTCAATCCCGATCGCCTCAGCGTTTTCAACTATGCGCACATGCCAACCTTGTTCGCTGCACAGCGCAAAATTAAAGATGATGAGCTGCCGGGCGCGGCGGAGAAACTGCAAATCCTGCAGGAAACCATCGCCACCTTAACCGGCGAAGGTTATCAGTTTATCGGCATGGATCACTTCGCGCGTCCGGATGATGAGCTGGCGGTCGCACAACGCGCCGGCGAGTTGCATCGTAACTTTCAGGGCTACACGACGCAGGGCGAAACCGATCTGCTGGGATTGGGCGTGTCAGCAATCAGCATGCTGGGCGACGGCTATGCGCAAAATCATAAAGAGCTGAAGGCGTATTACGCGGACGTCGAGCAGCGCGGTGATGCGCTGTGGCGCGGACTGACGCTCAGCGATGATGACTGTCTGCGCCGGGATGTGATTAAGTCATTAATCTGCAACTTCGCACTGGATTTTGCGGCGATAGAGGCGCAATACCCGGTGGCATTTGAAGCGTATTTTGCCGAGGATTTGGCGCTGTTAGCGCCGCTGGTGGCCGATGGTTTACTGGAGCAGCGCGGTCGCAGCCTGCACGTTACTGGCGTTGGTCGATTGCTGATTCGTAACATCTGTATGTGCTTCGATGTATATATGCGGCAAAAGGCGCGCATGCAGCAGTTTTCGCGAGTGATATAAAAACAGGGGAGCAATGTGCTCCCCTGCTTCAAAACGCAAACTTCTGCGTTATTCCATTCCCAGCTCTTTCAACTTGCGCGTCAGGGTATTACGTCCCCAGCCGAGCAGACGCGCAGCTTCCTGTTTGTGCCCCTGCGTGTGACGCAGCGCGGTTGTGAGCAGCGTTCGCTCCATCTCCGGCTGCGCTTCGGACAACAGGTTTTGATGACCGGAACGCAAGGCGCGATCGGCCCACTGCGCCAGCAGCGTGGCCCAGCTATCCGGCAGCGACTGCACTGGATTGTCCGGCGTACTGGATTCAAACAGTTCAGGCGGCAGATCCTGAATCAACACTTCCTGGCCCGCCGCCATCACGGTTAACCAGCGACAGGTGTTTTCTAACTGGCGCACGTTACCGGACCAATGCAGACGCGTCAGCGCGGTTTCGGTTTCCGGATGCAGAATCTTTGCTTCCACGCCCAACTCACGTGCAGCAACCTGCAGGAAGTAGCGCGCCAGGCGCGGAATATCTTCACGACGTTCACGCAACGGTGGCAGATGAACGCGAATCACGTTAAGACGATGGAACAAGTCTTCACGGAATTTGCCTTCCTGCACGCGCAATTCAAGGTTCTGGTGGGTTGCCGCGATGATGCGCACGTCCACTTTCACCGGCGCATAGCCGCCCACACGATAAAACTGGCCATCGGCCAAGACGCGCAATAAGCGGGTTTGCACGTCGAGCGGCATATCACCAATTTCGTCGAGGAACAGCGTACCGCCATCGGCCTGCTCAAAACGTCCCTGACGAATCTGGTTCGCGCCGGTAAATGCGCCTTTCTCGTGACCAAACAGCTCAGATTCGATCAAATCCTTAGGAATCGCCGCCATGTTCAGCGCGATAAAAGGAGACTTCGCGCGTGGACTATGACGATGCAGCGCATGCGCGACCAACTCTTTACCGGTACCGGATTCCCCGTTGATCAGCACGCTAATGGAAGAGCGCGAAAGGCGACCAATGATGCGGAACACATCCTGCATTGCCGGCGCTTCGCCGATGATATCGGTGGTTGGGCCGCTAACGGGTTGATTACGTGGCTGCTGCTGTTCCTGATAATGGCTAATCGCGCGTTCAACCAACGCCACCGCTTCATCGATATCAAACGGCTTTGGCAGGTAATCAAACGCCCCTTGCTGATAAGCGCTAACCGCCGCGTCCAGATCGGAGTGCGCGGTCATAATGATGACCGGCAGCATCGGATGGCGCTGTTTAATCTGTTTCAGCAGCGCAAGACCATCCATGCCAGGCATACGAATATCTGACAATAATACGTCTGGGGTTTTGCTTGCGAGCGCGTCCAATACCTCGTTAGCGCTGTCAAAGGTTGCACAGCTCAAACCGGCTCCAGTGAGCGCTCGTTCAAGCACCCAGCGGATGGAGCTATCGTCATCGACGATCCAGACTATCCCTCGTTGCATACAAACCTCACTGGCGAATAGGCAGGTAAACCGAGAATTCGGTGTGACCTGGCCAACTGTTAAATTCTATTTTTCCTGAATGCTGATCGATCAGGCTACGGGCGATGGAGAGACCTAAGCCGGTGCCACCTTCGCGTCCGCTCACCATCGGATAGAACAGCGTATCTTGTAGCTGGGCCGGAATGCCCGGGCCATCATCTTCAATATCAATGCGTGCGACCAGACGATAACGCGTGCCGTGCAGCGTGAGCTGGAAGGCGGTACGCGTGCGAATCACGATGGTGCCACCTTCATCACCTAAGGCTTGCAGCGCATTGCGCACCACGTTTAACAGCACCTGTTCAATCTGGTCAGGATCGTGCGGCAGTTCCGGCAGGCTTGGGTCGTAATCACGTACCAGCGAAACATTATCCGGCAGCTCCATCGACACCAGACTCACCACGCGCTCCGCCACCTGATGAATACTTTGCGTCACGTGCAGACCTGGCTGTTGCGGGCCTAACAGGCGATCGACCAGATTACGCAGTCGGTCGGCTTGCTCAATGATGATGCGCGTGTACTCATGCAGCGAAGGATCGGGCAATGCGCGGGTAAGCAGTTGCGCGGCACCACGTAATCCCCCCAGCGGGTTTTTTATTTCATGCGCCAGACCGCGGACTAAGTCGCGGGCAGCAACCTGCTGAGCATGTTGAATTTGTTCCTGGCTAAGACGACGTTGATTATCCATCGGCGCCATTTCCAGCAGAATAAAGCCATCCGGTAAACGCTGTGCCGTCAGCGACATAATGTGCGCGCGGCCATCCACCACTAAGGTGACTTCGCTATCGGTAAAGCCCTGGCCAGCCCCGAGACTCTCGCTCATCACCTCAATATTCAGCGAAAAATAGCCGGTTAATTCCGGTAATGGCGTGCCGAACAATTTACGTGAGCTTTGCGCCAGTAATTGCTGAGCCGCCGGATTGGCGTAATGGATAACTAAATCGTTATCGACCAGCAAAATACTGTTGATTAGGGAGTTGAGAATCTGCCCCGCGTCGGGCAGCGTGCCAGTTGCCATACAGCGTTCCTCTGCACTAATTTAGTGCATTATAGCCTTACAGGACGGAAATCTGTGCTTCGAACCATGAATACGCGGAGAAAAAAGCCCATCCGGAGATGGGCTAAAGTTTCCACGGCAATATAAAATCTTCGGCGTCTTTTACACCCCGCTGCGTTGGCTGCACTCGTTAACCCGAGTCACTGAGTTATCTCAGCTCCCCGGGATTCTCTCGATTGCCGCCTTGCGGCGATGCAAAGTCCGCGAATCTTTAATGCTGATTAAACGCTGTAGTACAGCTCGAACTCAACGGGGTGCGGAGTCATACGCACGCGGTCATTATCGGCTTTACGCAGTTCGATGTAAGCATCAATGGCGTCATCAGTGAACACGCCGCCACGGGTCAGGAACTCGCGGTCTTCGTTCAGTGCGTTCAGTGCTTCTTCCAGAGAACCTGCAACTTTTGGAATCTCAGCTTCTTCTTCCGGTGGCAGGTCATACAGGTTTTTGTCCATCGCATCGCCAGGGTGGATCTTGTTGATAACACCATCAAGACCCGCCATCAGCAGCGCGGTGAAGGCCAGGTATGGGTTAGCCGCTGGATCCGGGAAGCGTGCTTCGATACGACGTGCTTTCGGGCTAGCAACCACTGGGATTCGGATAGAAGCAGAACGGTTACGGGCAGAGTAAGCCAGCATAACCGGTGCTTCGTAGCCTGGGACCAGACGCTTGTATGAGTTGGTGGTTGGGTTTGCCAGGGCGTTGATCGCTTTAGCGTGCTTGATGATACCGCCGATATAGAACAGAGCGGTTTCAGACAGGCCGCCGTACTTGTCGCCAGAGAACAGGTTCACGCCGCCTTTTGACAGGGACATGTGGCAGTGCATACCAGAACCGTTATCGCCGAACATTGGCTTAGGCATGAAGGTTGCCGTTTTGCCGTACGCGTGAGCAACGTTGTGAACCACATATTTGTAGATCTGAATTTCGTCCGCTTTTTTGGTCATGGTGTTGAAGCGGGTTGCCACTTCGTTCTGACCAGCAGTGGCGACTTCGTGGTGATGTGCTTCAACCACCAGGCCCATTTGCTCCATGGTCAGACACATGGCAGAACGGATGTCCTGCGCGGAGTCAACCGGTGGCACTGGGAAGTAACCGCCTTTCAGACCTGGACGGTGACCTTTGTTACCGCCTTCGTACTCTTTACCGGTGTTCCATGCGGCTTCGATATCATCGATAGCAACGTGTGAACCTGAAGTAGAAGAACCGAAACGGATATCATCGAACAGGAAGAACTCTGGCTCTGGTCCAAACAGCACGGTATCCGCGATGCCGGAAGAACGCAGGAACTCTTCTGCACGCTTAGCAATGGAGCGCGGGTCACGATCGTAGCCCTGCAGTGTGCCTGGCTCAAGGATGTCGCAACGGATGATCAGGGTCGAGTCTTCGAAGAACGGATCCATCACTGCAGTGGTTGCATCCGGCATCAGCACCATGTCTGATTCGTTAATGCCTTTCCAGCCACCGATGGAGGAGCCATCGAACATTTTGCCTTCTTCGAAGAAGTCAGCGTTAACCTGGTGAGCAGGGATAGTAACGTGCTGTTCTTTACCTTTGGTATCGGTAAAACGCAGGTCAACAAACTTAACTTCATGCTCGTTCATCATCGAGAGAACGTGTTCAGCGGACATACTCAACTCTCCTGGAAATGGTCATTATCGTCATGGTGAGAGAACTTCGTTGCCGGGAATGCGCCACAACTGCTGACCACTCCTAACCAAAGATCTCGGCAAGCTCTTTCAACCGTTTTATAACTGTCGTTATCGCTTGAAATAGATAAAGCGAATTCTGTGCCAACTTTATGACAATGGCGAAAATGGCGCTACAATGCGCGCTTTCGTGAGTCGAAGGCTGCACCAGGATGGATTTCCTGCATTGTTGTGGTGCAACACGGATGAAGATAAGCACCAAATTGGTGCAAAACGCCACCGCAGTGCAGATTAATGCACCGTAAATGGTGCTAAAAACCAGCGCTACGAGAAACTTTCGGCGAAATCTGTGATCATGTTCAGTCTTCCGCTTAATCCGTGTACAATACCGCGTTATTTCTATAATGCCTGAGGCAAAGCTGTGATCGAAAATTTGCGTAACATCGCCATCATCGCGCACGTTGACCATGGTAAGACCACCCTGGTTGACAAGCTGCTACAACAGTCCGGTACTTTTGATGCTCGTACCGAAGCGACTGAGCGCGTAATGGACTCCAACGATTTGGAGAAAGAGCGTGGGATTACCATCCTCGCAAAAAACACCGCCATCAAATGGAATGATTACCGTATCAACATCGTTGATACCCCAGGACACGCCGACTTCGGTGGTGAAGTGGAGCGCGTCATGTCCATGGTGGATTCGGTGCTGCTGGTTGTAGATGCGATGGATGGCCCTATGCCGCAAACCCGCTTCGTAACCAAGAAAGCATTTGCTCATGGTTTGAAGCCGATTGTGGTTATCAACAAAGTTGACCGTCCGGGCGCGCGTCCTGACTGGGTTGTTGATCAGGTATTTGACCTGTTCGTTAACCTGGATGCGACTGACGAGCAGCTGGACTTCCCGATCATCTTCGCTTCGGCGTTGAATGGTATCGCGGGTCTGGAACACACCGACATGGCTGACGACATGACCCCGCTGTATCAGGCGATCGTCGACCACGTTTCTCCACCTCAGGTTGAAGTTGAAGCGCCACTGCAGATGCAGATCTCGCAGCTGGACTACAACAACTATCTGGGCGTGATCGGCATCGGCCGCATCAAGCGCGGTACCGTTAAGCCGAACCAGCAGGTCACTATCATTGATAGCGAAGGCAAAACCCGTAACGGTAAAGTCGGTAAAGTACTGGGCCATTTGGGTCTGGAACGTATCGAAAGCACCCTGGCGGAAGCGGGCGATATCATCGCTATCACCGGCCTGGGCGAGCTGAACATCTCTGACACCATCTGCGACACGCAGAATGTGGAAGCGCTGCCGGCCCTGAGCGTCGATGAACCAACCGTAACCATGTTCTTCAACGTCAACACCTCGCCGTTCTGCGGTAAAGAAGGTAAGTTCGTGACGTCGCGCCAGATCCTGGAGCGTCTGAATAAAGAGCTGGTACACAACGTGGCACTGCGCGTTGAAGAAACTGAAGATTCTGATGCGTTCCGCGTGTCAGGTCGTGGTGAGCTGCACTTGTCGGTGCTGATCGAAAACATGCGTCGTGAAGGTTTCGAGCTGGCGGTATCCCGTCCGAAAGTTATCTTCCGTGAGCATGAAGGGCGTAAGCAGGAGCCATTCGAAAACGTCACCCTCGACATCGAAGAGACCCATCAGGGTTCTGTGATGCAGGCAATGGGTGAGCGTAAAGGCGATCTGAAAAATATGGATCCAGATGGCAAAGGCCGTGTACGTCTCGACTACATGATCCCAAGCCGTGGCCTGATCGGCTTCCGTAACGAATTCATGACCATGACTTCAGGTACCGGCCTGCTGTACTCCACCTTCAGCCACTACGACGACGTGCGTCCAGGCGAAGTGGGCCAGCGTCAGAACGGCGTACTGATCTCGAACGGTCAGGGTAAAGCGGTAGCGTTCGCCCTGTTCGGTCTGCAGGATCGCGGTAAGCTGTTCCTGGGTCACGGTGCGGAAGTGTATGAAGGCCAGATCATCGGTATTCACAGCCGTTCTAACGACCTGACAGTAAACTGTCTGACCGGTAAGAAACTGACCAACATGCGTGCGTCAGGTACTGACGAAGCAACCACTCTGGTTCCACCGCAGAAAATGACGCTGGAGCAGGCTATCGAGTTCATCGATGATGACGAACTGGTAGAAGTGACTCCGCTGTCAGTACGTATTCGTAAACGTCACCTGACCGAGAACGATCGTAAGCGTTCTTCTCGTGGCAGCAAAGACTAAGCGAATCAGTCTGATATTGAGCCCCGCACTGCGGGGCTTTTTTATGCCTGCAACCCGCTGCAACGCTCGCCTGATGAACTTTGCTTTCGCTTCCAGAATGCTGATTTCCCGCCTCTCATCCCTGTTCAGCTCACGCTTTTACCGCTAGAGTTAACGATCCAGGGAACATAAAGGAGAGGCGTCATGCTGTACATTTTTGATTTAGGCAATGTGATTGTTGATATCGATTTTAATCGTGTGCTCGGCGTCTGGAGCGATTTAGGGCGGGTGCCGTTGGCAACGCTGCAAAGTCGTTTCCGCATGGATGAGGCTTTTGAGAAACACGAACGTGGCGAAATCAGCGATCCCGAATTCGCGGCACGCATTTGCGATCAGCTGGATATCGCGCTGAGCTACCCGCAATTTACGGCAGGCTGGCAGGCGGTCTTCGTCGGCGTGCGTCCGGAAACGCTGGCGATCATGAACAAGCTGCGTGCCAATGGCGAGCGCGTGGTGATTCTGTCGAACACCAATCAGCTGCACTTCGAATTCTGGCCAACCCACTATCCTGATGTTCAGCAGGCGGCCGATCATCTTTATATGTCGCAGGATATCGGCATGCGTAAGCCGGAAGCGCGCATCTACAACTATGTACTCCAGCACGAAGGTTATCAGGCCGATCAGGCAGTATTCTTCGATGATAATCAGGCCAACATTGACGCGGCGCGTGCGCTGGGCATTGAGAGCGTGCTGGTGGTCGATGAGAAAACCGTGCCGGATTGGTTTGCGGGTCGTCTCTGAGTGCTAAAGCCAAGACAACTGCGCCACTCGGCGCATGCCTTTTTTCTGTGGATTAAACTGCTGTGGCGCCGCATTGACGAAGACAACATGACGACGCAGGCGGGTAATCTGGCCTACGTTTCATTGCTGGCGTTGGTGCCGCTCATTGCCGTGGTTTTTGCCCTGTTTGCCGCCTTTCCGATGTTCTCGGATATCAGCGTGCAGCTGAAAAACTTTATTTTCACCAACTTTATACCGGCGACGGGCGACGTCATTCAGCGCTATCTCGACCAGTTCGTTGCCAACGTCAACAAAATGACGGCGGTCGGTATTGTCGGATTGATTGTCACGGCGCTACTGCTGATGCATTCGGTGGATAGCGCGCTAAACACCATCTGGCGCAGCGATAAGCCGCGCCCCATGGTCTACTCCTTTGCTGTGTACTGGATGATACTAACGCTGGGCCCGCTGTTAGCGGGTGCCAGCTTAGCCCTCAGCTCCTATCTGCTGTCGCTGCGCTGGGTGAACGTCACCGGCGTCACCAGCCTGGTCGATCAGCTGCTGCGTATTTTCCCGCTGTTTCTCTCCATCCTCGCCTTCTGGCTGCTGTATAGCATTGTGCCGACGCGGCGCGTTCCCACGCGCGATGCGCTGATCGGCGCCATCGTTGCCGGTTTGCTGTTCGAGCTGGGCAAAAAAGGCTTTGCGCTCTATGTTACGATGTTCCCTTCTTACCAGTTAATTTACGGCGTTCTGGCGGTCATCCCGATTCTGTTCCTTTGGGTTTACTGGTCGTGGTGTATTGTGTTGTTAGGCGCGGAAATCACCGTCACGCTGGATGACTATCGCCAGTTAAAACAGCAGGAACGCGAAAGAGAACGAGAGGAAACATGATTGCTTTGATTCAGCGCGTCAGTCGCGCCAGTGTCAGCGTTGATGACGCGACAGTGGGTGAAATTGGCAATGGGTTATTGGTGCTGTTGGGTGTGGAAAAGGGCGACGACGAGCAAAAGGCGCAGCGTTTGACCGAACGCGTTCTCGGCTACCGCATCTTTGCGGATGAGAATGACAAAATGAATCTCAACGTGCAGCAGGCCGGCGGCAGCGTGCTGGTGGTGTCGCAATTCACCCTCGCCGCTGATACGAATAAAGGTATGCGTCCCTCCTTCTCGGGTGGTGCAGAACCGGCGGAAGCCGAGCGTCTCTATGATTACTTCAGCGATTGCTGCCGAACACAGGGTGTGACCACCGCAAATGGGCGTTTTGCCGCCAATATGCAGGTTTCGTTAGTAAACGACGGTCCGGTGACCTTCTGGTTACAGGTGTGAGGTTAACAGCCGAGCGGCAAGGACTTAGCCACGCAAGCTCCGAACGAGAGAATCACTTTATGTATCATCTTCGCGTACCGCAAACGGCGGAAGAGCTGGATATGTATTACCAGTTCCGTTGGGAAATGTTACGAAAGCCGCTGCGTCAGCCGCAGGGTTCTGAGCGTGATGCCTGGGATGCGCTGGCGCATCATCAAATGGTGGTGGATGAGCAGGGCAAACCCGTCGCGGTGGGCCGTCTGTACATCAACGCGGAAAACGAAGCGGCGATTCGCTTCCTTGCAGTGCATCCTTCCGTACAGGGTAAAGGCCTGGGCACGCTGGTGGCGATGACGCTGGAGTCGGTCGCGCGTCAGGAAGGCGCCAAACGCGTCACCTGTAGCGCGCGCGAAGACGCCGTCGAATTCTTTGCCAAGCTGGGCTACGTCAACCAGGGCGAAATCACTGCGCCGCAAACCACGCCAGTGCGCCACTTCCTGATGATCAAACCGGTAGTCACGCTCGACGATATTCTGCATCGTGCAGATTGGTGCGGGCAGCTGCAGCAAGCCTGGTACGAGCACATCCCGCTGAGTGAAAAAATGGGCGTGCGCATTCTGCAATATACCGGGCAGAAATTTGTGACCACTATGCCCGAAGCGGGCAACCAGAACCCTCACCATACGCTCTTTGCGGGTAGCCTTTTTTCTCTCGCCACGCTCACCGGTTGGGGCTTAATTTGGCTGCTGCTGCGCGAGCGTCATCTTGGCGGGACCATCATTCTGGCGGATGCGCATATCCGCTATAGCAAGCCCATCAGCGGTCGTCCGGGGGCGATTGCCGATCTTGGCTCGCTGAGTGGCGATCTCGATCGTCTGGCGCGTGGTCGTAAAGCGCGTGTACAGATGGAAGTCGAATTGTTCGGTGACGAGGAGTTAGGCGCGGTGTTTGAAGGCGTGTATATCGTGCTGCCGGCTGATTCTGACGGCTCGCTGGAAGAAGGCGGTTCCGGGGCGCGTATTAACTAGCAACGTATTATCGCCGCTCATGGCTTAATGCCGCTCACTTAAGCAAAAAAATGCCTATTTATGCAGGTGCGCATAAATGCGCACCCTACGAAAACCCAGCGATATAATCGTAGGGTCGCCATTCATGGCTTAACACCGCTAATTTAAGCAATAAATTGCTTATTTATGCAGAGGCGCATAAATGCGCACCCTACGAAAACCCAGCGATATAATCGTAGGGTCGTCATTCATGGCTTAATATCGCTCATTTAAGCAATAAATTGCCTATTTATGCAGGCGCGCACGAATGCGCACCCTACGAAAACCCAGCGATATAATCGTAGGGTCGCCATTCATGGCGACCTGGTTTTTAATCTATTGAACCTGCCCGCCACGCATCGTCTGCTGCACCGCTTGTGCATCGGTGGTCACCGACAAGGTGCCATCCACGCTCTGGCGAAGCGGCGCGCTGGCATTCAGCGAGCCTTTCAGTTGCAGCTGCAAATTACTGTTGCCGCTCAGCTGCGTTGGCCAACCCCAATTCCCCAGCACGTTTGCTGGCACCGCCTGACCTTTCAGATTCAGCGTCAGCGGACGTTGCACATCCTGGCCCACCGTTGCTGTCCCTTCCAGTAAGCCGCTGCCGTTAAAGGCGCTCAGTTCAGTGACCTGAATCTGTTGATCATTGGCATTCAGCGCAATGGAAGGGTGGCGCAAATCGGTGCGATTAAAGGTGGCTTCGGCCGCATTGAAGCTGGCTTTGCCGCTCCAGATTCCCCATTGATGCTGGCGTGCTAGCAGCAGATTATCTGCACTGCCATCCAGCGACGTCATCTGGAAGGGGAAGGTGGGATTGATATCGATTATCAGGTTACGGTTAGCAGTGGCGCGCGTTACCAGCACGCTATCCAGCCAGCTCGGTAAAGTCTCCTGCCAGCGTTCACGCCAGTTTTGTGGCAGAGTGTATTCCAGCCCAGCAATTGCCAGTTCATCCAGCGTCAAACGCTTATCGCTGCGCGTCCAGCTCCCGCTGGCGCGAATCACGCCATTGACCCAGCGTGAGCTAAACTGCGTCAATGCGATGCCCTGTGCTGAAAGATCGGCATTAACGATAGGATCGTTCAATTCAAATCCACCGTTGATAAAATTCCCGGCATTCATCGAAATTGAACCGCCCTCGCTTTGCCAGTCATCACCGCGCCAGGTAACGTTTTTCAGCGTCAAATCAAGGTCGGTGACTGCCCAGTCAGGCCCTTGCAGGCGCGCATCGGTCATATCCAGACGATTGATGCTCACCGAAGGTACATCGCGCAGCGGATTGAGGAAGTCGCTCAGGCTTTGATGGGTTTGCAGGCGGATATCGTTGAGGCGCAGCTGGTCAATCTTCCAGTTGCCTTGCGCATCACGCTCGGCGTTGCCGGTCATAGAACCGCGCGCTAAATCGGCACCAATATTACTCAATACCAGACGACGTTGCTTAATGCTGCCCTGCAGCAACACATTGTTGCCCGGTACGCCATCCAGCGTCAGGGTTCCGGCACTGATCTGGAACTGCGCATCGCTGCCCAGCACGTCATTAGGCAGCGGCTTCCACGGCAGAAGACCGCCGTTCACGCGCTGAGCGGTCATCGGCATGGTGCTATGCGGATTCTCAATACGCACATTGTTCAGCTGCAGGCGATTAGCCTGCATCGGTAGCGTGGTATCGGGCGCTTGATTGGCGAGATTGATCTCACCGTCGCGCACTTCAATGCTGTTGAAATGCAGCGGATCGCTGAACTGCACCAGCGCAAGGCCAAGGTCGACGCGCTTTGCCACTAATACCGCGGGCTGGCCATCATGACCAAAGCTGAAATCGTCGAGGATGATGTGCGAAGGGGAGGTAAAGTCGTGCTCAATCTTGCTGAGAGAGAGATGCCAGGCGGTTTTATCGCTAACCCAACGGCTAAACCAGCCAGCGCCCCATTGTGTTTGCAGCAACACATACAGCACAACCAGCGCCAGCAGAATCAGCAGCAGTAAGCTAAGGAAAAACTTGCCTAAAAATTTCATCGCACTCATCCATCCCGATATTTATCCGGTGAGTGGTTGTTATGCCTGAATTACCGTTACACCTCAACAGCCTGGATGTAAAAGCGGATAAATATCAGGCAGGCCGAAGCCTGCCTGGTGCTTTACTTTTCTTGCGGGAAGATCAGGTTCAATACAATGGCGGTAATACCACCGGCTGCAATGCCAGATGAGAGCAGGGTTTTCAGCCAATCGGGGGCAAATTGCAGAATCAGCGGCTGCTGAGAAACACCCAGACCTACCGCCAGCGATAGCGCGATAATCATGATGGCGCGACGGTTAAGTGGCTCGCGTGAAACGATACGCACACCGGATGCGGCGATGGTCCCGAACATCACAATGGTCGCACCGCCCAGCACCGGTTCTGGAATGTGCTGCACAAATCCGCTCACTGCCGGGAACAGACCCAGCACGATCAGCATCAGCGCCACCACAAAACCGACATAGCGGCTGGCAACGCCCGTCAGCTGAATCACGCCGTTATTCTGGCCGAAACAGGAGTTCGGAAAGGTATTGAAGAGCGCAGAAACAAACGAGTTGAGGCCGTTGGCCAACACGCCGCCTTTCAGGCGCTTCATATACAGCGGGCCGCTTACCGGCTGCTCGGAAACATCAGAGGTTGCCGTGATATCGCCGATGGTTTCCAGCGACGTCACCATAAACACCAGCATCAGCGGGATCAGCAGATTCCAGTCAAAGCCAAGGCCATAATAGAGCGGTGAAGGTACCGCAATCAGCGGTTGATTGGTTGGCGCAGCGGTAGCGGGCAGCATATCCAGCGCCCAGGCCAGCGCATAACCCACCGCCATCGCGATCACCAATGAGGCGACGCGCAGATAGGCATTACGCTGACGATTGAGCAGGATAATCACCACCAGCACCGCCGCAGCCAGCAGTAAGTTTTTCGGTGCGCCGAAGGTGTGATCGCTCATTGCAGCAAAGCCGCCACCAATCGAAGTCAAACCGACCTGAATCAGTGACAGGCCGATAATCATCACCACAATGCCGGAAACCAGCGGCGTAATAATACGACGCGCCAGATGCAATACGCGTGACAGCACCATTTCGGTACAGGATGCCACCATCAAGGTGCCGAACAGCGCGGCCATCATGGTCGGTACATCAACGCCGCCATTTTTCAGCGCCATCCCGCCCATGATCAGCGGGGTCACGAAGTTAAAGCTGGTGCCCTGAATCGACAACAAGCCTGAACCGACCGGTCCCCAGGTTTTGATTTGCAGAATCGAGGCCACGCCAGAAGCAAACAGCGACATGCTGATAATGTGCTGCGTATCCTGCGCCGGCAAACCCAGCGCCTGACAAATCAGCAGGGCGGGCGTAATCACCGCGACAAACATCGCCAGCAGATGCTGACAGGCAGCAAACAGGGTTTGCGGCAGCGGTGGGCGATCTTCGAGGCGGTAAATCAGTTCACTTTTTGGGCTTGCAGCGCTGGCAGGCTGAGATGATTCAGTGGTGTTGACGGACATGGTGGACGTTCTCAATTACAACAAAGGGGCGATTTTAAACGGTTGCGTTGTGAAAGCAATCGTTTGCAATGCCCCTTTTTACTTCCGTTGATCTAGAGCGTAAACACGGTGCGGCAGCGGCTATCATCTTCCTGCCACGCCTGCGCCACTTCGTTTAATGGACGCATCTGGAACGGGATGGAAAAATCACTCTCTGCGGCGGCGGCCAGCATTTCACTGATGCAGGCGATCAGTTCTTTATCGGATACGCTACCCAAACCGCTACCCATCAACGTCAGTCCGGATGAGCGCAGCAGTTTGCTGTGCAGCGTGATTTCCTGGCCGCTCAGTGAACCGATTTGCACAAAGCGCACTGTTTTTTCACCGCCCGCAACCGCCGCCTGCATGATATCGAGCGCGCTCTGGCCCCACAGATAATCCAGCACCACATCAATGCCTTCCTTCATCAGCGCCGGTAACGCGCCTGATAATTCATCCAGCGTTAAGGTGATGTCGGCGCCCTGCGCCCGCAGCTGATCGAGGGCTGCGCGGTTACGGCCGGTGGCAATAATTTTTCCGGCTCCCAGATGCTGCGCAATACGCACCGCTAAACCGCCCGAAGTACCGGTGGCGCCATTGATCAATACGGTCTCACCGGCACGCAGCTGTGCGCGGCGGGTGAGTGCCGCCCAGGATGACATGCCCGGATTAGCCAGCGCTGCGGCCAGCACCGGATCAAGCGTTGCGGGCAGCGCAACGATACTGTCGGCGGGTACTAAGGTTCTTTCCGCCATGCTGCCCCACGGCGAATTGAAGGCGAGGAAATAAACCGGATCGCCATTGCTCAGCGTGCCGGTGCCATCAATGCCGGTAATAAAGGGATACTGCGTTGTTGCGCTGTAATGGGTGCCAGCGGCGCGTGCTTTTGCCAGTTGGCTGACCGCGGCGGCTTTCACCGTGACGACCACATGGCTGTCATCGGCCTGCGGTTCAGGGAAATCACCGTACGCCGGCTGTTCACCGGCTGCGGAAACAAATGCTGCTTTCATGCTTTCACCTTCAGTTAACTAGATAATATGTGTAATATGCACACATTAGGCTTGCCTCGGGATAACGTCAATGGAAAGTGTGCAAAATACACATAATAGTGCAGCATTTGATGATCTGCATAATGCGCTGCTAATGATTGTCGGCACCTTCAACCGGCCGCAACGTGATGAATTATTGATAAAAGAATCCAATATTCAGCTCGATCGCGCGCTGTTTCCGCTGCTCATCCAGATTGGGCGATTTGGGCCGATTGGCGTGGTAGAACTGGCGGAGCGTGTCGGGCGGGATTACACCACCGTCAGTCGTCAGGTGGCAAAGCTGGAACAGTCAGGACTGGCGCAGCGGCAGAAAAATGCCAAAGATAAACGGGTAAACGAAGCGATTATTACCGCAGCGGGAAAGGCAATGACAGATAAAATCGATGCGGCGCGTGCGCAGATTTATCAGAACCTGTTTGCCAACTGGCAGGATGAAGAACGCGCCGAGCTGGCGCGTTTGCTGCAAAAATTTGTTGGGGATTTCATCGCCATCGATAACCGCAAAACCACGGATTAAGCGTTGCTGTAGCGTTCGGTTTCCGGCAGCCAGCGCTCAATCAGCGCCTGCGCCTGCTCAGGATAATGCTGGTGGATATGGCGCGCCACGCGCTGAACTTCAGGGATCATCCCCTGATCGCGCAGCAAATCGGCCACTTTAAACTCGGCGTTTCCGGTTTGCCGCGTACCAAGCATCTCACCCGGACCGCGAATCTCTAAATCGTGCTGGGCAATTACAAAGCCATCATTGCTATCGCGCAGCACCTGCAAGCGCTTTTGGGCGGTTTTGCTTAGCGGTGCTTTGTACAGCAGCACGCAATGCGAGGCGACCGCGCCACGGCCCACGCGACCGCGCAGCTGGTGCAGCTGTGCAAGACCGAGACGTTCCGGGTTTTCGATAATCATCAGGCTGGCATTCGGCACATCCACGCCCACTTCAATCACGGTGGTGGCGATTAACAGCTGGATTTCATTGGCTTTAAACGCTGCCATCACCGCCTGCTTTTCGGCTGGCTTCATGCGGCCGTGCACCAGGCCCACCTGCAAATCGGGGAGCGCCACTTTCAGCTCTTCCCAGGTGGCTTCCGCCGCCTGCGCTTCCAGCACTTCCGACTCTTCAATCAGCGTACAGACCCAATAAGCCTGGCGCCCTTCGTGACAGGCGCTCTGCACGCGCGTGATGATCTCGCTACGACGGCTGTCGGGAATTGCCACCGTGGTCACCGGCGTACGTCCAGGCGGTAATTCATCGATGGTCGAGGTATCGAGATCGGCGTAAGCGGTCATTGCCAGCGTGCGGGGAATCGGCGTCGCGGTCATGATCAGCTGATGCGGATGGAAGCCCTGTTCCTCGCCCTTTTCCCACAGCGCTAAACGCTGATGCACGCCAAAGCGGTGCTGCTCATCAATAATCACCAGCGCCATGCCGTTGAATTTCACCTGTTCCTGGAACAGGGCATGGGTGCCAACCACCATCGCAACCTGGCCGCTGGCAATCGCTTCCTGCTGCGCTTCGCGCGCTTTGCCTTTCTGCTTGCCCGCTAGCCAGCCTACTTCGATGCCCAGCGGCGCAAACCACTGGCGGAAATTGTTGGCGTGCTGTTCGGCCAGCAGTTCGGTCGGTGCCATCAACGCCACCTGTTTGCCGTGCGCGATGACATTTAGCGCCGCCAGCGCGGCCACCAGCGTTTTGCCGGAACCCACATCGCCCTGCACCAAACGCATCATCGGAAAATCGTTGGCCAGATCCTTTTCGATTTCTGCCACCACGCGGTTTTGCGCACCGGTTGGTGAGAAGGGCAGCGCCGCGAGCAGCTGATTAACCAGTTCATGGCGCGCCGTCATCGGCAGCGCATGATGGCGCTGCGCACCCGCGCGCACCGCCAGCATGCTGAGGTTATGTGCCAGCAGCTCTTCCAGAATTAAACGCTTCTGGGCCGGATGGCGGCCAGTTTCCAGCTCGCTCAGACGTAAATCCGGCGGTGGGCGATGCAGCGTGCGCAGTGCATCCGGCAGGCTAATCAACCCGCCGCTCAGTTCAGCGGGCAGCAGCTCGGCAATCGGACAACTCTCCAGCAGCGTCAACGCCTGGTCGGTAAGATTGCGCAGCGTGGCCTGGCGAATGCCTTCGGTGGTGGGATAAACCGGCGTCAGCGTTTCCTGCAGCTCAACGCCGCCTTGTTCTCCCTGTACGCGATACTCGGGATGAATGATTTCCGCACCGCGCTGGCCGCGTTTAATCTCGCCATAGGCGGTAACGCGGCGGCCCGGTGACAGGCTGTTTTTCATTCCGGCATTGAAATTAAAGAAGCGCATGGTGAGCATGCCGCTGCCATCGCTGATATTGCAAACCAGCATGCGGCGGCGACCAAAGCTGATTTCGCTGCTCAGTACTTCGCCTTCCACCGTGGCATAAACGCCCGGCAGCAGATCATTAATTTTATAAAGTTGGGTGCGATCTTCGTAGCGAAGTGGCAGGTGCAGCAGCAAATCCTGAATGGTGAACAGGCCAAGTTTGGCCAGTTTGCTCGACTGACTGGCGCCGACGCCGGTCAGGGTACTGAGCGGGATGGCATCCAGCAGACGGCCTTTCATTTTTTACCCGTCGATTGCATGGTGGCCCACCAATTAGCGTCGGCTTCCACCTCGCCCTGGGCATTGATGCGGGGATAAGGCAGGCCTTTCTGCTTTGCCACGCGCGCCAGCACCGGATAGCCGCCTTCAAACAGCAAACGCTGCTGCTCGTCTTCATCCAGCAGGCTGTAGGTGCGCTGATACATCCCCGCGTTCTGTCGTTGACGCTGCGCTTCATACAGAATCAACGCGGACGCCACTGAGACGTTGAGCGACTGCACCATGCCCACCATCGGCACAATGATGTCCTGATCGGCCAATGCCAACGCTTCTGCGGTAATCCCGGTTTTTTCCTGACCCATGAGAATGCAGGTCGGCAAGGTGTAATCGATCTCGCGAAAATCAACCGCTTTGGCCGACAGATTGGTCGCCAGCACCTGCATGCCGCTCTCTTTCAGATGACGCACCGCTTCGGCAATATGACGATGGGTTTTCACCTTCACCCAGCTGTTGCTGCCAGCCGAAGCGGACACCATAGTGCGCATACGCACGCTGGGCCACACGGCGTGCACTTCGTGGATGCCGACCGCATCGGCGGTACGGATTACCGCTGAAACGTTATGCGGCTTATGCACCTGTTCCATGCAGACGGTGAGGTCGTGCTGGCGCAGGGCCAGCATCTCCTGAATACGAGCAAAGCGTTGAGCGTTCATGGACTAGTTACGATTTCGGTGAACTTTAATCACGTCCGGCATTACGCGGATTTTGCGCATAATATTCGCCAGATGGACGCGATCGTTCGCGGTGAGGCGGATAAAGGCGCTGTATACGCGACCATCACGCTCTTCGGTATTCAGGCTCTGAATATTGGAACCGGCAGTATTGATTGCCGCCGTCAGGTTGGCCAGCGCGCCCTGATGGTTGAACATGTCGACTTTAATTTCGGCGACAAATTCCTGATCGGTCACTTTATCCCACTCTACCGGCATGAACTTTTCAGGCTCTTTTTGGTAGCCGCGAATGTTACGGCAGGATTCGTGATGCACCACCAATCCCTTGCCGGGACTGACGTGCGCGACAATCGGGTCGCCGGGAATGGGACGGCAGCACTTGGCAAAGGTAATCAGCACGCCATCCGCGCCTTTGATCGGCAGCTTTTTGCGTTTGCTGTTTTTTTGTGGCTCTTCACTGCCAGACTGCAACAGATTCTTCGCTACCACCACGCTCATGGCGTTACCCAGACCAATTTCCGCCAGCAAATCATCAATGGCGGTCAGCTTCATGCGCTCCAGCTCATGCTGGATGTTCTCGGCCGGAATCTCCGCCAGTTTCTTGCTGCCGCCGAGCGCGTGGCTCAACAGGCGACGACCAAGGTTTACGGAGTCTTCACGCTTGAGGTTTTTCAACAGCTGACGAATTTTGGCGCGCGCTTTAGAACTCACGACAAAATTAAGCCAGGCGGCGTTCGGTCGTGCGCCTGGAGCCGTGATAATTTCAATGGTTTGGCCGCTGGCCAGCGATTGTGACAGCGGATAAGGCTGGCGATCGACGCGTGCGCCGACGCAGGCATGACCAATATCGGTATGCACCGCATAGGCGAAATCAACCGGCGTAGCGCCAGCCGGTAATTCGACAATGCGGCCTTCCGGCGTGAACACGTAGATCTCATCCGGGAAGAGATCGGATTTCACGCTTTCAATAAATTCAAACGAGCTACCGGCGCTTTGCTGCAGCTCAAGCAGGCTTTGCAGCCAGCGCTGAGCGCGAATTTGCGCGGTGGTGCCGCTGATTTCACCGGTCTCTTTATAAGCCCAGTGTGCTGCCACCCCCATTTCAGCCATCTGATCCATATCTTCGGTACGGATCTGCACTTCAACCGGCACGCCGTGCGGGCCAATCATTGACGTATGCAGCGATTGATAGCCGTTGGCCTTGGGAATAGCGATGTAATCTTTCACGCGTCCGGGACGCGGTTTATACAAGCTGTGCATCTGGCCGAGCACGCGATAACAGGTATCCAAATCTTTCACGATAACGCGGAAGGCATAGATATCCATGATCGAGTGAA
This sequence comes from Candidatus Pantoea floridensis, assembly GCF_900215435.1. NCBI lineage: Bacteria > Pseudomonadati > Pseudomonadota > Gammaproteobacteria > Enterobacterales > Erwiniaceae > Pantoea > Candidatus Pantoea floridensis. The sequence continues at coordinate 1,970,940 of NZ_OCMY01000001.1, forward strand.
AACGCTGCTCTTTCAGGTGCATTTTGCGGTAGATCGAGTAGAGATGCTTCTCACGCCCACTTACGCGACAGGGAATGCCTGCTTCCTGTAAGCGACCATCGATTTCAGCGAGGATCTTCTGAATCATCTCTTTACGGTTACCGCGCGCCGCTTTCACCACCTCTTTGATCACGCGGAAACGGTTCGGGTAGAGCGCTTCAAAGCCGAGCTCTTCCAGTTCTGTTTTCAGGTGATGAATACCTAGGCGGTGCGCCAGAGGACTGTAAATCTCCAGCGTTTCCAGCGCGATACGACGTTTTTTATCCGGGCGTAACGCGCCGAGCGTGCGCATGTTGTGCGTGCGGTCAGCCAGTTTGATCAAGATGACGCGAATATCCTGCACCATCGCCATGATCATTTTGCGGAAGTTTTCAGCCTGCGCTTCTTTCTTATCGCGGAACTTCAGCTTATCGAGCTTGGATACGCCTTCCACCAGTTCGGCAACGCTTTTACCAAACAGCTGTTCCATATCCTGGTAGGTGGCGGGCGTATCTTCAATCACATCATGCAGCAGCGCTGCCATTAGCGTTTCATGGTCGAGTTTCATCTCGGCCAGAATGCAGGCAACCGCAACAGGATGGGTGATGTAAGGCTCGCCGCTGGAGCGTGTTTGTCCCTCGTGGGCATCACGCGCGACAAGATAAGCTTGCTTGAGGCGCTTGATTTGCTCCTCAGGCAAGTATTTTTCAATCAGTTGATTGAGGCTTTCAAACAGATACAAGGGCGACCTGCCGCGTGCTGTTAACGACGACCTTCAGCGATAGCGGTAACGGCTTGTAACTCAGCGGCTTCCTGCTCATGCTGTTCCTGGCGATCACGCACATCCAGAATCTGGGTCGTGATCAGACCTTCTTCAATTTCGCGCAGGGCGATAACGGTCGGCTTATCGTTCTCTTCTGGAACCAGCGCATCTTTACCGCCTACCTGCATCTGACGTGCACGACGTGCAGCGACCAACACCAGGTCAAAACGGTTACCAACTTTCTCTACTGCGTCCTGAACGGTTACGCGTGCCATAGGTGTGCTACTCCACAGATGATGAAGAAATGACTGGGCATAATACTGAAAGTGAATTCAGACTGCCAATAGTTTGCTGATTAAAGCATCATGTCGCGATTTTTGGCGACCCATGCGCAGACGTTCTGCGCGGATAATGGTTTTGAGATCTGACAACGCCAGATCAAAATCATCATTAACAATTAAATAGTCATACTCGGCGTAGTGGCTCATTTCCGCCACGGCCTGTTGCATACGACGGGCAATCACCTCTTCGCTGTCCTGACCGCGACCACGCAGGCGGCGATCCAACTCTTCGGTAGAAGGCGGCAGCACAAAGATGCTGCGTGCGGCCGGCATTTTCTTGCGAATTTGCTGCGCGCCCTGCCAGTCGATATCCAGGAAGACGTCAACGCCGGTCGCCAGCACCTGCTCAATCGCAGCGCGTGACGTACCGTAATAATTGCCAAACACTTCCGCATGTTCGAGGAAGTCGTCTGCTGCAATCATGGTTTCGAATTCGCCCTTAGAGACGAAAAAGTAGTGCTCACCATGAGCTTCACCGGGACGCACGCCACGGGTGGTATGCGAAATAGACACCTGCGTATCGTACAGCGGTTGTGTCTTTAACAGCGCCTGAATCAGGCTGGATTTACCCGCGCCGCTAGGGGCGGAAACAATATAAAGCGTGCCTTGAGCCATGGTTATCTTGAATTGAGTAAAGAGCGGAGTCGATTTCCTGCACAGTATACACGGCTTGGGGTGGTGGCGCAGCGTTTGCCGCTTGGCTGAGGCAATTCTTTTTTCTGTGAAGCCGCGCCAGAGGCTGATGTAGCAAGCTGCAATCCGGATGAAAAGCCTGGAATCTGTCTCCAGCGCATCGCTTTTGCCGCTGGTAAAGGATCGTCCAGCGCTCTCCAATAACGAAAAAGGAGAGCGAAGATGAAAGGATGTCTGAGTCTACTAGGTTGTTTATTCAGTATCGGTTGCTGGGCCGAAGCGCTGTGTCCGAACTGGTCGCCGGTGCGTGCCAGCCAGGAGATAACGCAGCTGCAAACCCAGCTACGCCAATGGGATGATGCCTACTATCGGCAAGGCATCAATCAGATAACTGATACGGATTACGACAGCCTGCAGCAGCGATTACAGCAGTGGCAGCGCTGCTTCATCCCCGCTCAGCCCGCTTACGATGCGCAGCTCAGCACCGATGGCAGCACGCATCATCCTGTGGCGCACACTGGTGTGCGCAAACTGCGCGACAAGCTCGCGGTGGCGTACTGGATGCAGGACAAATCAGCACTGTGGTTGCAGCCTAAAGTTGATGGCGTTGCCGTCACGCTGGTGTATCGGCAAGGTAAGTTGGTGTCATTAATCAGCCGCGGCGATGGCTTACGTGGAGAAGAGTGGCGCGCCAAAGCCGAGCACATTCCTGCCATTCCCAAGAGCATCGCGACCTTGCTCGAAGAAGTGGTGCTGCAAGGTGAGCTGTTTCTGCAAATGACCGATCATCAACAGGCGCGCGACGGAGGGAAAAATGCCCGTGCTCAGGTGGCTGGCGCCATGATGCGACATGACAACAGCCCGCTGCTGGCACAGCTGGGCATTTTTATCTGGGCGTGGCCAGACGGCCCGGCGTTGATGCCTGAGCGGCTAACACAGCTGGCGCAGTGGGGATTTGGTCTGGCGCAGAGCTGGAGTCGTCAGGTGAGTAATGAAGAGGAAGTAGCAGTATGGCGCGATCGCTGGTTCCGTGAATCGCTGCCGTTTGTCACCGATGGCGTCGTGATCCATCAATCCCCTGTCAGCGCAGGTCGCGATTGGCAACCCGGGCAGGGCAGCTGGTCAGCGGCGTGGAAATACCAGCCGGCGGAAGTCAGCAGCGAGGTGCTGTCAGTAGATTTTAATGTCGGGCGTACCGGCAAAGTGGCCGTTGTGCTTAACCTGATTCCGGTGCAGTTAGAAGATAAAACCGTACGCCGGGTCAATCTTGGCTCACTGCGGCGCTGGCGGGAGCTGGACGTTATTGCGGGCGATCAGGTAACCCTTACGCTGGCAGGTTTAGGTATTCCCCGGCTGGAGCGCGTGATCTGGCGAGTGGCGCAGCGCGACTATCCGGCATCGCCGCAGAAAGGCGAATTCGATCATTTAAGCTGCCTGCAAATTAGCGCAACCTGCCGGGCACAGTTTCTTTCACGGCTCAGTTGGCTGAGCCAGAAATCGGTGCTGGATATTGCGGGCGTGCAGCGCAGTACCTGGCAGCGCTTGCTGGATAACGGTGCAATTACGCATCTCTTCTCCTGGCTGATGTTAACGCCCGATCAAATCGCGCAGGCCAACGGCATTACGACCGCTCGTGCCCAGCTTATCTGGCATCGCTTTAACCTTACGCGCCAACAGCCGCTGCGGCGCTGGGTGAATGCGTTGGGAATACCGCTGCCGCGCACGGCGCTACAGGCATTGCCGGATTCCCAATGGTCGCAGCTATTGTCGCGAACGGCAGAGAGCTGGCAGCAGTTGCCAGGCGTCGGCACGATTTTGGCACAGCGCATCGTGACGATGCTGCAGGATGCAGACCTGCAGCAGTTGATTCACTTTTTGCAGCAGCAGTATATTCCCGCTGCGAACTCAGTGTTCAGGGTGGGGATAGTTGAAAATCGGCAAACCGAGGCGGAAACGCAGCGCCAGCAAACGGGCAAAGAAGCCGAACAGTAGCGTGATGATCACTACCGCCTCGTGGGGCAGCGGTGTTTTCAATAGCAGAATGTAGATCCAGCCAGAGGCGAACGCGATGCCGGCATACAGCTCTTTCTGGAACACCAGTGGAATGCGATTACAAAACATATCGCGTAGCACGCCGCCAAAGACGCCAGTGATGACCGCGGCGATGGCGGCAATGATCGCTGCGTGGCCTGAATCGAGCGCCACCTGGGCACCAATAATTGAAAATACCACCAGACCTAGCGCATCGAGTACCAGAAAGACTTTGCGCAGGTGCGTCATTAGCGGGGCAACAAAGGTCGTCACTACGGCGGCGGCGGCCACAATCATGATGTATTCCGGATGCTTCACCCAGCCCAGTGGATAGTGGCCCAGCAGGATATCGCGCACCGATCCGCCACCTATGGCGGTGACCGAGGCAATGATGATCACGCCAAACAGATCCATTTTACGACGTCCCGCCGCCAGTGCGCCGGTCATGGCTTCGGCAGTAATACCAATAATATAGAGAACGGTTAATAACATAGAGCACTCCAACAGATTGGCGGCAAGGCTAAAGATTTCCCAGAGTGTAAACCACTGAGATTTTCTAAAGAAAGTGTCGTCGGATTAGCCATTTTGATGGCATGCATGCTAACAGGCCTAGCTGGCGTGATAAATCGGGATTTTGTGCGAATCAGGCATGAGTAAAAATGATGCGAAGAGGGCTAAAAGTCGCCTTCTTAAGTTCCATTCTGTTTGTGTCGTACCTGATTATTGCCTGCTAACCAGGCTTTTCTCTCTCCGGCCCGTTGTAGGGTGCGCATTAATGTGCACCGGGCAGAAGCACGCACGATGCGGCTTAACTTATCAGCATTAAGCAACTATTGGACAGGCATGAAAAAGCGTAACGAAGACATTCTCCTTTTCTCTTCTGACAAACTGGCAGCATTAGGGCTGGAGAGTCTTTTGACCTCGTTACCGGTTGCCAGCAAGATTCATCAAGTGTGGTCGCTCAGCACGATAATCGCCCAGTGCGAGACGCTCAGGCCGCGGCTGCTGGTGTGCATCTTTCATGAAAACATGCCGCTGGCCGGTACGTTAAAGTTATTTTATGGCCTGCAGCAGCAGTTCCCCGACATGCAAATACTGGTGCTAACCCAGCGTCTATTACCGCTGATGCATGGACTCAGTCGTTATCTGCCTACGCTCAGCGTGCTGGATTTAAAATCATCGCGGCAAAAGCTTATCCGAAGCCTGAAGGCGTGCATGAACAGGCAGAGCCCGGTTCATTTAGTGGAAGGTGTTGACGTTCTGCTGCCGGATCGACAATTGCGCGTGCTGCTGATGATTGCCTGGGGTTACAGTACAGAGCACATTGGCACGTGCTTAGGGCTCAGCCATAAAACGGTCAATGCACATAAGCTCATTGCGCTGTCACGACTGCAAATCAAAAGTAAGAACGATATGGTCGATCTCTTCATGGTGATTGATGAATTACGCATGCTGACGAGTTGGTTACACTTGCAGCACAGCGACAACGCAGGCGAAGCCATCGTTCAGTTAGAGGACGTATTGCTGGAAGCGTAAAAAGAAAAAAGCGTGCTGGTTACCAGCACGCGAACGCATCTTCTCAGATGCCCAGAGCCCACCATACAGACTTGTTTTTATTATCCGTTTCTTGCTCGCACATTGGCGAAACTTTTCAGGCTAAAACGGTATTCTGGCTGGAACCAGGAACGACCGTAATAGCAGTAGATCAGCATTCTGATGGATACCATGGCGAGGTAGCCCCAGATTGCGCACAACACCGAAGGTGTCAGCCACACGGTAAACAGTGTGATACCCAGCCCTGCTAACACAGAAGCGGTTTCCGTGAAGGCAATGCGTGAAAATTGATTTTCCCGTTGCAATATGGCGCGATAATGCTGTCCTTGCGGAATAATAATGAATATCACCGAAATCATCTCGAGCATAATCGCCATTTCGGGTTGATTCATAATACGACTGGAAATATCGCTACCAATAAACAGTGCGGCAAAAATGGCCATTCCGCATAATACATTGCCCCAATATAAAATCGAGAGATCGCTATTATTCAGGCTTTTATTTCTGATAATGGCATTGCCAAAACCTCGGTCCGCCAACGTATCAATAACCAATAGCATCACAATCGCGATGGCGAGCAAATTCAACTCATTTGCCTGAAGTATTTGTGCCAAAAGTGAAAGCTGCAAAACACCAATACCAACGATTTTAATCGATGACAAAACTGACCACTTAGCGTTGGTCAAATTTCTTTCTCTTATCGCCATACCCTGCTCTTTATGGTACATGTACCAGTGCAATTAAGGGGTTACCCGAGCCATAGGCTCGGGCACAGATCACATTAATGCAGCGATTCCTGGCGCAATCCTGAAATACCTTTCAGATTCAGCCATGTATAGATGCACTCAATTAAGTGATGTTCTGATTTTAAAAAGATGCCCCTGGCGCATAATGTTTTTTTTGTCTTAATGGTATCACCTCCGGTGCGGAGGAAATCCATAAGATCATTATAAAATCCCTTTGAGTTTATATATTCCCCGGCCAGCGTCCTCCTGGCAATCTCAACAAATTCTTTTTCTGATAACAAAGGATAGGTTGAGCGATCCATGTTATTTCCCTGCTGTTGTTATTATGGGTATTGCTGTGTGTGGAAGAGTTATACCGTGTTTTAATTAAATTAACACCATCAGAAAACTCCTATAAATAGACTGCAGAAATAAATGGTTTCATAATATGCATCAGAATATATAAGGCGAGTGATGTGCCATTTATTAGTCTTTTACGCCTTTCAGCATCGACTAATGAAGCCACATCAACTGAATGGACAAAAAACTTCGATAAATCATAGGCACTCAGCATTTTATCGCGAAGCCCCACCAGGAATTTTCCCGGTGAGGAAGCTTAAGCAGCATTGTTGATTAACACAGTGATGAGTGAAGATTTCGGCAAAACAGTTAAACGCTACTGTGCAAAAAAGAAACCGCTTTTTATCAATTAATTCCAGCGCAAGTTACAGAGAGGGAGTTTGCATAATGTATTGATTCTAATGAGTTAACAGATGCAGTAGTTGTTCGAGATCGCGTTTTACCCAGGCAACATCCTGCGCAAACTTCTCATCGGACATCAGCGGCTGGCGGTAAACCACCATCACAACCTCGGCGCCTTGCTCATTAGCAATCACCCGCATGGGCATATAAATCTCTTTGCCGCTGCCGGTATCAATCCAGTGATCCATCACGCCAAACGGGTTATGCGGCGTAAAACGAATCTTCACCGTGCCTTCGGGACCTTTGGCCTTCCAGCTGTTCCCTTCCTGCGTCAGCGTGCTGCTACTGAGCCCGCTTGCCCATTTGGCAAAGCACTCGGGTTTCCAGATGGTTTCATACAAATCTAACCAGTTGCGTGGAACGGTCAGTGTGACTGTCTGTGATGGCAGCATGGAACCTCCTGATGTGAGACAGCCATTAAAGCACGGTGATACCGGGCAGAAAATTGCCCGGTAGTGGAAGTGTGGGTCAACAGCGGTTTCCGTGAAAATGCTGTAATCAAATAAACTTGCCGCGCCCCTGAATATCCAGCTCTTGCGCTGTTCCGTCTGCTGCACGCAGGACAAAGCGATCGGACTGTGCAACCACGGCGCAGCTGTGATTAGGGAAAATACGCAGCAACGCACCAACAGGCGGAGCCTGATCGCCGTATTGCAGGAAGCCATGCTCTTCCGACAGCTTCAGCACCTCATAGTGATTACCTTGCTCATCCACCGCGATGCCAAATCCGCTGGCATTGGTGCCGTGTGGACCTTTGTCGGAGCTGAGCATCTTGGAACCGGCATCGATGATGGCAAAGTGTGGATTCACCGCCACCACGCGCGTGATCACGCTCAGCGCCAGCGCATCCGGCGAGCACAGACCCAGCCGCCAGGCGGTGAGATCCAATAGCGCGTAATTACCGGGACGAATTTCATCGCTGCCTGACGCCACGGGGGCCGCCAGCGCCGTTGGGGTGGAACCCACTGAAATCGGGCAGGGTGTAAAACCGGCTTCGGCCACGCGTTGCTGCACATCGCGCATCAAGGCGATTTCCTGCAATGCGACTTCTGCAATCGCCGTAGGATTGCCCGCACCATAAGCGTGACCGGCATGGGATACCAACCCGGCAAAGGGCAGGCCTGCGCTTTTAAGGCGCTGAGCCAGCGTGATGGCCATCTCGCTGTGGGGATCAACGCCGATGCGATGCAATCCCACATCCACCTTGATCGCCACCGCCAGTGAGCAATCGGGTTGGCGCTGATGTGCCGCCGCGATCGCCGTAACGCCCATCTCGGCATCCACGATGCAGGTAATGCGCACCTGATGCTCTGCCGCCACCGCCAGCAGTTCCGCCAGCGTGTCGGCGTGCACAATGGGATAAGCCAGCAGCAGATCGCGCTCACCTGCCAAAATAAAGGCTACGCCTTCACTCGGCTTCGACACGGTAATGCCGCGCGCGCCAAGCGCACGTTGTTGCCCGGCAATCCAGACGCTTTTATGGGTTTTAATATGGGGACGTAGCGCGACGCCCGCGGCATCGGCTTTTTGCTGCATCAGCTGCAGATTACGCTGCAGGCGCGGTGCATCAATTTCGAGATAAGGTGTGAGTCGGTCGGCAATTAAAGGCCGCAACCAGCCAGCTGTAATATTCTGCTCCATCAAGATAGTCCGCAGGTGATTATTCCGTGCGGACTATCATTCATTAATGAGGGGCAGAATACCAGCCGAGAGCAGATTAGATATACAGTGAGGCTTCGCCCGGTGGACGGGTTTTAAAGCGGCGATGCAGCCACAGATATTGATCGGGAGCGCGCAGGATTTCTTTCTCAATCACTCTGTTCATATAAGCCGCTGCTGCTGCTTCATCTTCGTACGGATAATTCTCCAGCTCCGGCTGAATGATCAGCTGATAACCGCTTTTATCCGCATTACGAATCAGCACGATGGTCAGCATGGCCGGCTTAGCCAGACGCGACAGCACAAAAGTGCCGTTGGTGGTGGCGGCTTGCTTAACGGCAAACAGCGGCGCAAACACGCTGCCCTTCGGGCCGTAATCTTGATCCGGCGCGAACCATACCGCTTCGCCCTGTTTCAGCGCATGCACCATGCCGCGCAAATCGCGACGATCAATCATCGCCTTATTAGAACGCATACGACCTTTGGTTTGCGCCCACTCCATCGCCTGATTGTTGTGCGGGCGATACATCGCCATCATCGGCTGGCACAGTCCGGTAATACGGCCGCCCAGCTCGAGTGACATAAAATGCACGCCGATCACCATCACACCGCGCTGGTGGCTCTGCGCATTCTGCAGGTTGGCGATGCCGTTCACCTGAAACAGGCGACGCACGCGCGCATCGGACCAGAACCAGGCGATGCCAGTTTCAGCTAGCGCCATGCCCAGCGATGCGAAGTTACCGGCAATCATCAACTCTTTATCTTCCTCATTAATGTTCGGGAAGCAGAGTTCGATGTTGCGGCGGGTAATGCGCTCACGGCGCTTAAGGAAGTGTCGTGACAGTTTGCCGGCAGAAGCGCCAAGCCGTATCAAAGCAGGATAAGGAAGCTGCACCAGCAGCCATAACACACCCAGCCCAAACCAGGTCAACCAGTAGCGGGGATGGAGCAGTTTTGAGCGGAACTTACCAGTTTTCTTCATGGCGCCTTCAGTAAAAAGTGAATGTATCGCGCAAGAAGCATTTCCCTGGAATCCTGATGCGGTACAACTGTATTGAATACGACCAGCACTTTAGCAAATAGTGCCTTCAAAGTTATGTAAACTCTGCAATCTTTAGGATTGAGAGGTTTCATTGAATGAGGGCTTAAGTTTAGCGTGCAAGGTTGTTAGGTAGGCTAATCTGTTTGCTAAACAATGAATTAGGCTGATGCATTGATGCTTTTCTATCCGTTTCCCGCCGCATTTTCAGTCAGAAAATGACATGGATGCACATACACGCTTTCACATTCTTTACATTGAAAAAATCACAATATCGTCTAAAGCGCTGATGCGATGCCATGACGAAAGGCCGTCGGCAACCTGTGAAGGGTATGATTTGTGATCTTCATCACAATTTACAGTGTAGTGCAGTAAGCCGTATTCGTATAGCGATCAATAACCGCTCTGGTTTCTCCTGGCGCTGATTTATTTCACCATCGGTTGCTGATGAAATTAAGCGGCGCGAGAAAATAGCATGGGCAGCTATATTAATATAGGCATGCATTACCTGTTTTTATTTTCCCATACAAACGTGTTGCCACCGTATGGATATTAAAATGAAAAGTAAGCGATGAGAGTTTTAGGGCGGAAATAATGGCTATATTGATCTAACCTACCAATATTTAAGACATTTCTTGCGTTGTGGGTTAATAGTGAGTTTTATTGCGCTAGAACATAAAATTGCCGCGTTAAAAACAGCAGAATGCGCTCCCTCTTTAAGACGTGTCCTGGCATTACTTATTCATGATGTCCGCTATTGTTAGCGCATATCATCACGCATGGTTGAAAACCATTAAATTAGCGTGCCTGGAAATTGATTGATTATTTGGCAAGGAATTTAAAATGAAAATTAATGTGATTAAATCGGTGGCAATGATGGCGTTATTTACTTTTTCTTCTTCATTAATGGCAGCGATTGATAGCGGACGCGTCACTATTCGTGGCCAGATTGTTAAGGGCGATGAGCCCTGCAAAATCGTTCACCAGAACAGCGACCAGGCGATTGAGCTTTCCAATGCGAAGGCCATCAAGTTTTCCCTCAAGATAAATCAGTGCGCGCATGAAACCCTGGAAAACATCACGGCGACCTTTACCGGCCCTGAGACCGAAGAGAGTTTACTGGCGCTCTCTGACGATGCTGCAGTGATGCTGCAACACAGCAACGGTAAAGTGATTAAAATGCGTAACACGCCGGAACCGCAGCTGGTATTAAGCAAAAACAATACGCTGGATTTTACCGCGACGCTGAAAGGGATGAATAACACGAAGATTTCTGGTTCTGCTATGAGTCAGTTAACGTTGGCCTATGAATAACCTAATACCCCGTATTTCCAGGAAGTCCATGTTTATAGCGTTGTGGGGTAAATAGAAGCAAATGCTGCATAAGGTGAGAATTAGTATCGACGTGATTGATACTGCACTATCCTTACAATATACATTTAACAGGCCTGTGTAATAATGAAAAAAGGCTATCACGACGGGCTGTTTTTCCCGGTGATAACCTTAATGCTATTTTCGCTATGAATATAACTAAGAATGTGAAATGAAATTAATCCATGCTTATGATAAATATGCCGGAACCATGAAATGCACCTTCTTCCAATTCACCATTTTTAATTAATTCAGAAGTAATCTGTATTGCAGCTGGAATGTTCTTTTTGATGTTTATCTTTAATCCTGCGTCACTTCGCACATCGTTGATGTAGATAGCTGACTCCAGGGACTTATCTGATTTCAATGTGATGTTTTTACTTCCGGCTTCGCCATAAGCCTTTAAAAATAGAGTGGCGTCGTTATTACATGAAATATCAAACTTTGTATTAGCTTTGTGACCATTAACTTCGTTAGTTGTCATCTCACCATGTTCAAGATTGGCGTTGCCTTGAATTTCACAGGTTAAGGTGTCCGGTGGTGAAGTTGCACACTTTACCCCTTCAACGGGGCTAAATAGTGTGCCTTGGGTATATAATGCTAAACTAAAACATTTTGTCGTTGGGTCTTCATTAGCCAATATTACAAAAATTAACTCCAGAGGGATAGAGAATCTTTGTTTGAATCTGGTACCTAATTCCCCGATGGTTTTTATATTATTAACTCCACCTATAAACAGCGAACTACTAACATTAGCGTATTGTTTAGTTACTAAATCATAGAAAACTACCCTAAGCTCACAATCAGTAGAGGACGGAACTCCAAAACAAGGATTAGGTAAGTTGTCGTTTTCATCCCAACTATCAATATATCCCCTAAGGTTGTATATACCGCCAGCCCTCTTTATATCAGCGACATGCGTTACGATAACTGCTTGAGAATTTAATGATAAAAAAAGCATTAAAAACATCAATGAAAGTTTAATAAATATTTTCATAAAAATCTCTAATTTTTATTTACTTAGGGTTGTTATAATATATTCTGTTATTGATACTCTATTCGAAATAGTATGTTCACCACTATTGCCCCTGGCCTAATCGTTTGTTGAGCTATTGCCGCCTTGCTTGCGGAAATAAACACATGAAAATTAAAACTATTCTCATCCGGTCGTAAGTCGATAAACTCGCCTGTACTCTCAATCGGAATAAAAACATGTTCTGATGTTTCCAACCCTAATGCCACGCCCTGGGCGCTGTTGTCATTAGGGGCCAGTGCGAAAAATCCCGGCTGCGAAGAATCTTCTGTACCGCTAAAGCGAAACCTTACCGCTTTACCTAGCGAAAGATCGCAATTGAGTAAATGTACGGCAAAGGGGGTGGCTGGCGAACGTTGATAGCTGTAGAGGTATTTAACGATAACTGAACCTACATCAATCTCAATTTCCTTGTCTTTTGGATCCAGCACGCACGGCGTCTCTACAAGGGTGCCACTAAAATTCACATCAGTATCGGCGACTGCAAACCTCGCTGCTGTTAACAGCATCAAACAAAAAATAATAGCGGTTGCGGTTTTCATCATTACTCCAGAACAATCTGCAATGTCACCTTACTATGGAAATCTCCGCCGTTAAGCTGACTGCCCACGCCTTTAACCGGTACGGCTGCAAACTCAAGTAACCGATCGTTATCCAGCGGCAGAGTTTCATTAATAAGGATGGGTTTATCATTCTTTAACAGCCGGATACCCAGATCGTCGATGTTAGTCATAATGGCGCTTGGGTCGAAATCAGTTGGATTCCCCAAAAACTTCAAATGCAAAAGTTTACCCGGTGGATCGGTACAAATAATTTCCAGCGCTAATTTTTGTCGATAATTTACGCCATCCACCAAATTAACGCCCACGGCATCACCAAAGCTAACATCTACCGGCTTTTCGTTATTAATTTTGCAGCTCAGTGCCAGCAGCGTACCTTTCATATTCATCGGGACTGCTGCCTGGATGCGAAGAGGTAAGGCGAGGAGGATTAATACCCATAGCAAAATACGTCGGTTCATCATTACTCCGGCTCCAACGTTAAGGTGGCCGTTGCTTCGAATTTACCGCCTATTAATGTGGCTTTCGGTGCTTTTACCGGTGCGACTGCCAGGGTAATGGAGTCCGAAGGCTTATAATAATAGGGTTTATTCAGCTCCATCGGCTTGACGCCCGAGCCAGGGCTCTCTTCATACATAAAGCGGATGCCCAGGTTTTCAATATTGGTTTTAACCGCAGTATTTTCAAAGCTTGATTCCATACCCTTAACGGTGAACTTTAAGCGTCCGGTATATTGCGTGCCGCAATCAATTTGCAAATGCATATTTTGCGCGTAACGCGTTCCATCTAACGCTTCTGCGACCACTTCATCACCGAAGTTGATATCTCGCTTTTCGGCGTCACCGATTTTGCAGTCGAGATTAATTAAGGTGCCGCGTAATGTCAGCTCGGTATTGGACCAAACCGGATTTGAAACCAACAGGCTAAGGGCGAGAATGAAAGACAAGTGCCGTATCTGCATGATATTTCCTTATTGAATACCTAGCACCAGGGTGATGTTGACCTTAAATTCCCCGGTCGTGGGCATACTTTTCGGGTCTCTTACCGGCGCCGCTTTCAGCTCAATTGGCATGCGCCAATTAATATTGTTCGGTTTGTTAAGTGGCACGACTGTGCCATTGCGCGTAAACCGAAGGGCTAATTCACTTTTATTGCTGGCAGCGGCGTTATCATCAAAACCCGATGCCGTACCTTTAATGGTTAAAGTAAGGTCACCGGTAAATTTGTTTTCGCAGGTAATCTCTGTGGGTACATCGCGTTCATAGTGCACACCATCAATGGATTGAATGACAACCTCGCCAAACTCAACAACTTTGGTCTGGTCGTTATTGATTTTGCAGGGCATCGCAATGATCGTTCCCGAGACGTTAATTGGCAAAGAAGGCAAAGAGTCGGCGCCAGTTGCTGCCTTTGAACCTAACAGGGCGACTGCGAGCAGAGCCATCCACCCTTTCACCACGCTACTCACTTTTATCCACGCTGCATTTTCCTGCGACGCAGTTGAAGGTCAACGTTGGACGGCCGCCGTAGTCGTTGATGTAGACCAGCACCGGATGCGCACCTAACGCGGCCGCGCTAACGCCCAGCGTGGCGCTGCCTTTCGGTTCCAGCATCAGCGGCTTAAAATCGTTATCACTCTTCACGGCGTCTTTACTGCGGGCGGCGCCGACCAGCGTGACGTAATAAGGTGTGGGATTCGTCACCGTGTAGCCATTGCCTTGCTGGCTCAGCGTCAGCTGGGTTTGCCACGGCGTGGCCGACTCGCTGGTAACGATGATGGATGCCGGACGATAAAACAGCTTGATGCGGGTTTGCAGCGCAATCTGCAGCACGTTCTGTTTTTCGCTGCGCGGTGGAATCTCACGCAGGTTGAAGTAGAACAGGCTTTCACGATCCTGCGGCAACAGCGTTTTTGTCACCGGCAGCGCCTGGATTTTGATGGCGCCTTTCTGGCCCGGTTCCACACGCTGTACCGGCGGCAGTACCAGCAGCGGCGAGTTCACTTTTTTGCCCTGCGCATCTTCCAGCCAACTCTGCGCCAGATAAGGCAGACTTTTATTTTCGTTGCTAATGCTCAGGCTGATCGAGCGTTCGCTGCCGTTATAAATAACGCGGGTGCGGTCCATGGCGATGGCGGCCAGCGCCTGATGGGTGATAAGCGTGCCGATCAGCAGCGAGGCCCAGGCAATAAAACGGCGGTTAACAAGCATAGTTTCTATCTCATTCAGAAGAGTTAATGACACATTTGCGTCATCGGGTGTTAATCATTGCTGTCGATACACGGCAGCAGTAAGTGGTTTTCACCGGTCGGATCTTCAGGCAGTACCTCTGGCAGCGTAATGGTGCATTGCGTTGCGCCGCTCCAGCGTACGGCCATCTTCACGCCAGGATTAACGCCGCTCAGCCATACGGTGCCGCTATCGCTGACGATGCCGGTTTCGCGCCCGTTAGTGAGGACACTGGCGCCAAACGGCGGGAAACTGCCGTCTGCGCGACGAATCACCGCCATCAGTTTTTGCCCGGTGATTACGCCAAATTTGCGGTAACCAATGGCGCCTTCGGTGAGCGTAAACTGGGTCACCGGACGTTCTGCTTCCACGTTATCGGCCAGGTTATTGAGATCAATGCCGGCCTGGTTGCGGTAATAGTTGTTGACGTCGGTAATCACTGCTTTGCCAAACAGATTGGTGTGCGTGGCGGCGGAACCTCCGCCCTGCACCGGCACGCCGCTGACGCCTTCGGTATCCACCATCAATCGCGTACCGCCTGCCATATTAGTACGGTGCAGCGCCGCGCCCTGCGTGGTGGCCGTGGCGCCCCCTTGCACAGACAGACCCGCAGAACGATAGGAACCCGCTTTGTAACTGGCGCTGGTATTGATTTGTGCAATATCGCCAGTCCGCGTGTAGTAGCCGCTGAACGTTGGGGCTTCGCCACTGCTGGTACTGGTACCAATCTGATAGGCATTGCGTTCATCAAGTCGTTGATACCAGCCAGCATTCTGCGTAGATCCGGTGCTGCCACTTTGTGCGCTGTAGTGGATAGAGGCGGCACTGCCGAGGGGAATATTAAGACTAAGGTAGAGGGTGTCGTCAGTTTTGCCGCGCACTTCGTTGCGGTAAGCCGATAAGTTGACGCTCATGTTCTTAATGCTGCCAATATCAAAATAGCGTGCCAGCGACATATTCCAGCGGCCGGTGGCGGGGCGATTCCAGTAGGTTTGATAGTAGTAATTGAGATAGGCACTGATTCCCAGCGAGCGAAACTGCTTATTTAGTGTTACCGAGTAGGTTTGTTTATCTTCACCGCGCTGATAGTAGCGATCCTGATATTTGATCTCATCTAAGTAGCGGCTGATCGTCATATAGTTACGTTCAGAGAAGCGATAGCCAGCGAAAGTGACCTGTGTATCGTACTCATCAAAGCGTTTTGAATAGTTGATACTGTAAGAGCTGCCGATCTGTTTGCCTGTGTGCGGCAGGTCTGCGTGTGATTGCGTGGCATTAAGAGAAACAGCACCGAATGCCAGTAAATCGCGGCCAAAGCCTAGCGAAAAGGCGTTGTATTTACCTGCCGTCATCACGCCGCCTAGCAGTGACCAGCCGTTGCTGATACCCCAGGAAAATTCGCCGGTATGCATCAGCGTTCCCTGCGGTTTGAACTGTTGATAGGCCGGTTGGCCAGTAGAGAGTTTATAGCGAACTTGTCCAGGACGGCTTAAATAGGGAATGGTGGCGGTATCGACCTGAAACTCCTGTACCGATCCATCCTGCTCCTCAACGCGCACGTCGAGAGTACCGTTGGTGGCTTCGTTTAAATCCTGAATTAGAAAAGGGCCCGGCGCGACCTGGCTCTCATATATCACACGTCCTTTCTGCGTGATGGTCACCTTTGCGTTAGTTTTTGCCACACCACCCACTTCCGGTGCATAGCCGCGCAGATTAGGTGGCAGCTGGCTATCATCGGAAATAATACTGGCACCAACAAAGCGCACGCTATCAAACATATCGGTGCTCAAATAGTTTTCACCGAGTAGCAGTTTGGCGCGCCAGGCTTTGATTGCGCGGTAAGCGTAATACTGGTTCCAGTTGAGTTGATGTCTACTGCCACGTTGATCACGTGTGTACTGGCCTTGCCAGTTGGCCCGTAGGCGCCACGGACCGATATTTGCCCCTGTTACGCCATTACCACTTAAATTGGTATCCTCACCATTCCGTTGTGCAGCGGTGTAATTCAGGTTTGCGTTGTAGTCGAACAGCACACCAGGAATGCCATCATCCCAGCGTGCCGGCGGATCCCAATCCGTCGCCTGATATTCAAGATAAGCCTGAGGCACGCTGATAGAGAGTACGGAGCTAGCCAGATCGCTATGTGTAGTCGTGCCGGGTAAGGAGGAGAGGTTAGCGCACTGTCCTTGATGCCAGTAGCTGACCTTCGCCAGTGAATTTTGCTTCAACCCCATTTGCTGCATGAGTTCGGGTGTCAGACAGGCCACGCTGTCCTTGGGATCATCATCTGGTGGCAAAAAGGTAATTGGCATGGTGGGGATTTCGGCTTTATTTACCCGTACCACCATGTCGTATTGGCCCGGCATAATAAAGCCAGCGCGCGCGAACTGTGTCATGTCGATATTTTCGCGATCGCTAACGTCGAGGTTGTCGAGATTAAACTCAACCTCTTTTGCCATTACTGTTTGTGAAAAAAATAATGCTAAAGAAATAGCCAGGGTCAGCGGGCTAATTACGCATTTCGCCCGTTTTTTTTATTTCCTGTATATTTCTTTAGCATTATTAAGGTGCCCACTGGATAGAAAGGTATGCGCCAATACGCATACCTTTTAAATCATCAAGCTGATTTATGGATAAACCATGCTGAAGTTGATCGTGCTTTTGAAATCACCCGGGGTAACGGTAGCAGCGGCTAAAGTATCCTCTCCACCGCCTGTAGGAGCCGCATCACCTTGTAAGAAGGTATAGAAGGCCAAAGTATTACTGTCGGCGCCGATAGTTAATGTGGTGGCTTGACCGGGCTCAATTGCCTTACCTGAACCATCCATTAAACCGATGTTGATACCTTTCGCGGAGCCTTCGGTCGCGAACATTTTCGGATTGGTTTCAGAAGTTAGGCCGCTGAAGGTGATAGCAACAGAGTTTTTACCCGTTTCGAGTGCACAGTTTTCCAGTTTGATATTGAATGCTTTATTGCCGGTTTTTTTACCGTCGTCCAATTGCTTATCAGCGATCGTACCCATTTCAATGGTCTGATCTACGGTTTCAGAACCAATTGAGCAAGGTGCGCTAACCACGGAACCTTGAATGGTTACAGTGCCGTGGCCCTGATCGGCATTTGCTGCACCTGTCGCCATCACTAAACCAAAACCCATTGCAACCATGATCTTATTCAACTTCATTTTCGATTTCCTATATGTACGCGAATTAACGCGGATATGTTCAATGCAAAGCTGTATGGAATAGTTAAAGGCGTGCTCCTGATAACTGACTTAAGCCAATATTGCATTGATGTTTTTTTACCCTTCGCTAAGCAACGTATTACGGCCTGCTGAAGTTGGGCCGATTATCAATAAGCGGTATCAGGCTGTCAAAATTGCCCCTGTGAAGCGGTGAAAAGAAGTTAACTCATTGTGCTATAAAGGGTTTCATATAAAGTGGGTTAATGGTTTGTTTATTATTTGCTAAGAAAGGTGGCGGCCTTTAATTTCTTAATGACAAAAATTTAAGAACAGTCTCGAATAAGCCGCTTTTTGGCTTTCAATATTATCATTCATCCAAATCAGTCATTATTTTGCATAAGTTTTCATCCGCTTCATCGCTAATTAATAATGATTAATAAAAGACGCAGCGCCTGTTTAAGCGTAACGGGGGTGAAGGATGAAAAAGAGTGCTGATTTTTATTGAAAAAGGATCGTTTTCAATAGGTTAGCTGAGCGTTATGAATCGCTATGCATCGCTTTCATAGCGGCATTTATTTATGAGTGGCGGTATTTTCACGGGAAATCGAGATGTCTGTTTACATCATTGAAAGCAAGGTTGCCTTTAATACGGATATGCCGTCGTTAGCGGGCTTAGGCAGCGCGCAGCCTAATATCCCCATCAGCGCCGCAGCGGCACGTTGCCTGGTGGCATTAATTGAATCAGCGGGTGAGCCCGTGAGTCGCGAGCAGTTAATTTATGCCGGATGGGGCGCAATGGGACACATTGTCAGTGAGAACAGCTTAAATCAGGCGGTGACCCAACTGCGCAAAGTGCTGAAAGAGCTGGAGCTGAACGGCGAGTTGATCATGACGGTTCCGCGGCTGGGCTATAAGATCTCGCGCATGTTCAGCATTGAATGCGCGGGAGTCGCGACGTCGACAGGTTTGTCAGAAATCAGCGCCATGGCCGAAGAGGACGAAACTCATGACATGGCAAAATCATCACGCCAGGAACGCTATCGTGCGGCGCCTTCCCGCCAGCCAACATCGCGTCTGATGGGGCGCATGCGCCTTGCTTTGCTATCAGCCATTGTCGTGCTTGTCAGTTTTTCACTGTTCTGGGTCGTCAATAAAAGCACCGTACAGCAGATTTTCACCCAATATCACACCGTGCATTATCTGCCGCTGGTGACGCGTTTAAACCAGCTGCAGGTCTTCTATAACCAGAGTATCGATACGCAAAATGACTATCTTGCGAATGCCCTTAAGCAGCTAGAGAGTGATGAGTGGTTTCATCGCATACTCGAGGGCGAGGTGCATTTCATCTATATCAACGGCTCCTACAACCCTGATGTTTTTAGCTATTTTCTCTGTCGCGAGGAGATACAGCAGCACGCGAAGGGTTGCGAAGCTTACACCTCTATCCAGGAAGGAACATGATGCATAAGCGAGTCTGGCTGCTGGGGATTACCTTTTTTATCGCGCTTGCGCCGTGGATCGTTGAACGGGTTTATACCCTTTCGGTAATCAGCTATCCGTATCATTGCGAATCACGCTTTGGCTTTAAATACATCAGTGCAACGGGCGAAGCAGCGGTGGCTTCTGAAGGCAGCATGCAGCTAACGTATTATCAGAGCGGAAATGGCGTGGGAACGTATGTTGGGCACCTTTTTCACCTGGATGGACAAGGTAAGGTGTTGAAGAAGCAATCCATTCATCGCGCCATGGAGTTCTCATATCAACTGTTACCGGGCATGCTCAAATCCACCACTCTCACTTCGAGCCGTATTCAGGGAGATGAAATCAGCGATGCCGATGCGGAAAAATATGTCTATCCCGGCTTCAAAGTGGGCCACACCTCGTTTGGCATGATCGTTAAAATCAATCGCGGAGGTTATGCCGCAGGGAGCAGCCAGTTCCCGCGCGCCATGTGCTCTACGTTGGATAAGTGAGAACCTTTCAGATATAGCGCGCACGAACTGTAGCGGCGCAATTTATTGCGCAATGCTTGTCAGTTAAGGTTAATCGGTCGCCATGAATGGCTCCCCTACATCTATTTAGCTGGTTTTTCGTAGGGTGCGCATTCATGCGCACCTGCATATAAACATAATTTATTGCGCGATAAATCGCGCCGCTACGGAATATATGCTTATTTGAGCGGCATTAGGCCGTTGGGCCTGGATAAAGCAACACAGCGCGTTTGCTGCGTTGTATTCAATCAATACCGAAAAATCGATTTTATTTACGGTGAACTTCAACGACGGTTCCTTTATTATTTAATCGATAGTCGCCACCATTATAGACGGTGAAAATCGTCCCCAAATTTGTGCTTTTTTCTACCGCAAAAATGGCTTCCTTCTCTATGCAGTTTTTCGGCGGGGGCATATCATTAAAACAGAGCCTGTCATATTTACCTTCTTCTTTATAGCCCTCACCAAATAACCAGAAAATAATAGTGTAAGATCCATATGTTGCAGGCTTGGGTATCTTATACTTAACTCTAAGCATATCTTTATTTTCTAACCACCAGCTTATCTTCCCTCGATCACTAAAGGGAAAGTTCTTTACTAAAATATAGCTGTGGTTACCATTCTGATGGACGCCAACAATTTCTACCGAGCGCTGAGATAGCCAGAAGACATAAGATGTCAGAATAGCTGGAAGCAGTATCAGTACCCATAGAAGCCTTTTTTTACTGGCTTTCATTACGGGCTCCAGTAATTTCAATATACCGGTAAGGGCCGGACATATCGCTGGCGCCATAGTCGTCCATTCTTTTTTGCGTAGTAAATATTGTGCAGGGAAATTGCAGTGCGGCCATCGTTTTACACTCCTTGTGTATTCAATCGTCCTATATGGTCTCCAGTGCAATTCATGCGTAGAGACGAGCAGAAGTATATAAACTGCTTGCTTTCTGTTCGCCCTCGTTTGGTCGATTTTGAGTAAGGAGTCACAGTGAAACATTTCAGGGTGCCGATTTGCTCTTAACATCCAGGATAGCGTGCAAATAAAAAAAGCCCGCGCTGAGCGAGCTTTTTAGCTTTCGGCTAATTCATGCCACGGCAGTGTTACTCAATATTCTGAATCTGTTCGCGCATCTGTTCGATCAGCACCTTCAACTCAATCGCTGATGCGGTGATCTCGGCGTTGATAGACTTCGACGCCAGCGTGTTCGATTCACGGTTAAACTCCTGCATCATGAAATCGAGGCGGCGGCCAACGGCTTCTTTCTTCTTCAGGATGTTGTAGGTCTCTTTAACGTGCGCATCCAGACGATCCAGCTCTTCCGCCACATCGATACGCTGCGCCATCATCACCAGCTCTTGCTCCAGGCGATTATTTTCCAGCTGTACTTCGGCTTCTGCCAGTTTGGTCACCAGGCGCTCGCGCTGCCATTTGATCACTTCCGGCATCTGCGCGCGCACTTTGCTGACTTCTTGCGATACGCCTTCCAGGCGCTGTTCTATCATCGCTTTCAGCGCGGTGCCTTCACTTTCGCGCGCTTCGATAAAATCATCTAATGCGCCATCCAGCGCTACCAGCAGTTCGGCGTTAATCGCATCCAGATCTTGCTCCTGCGCGGACATCACGCCAGGCCAGCGCAGAATATCCAGCGGGTTGATCGCGCCCTCATCGCTTTGCATTTTTACCCAGTTGGCGGCCTGCACCAGCTGTTTGGCCAGCGATTCATTCAGCTGTAATTCGCCTTGCGCGCTGGCATCGGCGTCGTAGCGCAGGTAGCACTCAATTTTACCGCGCGTCAAACGGTTGCGGATGCGCTCGCGGATTACCGGCTCCAGACCACGAAATTGTTCCGGCAGACGGATGTAGGTTTCCAGATAGCGCTGGTTAACAGAACGAAGTTCCCACGCGGCGCTGCCCCAGTGGCCTTTGGCTTCGCGGCGGGCGTAAGCGGTCATACTGCGGATCATAGTCGTCTTCTCATTTTCAGAAATGTTGGGTGAAGTATAGCGAGGCCGGCTCGAGGCTAACAGGCATAAGCGCACTTAAGCTTGAATAACAAAATATTACCGCTTTTCGCAACGCGCCTTTATGCTTAGCCCTCGTTCACTTTTGAGGATTCGTGATGTTCCGCTCCGTGGCTCTCCCTGCTTTATTGACGTTACTGCTGGCTGGATGTCAGACGCCTGTTACCTCGCATCAGCAGATCCCGCCGAATACGGCACCGGTGGCGGTGTGCGGTTCTGGTGACGTGATGATGCAAACCACGCTGTGGTTTGGCATGAATAAACCGAAAGGTGGCACCGTGAGTAACCTTGAATGGCAGCAGTTCGTGGATAACGACGTCACGCCGCGCTTCAAAGATGGATTATCAGTCTACGATGCCAAAGGGCAATGGCTGGGCGATAACGGCAAGCTGGCGCGGGAAAACAGTAAAGCGCTGATGCTGATTCACAACGCAGATCGCAGCAGTTCTGACAGTATTAATGGATTGCGTGAGGTCTACAAAAAGCGCTTTGAGCAGGAATCCGTGATGCGCGTTGATTCACTGGTATGCGTGGCGTTTTAACGGTTGAGCTTGACCCGACATTTATATCGCGAGGCTTTGGTAGGGTGCGCATTGCTGCGCACCCAAAAACATCAGATAAACAGCCCAGCGAATGCGGCGGAGAGCAAACTCACCAGCGTGGAGCCATAAACCAGCTTCCAGCCAAATCGTGAGACCACGTTGCCCTGTTTCTCGTTCAGGCCTTTAATGGCACCGGCAACAATGCCAATCGAAGCGAAGTTAGCAAACGACACCAGGAACACCGACAGAATCCCCAGACCGCGCGGCGTCATCTCCGCTGCCACTTTCTTCAGCTCAATCATCGCCACAAACTCGTTCGCCACCAGCTTGGTAGCCATAATACTTGCCGCCTGTAGCGCATCGGCGGACGGAATCCCCACCAGCCAGGCAAACGGATAGAAAACGTAACCGAGCAGCTGCTGGAAACTGTAGCCAAATACCGTGGCAAACAGCGCATTGATAGCCGCAATCAGCGCGATAAAGCCAATCAGCATTGCCAGGATGATCATCGCCACTTTAAAGCCGGCGAGAATGTATTCGCCCAGCATCTCAAAGAAACTCTGATCTTCGTGCAGCTTATCCAGCGCGATATGTTCTTCGTTCTCCGGACGCGTCGGGTTAATGATCGAAAGAATAATAAAGGTGCTGAACATGTTGAGCAGCAACGCCGCAACCACATATTTCGCGTCAATCATCGACATATAAGCGCCAACAATCGACAGTGAAACCGTCGACATCGCCGTGGCCGCCATGGTGTACATACGCGGTGCGGAGATATCGCCGAGAATGCCTTTATACGCGATAAAGTTTTCAGACTGGCCAAGAATCAGCGTGCTGACGGCGTTAAAGGATTCCAGCTTGCCCATTCCGTTCACTTTCGACAGCAGGGTGCCGACCAGCCGAATCAGCAGCGGCAAAATACGCCAGTGCTGCAAAATACCGATCAGCGCAGAAATAAACACGATGGGGCAGAGCACGCCAAGGAAGATGAATGCCAGGCCCTGATTCGCCATATTGCCAAACACAAAGTTAGTGCCTTGTGCCGCAAAGGTTAATAAGGTCTCGAAGAAGCCGCCCACCGCGGTAACCACCGATTGCCCGCCCGCTGAGTGAAGGAAGAACCAACCCAGCGCGGCTTCAACGACCAACAGTTGAATAATAAAGCGTGGACGAATCCGTTTACGGTCATGGCTGACCAACAGCGCAAGGGCAAAGATCACCACCAGCGCCAGCAGGAAATGCAGTATCGCTATCATCATTTATCTTTTTAAGGGAGGAAACGCGCATTTAGCCACAGCCGCCGCGGAATTTCATCCAGGATTGTGCCGATCGCGGGCAGGACAGCCGGAGATGAAGTCCGTATAATGCGCAGCCAAACCCAAGCAAGCCGGAGAGAAACCATGCGTCCAGCAGGCCGTAGTGCAGCAGAAACACGTCCCGTCACCCTTACTCGTCACTACACCAAACACGCAGAAGGCTCTGTGCTCGTTGAGTTCGGCGAAACCAAAGTGCTGTGCACCGCAACCGTCGAAGAAAGCGTGCCGCGTTTCCTCAAAGGCAAAGGTCAGGGGTGGATTACCGCGGAATATGGCATGCTACCGCGTTCCACCCACAGCCGTATGGCGCGTGAAGCCGCCAAGGGCAAACAGGGCGGACGTACGCTGGAGATTCAGCGTCTGATCGCCCGTTCACTGCGTGCCGCCGTCGATTTGCAGGCGCTGGGTGAGTTCACCATTACTCTGGATTGCGATGTGATTCAGGCCGATGGCGGCACCCGCACCGCCTCTATTACCGGTGCCTGCGTGGCGCTGGCTGATGCGTTAAACGCATTGGTTGCGGCAGGCAAACTGAAAGCCAGCCCGCTGAAAGGCATGGTAGCGGCGATTTCCGTTGGCATCGTCGGCGGTGAAGCGCTGTGCGATCTGGAGTATGTCGAAGATTCCGCCGCAGAAACCGACATGAACGTGGTGATGACCGAAGATGGCCGCATGATTGAAGTGCAGGGCACCGCTGAAGGCGAGCCGTTCAGCCACGACGAATTACTGCAGCTGCTGGCGCTGGCGCGAGGCGGCATTGAGCAGTTGATTCAGGCGCAGAAAGCGGCGCTAACCAATTGATGTAACAGGCGACCATAGAGTCGCCTTTTCTTTATTTGAGGAGTGAGAAATGAAAGCCTGGCAGCGTCAGTTTATTGAATTCGCCCTGAACAAAGGGGTGCTGAAGTTTGGAGAGTTCACCCTAAAATCGGGGCGTAAAAGTCCCTATTTCTTTAACGCCGGCCTGTTTAATACCGGCCGTGATTTAGCGCTGCTGGGACGTTTCTATGCGCAGGCGCTGGTGGATGGCGGCGTTGATTTCGACCTGCTGTTTGGCCCAGCGTATAAAGGCATTCCGATTGCCACCACCACCGCAGTGGCGCTGGCCGATCATCACGAGCGCGACGTGCCTTACTGCTTCAACCGTAAAGAAGCCAAAGATCACGGCGAAGGTGGTTTGCTGGTGGGCAGCCCGCTGCAGGGCAAAGTGATGTTGGTGGATGATGTGATCACCGCTGGCACAGCGATCCGTGAATCAATGGATATCATCAGCGCGCACAACGCCACGTTAGCGGGCGTATTGATTTCGCTGGATCGTCAGGAACGTGGTCGCGGCGATATTTCAGCGATTCAGGAAGTCGAGCGCGATTACAAGTGCAAAGTCACTGCGATTATCACGCTGGCCGAGCTGATTGATTATCTGGAAGAGAAGCCGGAGATGGCCGACCATCTGGCGAAAGTACGCGCGTATCGCAAAGAGTATGGGATTTAACCACCAGACAATTGTGCGGTTCGTTATGAGGTTGCCATGAATGGCAACCCTACGACATCAGGTCGGCATTGATGCCGACCTGATGTTTTAAACCAGCTGCGCAGCCATCAACGGCCAGCGGCTATCGAAATCAGCGGTTGGACGAAAGCGGAATTCGGAACGCACATAGCGCGACAGCAGTCCCTCACAGAACGCCAGCAGCTGGCTCGCCAGTAGCGTTTCGTCGTTCTGGAAACCTTCTCCATCACGCATTTTCTTTTCGCGCATCACCTGACGCAGCTGCACTTCAATGCGCTCAAACAGCTGATTGATCCGCCCCTGCAGGCGATCCTGTTCAAACATCAGCGCGTGGCCGGTCAAAATACGCGTCAGCCCTGGATTACGCTCACCAAATCCCAAAATCAGCTGCACGATTAAACGCAGTCGCGTCAGCGTCTCTTTTTCGTCTTTCAGGATCAAATTGATGCGGGTAATCAGACTGTCTTCAATAAACTCAATGAGGCTATCGAACATGCGCGTTTTGCTGGGAAAGTGGCGGTACAATGCCGCTTCCGAAACGCCTACATTGGCTGCCAGCTTGGCGGTGGTGATGCGCTGACTGCCATCGCTCGACTCCAGCATTTGCGCCAGCGCCTGCAAAATCTCTTCGCGACGATTCCGTTTCGCGACTTTTTTTTCTGCCATGACCTTCAACACCCCTGAAATTCACCAAAAACAGGCAATACTGCCTCATCTGCCACAGACAAAGCGGCCTGTGGCGACAAGAAATAAAAAGATGGCTAAGCGAAAAGTGTCGCGTGTTACTGACGGCCTGAGTGACCGAAGCCGCCCGCGCCGCGGTCGCTGGTGTCAAAATCGTCCACCAGGTTAAATTCCGCCTGCACAACTGGCACGAAAACCAGCTGTGCTAAACGGTCGCCTGGCTGCAGAGTGAAGCTGTCCTGGCCGCGGTTCCAGACGGAAACCATCAGCTGGCCCTGATAATCGGAGTCGATTAAACCCACCAGGTTACCCAGCACGATGCCATGTTTATGGCCAAGGCCAGAACGCGGCAAAATCACCGCTGCAAGGCTGGCATCGGCAATGTGAATGGCCAGGCCTGTGGGCACCAGCGTGGTCATGCCCGGCGCGATTTCCAGTGCGTCATCCAGACAGGCGCGCAAATCGAGACCTGCGGAGCCAGAGGTTGCATACGTTGGCAGCGGGAATTCATTGCCTACGCGTGCATCAAGAATTTTAACGTCGATTTTTTTCATCATAACGGCTGACAATCTCGTCTATTAATTGTTGGCCAAGGAGCGTCTTATCACTGAGCGGTAAGACTTTTTCTCCCTCCTGCCAAAAAAGGTGAAGAGCATTGGTGTCGCTATTGAATCCCTGACCCGCCTGCGCCACGTCGTTGGCACAAATCAGATCCAGGTTTTTTCGCACCCGTTTTTGCCGCGCGTATTCTTCCACATTCTGGGTTTCGGCAGCAAATCCCACAACGTAAGGGCGATGTTCCTGCAGCGCCGCCACGCCCGCGACAATATCGGGGTTCTTCACCAACTGCAGCGTGACGCTATCGTCGCCACCCTGTTTTTTGATTTTCTCTGCGGCAATCGTCGCCGCCCGGTAGTCTGCCACGGCTGCGCTGGCAATGAAAATATGTTGTTGCTGGATTTGCGCCATCACCGCGGCTTCCATTTCCAGTGCGCTATCAACATCTACGCGCTGTACGCCCGCTGGCGTTGGCAGCGCAACCGGACCGGCAACCAGCGTCACATTCGCGCCGCGTTTTGCCGCAGCGGCGGCAATGGCAAAGCCCATCTTACCGGAGCTGTGGTTGCTGATATATCGCACCGGATCCAGCGCTTCACGCGTTGGGCCGGCGGTGATCATAATGTTGAGATGTTGCAGATCGTTGACGGGCGCAGCCCATTCCAGCGCGTGGGCAACAATCGCCAGCGGGTCGAGCATACGGCCAGGACCGATGTCGCCGCACGCCTGGCTGCCGCTGTCGGGACCCCAAATCAGCACGCCGCGTTGCTGCAGACGCAGCAGGTTCTCTTGCGTGATGGCCGCGCGGTACATCTGCTGATTCATAGCAGGAACGATGGCGAGAGGCGCATCGCTTGCCAGGCACGCGGTGGTGACCAAATCGTTCGCCATACCGGCGGTGACGCGGGCAATTAAATCGGCTGTTGCAGGTGCTAGCACAATCAAATCGGCCCATTTTGCCAGTTCAATATGCCCCATCGCGGCTTCTGCAGCGGGGTCGAGCAGGTCATCAAATACCGGATACCCGGAAACGGCTTGTAAGCTAAGCGGCGTAATAAAGGCTTTGGCCGCTTCGGTCATCATTACGCGGACGTCTGCGCCGCGATCGCGCAGCCGACGCACCAGTTCTGGCGCTTTATAGGCCGCAATGCCGCCGCTGACGCCCAGCAGAATTTTCTTTCCGGCTAATCCCATCATGTTCTTCGCCTCAAAGCAGATTGCCGCGTCACAGGCGGCAGATGCAGGCAACTTTATCACAAAATCCGCAACGCGCCTTTTCACTGCCTGCGGCCTTTGCGAGCCGGCTCTGAAATTCCGTTTTGCTTGCTGGCGCGCCGTGCGGCAGACGCGCAGAATCGCCGCAACGCAGGGAGAGCAATGTCATGACGGAACTGGCACCACGGGAAAAGCTACTGTTAATAGGCGCGGAAAGGCTGAATGATGCTGAGCTGTTGGCGATTTTTTTGCGCACCGGTACGCGCGGCACCAGCGTGCTGCTGCTGGCGCATCAGATGCTGAACGAGTTTGGTTCGCTGTATCGCATTATGACCGCCAGCAAAGAGGAGCTGGGGCAAATTAAAGGTGTGGGCAGCGCCAAGATGACGCAGCTTTACGCCATCGCTGAATTGGGGCGACGCTTTTTTGCCAGCCAGCTGGCGCGGGAAAATGTGATGGAAAATCCGCAGGTGACGCGCCATTACCTACAAAGCGTGCTGGCCCATCAGGAACGAGAAGTGTTTATGGCGCTGTTTCTGGATAATCAGCATCGCGTGTTGCAGGCACAAAAGATGTTTTCGGGTTCGATTGCCAGCGTGGAGGTGCATCCGCGTGAAATTGTGCGCGAAGCCTTGAAGCTTAACGCTGCGGCGGTGATTCTGGCGCACAATCACCCCTCGGGCGTCGCTGAACCGAGCCGGGCCGATCGCGATATTACCGCGAAAATTGGCCAGGCCTGCGCGCTGCTCAATATCCGTTTACTTGATCATCTGGTGATCGGTCACGGCGAGTTTACCTCTTTCGCTGAGCGGGGTTGGTTGTAATTCATCGATTCAATTGAACAGAAATGAGGCATTTTTGCGCGATCCAGAGGGATCTTTATCTGTTCGGGACTTGAGCACTCAGGCTGAGCGGCGTATACTACGCCACCTTTGAGAATCTCGGGTTTGGCGTTTGGGCCAGCTTAGCGGGTTCACATGGAACTCGCCTGGGCGGGCTAAGGCCTGACGAGGCGGCCAAAACCTAGTTTTTAAAGCTCGAGCTGATTTGATTTTTGGAGAATAGAAATGTCACGAGTCTGCCAGGTAACTGGAAAGCGTCCGGTAACGGGTAACAACCGTTCCCACGCAATGAACGCGACGAAACGCCGTTTCCTGCCGAACCTGCACTCTCACCGTTTCTGGGTTGAGAGCGAAAAGCGCTTCGTTACTCTGCGTGTATCTGCTAAAGGTATGCGTGTTATTGATAAAAAGGGCATCGATACGGTTCTGACCGAAATCCGCGCCCGTGGTGAGAAGTACTAAGGAACTGAATCATGGCTAAAGGTATTCGTGAGAAGATCAAGCTGGTTTCCTCTGCTGGTACAGGTCACTTCTATACCACCACGAAGAACAAACGTACTAAACCAGAGAAATTAGAACTGAAAAAGTTCGATCCGGTTGTACGTCAGCACGTGATCTACAAAGAAGCTAAAATTAAGTAATTTTAGTGTTCTTAGAAAAACCCGGCTTCGGCCGGGTTTTTTGTTTCTGCGATTCGTTGAGGAGATGAGATGCCTGAATTACCTGAGGTAGAAACCAGTCGACGCGGTATTGAACCCCATATGGTGGGTGCCACCATTCTGCATGCGGTGGTGCGCAATTCCCGTTTGCGCTGGCCGGTCTCGCATGAAATCCATGCGCTGAGCGACCAACCGGTATTAAGCGTGCAGCGTCGCGCCAAATACCTGCTGCTGGAGCTGCCACATGGCTGGATCATCATTCACCTCGGCATGTCCGGTAGCCTGCGCGTGCTGCCCGGCGAACAGCCCGCAGCCAAACACGATCACGTCGATTTGGTGATGAGCAACGGCAAAGTGCTGCGCTACACCGATCCGCGGCGTTTTGGCGCCTGGCTGTGGAGCAGCGATCTGGCCGGCAGCAGCGTGCTGGCGCATCTCGGTCCGGAACCGTTAAGCAGCGAATTTGATGGCGCTTATCTGTTTGAAAAGTCACGCGGCAAACGCACGCTGATCAAACAGTGGCTGATGGATAACAAAGTGGTGGTTGGCGTCGGTAACATCTACGCCAGCGAATCGCTGTTTACCGCCGGGATCTTACCCGATCGTCCGGCGATGAGTTTGAGTCAGGAAGAGGCCGAGCTGCTGGTGAATACCATCAAAGCCGTATTGCTGCGCTCGATTGAGCAGGGTGGCACTACGCTGCGCGATTTCCTGCAAACGGATGGTAAACCCGGCTATTTCGCGCAGGAGTTGCAGGTTTATGGCCGCACCGGAGAACCTTGCCGCGCCTGTGGTACGCCGATTGTCAGCGGCAAGCATGGCCAGCGCAGCACCTTCTGGTGTCCACGCTGCCAGCACTGAGTTAAGGCTGCGCCAGTCGCGCCAGTAAAGCCTTGTGCACCACGGCAGGCAGGAATGCCTGCACGTCACCGGCATGGCGCGCCACTTCTTTTACCAGCGAAGAAGAGACGAACGAGAAGCCCTCGGACGGCATCAGAAATACGCTTTCAAGGGTGGGCAACAGATGACGGTTCATCTGCGCCAGCTGCAGCTCATATTCGAAATCGGAAACCGCACGCAACCCGCGCACCAGCACGTTGGCGTTCTGCGCTTGCGCAAAGTTCGCCATCAAATCGCTGAAACCCACGACGTCCACATTGGGCAAATGTGCCGTTACCTGGCGCGCCATATCCACACGCTCATCCAGCCTGAACAGCGGTTTCTTGCTCGGGCTGGCGGCAATCGCCACCACGATGCGGTCAAACATCTGCGCCGCGCGCGTCACAATATCCAGATGACCCAAGGTGAAAGGATCAAAGGTGCCGGGATAAATCGCTTTGGTGCTCATACGCGGCCTTTTGTTGAGGTGTGATGCAGCGCCCAGAGCGCCGAGTATTTGTTGAAGGTGTATTGCGCGTTCACTACCGCCAGAATCCAGCCCTGTTTGCCATCAAGGAAACCGGCGCGCAGCAGCAGCGTTTTCACAAACGCGCCGAGCGTATGGCTAAAGATAGAGAACGAGCCGCAGCGTTTGCCGCGCTGGAAACGCTCTTGCGCCCAGGCTTCGGCATAGTTCATTTGCTTGCGCTGGAAAGCGATGAGATCGCGGCAGGTAAGATGTTGCAGGTCGCCCGGCAACGTCACCACCGGCGCGCCCTGCGTCTCCAGCGATTCATGTACCAGGTTGTCGTTGTAATTCAGCTTGCGCGGGTAGAGGCGCATCACGCGGTCGGGATACCAACCGCTGTGGCGCATAAAGCGACCGAGAAACAGGTTGCTGCGCCCCAGGCTGTAAACGGTGTCTGACGGCGGTTGAGCTAAAACCTGTTCAATGGCACGACGCAGTTCTGGCGTCACCCGCTCATCAGCATCGATCATCAAAATCATATCGCCGTTGGCATGTGCCTGCGCGCGCTGGCGCTGTTTGCCAAATCCATCCCAGCCTTCAGCCTGGTACACCTGTGCGCCATGCTCCCGCGCGACTTGTGCGGTGTGGTCTGAACTGCCGGAGTCCAGCACCACAATCTCATCCGCCCAGCTAACGGAGGTCAGCGCCTCTGGCAGCAGCTCAGCTTCATTTTTGGCGATCATCACCACAGAGAGGCGTTGGCGTTGCGACATGAGTTAGTGTGCTCGCGGCGGTAAGTGAGGTTCGAGTAACTGTAGCAGACGCTGTAAGGCGCCCTGATTCTGATGCAGCACTTCCACGGCATGGCGACCGTAATAGCGGCGATAATCGTCATCCTGCAGCAGGTTAGCGACCTCTTTTTGTAACGACACCACGTCAGTAACGGTAATCAAACCTTCGGCCTGCTGCAACTTGGCGCAAATATCTTTGAAGTTCCAGATGTGCGGACCCATCAGCACGGGGATCGCGTGTGCGGCCGGTTCGAGCGGATTGTGCCCGCCGCGCTCCACTAAACTGCCGCCAACAAAGGCGAGGTCAGCAATGCCGTACAGCATCATCAATTCACCCATGGTGTCGCCAATCACGACCTGGGTGGAGCTTGATGGAATTTCACCGCTGCTGCGTAAGATAAAACTGAAGCCACGTTTTTGCGCCAGGTCACAGGCATCTTTGAAACGCTCTGGATGGCGCGGCACCAAAATCAGCAGTAGATCGGGAAACTGCTGCAGCAGACGACGATGGGCATCGAGCACAATCGCCTCTTCGCCTTCGTGGGTGCTGGTGGCGATCCATACCGGGCGACGCGATGCCCACTGACGACGCAGCGTCACCGCTTTGGCCGCCAATTCCGGCGTGACCGAGATATCAAATTTGAGACTGCCGGTGACGGTAAGATGCGAACGTTTCAGGCCAAGGCTAAGGAAACGGTCGCCATCTTCAGCGTTTTGCGCAGCAATCAGCGTGATACGTTGCAGCAAATCGCGCATAAAGCCGCCGAGCTTTTTGTAGCCTTTGGCTGAACGCTCAGACAAGCGCGCATTGGCAATCACCAGCGGGATTTGGCGCTGATGCAAAATACGGATGATGTTTGGCCACAGCTCGGTTTCCATAATGATCACCAGCCGTGGATTGACGTTATCAAGGAAGCGATTAATGGAGCCAGGCAGATCATATGGCAGATAAACGTGGTGCACATCTTTGCCAAATGCTGATTGCGCGCGCTCGGAGCCGGTTGGCGTCATGGTGGTGACGGTGATCGGTAAAGTGGGATAGCGGTGGCGCAGCGCGCGCACCAGCGGCACCGCCGCCAGCGTTTCGCCGACGGATACGGAGTGCAGCACAATACCGTGCGGCAGTACTTTTCCAGCGCAGTAGCCGTAGCGTTCTGCCCAGCGCTTACGATAGGCCGGTGCTTTTCGACCGCGCAGCCACAGGCGCAGCCAGATGAGTGGCTGAATCAGATAGAGCAAGGCTGTGTATAGAGTCGTCATAGTTACCGTTACGACAGAATCGCGTCAAAAAACAGATGAAAGGCGGCATGTTATCAGAAACTAGCCGCCTGCTCATACCACTTCGTCAGCGGCTCTGCAGCACTTGCTGATAAAGTGAAGTCAGCGCCAGCGCCAGTCGCTGCGGACCAAAAGGTTCAATTCTACGTCGTGCGGCTTCACCCATGGCAGAATTGTGTGAAAGTGCTGGCGTGGCGATTACGGCTTCGTTTAACGCTTTGATATCTAACGCATCACAAACAAAACCTTCCTGGCCTGCAGTGATAAATTCAGCGCCACCGCAGCCGGTGCTGGTGATCACCGCCAGGCCGCAGGCCATTGCTTCCAGCACCACATTGGGAAAGGGGTCATAAAGCGTGGGCAGCAGCAGCGCGTCAGCGGCATGGTAAAACGGCTGTACATCCTGCTGCACGCCAACAAAACGCATTCGATCCAGGCAGTTAAGCTGATTCGCTAACTGCTGATAACGCGACAGGTGCTTATCCTGGCCAACCACCACCAGATAGCGATCGCTTTTCGCTACCGCCTCAATCGCGGCCTTAAGTCCTTTGCGCTCAAAGCCCGAACCGACATAAATCATCACTGTGGCATCGTGCGGCAGGTTGAGCTGCTGACGTGCTGTGTGGCGCAATGTTTCGCTGGCGGGCTGGAAACGCTGGCTATCAATCGCATTGTGAATCACATGAATCTTGCTGGCATCGAGCGTGAAGTGCCGCAAAATATCCTGCTTCACCATCTCGGAATTACAGATCACCGCCTTCAACGCAGGCGCATTGAACATCTCGGCTTCCGCCTGCAATACGTAGCGATGGTAAGGGCTGAGGCTGGCGCTCAAACGTTGCCACGGCGATACAATACGCGCGCGCTGTTCCAGCCATACGCGATGCACGCCATCTCCCGCGCGGAAGATATCGCAGCCGGCAATGCGTTCGTGGCTCTGCACAATATCGAACTTCTCACGTTCCCAGCATGCCCGGGCGGCGCGGGCAAAACCCCGTTCGCGCGAGATGCGGCCGAATTTCGCCGGATTACAGATGTGCAGATGCCAGGCCGGATTCGGCGTGCCCTGCCAGCTGCGGGTGATAATGTTGAGATCGAGCTGTTCGCTATCCAGTGCTTCCAGCGCACGTGAGATAAAGCGCTCGGCGCCGCCGTCGGGACGATATTTCTGCCGGACTATCGCCAGGCGTAACTTACTCATGCAAAAAACTCCTGGCGGCAGCGACCACATCCTCAACGGGAATAGCAGAAAGGTAGCGCTGTTGGGTATTGGTATCGATTGCGTCTGGCGACGGCAGCGGCCCATAATCGCCGGCCCAAATCACGCGGTTGTTCTCGCCCCACGGGCGCCAGTGTTGCAGCTTAGTTGGGCCAAACAGCGCAAGGCAGGGGGTTTCCAGCGCAGCGGCCATGTGCATGGGAGCAGAATCCACGCCGATAAACAGCTGCGCCGCATTGATGAGTGCGGCCAATTGCGGCAAGGAGAGTTGACCCGCCAGCGACACCACATTGTGGCTGCGGCACAGCGACTGAATATTGGCGATCATCGCCAGCTCTTTCTGGTCTGGTCCTGCGGTAAGCACCACGGTACGGCCTTCAGCGGTGAGCGCATCGATCACCTGTGCGACTTTGTCATCTTCCCAGCATTTAAACTGCCAGCGAGAAGTGGGTTGCACCACAATAAAAGGCGCGCTGACCGCGTGCTGTGCCAGCATGTCCTGCACCTTTTGCCAATCGGCCGCGCTGAAGTGCATTGAGGCTTTCGCGCCCGCGGCGCTGATACCGAGCGGCGTCAGCGCCGCCATATTCTGTTCAACCGTATGCAGCTGGTTATGATTGGCGGTGCTAACCAACTGATTGTGCATTCGGCGCCATAAAACATTGTCGCGCTTGTGAAAAGCAAAACCGATACGCACGTTGGCGCCGGAAAGGCCGGTAATAATGGCGCTGCGCCACTGATCGGCGAGGTTGATCACGAGGTCATAATGGCAGGCGCGTACCGCAGAAATCAGGCGCATTTCGTGACGGAATTTCTGCCAGCCGCCCTCTTTCTTCCAGTTGCGATCGATAAAGTGTAACTGGCGAATGGCCGGATGCGCTTCCAGCATCGGACGGGTCTCTTTATACAGCAGAACGTCGATATTGGCCTGCGGATAGCGCTGGCGAAGCGCATTGATAGCGGGTGTGGTCAGCAGCATATCGCCGTGATGGCGCAGCTTGATCAATAGAATATTTTTCGGTGTAAATGGGTCTGGAATCGGGCTTGCCATACTCAAATGATCTCAGAATTCAGTCAGCTGATTGTAGGGCAAACCCCAAAAGCGTGAAAGCCGGGTGCAGCGCTTATTTCTTACGCCAGCGATAAATCCGACTCAGCCACAACAGCAGTTGATACCATTGCCGCAGGCCGCGTGCGTTACGCAGCATGCGTTTATGCGTTTGTGTGGCAAACAGGTCTTCAATCATCGCCAGACGCGCACTCTCTTCGGGTTCGCGACGAATGCAGTGGCAGACGCTGAGCGCCTCATGCGTAATCTGGGCGTGAAATGACGGATAGATTTTCACTTTATCGCGATAGCGCACGTTAATCTCTTCCAGCAATCGCGCAATTTTCAGGTAATGGCGCTGATACTCAACGTTGCGCTGGCCGGTGCGCTTACGATTGCTGATTGACGCATCGTGCATGTGGTAGCGATAGAAGATTTGATCGGTGTAGCGCACGCGTTTAGCGTTAAGCATCAGCTCGGTGGTCCAGGGGATATCCTGATGATGCAGGCCGGGTTCAAAATAGAGCTGCAGCTGCTCGATCAGTTCACGGCGATAAATCCCCAGCCATACCACGTGCATGTAGCGCCGCGTTTGCAGTGCCTTATTGAGCCATTCAGGGCCGCTAAGCACGCCGGTGCTGGTGAGGCGATCGCGGGGAATCAGCGGCTTGACCTGTTGACTGGCCTTAAAGAACCACTCCGCATTGCACTGCGCGACGTCGAGATTATCGCGCTCTGCCATTTCGACCAGGGTTTGATACATCGCCGGGTCCATGGTGTCGTCAGCATCCGGGAATGACACGTACTTACCACGCGCGACGGCCAGTCCGGCATTGCGGGCGCGAGACACGCCCCCGTTGGCTTGATGAACAACGCGCACATGGTGGTGCTGTTGTGCATAGGCGTCGGCACGCTCGCCGGAGCCGTCGGTAGATCCGTCATCGACAACGATGATTTCCATGTCGCTAAGCGTTTGTGCCAGCAGCGCCTGCATGCAGACAGTGAAATCGCTGCCCGCATTGAACATGGGAATGATAAGGCTGAGTAAAGGGGCAGATTGAGCAGGGGGCATTGTCATGCTGTTTTTGTGTTCTTCCGTCGCGCCAGGCGTTGTTGCTGCCTCGCGGTAATAAAATCATGAATATCGTCCAGCTTCCGCTGATCCAGTTCAAACAGCTGTTCAGTGGGATGCTTAAATTTGTACTGCGCTGCGAAAACAAATGATGAAGGCGCAATATGATTTGGGCCAATCAGCAAGACATCGCCAAGAGGGCGCTGTTCTTCTACACAGCAAGGACCGTAAATCAAAATAATGGGAACATGCTGCGCATCGGCAATATAAACGTTCCCCGAATCAGACGCGATATAGAAATCCATCTCGTTGATAACGGCGGGAACGTCTTCTAACGGCACTTTACCTACCAAACTGATCACATTCTCACGCGCGCCGACAACTTTATACAGCTCTTGTAGACGTGATTGTTCATTCGGTGCGCCAAAGGCAAAGAACTGACAGGGCAAATCGCTGAGATGGTCAAACAGTCGCTGCCAAATCAGCGGAGGAATCGTTTTCGCCTGGTTACCGGCGGTGATACTGATACCAATTCGGATCCCATCATGCTGGAAAATTTCTGCAGGCAGCGCGTGAGGTTGCCAAAGCGGTTGTGTCGCATGTTTCGGATAGCTCTCTTTAGTAAAAGAACGATCGGCGAGCTTTAAATAATTTTCCAACGTGAGCGTATTTTTTTCGTGCTGCACGACACCTGAAGCGGTGAGGTAAAAAAGCTTCTGATAGCTTCGGCGACGATAGCTGGAAAGAAATTGCTTGTTACTGGCGTTACAGCAAGAGGCAATAAATAGATTGAGATTGGTTGGATGCAGCAGATAGATATTGTCGTAACGATTAAGTAATAACCATATTAATTTGAATTTCTTAATCAGTCCTGAACGATGATCTTCGATGTACCAGATATTTTCTAGCGTGCTGTCACGCGTCGCCAGAGCCGCTACGCTATGGCTTAGCAGCGCATCGCTTTTTCCCAAATGGGTTAATAGCGGAGTGATGTTAATAAAATCACCAATCTTCGCTGTTTGAATCACGAGATTTTTACCGGTCCTGGCATGGAAGATTTTCATCAACCATTTCACCGGTAAAAAAAGAATGAAGAGAATGGTATACGTCAACGATCTATCCCCATGTTCGGCCACACCGACATGGGGACCTGTTTAACCTGAAACGTGCTGAGTATGTGAATATGAGGGTTTTGCCGCTTCAGCCAGTTGCAAATAGTGCTGACAAACCACGTTGAGACTATAAATGCTTAAGTCCAGATGTTGCAACTCTGGCGGGTTCGCATAAATTTCGCGCATTTTTTCCGCCAGTGACTGCGCATTTAATTCAGCAAGCCCACGCGCAAGGTCACCGCTCATTATCGACGCCGGGCCACCAGGGCAACGTGTACTGACGATGGAAGTGCCGCAGCTCAGGGCTTCTACCAGCACATTACCGAATCCTTCGCTATCTGAACTAAGCACTAACAGACGTGCGTGGCGAATCCACGGGTAAGGATTGGCGTGAAAGCCTTCGAAGCGCACGCGCTCAGCAATACCTAAATCAGCGGTTTGCTGACGTAATTTTTCCGTGATTTTTTCACTTCCCTGACCCAATAACACTAAGGGAGCGCTGATACCACTCATAGCATAGGCGTCCAGCAAGCGATCGTGGCGTTTTGTTTCATGAAAACGCCCGACGTGCAGGACGAAATCACTGCCGGCCATGGGGCAGGGTTCGGCGGCAAGGCGACTAATAAGATTGAAATCGAAGGGGTTGACTATCACACGCGTTTTGCTGGGCTTTACGCCAATATTCTGAACAACATCATCAATGACGTATTGTGAAACACCAATCAATTGTTTGCCTTGATAAGTCAGGCGTATTTTGAGCCGTTTAAGCCACAGCGAGAATCCTGATTTACGCTTAAGGTACGAGGCTGAGAATACGCCATGCAGACAATACCAGGTTTTATTCGTATCCAGCGCGTGCGCGCGCCGCACAATGCGATCGGTTTTGTGTAGATGTGAAAGAACCAGGTCAAATTTTCCGTGCGTTGCTTCGCTTGCACGCACGGCGGCGTCAAGGAGATGCGCTCGACGATAAGTTTCAGTCAACTTACGCCAGGGACGAGAGCTGCTATCAATGATGGTCTGATAATCAACGCCGGATGGAATGGGGTAATCACACACCTTACGCAATGAAAAAAGCGACACCCGATGTCCCTGACTTATAAAACCTTCTGCCAGCGTCAGGACGACTTTTTCGGCCCCTCCTCCCGGCAGGCCATCAATCACCATCAGAATGCGCTTTGACAAATTCGTTACTCCTAATCGCCAGCCTGTTTTTAATGATACAAAAACTATCATCCCCGCTAAAAACAGGACTGAATATAAGATAAATCAATTTATTAGATGTGTTTGGTATTAAATAAATTCGCAGGGCATTTTAGCTGAGTACCCAGCGTATTCTGAACCTTATGTAGTTTAATTCACTCTAGTTTAACCGTGCTTATACTGCTACACACTTATCGCCGCGCCTGTCCGATGAAATGTTTGCCCTCATTCCCGGGCTTGCGTACCATAACGACGAGAAATTGCTCATTTTATCGGATAAGTTATGGATAAGCCTGCGTTTTTAATCACTCTCGATACTGAAGGGGATAACCTCTGGCGCAATCGCAGCGGCAAGGTTACCACGCATAATGTTCGATTCCTGCCGCGTTTTCAGTCGTTATGTGAGAAATACGGTTTTAAACCAACCTGGCTAACCAATTTTGAAATGGCGAGCGATCCCGCTTATGTAGAGTTTGGCCGCGATCTGCTGGCGCGGGGGCAGGGTGAAATCGGCATGCATCTGCACGCATGGTATAGCCCGCCAGACTATGCGCTAACGGATGATGATTGGCGCTATCAGCCCTATTTAATTGAATATCCTGAAGATGTGCTGCGTGAAAAAGTCGCTTTCATGACAGATTTACTGGAAACGGCCTTTCAGCAGAAGATGACCAGCCACCGCGCTGGACGCTGGGCTTTCAATGAAATCTATGCGCGCGCACTGCTCGACCACGGTTATTTGGTTGATTGTTCCGTCACACCGCGCGTTGACTGGCGTACCTCTTCTGGCGCGCCTCAGGGCAAAGGCGGCACCGATTATCGCCACTTTCCCGACCACGCTTATTATCTTGATGCGAATGATATTTCCAAAGAGTGCGACAGCGGGCTTTTAGAGCTGCCGATGAGCATCGAATATCGCTACGGTGCGCTGACCAATCAGTTAAAAAAAGTGTGGAATGACATTCGCGGCAAGAAACGCGGCCATTCAGTCAACTGGCTGCGGCCGGTTGGTGGCAATGTGGCGCAGATGAAGCAGGTGGCTGAGCAGACGCTCAGGCGTGGAAATGACTACGTTGAATTTATGCTGCACTCTTCCGAATTCATGCCGGATGGCAGCCCCACGTTTAAAAATGAGGCTGATATTGAACGTCTTTATGATGATTTAGAGCAGCTTTTCAGCTGGCTCCAGTCACGTACCCAGGGCATGACGCTAACAGAATATGCGTTATTAAAGCGCGATCGCCAGCCGAGCTGAATCAAGACGCGGTATACCTCTATACCGCGATTTCTTTCATCATTGCCGCGACATCCTTTGCCTGGATATCTGCCATGCTGTGGCCTTGTGCAGGGCGCAGCACATACTGATTTTTCCCATATCCACCAATGAGTCCCGGATCGGTTGGGCCGTATAAGGTGATATTGGGCCGATCCAGCGCCGCGGTCAGATGGCTTAAGCCGGTATCCACCGATACCACCGCGCGCGCGCCCGCTAATTGCTGCGCGACCTGCTCGAGGGTTAATTTGGCTAACACTTCAACATGTGAGAAGCCTTCCGCCAGACGCTGCGCGCGCTGATGCTCGTGCTCTGCGCCCCACGGCAACTTCACGCGCAGGCCCGTAGGTTGCATTAATTCGATTAACTCGCGCCAGTGCGATTCCGGCCAGTGTTTGTTGTCACGCGTGGTCGCATGCAGAAACACCAGATAAGGGCTGCTCTCCGCCGGAAGTGACGTCAGGAAATGACCGGCAATGGCATAATCACCCTGCGTAGCCGGTTTTTCATAGCCGAGGCTTTTGGCAAACAGCTCGCGCGTACGTTCCACGGCATGCTGCTGCTTGTCGATTTCATGACGCTTGTCATACCACCAGCTGGCGAAAGGCTCGCGCGCACTGCGGCTATCCTGACCGTGCTTCACCCCTTTTGCCAGGCGCGTCACCAGCGCGGCGCTTTTGATGAGGCCTTGCGCATCCAGCACCACATCATAGTCGCGCGATTGCAGATCGCGTTTGAAGCGCACGCGCTCTTCGCGCTGCTGGCTGCCAAACCAGTGTTTGCGCCAGCGGCGAATCGCGACGGGGAGCACTTTATCCACCGCCGGATGCCAGCCTGGAATCTGGGCGAAGTTCTCCTCCACCACCCAATCAAAGCGAATGCCTGGAATGGCCTGCATCGCATCGGTGAGCGCCGGAAGCGTATGCAGCACGTCTCCCATTGAGGAGGTTTTTACTATCAAAACGTGCATCTTTACTCCTGCACCGGATGCAACAGCGCGCTAAGCTCCTGATGAACTCGCGCCGGTTGAATATCAATCAGGCTTTGGTGATAGCCTTGATCGGCATCCCCTTTGCGGACTTTGTGATAACCGGTGATCAAGCGAATAATGCGCGCCTGATGGGACAACGGCGGGGTGAAATCCGGGCTGCTTGGGCCATATAGCGCCACCAGCGGACGGTTAAGAGCCGCCGCAATATGCATTAAGCCCGAATCATTACTAACCACTGCCGTGCAGTTGGCCAGCAAAATCACCGCCTGTTCCAGTTGCGTATCGCCGGCCAGATTCTTGCAGTGCGCACGCGCTGGTTCTGACAGCGTTTGTACAATGGTATCGCCGGTTTCGCGATCCTTTGCCGAACCAAACAGCACCACCTGATAGCCTTCGCCGATCAGCTGTTCTGCCAGCGCGGCATAGTGATAATGTGGCCAGCGTTTGGCCGGACCAAACTCTGCACCCGGGCAAAAGCCAATTGCTGGACGATCGGCTGACAGCGCAAACTGTGCCGCCGTCATGCGTTTTTCGTCGTCATCCACGCGCAGCTGCGGCCACAACAAAGGCTGCGGCAGCTGCTGCGCCGAGGCGATAGGCTTGTCATAGCCGAGCGCCACATAGCGCTCAACCATCAACGGAAACGCGGCTTTATCCAGCACGCGGAGATCATTTAACACGCCATAACGCATCTCGCCGCGCCAGCCGGTGCGACGCTTGATGCCGGCGAAGAAGGGCACCAGCGCGGATTTAAAGGAGTTCGGCAACACATAGGCGCGATCGTAACCGCTCGCCTGCAGCGTTTTCCCAAGGCGTCGACGCTCACCTAACGCCAGAGCGCCATGACCGAGCGGCATCGCCAGTGCCTGATTCACTTCCGGCATACGCGACAGCAAAGGGCGGCACCAGGCTGGGGCCATTACATCGATTACCGCGTCAGGATGTTCCGTCTTGAGCGTGCGATAGAGACTTTGCGACATCATCATATCGCCGACCCATGATGGGCCAATAACCAGAATTTTCATCGCTGGTGCCGGTTTCCTTATGCGTTACGATTCAGCCAGGCCATATATTCGCCCACGCCTTGCGCCACGGTTTTAAACGGCTTGTCGTAACCGGCCGCTCGCAGATTGGTCAGATCGGCTTGAGTGAATGCCTGATAGCGGCCTTTCAGCTTGTCAGGGAAGGGAATGTACTCAATCTGGCCCTTCTGGTGGAAGTTCAGCACCGCATCCGCCACTTCCTGGAAAGATTCAGCGCGGCCGGTACCGCAGTTGTAGATACCAGAAACGCCGTTCTCCCAGCACCACAGATTCACGGCGACCACGTCATCAACATGGATGAAGTCGCGGCGGAAAGCGTCGCTGCCTTCAAACAGCTTTGGATTTTCATCGTTGCTGATCTGCGTGTTGAGATGGAAGGCCACGCTCGCCATGCTGCCTTTGTGGCCTTCGCGCGGACCATACACGTTGAAGTAGCGGAAACCGCACACCGGTGATTCGGCTTCTGGCAGAATCTGGCGCACATAGTGATCGAACAACATTTTCGAGTAGCCATAGACGTTCAGCGGCTGCTCGTATTGGCGCTCTTCAATGAAGTTTTCATTGCGGCCACCGTAGGTCGCGGCGGAAGAGGCATACAGGAACGGGATTTCACGCTCAAGACAGAAGTGAAGCAGATCTTTCGAGTACTGATAGTTGTTGTCCATCATGTACTTGCCATCCCATTCGGTGGTCGCGGAGCACGCACCTTCGTGGAACACGGCTTCGATAGGGCCCAGATCTTCGCCGGACATGATATAGCTGAGGAACTCCTCTTTATCCATGTAATCAGCGATGTCCAGATCGGCCAGATTCACGAATTTGGTGCCATCCTTCAGATTATCCACCACCAAAATGTCGGTAAGACCGCGATCGTTCAGCGCTTTAACAATGTTGCTGCCAATCATGCCAGCGCCACCGGTTACGATAATCATATGCTTTGCCTTTAAAGAGTTAGGGTGAAACAGGAGGTTTCAGCCACGAATACCTACCATCATAACATTTCAACCAGACGCAGGCAGCCAGATGACTCCGTAAGCGCTGCACAAATCCTGTTCGCAGCGTGAACTATGCTGCAAAACCGAGATATTGCTGGCTGAAATATCGTGTCTTTGCTTTTCGATCAGTAATATGTGCCAAAATTTTGCTATCTAAGGAGCAGAATCATGTCCGGTCAGTTTTATTCGCAAATCCGCCAACAGCTTGAGACAACACGTCAGGACGGATTGTTCAAACAAGAACGCACTATTACCTCGCCACAGCAGGCGGAAATCAATGTCGCTCACAGCCCAGCCGTCATTAACTTTTGCGCCAATAACTATTTGGGTTTAGCCAATCATCCGGCATTGATCCAGGCGGCGAAAGACGGCATGGATTCGCACGGCTTTGGTATGGCCTCGGTGCGCTTTATTTGCGGCACGCAGGATATTCACCAGCAGCTGGAACACAAGCTGGCCGCATTCCTCGGCATGGAAGACGCGATTTTGTTCTCGTCCTGCTTTGATGCCAACGGCGGCCTGTTTGAAACGCTGCTCAGCGCGGAAGACGCGATTATTTCGGACGCGCTTAATCACGCATCGATCATTGACGGCGTACGCCTGTGCAAAGCGCAGCGCTATCGTTACGCCAATAATGATATGAGCGAGCTGCGCGTGCGCTTGCAGGAAGCTCGCGACAAGGGCGCGCGCCACATTCTGATCGCCACCGACGGCGTCTTTTCTATGGATGGCGTGATCGCCAATCTGCAGGGGATTTGCGACCTGGCCGATGAGTTTGATGCACTGGTGATGGTGGATGATTCGCATGCGGTGGGCTTTGTCGGTTCGGCCGGACGCGGCACGCACGAATATTGTGGTGTGATAGATCGCGTTGACATCCTTACCGGCACGCTGGGTAAAGCGCTGGGTGGCGCGTCTGGCGGTTACGTGGCGGCGAAAAAAGAGGTGGTGGAATGGCTGCGCCAGCGCTCGCGCCCGTATCTGTTCTCCAATTCGCTGGCACCGGCAATTGTTGCCGCCTCGCTGCGCGTGCTGGAACTGCTGAGTGAAGGCGATGGGTTACGTCAGCGCCTGTGGGAAAACGCCCGCTTCTTCCGAGAACAAATGACCGCGGCAGGCTTCACCCTGGCTGGAGCCGATCACGCCATTATTCCGGTGATGCTGGGCGATGCCAAAGTGGCACAGCAATTCGCGAACCTGCTGCAGCAGGAAGGCATCTACGTCACCGGCTTCTTCTACCCGGTGGTGCCGCAAGGTCAGGCGCGTATTCGTACGCAGATTTCTGCCGGCCATACCCAGGCTCAGCTGGAACACGCTGTTGCCGCCTTTACCCGCATTGGTCAGCAGCTGGGCGTTATTTCAGGAGCAGGGAAATGAAAGCACTCGCCAAATTAAAAGCCGAAGAAGGTATTTGGATGGTCAAAGACGCGCCGATTCCGGAGCCGGGCCATAACGATCTGCTGATTAAAATACGTAAAACCGCTATTTGCGGTACCGACGTGCACATTTATAACTGGGACGACTGGTCGCGCAAAACCATTCCGGTTCCGATGATCACCGGCCACGAATACGTGGGTGAAGTGGTGGGAATGGGGCAGGAAGTAAAAGGCTTTGCCATTGGCGATCGCGTTTCTGGTGAAGGCCACATCACCTGCGGTCATTGCCGTAACTGCCGTGCGGGACGCACTCATCTCTGTCGCAACACCGTTGGCGTGGGCGTTAATCGTCAGGGCTGCTTCGCCGAATACCTGGTCATTCCGGCGTTCAACGCTTTCAAAATTCCTGACAACATCTCTGATGAACTGGCGGCCATTTTTGATCCCTTTGGCAACGCGGTACATACGGCGCTGTCGTTTGATTTAGTCGGCGAAGACGTGCTGATTTCTGGTGCCGGTCCGATTGGCATTATGGCGGCAGCGGTGTGTAAGCACGTCGGCGCGCGTCATGTGGTGATTACCGATATCAATGAATATCGCCTCGATCTGGCGCGCAAGATGGGCGTAACGCGTGCGGTGAACGTAGCGCAGGAGAATCTGCGTGACGTGATGGCTGAACTCGGCATGACCGAAGGGTTTGATGTCGGGTTGGAAATGTCAGGCGCACCGCCGGCATTCCGCACCTTGTTAGAGGTGATG
The DNA here is from genome assembly GCF_900215435.1 of Candidatus Pantoea floridensis. Lineage (NCBI taxonomy): Bacteria > Pseudomonadati > Pseudomonadota > Gammaproteobacteria > Enterobacterales > Erwiniaceae > Pantoea > Candidatus Pantoea floridensis. The sequence continues at coordinate 2,015,683 of NZ_OCMY01000001.1, forward strand.
AACCACGGCGGCCGCATTGCCCTATTGGGTATTCCGCCGGGTGAAATGTCGATTGACTGGAATCAGGTGATCTTCAAAGGACTGTTCATCAAAGGCATCTATGGGCGTGAGATGTTTGAAACCTGGTACAAGATGGCAGCGTTGATTCAATCTGGCCTCGATCTTACGCCTATCATCACCCATCGTTATCACATTGATGAGTTCCAGCAGGGCTTTGATGAGATGCGTTCGGGTCGATCTGGCAAAGTGGTGTTGAGCTGGGATTAAACGATTCTCCGGCCAGACGGCCGGAGAGTTTCATTGCTGTATTTTTTCTGCGTCCGTCAGGTAGCGCACTTTGCGTGTGTAATCCTGCCCCTTGAAGGTGAGCGGCTGAGTGGGATCCTGAAGGTATTTCTGCCATTCACTTAAAGGAAAACCACCGTGTGCGCCAATGACTTCAGAGGGAATGGGCGCCGCGTGGCCGCCAATCTTTTTGGAAACGGGCCAGTTTGCCCACTCTCCCAGATTGATCGTACGAAGGTCTAGCATATCCAGTAATACTGAGAGTGGCAGCTGATCGGTTGGCGGCTGATTGTCGTTCATGAGTTCCCACGTGTCTTGAAAGAGCGTTAACCAGAGTGGGCAAATGCGTTTCCAGGTTTTTCGCGTGGCGGCTAAATAGGCACCATTTACGTGATCTTCTAAATACGGTCTTATTGATGGTTTGTAATATGCAGGGATGGCATGCTCATCGGCTCCCTCCAGCTTAGCGATCATTTTTCCTTTGCGGAAACTGGAATAAAGATGCCCTTCATGCATATTTATTGTGGGTGATCTAAGCAGATTGAGGTCCGAGTCAATCATCAAAATCCCTTCGCCTTTAGCCTGTAAAGGGGCTTGAATTTTGATTAATCGACTGCGGTAAATCTGTTTATAACGATAGCTTTCCTCACGAAAAGGAATATCCAATGTCGTTACGCGGGTATTTTTCGGCAGTTTACCGAAAGCCTGCTCAGGCTGATCGCTGACAATCACTATCTCCTCAATACCGGATGCAAAGCGACTGGCAAATTCTGCACTCAATAACGCTTCTTCGATATAGTCGGAACCTGTGCAAGGAATGATCACTGAAGTTAATGGTGTATTACCTTGCGTATCGCTCTGCGTGTATGAAATATTGTGGCGAGCGCGGATGTGTCGATAGTTTTTATTTAAAAATTCAAACATGCGTTCTCCTTTCAATACATTTTTCTAATATCATTTCGACACCAGAAACATAGTTCTCAATGGCGTATTGCTCACGCACGCGTAATTCAGCCGCCTCGATGAGGCGCTGGCGCAGTGTGGCATCTTGCCATAATGTCATCAGATAGCCGCTTAACCGATCAATATCGCCATATTCAAAAATCAAGCCGGTCTCATTGTGATTAATTAACTCCGCCGTACCTACCACATTCGAACCTATCACCGCCGTTTTCACCAGCATGGCTTCCAGCACCACACGCGGTAAGCCTTCACTGCGCGAGGCAAGAATAAAGACATCAAACGCGGCAAGATAATCCAGCGGGTTGTTTTGAAAACCGGTAAAAACGATATGTGATTCAATCATTTCTGTACCAGCGAGCTGAGCCAGTTTTTCCTGTTCGGGTCCGCTACCCACCACCACCATTTTCCATTTTGCCTCTGGATGAGCGCGTTTGAACTGGCCTAACGCCTGAAAAATATGATGGTTCGCTTTACGCGTGATAAGTGAGCCTATTGAACCAAAAATGAATGTTTCTGGGGCGTAGCCCAGGCGCTCACGTACTTCTGCGCGGTCAGGCAATGTCTGGTGAATATCAATCGCGTTTGAAACGGTGAAGCAGCGCTGCGCATCAACGCCGCTCTGACGTAATGACTGGTTGACGCCGTGCGAGACCGCGATAACGGCATCAACACGTTCATTAACCCTCTTCACCAGCGCGGCGTTCAGTTGCGGTTCAATTCGGCAGTGCTGGATGAGCGCCACATCTAAATTGTTGACGGCGCAATAGCCTTCAACGTTGGTGCTGGGCTGGTTATTCATATAAAGCGCGTTGTATTGCCCAGCCCGCATAATTGATGAAATTGCTTTGGCATTGGGTAAGACACGCCATATTTCGTCCACCCGAGCGATCATCTCTTTTTTCAGCGAGCGGTTGAAAAAAAACAGCGTACGTAACAGCTCTTTACTCAGTTTTGCCCACATTGGCTGGCGACGTTGCGGGATAAAAATAACGGGAATGCCGATTGAATTTAAGATGGACTCAATGGTTTCGCTGTTGCCACGAGAATAGTTGTTATAAAAACAACAGGTGACAGCAAACTTCTGCCGATCGATGCGTTTAAGCAGTTCTAACATACTGTTAGTGCCGCCGCCCCATTCACGTCCGGTATCCAACAGCAAAATCTTTCTTCTCATTGAGTTCATTCATCCCGCTATCAGAAGAGCTGTTTAATTGACTTAACCAATTGGCTTTGCTCAATACTTTCCGTGACTAATTCAACGGCTCGGCTCTGCGGCACCGGCGGAACGGGCTTGCTCGGCTTACACAGACCCGGTGCGCGGAAGCGCGGATTCTCAGGTTTATCCGGCTTGGATGGCGGTAGCGTGGTGCCCTGATGCAGCGGTTCATTCAACAACTGACTGGGGCGCACCAACGTGATATCGGCTGGTAAAGTTGGCAGCATTTGTTGCAACACGTGTACCGTGGTGGGATGCGGATGACCGATGGCGATGGCATAACCGTCACGCTGTGCCAGCTTAACCGCGCGAGTAAACTGCGTACGGATGGCGGCATCATTCTGGCTATCATCGAGGAACACGCGGCGCTTAAGCACTTTGACGTGCGTGCCCTGAGACGCCGGGATCGATTGGCTGTTGCCAATGGTCATGCTATCGAGAAAGTAATAATTGTAGTGATTGAGCGCCTGCATCACTTTCTGCATGCCGGGCAGGCTGGAGGTCATTTTGCTGCCCATGTGATTATTCAGGCCCACCGCGTAGGGCACTTTGCTGGTGGCTTCACGAATGATCCGTTCAATCTCCGCGCTGCTCATCTCCGGCGTTAGCGTGTCTTTTTCCAGCGGTTGTTTACTGAGCGGAGCCATTGGCAGGTGGATCAATACTTCGCGGCCACCCTGATGCGCTTTTGTCGCCATTTCACGCGCATGTGGCGCATTCGGCAGGACCGCAACGGAGATTGCCGTGGGCATTTGCAGCACTTTATTCTCTTCGGCGGGACGATAACCGAAGTCGTCAATGACGATGGAGAGTTTTCCCGCATGGGCGGAAAGTGACAAAAACAGGCCGCAGAGTGCGGCCGAAACTTTAGAGGGTTGAAACAAAACTTATCTTCCTAACCACGGTAGTGGATTGACGGCCTGTCCCTGGCGTCGGATTTCAAAGTAGAGCGAAGGCGTGCCGCGGCCGCCGCTGGTGCCCACAAGGGCGATAGGCTGTCCTGCCTTCACCTGAGCACCAACGCTCACCAATGCGCTTTGATTGTAGCCATAAAGGCTCATGTCGCCTTTGCCGTGCTCGAGTACCACCACCAGACCGTAGCCTTGCAGCCAGTCGGCCATCAGCACGCGTCCATCGGCAATGGCTTTGACTTCAGTGCCTTCAGGCGCATCAACCACCAGACCTTTCCAGCGCAGTTCGCCCTGCATCGATTCACCGAAGCGGTGTTCAATACGTCCTCGTACCGGCCAAACCGCTTGGCCACCCGGCTTGCCCAATCCTCCAGTACGCGCCATCAGCTCGCGTTCACTCTGCGTTGGCTGATAGCTGGATCCTTTGGCTTTCGCCTGCGCCTGACGTTGACGCACTTTTTCCGCCTCGCGAGCTTCGCGTTCGGCACGTTCACGTGCTTCACGTTCTGCTTTAGCAATCTTGCTCTGCAGGCGGCTTTCGTTCTCACGCATCTCAACCAGATCGGCCTGATCTTTTTCCAGCGAACTCTCCAGCACGGTAAGCGTCTTCTTCCGTGCCGCGCTGGCCACTTCCAATTTGCTTTGCTGTGTCTGTTGTTGCGCTAACAAGGATTTTTGCTGCTCTTGTTTACCCTGCAGGGATTGACGCTGTTCCGCCAATTGCTGCTGCGTTTGTTTGAGATCGTCGATATTTTTCTGTCGGGCGGCATTGAGATAGCCGAAATAGGCAAGGATGCGTTCACTGCGTTGTGCTTCTTCACCGCCCAGCAGCAGTTGTAAACCGTTATGCTGACCCTGACGGAAGGCGGCATCTAACTGTTGCGCGAGCAGTTTTTCTTGCTGTGCTTGCTGCTTTTCCAGACGAGTAATTGAAGCGGTAACCTGCGCAATTTCGCCCTCAAGCGCGCGCAGGCTATTGCGCGTTTCACGCAGTTGGCGGCTGGCTTGCGCAATTACTTTTTCCTGACTCTGTAATTGATCCAGCAGCTTACTGCGCTGCAGTTTCTGCGCCTTTACGCTTTTTTCTTTCTCGGCAATGTTCTGCTGAATAGATTTTAGCTGCGTTTTATTATCATCTGCGCTGCGCGCGGCTGCGGGCATTAACAGCGCGCCCGCGACGAGCAGACTCAGGGAGATTTCGGACCAGCGGAATGACAACGGAAGTGTGGTGCCGCTGTAACGGGTCCTTGTGTGTGTAACGGTCGCTTTTCCCTTCATAGTCGATAATTATTCCACGATGAACAGCCGCTTACCAGTTAGCCCGGCCGGGTTTTACTTTGCTAAAAATGTCTGTACCGAGCTTACTGGCATAAACTTTGTCTTAATTTTGCGATTAGAACACTTTTTTTGGAAAATGACGCACAAATCGTAACTCTGGCCCCTTCGCGACTGTACATGCGAAGTGGCGCAGGTATACTCAGAACCCTTGTTTTAGCTTATCAGCCCGGTTTGGAGTCGTTACCCCTCATGCAAGAAATTATGCAGTTTGCAAGCAATCACCCCATCCTCAGTCTGGCATGGGTTGCTTTACTCGTTCTCGTGATTGTGACCACCGTTAAAGGTATGTTCTCTAAAGTAAAAACCATCAGTCGTGGTGAAGCAACCCACATGATTAATAAAGAGGACGCGGTGGTGGTAGACGTTCGTTCACGCGACGATTACCGCAAAGGACACATTTCAGGGGCAATTAATGTAGCGGCCGCAGACATTAAAAAAGAGAGTTTTGGCGAGCTGGAAAAGCACAAGGCACAACCCATAATTGTAGTTTGTGCCACCGGCCAGAGCGCAGGTGAGTCAGCGGCTAAATTGAGCGCTGCTGGTTTTGAAAAAGTATCCGTGTTGAAAGACGGCGTGAGCGGCTGGAGTGGTGAAAATCTGCCACTGGTACGCGGTAAATAACTTCTCAGGGGTAACCGTATGGCGAATGTTGAGATTTACACCAAAGTCACTTGTCCTTATTGCCACCGGGCAAAGGCGTTGCTGGATCAAAAAGGCGTGTCGTACCAGGAGATTCCCATTGACGGGAACGCAGCGAAACGCGAAGAGATGATCCAACGAAGTGGCCGTACTACGGTGCCTCAGATTTTTATAGACGCGCAGCACATTGGCGGCTGTGACGATCTTTACGCGCTGGATGGACGTCAGGGACTTGATCCTCTACTCCAGGCATAACTTTTCGATCAGACAATTTTAACTCAAAGGATTTAGTCTCATGTCAGAACATAGCACCAACGAAATGCAGTTCCAGATTCAACGTGTTTACACCAAAGACGTCTCTTATGAAGCGCCGAACGCGCCGCAGGTTTTCCAGAAAGAGTGGGAACCGGAAGTGAAACTGGATCTCGACACGGCATCTTCTCAGTTGGCTGATGGCGTTTTTGAAGTTGTGCTGCGTGTTACCGTAACGGCAACCGTTGCCGAAGAAACGGCATTCCTGTGCGAAGTACAGCAGGCCGGTATTTTCACCATTAGCGGCATTGAAGGCACGCAAATGGCACATTGCCTGGGCGCATACTGCCCGAACATTCTGTTCCCGTATGCACGCGAATGCGTCACTAGCCTCGTGTCTCGCGGTACCTTCCCGCAGCTCAACCTGGCACCCGTTAACTTTGATGCGCTGTTCATGAACTATCTGCAGCAGCAAGGTGAAGGCGAAGCGCCACATCAGGATGCCTGATGACTACCCTCAACGCTTCAATTAGCGTCATCGGTGCCGGTTCGTACGGCACCGCCTTGGCCATCACGCTGGCCCGTAATGGCCATCCGGTTCTGCTGTGGGGGCATAATCCCCAAAGTGTGGCGCAGCTGCAAGCTGACCGCTGCAATGTTGCTTTCCTGCCCGATGTTCCTTTCCCCGAGAATCTTGTTCCTGAAGCCGACTTAGCTACGGTGGTGAGCGCGAGCCGCGATTTGCTGATCGTGGTACCGAGCCATGTGTTTGGCGATGTGCTTACGCAGCTCAAACCGCATTTGCGGGCGGATTCGCGGATTGTTTGGGCGACCAAAGGGCTGGAGAAAGAGACGGGCCGTTTACTGCAGGATGTGGCGCGCGAGATCCTTGGCGATGCGATTCCTTTAGCCGTTATTTCTGGGCCAACCTTCGCCAAAGAGTTGGCGGCTGGGATGCCAACCGCCATCGCGCTGGCCTCGACCGATGGACAGTTTGCTGAAGATCTGCAGCAGAAATTACACTGCGGTAAAAGTTTTCGCGTCTATAACAATCAGGATTTCATCGGTGTGCAGTTAGGCGGCGCGGTGAAAAACGTCATTGCGATTGGCGCAGGAATTTCTGACGGAATTGGTTTTGGGGCTAATGCCCGGACCGCACTGATCACACGTGGCCTCACTGAAATGAGCCGTCTTGGCGCCGCGCTGGGGGCCGATCCCACCACCTTTATGGGCATGGCGGGCTTAGGCGATCTGGTGCTGACCTGTACCGACAATCAGTCACGTAACCGACGTTTCGGCATGATGCTGGGGCAAGGTGAGAGCGTGGATGATGCGCAACGCATTATCGGACAAGTTGTAGAAGGCTACAGAAATACTAAAGAAGTCAAAGCATTGGCCGCTCGAGTTGGCATCGAAATGCCCATTACCGAGCAGATTTATCAGGTGCTCTATTGCGGAAAATCGGCGCGAGAGGCAGCATTGACGTTACTTGGCCGTGCAAGGAAGGACGAAAACAGCCAAAGCTGAAGCAGGATGCGCCAGCGTCATCACCTGTAGCGCCCCATCAGGCGCTTTTTTTATCGGGAGCAAACAGCAATGTCGTCTGAAGAGTTAGAACTGGTCTGGAACCATATCAAAGCCGAAGCCAGAGCCCTGGCCGACTGTGAACCGATGCTGGCCAGCTTTTACCATGCGACATTGCTAAAACACGAAAACCTCGGCAGCGCCCTCAGCTATATGCTTGCCAACAAGCTGGCGAACCCGATTATGCCCGCGATTGCCATCCGCGAAATCGTGGAAGAGGCCTATCGTGAAGACCCGGAGATGATCGTCTCTGCGGCCTATGATATTCAAGCGGTGCGCCAGCGCGATCCGGCGGTCGACAAATACTCCACGCCGCTGCTCTATCTGAAAGGCTTCCATGCATTGCAGGCTTATCGTATTGGGCATTGGCTGTGGAAAGAGGGGCGCCGTGCGTTGGCGGTCTATCTGCAAAATGAAATCTCCGTCTCCTTTGCCGTCGATATTCATCCGGCGGCACGCATTGGCCGCGGTATTATGCTGGATCACGCCACCGGCATCGTCATCGGCGAAACGGCCATCATCGAAAATGATGTTTCAATTCTGCAATCGGTAACGCTGGGCGGTACCGGGAAAACCAGCGGCGATCGTCATCCGAAGATCCGTGAAGGCGTGATGATTGGTGCGGGTGCCAAAATTCTGGGCAACATTGAAGTGGGGCGCGGCGCGAAAATCGGAGCCGGTTCTGTTGTCCTGCAGCCCGTACCTCCGCACACTACGGCGGCCGGTGTGCCAGCGCGTATTGTTGGCAAACCGACCAGTGATAAACCGTCGATGGATATGGATCAGCACTTTAACGGCGCTGGCTTTGAGTATGGCGACGGCATCTAGCCTTTAATCAGGGCGCCAGCATAGTCGAGTTGGCGCCACGCTTCATATACCACCACCGATACCGCGTTCGATAAGTTCATGCTGCGGCTTTCCGCCATCATGGGTATACGGATTTTTTGCTCAGCCGGTAACGCGTTGAGAATCTCTGCCGGTAAACCCCGACTCTCCGGACCGAACATCAAATAATCACCTTTTTGATAGCTCACCGCGCTGTGTGCAGGCGTGCCTTTGGTCGTAAGTGCGAACAGGCGTTGCGGTGCTTCGGACGTCAAAAATGCCGCGTAGTTAGCATGCTTTTTTAACGCGGTGTACTCGTGGTAATCCAGACCCGCGCGACGCAGGCGCTTATCATCCCAGGCAAAACCCAGAGGTTCAATCAGGTGTAACTGAAAACCGGTATTTGCGCACAGGCGGATAATGTTGCCGGTATTTGGCGGAATTTCAGGTTCAAATAAGACAATGTTTAGCATAAGGCCCCCGGAAACGAGGGCCGAAGCATAACAAATTATTGACGGGCGGAGTACAGCGGCAACCACAGCGTTAAGCGTAAGCCGCCTAACGGACTATCATCGGCTTTAACCCAGCCGCGATGCTGCTGCACTGCGGTTTCGACAATCGCTAAACCCAGACCGGTGCCACCCGACTCGCGATCGCGTGCTTCATCGGTACGGTAAAACGGACGGAAAATCTGCTCGCGATCCTCTGGACTCACGCCTGGACCATCATCATCGACATGGATGGTAATGCCTTCAATATCTACCGAGAAGCTGACGCTGATATGCGAGTTTGAATAGCGCAATGCGTTACGTACGATATTCTCCAGCGCGCTTTCCAGGGCGTGAGGATTACCATATAACGGCCAGGGACCCGGCGGATAGGGTACATCCATAACCTTGCCCATCTGCTCGGCTTCAAATTTGGCATCTTCCAGCACGCCGTTCCACAGCTGATTGGCCTTCATCGCTTCGCTGACCAGGGCGTTATTATGCTGAGTGCGTGACAGCACCAGCAAATCGTTGATCATGCCATCAAGACGCTGCGCTTCGGTTTCGATGCGCTGTAACTCTTTACCTTCACCGTTGCGCCGACGCAGCAATGCCGTTGCCAGCTGTAAACGGGTCAGCGGGGTGCGCAATTCATGGCTGATATCGGACAGCAGGCGCTGCTGTGCCGTCATCATACGTTCGAGCGCACTCACCATCTGGTTGAAACTTGAGCCGGCTGCAAGGAACTCCTGCGGGCCTGATTCCAGTTCCGGATGTTGACGTAAATTGCCACTCGCTACTTCATCTGCGGCGTACTTAAGCTTACGAGCGGGACGCGCCAGGCTCCATGCCAACCACAGCAGCAGCGGTGAGCTAATCAACATGGTGACGATCAGCAGCAGAAGCGGGCGGTCGAACATCAGATTGATGAAATCGAGCTGCGAGCTGGTAGCAGGGCGAATCATATAAAGCTGGTAGTTATCTTCACCATCGCGCACGGCGAACGGCCCGACCATTTCAACGCGGCCATACTTCTTCTTTTGCGGATGGTCGGCATTGTCGGATTGACCGATAAAGTTGCGGATGATCTGCATTTCGTTGTGCTGCGCGCCAATCACTCGGCCTTCGCTGGTGACCAGCAGTAAGCGCTGGCCTGGGGGCGCCCATTTGTCGATAGAACGGAACAAACGGCGCCACCACATCAGATCGTTTGGCGGGTCCTGAGATAATTCAGCCTCGACGTGCTGTTCAATCATCGTGCCCTGTCGTTGTTCACTTTCCAGCAACGACGTCATTTGGCGCGAATCGAGTTTGGGCACCATTAAAACCAGCATCAACACCAGCGCCAGCGTGAGCCAGAAGATAGCGAAGATGCGGGTAGTTAAACTTCCGATCATGATGCCGAAACCATCAGATAGCCGCGTCCACGTAGCGTTTTAAACCACGGGTGGCCATCGCGACGTTCCGGTAATTTACGGCGCAGGTTAGAAATGTGCATATCGATAGCACGGTCAAACGGTGTCAGACGTTTACCCAACACTTCCTGACTCAAATGCTCACGTGAAACCACCTGGCCCAGATGCTGCGCCAGCAAATAGAGCAGAGTGAATTCGGTGCCGGTAAGATCCAGCGTTTCGTTATCAAAGCTCGCTTCCTGGCGACCAGGGTTCAGGCGCAGGCAATCCACTTCCAGCGTTGGTGAGCTGTTATCGTGCTGTTGTTGCTGCTCGCTCCAGTTTGAACGGCGCAAAATGGCACGGATACGCGCCACCAGTTCGCGATCGTTAAAGGGTTTAGGCAGATAATCGTCTGCACCTAACTCAAGGCCCAAAACACGGTCCAGTTCACTGCCACGCGCGGTCAGCATGATGACCGGCGTTTGGTGCTGTTGGCGTAGTTCTTTCAATGTGTCGATACCGTTCTTTTTCGGCATCATCACATCCAGCAAAAGCAAGTCCACGGTGTTGTCTAACAGGTTTAGTGCCTGCTCACCATCGCTTGCCACAATGACTTCAAAACCTTCCATCTCAAGCAGTTCTTTAAGCAGCGAAGTTAATTCGCGGTCGTCATCAACCAACAGGATTTTATTCATTTTTTATTGCCCTCCGCAGGCAAAATACCGTGTTCCTTGACTTGCAATCCAACGCTTTACGTAGTTTTACACCCCCTGACGGATGTTTGCAGCCACCGCCGTACACTGGCTCTCGTTGAATCGCAAAACGGAACGAACTGGGAGTTAACGATGCGCTACTTAACCGCCGTCGTCATTGCCTCAGCGATGGTTCTCAGTCACGCCAGCGCAGAAGCAGCAGACACGACGACGATTGACGAGATGCATCCGAACGGCGTATTAGCGACAGGCAGTATGACGCAAAATCCGCAAAGCTACATGTTCGATGGCATTGAGCTGACTGAACAACAGCGGCAACAGATGCGAGATCTAATGCAGCAAGCGCGCCACGAACGCCCAACACTCAGCGTTCAAGATATCGAAACTATGCATGACCTTGTCATTGCTGACAAATTTAACGAACCGGCTATCCGAGAGCAGGCTGAAAAACAGGCCCGCGCAGCAATCGAACAGCAAGTTGAGATGGCCCGGGTTCGCAATCAGATGTATCACCTGCTAACGCCTGCACAGCAAGCGAAATTGCAGAAGAATTATGAGCGACGACTTGCAGAAATGCGTCGGCTCTCAGGATTGCAGCCATCATCACCGCTGCAAGCAGTGAGTAGTACCAGCAGTAACCAGTAACATAGTATCCCTGTTTTCCTTGCCATAGACACCATCCCTGTCTTCCCCCGCATGATGCGGGGGTTTTTTTTATCAATAACTTACCAACAAAACCACGCTAAAACAGTCAGTTAGTTTGAGTTATTAACCAACAGGAACCAGTTCAAAGCAACTGGAAAAGGGTCGCATTGTGGTCACTGGTGGACACAAGGTGGACACGCTTTCGTGAATGACCCGCGCATCTCAACTTATGGCCGGCTCAGCGGCTTCCTGACGGCTTTTCCCTATCTCAATCGCCTCCAGTCCTCCGCCCAGCGGATTGAGCGTCACAGCGTGCTGGAGGAAGTCTGGCGCAAAGTGGGCGTAAATCATCGTCTGCTCAATTTTTGCATGTCCGAGGATGTCACGCAGGGTAATGATGTTTCCGCCGTTCATCATAAAATGACTCGCGAACGTATGCCTGAGAACGTGTGTTGCCTGGCCGCGCGGTAACTCCGGTACGGCGGTTCTCAGCTTTTCCCTGAAACTCTCGTAATCCACTTTGAACAGCTTGCCACTTCTACGCGAGCCGATGAGTTTTTCCAGCTCATCAGAAATCGGGATAACCCTGTTTTTGCCGTTCTTCGTGGCAAAAAAGTGGATGCGTCCCATACGCACGCGCATTGCATCCAGTTCTGCCGCTTCACTCCATCGTGCACCTGTGCTCAGGCAAACCAGTGCAACCTTTCTTTCATCCCCTTCCAGAACGGCCAGCAGTGCAGTGATCTGATCCGGCATCAGGAAAATGACTTCAGGGTCTGCCTGTTTTAACGGAGGCAGCTTCTGAACCGGGTTAGGCTGGCGATACTCACCGAGCTTAATGAGAGTCGTGAACATGCCGGAAAGGCGATAAACATCACGGTTTATCGTGGCTGGCGAAATCCCATCTGCAAGCCTGGACGTTCTCAGCTGAAGCAGATTCTTTTTGCTGAGCGCGCTAGCCGGCATATCACCAATATGCGCAATGGTCTTGAGCAGGTGCATCCTCTCAATTTTCCCATTCTTCAGCGTAATACCGTGTACTTCCCACCAGTTAGCCAGTAGCTCAGAGATACGCCGGCGGTCTGAAGGTTGTTTAGACCATTCCTCCGGCTCGCTGGCCTTGCTCATTACCCAAAGTTCATACGCCTTCGCGTCTGATTTCCTGCTGAATTTCTTCCGGTATCGCTTTCCTGCTTTACCGGTAGGGCGGATGTCCACCATCCATTGACCATCATCAGTTGGTTTAATGCTCATGGCTGAGCCCTCCTGATTGATGGTGTTGCTTCGTCGTTTGCCGGGCCGGTGTGGCTCAGCAGCCAGGCGGAATGTACAGCTAACCATCCCAGCCTGTTAATTGGCGTTACTCTGTTTTTTCTGGCCCACTGTGTGAGAGAGCCGGCGAAATCTGGCCGGCTGCTTCAGTGGTTTTGCCGATCATCATCCATAACGTGTATTTCTCGAGTCTTGCTGTGCTGACAATCCTCTCAATCGTCTTCAGGCCAACACCATCACCACCTGATTCAATATTTCTCAAGCGGCTTAAAGCGATGCCGCATTCCTTAGCCATCGCGGTTTGAGTGATCCCTTCTGCCATCCTGATGGCGCGTATTTTATTTCCATAGTCCTGAGTCATTTGAACTCCCAAAAGTACCGGATTTATTAACGAGGCTACTGATTAGCAGCATCGGCGTTATCGCCTTCGTCGTCTAAATCTTCAGCACCTTTAGGGGCTATCTGTCCTGCTTCAGGCGCGACCCGATTTGTCATGAGCCAAAGGGTGTACTTCTGGAATAAATCGATTGATAGAAATTTGTCTACAACCTTCAGTCCAGGCTCTTTTAAGTGCGTTTCATAATTTCTAATGGTGCTAAGGCCAAGCCCTGTTAAATCACGAAGTTGCGTTTGAGTAAGCCCCTCGGCAATACGGATTAATCTTAATTTTTCACTGTACGTTGTTGACATGATCTCCTCTTGGAGATTAGATTACTCATCATCTCCAAAAGGAGATTATGAAAGTTAAGCAATAGCCAGTCGCCAATATAAGCCGTAGGAAGCAGTTAGAAGCAGCTGGAACCCAAAAACAGGAGATTATCACATGAGCACGATGAGTGATGGTTTGGAGGTCAAAAGCCTCGCTGACGCAGTTACGTACCAGAAGTTTGGCGAGATGATCGGAAAGCCGGCCAGCGCAATTAAAGCGATGGCTGAGAACAATAAGCTGCCGCTGATTGAATGGCGTAACCCGGAAAACCCTACCGGCCGAGCTGGTGAAAAAATGGTGTATCTGCCTGAATTTAATCGTGCTATGCGCGATGCATATTACTCCCGTCCGACTGAACAACGCGATGCCTGGTTGCTATGGCTGGGTCTTTAAATGTCAGCGGCGCATCAGGTGGTTGAAGTAAATAAGCACGTCAGCCTGTATCGCGGTTTCACAATTCAGCGTTTGCCGCGCAGCGCGGTTGATAAGAATCACCGTTATCAGGTGACAAAAGATGGGATGTATTACGGGCAAGAATTCGCCCAGGCCGAAGCGATACGCACCATTGATGGCCTGCATCATGATCATGAAGTCTGGTGTGAGCGTCTCGGGGTTTCGGTAGTGGTTGGCGAGGTGACGAATTGTTCAGAGCCGATGAATGGCAATTAGCGGTTTACCTCACAGTTCTGGCGTGGGGATTAATTGAGTCGATGCAGCTGATCATTCAGGACATCTGCCGGCGACAACGAGCAAAGCGCTACAAGTCAAGTAAAAAGGGAATCAAAGCAAATGCGTAATGAATACCAGGTATTAAAAAACAACCTTCTCAACTCCTACCACAACAAAGTGATGGTGCTCAAAGCTGCCACTGCTGTTGCGCCGCAGGTGCGTGAGAACTCCATCGCTGATCACGCTTTCCGCTTGAGTATCGGTCTGGAAGGTCTGGTAACTGTCGCAAACGCCTCGGGTGATGCGGAATCTGCTGATGAGCTGGAAAAGGTTGTTGCTCAGTGCAGTCGCGGTGAAATTCCACTGCCGGCCATTGCGTGATAATCCGGCGCGGTGCGCCGGGCTTATCAGGGGCATCATTTTAGAGTGATGCGGCTGATGAGTAACGGAGAATTTATGACTGAAAAAAATTTACAACGGGAGCCAAGGTTATTTCGCGGCGACTATTCAGACATGCAATTGATTTCATGGCTTAACAAATTAGTTTTAGCGCTGGAAATGCCTGAGCAACTTGAAAAGGCTGCTGCGCAGCAGCAGCAGTCTTTAAACCAGACTCAGGAGAAATTAGCTGAGCTTAATATGATGCGCGAGAAGTCAATCTGTAACGAAGTTCAGGATCCCATTCAGCATCAATGAATGAACCAAGTTGATGCTGTGAATATTCCATTTCAGGAATATCACTTTGGTAAGGGTTTCGGATGTCGTCCATTACTTCCGAAGCCAGATTTAAATTATTAATGTCTGTGTGAAGAGTTGTAATGATGTCATCTAAAGAAAACTTTTTGGCTTCAATAGGTGAAATTCTCAGCTTTTCGCAACACATAACGATTGCAGCATTTTTTCCATGAAGGTGATCTGCTTTTGAATTATTGCTTTTTCTGTAGAGGTCCAGCAGTACATCGAATTTCATTAGGAAGAAAGCGCGATGTTTAATGTGCTGGCGTTGAAAGCTATTAATGCCGTATTCATCTAACGAGTGGGCTTTCAAGATGGATTCTTCTAAGCAGAGAAATAACTCGTAGTGACTTAGTGGTTTTTTCATTATGTACTCTCCGTGTGTGTAGTCTCTTGCACCCGCAGGGCATGTAGGTGCAGCAAGAGAAAACATAACACACCATGGGCCGGGCATGGTTAAAAAGCCGGTGCTTATCCGAGGCATCGTTTGCGAGCGGTGCGCCTGATAAGTCTTAGTGAGGTGAGTATGGCTGATATCGAAAATGGAGAAGGGGCGGCAAACCCTTATGCCGCGATAGCTGCCCCATACCTCCGCAAATTTCATAAAACGAGAGTTGAGAAATGCGCGGGAACGCCTCTAGAGCGAGCTTTTAATAAGTTGTCAGCACCAGAAAAAAAGGCCGTGTTTGTGCTTGGAAATGCCAAAGCGGAAATATGGCCGGGGAAAATGGCGAAGCTTGGACATAACCAGATTGAATTTGAATACAGTCAGTTTTCAGAGCAGGAAAAATTAACGCTAATTTCCGGCATGAAATCCCTGAAGGAATTGTCCGACAAGATTCCATATAGCCGGCCCGGTGAAGAAGGTGCCGCAAGGCTTACGGAGCATGACGGCAGAGAAGGAGAAGAGCCCGAAGAGGTGCCGATTTCCTGTGTTACCAACGTTACTGAACCGCCGGATATACATCTGAACGTTCTCGGCTTCTGAATTAAATAAACACTCATTTTTTAATTAGGCGAATTACTCGCCGGGCTTCGTGCAACCTGAAAAAAGGTGACTACATGCAATCAATACCTCGGGCGAAAGTGACGAACTGTGAAAACGTCATGACCTCCATGCTTTCCCAAGCCAATCAGGAGGGCCAGCAGGATAAGGCCTACTCCGTTTCAATCCGCCTCAATGCACTGGCGATCATCATCGTTAAAAACCAGCTTAGCCCCGCTGCAACTTCTGAGCTTCTGATGAAAGAAGCCGCGAAGTATGAAGCTCAGGCTGTAGGGGGGTTGTGATGCCGGACATCATTGATATTGCGCAAGAGCACGCCGCAGAAATGCTGGCGCTTCAGATTGCTGCAGCAAGGCCAAAGTCAGCCGCTGTAAGTAGCACTTTTTGTGAGTCATGTGATGCGCCTATCCCGGAAGCACGCCGCCGTGCGGTTATTGGCGTTTCAACCTGCGCTACCTGTCAGGAAGTAATTGAACACCGCGCTAAGGTCACCGGTATGCGTCAGGGTGGCCGCTCATGAATAAAACCATTCTGAAATGGCCAGGCAGCAAGGCCAAGGTGATGGGTGAACTAAATAAGCACCTGCCAGCTGGTAAACGTCTGGTTGAGCCGTTCGCGGGATCCTGTGCCGTGATGATGAATACGGATTATCCGGCCTACCTCGTTGCTGATATCAATCCTGATCTCATCAATCTTTATCGCCAGATTCAGGAGTTTGAAAAGCCGTTCACCGCATTGGCCGCCAGCGTATTTGCTCAGAACGCCGATGAAGAGAGTTATTACAGTATCCGCAAGTCATTCAACGATGACGCCGGCATGACTCTGATTTACCGCGCCGCATACTTTCTGTATCTGACTCGCCACGCTTACCGCGGGCTTTGTCGTTTTAACCAGCGCGGTGGCTTCAACACACCTTACGAAAAACAGGCTAAGCCATTCTTCCCGGTTGAAGAAATTCAGGCGTTTGCGATTAAGGCGAAACGCGCCACGTTCATTTGCGCCGATTTCACCGAAACGCTGGCGCAGGTCGAAGCCGGTGATGTCGTTTATTGCGATCCCCCTTATGACGGCACGTTCACCCAATATCACACCAATGCTTTCGCCGAAATTCAGCAGCGCCAACTGGCACAGAAGCTGAACAAATTGGCAAATGCAGGCGTGAATGTTGTTGCTTCAAATAGCGAAACCACCCTGATTAAGGACATTTATGCCGAATTTGATCATCACTTCATAACCGCGTCTCGCAGCATCGGTGTTGCAGCTGGCAAGGGTAAAAAAGCGAATGAGATTATCGCGGTTAGTCGCCAGGCTAATTTAGGCGAGGTTGCAGCATGAATCTCGTTGATGCAGTGATCACCAGAGTTATTGATATCAGACCTTATCGTCATTTCTGGTTAGTTGAAGTCGAAGCCAATGCATATGGGCGGCTTGAAACTACGGAGCTTTTAAAAGAAACCGAAGAGTTAGCGAGAAGCGTTAAGCCCGGTGATGTCATCGCTTTATGAGTGAGGCAGCACGCGGCAGAACCGCCCCAACACCTCCGCCATCCTTCCCCGGCAAAGCGCCTGAGCCTGCCGGGGCTTATGCATGGAATGCTGCCAGAGATTCAGCCCAATTTGAGGTTGACCGCGCTCCGGGCGTAATTCGCTACCGTCATGAAGGTAAGTCTCGTTCGGTTGATGTGTTCGACCTGTTTGGTCAACGCAGTGTGCGTGATCCTGAAGAGAGATTACTACGCCGGCGCTTGGAGTCTCTGCCGCAATATATACGCCGTTACTACGCGCAGCGTCTGACCGAAATTCAGGAACAACAGGGTAATAAAAAAGCGGCTGAATGGCTGAAAGGCTCTTTCGGCCGCTTTGTTCTTCCTCGCGTTGATTCAGTAAACGAGCAGTATCAGCCAGACAGTAATATGCCGGCGGTGCTCATGGTATTTCGCGATGATTTTCACCGCATACCATGGGCAGGAAAGCGTGAGCTGAAAAAGCTTTCTTACCGCCTGGCTGATGCTTTGACTAACGAGCTGATGCGCGAAACTAATTATCAGATGGAACAAACCGGTGACGCAGAGTTTTCCATTATCTCTGGCTATGGCCGTGCTGGCTGGCTGATAACTCACCTCAACATGACCGCGCCCGGCTGGCAGCGTTATTGCGCAGAAGAGTTAACCGCAGAAGAAGCGCTTTGCTCAGCTGCGCGTATTGAGTCGCCTTCATGGTGGATGCGCCGGCTGCGCAAAATGCATGACCAGTGGCGTGAGCATCTGATGATCGCTTCAGGATATGTCCATAAAAAAGCGGCTCCGTACTGCAGTGATCCTGCTCTCAATGAATGGGTCGCACAAAAGCGCGCAAACCGTGAGTTTATAAATTCCAGAGATCTCGAAGACCAGGCTACTGGAGAACGCTCGTCGCTAGCTGAAAAAGTAAATGGCAGTGTCGCTAACCCAGCTGTTCGCCGTGCTGAGTTGATGAATCGTATGCGTGGCTTTGAAGATATGGCTAAAGCTGACGGGCTGGCGGGTGATTTCTATACCCTCACAGCGCCATCCAAATATCACTCTATGCAGATGTCTGGTAAGCGTAACAACAAATACAAGTCAGCAAGCCCGCGTGACACCCAGCGTTATCTTTGTAACGTCTGGTCAAAAGTGCGTGCGGCATGGGCGCGCAAGGGTATACGCGCTTTTGGATTCCGTGTCACAGAACCGCACCACGATGGCACGCCGCACTGGCATTTACTTTTATTTTTCCAGCCTGACCGCATAGCTGAAGCTCGTGCGATTTTCCGCGAATATGCCCTTGTTGAAGATGGACATGAGAAAGGTGCTAAAGAGGCTCGCTTTACTGTGGTGCCTATGGATGAGCAGTTCGGTTCAGCAACCGGTTATATCGCTAAATACATCTCAAAAAATATCGACGGTCACGGGATGGACGGTGAGACGGATGATGAGACTGGCGAAGATATCCGGGATATGGCGAAGCGCGTTTGTGCATGGGCTTCACGCTGGCGTATCCGTCAGTTTCAGCAAATCGGCGGCGCGCCTGTCACGGTTTATCGTGAGCTGGGACGACTGCGTGATCGTGAGCTGGTGCTGCACCCGGAAATTAAACCTGCTCAGGAAGCTGCGGGCGCATATGACTGGCCGGGTTACACCATGGCGCAGGGTGGCCCTCTTGTATCGCGCGAGGATCTTCGCGTACGCCTGAATTATGAAACAACCGAAAACGGTAATGACTACGGTGATCACGTCAGCCGGGTTTCCGGGGTTTATTCGCCCTTCGCCCCTCTTCACATCATCTACACCCGCACCACTGAATACAAAATCGTGGCGAAATTAAAAACCGGCACGGATGAGGCTTTTGACGTTTCAGGCGGCATCGCCGCCCCTCGGAGTTCTGTCAATAACTGTACGCGGGAGCCGATACAGGAAGAAAAATCGCCTATTTCAAAGGCGGTAATTCATGATTCTGTGGGTGATAGTGCGCTGGTAAATGCGCCGGTTAGTGAAGTGGTGGCTATTAACTTCGAAAAACTCAGTCGCAAAGAGCGCAGGGATCTAAATCGAAGGCTGCTTTCTGAAGTTCGTGAAGAAAGAAATGCCGATAGAGAACGCCGTGCTGCTCCAATCCGCCAGGCTAAAACTGACCCGAGGGTTCAGCAGCTGGGTGATTTTGCAAAATCAGTTGGGATGGACATGAGTGATAGCCAGTTGCGACTAATGTTGGGTGGGGCAGAGATGAGAATTGATGGGTACATAGTTTCTGCAACAAACCAGGGTGAATTGAAGCGCCGCAAAGATGATACTGCTGGAGTGAAAGCCGCAGGAATCTGGAAGCATATGAAATCTCAGCATGGAATCGATAGTGACGGTATCAGAAATGACCCTGTAGGTAGTTACGCACAAATGCTCAAGCAGGTAGATCCATGCGCGTGGGATCGGCTGTTTGGTGATGGCGCGAAAAAGTAAAAGCGTGTAGCTGCACGGATTAACAGGGTGTAGTGAATTACGCCTCCTCTAGATTGGCACGGAACGGCGGACAGAATGGCGCGGTTTACCATCATCAATAAAATGTTGATGTGCGAATAGAAACGCCTCATTTTCGGTATCAAACATCGCATTATGAATTTCTTCCCAGCCTTTATGACGCTTGTAACGTAAGTCCCATTTTTCGCCGCGAGGCCAGATTACATAGATGGTTCCGGCGCGGGTTTGTGTCGATGATGTGACCGCTCCCCGCAGCGCCGATTAGCGAGCTTTGCGAGTCTGTCGGGCGAGGAAGCGGAAGGGAACGGCTGGCACATAGTGGTGCGAGTGGTACTGGAGTTTCAGGAATATTCCTAAATGGCTTCGCTTGTAGGCTGGCAAGGTTGAACGTTTTTTGATTCCCCGTTATACCGTAGCTGAGTCCAATCCGCCCCCCGGCGAAATCCCCATGAAAATCTACGATACGTATTATGGCCCTGACACATTCGGTCGAATCCGTATGGGTCTGATTACCGAGATGTTTCTGACATACGAGGGTTACCTGAAGCCCGAACTAGGTGATCACCTTCGTATCAGCTGCATGTTCAAAGGTGTTGTGCAGGATACATATACAGTTGTTATCAGTCAGATATCTGAATGCGCTGATGAAGTGGACACGGTGCTTATCCGGGTGATCCCCAAATCACAAAGTGACGAGTCGAAACTCGCAGTGAGATTTACCGATAGCAGCGCTGATAAAGCAGCTTTGAGCAGAGTCCTACATTAAAACAAGAAAGCCCCTAATCAGGGGCTTTTATTTTGAGCGAATTTTATATAGAAGAACTGCTGGTTATTTGATTCTTAACTTAGTGCAGGTTCTTCACATGGATGATTTAAAAGAGTCGCTTAAAAAATATTTTGAAGACAGATTATCGGGTCCTTTATTCGGTTACCTGTTTTTTTCATGGGTTGGATTCAACTGGAGAGCACTTGCTGTGCTGGGGTTTGATAAAAGGCCAGTAGTCGAGAAAATTAAGTTTATTGATGAATCACCAGACCTTAGCTGGCATTTTTGGCTGCCCTTAATGCTGGGCGTGGCGCTGGCATCTGTGTCCCCTTATCTACATCTCGGATTACAGTGGGTCCATAATCGCGCTCTCAGGGCTAAGGATAAAAATGCAACAAATACTGCTCAACGACGGATTCAGTCAGAGCGTCAGTTAGTCAAGGACAGAGTGGTACTCAGAAATGAAGATAATCTGGAGGATTTAAGGCAGAAAACCAGACAGGCCATTCAGGATGCACGCAGAAAGAGAATTGAAGCTAACACGCAAATGATTGTTACCGAAGCCTTAGAAATTCAGAAAGAATCAGCTCGGATTGCTGAGGAAAACAAAGAGATACTTTCATTAAGAACCCAACTTGAAAAGGATTTGGGCCAGATTATTAATGGATTGAAACCCCTTGAGAAAGCTGAAACCGCTGAGGAATTAAGGTTGGTAAGAGGGGTGGCATTAAGCGCACTCCAAAGCATGAGAGACATGCCATGGCCCCAACAGCCTTTGTTCACAGGTGCTACAACTGAGGAGTTCATTAAAAAGGTAAAAGCTGACTCCAAGAAGGCTTACCTTGAAAACAAGTGAATTCGCTGCAAAAAATTGCATTTAAATGCACAGATTCTAGTGGCTTTCCAAATCCGTGTGAGACCTACACCGGCGCGGTATTAGGTTGACTGCAAAAGTGCAAAAAAAGGCACTATTTTTGTGC
This sequence comes from Candidatus Pantoea floridensis, assembly GCF_900215435.1. NCBI lineage: Bacteria > Pseudomonadati > Pseudomonadota > Gammaproteobacteria > Enterobacterales > Erwiniaceae > Pantoea > Candidatus Pantoea floridensis. The sequence continues at coordinate 2,037,064 of NZ_OCMY01000001.1, forward strand.
GCGGGCGAGGCGGGGGAGCAGTCGCGCTCTCAAGGGGGTAGGTATACCCCTTTTATTCGTTGAAATTCGGGCGAAAAACGGAGCGCCCTGACGCGCGCAGGCGTCTGGCGTAGCGAGACGGGGGAAAAACAAAGAGCCCCGCAGCGTGGAGCTGAGGGGCTCTGGTGAGATGGGGTGTGATCTGCGGTGGCGGGATCGGGCGTCAGTCGCCGGCTTTCTCTTCAGCCAGGGCGTAAGGGTTGAACTGGAACACCTCAACGCCGAGCCAGTCGTTGACTGCTTTTAGTGATTCCATGATCGGGTAGAGTTCGTTAATCGCAAACACCCTGGCAGCCTTCACGATGTCACCGAGCCCGCTGGTATTGTTAGGCATGACGCCCATCAGCTGAGGCGGTACGCGGTGGATGGCCAGCATGTCATCACGCGTGGCGTCCTTGATGCCGGTGAACTCATCTTTAGCTGCAATCTGGCTGAACGGCAGGATTTGTAAGCCGTCCTTCTTGCCTCCGGCGGCGTAAACAAACAGGTTCTTAAACGCGCCACCGCCGCGCGCGTCTTTCAGTGAGCGCTTAAGCTTTTCAACGTCTGCGGTGTTTGCCACGGGATCGGTGAGGTACACAATCACGCCAGCATGGCTGCCGTTGATGTAGTAATTGCGGCGGAACAGCGTGGCCTCGCCGTTCAGCATGATGGACTGAAGTGCAGACATGTACTCCGGTGCGCCGTAAATCTCCTGGTGGATGCTGGCGTTTCGCAGATGGAATACCTTGCCGGGCTCAAAGGCGTAATCCTCCTGGTAGTAAGTCACAAACCAGTACTGATCGAGATCCACGCCGCGCCGGGTATACTTCGCCAGCGTGTGCTTCAGCTTCAGCGGCTGACCTAGACGGTTATCGCGCCGCTCAAGATAGGCATCGCCGAACACCAGATAATCCATAACGAATGCGCTCGCGTCCTGACGTGAAAGCATCGGATGCGGTTTAAAGCACGACATAATCACATTGCGTTTAAAGACCAGCGGCGATTCATGGTGAACCGCGCCGGCCAGCAGGCGGGCAAGTCCGTAAGGGCTGATCGGCGGTTCATACCAGCGACCATTGCTGGCGCACTCCATACAGTCCTGAAGGTCGCGCTTGTCCATGATCGACGTAGGTTCGCCAAAGCTGAAAGATTCAATCCCCTCAATCGGCTCAACCATCTCAGCGGCAGGCTGGCTGTTTGCTGGCGTGGTGGTTGTGCTGAACGTTTTTTTATTCCTGCGGCTCATGGTCAAAATTCCTCAACAAAGCTGTCTGTGCCGCTACCGGCGTCATTGCCCAGCGGTTCATTCATAAGTGCGTGCATCGTTGCCCAGGCTAAGTCGCCGTGGCTGCTGCCGCGTGTGCGGTCAGATGCGTAAGAGGTCTGGCCGCTCAGCGTGATGAATTTGCGGATGGTCATGAAGCTGCTGACGATATCCATCATGCCGGCGTCATATTCAAAGCGGCCGGCGCGGATAACCATCTGCGCTTTGAGTACCAGCTGGCGTTTAACCGCCGGGGTATACAGGTGCATCTGCGCAGCAGGGAAGAACTTCAGCACAAGCTGATGTACCGCTGCGCCAATGCCGGTGCCGTCGATGTCGATGTGCTGCACGTTGTACATGCGGGTGAGGCGCTCAATAAATGCTGCCTGCTCTTCAAACTCCATGCCGCGCAGCTGGTGACGCTCAATCACACGGAATTTGCCTCCGGGAACCAGTGGTGGCGAGAGTACGACAAGGCCGGCGCTGTCGCCTTTGTCACTATTGCCGTTGGGATCGTACCCAATCCATACCGGGCGGCTGGCGAGGGGTCGCGGGGCGTAGGGGTTCCAGTCAGGCCAGATACCACTGTATCCATCCACGCCGCAGCCAATCAGGGCGTTGTAGTTAAACGCACGTTCGCCGGCGACGACGAATTTACACATGTAGAGGTTGTCGAAATCCTCATCGCTGTTTTCGCTGCGGATCTCTTCCAGGTCGATGAGCGGGAAGCCCTGATCGATAACGTCCTGCACGGTGACAATCTGACGCCAGATATTGTCACCGCACAGCACGCCATTCTTCAGCGCCTTGTGTGACAGGTCTATCTGCGCCTGCTTGCTCTTTGGCTTGCCCTTGTTGTAAAGGTCACCGTTCCAGAATTTATAGGCTTCGTGCTCTTCTCCGGACGGCGTGGAAAAGTAGGTACGGCGCAGGCCAACCTGCGTTGCCATACCGGCGGCGACTTTACGCAGGTTGAGGAAGTTGGCGACCCAGAACGCCTCATCAAAATACAGGTCACCGGTGTAAGACTGCGCGGTTGCCGCTGAGGTGCCCAAGAAATAAAGCGTTGCGCCGTTGGACAGAATGATCGCATCGCCACCCTTCAGCTCAACGCCGATGCTGCGAGCCAGGAAAATAATGAATTTTTTAAACTGGAACGCCTGCGCACGCGATGCAGACAGGAAAATCTGGTTCGTACCCGTCTCCAGCGCACGCAACAGCGCTTCGCGGGCAAAGTACCAGCTTGCGCCTATCTGGCGGCTCTTAAGGATGAAGCGGTTACGCAGATTGCGCTGCTTGTACCAGCGTTTCTGATGCTCAAACAGCGATTCCAGCACCAGAGTGCGCAGCTCTGTGATCTGCTCCGCCGTGAAGTGGTTCTTCGGCGTCTTTTTCTTCTGCTCCTTGTCCTGTTCCTTCCTTTCATCCCGCGCAAGGCGTGCCAGCTGTCGCCCAAGCAGGTCAATCGTCTTGAAGTCGTGGGCGGATAAATCCTCTTTCTCAATCAGCCGCAGATAGCGGACATCGGTACGCTCAAGCGCCCGCTGGATGGGCGTTGATTTGTCCCATTCATCGCGGCGGCGCCAGGAATAAAGCGTGTTCGCCTTCACCCCAAGTCGCTGGGCGATTTGCGGGATGCTGTATGCCTGCCAGTAGAGGGCTTTGGCTTCTGTGCGGGGATCGAGTGCTGTTTTCATGGGTACAGGCTATCGCGCCCGCGCGAGGTCGAATATCGCCGGCGGTTGTCACAGGCGCCTCACAATTCCCTTATGTGGCGCGGCTTTGCCCGGTTTCGGAAGATAGGGGCACAGGGTGAAAGCACCTTAATCAACCGGAGCAAAGAGAATGCCGAAGTCGAAATTATTCCGCGTAGCCGTCGAGGGTGCGACATGCGATGGGCGCCAGCTGGAACGCCAGCACATTCAGCAAATCGCAGATACCTACAACCCGCAGGTTTACGGTGCGCGCATCAATCTTGAGCACCTGAAAAGCCTCAGCCCTGACAGCACATTCCGCATCTACGGTGATGTCGATAGCGTTCAGGCCATCGAAATTAAAGAGGGGCCGCTTGCCGGCAAGCTTGGCCTGTATGCCCTGAACGACGGCACTGATGATCTGGTCACCCTCAATAAGTCCCGCCAGAAGGTTTACAGCAGCATTGAGTTTGATCCGAATTTTGCTGACAGCGGCAAAGCCTACTTGATGGGGCTGGCCTTCACTGACAGCCCGGCAAGCCTGGGCACTGAAATGCTTCAGTTCTCCTCAAAGGCCGCAGTCAATCCGCTGGCTAACCGCAAAACCAACAAAAACTGCTTCTTCAGCGAAGCGTACGAAACCGCGATTGAGTTCGAAGCTGAAGTTTCGGAGACAGACGGCGGGAAGAAGTTCTTCTCCAGAATTAAAGACCTTATCACCGGTGGCGAGCGCCGTTTCTCCGCAGAAGCTGGCGTGATCCGCGAGGCGGTAGAGATCGTTGCTGAGTCACAGGGGCAGGTGCTTGACCGCGTCGAAGCGCTGAGCCAGCAGCAGGGCGGCATGGCAAAGGCGGCCGATGTTGCAAAGCTGACCAGTGAACTGGCCGAGCTGAAAACGCAGCTGTCGTCTCAGGATGGCAGTTTCAGCCAGCGTCCTCCGTCTTCAGGCGGTAACGGCGTGGATGCATCGCAACTGGCTGACTGCTAATCCGGCAGCCAGGTAAAACCGAAAAAACGATTAAGGAATAGTGAGATGAAATTAGAAACCCGCAAGCTGTGGGATGGCTACAGCCAGCGTCAGGCTGAGCTTAACGGCGTACCGATTCACCATGTAAACACCCACTTTGCGATTGCACCGAGCGTATCGCAGACGCTGGAAAATAAGGTGCAGGAATCCAGTGAGTTTCTGAAACAGATTGGTATTTACCCTGTGCCTGAGCAGGAAGGCGAAAAGTTAGGGTTAGGCGTGGGTGGCCCGGTATCCAGCACCAATGCCGGCAGCACCGTGCGCCGTGATCCGCGCTCAGTTCAGACGCTGGACAGCGATAAATACCGCTGCGAGCAGACCAACTTTGACACCTACATTTCTTACGCGCAGCTGGATATGTGGGCCAAGTTTCCTGACTTCCAGCAGCGCATTACCAATCAGCTGGTTAACCGCCGTGCGCTGGATCGCATCATGGTCGGCTTCAACGGTACGAGACATGCAGATAAATCAGACCTGACGGCTAACCCGCTATTGCAGGATGTGAACATCGGCTGGCTACAGAAATACCGCGCCAACGCGCCGCAGCGCGTGATGTCTGGCGTCACGCTGACCAGCCGCGATGAGTCAAACAAAATCATCGGCAAAGGTGACTATAGCAACCTTGATGCGCTGGTTTATGACGCCACCACGTCACTGCTGGATGAGTGGTACAAAACCGCGCCTGATCTGGTGGTCATTACCGGCCGCAATATCATGACGGCGCGTGAGTACCCGCTGATTAACGGCATCAGCGATAACAACCCGAACAGCGAAGCGCTGGCCGGTCAGCTGATTGTGTCGCGCAAGTCGATTAACAACCTGCCAACCCTGATTGCGCCGTTCTTCCCTGAGCACGCCATGCTCGTGACCTCTCTGCGTAACCTGTCGATTTACTGGCAGGAAGAAAAGCAGCGCCGGATGTTGAAAGAAGAGCCTGAGTTCAACCGTATTTCGACCTATGAGTCATCGAATGATGCCTACGTGATCGAAGACTACGGCTACGGCTGCCTGATCGAAAACATCACCTGGGCAGAAGCTGCCGCAGGTGGCGCGTAAACCACGTTGAGCCGCCGGGCGAACCCCGGCGGACTGGGGGAAACATGCTGACACCTGCACGCCGCCATTTTGAATCGGTAATGGCGCAGAACCGCGGCACTGCCGCAAACACGCTGGCAGACCTTACGGCCTATGAGCAGATGCTTCATCGCCTGCGCATCGATAAAAACCGTTTTCGTGGCATCCAGAACAACAAACTCAAGGCGGAGACCAAGGCCGCATCAACTATTTCAACTGATATCACGCTGAGGGAGGGCTCATGAGCGGAGTTATCGACCTATCACAATTGCCGGTGCCGGATGTCGTTGAGGTGCCGGATTATGAGGCGCTGCTGGCTGAGCGCAAAGCCTATTACGTCTCGCTCTTTCCAGCCGATCGGCAGACGGCCGTGGCGCAAACGCTGGAGCTGGAATCGGAGCCGGCAGCGAAGCTGTTACAGGAAGGGTGCTATCGGGAAATTCTGCTGTGCCAGCGCATCAATGAGGCGGCAGTGGCAGGCATGGTGGCTTTTTCTGCGGGTGCTGACCTGGACAATCTGGCCGCTAACAACAACGTGAAGCGACTGGTGATTACGCCGGCAGATGAAACGGCAGTGCCGCCGGTTGAGGCAGTGCTTGAGGGTGACAGTGATCTGCGCCCGCGCGTGCCGGCAGCGTTTGAAGGCCTGTCAGTTGCGGGGCCGACTGCGGCCTATGAATTCCACGGACGCAGCGTCGATGGCCGCGTGCTGGACATCTCGGCGACAAGCCCGAGCCCTGCGGTGGTCGTGATCACTGTGCTGAACCGTGAAGGCGATGGCACAGCACCGGATGATTTGCTGAGTGCAGTGAACGTTGCACTGAACGGTGAAGAGGTGCGCCCCGTGGCTGATCGTCTGGAAGTACAGAGCGCGGGTATTCAGAGCTATCAGGTAAAAGCCAAGCTGCATCTGTTTGACAACGTGGCAAGTGCCCCCTGCCTTGCAGCTTCGAAGGCAGCACTGGCGGCGTATCTGGTTGAGCAGAGAAAGCTGGGGCGCAGCGTGCGCCGGGATTCCTATAGCGCCGTGATGCGCGTGGCCGGTGTGGACTGGGTTGAGCTTGCCGAGCCAGCTGAGGATCTCATTTTTGACCGTACGCAGTCCGGGAACTGCACGGCGGTTTCCATCGAACTGGCAGCGGATGAGGTGATCACATGAGCCTGATAAGCGGCCTGCTGCCACCGACTGCGACTGAGACTGAAATCCGCCTGGCGGAAGCGCGTAGCGGGCTGAGTGCGCTGAAAGTGCCGCTGCGCGATATCTGGAATCCTTACACCTGCCACGTCTCATTACTTCCCTATCTGGCGTGGTCACGATCGGTTGATCGCTGGGATGAAGGCTGGACTGAAGCTGTAAAGCGTCAGGTCGTAATCGATGCGTTTTTTGTCCACCGCTTCAAGGGAACCATCAGCGCCATCCGCCGGGTTGTTGAGCCTTTCGGCTTTCTGATCCGGGTTAAGGAATGGTGGCTGACGGACGATGAGCCGGGCACGTTCAGGCTGGACATCGGCGTTGAAGAGCAGGGCATCACTGAAGAGACCTATCAGGAGCTTGAACGGCTTATCAGTGACGCGAAGCCGTGCAGCCGACACCTGCTGGGAATGTCTATCAATCTTCAGGTAACAGGATCGCTGCCTGTATCGGTGGCGAGCTACAGCGGCGACAGCGTGACGGTTTACCCGTATACGCCGGAATTAATTTCTGTGGGCGGGACGGCTTGGCAGGGCGGCACTGTCCACATTATCGATGAAGTTAAGGTGAACGCATGACAGCAAAGTATTTTGCAATTCTGACCAATGCAGGCGCGGCAAAACTTGCCAACGCAGCTGCGCTTGGCACTCAGGTAAAAATTACAAAAATGGGCGTTGGTGATGGTAATGGGGTTTTACCAACGCCAGACCCCGCAAAAAATGCGCTTATGCGGGAGGTGCGCCGGGCTGCACTTAATTCACTCAGTATCGACCCTGATAACGGTAATCAGATAATTGCTGAGCAGATAATCCCGGAGAGTGAGGGCGGCTGGTTCATTCGTGAAATAGGCCTTTATGATGATACGGATACACTGATTGCGGTCGCTAACTGCCCGGAAACATATAAGCCGCTTCTTGCTGAGGGGTCCGGGCGTACGCAGACTGTACGCATGATTATCATCGTCAGCAGTACTGAAAGCGTAACGCTGAAAATTGATCCGTCTGTGGTGCTGGCGACGCGAAAATATGTAGATGATGCAGTGATTGAGGTTAAGGGCTACACCGACAACGTAATCAAAAACCACGTCGATGCGTCTAACCCGCACAGTCAGTATCTGCAAATAGCGAATGCACTGAGTGAAATTAAAGATGATGCAGGCCTGATTGCCACCGTTCTCAAAAACCTTGGTATTAGCGAAAGGTTCTCCGGCCGATTTATCAACCGGCAGATTTTTACCACACCCGGCGCAATTAACTACAAACCCACGGCAGGAACAAAACGAATCAAGATCATCATAACCGGCGGCGGTGCGCGCGGTTATGGTTTCCTTGGATGGGGTTCGGATTATCGTGCGCGTGGTGCCGGTGGTGGTGCGGGCGCGACAGCTATTGCATGGCTGGATGTTGACGATACCAAAACGTATCCGGGCGTGGTGGGTCGAGGCGGTGACGATACAGTGACCCCAACCAGCAGCACATTTAATGGCGTGCTGACGGCTGCAAACGGTGCCGTCCCTGCAACTGGCGGTGACGGCGGACGTGGTGGCGTCGCCGTAGGCGGAGACATCAATCTTCAGGGTGGTGACGGCAGTGATTCACCCGGTCTCATCAGCACAACAACAAACGTGTATCGTGGTGGCTCAGGTGATGGTGGCGTGAGCTACTGGGGCGGAAGTATGCGCAGTACTGAAAATGCAACGCTTGGCCGCCAGGTAACTTTTGGTGCAGGCGGGGGCGGCAGTACTCGAGATAATCCCTTTATCGGAAACTTCGGCTCCCACGGCGTGATTTATATTGAGGAGTACACCTGATGAAAACTTATGCCCGTATTGAGGAGCAGCGCGTCGCGGAAATCGTTTCTCTCGACGTGAAGCCTGAAAAGCTCTATCACCCATCGTTGGTATGGGTGGACATTACCGCACTGGCTGAGCAACCAGACTTGAACTACCTCTACAGCGACGGCGTATTTACCGCGCCTGTCATTGAAACAGAAGACGCCGTATTTATTGCTAACAGCCGACTTGCAGCTGAAATGGACGAAGCTAACCGGACAATTGCACCGTTGCAGGATGCAGTGGACATAAGCATAGCGACAGTCGAAGAGACGGCGCGCCTTGCTGAGTGGAAACGATACCGGGTGGCACTGAGCCGGGTTGACACAACTAAAGCACCTGATATTGACTGGCCTGAAAAGCCTGCATAAGAACAAAGCCCGCACTATCGCGGGCTTTTTTTAAAGAGGTTTTTGCGGCCAGCTGATATCGGTTGCGCCATGAATATTTATTGCCTGTACGGCCTGAATGTACTGCATCCATTTTGTCAGTGATGCCTTATCACCGTCAGTGATTAGGCCCAGCAGCAACTGTGTCTGCCATGCCTGCGTCAAGCTGCTGGCCTCACTAATACGGGCTGACTTCTCTGCCTGCGCCGCGATGATAGCCGCCGCCTGCTGCGCCTGTACGTCAGTTATCCATGCTTCCCCGTTCCAGACGTCAAATGCTGTCGCAGGTGGAATGGACGTCGTGCCTTCCGGGTAGTCGCCGGGCTGAGTAACCACAACCTTTTCCCCCGTTGCCGTGCGGTAAACCATTTCACCGCGATGATCGGCAACCTGCTGCCAGCCCACGCCTGAATACACGCTGACCATGCCCGCAACGTTTGCAGGCGGCGCATCGCTCGTAGAGTTAGCCGGAATGCCTACTCCCTGAGGAAGATACTCGTCAGACGAGCCTGTAAAAAGCCCGCTTTCAGGATTAAAGTTATAAATCGTCATCAGCCCGGATGATTTCGCCAGCCCGTCATTATCCAGTGTTACTTTTTTTATTGCGGCCATTATGCAGCCCTCACAATGTAGTTAAACGCCACGTTACGCGGGCGGTTCTCAACGGCAGTAGGTACTACGAGAGATGCATCGAAAGTGGTATTAACTTCTCCTCCTGCTGTCCCCGCAGCACTCGTGCTACCCGCCGTATTGATGTACGTGAAAGCGCCACCCCACGCTGCTTTTGAATCCCCACCATAGTCGTAACCCAAGAACTTGCCGGTTATGTTTCGAATCGCGTCGCCCTGTTGAGAAAGAAGCGCACGCCCTGAGTCGACGCCGCGTCCATCATCCCAGCCGCGAATAAACTCGCCGCGAAGATCGGTCAATGTCAGCCCCGGATAAGCCAGAGCCAGTTTTGGATATAACGTGCCGCTGAAACTTGCTCCGTTGCTTTTCAGAAATACCATGCCAGACATGGATGCAAACAGCTCATTGGGCATTTTCGTATGGGGCCAGGGAAACGGCGAACCTATTACGGGTGAGCCTTCGCTTAAACCAAGGTTTTTGAGAAAGATACTCCTGGTACTGATTGGCGGCCCGCTGGCACACTTCGAGGCTTTTAACGGGATGAGTCCATGCTTATTGGCTATATCAGGGTGTCAACAAATGAACAGAATACGGATTTACAGCGTAACGCGCTGAAGAGCGCAAATTGCGACCTGATTCTGGAGGATAAAATTAGCGGGAAATCCCGTGACAGACCGGGACTCAAAAAGGCGCTGCACACGCTCGGGCAGGGAGACACTCTCGTTGTGTGGAAGCTTGACCGGCTGGGGCGCAGTATGCAGCATCTGGTTATGCTTACCGAGGAGTTGCGCACACGAGGCGTTAACTTTCGCAGCCTGACCGATAGCATTGATACCATCACGCCCATGGGGCGATTCTTTTTCCACGTCATGGGCGCGCTTGCTGAAATGGAGCGCGAATTGATTGTTGAGAGAACGCGCGCCGGATTGGCTGCGGCGCGCTTAAAAGGGCGTATTGGCGGCAGAAAAAGAGTAATGACTGAAGAAGTAATTGCCAGGGCGGAAAGAATGCTGATAAAGGGAGCAACATTGCATCAGGTTGCACTGGTTTTAGATGTTTCAGTTAAAACACTTTACAAGTACATTCCAGCAGCTCGGCGGCGAGAGCTTCAAAGTATGTAGTGAGAATGATAAAAGCCCGTAGGTAGCGGGCTTTATTTTATCAGGGATTCACCATCGACAATACGTCACTGATCGTTATGCTTCCTAGCCCTTCACGAATATCCTCGCTCTGCTTTTTCAGCGTCAGCGTAAATTCAATTTTCTGTGCTTTGCCGTCTTGCATAAATTCCGTGCGGTTCTCCCGGATGCTGGTAATAGCGAACATGCCGTAAATTGTGCCGGTTCCTTCTATCAGGGGCCATGCTTTGCCGCCATATGCCATCGTACGAAGTGCGGCGAGTGAAACATCACCGCCGGTAATTTCAGGGTACAGCGTACCGGTGAGCGTGATCGTATCCTCCCCCGCCCCGATGTACTGCCATTTTGCCGATTTACCGACCCGGTCATTTTTAACGTGGCGGAATTCGGTCTGCTGTTCCAGCGACTGATAAGGCGCGGTCTGGCGCATGAAAACGAACATGCCATAAATCATCATCATAAAATCACCTATTCTCTGTCACGCAGCTGGGAGCGGCGGCGGTTGTCACGCTCGCGCAGCAGGTTATCCAGCTCGCGGCGGAGGGTTGTTGCCAGGCTCTTTTCATCCATCCTGGCGCTTTCGTAAAAATTCATGGTCAGGTTGAAGACATCGCCGCCAGCTGCCGCGTTGATGGCTGCCGAGTTAAAGCCGCCCGGTTTTGACCTTGCTGCAGGTGTGATCGGAACGGGCATCGCGGCTGAAAGTGCCCGTGTTGGCCATGTCGCAATGCCGCGCACCATATCGCCTACGCGCTGGGTAATTCCGGCCATGCTCGATGCGCCGGCGTTTACTGTCGGCTCCCGCCAGTCGCCCACAACCGGCATCACCGGCGGATGGTCTTTAAAGACGATGTCACCGAGCTTGTTGGGATCGCGGGCGGCTGCGCTGACTTCCGTGGCGCTGTCGGCTGCGCTCTTTTTCTTTTTGCCGGGGTTGGTGCCCTTCAATGAGTCGTAAGTGACCTTGCCGGGAGGTGGCGCAATTACGGCACCCGGCGGTGTGGCAGGCGCGGGGATCGGTGGCTTAGCCGGTGGCGTAACGGCAGGGCCGTTTTGCGGCGCAGACTGGCCTGCGGAAATTACTGCCGGCGGTGGTTCTGGCTTCCACTCCTGCGCGACCATCTTTTTCTGCTTGGCGTCCCACACGTAAACTACTGGCGCTTTCGGCTGTGCCGGCGCGACAGCATTCATGGTGTTGGCAACCTCCTGGGCAGCGTTGGCCGCTTCAGGAATGGCGCCCAGTTTTTTCAACAGCCAGCCGATGCCTTCCGCCACCTTCAGGATCACACTGAGCACGCCGGAAACCGCCGTGCCCACAACCACGCCAAACGTCTGGCCGGCTTCGGTGCATTTCTTCAGGGTTTCGGCTGAGGCGTTGACCGGTTCAAACAGGCTTTTAAACCAGCTCCACACGCCGGAAATCGCCGTGCCGATGCCGTCAAAAATCGGGGCCAGCGCCGCGAATGACTGTCGCACCGGCGCAAGCCCGGCCAGCAGGCCATCAAAGAAGCCGCCAAAGAAGGCTTTGATCGGCTCCCAGTATTTCCAGATGAGCAGGCCAGCGCCCACGATAGCGGCAGCAATCAGGCCGATGGGGCTAAGCAGCATGGTAAAGCCACCGCTCAGGAGGCTGATCGCACCGCGCCCAATCGCGGCGAAGCCGGAAAAGTCGCCGGCCATCGCGGTGACGGATGCTTTAACCACGGCACCCAATCCGCTGAATCCACCACTGATGAGGCTGAGTGATCCGCGTGCCATTGTCACGAGGCCAGTGAAGCCGCCAGACATCAAGCGGAATGCGCCGCCGGCAAGTTTAGCAAGCCCGCTGAATCCTCCGGCACCGCTAAGCAGCGTCAGGCTGAGTCGCATCGCCGCAATCGGCACGATGACCGATCCCACTGCCAGCGCAAGAGCGCCGAGGGTGGCAATGATGACGCCAATGATCGCTGCGGTTTTCATGAGTACAGCGACTACCGCAGGGTTAGCTTCAACCCATGCGCGGAAGCTTTGCGTGACTTTGGTAACGTAATTGATGATGCCCAGTGCGGGGCCGCGTAAGGTTTCCCCCAGGCTGCTAAAGCTGTTATTCATCGCCGCTTTAGCAATCAGATACTGCGCTGAAATCGAATCTTTGTTGATGTCGGATTCGCGGCGCATTGAACCTTTTGCGGCTTCTCCATTCACCAGCGCAAGCTGCCTATAAAGCTCCGGGAGTTGGTTGGCTAACGTGGATGCGTTTTTGCCGAACTCCTTACCAAAAATCTGAGTAAGCACAGATGTACGGTCAGAGTCTTTTAGCTTATTGGCCGCTTCAAGCACGGTGATGATTGTGCCCATGGCATCAACCGGCATCGCTTTCTGAATTTTATCTGCACTCAGACCCAAAGCATTGAGGCCTGCCATAAAATCGCCGCCCTGCATTTTGGCGATCGAAAGTTCTCGCACCATTGCATTTGTTGCACTGGCGGCAATTTCGGGCTCGGCACCGAGCGTCAGGAAAGTAGAACCCAGTGCTGCGGCTTTTCTATAGTCCAGTTTGTCGGCAATGCCGCCCACGCGTTTCAAAACGTCAATTATGTCTGCACCCTTAGACTTGGCATTATCGTCCAGGTAGTTCAGGGCATCGCCAAGCTGCTCAATGTTTTGCGTGGGGATTTTATAGAGGCCAGCTATTTTCCCGAGGTTTTCCGCAAGCTCACCGGCAGGGAGGTCAAATGAAGTTGCCGCCATGGCTGCGGTTGTGGCAAAGCTCATCAGGTCTGCTTTTTGTTTTGCCCATGGGTCATCGCCGTTCGATACGCCCATACGTGCGCCACCTGCCACTAACGCAGCGTAGTCTTCTGCACCGTTTTGAAGGGGAAGCTGCTCACTGGCCGCCTTAATGGCTTTTTGCAGGTCGTAGTATTGCGCCGTGCGCTGGCCGTTGCCGTCCCGCAGGTCATTAACCTGTTTGGCGACATCCTTCATGGCGTCTTCCATGCTGGCGTAATTCATCAGCACTTTGACTTCAGGCGCAATAGCCACTGTGCCGGCGGCGATGGCTTTAATGCCGCCACCGGTCAGGCTGTCGCGGCGCTCTTTGGCGCGATCGTAATTAGCCTGGGCACGGCTGACCGCAGCCAGGCGGCGCTGCTGCTCGGAAAGCTGTCGGTTGTACTCACCCGTTCGACGGCTGATTTGATCGGTGGCGCTGGCACCCGTTTTCAGCACGATGCCATGGCGAACCATGGAAGAACTGAGGGCGCCCAGCTTTGCCTGCTCTTCATTCTGCGCACGCGTCAGCTGGCGAATGGCTTCAGATTGCTGCTTGAGTGCGGCGGTCTGTTCATCGGTGCGCTGTTTGGCTGGGCCGTAGCTGTCACGCAGCTCTTTAGCTTTGTTCTTGGCTTCAGCCAGCTGTTGTGTGGTCTTCTGCGCGGCGCGGGACAGGCGGTCAAAGCTTGAAGCGTTGCGCTCCATGCCTTTCAGTGAGGATTGAGTGTCACGAATCTGGGAGGCCAGCGCAGCCGCGCTTTTCTGCGCAGCGCTGGCCGGGCTGGTAAGTTTGTTTACCGCGCCAAAGGCAACGCGGATATTTAGGTTACGGTCTGTCATTCTTCGCTTCCGCTACGGGCTACCGCACGCGAATGCCATTCCATAAGCTCATTCACAGGCATGGCATCAAATGCGGACGGTGGCCAGTGAAAGATAACGGCGATATCTGCGATCAGTTCATCGGTCAGAACCGCCGGGCACTTAATTACGCGTCTGCCGCTTCGGTCGTGTTCGTCTCCGAGGACGGCGCTAAAAAATCAGCAACCTCTTTCGCCAGGGCACCAAAGTCGCGTACGTCCATCATGGTCACTTCGGCTTCAGTCAACGCCGGGCTGGTCACGCGTGGCAGCAGTTTAATGAGGGAGTCAACGTCACTCATCATCACGTCATACAGCTTCAGGCCTCGCAGTGAGCCCGCGTGTTTCATGGTTTCGGTGACAGAGACTTCTTTAACATCGCCGCTTTTGCGGATAATCGGGGTAATCAGAACAACCTTGCCCATGGCAGATATCCTTTTTTTTGACCGGCAGCAGTGCTGCCGGAGAGTTAATTAATCAGGGGTAAATCAAAGACCGATATTGGCGCGGTGCTCAGCCAGCATGTCAGTGCCGTCAACCTTCCAGATCATGTTAAGTAGGTCGATTTCAAACAATTCATCGCCGCCTACGGTTATCTTGCAGTAGGTGTTTTTCAGCGTGTATTTGTGCTGAGTGTTATCACCCTGCTTGGCTGATCCCCAGTCCATTTCAGTCACGCGCCCGCGTGTCTGAATTTCACAGGCGACGGTCTCACCGGTGGCGTCATCGGAGTACGAGCCGGCAAATCGCAGCTGTGTCCCGTCGATGTTGGCACCGTAGGTTTTCAGCACCTCGATTGAGAGGCCGCCCATGGTGAGTTCCATATCCAGTGCGCCGGCTTCAAAGCCAAGGAATACAGACGCTGCGCCAACCATGCCGCCGCCCTGATATTCCTCCATCTTGCGTGTGAGCTTTGGTGTGCTCAGCTCTTCAGCCTGGCCGAGAAAGCTCAGGCCGTTCAGGAAGGTGTTAAACAGAAATAGTTTTTTGGGTAATGACATTGATGGCTCCCGTTACGCCGCAAGCTGATCGAATACCGCAAAGTATTCATCGGTGAATTCCTGTACCAGACCCAGCTGCTCAAGCGGCGGAACCGGCGTATATTTGTAGCGAATCTTCAGCTTGCCATCGCGCAGATCGCCCGTGGCGTTATCGTTTTTGTCATACCAGCAGCTGAAGCCCAGCAAGCGCCCCGCAGTAACCAGCGCTGAACCTTTCTGATTGATGCCGTCGATAATGTCTTTCACCAGTGATGGCGTAAGCGGCTTATCGATGTAGCCAAAGTGCGCTTCAGCAATCATGTCGGCCATGATCTGCGCGGTGCGGGTATAGCTTTCAAACGTGTAGGTTTCGGCGTCACAGGTACGCGAACCCCAGAAGCGGAACCCGCCGCGCTTAATCAGCGTGGTGATGCCGTTGCTGTTAAGTTCGTCTGCATCCGTGTCTGTGCCCTGAAGCGACCAGTACACATCAGCGGAAATACCCAGCACGTTATTCACAACCACGTTAGAAATTGTCTTGTGCCAGCCCTGCTCAGCGTCAATTTTTGCGCGCAGGCCGATAGCGTATGCGGTGGCGGGAATGGTTTCGTTTTTGGCGCTCGCAGAGTTATAAGCGATGAATGACGGCCAGATGATCATCAGTTCACGCTGCGCAAATGTCTCACGATAGGCTTTTGCTTCGGCGATGGTGTTGCAGTTGTAAGCGCTGACATAGGCGAACGCGCGGAGCTTTTCCGCAATGACGCCCAGCTGTGCGGCAACCGCTTCGGAATCCAGTCCCGGAACGGCCAGCACGCGCGGCGTTTCGCCAACGCTTGCCGGTGCAGAAAGCAGCGCAAACATGCCTTCATAGCGGCCAGCAGCGTTAACACCGCCGATGATCAGCTGTTCCTGCGTAGGTGCAGCTTCGCCATCAGCCGGCACATAGGTTGTAGCATCCGGCACGCGGATAACGATAACCTTCGGGCTCGCCTGGTCAGAAATGGCTTTCAGGGTGGTATACAGCGTGCCTTTTTTTCCGGCTTTGCCGAGTACGCTGCTCACGCGGGTAACAAGAACCGGCGTGTTAAGCGGGAACGTTGTCGCGTCTGCGTCATCCGCGATACAGACCACACCAATGGTTGATGTGTCGATATCACGGATTAGCGTGCTGAGGTCGGTGGTTTCCGTCGTCTTCACGCCGTGGTGATAAGTGTCGCTCATGGTCTCATTGCCTCTCGTTGATGAGTGAATTAATCATCAACTTCTGCCCCCCTGATTTCACGCGCAGGCGGTTGTCACATACTCCTTACAACCGGTGCTGGCTGGCGTAACTCTCGCGCACGCGGGAGGATGCGACAGGGGGAAATTATGCTGAATATTCTGGATGACGATTTAACACCGCGACCTGCTTACCGGCTGACGATTGATGGCGAAGTGTCCGCGAATCTTGATGCGCGTCTGATGTCGCTGACGCACACCGATAACCGAGGGTTTGAAGCTGATCGCGTTGAACTGACCATTGATGATTCTGACGGTCTGGTATCGATGCCGGCGCGAGGTGCAAAGGTCTCAGTAGCATTTGGCTGGCAGGGTCAGGCGCTGGTCAGCAAAGGGGAGTTTGTCGTTGATGAAGTGTCGCATCAAGGGCCGCCTGACCGGCTGATCGTCACTGCACGCAGCGCAGATTTTCGCGATGATTTTAACGTTAAGCGTGAGTACAGCTGGCACAACGTGAGTGTGGGTGATGTGGTCTCCGCCATCGCCGGGCGTTATGGGCTGAAGCCGGCTGTGAGCGTGACGCTCAAGGATATTGCTATTGACCACGCTGACCAGACCAGTGAGTCAGATATCAGTTTTCTCACGCGTATGGCGCAAATGCTGGGTGCGGTTGCCACTGTAAAAAACGGCGCATTGTTATTTATCGTGCCGGGTAAGGGAGTATCCGCCAGCGGGCGCGTGCTGCCGGCCATTACCATTAACCGCGCCAGCGGTGACAGTCATTCATTCCGGGTGGCAGACAGGGATGCTTATACCGGCGTGCAGGCTTACTGGCTTGATCTCAATTTCGGGCAGAAAAAGCCCACTACGGTTAAGCGCCGGCGTAAAAAGAAAAAGGTGCAGACCGCGCCCGCTTCCAGCAAGAAAGAGGGTGACTATGTCGAGGGTGCTGAAGGTAACGTGTTCGTGATGCGCCAGACGTATAAAACCGAACGGGCTGCCCGGCGCGCAGCTGCGGCAAAATGGAATGAGCTTCAGAGAGGTGCGGCGGAATTTAATATCACCCTGGCACGCGGGCGCGCGGATCTGTTTCCCGAGCTGCACGCCAACGTGTCAGGTTTTAAACCTACGATTGATGCCGCTGACTGGGTGATAAAACGGGTGAATAACACTATCGATGAAAACGGCTTTATAACCGGGCTAGAACTGGAAGTGCGGATTACCGACTGGGATGCTGAGCAGTCTGATGAAAATTCTGAATAGATTATAAATCGGACATCTCCTAAACTATGCGGCGAGTTTAATCAGAAGTGGTGAGGTCTTATGTTCACCTGCCCAAAGTGTAACGCCGCCGCAAGAACCCGTACCAGCCTGATGCTCAGCAGAGAAACACGTCGCAGCTATCACCAGTGCACGAACATGCTGTGCGGGCAGTCATTCACTACTCTGGAGAGCGTAGAAAATTACCTCAACAATGTAACCCCTTCCGCCAAGGCACACATTATTCCCGCAGGTGCTTTTCCGCGTTCTAACTACGGTGAAAACCAGTTGAGTTTGACTCTTTGAAGTAAACCCAGCCCCTTAAGAGGGGCGTTTTTTTTTGAGTAAAGGTTTGGCGCATGCCTGCCGATAATCGGATGACTTAAAACAAATTAATTATGGAGTGATTATGTCTGGAATGGTTTTTTGCCGTGGTTGCGGTAAGGAAATTCACGAGTCTGCAAAGGCTTGCCCACACTGCGGTGCAACTCAATCAACTCAAACACAGGGAAATAAGAGCCGTATTGCAGCAGCGCTGCTGGCATTTTTCCTTGGAGGGTTTGGAGTTCATAAATTTTATTTAGGTCGAGTTGGTCAGGGGCTGCTTTATCTCATTTTCTGCTGGACGTTTATTCCAGCAATTATTGCCTTTGTCGAATTCATTCTATACCTGTGCTCTTCTGACGAAGACTTCGCCAGAAAGTATGGTTAATTAGCTAAAGCATACCCCGCCAGATAAGCGGGGTTTTTTATGACGTGGTCAATAGGTGGACACTGCGAGAAATAAATCCTTTTATTTCATGTGAATATAATAATTAAATGGACACCATCCCTGTCTTCCCCCGCATGATGCGGGGGTTTTTTTTGCCTGTTATTTTCTCCTCACGCTCTTAACTTAATATTGATTTTTCACAGCATATTCCTTCCAGTGATAAACTTTAGCCATCTTGAGACCATCAGGCTGCATTTTGGGTGTGGGCCATCTGGCGAGGCAAAGCATGGATTCTTCCTATGCAAAATTAGTTAACCGGGCCGCTGTGGCGGCAACTACGCTGGCAACGTTGCTGCTGATTGTTAAAATTTTTGCCTGGTGGCATACCGGTTCGGTCAGTATGTTGGCGGCATTGGTGGATTCTTTGGTGGATATTGCGGCATCCCTGACTAACTTGCTGGTAGTGCGCTATTCGCTCCAGCCGGCCGATGACGATCATACTTTTGGTCACGGTAAAGCAGAGTCGCTGGCTGCACTGGCGCAGAGCATGTTTATTTCTGGCTCAGCGCTATTTCTTTTCCTGACGGGCATTCAGCATTTGGCATCACCAGCGACCTTAAACGCGCCGCTGGTAGGTATTGTGGTGACGGTGGTGGCACTGTTTTCAACCCTGGTTCTGGTGACCTTTCAACGGTGGGTGGTGCGGCGCACGCGGAGTCAGGCGATTCGTGCTGACATGCTGCACTATCAATCGGATGTCGTAATGAACGGCGCAATCCTGGTGGCTCTCGGCTTAAGCAGCTATGGTTTTGTGCGGGCGGATGCTTTGTTTGCGCTCGGCATCGGCATTTACATTCTCTATAACGCGTTGCGGATGGGGTATGATGCGGTACAGGCGCTATTAGATCGTGCCTTGCCAGAGCATGAAACGCTGGAGATTATTCACGTAGTGACCGGCTGGCCTGGGGTTCGTGGTGCCCATGCTCTACGCACGCGGCAATCTGGCCCCACGCGTTTTATTCAATTGCATCTGGAGATGGAAGATCAGCTACCTCTGGTGCAAGCGCATCAGGTAGCCGATGAAATTGAGCAAGCATTACTGAAGAAGTTTCCCGGCTCGGATGTGATTATCCATCAAGATCCCTGTTCTGTTGTGCCAGGAAACCAACACGGATTTTTTCAAGGTTAGCGTTTTAAAATCATGCGATTACACAAAAAAAGTGACGTAGCGCTAACAACTCTGTAAAAAATTAGCGAAAAGTTGTCTGACCTGAATCAATTCAGCTTCAGGCCTTTGATATACTATTCTGCAACTATTAAGTCATGCGATCGCGAGCTGGTCTACGCCGGGCACATGACAGGAATAATCCTTAGTTTTGAACAATCCAGAGGTTGTCATGATCAAAAAAATCGGAGTACTGACCAGCGGCGGTGACGCCCCAGGCATGAACGCAGCCATTCGCGGAGTTGTACGTTCCGCGCTGAGTGAAGGACTGGAAGTTTTTGGTGTTTACGACGGCTATCTGGGCTTGTATGAAGATCGCATGATCAATCTCGACCGCTACAGCGTGTCTGACATGATCAACCGCGGCGGCACCTTCCTTGGCTCCGCACGTTTCCCAGAATTCCGTAATGACGAAGTACGTCAGACCGCGATCGATAACATGAAAAAGCGCGGCATTGATGCGCTGGTGGTTATCGGCGGTGATGGTTCCTACATGGGGGCTAAGCGCCTGACCGAAATGGGTTTCCCATGCATCGGCTTACCGGGCACCATTGATAATGATGTAGCGGGCACTGATTACACCATCGGCTACTTCACTGCGCTGGAAACCGTGGTGGAAGCGATTGACCGTCTGCGTGATACCTCTTCTTCCCACCAGCGTATCTCTATCGTGGAAGTGATGGGTCGTTATTGCGGCGATTTGACGCTGGCGGCGGCCATCGCGGGTGGCTGTGAGTTCATTGTTCTGCCGGAAATTCCGTATACCCGTGAAGAGCTGGTTGCCGAAATCAAGGCTGGCATTGCCAAAGGTAAAAAGCACGCCATCGTCGCGATCACCGAGCACATCTGTGACATCGACGATCTTGCGCACTTCATCGAAGCAGAAACCAAACGCGAAACCCGCGCTACTGTGCTTGGCCACATCCAGCGTGGCGGTGCGCCTTGCGCGTATGACCGCATCCTCGCGTCCCGCATGGGTTCATACTCTATTGAACTGCTGTTGCAGGGTTACGGCGGTCGTTGCGTGGGTATTCAGAACGAAAAGATGGTGCATCACGATATCATCGACGCAATTGAAAACATGAAGCGTCCATTCAAACGCGACTGGCTGGATACCGCGAAAAAACTCTACTGATTCTTCAGCATTAAGGCGCGACGTAAATCGCGCCTTTTTTATGCCTGCTCATATACCGTCCGGTTATAACAGCTTATTTTTAATTCTTTAATCCGTGGATAACTTTGTGTCAGTCTTGTTCTATAACGACCTCGGGAGAGCAAGCAATGAATAAGTGGAGTATTGGTGTCACCTTGTTACTGGCCTCAACCAGTGTTCTGGCAAAGGATATTCAGCTGTTAAACGTCTCATACGATCCTACCCGTGAGCTGTACGAACAGTACAACAAAGCGTTTAGCGCACATTACAAGCAGGAAACCGGCGACAACGTGGTTATTCGCCAGTCGCACGGTGGTTCAGGTAAACAAGCGACTTCCGTGATCAATGGCATTCGTGCTGATGTGGTTACGCTGGCGCTGCAATCCGATGTGGATGCTATTGCTGACCGTGGTCGTATTAATAAAGATTGGATCAAACGCCTGCCGGATAACTCCGCCCCTTACACCTCAACCATCGTGTTCCTGGTCCGCAAAGGCAACCCGAAGGGCATTCATGATTGGCCAGATCTGATCAAACCGGGCGTTTCCGTTATCACACCAAACCCGAAAACCTCGGGTGGGGCACGCTGGAACTATCTGGCTGCATGGGGTTGGGCGCTGGATCAGAACCATGGCGATCAGGCCAAAGCGCAGGCTTACGTGAAGTCGCTGTTTAAGAACGTTGAAGTACAGGATTCTGGCGCACGTGGTGCGACCAATACCTTCGTTGAGCGCGGTATCGGCGACGTGCTGATTGCGTGGGAGAACGAAGCGTATCTGGCGGTCAATAAACTGGGCAAAGACAAGTTTGAAATCGTCACGCCAAGCGAATCGATCCTGGCTGAACCGACGGTTTCCGTGGTGGATAAAGTGGTAGATGAGCAAGGCACGCGTAAAGTGGCTGAAGACTATCTCAAGTATCTCTATTCACCAGAAGGCCAGACCATTGCCGCCGAGAATTTCTACCGTCCACGTGATGCAGCCGTGGCGAAGAAGTTTGCTGATAAATTCGCGCCGGTGAAACTGTTCACGATCGACAGCAAGTTTGGTGGCTGGACGCAAGCCCAGAAAACCCATTTCGCCGATGGCGGCAGTTACGACCAGGTGATGAAGCCTTAACAAATCCAAAAACGGCCAGCGATAATGCTGGCCGTTTTTTTATGTCTGAAGACAGGCGCTGAGGATTAGTCCGTGACTTTCATCATCTGCCAGGCGAGGATGCTGGCAGATGATGAACAGAGGAATCGGGCTATGCAGGGCAGTCATCGTACCCTGAAGTTGCTTACCGCATTATTGGTGCTGTTGATTGTTGGACTGATCGGCGGTGCCCTTCACCTACAGAAAAACAGCGATGCCTTATGGCAGATCATTAGCGAGAAATGCGTGCCGAATATGGCAGCCAGCGGCAAACCTGCGCCTTGCCAACAGGTGAATACCGCCCAGGGTTACGTCACGCTGAAAGATCTCAATGGTCCATTGCAGTATCTGCTGATGCCGATAGAAAAAATCACCGGCATGGAAAGCCCCATCATTCTCAATCCCGCAACGCCGAATCTGTTTGCCGATGCCTGGCAACAGCGTGTTTTGCTCGCGCAGAAGCGCGGCGCACCCATTGCTGACAGCGCGCTGTCGCTGGCGATCAATGCGCAATATGGGCGCACGCAGAATCAGCTGCATATTCATATTTCCTGCCTGCGACCGGATGTCCGTCAGCAGCTGGATACACTGGCCCCAAGACTTAATGCGCAGTGGCAGAACGAAACGCTGCTGAAACATCGCTATTGGGTGCGAACGCTTTCTACGGCGGAGTTGGCGCAGCAAAGTGCTTTTATTCGTCTGGCGGATGAAGTGCCTAACGCACGTAGGGAAATGGGCAAATATGGCATGGCGCTGGCACAACTGCCGGATGGGCGCTTAGCGCTGCTGGCACTGGAACGTAACTGGTTGAAGTTGAACCGCGGTTCAGCGGAAGAGTTGCAGGATCATCAATGCAGGATCTTGTAGGGGCGGCATTGATGGCGACCCATAAAAAAGGCGGCTAATCAGCCGCCTTTTCTGCATCAACAACGAAAGATTATGCGTTTTTCGCTGCTGCTGCGGCTTTCACGATCACGGCGAAAGCATCCGCTTTCAGGGATGCACCGCCAACCAGCGCGCCATCGATATCGGGCTGGGTGAACAGCTCAGCGGCATTTTTGTCGTTCACTGAGCCGCCGTACTGAATGATCACTTGCTGTGCGATAGCGGCATCTTTCTTCGCGATGTGGTCACGAATGAATTTGTGCACGGCCTGAGCCTGCGCTGGGGTAGCGGATTTACCGGTACCGATGGCCCAAACTGGCTCGTAAGCGATGACTGCGCCTTCGAACGCTGCTGCGCCCTGCGTTTCCAGCACGGCATCGATCTGACGTGCGCACACTTCTTCAGTTTTGCCTGCTTCGTTTTCTGCGTCGGTTTCACCGATGCACAGAACCGGCACCAGGCCAGCTTCTTTCACCACGGCAAATTTCTTCGCGATGAACTCGTCGCTTTCTTTATGGTAGGTGCGGCGCTCAGAGTGGCCGATGATGATGTATTTCGCGCCGACGTCTTTCAGCATGTCTGCAGACGTTTCGCCAGTGAATGCGCCAGACAGATTCACGTCGACGTTCTGAGCACCCAGAGCGATGTGGCTACCGGAAATGGCGTGTTTCGCCAGGTCCAGATAGATAGCCGGCGGGGCAATCGCTACGCCACAACCATCAACACCAGACAGCTCTTTGCGCAGGCCTTCAATCAGCTCTTTAGTGATCTGCTTGCTACCGTTCAGTTTCCAGTTACCCATAACCAGTGGATGTCGCATTCTTTCCTCCGCATAACGCGATTCATGAAATAGCGCTGCCATCGGGCAGCGATGTCTGCGAGACAGTATAGAGATCAAATGGGTTGCTGGCTTTGCTTTTCGTCATTTTTGCCGGTGTGATCAGGGGGTCGCGAGCGCCAGTTTTATCGGCTCAACGGCAAAGGTTAAACCCTTGTCGCCGTTGTCCGCGACCACGAAACGCAGTGCGCCTTCGGTGCGGGAAAAATAACGTGCACCTTTACCCGCACTCAGCAGAGAATCGAGCTTTTTGCGCCCATCCTCGGCCGACAAGCCAGGGATGAAGAAGCGCAGTAGGGCGGTCATATAATCCATGGCGCGCGCCTGCGCGGCTTTCATATCGGGGCCAGGAACGGGCAGCCAGGTGATTTGCAAGGTTTTGATCTTGCCGGTGCCTTGTTCCAAAGCCGTAGACGCGTACAGCGTTTCGCTGATTTTGCTGGCAGCACGCGTCAGATTGCTTTTATCGCCGCGATTATCAATGGCGCGATATTCCTGCAGCGGTTCATTGGGATTGGCGGCATTGTACTTTTCACGAAACTGCGCAACGGTCATATCGAACGTCGGCGCACCCGCCAGCAGATAGGGCGCAGCAGGCAGATGATCGCTACGATCCAATGCAGGTGCATCCTCCGCCCAGGCGGGAAATGTCAGTGCGAGGCCAAGCAGCAGCGCGACTGGCAGGTTGTTCATTGCTTCGGCCCTAAATCATTCACTTAGCCCACGATTAGAACGGTTTTTACCGGGGAAAGTCAAAACCCACATTGGGAAAAATCTGACATTCTTCGCCTCGCACGTATCACCAGTAATGCTCGCTGGTCATATGGCCGGGTTTGCGTTTGAAATGCTTACGCATCTCACGGGTATCTTTCAGCAACTGTTGGGTATCGCGCACCATTTGCGGATTTCCGCACAGCATCACATGGCTGGTTTCTGCGGTGAGCGGCAGGCCGACCGCACGCTCCAGTTCGCCGCTCTCAATCAGTTGCGGTACACGACCGTGCAGCGAACCGGCGATCTCTTCGCGGCTCACCACCGTTTGGATATGCAGTTTTCCCTGATAACGCTGCAGCAGCTGCTGCATTAAGGGCAGAAAGCTCAGGTCATCGGCGAAGCGCGCGGCGTGTACCAGCACAATGTTCTCAAAGCGTTCCAGATCTTCGCCCTGTTGCAGAATCGATAAATAGGGACCGATCGCCGTGCCGGTCGCCAGCATCCACAGCGTTTGGCAGTCAGGAATTTCGTCGAGCACAAAGAACCCGGCGGCTTCTTTGGTAATCATCACCTGTTCGCCGGGCTGCAATGCCTGCAAACGTGGACTCAGTTTGCCTTCCGGCACGGTGACCAGATAAAACTCCAGCAGCGGATCCTGCGGTGCGTTGACGTAAGAGTAGGCGCGCTGCACACGCTCGCCGTCAATTTCCAGTGCCAGCTTGGCAAACTGACCTGCGGTAAAGGTATCAATGGGCGCTTCGACGCGCAGACTGAACAGTGCATCGGTCCAGTTTTTTACTTCTTTCACTTCAGCATTGATCCACTCTGCCATGTTGGCTCCTTAGTGTTGATTACCCGTCATACCTCAAGCTGCAGCCGCGTTGGCTACGTGTGCTCACCCCAGTCACTTACTCATGTAAGCTCCCGGGAATTCACACACTTGCCGCCTTCCTGCAACTCGAATTATTTAGGCTATATGATCGCTATTGATCTCACGGATTACCACCCTCGCGTCCAGCAAAGGGCTCTTAGCGACAAACGCAGCGCACAGATCAGCAACTGTAGCGGGCAGTTTACAATCTGGATAACCAGCTTGACGGCTTAAGACTTACAGCTTTGACGCTGCCTCTCGATTTGTCACTGAATCCTGATATTTTTGCCGCCATCAATCCGAAGCGGCCTGTTTTGTGCTGCTTAATCTTTGTTTCTCAGGCAGACATTTTGTTCCATGTTGATAAGTAAAACGCAAAATCGCTTTCTATTATTCATGCTGATCGTGCTGGTGGCGGTGGGGCAGATGGCGCAAACCATCTATGTTCCGGCGATGGCCAATATGGCTGAGACGCTCAATGTGCACAGCGGCGCCATTCAGCAGGTGATGGCCGCCTATCTGATGACCTACGGCGGATCGCAGCTGATCTATGGTCCACTTTCGGACAGCGTTGGCCGACGTCCGGTGATCCTTATCGGCATGACGATCTTTGCTAGCGGTGCGTTGATCGCCATGTTCGCGCCCTCGCTGGATATTCTGGTGCTGGGCAGCGCAGTGCAAGGTTTAGGTACCGGCGTGGCAGGCGTGATGGCGCGTACCATGCCGCGTGACCTTTACTCTGGCATCGCACTGCGCCAGGCGAACAGCTTACTCAATATGGGCATTCTGGTTAGCCCGCTGCTGGCACCGGTGATTGGCGCGCTGCTGACGCATCTGTTTGGCTGGCACGCCTGTTTCGCCTTCCTGCTGCTGCTGTGCCTCGGCGTTACCGCGTCGATGGCGCGCTGGCTGCCGGAAACCCGTCCAGTGGATACGCCTGCGACGCCGTTCCTGAAGCGTTATGCCACGTTGCTCAGCGACGGCAATTTCGTGCGTTATCTGCTGCTGCTGATTGGCGCGCTGGCGGGCATCGCGGTATTCGAAGCCAGCTGCGGCGTGCTGATGGGCGGCGTATTGGGGCTGGATGGTTTGACCGTCAGCGTCCTGTTTATCCTGCCGATTCCGGCGGCATTCTTTGGGGCGTGGTTTGCCGGACGCGAGCAGAAATCCTGGCACACGCTGATGTGGTACGGCGTGAACAGCTGCCTGCTGGCGGGTTTATTGATGTGGGTTCCCGCCTGGTTTGGCGTGATGAATATCTGGACGCTGCTGGTGCCGGCTGCGCTGTTCTTCTTTGGCGCGGGCATGCTGTTCCCATTGGCAACGTCGGGGGCGATGGAGCCGTACGCGTGGCTGGCGGGCAGTGCCGGTGCATTGATTGGTGGCTTGCAGAACCTCGGTTCTGGCGTGGTTGCGTGGCTGTCAGCTCTGCTGCCGCAGCACGATCAATCCAGTCTCGGCATGCTGATGTTTGTGACATCGCTGGTGATGCTGCTGTGCTGGTGGCCGCTCTCGCGTCATCCGGAGAGCGGCAAGCAGGCGATTACAGGATAAATTGATGCAGCGCCGCGTCTTTGCGGTCCAGATAGTGGATTGACTGGATGCGGCGAATGGTGCGCGATTTGCCGCGTACCAGCAGGGTTTCGCTGGTGGCGATGTTGCCGTTACGCGTGATGCCTTTCAGCAAATCGCCGGTGGTGATGCCGGTGGCGGCGAAGAGCACGTTATCGTTACGCGCCATCTGATCCAGCTTCAGCACCTGATCCGCTTCAATGCCCATTTCGGCGCAGCGTTGTAGTTCATTTTCACCCAGGCGGCGATTCTCTTCGCTGTCGCCTTTTACCACATGCCGCGCCAGCAGGCGCGCCTGCATATCGCCATCCATTGCACGAATGACCGCCGCTGATACCACGCCTTCTGGCGCGCCGCCGATGCCGTACATCACATCCACTTCGCTATCCGGCATACAGGTGAGGATCGAGGCTGCAACATCCCCATCCGGGAAGGTGAACACGCGCACGCCGAGCTGCTGCAGCTGAGCAATCACCGCATCGTGGCGCGGTTTAGCCAGAATCGAAACGGTTAATTGGCTAAGTGGTTTGCCGAGCGCCAGCGCGATATTTTTCAGATTGATATCGAGCGGCAGATGGAGGTCGATGGCGCCGCGTGCGCCTGGTCCGACAATCAGCTTCTCCATGTACATATCAGGTGCGTGCAGGAAGCTGCCTTTATCGCCCACCGCCAGCACCGCCAGCGCGTTGGCCTGGCCCATTGCCGTCATGCGCGTGCCTTCAATGGGATCAACGGCGATATCCACCGCGTCGCCGTGACCGGTACCGACTTTCTCACCGATATACAGCATCGGCGCTTCGTCGATTTCGCCCTCGCCAATCACAATCTGGCCGTCGATATCAATAGTGTTGAGCATAATGCGCATGGCATGAACGGCTGCGCCGTCGGCCGCATTTTTATCGCCGCGTCCTAACCAGTGATAGCCCGCCAGAGCGGCGGCTTCGGTCACGCGGGAAAATTCAATCGCGAGTTCTCGTTTCATGGTTGCACCTGACAAAAAACAGGCGGGCAGTTTACCACAGCGGGGAAGAGTGACGGGGGAAAAACCCGCGGCAGGGCGCCGCGGGTCAGCAGGATTTTACTCTTCGTCTTCCCATGCTTTCGCACGGGCAACGGCTTTCTTCCAACCGGCGTAACGCACGTTACGTTCGGTGGTTTCGATGCTTGGACGGAACTCGCGTTCAATCACCGCTTTAGCACGCACTTCTTCCAGATCGCCCCAGAAGCCGACCGCCAGGCCAGCAAGATAAGCCGCACCCAGCGCAGTCACTTCACGCACTTCCGGACGCTCAACGCGCGTGCCGAGAATGTCTGACTGGAACTGCATCAGGAAGTTGTTGGCAACCGCACCGCCATCCACGCGCAACGATTGCAGGCGGGTGCCGGCATCGTTTTGCATTGCTTCCAGCACGTCACGCGTCTGGTAAGCAATCGATTCCAGCGTGGCGCGAATGATGTGGTTGGCGTTGGCACCGCGCGTCAGACCGAAGATTGCACCGCGTGCATACGGGTCCCAATAAGGCGCACCCAAACCGGTGAAGGCGGGCACCATGTAAACACCGTTGGTGTCCTTCACTTTCAGCGCAAAGTATTCAGAGTCCGTCGAATCGCTGATCAGCTTCATTTCATCACGCAGCCACTGAATTGACGCACCACCAATAAACACCGCACCTTCCAGCGCATAGTTCACTTCACCACGCGGACCGCAGGCGATGGTGGTCAGCAGACCGTGTGTTGACGTTACCGCTTCAGTACCGGTGTTCATCAACATGAAGCAACCGGTGCCGTAGGTATTTTTCGCCATACCCGGTTGTACACACAGCTGGCCATACAGCGCCGCCTGCTGGTCACCGGCGATACCGGCGATAGGAATACGCGTACCGCCCTTACCACCAATGTTGGTCTGGCCGTACACTTCTGAAGAACCTTTCACTTCTGGCAGCATTTCACGCGGGATATCGAGGATCTCCAGCATGCGCTCATCCCACTCCAGCTTGTGGATGTTGTACATCATGGTACGCGAGGCGTTGGTGTGATCGGTAACGTGCACGCGCCCTTGCGTCATTTTCCAGATAAGCCAGGTATCAACGGTGCCAAACAGTAGCTCGCCGCGTTTAGCACGCTCACGTGCGCCTTCAACGTTATCGAGAATCCACTTCACTTTGGTGCCAGAGAAGTAAGGGTTGATCACCAAACCGGTGGTGTGCTGGATGTACTCTTCCAGGCCCTCTTTCTTCAGCTTGTTACAGTAATCGGCGGTGCGTGGATCCTGCCAAACGATGGCGTTGTAGACAGGTTTGCCGCTCTCTTTATCCCACACGATGGCGGTTTCACGCTGGTTGGTGATACCGATTGCCGCGATCTGGTCAGAGTTAATGTCCGCATGGGCCAGCACTTCCACCAGCGTTGAACTTTGTGACGCCCAGATATCCATTGGATCATGTTCAACCCAACCCGCCTTCGGGTAGATCTGAGTAAATTCGCGCTGGGAAACCGCAACGATGTTGGCATCATGATCGAGCACCACGGCGCGTGAGCTGGTTGTGCCCTGATCGAGTGCAACGATATATTTTTTATCAGTAGTCATTATGCTTTCCTGATGATGTATCAATGAAACTTAGGCTTTACGCTGCTGAGCGCGTGCAACCGGTTTTTCTGCTGTGCTGGCTTCCGCAACGTTAACTGGCAGGTGACGACCAATCAGTGAGCGATAACCGAAGGCTCCGAGGCAGGCACCGATCAGCGGGCCAAAAATCGGAACCAGGAAGTAAGGAATATCTTTGCCACCGGTGAATGCGACGTTGCCCCAGCCGGCGAAGAAGGCGAACAGTTTCGGACCGAAGTCACGCGCTGGATTCAGTGCGAAGCCGGTCAGTGGACCCATGGCACCACCGATAATGGCCACCAGCAGACCAATCAACAGTGGGGCCAGCGGACCACGTGGAACACCGTTGCCGTCATCGGTGAGCGCCATAATCACGCCCATCAGTACTGCAGTAATCACCATCTCCACCAGGAACGCCTGACCAACACTGATGTGCGGGTTCGGATAGGTAGAGAAGATACCGGCCAAATCGAGGCTTTCGACGCTACCGCGTACCATCTGGTGGCTGGTTTCAAAATCCACGAACAAATTGTAGTAAAGACCGTAAACCAACGCGGCAGCGCAGAAGGCGCCGGCAACCTGCGCCAGGATGTACGGGACAACTTTACGACCTTCAAAGTTTGCGAACAGGCACAGCGCGATGGTGACGGCTGGGTTAAGATGCCCGCCTGAGACACCGGCGCTCAGATAGACCGCCATGGATACTGCTAAGCCCCAGATAATACAAATTTCCCACTGACCGAACGCAGCACCGGCCAATTTCAGTGCGGCAACGCAGCCTGCACCAAAAAAGATGATCAAACCGGTGCCAATAAATTCGGCGATGCACTGACCTGTTAGTGTGTTAGTTGTTTGACTCATAATGGCATTCCTGAAGCGAGGTTAAATTTTATCAGTTTTTGTTCTCATCCATGAGTCGCCCAGCTTTTAATGTAGGGTTGATGTGAATTTATCGTTAACGAGCATAAACGAGAAATAGCGAAATTGAAAATTGTGTACTGCGTCATAAAAATGCGCGTTTTCGCGTCTTTTTCGTTTCTTTAAGGCCCATTCACCCTATCTGGCGGGAAGATCTTTAGGTGATCGCCCACACAAATGCGCGAAGATGCGCATTTTTTTAGGCATTGACTGAAAAGTGTTACAGACTGCCCTCGCAGGCCTTGTGCCGCTGGACTTGCTGGGTTTGGCTACATACAATCGAGTCATCGTGGCTGAGCGCACCATAATAAGGCATGCACCAGCCCCATCAACGCCTTGCAAGATTTAGGAGAGGTCAGAAAGATGTCATTTGAAGTATTCGAGAAACTGGAAGCGAAAGTACAGCAGGCGATTGATACCATCACTCTGCTGCAGATGGAAATTGAAGAGCTGAAAGAGCAAAACAATAACCTGAAAAACGAAGTCAGCCAGGCTTCAGGCAACCAGGATGCGCTGGTACGTGAAAATCAGCATCTGAAAGAAGAGCAGCACGTCTGGCAGGATCGTCTGCGGGCACTGCTGGGAAAAATGGAAGAAGTTTAAGCGTTATCGCTTAAACCAACGGGTGCCGCGGCACCCGTTTTTGTTGCGGCTTACTCGATGTCGAGTGCGTCTTCAGACAGGATAATGCCGGTATTGTCGGCATACAGATGATCGCCAGAGAAGAAGGTTACGCCGCCAAAGTTAACGCGTACGTCACTCTCGCCAATGCCTTCACCCGCTGCTCCCACCGGAATTGCCGCAATCGCCTGAATGCCGATTTCCAGCTCTTCCAGGTCATCAACCTGACGCACCGAACCGTAAATCACAATGCCTTCCCACTCATTTTGCGCTGCCAGAGTCGCCAGCTGAGCATCGACTAGTGCGCGACGTACCGAGCCGCCGCCATCCACCAGCAATACGCGACCCCGACCATTCTCTTCCAGCAAATCGTAGAGTAAGCCGTTGTCTTCGAAACATTTCACTGTGGTGATTTGACCACCGAATGAGCTGCGCCCACCAAAGTTCGAAAAAAGCGGTTCAACAACGTTCACAGCTTCGTGGTAGATGTCACAGAGTTCAGATGTATCGTATTTCATGAGGGTTTTCGTCTGTTTGCCACAGGAGCGCTAAGTATATCGCTATCTGGCGATTGTTGGCAAAATCATCAACCGCCAAAAAAAGCGCTGCATCAATATCCTGCGTAATAAAAAGCCCGGCGCAGTGGCCGGGCGGGAATAGCGAGGACGACGCTTACAGAATGAAGCGGCTGAGATCTTCGTCGGCTACCAGCTCATCCAGATGCTTACCAACGTACTCGGCATCGATGGTAATCGACTCGCCGTTACGATCGCTGGCGTCATAGGAGATATCTTCCATCAAACGCTCCAGCACGGTATGCAGACGACGCGCACCAATGTTCTCAGTGGTTTCGTTCACCTGCCACGCTGCTTCGGCAATACGACGCACCGCATCATCGGTAAAGTCGATGTTAACCCCTTCAGTACCCATCAGCGCTTTGTACTGTACGGTCACCGAGGCGTTCGGTTCGGTCAGGATACGTTCGAAGTCGTTGACGGTCAGCGCCTGCAGCTCAACGCGGATCGGCAGACGGCCCTGCAGTTCTGGAATCAGATCGGAAGGGCTGGCAACCTGGAACGCGCCGGATGCGATAAACAGAATGTGGTCGGTTTTCACCATGCCGTGCTTGGTGGATACGGTGCAGCCTTCAACCAGCGGCAGCAGATCGCGCTGCACACCTTCACGTGAAACGTCTGGACCGCCGGCATTCTGACCGCCGCGCTTACAGATTTTATCGATTTCGTCGATGAACACGATGCCGTGCTGCTCAACCGCATCAATGGCATCCTGCTTCAGCTCTTCCGGATTCACCAGCTTGGCCGCTTCTTCTTCAATCAACAGCTTCATCGCTTCTTTGATTTTCAGCTTACGCGGCTTCTGCTTCTGGCCACCGAGATTCTGGAACATCGATTGCAGCTGGCTGGTCATCTCTTCCATGCCAGGAGGCGCCATGATTTCAACGCCGGCTGAGGAAGCGGCCAGATCGATCTCAATCTCTTTGTCGTCCAGCTGGCCTTCGCGCAGTTTCTTGCGGAAAGACTGACGCGCTGCCGAGGGTTCAGCCGCTTGCTCAGCCTGGCCCCAGTTATTTTTCGCCGGTGGGATCAGCACATCAAGGATGCGCTCTTCCGCCATCTCTTCGGCGCGGTATTTGTTCTTCTCAATCGCCTGGCTGCGCACCATCTTGATGGCAGAGTCGGTCAGATCGCGAATAATAGAGTCGACTTCTTTACCGACATAACCGACTTCAGTGAATTTGGTCGCTTCTACTTTAATAAACGGTGCGTTAGCCAGTTTGGCCAGGCGACGCGCTATCTCGGTTTTACCCACACCAGTAGGACCAATCATCAGAATATTTTTCGGCGTGACTTCGTGGCGCAGCTCTTCGTCGAGCTGCATGCGGCGCCAGCGGTTACGTAGGGCGATGGCGACCGCCTTTTTTGCGCCGTCCTGGCCGATAATAAAGCGGTTAAGCTCGCTGACAATCTCGCGTGGAGTCATCTCGGACATGATTTTGATCCTTACGCCTTAGACGGCAATGCTTCGATGTTGATGTTGTGGTTGGTGTAGATACAGATATCGCCGGCGATGTTCAGCGCCTTTTCCACAATATCTTGTGCACCAATGTCCGTGTTCTCCAGCAGTGCGCGTGCTGCTGCCTGAGCGTAAGGGCCGCCAGAACCAATCGCAATCAGGTCATTTTCCGGCTGGATAACGTCGCCGTTGCCGCTGATGATCAGTGAGGCGTTTTCGTCAGCGACCGCCAGCAGCGCTTCAAGGCGGCGCAGCATGCGATCGGTACGCCAATCTTTCGCCAGTTCGACCGCCGCTTTCACCAAATGACCCTGGTGCATCTCCAGCTTGCGCTCAAACAGTTCAAACAGGGTGAAGGCATCTGCGGTACCGCCAGCAAAACCAGCGATCACTTTATCGTTGTAAAGACGACGGACTTTTTTAACATTGCCTTTCATTACGGTATTGCCGAGCGTAGCCTGGCCATCACCGCCAATCACTACCTGGCCGTTGCGTCGTACACTTACTATTGTTGTCACGGGCAGACCCCTTGTTACAGTAGAAAAGGAACTCCGCGCACTCGGCGCGGAGTATCATGCAACCAGATATGGGGCAGGATTGGGGAGTTTCAACCCCTAAAGAATTTAAGGTAAAGCGAGGGGAATACAACTTCCGTGGCCGGAGCTGTGTAAGCGTTTGACCGTGCTGTCCGCGCTGCTGCGATCTTTAAACGGTCCGATCACCACGCGATTCCAGCCACCGCCGGTCGTAATACGGCTCTCAAATCCTTCAAATGCCAGACCGGCGCGCACGGATTCCGCCTGATCGGTGCCTTTAAATGAACCACACTGCACCATCCAGCGTTGCGAAGAGGTTTTCTCTTCAGGTTTCGCCCTGGCGGTTTCCTGCGGCTTGCTCTGCTGCGTTGGCTCGCGCGTGATCGGCGCAGGTTGCTGCTGCTGACGCGCGGCCTGTTGCTGCTGCAACTGCTGTTGGCGCTGCTGCTGTTGTAACTGTTGCTGCTGGCGTTGTTGCACCTGCTGCTGCTGTTGCTGTACCTGTTGACGCTGCAGCGTTTGCTGGCGCTGCGCCGGGGTTTGTTCATTCCACGGTACTTCATTCAGCTGCGTAGGCTGCTGGCGCATATCGGCCTGCATTTGATCCAGTAGCTGGCGCTGTTCATCGGTTAGCTGAGTTTGTGATTGTACGCCACCCGCCGAAGGCTCAGTCGGTGATGGAACGGTAATCTGACGATTTTCCAGCTCTTTGATGTACTTCCAGCGCTCTTCCGGCTTCGGCGGCAGGCCGTTACCATTGGCTTTATGATTCGGAATAACCTCAATCTCTTCTTTCTTATGGTGCGAGATGAACCATAAACCACCGGCAAAGGTGACCAGCACGGCCACAGCCAGTATCATCATGATTTTTGAAGTGCCGGAGCCGCCTTTGCTTTTCTTGCTGCGGCTGGCGGGTTTTTTGCGACGCGTCCCTGTTGAACGCCCGCGGCCTACATAATCTTTCTGTGCCACTTTCGTTCTGATACCCTTCAAAAAAATGCCAATGGGCGTGAAAAATTGCGATTAATCGCCCGGCAACGAATGCGCCATGTTACGCAAGGGCTGGAACTTTGACCAGCACAGTCTGCCTTCAGAATCGGCTGAAAATTCTGGGGTCGTTACGCTATTTTTCGCGTTTTGCCGCCGGTGCGGTACTACCGCGTACGCGCAGCTCCGCATCCAGCAGACGTGATCCATTATTCACGCGTTTCCCTTGCAGCTCATCGAGTAATAGCAGCATCGCTTCGCGGCCAATAGCAAAGCGCGGCTGCGCGACGGTGGTCAAGGGTGGATCGTAATATTGTGCGAGCTCGATATCATCGAAACCCACAACAGACAAATCTTGTGGAATGCGCATGCCAAGTTTGCGCGCCTGGTTCATGGCACCCAGCGCCATCAAATCGCTATGGCAGAAGATGGCTTTTGGCGGCTGCGGCAAGCTCATTAACTGCTTCAGCGCGCTGGCGCCTGCTTCAAAGGTGAAATCACCGTGCACAATCATGGTGGGATCGATGGCGATGCTGCTGCGGCGCAGCGCCTGAATGTAGCCCTGCAAACGATACTGGCTGAGCGGAACGTGTTCTGGTCCGGTGATGCAGGCGATTTGACGATGACCAAGCTGCAAGAGATGATTAACGGCTTCAAATGCCGCCGTCAGGTTATCAATGTGCACCGTTGGCAGCGCCATTTCTGGGGCAAATTCATTTCCCATCACCATCGGCGGCAGATTGCGCTGATCTTCAATGCCTGCATCAAACGGCAGCTGTGAACCCAGCAGCACCATGCCGTCAATTTGCCGCGTCAGCATTAAATTCAGGAAGGTTTTTTCCTGCTGATTTTGATGGGCACAATCTCCAATCAGGACCAGATAACCTTCCTGCGCGGCGGTCACTTCTACGCCGCGGATAATCTCACTGAAAAAGGGATCGCAGATGTCCGGCACAATCACCAGAATAGTTTGCGTTTCACCGCGTTTGGCGTTGCGCGCCAAACCGTGCGGCGCGTAGCCCACGGCAAGCACCGCTTTTTCGACTTTGAGCCGGGTAGCGGCAGAGACTTTTTCTGGATTCATCAACGCACGTGAAACCGTGGCGGTAGAAACACCGGCTTTCTCAGCCACATCTTTCATGGTGGCGGCGGTTGAGGATTGCTTCTGGTCCAACGTATAACTCCTGACGCGGTACAGCGCATTGATTTACAGAGAATGCCGGGCTTCAACCGGGTCGGCACTATTGTTAACCCAAGGTCGCGCCGGGTTGTTACTTAATTTGCATAAAAATTGTGACTTGTGCGACTTTTTTCGATCTGGCTCGCAGTTGTAGCGTGGCTTAACTCTCGGTGGGATCGATATCTAACGTCCATTTCACTTTGCGCGCGGCGGGCAAAGTAGCGATCAATGGCAGCGATCCGCTCAGCAACTGTTGCAAACGTTTACGTGACGGATGTTGTACCAGTAACTGCCAGCGCCAGCGCCCGCTGCGTTTAGGCGCCAGTGCAGGAACTGGCCCCATCAGCCACATCGCCTCATCTTTCATTGGACTGGCTTCCAGTAAATTGCGCAGTTGCGTAAGAAATTCCGCTGCCTGCTGGTTATCCATATCTTCGGCGCGGAACAGGGCGTGGCTGGTCCACGGCGGCAGCTGAACTGATTGACGCTCTAGCAGCGTTTGATCGGCAAAGGCAAAATAGCCGCGATGCAACAGGGTTTGCAGCAGTGGATGTTCTGGATGGTGGGTTTGCAGCAACACTTCGCCCTGTTTCCCGGCGCGACCAGCGCGGCCAGCAACCTGGGTATAGAGCTGAGCGAAACGCTCGGCGGCGCGGAAATCGGCGGAAAACAGCGCGCCATCAACATCCAGCAGTGATACCAGCGTGACATCCGGGAAATGGTGACCTTTCGCCAGCATTTGTGTGCCGACCAGAATGCGCGCACCGCCGCGATGCACATCGGCCAGATGCTGCTCCAGCGCACCTTTGCGGCTGGTGGTATCGCGATCGATGCGCGACACCGGTACGCCAGGGAATAACGTACCGAGCTGCTGTTCCAGCTGTTCGGTACCTACGCCGACCGGCATCAAATGCGTTGAGCCGCAGCCCGGACACTGATTAGGTAGCGGGCGCTGGCTATCGCAATGATGGCAGCGCAACTGGCGATGATTCTGATGCAGCGTGTAGTAGCTGTCGCAGCGCTGGCACTCTGCCAGCCAGCCGCAATCATGACACATCAGCGCCGGTGAGAAACCGCGGCGGTTGAGAAACAGCAGCACCTGATTATCGGCCTGCAGATGCTGGCGCATTTTGCCGAGCAGCGCGGGTGCCAATCCTCCTTTCAGCTGCTGACCTTTCAGATCAATCAACTGCTGTAACGCCGGTTTGGCATTGCCCGCGCGTTTGGTGAGATTGAGCTGGCGATATTTGCCAACGCGTACGTTGTGCAAGGTTTCCAGCGCGGGCGTGGCCGATCCCATCACAATCGGGATGTCTTCTTCATGGGCGCGAAATACTGCCAGATCGCGCGCCTGATAGCGCCAGCCTTCCTGCTGTTTGTACGAGCTATCGTGCTCTTCATCAATAATGATCACACCCGGACGCGCCAGCGGCGTGAACAGTGCTGAACGCGTTCCGATAACAATCGCGGTTTCGCCGCTGCGCGCGCGCAGCCAAACCGCAAGGCGTTCACTATCGTTGAGCGCCGAGTGCAACACATCAATCGGCGCATCAAAACGTTCGCGGAAGCGGGCGATTGTTTGTGGCGTCAGGCCGATCTCCGGCACCAGCACCAGCGCCTGTTTGCCGCGTGCCAGCACATTCTCCAGCACGCTAAGATAAACTTCGGTTTTACCCGAACCGGTAATTCCCGCCAGTAGCCAGGGTGCGTAGTGGTCGTCTTCGCTGCGCATCGCGCCCACCGCCATCGCCTGATCGGTATTCAGGCGCAGGCGTTCGCCTTTTACGGCGAAGCTGCTGCGCCAGTCGTGCATTTGCGGCGCGTGTTCACGCAGATCGCACAAGCCTTTCGCGCGCAACGCTTGCAGGGCGGCATCGGTAAAATCGTGTTCGCTGACCTGATGACGATACAACGGCTGCTGACGCAGCATCGCCAGCGCCTGCTGCTGTTTCGGCGCGCGCTTCAGGCTCTCCATCGCCACTTCTCGTCCAGCATCATTGATCACCCATTGCCACAGCGGTGCTTCCTGCGCCGGTTTGCCCTGGCGCAGCAGCACCGGCAGCGCATGACTCAGCACTTCACCGAGCGGTGAGTGATAATAATGAGCCGCCCAATGCAGGATGCGCCACAGCGCGGGCGAGAACAGACTTTCATCGTCGAGTACGTTCTCAATCTGCTTGAGCTGCGTTAACGGGAGATCGCTGGTTTCGCGCGTACCAACCACAATGCCGATCATTTTGCGATTGCCGAACGGCACATTCACGCGTGCGCCTGCCACCGGCTGCGGCGCATCGGCAGGCAGCAAGTAATCAAACAGACGAGGTAGCGGAACGGGCAGGGCAACCTGAACAACGGGCATGTGAATCTCTATCCGGTTCTGAATTAAGGAGAAGTAGTGTACACGCTGATACACTGAGCGGGTATCTAGAGTAGTGATTTGCTAAAACTGGTTAATTTCTGTATACTATGCCGCCTTCGATGAGATTGCTCGTCGGAGCATACACTTAATGTTCAATCGCGTGTGGTGCTGTGCAGGCTGAGAGCCTGGCGCGGAGAGCGACACGGCCTTTTATGAGGTTCTCCCATGAAACAAGGTATTCACCCTAAGTACGAAGCAGTAACCATGACTTGCTCTTGCGGTAACGTGATCAACACCCGTTCAACCATGGCTTCTGGTCTGAACCTGGACGTGTGCGGCAAATGCCACCCGTTCTACACTGGTAAGCAGCGTGTTGCTGACACCGGTGGCCGTGTAGATCGCTTCAACAAGCGTTTCAGCGTGCCAGCAAGCAAGAAATAAGATTATTTGCCGTCGAATCATCACGATTCGGAAGCAAGAAAAAACCCAGCTTCGGCTGGGTTTTTTTATTTCTGGCGTCAGTATTCCCAACTATCGGGATCGATGCCCATCTCACGCATAATCTGTTTTGCTTCTTCCGGAATTTCATCACTGCGTTCTTTGCGCAGATCGACATCGTTCGGCAGAGGCTGCCCGGTGAAAGCATGCAAAAAGGCTTCACACAGCAGTTCGCTGTTGGTAGCGTGACGCAGGTTATTCACCTGACGGCGTGTACGCTCATCCGTTAAAATCTTCAGCACTTTCAGCGGGATAGAAACTGTGATTTTCTTAACCTGCTCGCTCTTCTTACCATGTTCAGCGTAAGGGCTGATATATTCGCCGTTCCATTCAGCCATGGGTTACCTTAATCAATAAAAGTTGAATATGGGGAAATCCGTTGATTATGCCCGATTTTTCGATACCTGACCCCTTAAACCGCAGGTTTTATGCTTGAGCATCGCTTTTGAAAAGGAAAGCGCGCTGAACACCAGGCGATGACGGACAATTTTAGCGGTTATTGATGATTTGCTCAATCTATACGCAAAGACATTTAGATGTCCAGATGTATTGACGTCTATGCGCTGAATGTTATTCTGTTGCTCTTCTTTTTCTTCAGGAACAGTAGGCACCATGACGCGCAAACAGGCAACCATCGCAGTACGCAGCGGTTTGAATGATGACGAGCAATATGGCTGCGTTGTCCCACCGATTCATCTCTCCAGTACTTATAACTTCCTCGACTTCAATGAGCCGCGCGCGCATGACTATTCACGCCGCGGTAATCCGACGCGCGATGTGGTTCAGCGTGCGCTGGCGGAGCTGGAGGGGGGCGCAGGTGCGGTATTAACCAATACCGGCATGTCAGCGATTCATCTGGTGACCACCGTGTTCCTGAAGCCGGGCGATTTACTGGTCGCACCTCATGACTGCTACGGCGGCAGCTATCGTCTGTTCGATAGCCTGAGCAAGCGCGGTGCCTATCGCGTGAAGTTTGTTGATCAGGGCGATAAAGCCGCGCTGGCTGCTGCATTAGCTGAGAAGCCAAAGCTGGTGCTGGTCGAGAGCCCAAGCAATCCGCTATTGCGCGTGGTTGATATCGCCAGCATTTGTGCCGCCGCGCGCGAAGCCGGCGCGATTAGCGTGGTGGATAACACCTTCCTTAGCCCGGCGCTGCAAAACCCGCTGGCGCTGGGTGCCGATCTGGTGGTTCACTCCTGTACCAAATACCTGAACGGCCACTCCGATGTGGTTGCAGGCGCAGTCATCTCTAAAGATCCGGCGATGGCGACCGATCTTGCCTGGTGGGCGAATAATATTGGTGTCACTGGCGCCGCGTTTGATAGCTACCTGCTGCTACGCGGTTTACGCACGCTGTCGCCGCGTATCGCCGCCGCACAACGCAACGCATTGGCAATTGTTGATTACCTGAAGCAACAACCGCTGGTGAAAAAACTGTATCATCCGTCTCTGCCGAAAAACGCCGGTCATGAGTTTGCGGTACGTCAGCAGCGTGGCTTTGGCGCCATGTTGAGTTTCGAAATTGATGCTGATGAAGCGCGCCTGCGCCGCTTCCTGAAAGCACTGCAGCTGTTTACGCTGGCTGAATCACTGGGCGGTGTAGAGAGTTTGATTTCGCATACCGCGACCATGACGCATGCGGGCATGTCTGCAGAAGCGCGCGCGGCAGCGGGAATTTCTGAAACACTGCTGCGTATTTCAGTGGGAATTGAAGATCACGAAGATTTAATCGCCGATCTGGATAATGCATTCAGGATCGCAGCCGAGGGGTAACCATGACGATTTCAGCAGGCGCGGGAACGCCGATCAAGCAGTTGCATAAATTTGGTGGCAGTAGCCTGGCCGACGCACGTTGCTATCAACGCGTAGCCAGCATCATGGCGGATTACAGCCAGCCAGGCGACTTAATGGTGGTCTCTGCTGCAGGCAGCACCACCAACCAGTTGATTAGCTGGCTGAAATTAAGCCAGAGCGATCGCTTATCTGCCCATCAGGTGCAACAGGCTTTACGCCGCTTTCACAGCGAGCTTATTGCTGCGCTGCTGCCTGCTGAATATGCCGAAACCCTGACCTCTACCTTTATACGCGATCTGGAACGGTTGGCGGCACTGCTCGACGGCACCATCACCGACGCGGTTTATGCCGAAGTGGTCGGCCACGGCGAAATCTGGTCGGCGCGCTTAATGGCTGCAGTATTAAGCCAGCGCGAAATTGAAGCGGCCTGGCTTGATGCGCGTGACTTCCTGCGTGCCGAACGTGCCGCACAGCCGCAGGTGGATGAAGGAAAATCCTGGCCGCTGCTGCAGGAGCTGTTGACCCAGCATCCGCATAAGCGTTTGGTGGTAACCGGATTTATCAGCCGCAGCGATGCCGGTGAAACGGTCTTGCTGGGCCGTAACGGCTCGGACTACTCGGCCACGCAGATTGGTGCGC
Source organism: Candidatus Pantoea floridensis (assembly GCF_900215435.1). Lineage (NCBI taxonomy): Bacteria > Pseudomonadati > Pseudomonadota > Gammaproteobacteria > Enterobacterales > Erwiniaceae > Pantoea > Candidatus Pantoea floridensis. The sequence continues at coordinate 2,077,674 of NZ_OCMY01000001.1, forward strand.
TGGCGGGTGTGGGTCGCGTGACCATCTGGAGCGATGTGGCGGGCGTGTATAGCGCCGATCCACGCAAAGTCTCTGATGCCTGCCTGCTGCCGCTGCTGCGTCTGGATGAAGCCAGCGAGCTGGCACGTCTGGCGGCGCCGGTATTGCACACTCGCACCTTGCAGCCGGTTTCTAATAGCGATATCGATTTGCAGCTGCGCTGCAGCTATCAGCCGGAGCAGGGCTCGACGCGCATCGAGCGCGTGCTGGCATCTGGCACCGGTGCGCGCATCGTCACCAGCCACGATGATGTGTGTCTGGTTGAGATTGAGATCCCGGCTAATCACGATTTCAAAACGCAGCAGAAAGAGATCGATCTGCTGCTGAAGCGCGCGCAGCTACGGCCGCTGGCGATGGGGATTCATCCCGATCGCCGCCTGCTGCAGCTGTGTTACACCTCTGAAGTGGTGAACAGCGCCTTTAATCTGCTGCAGGATGCCGCATTGCCGGGTCATCTGCAGCTGCGCGACGGCTTAGCGCTGGTGGCGCTAGTGGGAGCAGGCGTAACGCGTAATCCGCTGCATAGCCATCGCTTCTGGCAGCAGATCAAAGATCAGCCGGTGGAATTTGTCTGGCAGTCTGAAGATCACATCAGCATTGTTGCTGTACTGCGCGTTGGGCCAACGCAGCACCTGATTCAGGGCTTGCATCAGTCGCTGTTCCGCGCGGAAAAGCGCATTGGCCTGATACTTTTCGGCAAAGGCAATATTGGATCCCGCTGGCTGGAGCTGTTTGCGCGCGAGCAGGAAACGCTGTCGGCGCGTACCGGATTTGAATATGTGCTGGCGGGCGTGGCGGACAGCAGCCGCAGTTTGCTGAGCTACGACGGTCTGGAAGCCAGCCGCGCGCTGGCGTTTTTCGATGACGAAGCGGTTGAGCGCGATGAAGAGTCGCTGTTCCTGTGGATGCGCGCGCACCCGTTCGATGATTTGGTGGTGCTGGACGTCACGGCGAGCGAGCAGCTGGCGCAGCAGTATCATGATTTCGCCAGCCACGGTTTCCACGTGATCAGCGCCAATAAGGTCGCCGGTGCATCCAGCGGCCAGAGCTGGCGTCAGGTGCGTGATGCCTTCGCCAAAACCGGGCGTCACTGGCTCTATAACGCGACCGTGGGCGCCGGTTTGCCGGTCAATCACACGGTGCGTGATTTGCGAGAAAGCGGTGATAGCATTCTGGCGATCAGCGGCATTTTCTCTGGCACACTTTCCTGGTTGTTCCTGCAGTTTGACGGCACGGTTCCATTCAGCGAGCTGGTCGACCAGGCCTGGCAGCAAGGCCTGACTGAACCCGATCCACGCGTTGATCTGTCTGGGCAGGATGTGATGCGCAAGCTGGTGATTCTGGCGCGCGAAGCGGGCTACGACATCGAGCCGGATCAGGTGCGGGTGGAATCGCTGGTGCCGTCGATTTGCGACGGTGAGTCGATTGATCACTTCTTCGAAAATGCCGATGAGCTCAATGAGCAGATGCTACAGCGTCTGGAAGCGGCGCAGGAACTGGGTCTGGTGCTGCGTTACGTAGCGCGTTTCGATGCCAATGGCAAAGCGCGCGTCGGTGTGGAAGCGGTACGCCCTGAGCATCCGCTGGCCGCGCTGCTGCCGTGCGATAACGTGTTTGCCATCGAAAGCCGCTGGTATCGTGATAATCCGCTGGTGATTCGCGGTCCTGGCGCAGGTCGTGATGTGACGGCGGGTGCACTGCAATCTGACATCAATCGCCTCGCACAGCTGCTGTAACCTTCCACAATAGGCAGACGGCTCCCCTCGTCTGCCTTTTTCACTTTATCCCTCCCATCATGAAACGCTTTCACGTTGTTTGAAGATTTGTCACGCCTGCTGATTAATTTTAAGTTGACGCTAACGCGGTAATGGTTCATTTTGTGCATCTGGACGTCTAAACGTATGGATGTTCGCGGGCCGAAAAATAATCGCTGTGTGATGATGAGGTAATTAGGATGAGTTTCTTTCACGCCAATCAACGTGAAGCGTTGAACCAGAGCCTGGCTGAGCTGAATGGGCAAATTAATGTCTCTTTTGAGTTTTTCCCGCCACGTACCAGCGAAATGGAAGAAACCCTGTGGAGCTCAATCGATCGGCTGAGCAGCCTGAAACCGAAATTCGTCTCCGTGACCTACGGCGCCAACTCGGGTGAGCGCGATCGCACGCACAGCATTATTAAAGGCATCAAAGATCGGACCGGTTTAGAAGCGGCACCGCATCTGACCTGTATCGACGCCACGCGTGATGAACTGCGTGGCATCGCCCGTGATTACTGGGACAGCGGCATTCGTCATATCGTGGCACTGCGCGGTGATTTACCACCGGGCGGCGGCAAACCAGAAATGTACGGTTCGGACCTGGTAGCGTTGCTGAAAGACGTTGGCGATTTTGATATTTCTGTGGCGGCTTATCCGGAAGTACATCCGGAAGCGAAAAGCGCGCAGGCCGATCTCATCAACTTAAAGCGTAAAATTGATGCCGGTGCGAACCGCGCCATTACCCAATTTTTCTTTGACGTTGAAAGTTATCTGCGTTTCCGCGATCGCTGCGTCGCGGCCAGCATCGACGTTGAAATCGTGCCGGGCATTCTGCCGGTATCCAACTTTAAGCAGCTGCAGCGCTTCGCCACCATGACCAACGTCCGCGTGCCAGGCTGGATGAGCGCGATGTTTGAAGGCCTCGATAACGATCCGGAAACGCGCAAAATGGTCGGCGCTAACGTTGCCATGGACATGGTGAAAATCCTGTCGCGCGAAGGGGTGAAGGATTTCCACTTCTATACGCTGAACCGCGCCGAGATGAGTTACGCCATTTGCCACACGCTGGGCGTGCGCCCGGGGATTAGCGCCTAAGGTGATGCGCGCCCCTACAATTTGCCAGTGCTGATTCTGTAGGGTGCGCATTCATGCGCTCCTGACACCAGGGTGCAGAACCCATAAAAAAAGGAGCCAGCTGGCTCCTTTTTCACATCATGCCTCTTTGTTAACCGGTATTACGCATACCCGCTGCAACACCGGCAATCGTCACCATTAGCGCTTGCTCAACGCGCGCATCCGGCGCATCACCGCGCTCTTCCTGCGCACGTGAACGATGCAGCAGTTCAGCCTGCAATACGTTCAGCGGATCGGTATACACGTTACGCAGCGCGATGGATTCGGCAATCCACGGTTGGTCAGCCATCAGGTGCGCATCGTTGGCGATGGTTAGCACCGCTTTAATATCCGCATCCAGCTGATCGCGTAGCTGCTTGCCGAGCGGCCACAGCGACTTATCCACCAGACGCTGATCGTAGTATTCCGCCAGCCACAGATCGGCTTTCGAGAACACCATCTCCAGCATGCCAAGACGCGTTGAGAAGAACGGCCAGTCGCGGCACATGGTTTCCAGCTCATCCTGATGACCTTCATCCATCGCTTTCTGCAGCGCGGCGCCCGCACCCAGCCAGGCCGGCAACATCAGGCGGTTTTGCGTCCAGGCAAAGATCCACGGAATGGCGCGCAGCGATTCCACACCGCCGGTTGGGCGACGTTTTGCCGGACGTGAGCCCAGCGGCAATTTACCCAGCTCTTGCTCCGGCGTTGCCGAACGGAAGTACGGTACGAAGTCGGGATTCTCACGCACATAGCCGCGATACATGGCACAGGAGTGCGCCGAAAGGCCGTTCATGATCTCCTGCCATTCGCGTTTTGGTTCCGGTGGTGGCAGCAGGTTAGCTTCCAGAATCGCGCCGGTATACAGCGACAGGCTGGCGATAGTGACTTCAGGCAAACCGTATTTGAAGCGAATCATCTCGCCCTGTTCGGTCACGCGCAGACCGCCTTTTAGGCTGCCCGGCGGTTGTGATAACAGCGCGGCGTGTGCTGGCGCGCCCCCACGACCAATTGAGCCGCCGCGTCCGTGGAACAGCGTCAGCGTGATGCCGGCGCTCTCACAGGTTTTGATCAACGCATCCTGCGCCTGATATTGCGCCCAGCTGGCGGCCATCACGCCGGCATCTTTCGCCGAGTCGGAATAGCCAATCATCACCATCTGCTTGCCATTGATAAAGCCGCGATACCAGTCGATGCTCAGCAGCTGCGTCATCACGTCATTGGCGTTGTTGAGGTCATCAAGGGTTTCGAACAGCGGCGCCACCGGCATGGCGTAAGGAATACCGGCTTCTTTCAGCAGCAGATGTACCGCCAACACGTCTGACGGCGTTTTCGCCATCGAAATCACGTAAGAGGCAATTGAGCCCTGCGGCGCTTCGGCCACCACTTTGCAGGTATCGAGCACTTCACGCGTTTCATCGCCAGGTTCCCACTGATGCGGCAACAGCGGACGCTTAGAATTCAGTTCACGGATCAGGAAGGCCTGTTTGTCCGCTTCTGACCAGCTTTCGTAATCACCGAGGCCGAGATAGCGCGTCACTTCAGCAATCGCCTGGGTATGTCGGGTGCTCTCCTGACGGATATCGATACGCACCAGCGGCACGCCGAAGCACTTCACGCGGCGCAGCGTATCCAGCAGCTGGCCATTGGCGATGATGCCCATGCCGCACTGTTGTAAAGACTGATAGATAGCGAACAGCGGTTCCCACAGCTGATCGTTAGAAACCAGCAGACCGGTCGGACGCGGCAGGCGCTCGCCTTTCAGACGACGTTCCAAATAAGCTTGTGTCGTCATCAGCTGGCTGCGCAGGCGTTTCAGCACCATACGATATGGCTCCAGCGCTTCCGGATCGCCGCACAGCTCGCGCACTTCGTCGCTGCATTCGGACATCGACAGCTCAGAAACCAGCACGCCGATATCACGCAGGAACAGGTCCGCGGCTTTCCAGCGGCTCAGCTGCATCGCGTGGCGGGTAATCGGTGCGGTAACGTTTGGGTTGCCGTCACGGTCGCCGCCCATCCACGAGGTAAATTTGATCGGCACGAAATCGACCGGCAGCTTAATGCCAAAGGTCTCTTCCACCTGTTCATTCAGCTCGCGCAGGAAGGCAGGCACGCCTTGCCACAGGCTGTTTTCCACCACGGCAAAGCCCCATTTGGCTTCATCGATGGGCGTTGGACGATATTTGCGGATCTCATCGGTATGCCACGCTTGTGCCACCAGCTGACGCAGACGGCGCATCACCTGCGTACGCTCGTAGTCAGAGATATCGCTGTGATCGAGTTGCTGTAAACAGCTGTTCACTTCGCCGAGCATATGGATCAGCGTGCGGCGGGTAATTTCGGTGGGGTGTGCCGTCAGCACCAGCTCCAGCGACAGCTCTTCAATCGACTGGCGGATAGCGGCTTCGCTGATATCACCTTGCTGTTTCAGACGCTCGAAGGTCTTCTTCAGCAGCTCAGGATGATTCGCGCCATCGCCGCTGCGGGAAATGGTTTGATACTGCTCAGCGACGTTGGTGAGATTAAGGAACTGGCTAAACGCACGCGCAACCGGCAGCAGCTCGTCATTCGACAGATTTTGCAGCGTGTTCAGCAGTTCCTGACGATGAGTGTCATTTCCCGCGCGGGATGACTTAGAGAGTTTACGGATGGTCTCCACCTGGTCGAGGATGTTCTCTCCTAGTGCATCCTTAATCGTATCCCCGAGCAGTTTGCCGAGCATACTGACATTACTTCGCATTGCGGAATATTGTTCGTTCATTGGACCCTGACACCCTCATCATCTTTTTAAATATCCCCACGGGAATTATCCACGGGCATAACATCGTCTTTTATCTAGCCACGTATCTTCTTGTACGTCAATTGACTTAAATCCGCATGAATGTGCGGCTAAATAGCGGAAATTCAAAGAATTTGCTTGCAGCGAAGCGAGATAAGTTATTCTTATTATCAAATCCCGAACAATGACGGGGCAATTTGCTGATTTAACAGTGAAATGCCCCATCTGTTGTTCATCAATGACAAAAATGCTGCACAACCTGGGTGATAAGCGCATGAGTCGGCTTGATAAATGCGGTATCAATAAACTCATCCGGCTGATGGGCTTGATTGATAGATCCCGGGCCTAACACCAGCGTTGGGCACAATTGCTGGATAAATGGCGCTTCAGTGCAATAGTTCACCACTTCAGTCGGCACGCCCAATAGTTTCTCCACCACTTGCACCAGCTCATGATCGGCAGGGCATTCGTAGCCTGGAATAGGCGGATGCAGCTCGCCCACGGTTAAACGTCCCGGCCAGCGCGCGCTGACCGGCGCCAACGCGTCGTTCAGCAGACCATCCAAATCGCTCAGAGTTAAGCCCGGCAGCGGACGAATATCCATGTGCAATTCACAGCAGGCGCAGATGCGGTTAGCCGCGTCGCCGCCATGAATATGGCCAAAGTTCATGGTTGGATATGGAATAGCAAAGCCGTCGTGGTTGTAGCGTTCTTTCAAGGTGTTACGCAGCTGCATCAGTTGAGTGATGGATTCATGCATCAGTTCGATGGCGTTCACGCCGCGCGACGGATCGCTGGAGTGGCCCGATTGCCCCTGAATACGGATCACATTCGATAGATGACCTTTGTGCGCGCGCACCGGTTTGAGCGACGTTGGCTCGCCGATAATGGCGCAATCCGGACGCAGCTGGGTCGATTCAGAGAAATACTTCGCACCCGCCATGGTGGTCTCTTCATCGGCGGTTGCGAGGATGTATAGCGGCTTGCTGAGTTTGGTCACGTCAACGTCACGCAGCGCATCCAGAATAAACGCGAAGAAGCCTTTCATATCGGCGGTGCCCAAGCCATAAAGCTTGTTGTCGTGTTCGGTCAGCGTGAAGGGATCGCGCGTCCAGCGGCCATCATCGTAGGGTACGGTATCGGTATGGCCGGCCAGCAACAGGCCGCCCGCGCCCAATCCACTGCGCGCCAGCATATTGAATTTATGCCGCGTGCCAGGCACCGGCTGCACTTCGACGCTGAAGCCAATATCGCGGAACCAGCCGGCCAGCAAATTGATTAAAGTTTCATTACTCTGATCCAGTGCGCTGTCGGTTGCGCTGATTGATGGCGTGGCAATCAACTGGCGGTAGAGTTCGATAAAAGGTGGTAATTTTGTCTTCACTGTTGACGGTCCTTGGGTTAGGATGTATCAATATTCATGCATTAATAGTGAATAAAAATACAATAACGTCGCTTGCATGTGAAGCATCAAATCTTCTGCAAACGGCATCCTGGGCAACGGGGCAAGGCCGCGACCCGATACGTGTGACTGTAATAAGGTATACAGCCTGATGTTGAATACGCTGATCGTTGGTGCCAGTGGTTACGCTGGCGTAGAGCTTGCCACCTACCTGAATCGCCATCCGCATATGAACATAACCGCTTTGGCGGTTTCAGCGCAAAGCCCGGATGCTGGAAAGTTATTGTCGGATTTGCATCCGCAGCTCAAAGGCATTGTCGATTTGCCGCTGCAGCCGCTGAGCGACGCCGCAGAATGGGCCGATAAAGTGGATGTGGTGTTCCTCGCGACTGCCCACGAAGTCAGCCACGATCTGGCACCCGAATTCCTCAAAGCAGGTTGCGTGGTCTTCGATCTCTCCGGCGCGTTCCGCGTCAACGACGACGCTTTCTATACGCAATATTACGGTTTCAGCCATCAGCATCAGGATTGGCTGGATAAAGCGGTTTACGGTCTTGCCGAATGGCAGCACGACCAAATCAAAGACGCGCAGCTGGTTGCGGTGCCGGGTTGCTACCCAACCGCAGCACAGCTTTCGCTGAAACCACTCATCGAGGCCGGTCTGCTTAACGATGCACAGTGGCCGGTGATTAATGCTACCAGCGGCGTGAGCGGTGCAGGGCGCAAAGCTAATGTTGCCACCAGCTTCTGTGAAGTGAGTTTGCAGCCGTACGGCCTGTTTAATCATCGTCATCATCCGGAAATCGTCGCGCATCTCGGCACGCCAGTGATCTTCACGCCACATCTGGGCAGTTTCCCGCGCGGAATCTTGTCGACCACCACCTGCCGCCTGAAAGCGGGCGTGACGCAGCAGGATGTGGCCGAGGCCTTCCATCATGCTTACCACGACAAACCGCTGGTGCGCGTGTATGACAAAGGCGTTCCGGCGCTGAAAGCGGTGGTCGGTTTGCCGTTCTGCGATATCGGCTTCGCCATGCAAGGCGAGCACCTGATTGTGGTCGCCGCTGAAGATAACCTGCTGAAAGGCGCCTCATCGCAGGCGGTTCAGTGTTTGAACATTCGTTTCGGCTTCCCCGAAACGCTGTCTCTGATTTAACCAACGGATAACGCAATGAATCCTTTAATCATTAAACTGGGTGGCGTGCTGCTGGATAGCGAAGAAGCGCTGGCCCGTCTGTTTGATGCCCTGCTGGCGTATCGCAATGCACATCAGCGTCCGCTGATCATTGTGCACGGCGGCGGTTGCGTGGTGGACGAGCTGATGAAGAAGCTCGCGCTGCCGGTGAAAAAGAAGAACGGTTTGCGCGTGACGCCAGCCGATCAGATTGACATTATTACCGGTGCGTTAGCCGGTACCGCCAACAAAACGCTGCTGGCGTGGGCGAAGAAATATGGCATCGGCGCCGTGGGTTTGTGCCTGGGCGATGCCGGTTTGGTCAATGTGGCGCAGTTCGATGAAGAGCTCGGCCATGTTGGTAACGCCACGCCGGGTAATCCGGCGCTGGTGAACACTTTGCTGGCGGCAGGCTACATGCCGGTGATCAGCTCGATTGGTATCACCGACGGCGGCGAGTTGATGAACGTCAATGCCGACCAGGCCGCGACCGCGCTGGCCGCAACGCTCGGTGCCGATTTAGTGCTGTTATCCGATGTCAGCGGTATTCTCGACGGCAAAGGTCAGCGCATCGAAGAGATGACTGCAGCGAAAGCGGAACAGCTGATCGCCCAGGGCATCATCACCGATGGCATGGTCGTGAAAGTGAATGCGGCGCTCGATGCGGCGCGCACGCTCGGTCGCCCGGTGGATATCGCCAGCTGGCGTCATGCTGAACAACTGCCAACCCTTTTCAACGGCGTGTCGATTGGCACCCGGATTCTCGCATAATCAAGGATTAAGACATGAGCACGCAAAACATCAAAAAAATCGTACTGGCTTATTCAGGCGGCCTCGATACTTCAGCCATCATTCCGTGGTTGAAAGAGAACTACGGCGGCTGTGAAGTGGTGGCGTTTGTGGCGGATATCGGTCAGGAACGTAGCGATCTGGAAGGCGTTGAGAAGAAAGCGCTGCAGTCCGGCGCTTCTGAGTGCCACGTGGTGGATCTGCGCGAAGAGTTCATCAGCGAATATGTTTATCCAGTGCTGCAGACCGGCGCACTGTACGAAGGCACTTACCTGCTGGGAACGTCGATGGCGCGTCCCATCATCGCTAAAGCACAGGTTGAGCTGGCATTGAAAGTGGGCGCTGATGCGCTGTGCCACGGCGCAACCGGCAAAGGTAACGACCAGGTGCGTTTCGAAACCACCTACACCGCGCTGGCGCCACAGCTGAAAGTGGTTGCGCCATGGCGTGAGTGGAACCTGCGTTCACGTGAAGCGCTGCTGGATTACCTGAAAGAGCGCAACATCCCGACCACCGCGTCGCTGGAAAAAATCTACAGCCGTGATGAGAACGCATGGCACATCTCCACGGAAGGTGGCGTGCTGGAAAGCCCGGCTAATGCACCGAATAAAGATTGCTGGGTGTGGACCGTTGATCCGCTGGAAGCGCCCGATCAGCCAGAAAACGTCACGGTTACCGTCGAGAAAGGCCGCGTCGTTGCGGTGAACGGCGAGAAGCTGAGCCCGTTCCAGTGCCTGGAAAAACTTAACGTGCTGGGCGCGAAACACGGCGTGGGTCGTATCGACATCGTGGAAAACCGTCTGGTGGGCATTAAGTCGCGTGGCTGCTATGAAACTCCGGGCGGCACCATCATGGTGAACGCGCTGCGTGCGGTTGAACAGCTGGTGCTGGATCGCGATAGCTTCAAATGGCGTGAGCAGCTGGGCCACGAAATGTCTTACGTGGTTTACGATGGCCGCTGGTTCGCGCCGCTGCGTAAATCTATCCAGGCCGCTGCCGAATCACTGGCAGAAGAGGTGAACGGTGAAGTGGTGCTGCAGCTGTACAAAGGCCAGGCCACGGCGATTCAGAAAACCTCTGCTAACAGCTTGTACTCAGAAGAGTTTGCCACCTTTGGCGAAGACGAAGTTTACGATCACCGTCACGCGGGCGGCTTTATCCGTCTGTTCTCGCTCTCTTCACGCATTCGCGCGCTGAACGAGCAGAAGAAGTAATACCGCGGCAAGCGACACATTTTGCAAGGGCGGCTTCGGGCCGCCTTTTCTATAACGGATTCAGGAGTAATTCAGATGGCACTTTGGGGCGGACGTTTTTCGCAGGCAGCAGACCAACGGTTCAAACAGTTCAATGATTCGCTGCGTTTTGATTATCGCCTGGCCGAGCAGGACATTACCGGCTCGATTGCCTGGTCAAAAGCGCTGGTCACGGTCAATGTGCTGACCCATGACGAGCAGCAACAGCTGGAAAGCGCGCTGCAGGAACTGCTGGCCGAGGTACGTGCCAATCCTGAACAGATTCTGCAAAGCGATGCCGAAGATATTCACAGTTGGGTGGAAGGCAAGCTAATCGATAAAGTCGGCGCGCTGGGCAAGAAATTGCACACCGGCCGTAGCCGTAACGATCAGGTCGCGACCGATCTGAAACTGTGGTGCAAAGAGCAGGTTGCCGTGCTGCTGGAGGCGACGCGTGAACTGCAATCCGCGCTGGTTACCACCGCAGCAGCCAATCAGGATGCAGTGATGCCGGGTTACACGCACCTGCAACGTGCGCAGCCAGTGACCTTCGCGCACTGGTGCCTGGCGTACGTTGAGATGCTGGCGCGTGATGAGAGCCGTTTACAGGATGCGCTGAAGCGTATGGACGTCAGCCCGCTGGGTTGCGGCGCGCTGGCCGGTACCGCGTATGAGATCGATCGTCAGCAGCTGGCGGGCTGGTTAGGTTTTGCGTCTGCCACGCGTAACAGCCTTGATACCGTTTCCGATCGCGACCATGTGCTGGAGTTGCTGTCAGATGCCTCGATTGGCATGGTGCATCTGTCGCGCTTTGCGGAAGACCTGATCTTCTTCAACACCGGCGAAGCGGGATTCCTGGAGCTGTCGGATAAAGTGACTTCCGGTTCGTCGCTGATGCCGCAGAAGAAAAACCCGGATGCGCTGGAGCTGATCCGTGGCAAATGTGGCCGTGTACAAGGTGCGCTAACCGGCATGATGATGACGCTGAAAGGCTTGCCGCTGGCGTATAACAAAGATATGCAGGAAGACAAAGAAGGGCTGTTTGATGCACTCGACACCTGGCTCGACTGCCTGCATATGTCGGTGCTGGTGCTGGACGGCATTCAGGTGAAACGTCCACGTTGCCAGGAAGCCGCTGAACAGGGCTACGCTAACTCCACCGAGCTGGCCGATTATCTGGTGGCAAAAGGCGTACCGTTCCGTGAAGCGCACCATATTGTCGGTGAAACGGTGGTCGAAGCGATCAGGCAAGGGGTGGCGCTGGAAGCGCTCAGTTTGGCGCAACTCAAGCAGTTCAGCGCGGTAATTGAGGATGATGTCTATCCGATTCTGTCGCTGCAATCTTGCCTTGATAAGCGTAATGCGCAGGGTGGCGTGTCGCCTCAGCAGGTCGCATTTGCCATCGGTGAAGCCCAGAAACGCCTAAGTGAGTAAATCGGTGCGCATAAATGCGCACCCTACATTGTAGGGGCGCCATTCATGGCGACCGGGCAAATTCAGAGCAAAAAAAAGCGGGCACCGTTTCGGTAGCCCGCCAACCTCTAGCTTCGGAATTACATCTTTTTTTATAGGCACATCATCAAGGGCAGGCCACTCCCAGCCGGCACAGTGATTGGTTTTAAGCAGATTGCAGGTACTGCTCCAGATCGTCGCTGCCGCCAATATGACGACCACCGATAAATACCTGAGGCACCGTGGCGCGGCCTGATACGGCACGCAGACTCACGGTTGTGGCATCTTGCCCCAGGACGATTTCTTCAAACGCAATGCTGCGATCAATCAGCAGCTGTTTCGCTTTGGTGCAGAATGGACAGCCGGGTTTGGTGAACACCGACACGGATTCCTGCACCTTATATTCAGGCGCCAGATAGCGCAGCAGCGTATCAGCATCCGACACTTCAAACGGATCGCCCGGCTTGTTCGGCTCGACAAACATCTTCTCAATGATGCCGTTGCGCACCAGCATGGAATAACGCCACGAGCGCGGACCAAAACCCACGTCGGCTTTTTCTACCAGCATATTCATACCGCGGGTGAAGTCGCCGTTGCCGTCCGGAATAAAGGTGATATGTTCAGCGCGCTGATCGGCCTTCCACGCATTCATGACAAAGGTATCGTTAACGGACACGCACAGAATGCTGTCGACCCCGTGCTGCGCAAAGGTGCTGAACAGCTCGTTGTAGCGTGGCAGGTGGCTCGATGAACAGGTTGGCGTAAACGCCCCCGGCAGCGAGAACACGATAACGGTTTTGTCTTTGAACAACGCGTCAGTCGTGAGATCAACCCAACGATCATGCTGACGCGTGTGAAAGGTAACCTGCGGTACGGCTTTGCCTTCCTGGCTTGCGAACATATCTTCTCCTCACTATTCAATGGTCTTAATTCTATGGGGCGTATTATTCCCGCTCGCGGCTTGATAGGGCTAATCGTTCATTGCTATTCTATCTATCGCCACGGGCTATCGTGGTTTGGAGGATTTGCATGAATATTCGTGATCTTGAATATCTGGTTTCACTTGCGGAGCATCGCCATTTCCGGCGTGCAGCTGATGCTTGTCATGTCAGCCAACCCACCTTAAGTGGACAGATTCGTAAGCTTGAAGATGAACTTGGTGTGATGCTACTGGAGCGTACCAGTCGTAAGGTGTTATTTACCCAGGCGGGTCTGCTGCTGGTGGATCAGGCGCGAACCGTGCTGCGTGAAGTCAAAGTGCTTAAAGAGATGGCGAGCCAGCAGGGCGAAGCGATGTCTGGACCGCTGCACATTGGTTTGATCCCAACCACCGGGCCCTATCTGCTGCCGCACATCATTCCGATGCTGCATCAGACCTTCCCCAAACTCGAAATGTATCTGCACGAAGCGCAGACGCAGCAACTGCTGGCACAGCTCGACAGCGGCAAGCTGGATTGTGCCATTCTGGCGCTGGTGAAAGAGAGCGAGGCCTTTATTGAGGTGCCGCTGTTTGATGAGCCTATGACGCTGGCGGTTTACGCCGATCATCCATGGCGCGATCGCGATCGCGTGCCGATGTCGGATCTGGCCGGTGAAAAATTGCTGATGCTGGAGGATGGCCACTGCTTGCGCGACCAGGCGATGGGTTTCTGCTTTGAAGCCGGAGCGGATGAAGATACGCATTTCCGCGCCACCAGTCTGGAAACGCTGCGCAATATGGTTGCGGCTGGAAGCGGCATCACCTTGCTGCCTTCGCTGGCCGTGCCGAATGAGCGCGTGCGTGATGGTGTTTGCTATCTGCCGTGTTATAAGCCGGTGCCGCAGCGCACTATCGCGTTGGTTTACCGTCCGGGATCGCCTCTGCGCAACCGCTATGAGCAGTTGGCAGAAGCAATTAAAACCCACATGCAGGGTTACCTGGATACCACGTTAAAACAGGCGGTTTAAGCCGTTTAACGCCGCCACGCGATAGGCTTCGGCCATGGTGGGATAGTTGAAGGTGGTATTCACGAAGTACTCAATCGTATTGCCACCGTTCTTCTGTTCCATGATGGCCTGACCAATGTGGATGATCTCCGCAGCACGCTCACCAAAGCAGTGAATGCCTAAAATCTCTTTGGTTTCGCGGTGGAACAAAATCTTCAGGCTGCCGACGTGCATGCCAACAATTTGCGCACGCGCCAGATGTTTAAACTGCGCACGACCCACTTCATACGGCACTTTCATCGCAGTAAGCTGCTGTTCGGTTTTACCCACTGAGCTGATCTCCGGAATGGTATAAATCCCGGTTGGAATATCCTCGATCAGATGTGCGGTGGCTTCACCTTTGATGATCGCCTGTGCGGCAATGCGGCCCTGATCGTATGCGGCGGATGCCAGGCTTGGATAGCCAATCACGTCGCCGACCGCATAGATGTGCGGCTGCGCGGTTTGGTACATGCTATTTACTTTCAGCAGGCCACGACCATCCGCTTCCAGTCCTACGTTTTCCAGCGCCAGTGAATCAGTGTTACCCGTTCGGCCGTTGGCATACAGCAGGCAATCCGCTTTCACTTTCTTGCCTGATTTCAGGTGAATGATCACGCCATCATCAACGCCTTCAATTTTCTCGAACTCTTCGTTGTGACGAATCACCACGCCGCTGTTCCAGAAGTGATAGGAGAGCGAATCGGACATCTCCTGATCGAGGAACGCCAGCAGGCGATCGCGGGTGTTGATCAGGTCAACCTTGACGTTCAGGCCGCGGAAAATCGACGCATATTCACAACCAATCACGCCGGCGCCGTAGATGATGACGTGGCCAGGTTCATGGTGCAGGTTGAGGATGGAATCGGAATCGTAAACGCGCGGGTGGGTAAAATCGACATCCGTTGGATGATACGGGCGAGAACCACAGGCAATCACAAATTTCTCTGCGGTTAGGCGCTCGCGCGTGCCGTCTGGCTGTTCCACTTCGATGGTGTTGGCATCAACAAAACGCGCATCGCCCTGATACAGTTCACAGCGGTTACGCTCATAAAAACCCTGACGCATTGCGGTTTGCTGGCTGATAACGTTCTCGGTGTGGTTCAGAATGTCGGCGAATGAGGAGCGCAGGAGTCGAGTGTGATCGCTGTAAAGAGGGTTTTGATTGAACTCGATAATACGGCTAACAGCGTGGCGCAAGGCTTTGGAAGGGATGGTTCCCCAGTGAGTACAACCGCCGCCGATGTTGTGGTAGCGTTCGATCACTGCAATACGCGCTCCCTGCTTCACCAGCCCCATCGCCGCACCTTCGCCGCCCGGACCGGAGCCAATCACAATGGCATCGTAATCGTAAGACTTTTGCATACCAGTACGTCCTATTTTTTTATCACATTTTTACAACGAGATTCTAACATCTCGCCGCGCACATCTGAATTCTAACAGCGTAAATTGCTGAAGTTTGACAAAGCGTGAGGTTCACAGCCATTCACAAAGTTTGCACCGCTGTACGCTGAAAAGTTTGTTATAGTGCCTGCCAAATCATCGACAAGGCCGGGAAAATGGGCGTCAGAGCGCAACAAAAAGAACGTACACGACGTTCACTGATTGAAGCTGCCTTCAGTCAGTTAAGTGCAGAAAGGAGTTTTGCCAGCCTGAGTTTGCGTGAAGTTGCACGTGAAGCCGGGATCGCGCCGACCTCGTTTTATCGCCACTTCCGCGATGTGGATGAACTTGGCTTGACCATGGTGGACGAAAGCGGCTTGATGCTGCGTCAGCTCATGCGGCAGGCGCGCCAGCGCATTGCCAAAGGCGGCAGCATCATTAAAACGTCGGTGGCAACTTTTATGGAGTTCATCGGGAACAATCCCAACGCTTTTCGGCTCTTACTACGCGAGCGCTCCGGAACCTCGGCGGCGTTTCGTGCTGCGGTGGCGCGTGAGATTCAACACTTTATCGCCGAACTGGCCGATTATCTTGAGCTGGAAAATCGTATGCCGCGCAGTTTCACCGAGGCGCAGGCTGAAGCCATGGTGACGATTGTGTTTAGTGCGGGTGCTGAAGCGTTAGATGTCGATATTGAGCTGCGACGCAAGCTTGAAGATCGCCTGGTGCTGCAGCTGCGTATGATCGCCAAAGGTGCGTATTACTGGTATCGCCGGGAGCAAGAGCGCCTGTCGGTTACCCTGGAAAAACCCGAAGAGTAATGTGATAAGGATAAAGAAATGATTGAGCAAAACCCTCGCGATAAAGGGACGCTTTTGTTGGCTTTTATCACCGGTTTAGCTATCAACGGCTCCTTTTCGGTGCTGTTCAGTACGTTTGTTCCCTTTTCGATTTTTCCGTTGATCGCGCTTGGCCTTGCCGCCTGGTGTCTGCATCAACGTTATCTCAACCGCAATATGCCAGAAGGCATGCCTTCGCTGGCGGCGGCATTCTTCCTGTTAGGTATTCTGGTGTATAGCGCGCTGGTGCGGGCTGAATATCCGGATATCGGCTCCAACTTTATCCCGACCATTCTGATGGTGGCGCTGGTGTTCTGGATTGCCATGCGTTTTCGCCGCAAAAACAGAAACTAAGCCTTTCGGTACGCATGAATGCGCACCCTACAAAACTGACGCATGGCGCACCGGTTTTGTAGGGGCGCCGTTCATGGCGACCCACTCTTTATTTGCCAATCAGGCTTTCAGCGTCAGCAGCACGCCGCACTCCATGTGATGGGTATACGGGAACTGATCGAACAGCGCGAGGCGCGTGACATCATGGGTTTCTGCCAGCACCGCAAGGTTATCGCATAGCGTTTGTGGATTGCAGGAGATATAAAGGATGCGCGGATACGCCTGCACCATCTTCACGGTTTCCGCATCCAGCCCGCTGCGTGGTGGATCGACGAAGATGGTTTCACACTGATAACTCTTCAGATCGATGCCTTCTAAACGATTGAAACTGCGCACGCCGTTCATCGCCTGAGTGAACTCTTCCGCTGCCATGCGAATAATTTGCACGTTATCAATCTGGTTGGCGGCAATGTTGTATTGCGCGGACGCTACTGACGGCTTGGCAATCTCCGTAGCCAGTACGCGGCGGAAGTTACGCGCCAGCGCCAGCGAGAAGTTGCCATTACCGCAATAAAGTTCCAGCAGATCGCCGCGCGAATTCTGCGTCACGTCCAGCGCCCACTCCAGCATCTGAATATTCATCGCTGCGTTAGGCTGGGTGAAGCTGTTCTCCACCTGACGATAAATCATCTCTTTGCCCGCTACCGGCAAGCGTTCATCGACGAAATCGCGATCGAGACAGATTTTAGTTTTGGTGGCGCGGCCAATCAGCTGCACATCAAAACCTTCGGCACGCAGGTTATCGCGCAGGGCGCTGGCGGCGAGCGTCCACTCTTCTTCCAGCTTGCGGTGATAGAGCAGTGAGATAACGATTTGGTTGCTCATGGTCGAGAGGTAATCGATCTGGAACAGCTTAAAACGCAGCGCGCGGTTATCGCGGATCGCATCCATCAATCTCGGCATTAGTTGGTTGATCAATTCACTGGCGGCCGGGAAGCGATCGACGCGGATACGTTGTTTAGTCTCCTGATCAAAGATGATGTGGTAGAGATCGTCCCCGTCATGCCAGATGCGGAATTCGGCGCGCATACGATAGTGGCTGACCGGTGAGCGGAACACCTCCACGTCGGGCGCGGCAAAGGGCACCATCATCGCCTGTAAGCGGCTGACTTTTTCCGCCAGTTGCGCGTCGTATTGTTCAATCGGGAGCTGTTCGGGTGTCATCTTTAATCCTGGTAATAAGCTGGCTTGCCGGGCGATTGTAGGCATTCAACTGATGATGTCCAGCCCTGCGCAACACACGATGGCTGGAAGTCTGGATTTCCGGCCTTCCTGGCCTTAGACTGCGCCTGCCGGCCTCCTTGAGTTAAAAGGGAATCCAGTGTGAATCTGGAGCTGACGCGCAGCGGTAAAGAATGTCGTGGTGATGGCACCTATAAACACTGTCCTGTCGGATGGGAAGTTTTTCACCATTTATGATTCTCAGCCCGAAGACCTGCCGGTGTGACGTCGCAATACATACGACCATCGCGTGCTATTGGTTGTAGTCATGCGGCATCCTGCTTCGTCTTTTGGATGCTATAACAATGAAAAAAACACCCGCTTCGCTGTTTGCCTTTAGTGCAACGGCGTTGTCTCTCTGGGCCCAATTTGGCTACGCCCAGCAGAATGATGATACGCAAATCGTTACCGCCAACCGCTTCGCGCAGCCGGTCTCTTCGGTGCTGGCGCCCACCACCGTTGTTACCCGCGAAGATATCGATCGCTGGCAGTCAAAAAGTCTCACCGATGTGATGCGCCGTTTGCCGGGCGTGGATATTGCGCAGAACGGTGGGCTGGGCCAATCCAGCTCTCTGTTTATTCGCGGAACTAACTCAAGCCATGTGCTGGTGCTGATTGACGGTATTCGTCTTAATCAGGCTGGTGTTTCGGGTTCATCCGATCTCAGTCAAATTCCTCTTTCGTTGGTGCAGCGCATTGAATATGTGCGCGGTGCGCGCTCGGCGGTATATGGCTCGGATGCGATTGGCGGAGTGGTTAACATTATTACCGGCCGTGCAAAACCCGGTACCACCCTGACCGCGGGCATAGGCTCTAAAGGCTATCAGAGTTATGAAGGTTCGACGCAGCAGCAGATCGGTGATGCCACTAAGCTGACAATGGCGGGTAATTATACCTATACCAGAGGCTACGATGTGGTGGCTAACCTGCCTGACGTGTATGGCGATCCCGCGCAGAAAGATCGCGATGGCTTTATGAGTAAATCGCTCTATGGCTCACTGGAGCACCAGTTTAGCGATGAGTTGAGCGGTTTCGTGCGCGGCTACGGTTTTGATAATCGCACGGCTTACGACGGTACTTATAGCTATGACAGCAGCTTCAATATCCTGGGACTGGATGATACTCGCCAGCTCTATAGCCAGACCTGGGACACCGGCCTGCGTTACAACCATGACATCTATTCAACTCAGCTGATTGCCAGCTATAGCCGAACTAAAGATTTTAACTACGACCCGCGTACCGGCCGCTATGGCCCGGCGACCACACTTGATGACAGCAAGCAGTACAACCTGCAATGGGGCAACACCTTCCAGGTTGGCACAGGTACGGTCAGCGGTGGTGTGGATTGGCAGAAACAGACGACTGAGCCGGGAACGGCGTATGTCACCAACAGCACTGAACAGCGCGATACGGGCATTTATGCGACGGCTCAGCAGCAGTTTGGCAGCGTCACTGTAGAAGGCGCGGTACGTGGTGATGATAATAGTCAGTTTGGCTGGCACAGCACCTGGCAGAGTGGCGCTTCCTGGGAGTTTGTTGAGGGCTACAGTGTCTTTGCTAACTATGCCACAGCCTACAAAGCACCGCGTCTTGGCCAGTTGTATGGATCTTATGGCAACAGCGATCTCAAGCCGGAAGAGAGCAAACAGTGGGAAGGTGGCTTTGAAGGTCTAACCGACCCAGTGAACTGGCGCGTATCGGGTTACCGCAACGATATCGATAATCTGATTGATAGCGATCCCAGTACCTACGTTTATTACAATATTAATAAAGCGCGTATTAAAGGTGTTGAGGCAACGGCTTCATTTGATACGGGTCCGCTGAGTCATCAGCTTTCATATGATTATGTTGATGCGCGTGATGCCGAAACCAACCAGCAGCTGGCGCGTCGTGCTAAGCAGCAGGTTAAATATCAGCTCGACTGGACGCTCTATAATTTTGACTGGTCTGTGACTTATCACTATCTCGGCGATCGTTACGATACCGACTACAACCACTCCTATACTGCGCAGCGCGTTAAATTGGGCGGTGTAAGTTTATGGGATCTGGCAGTTTCGTATCCGGTCACATCACAGCTCACCGTTCGTGGTAGAATTGCCAACCTGTTCGATAAAAACTACGAGACAGTGTATGGCTATCCAACTCCAGGAACGGAGTACTACCTCAGCGCCAGCTACAGCTTCTGATCTCCGCCCCACTGTGCTGGTGTTTGACTCCGGCGTGGGTGGGCTTTCCGTTTATGATGAGGTCCGGCATCTACTGCCGGATCTTCACTATCTCTACGCCTTCGATAATGAAGGTTTTCCGTACGGCGAAAAATCCGAAGACTTTATTGTCGAGCGTGTGGTGGCTGTGGTGACGGCTATTACGCAGCGTTTTCCGTTAGCGCTGGTGATCATTGCCTGTAACTCTGCCAGCACCATTTCTTTGCCGGCTCTGCGTGAACGCTTCGAATTTCCGGTTGTGGGCGTGGTGCCTGCGATCAAACCGGCAGCACGTCTGACGCGTAACGGCGTTGTGGGATTGCTGGCCACGCGTGGCACGGTAAAGCGTCCTTATACGCATGAGTTAGTGACGCAGTTTGCCCGCGATTGCAAAATTGAAATGCTCGGTTCTGCTGAGCTGGTGGAATTAGCAGAAGCGAAGCTGCATGGCGAAGATGTTGAGCTCGCAGATGTACGCCGCGCTGTGCAACCCTGGCTACGTATGAAAGAGCCGCCGGATACCGTGGTGTTGGGATGTACGCATTTCCCTTTATTGCGTGATGAGCTGCAATTGGTGCTTCCAGAAGGAACGCGGCTAGTGGATTCGGGGGCCGCCATTGCGCGTCGTACCGTCTGGTTATTAGAGCATGAAGCGCCGCATGCTGTTTCATCCGGGCAGAATTTAGCGTTCTGCACGCGTATGGATGCGGAGGTGACGAAATTATCACCAATTCTGCAGCGTTATGGCTTCCCGTTGCTGGAAAAATTAGCAGTTTAATCGCGTTTCGCCGAAAAAATCAGCACTCGGAAATTAATTTGAAATTAGCGCTTGTCAGCCCCGAAGAAATCCCTATACTGCGCCTCCACTGACACGGAACAACGGCTTACGAAGCGAAGTGTTCAGGAGGTGGTCTTCAAGGCAACCTTCAGAAAAGCAAAAATAAATGCTTGACTGAAAATGCGGAAAGCGTAATATACGCATCCCGCGCCGCTAGAGAAATCGCGGCACTGCTCTTTAACAATTTATCAGACAATCTGTGTGGGCACTCGCAGGATTGATATCAGCGTCTCCGGACGCAGCAAAATATCAAGTCTCACGAGTGAACACATAATGAAATTCATTATGACGTTTTACAGATGAGCATCGCTGCACTTGTTGCAGCAAATCAAACTTAAATTGAAGAGTTTGATCATGGCTCAGATTGAACGCTGGCGGCAGGCCTAACACATGCAAGTCGGACGGTAGCACAGAGAGCTTGCTCTCGGGTGACGAGTGGCGGACGGGTGAGTAATGTCTGGGAAACTGCCCGATGGAGGGGGATAACTACTGGAAACGGTAGCTAATACCGCATAACGTCGCAAGACCAAAGTGGGGGACCTTCGGGCCTCACACCATCGGATGTGCCCAGATGGGATTAGCTAGTAGGTGGGGTAATGGCTCACCTAGGCGACGATCCCTAGCTGGTCTGAGAGGATGACCAGCCACACTGGAACTGAGACACGGTCCAGACTCCTACGGGAGGCAGCAGTGGGGAATATTGCACAATGGGCGCAAGCCTGATGCAGCCATGCCGCGTGTATGAAGAAGGCCTTCGGGTTGTAAAGTACTTTCAGCGGGGAGGAAGGCGGTGAGGTTAATAACCTCACCGATTGACGTTACCCGCAGAAGAAGCACCGGCTAACTCCGTGCCAGCAGCCGCGGTAATACGGAGGGTGCAAGCGTTAATCGGAATTACTGGGCGTAAAGCGCACGCAGGCGGTCTGTCAAGTCGGATGTGAAATCCCCGGGCTTAACCTGGGAACTGCATTCGAAACTGGCAGGCTAGAGTCTTGTAGAGGGGGGTAGAATTCCAGGTGTAGCGGTGAAATGCGTAGAGATCTGGAGGAATACCGGTGGCGAAGGCGGCCCCCTGGACAAAGACTGACGCTCAGGTGCGAAAGCGTGGGGAGCAAACAGGATTAGATACCCTGGTAGTCCACGCCGTAAACGATGTCGACTTGGAGGTTGTTCCCTTGAGGAGTGGCTTCCGGAGCTAACGCGTTAAGTCGACCGCCTGGGGAGTACGGCCGCAAGGTTAAAACTCAAATGAATTGACGGGGGCCCGCACAAGCGGTGGAGCATGTGGTTTAATTCGATGCAACGCGAAGAACCTTACCTACTCTTGACATCCACGGAACTTGGCAGAGATGCCTTGGTGCCTTCGGGAACCGTGAGACAGGTGCTGCATGGCTGTCGTCAGCTCGTGTTGTGAAATGTTGGGTTAAGTCCCGCAACGAGCGCAACCCTTATCCTTTGT
Source organism: Candidatus Pantoea floridensis (assembly GCF_900215435.1). Lineage (NCBI taxonomy): Bacteria > Pseudomonadati > Pseudomonadota > Gammaproteobacteria > Enterobacterales > Erwiniaceae > Pantoea > Candidatus Pantoea floridensis. The sequence goes on from NZ_OCMY01000001.1 coordinate 2,099,715, forward strand.
TGCCAGCGGGTAATGCCGGGAACTCAAAGGAGACTGCCAGTGATAAACTGGAGGAAGGTGGGGATGACGTCAAGTCATCATGGCCCTTACGAGTAGGGCTACACACGTGCTACAATGGCGCATACAAAGAGAAGCGACCTCGCGAGAGCAAGCGGACCTCATAAAGTGCGTCGTAGTCCGGATCGGAGTCTGCAACTCGACTCCGTGAAGTCGGAATCGCTAGTAATCGTAGATCAGAATGCTACGGTGAATACGTTCCCGGGCCTTGTACACACCGCCCGTCACACCATGGGAGTGGGTTGCAAAAGAAGTAGGTAGCTTAACCTTCGGGAGGGCGCTTACCACTTTGTGATTCATGACTGGGGTGAAGTCGTAACAAGGTAACCGTAGGGGAACCTGCGGTTGGATCACCTCCTTACCTGAAGATACCTTCCCGCGAAGTGCTCACACAGATTGTCTGATAGAAAGTAACGAGCAGAAAAAACCTCTACAGGCTTGTAGCTCAGGTGGTTAGAGCGCACCCCTGATAAGGGTGAGGTCGGTGGTTCAAGTCCACTCAGGCCTACCAAATTTCTTCTCATGCTGCGTTAAAGCGCCGCTCGTATAGTGAACTATACGTCGCGACACTTTGCCTTGCCTGAAAAGAAATTACCGTTTGTGAAAACGGAACTCCTGGTGAGTGGTAGTAGCGGTCTCTGCAGTAACTGTATGGGGCTATAGCTCAGCTGGGAGAGCGCCTGCCTTGCACGCAGGAGGTCAGCGGTTCGATCCCGCTTAGCTCCACCATTACAGTGACTCAAAACAATACTTCAGAGCAAACCGGAAACGGTGTGCTGCGAAGTATTATGCTCTTTAACAATCCGGAACAAGCTGAAAATTGAAACGACGTGTTGGTTCATTTCTCCGTAATAAGAAATGAATAACAACATGTTCGAGTCTCTCAAATGCTTGCAGTCCCAAGCGTTGCAAAACGCCTGTGGGTTGTGAGGTTAAGCGACTAAGCGTACACGGTGGATGCCCTGGCAGTCAGAGGCGATGAAGGACGTGCTAATCTGCGTAAAGCGTCGGTAAGGTGATATGAACCGCTACAGCCGACGATGTCCGAATGGGGAAACCCGGTGCACCCAGTGCATCATCGCAACATGAATACATAGTGTTGCGAGGCGAACCCGGGGAACTGAAACATCTAAGTACCCGGAGGAAAAGAAATCAACCGAGATTCCCCCAGTAGCGGCGAGCGAACGGGGAGCAGCCCAGAACCTGAATCAGTTTGTGCATTAGTGGAAGCGTCTGGAAAGTCGCACGACACCGGGTGATAGTCCCGTACACGAAAGTGCACATTCTGTGAGTTCGAAGAGTAGGGCGGGACACGTGGTATCCTGTCTGAATATGGGGGGACCATCCTCCAAGGCTAAATACTCCTGACTGACCGATAGTGAACCAGTACCGTGAGGGAAAGGCGAAAAGAACCCCGGCGAGGGGAGTGAAACAGAACCTGAAACCGTGTACGTACAAGCAGTGGGGGCCTCTTTATGGGGTGACTGCGTACCTTTTGTATAATGGGTCAGCGACTTATATTCTGTAGCAAGGTTAACCGTATAGGGGAGCCGCAGGGAAACCGAGTCTTAACTGGGCGTTAAGTTGCAGGGTATAGACCCGAAACCCGGTGATCTAGCCATGGGCAGGTTGAAGGTTGGGTAACACTAACTGGAGGACCGAACCGACTAATGTTGAAAAATTAGCGGATGACTTGTGGCTGGGGGTGAAAGGCCAATCAAACCGGGAGATAGCTGGTTCTCCCCGAAAGCTATTTAGGTAGCGCCTCGTGAACTCATCCTCGGGGGTAGAGCACTGTTTCGGCTAGGGGGCCATCCCGGCTTACCAACCCGATGCAAACTGCGAATACCGAGGAATGTTATCACGGGAGACACACGGCGGGTGCTAACGTCCGTCGTGAAGAGGGAAACAACCCAGACCGCCAGCTAAGGTCCCAAAGTCATGGTTAAGTGGGAAACGATGTGGGAAGGCACAGACAGCCAGGATGTTGGCTTAGAAGCAGCCATCATTTAAAGAAAGCGTAATAGCTCACTGGTCGAGTCGGCCTGCGCGGAAGATGTAACGGGGCTAAACCATGCACCGAAGCTGCGGCAGCGACGCGTATGCGTTGTTGGGTAGGGGAGCGTTCTGTAAGCCGTTGAAGGTGGCCTGTGAGGGTTGCTGGAGGTATCAGAAGTGCGAATGCTGACATAAGTAACGATAAAGCGGGTGAAAAGCCCGCTCGCCGGAAGACCAAGGGTTCCTGTTCAACGTTAATCGGAGCAGGGTGAGTCGACCCCTAAGGCGAGGCTGAAAAGCGTAGTCGATGGGAAGCAGGTTAATATTCCTGCACTTGGTGTTACTGCGAAGGGGGGACGGAGAAGGCTAGGTTATCCGGGCGACGGTTGTCCCGGTTTAAGCGTGTAGGCTGACACCTTTGGTAAATCCGGGGTGTCTTAAGGCTGAGGCGTGACGACGAGCCACCACGGTGGTGAAGTAACTGATGCCCTGCTTCCAGGAAAAGCCTCTAAGCTCCAGGTAACACGAAATCGTACCCCAAACCGACACAGGTGGTCAGGTAGAGAATACCAAGGCGCTTGAGAGAACTCGGGTGAAGGAACTAGGCAAAATGGTGCCGTAACTTCGGGAGAAGGCACGCTGGCGCGTAGGTGAAGGGACTTGCTCCCGGAGCTGAAGCCAGTCGAAGATACCAGCTGGCTGCAACTGTTTATTAAAAACACAGCACTGTGCAAACACGAAAGTGGACGTATACGGTGTGACGCCTGCCCGGTGCCGGAAGGTTAATTGATGGGGTTATCCGTAAGGAGAAGCTCTTGATCGAAGCCCCGGTAAACGGCGGCCGTAACTATAACGGTCCTAAGGTAGCGAAATTCCTTGTCGGGTAAGTTCCGACCTGCACGAATGGCGTAATGATGGCCAGGCTGTCTCCACCCGAGACTCAGTGAAATTGAAATCGCTGTGAAGATGCAGTGTACCCGCGGCAAGACGGAAAGACCCCGTGAACCTTTACTATAGCTTGACACTGAACATTGAGCCTTGATGTGTAGGATAGGTGGGAGGCTTTGAAGCGTGGACGCCAGTCTGCGTGGAGCCAACCTTGAAATACCACCCTTTAATGTTTGATGTTCTAACGTAGGCCCGTAATCCGGGCTGCGGACAGTGTCTGGTGGGTAGTTTGACTGGGGCGGTCTCCTCCCAAAGAGTAACGGAGGAGCACGAAGGTTGGCTAATCCTGGTCGGACATCAGGAGGTTAGTGCAATGGCATAAGCCAGCTTGACTGCGAGAGTGACGGCTCGAGCAGGTGCGAAAGCAGGTCATAGTGATCCGGTGGTTCTGAATGGAAGGGCCATCGCTCAACGGATAAAAGGTACTCCGGGGATAACAGGCTGATACCGCCCAAGAGTTCATATCGACGGCGGTGTTTGGCACCTCGATGTCGGCTCATCACATCCTGGGGCTGAAGTAGGTCCCAAGGGTACGGCTGTTCGCCGTTTAAAGTGGTACGCGAGCTGGGTTTAGAACGTCGTGAGACAGTTCGGTCCCTATCTGCCGTGGGCGCTGGAGAATTGAGGGGGGTTGCTCCTAGTACGAGAGGACCGGAGTGAACGCACCACTGGTGTTCGGGTTGTCATGCCAATGGCACTGCCCGGTAGCTAAGTGCGGAAAAGATAAGTGCTGAAAGCATCTAAGCACGAAACTTGCCCCGAGATGAGTTCTCCCTGACTCCTTGAGAGTCCTGAAGGGACGTTGAAGACTACGACGTTGATAGGCCGGGTGTGTAAGCGCAGCGATGCGTTGAGCTAACCGGTACTAATGACCCGTGAGGCTTAACCTTACAACGCCAGAGGCGTTTTGGTGAGAGAGACCAGAGATTTTCAGCTTGTTTTACCGGATAAAGAATTCAGTTTTGTCCTGCGGAGTTAAGTCCGAAGGATTTTGCGCTGAAGCAAGGCGGCAAACGAGACGCTACGAGGGAGCATACGAGGGTATGTGACGGAGTAGCGCGAGAGCGGCCAACGCAGCAGCAGCGTAAAAGACATAGGACAGAGCGAAAAGAATTTGCCTGGCGGCTTTAGCGCGGTGGTCCCACCTGACCCCATGCCGAACTCAGAAGTGAAACGCCGTAGCGCCGATGGTAGTGTGGGGCCTCCCCATGCGAGAGTAGGGAACTGCCAGGCATCAATTTAAGACCCGTTATCGGGTCGTGACCTTCCCGGTGACGCGGAAAGGGTGAAACACCTGAAATCAGAACGATTTTCTGATATCAGTACAGAATCGGTGGAGCGGTAGTTCAGTTGGTTAGAATACCTGCCTGTCACGCAGGGGGTCGCGGGTTCGAGCCCCGTCCGTTCCGCCACCCTAATTAGGGGCGTAGTTCAATTGGTAGAGCACCGGTCTCCAAAACCGGGTGTTGGGGGTTCGAGTCCCTCCGCCCCTGCCAGAAAATAATCCTTTGCTTCGGCAAAGGATTTTTTTTGTCCAAAATTTAGCAGTGAAAAGAGTTTGAGTTTCACTGTGATCCACTCAAACTTGCTCATTTACTCTATTAGTGTGTCAGTACCGGATATTTAAGTAACTGGCGAATGTGACTTTGTTGATCGCTATTCTGCAGCCACACCGCATATAAAGGTCGCACAGCGACAGGTGTATCTGGAATAACCATCAAATCACTATAAATCCCGTGCCAGAAATCAGGTAAAAATGCACAGGCACCGGTGGTATGCAGCAATTCACGCGTCACATGCGCTGATGTAGTGGTTAATACGGGCACATCATCACTGGATAGATAACTTTCATGCTGATGGAAATCTGCTCCCCATTCCAGTTTAATGTAATCATACTTTTCACGCTTCTCCGTTTTGCGCGCGCGGAATAATGCGAGCGAGATATGACCAATCTGCTGACTGGTTAATTCGTCCATTTTTGGCGCTTCAGTGGTAATCAACAGATCCAGTTGGCGTTCATGTAATTGCTTAACCAGCAGGTGTCGCTGGGCAATTCTTGCCTCAAGATGAAGACTTTCTCTATTCTCATAAAGCGTTTGTAACCAAGGGGTTAAGTAGGCTTCCCAAAGGGATGCGCTACCTCCTATAGAAAGCTCATGGTGCTGTTGGGTATGTGAAACTTCCTTCTTGGCCATCAACCAGGTACTCATCAAGCTTTCGGCATAGGGTAATAAACGCTCGCCTGCTGAGGTCAACCGGATGTTATTACGATGGCGAGTAAAGAGGTTAACACCCAGTTGATTCTCCAACTGACGAATGCGGAAACTAACGGCTGATTGCGTGAGGTAGAGCGCTTCAGCAGCACGCCCGAAATGGCGCGTTCTGCTCACTTCGAGGAAAGTTTTCAGTAATTCCGTATCCACACCATTCTCCCAAAAATTGTTTGTCGTACTGATTTAAATGTTTTGTTTTACACTCTGTCAAGCCTATCTAATACTCCGCGCCATAAATAGCACGGCCATATGAGAGTCAGGAGCGTGTAAAATGGCGGATAGCTTCGCAACAACAAATCGTTTCTTTGATAACAAACATTACCCACGTGGTTTTTCGCGCCATGGTGATTTCACCATTAAAGAAGCCCAGCTTCTGGAGCGCCACGGTTACGCCTTCAATGAATTGGATCTCGCAAAGCGTGAACCCACTACAGAAGAAGAGCGTTCTTTTTTAGAAGTATGTCGTGGTCTTCGTGAGCCGCAAACGGAAGCTGAGCGTGTATGGTCAAAATACACTGCGCGTATCAAGCGTCCTAAGCGTTTCCACACGCTGTCTGGTGGTAAGCCGCAGATGGATACGGTGGAAGATTTCAGCGATAGTGATGATTAAAAAAATGGGGCTTATATAAGCCCCATTTTTTATTCCAGGCTCTTGTGCAAATAGATCATTAAACGGTCAATGCTACGATATCCCACCGCTTCCTGCAGATGGCTCCGCGTAATCTGTTCTTCACCCGCTAAGTCAGCAATTGTTCTCGCCACTTTTAAAATCCGCTGCCAGGCGCGTACTGAAAGTCCTAACGAATTCAGCACCCCTTCCAGCCATTCAGCTTCCTCCTGCCTCAGCGAACACCAACGTAAAATCTCAGGGTTTGAAAGTTGTGCGTTTATTTTGCCACTGCGCGCCGTCTGAATCTTGCGGGCAGCTATAACACGTCTTAGCACTTCAGCACTGCTTTCGCTAACTTGCTGTTTCTTACTCAGGGTACCGCTGGGCAGGAGCGGTACTTCCAGCGACAAATCAAAGCGGTCAAGAAAAGGTCCTGATAGACGGCTGAGGTAACGTAAAACCTGTTGGGGCGTACAACGATTGTGGTTGCCCTGATAATGGCCCGTGGGGCTAGGATTCATGGCTCCCACTAATTGAAAGCGCGCAGGATAGGTCACTTTGGCGCGGGTGCGCGAAATAGAAATCTCGCCCGATTCTATTGGCTCACGCAATGCATCCAGCGTTTTGCGTTCGAACTCCGGTAACTCATCCAGGAATAACACGCCATTGTGCGCCAAAGAGATTTCACCCGGGCGCGGCAATGAACCGCCCCCTACCAGTGCGTACAGAGAAGCACTGTGGTGAGGGGCCCTGAACGGCCGTTTACGCCATTGATGATGCAGGTTGCCACTACTTACCAGGCTGGCAATAGCGGCGCACTCCAGTGCTTCCTGGTCGTCTAACGGGGGCATGATGCCGGGCAGACGTGTCGCTAACATGGTTTTTCCCGTACCGGGTGGACCAATCAGTAATAGGTTATGGCCACCTGCAGCCGTAATTTCCAGCGCACGCCGGCCCTGATCCTGGCCAATGATATCGCTAAGGTCCTGCGTTTGCTGATCAAGGGCTTCAGGATGATAGCGGGCAACGGTGAGCGTCGTTTTGTTATGGAGAAAGGCGCAGATATCCACCAGATGATTGCCCACCAAGGTTTCACCTTGCTGAATCAAACCAACATCCTGTTGATTCTGCTCAGCGAGTACCATTTGTCGTCCTGCTTGCAGCGCCGCCATTGCTGCCGGAATGGCGGCCTGAACGCCACAGAGCGCGCCGTTGAGGGCTAGCTCTCCCAGGAATTCATATTGCGTCAGTTTATCGTCTGGTAGCTGCTCAGAGGCTGCCAGAATCGCAATAGCAATGGGTAGGTCATAACGCCCCCCTTCTTTAGGCAGATCGGCAGGGGCAAGATTAATGGTGACGCGTTTGGCCGGGAAAGTGAAACCGCTAGTGATGATCGCACTGCGAACCCGTTCTCGTGCCTCTTTCACAGTGGTTTCGGGCAAACCGACTAATGTCAGGGCAGGCAAGCCATTACTGATATGCACTTCTACCGTGACGAGCGGAGCCTGAACCCCTAACGCAGCCCGTGTTAAAACCTTTGATAAAGACATAGCCGCTCCTTGTTGTCCTTATCATCGGTGCCTGTGTTGAGTCACTCAAATCCCTGATCTCTGATTTCGGAGGAAGATTCCGCATAATCCCTCATGATTGCGACTCTTTCAGTGAAATTCAGATCCCGTTCCCAATGGTCGAAAAAAAGTTGCCCTCCGGACGTAATGAAAATTCATCACTTATGTAAATAACCTTTTACATACAATGTGATAACGAACCGCCGCCAATGTCATTATAAAAAAATCCAATGAAAATTATTGTCAAGAGCCAGATAACTATGGTAACTCTGTAGGTATTACTTCGAACAATCGAAAAAACGAATAACACATGAAAGCCCTTCTACAAGTGATTAGCCTAGTCGTGATTAGCGTGGTGGTGATTATTATCCCACCGTGCGGGGCATCGCTTGGAGAAAGAAAGGCTTAAAAATCAAGTCTGGAATTCCAAAAACCCCCGCACCGAAAGGTCCGGGGGTTTTTTTTTAACCAGACAAAATATTAGCGAATCAGCGAGGAACAGATTATGAGCAGTAGCATAAAATTCTGTTGTTCCCCAAGGAACACAGGAGAATAACCATGACAGGTGCACAGTGGGTAGTTCAGGCTTTACGCGCGCAGGGTGTTGATACAGTGTTTGGTTATCCTGGCGGCGCAATCATGCCAGTGTACGATGCGCTCTACGATGGCGGCGTGGAACACCTATTGTGCCGTCATGAGCAAGGTGCGGTGATGGCGGCAATTGGTTATGCCCGTGCAACCGGCAAAACTGGCGTATGCATCGCTACTTCGGGTCCGGGCGCCACCAACCTGATTACCGGCCTGGCGGATGCGATGATGGATTCCATCCCGGTTGTGGCGATCACTGGTCAGGTCTCTTCCGCCTTTATCGGCACGGACGCCTTCCAGGAAATCGATGTACTCGGTTTGTCGTTAGCCTGCACCAAGCACAGTTTCCTCGTTGAATCGCTTGATGATTTACCTTCCGTGATGGCCGAAGCCTTCGCTATTGCACAGTCCGGCCGCCCTGGTCCGGTACTGGTTGATATCCCGAAAGACATCCAAATTGCCCATGGCGAACTGACGCCGCACCTGCTGCCGGTGGAAGAAGAAGTGAGCTATTCGGCGCAGCATATCGCGGAAGCGCGTGCCTTAATGGCACAGTCGCACAAACCGATGCTGTATATCGGCGGCGGCGTGGGCATGGCGCAAGCCGTTCCCGCACTGCGCGCCATGGCGCAGGAAACCGGTATTCCGATGGTTTCCACCTTGAAAGGTCTCGGTAGTGCGGATGCCAGCAGCGATCTCTATCTCGGCATGCTGGGCATGCACGGTACCAAAGCCGCTAACCTCGCGGTGCAATCCTGCGATTTGCTGATTGCAGTGGGCGCACGTTTTGACGACCGCGTCACTGGCAAGCTGGATACCTTCGCGCCGCATGCCAGCGTCATCCATATCGATATCGATCCTGCCGAACTGAACAAACTGCGCCGTGCGCACGTCTCTTTGCAGGGTGACATGAATCAGGTGCTGCCTGCGCTGAGCATGCCGCTGCAGATTGATGGCTGGCGCGCGGAAGTGAGCGCGATGAAAACTGAATTCGACTGGCGCTACGATCATCCAGGCGAAGCGATTTACGCGCCGCTGCTGCTGAAGCAGTTATCCGATCGCAAAGCGGATAGCGCGGTGGTGACCACCGACGTTGGTCAGCATCAAATGTGGGCCGCTCAGCACATGAGCTTCACCGCACCAGAAAACTTCATCACCTCCAGCGGCCTCGGCACCATGGGCTTTGGCCTGCCAGCGGCGATCGGTGCGCAAGTGGCGCGTCCTGAAGATACGGTGATCTGCGTATCTGGCGATGGCTCGATCATGATGAATATTCAGGAGTTGGGCACCATCAAGCGCGGCAAACTACCCGTAAAAATCCTGCTGTTGGATAACCAACGTCTGGGCATGGTGCGCCAGTGGCAGCAACTGTTTTTTGATGGACGCTATAGCGAAACCATTCTTACCGACAATCCCGATTTCCTCACGCTGGCCAGCGCCTTTGATATTCCAGGCCAGCGCATTAGCCGTAAAGATCAGGTCGACGCCGCCCTCGATGCTCTGCTGAACAGTGAAGGTCCTTACTTCCTGCATGTTTCGATAGATGAGCATGAAAACGTCTGGCCATTGGTACCACCGGGTGCCAGCAACGCAAACATGATGGAGAAAACCGCATGAACCAGCATCAATTGTCTATCGAAGCTCGCTTTCGCCCTGAAATATTGGAGCGCATTTTGCGTGTCGTGCGTCACCGTGGATTCCAGGTGTGTGCGATGAACATGGCCTCCGCGGTCAATGTCGAGAACATTAATATCGAAATGACCGTTGCCAGCCAACGCTCTGTCGATTTACTGTCTTCGCAGTTAAGCAAACTTATGGATGTCGCTTGCGTCGAGATCCAACAACAGACAACACAACAAATCCGCGCTTAGTCGCCAAAGGAAAAAAGCAATGAGTACAAAGAAAGCAGACTTTATTTGGTTCAATGGAGAGATGGTTAAGTGGGAAGACGCCAAGGTCAGCGTAATGTCTCACGCACTGCATTACGGTACTTCTGTGTTTGAAGGCGTACGTTGCTACGACTCACACAAAGGCCCAGTGGTGTTCCGTCATCGTGAACACATGAAGCGTCTGCATGAATCCGCCAAAATTTACCGTTTCCCGATCAAAGCCAGCGTAGATGAACTGATGGAAGCGTGCCGCGAAGTGATCCGCGTGAACAAACTGAAAAGCGCTTATATCCGTCCGCTGGCCTTTGTGGGTGACGTGGGCCTGGGTGTAAACCCGCCAGATGGCTACACCACCGACGTAATCATCGCCGCCTTCCCATGGGGTGCTTACCTGGGCGCTGAAGCGCTGGAAAACGGCATCGATGCGATGGTTTCTTCGTGGAACCGCGTGGCACCAAACACCTTGCCGACCGCTGCGAAAGCCGGTGGTAACTATCTCTCCTCTCTGCTGGTGGGTAGCGAAGCACGCCGTCACGGCTATCAGGAAGGTATCGCCCTCGACACCAACGGCTATATTTCAGAAGGCGCTGGCGAAAACTTGTTCGAAGTGAAAGATGGCGTTCTGTTCACGCCACCGTTCACCTCTTCGGCGCTGCCAGGCATCACCCGTGACGCCATCATCAAGCTGGCGCAAGACATGGGGATCGAAGTGCGTGAGCAGGTTCTGTCGCGTGAATCGCTGTATCTGGCAGACGAAGTCTTCATGTCAGGTACTGCAGCGGAGATCACCCCGGTGCGCAGCGTCGATGGTATTCAGGTTGGCGAAGGTAAACGTGGTCCGGTCACCGGTCGTATCCAGAAGGCCTTCTTTGGCCTGTTCACTGGCGAGACGGAAGACAAGTGGGGCTGGTTGGATCCGGTTAACGCATAACGAGATTTTTTGCGGGCGTCAGATGGCGCCCGCAACCTTATTATTACTGGAGTAAATAGAGCATGCCAAAGTACCGTTCCGCCACCACCACCCATGGACGCAACATGGCCGGTGCCCGTGCCTTGTGGCGCGCGACTGGAATGACCGACGACGATTTCGGTAAGCCGATTATCGCCGTGGTTAACTCATTCACCCAATTCGTACCGGGCCACGTGCACCTGCGCGACCTTGGCAAATTGGTTGCTGAAGAAATCGAAGCAGCAGGCGGTGTAGCCAAAGAGTTCAACACCATTGCGGTGGATGATGGTATCGCCATGGGTCATGGCGGCATGCTGTATTCACTGCCTTCACGTGAGCTGATTGCCGATTCAGTGGAGTACATGGTTAACGCGCACTGCGCCGACGCCATGGTGTGTATCTCCAACTGCGATAAAATCACCCCGGGCATGCTGATGGCCGCACTGCGCCTCAACATTCCGGTGATCTTTGTTTCTGGCGGCCCGATGGAAGCCGGTAAAACCAAGCTGTCCGATCAAATCATCAAGCTGGATCTGGTGGACGCGATGATTCAGGGTGCGAACCCGAACGTCAGCGATGCCGACAGCGATCAGATTGAACGTTCTGCCTGTCCAACCTGCGGCTCCTGTTCTGGGATGTTCACCGCCAACTCCATGAACTGCCTGACCGAAGCGCTGGGCTTGTCGCAGCCAGGTAACGGTTCACTGCTGGCCACACACGCCGATCGTAAAGAGTTGTTCATCAATGCCGGTAAGCGCATCGTGAGTCTGACCAAACGCTATTACGAGCAGGATGACGTCAACATGCTGCCGCGCAACATCGCCACCAAGGCGGCGTTTGAGAATGCGATGACGCTGGATATTGCCATGGGTGGTTCCACTAACACCGTTCTGCACCTGCTGGCTGCGGCGCAGGAAGGCGAGATCGATTTTAATATCTCCGATATTGACCGTCTGTCGCGCAAGGTGCCGCAGCTGTGCAAAGTGGCACCAAGTACGCCGAAATATCACATGGAAGATGTGCACCGTGCGGGTGGCGTTATCGGCATTCTCGGTGAGTTAGATCGCGCCGGCTTAATCGACTCCAGCGCGCGCAACATTCTGCAGCAAAGCATGCGTGAAACCATCGATCAGTACGACATCATGCTGACCAACGATCAGGCCGTGAAGGATATGTTCCGCGCCGGTCCTGCCGGTATTCGTACCACCAAGGCGTTCTCGCAGAATTGCCGTTGGGACACGCTGGATGACGATCGTAGCGAAGGCTGCATCCGTACGCGCGAACACGCTTACTCACAGGATGGGGGGCTGGCGGTACTTTACGGCAACCTGGCAGAAGATGGCTGTATCGTAAAAACCGCGGGCGTTGATAAAGAAATCCTCACCTTCAAAGGCCCAGCCAAAGTGTACGAAAGCCAGGACGATGCGGTAGAAGCCATCCTTGGCGGCAAAGTGGTTGCCGGTGACGTGGTGGTTATCCGTTACGAAGGACCGAAAGGTGGCCCGGGCATGCAGGAAATGCTTTATCCCACCACCTATCTGAAATCGATGGGCCTCGGCAAAAGCTGCGCGCTGATCACCGACGGGCGCTTCTCGGGCGGCACCTCCGGTCTTTCGATTGGTCACGCCTCTCCGGAAGCGGCGAGCGGCGGCACCATCGCGCTGGTGAAAGATGGCGACATGATTGAAATCGATATCCCGAACCGTGGCATAAAGCTGGCGGTGGCGGATAACGAACTGCACGCCCGTCGTGAAGAAGAGCAGGCACGTGGCGAAGCGGCCTACACGCCGCACGGCCGCGTGCGTGAAGTCTCCTTCGCCCTGCGCGCTTATGCATCCCTCGCGACCAGCGCTGACAAAGGCGCGGTGCGCGATAAGTCCAAGCTGGGAGGCTAACCGATGGCTGAGTCTCAACCGCTACCCGCGTCGCCCAACGGCGCGGAATATTTGCGCGCCGTGCTGCGTTCACCGGTGTATGAAATCGCCCAGGTAACGCCGCTGCAGAAAATGGAAAAAATATCATCGCGTCTTGGCAACACCATTTTGGTGAAGCGTGAAGATCGCCAGCCGGTGCACAGCTTCAAGCTGCGCGGGGCGTACGCGATGATAGCCGGGCTGAATGAAGAGCAAAAAGCACGCGGCGTGGTGACGGCTTCGGCCGGTAACCATGCGCAGGGCGTGGCGCTCTCGGCCAGCACGCTTGGCATCAAATCACTGATTGTGATGCCGTTGGCCACGGCAGACATCAAGGTTGATGCAGTGCGCGCATTTGGCGGTGAGGCTTATCTGTTTGGGGCCAACTTCGACGAGGCAAAAGCCAAAGCGATCGAGCTGTCAGAACAGCAGGGTTACACCTTCGTGCCGCCGTTTGACCATCCTGCGGTCATCGCCGGACAGGGCACGCTGGCGATGGAGCTGTTGCAACAGGATGCGCATCTCGATCGCGTCTTCGTACCGGTGGGCGGCGGTGGTCTGGCAGCGGGGGTTGCGGTGCTGATCAAACAACTAATGCCGCAGATCAAAGTGATTGCCGTGGAATCGGAAGATTCAGCCTGCCTGAAAGCAGCGCTGGATGCCGGCGAGCCGGTGGATTTGCCGCGCGTCGGCTTGTTTGCTGAAGGCGTGGCGGTCAAACGCATTGGTGATGAGACCTTCCGTCTGTGTCGTGAGTATCTCGACGACATCATCACGGTGGATAGCGATGCGATATGTGCGGCGGTAAAAGATCTGTTCGAAGATGTGCGCGCGGTTGCGGAACCTTCAGGTGCGCTGGCGCTGGCGGGTATGAAGAAGTACATCCAGCAGCATGACATCAAAGGCGAGCGTCTGGCGCACGTGTTGTCAGGTGCCAACGTCAACTTCCACGGCTTGCGTTACGTTTCTGAGCGTTGCGAACTGGGGGAACAGCGTGAAGCACTGCTGGCGGTGACGATTCCAGAGCAGCAGGGCAGTTTCCTCAAGTTCTGCCAAACCATCGGTGGCCGCTCAATCACCGAGTTCAACTATCGCTATGCGGATGCGGATAACGCCTGCATTTTCGTCGGCGTGCGCTTAACGCGTGGGCTGGAGGAGCGCAGTGAAATCATCAACCAGCTGAACGAAGCCGGTTATCACGTGGTGGACCTGTCGGATGATGAGATGGCAAAGCTGCACGTGCGCTACATGGTGGGCGGCCGTCCATCGAAGCCGCTGCGTGAACGCCTGTTTAGCTTTGAGTTCCCGGAAGCACCGGGCGCGCTGCTGAAGTTCCTGCAGACGCTGGGCGCACACTGGAATATCTCGCTGTTCCACTATCGCAGCCACGGCACCGATTACGGTCGCGTGCTGGCGGCGTTTGAAGCTAACGAGCAGGAGCCGGATTTCGAAACTCATCTCACCGCGTTGGGTTACGAATGGCACGACGAAGCGAACAACCCGGCGTTTCGTTTCTTCCTCGCCGGGCAGTAATTACAGCTGGTGCCAGAACGCATTGATAAGCGGCTCCCCGAGCCGCTTTTTTTGTACGCACACGCCAAGCTCCAGCGGCGCAACAGATTCCACATTCTCCAGCGTTAACACGCGATTGCGCACCGGTTCCGGACTGTTTTCCAGCACCACATCCGGCAGCAGCGCAATGCCACAGCCCAGCGCCACCATCGAGACAATCGCCTCGTGTCCCGAAACCGTGGCGTAAATCTGCGGATTGGGGATGCGCTGGCGGCGGAACCATAAATCAATGCCGCGGCGCGCAGGCCCTTGTTCCGGCAGGATAAACGGAATTTGCGCCCAATCCGGCTCATCCTGCGTTGCCTGGCTGCGCACCGGACAAGGCAGCGCCGGGGCGATCAGCACCAGCGGGATCAGCCCCAGTGGCGTAAAATCTATACTGGCAGGCAGCGATTCAGGTCGGCCGGCAATGGCGAGATCGGCGTCACCGGACTGCACCATTTCAATCGCATCGGCGGCATCACCGGTGGTGAGCTTGATCTCCACCTGCGGATGTTCGGCACGGAAGCGGTCGAGAATCGGTGGCAGATGACTGTAAGCGGCCGTCACCGAGCAAAACAGGCGCAGTTCGCCGCTGAGCGACGGACCGTTGAGATCCATCACATGGCGCAGCTGCTGGTATTGCAGCAACGTCTGCTGTGCAAACTGGCGCAGACGCTCACCGGCTTCGGTCAGCGTAACGGTACGATTATCACGCAGAAATAGCGCGTGGCCGACATCCTCTTCCAGGCGCTGAATCTGGCGCGAAAGGGTGGATGGGCTGACGTGCATGGCGCGCGCAGTACGTCCGAAATGGCAGCTTTCCGCCAAATGAAGAAACAGTTTCAGGTCTCGTAAATCCATGCGCTTGTCGCCTCAACGTTATGTTGCAATTTCTGCAATGTGACCTTGCTAATATATCAATTTAAGCAATAGATTTCCTGTCATATGATGGGGTCATTCGCGGCGTAATAGACAACGCTGTTCCTGAACAAAAACAAACACAACATCTAACCGGAGTACCCATGGCTAATTACTTCAACACATTGAATCTGCGCAACCAGTTAGCGCAGCTGGGCAAGTGTCGCTTCATGGCGCGCGATGAATTCGCCGATGGTGCAAGCTTCCTGAAAGGCAAAAAAGTGGTCATCGTTGGCTGTGGTGCTCAGGGTCTGAACCAGGGCCTGAACATGCGTGATTCTGGCCTGGATGTGGCGTATGCCCTGCGTGCTGAAGCGATTGCTGAGAAACGTGCCTCTTTCCGTAAAGCCACCGATAACGGCTTCAAAGTCGGCACCTACGAAGAACTGATCCCGCAAGCCGATCTGGTGGTTAACCTGACGCCGGACAAACAGCACTCCGCCGTCGTTCAGGCTGTTCAGCCGCTGATGAAAGATGGCGCGGCGCTGGGTTACTCACACGGTTTCAATATCGTTGAAGTGGGCGAAACCATTCGTAAAGACATCACCGTCGTGATGGTGGCGCCGAAATGCCCGGGTACCGAAGTGCGTGAAGAGTACAAGCGTGGTTTCGGTGTGCCGACGCTGATCGCGGTTCACCCGGAAAACGATCCAAAAGGTGAAGGCATGGCGATTGCTAAAGCCTGGGCCGCAGCCACCGGCGGCGACCGTGCAGGCGTGCTGGAGTCTTCCTTCGTTGCGGAAGTGAAATCTGACCTGATGGGCGAGCAGACCATCCTGTGCGGTATGCTGCAGGCCGGTTCTCTGCTGTGCTTCGACAAGTTGGTGGCGGAAGGTCACGACGCGGCTTACACCGAAAAACTGATTCAATTCGGCTGGGAAACCATCACCGAATCTCTGAAGTTCGGCGGCATCACCTTGATGATGGATCGTCTGTCTAACCCGGCGAAAATCCGCGCTTATGCGCTGTCTGAGCAGCTGAAAACCATCATGGCACCGCTGTTCCAGAAGCACATGGATGACATCATCTCTGGCGAATTCTCTTCTGGCATGATGGCTGACTGGGCTAACGACGATAAAAACCTGCTGACCTGGCGTGAAGAGACCGGTGCTACCGCGTTCGAAAATGCACCGCAGTTTGAAGGCAAAATCGAAGAGCAGGAGTACTACGACAAAGGCGTAGTGATGGTTGCGATGGTGAAAGCGGGCGTTGAGCTGGCGTTCGAAACCATGGTTGACGCAGGCATCATCGAAGAGTCGGCTTACTACGAATCACTGCATGAGCTGCCGCTGATTGCCAATACCATCGCCCGTAAGCGCCTGTATGAAATGAACGTGGTTATCTCAGATACCGCAGAATACGGTAACTACCTGTTCTCCTTCGCGGCCGTTCCGCTGCTGAAAGAGTTCATGACCACGCTGCAGCCAGGCGATTTGGGTAAAGCGGTTGAAGGCACTCAGGTTGATAACGCGCAGCTGCGTGACGTCAACGAAGCGGTGCGTCAGCACCCAATCGAATCGGTAGGCCGCAAGCTGCGTGGCTACATGACCGATATGAAACGTATCGCCGTCGCGGGCTAAGCCACGCACGACACCGTTTTCAGCACAAAGAAACCCCGGCTTGCCGGGGTTTTTTATTATGTGGGATTCGATCGGTTCAGCATGAATGCTGACTATACAACATCGTAGGGTCGCCATTCATGGCGACCTGGTTTCCGCATACCTTATCTCAATCAATAAAAAACCCGGCTAAAAGCCGGGTTCTCTTAACGCTCAATCAAATCACACCGCTTCATACAGCGTCTGATTACGGGTCTCTTTACAGGCAATCAGCGCAATCAGCGTCAGCACTGCCATTGAAGCCAGATAGAAACCTACCGCCTGCAAACCGTAATTGGCGTTTAACCAGGTGGCGATATAGGGCGCAACCGACGCACCAAGAATCGACGAAAGATTATAGGAGAACGACGCGCCGGTATAACGTACTTCGGTCGGGAACAGCTCTGGCAGCAGCGCGCCCATTGGACCAAACGTCAAACCCATAATGCTCAAGCCGAGAATCAGGAAGCCCATCACCAGCACCTGAGAACCCGAACCGAGCAGCACGGGGAACATCAACGCAAAAGCGATAATCATCAGCGTAATGGTGATCATGGTTTTACGGCGACCAAAGCGATCGGCCAGCAAACCGGCAATCGGCACCATCACACCAAAACCAATCACTGCCACCATCAACATCCACAGGAAGCTATTACGCGAATAACCGAGGCCTGCCGGGGCGGGTGCGGTGCCGTAACTCATCGAGTAGACGGTCATAATGTAGAACAGCGTATAGGTGGCAAGCATGATGAAGGTACCGAGAATGGTCGCCGTTAAATGCTTGCTCAGCAGCGTACCAATCGGCATCCGCACCTGCTTATTCTCTTTCTGCACTTTGGCAAACACCGGGCTTTCATGCAGCGAAACGCGCACATACAAGCCAATCAGCACCAGCACTGCAGAAAGGATAAACGGCACGCGCCAGCCCCAGTTCATGAACTGCTCATCAGTTAGTAGCCATGACAGCAACAGGAAGGTGCCGTTGGCGAAGAAGAAGCCAATCGGCGCGCCAAGCTGTGGGAATGAACCATAAAGCGCGCGTTTCTTTGCGGGCGCATTCTCGGTCGCCAAAAGTGCCGCACCGCCCCATTCGCCGCCCAGGCCAAGACCCTGACCAAAACGCGCCAGCGCCAGCAGCAGCGGGGCAGCCACGCCAATGGTTTGATAGCTCGGCAGCAAACCAATCAGCACTGTCGAAACGCCCATGGTCAGCAGCGATGCCACCAGGGTGGCTTTACGGCCGACGCGATCGCCAAAGTGCCCGAACAGCGCAGAGCCGATAGGGCGCGCAACGAAGGCGATGGCGAAGGTAGCCAGTGATTGCAGCGTGGCGACGGTTGGATCGCCCTGCGGGAAGAAGATATGCGGGAAAATAATCACCGCGGCAGTGGCATAAATATAGAAATCGAAGAATTCGATGGCGGTGCCGACAAGCGATGCCACAACCACTTTGCCGCGTGAATTGACCGGCGTGTCGTCGTGTTTTTGGTCGAGTGTTTCTGTGATGGAGGCTTGCATAAGTGTTTCTTAATTGTAAATGTAGACAGAGAATCTTACGCACCTGGTTTGCGGCATTCAATGGCGAAAAACCGCGTCAGACCGGGCTTTTTCGGCGAAAAAGTGGATAATTTCTGAGTTGATGCAATCAGTGGCGGATGGGAACGGGAAGTGTCACTTTTTTGGCGTGAATCTCTGCAAAAGGGCCAAATTAAAGTGACCCTTCAGCGTTTCCTGCTGGTTTTTGCTGGAAAAGCAGCCAGCAGGAAACATTTTTAGCTAGTTGAGAAAATGTAACAAGTGAGCCAGCCTATTTTGCCTGATGCGGCTGCGGCATCTCTTTATCATCTTTGTATTTCGCCGTGGCGATCCACGCTGCGCAGAACAGCGTCAGACGTGCAAAGAAGTAGAAGAAGGCCATTAAGCCAAGCACCGAACCAAAGGCCGCGCCAGAAGGCGAGGTTGCCAGTTTTGGCAGGGTCAGCGTCATCACAAATTTAATCACCTCAAAGCCAATTGCTGCCAGCAGCGTACCGCGGAACAGCGCTTTCTTACGCGGCTTATGGCGCGGCAGAATCCAGAAGATCCACAGGAACAGCAGGTAGTTCGCGAAAATAGAGATCGATAACGCGATGATGGTCATCGCTGGTCGCAGCCACTCAATATCCTGCAATCCCAGCGCATTCACAATTGCCGCCTGCGCCGCACCTGCAATGGAGGTCAGCGACAGCGTAATCACCAGCGCAAACATCAAACCAAGCAGTGAAAGCAAATCACGCGCGTACTTTTTCCAGAACTTCTCCTGGTCATCTGGCTTACGTTCCCATACATCGCGCGACTGCGCGCGCACCGCTTCACGCAGATTGCCCATCCAGTTGATGCCGGAGTACAGCGCCAGCAGCAAACCGGTCAATCCTACCGTTGCGCGCTGCTGAATCGCGGTATTCACCGTGTTCTTCAGGGTGGTAGCCAACGTAGGATCGCTGATGCTGTTAACGATTTTGTTGATCAACTCGGTGAGCAAGTCCTGATTCGACGCCAGCACAAAGCCGACAGCCGCAAAGGAGACCATCAAAATCGGTATCAGGGAGAGAAATGAGAAGTAGGTGATAGCCGCGCCAAACTGGCTGCCGAGGCGATCGTTAAAGCGTTCAAGCGCACGCAAAAAATGTGCGACCGCGGGAATCGCCTGAAACCAGGCGGCAAAGCGCGAAACGTTTTGGATCGAGCCATCTACGGTTTTATTACCGGTTTTGATATCAATCAGCGGCTTGGCTTCTGCCTCAGCCGCGCTCTCTTTAGGGGTGTTGTCCGTCATAGACGATAGTCATCCTGTTCACTGCGAAAATACAATTATAGCGTCTTATGTCACATACTCTTGTAGGACTTGGCTGAGCCACTCCATAAACACTCGCACGCGGCGCGCCACGTTACGACGATGCGGATAAAGCAGCGAGATCGGCATCGGTTTCGCCGGGAAGTGATGCAGCACTTCTACCAGCTGTCCTGATTCCAGCAGCGGCTGTACGCCAATTGCCGGTACCTGAATAATGCCGAGACCGGCGAGACACGCGGCACGATAGGTCTCGGTACTGTTTACCGTCACCACGCCGCCGGTTTGAATGTAATGACACTGTTTGCCATCAAAATACTCAAAGCCCTGTGAAGGTTGCCCAAGCTGTTGGCTGTAATGCACCATCGCATGTTGCGACAAATCTTCCAGCCGCACCGGCATGCCGAAGCGGGAAAGGTAGTCGGCGCTGGCGCAGTTGATCAAAGCGTGAGTGCCAATTTTGCGCGCAATCAGGCCGGAATCTTTCAGCTCGCCCACGCGTACCACGCAGTCAAAGCCTTCACGAATCACATCCACCTGACGATCGCTGCTGCTCAGCTCAATCTCCACGCCAGGATAGTGCTGTAAAAACTCCGGCAGGCGCGGCAACACAAAGCCGGTCGCCATCGCCACCGACATATCCACGCGCAGTTTGCCGCTTAAAGTGCCGGGATCGTGCTGAAACAGGCTGTCTATGTCGTCGAGCATCGATAGTAAATCGAGGCAGCGATCGTAATAGACCAGGCCATCCTGAGTCAGATGCACGCGGCGCGTGGTGCGATGCAGCAGGCGCGTACCCATTTGATTTTCCAGCGCCTGTAGCTGGCGTGAAACGCTGCCTTTCGGTAAACCGAGACTTTCTGCCGCACGGGTAAAACTGCCCATTTCTGCCACCCGCACAAAAACCTGCATTGCGTGAATTTTATCCATGTTGTTCACCGATTGTTGTTGTTAGTGAAACAGTGCTGCGTATTCCTCTGCGTTTATAGATCAATTATTCGCGAATATCCTTATCCCGTGTTCAATTTTCCAACTGGAGCGAAACATGAGTCATAAAATTGCATTGATTACCGGCGGAAATCGCGGTTTAGGCAAAAATGGCGCGCTGAAACTGGCCGCTAAAGGCACCGATATCCTGTTTACCTATCGCAACCATGCTGAAGAAGCGCAGGCGGTAGTACAACAGATTGAAGCGCTGGGCGCGCGTGCAGTGGCGCTGCAGCTGGATGTTGGCGACACGGGGCAATTTGATGGCTTTGTGGCCCAGGTAAAAGAGGCGCTGCAAAAAACCTGGCAGCGTGACAACTTTGACTATTTAGTGAACAACGCCGGCCACGGCCACTACAAGCCCTTTGCCGATACCACGGAAGATGAGTTCGACGCACTGGTGAATGTGCATTTCAAAGGGCCCTATTTCCTGACGCAGAAACTGCTGCCACTGCTGGTGGATGGTGCGCGCATCCTGAACATTTCCAGTGGCTTAACGCGTATGACGCTGCCAGGTTCTGGCACTTACGCGTCGATGAAAGGCGCGATGGAAGTATTAACCCGCTATCAGGCTAAAGAGCTGGGTGAACGCCGCATCCGCGTCAACATTCTGGCGCCAGGAGCGATAGAAACCGATTTTGGCGGTGGCCACGTACGTGATACCAAAGATCTCAACGACCACATCGCTTCGGTGACTGCGCTGGGTCGTGTGGGATTACCGGATGATATTGGTGACGCCATTAGCGCAATTCTCAGCGATGAAACCAGCTGGATCACCGCGCAGCGCATTGAAGCCTCAGGTGGCCAGGCACTGTAATCCGTAGGGTCGCCATTAATGGCGACCTCATTAAACCGCGACGCCAGCCAGGTTGCCATAAATGGCAACCTTACACCGCAATCGTCCCATCAATCACCGTCACCGTTTGGCCGCCAATCCAGATCGCTGCATCACTAAAACTCACCTGAATGCGACCTTCACGCTGAATCACGCTGCCCTGGCGCGCCCGATAATCACGCGTTTGGCCCTGGGCGGCGAAGTAGCGTGCCAGGCACGCATTGGCGCTACCGGTAACCGGATCTTCGGTCAAACTGCCATTCTCAACCAGCAACGCGCGCACTTCGTACTGCTCGTTTTCATCCGCGGGAAGCGCGCCAAAAATCATCGTGCCGTTAACATCGGCATGCTGTTGCAGACGATGTAAATCGGCCACCGAGGGCACCACATCCAGTACCGCCTGCGCGCTGCTCAGTGGAATCAGCAGCCAGCGAATGCCCATATCGACGATGGTGGGTGCCTGGCTGAGATCAAAGGCTTCGCTGTTGAGCGCACTGCTCATCAGCGCATCGCTAAAAGGCGTTAAGGTGGCGGCGGGGGCTGCAAAGGCCAGCGCGCCGTCGTGGCTAATCTTCACCTCAACCAGGCCAACGCCGCACTCCTGCACAATCTTGCCCGGCGTTTTTAGCGGCCAACCCGCTTCGAGTAGCGCGTGCGCGGTGCCGAGCGTTGGATGACCGGCAAAGGGCAGTTCACCTTCTACGGTAAAAATGCGCACGCGGTAATCTGCCGCTTCATCTTGCGGCGGCAGCACAAAGGTGGTTTCCGACAGATTCGTCCAGCGCGCGATTGCTGCCAGCTGCGCGTCACTTAATCCCTGCGCATCCATAATCACCGCCAGCGGATTACCTTTGAACGCCGATGAGGTAAACACATCCACCTGTTTAAATGCGACCTGCATTGTCACTCCTTCCTCGTTGAGGTTGTCTGAAATCCGGATTTACATCCTGCCGATTGCGAAAGGCCAGCAACAGGGCTATGAATAGATTAAGAATTCTGCAATTGGAGACTGCAATGTTAAAAGTGCTTGGCCGTACTTCGTCTATTAACGTGCGAAAAGTTCTGTGGCTGTGCGAAGAACTGGATATCGCGTATGAATCTGAACCCTGGGGCGACGATCCGCAATCGCTGCACTCGCCCGAGTTTATGGCACTCAATCCCAATGCAATGGTCCCGGTGATTATCGAGGACGATTTCGTGCTGTGGGAATCCAACACTATTTTGCGCTATCTGGCTAATAGCAACGGCGGCGAATGGCTCTACCCAGAGAATCCGCGCGCCCGTGCGCCGGTCGATCAGTGGATGGATTGGCAAGCCACCGAGCTGAATACCTCCTGGCGCTATGCATTTATGTCACTGGTGCGCAACTCGCCAGCACATCAGGATCCCCGACTGCTGGCGGCGGCCGTCAAAGGCTGGACGCACACCATGAACATTCTCAACGCGCATTTGGAAAAAACCGGGCGCTACGTCGCAGGCCGCAATTTCTCGCTGGCAGACATTCCCGTGGGATTAGCGGTGAATCGCTGGTATGAAACACCGCTTGAGCATCCTCCCTTCCCGGCGGTACAAACGTATTACGAGCGCCTGACCGAGCGTGAGCCTTACACCACCTGGGGCCGCAACGGCAAGCCCTGATCCTGCCCCGGCGCGAGGCCTGTCATTTCGCAGGCCAGCGCGCCGGTGCGTTGCAACGCCCACGTATAACGCTCATCAAACGGATAGCAGCAGGAGAGGCGCAGCGCGTGCGTATAGCGATTGCTCAGCGAGTAGAGCGCTCCCGGCGTTACACAGATTTGCTCTTGCAGCAGACGATGAAACATCTCCACGGTATCGACTTTGCCCGGCAGTTCTACCCAAAAGACAAATCCGCCGCGCGGCAGGGTAGCGCGCGTGCCCTGTGGGAAGTGGCGCGCCAGCATCCCGCGCGCGGCATCAAGATTTGCGGCATAGCGCCGCCGCAGCGTGCGCAGATGATGATCGTAACCGCCGCTGGCAAGAAACTCGGCCAGCGTTTCGCTCAACAGGCGTGATTCTGCCATGGAGGACACTGCCTTAAGCTGGGCGATGCGTTCATGAAAGCGGCCGGCGGCCGTCCAGCCGATACGAAAATCGGGTGCCACGGTTTTGGTAAAGCTGGTGCAGTAAATCACCCAGCCGTCGCTATCAAAGGCCTTCACCGGCGGCGATAGCGGCCACTCAAATTGCAATTCGTCGTACAAGCCGTCTTCCAGCAGCGGAACGTGGTAAGTATTCACTAACTTAGCCAGGCGCTTTTTATGCTCCAGCGGCATCACATAACCCAGCGGGTTCTGCGCGCCGGGCATGGCGATCACTGCCTGAATGCGTTTCTCCTGCAGCAGCATCTCCAGTGCATCCAGCGACAAACCTTGCTGCGGATCGGTGGGGATTTCCAGCGCCTTCAGCCCCAGCGACGCCAGCAGCGGAAACAGGAAGAAATAGGTTGGCGATTCCAGACCAATGCAGTCGCCGGGCTTGGTTACTGCACGCAGCGCCAGCTGCAGCGCTTCCATGCAGCCGTGGGTGAGGGTGATCTCCTGCGGCGGCAGATTGATGCCGTTATGCAGCGCGCGGCGCGCAATCTCCTCCCGTAAGCGCTCACTACCAGGCGGAAGCGCGTAGCGCCCGATAATGTTGGGATTCTGCCGCAAAATGGAGGCGGTAATGCGTCCGATACGCGCCGCCGGATAGAAGGTGCCATCCTGCGGACAGGCGAGCGAGATATTGGTGTACTCCGGATTATTCTGCGCGGCGAACACCTGCTCAATCAGCGCCAGCTTTTGCGAGCTGGGGTCATTAATTTTTGCCGCAAGCGGTTTAACCGGACGCGTCACGGCGGGCAGCACGCCGCGCACGTAATAACCCGATTGCGGACGTGATTCGATCAGGCCGCGATCTTCCAGGATTTGCCAGGCGTTTAACACCGTATTGATACTAACCTGATGTGATTGTGCCACGCGCCGGATCGCCGGCAGTCGTTTGCCCGGCTTTAACGTGCCCTGATGAATTGACTCGGCAAAACTATCGACCAGCTGCTGATACAGCGTTTGACCGGATGAAAGAGGAAGGGACACAAAAGCCTCCGCGCGTGATGGGTACAATTCAGTTTTAAGACAACTGTATCCATTACAATAGTAGTTTTGTGTCTCTGTTTCCATCGCGCGCTCCGCATTAGCATAAATGCAACATTGGTTCATCAGGAAGCGCATCATGCTCGATCCCTCATTCTTCAGCTACGTCACCGTTATGTCGATCACGCCCGGCCCGAACAATCTGTTACTGGCGACCTCAGGCGTCAACTTTGGCTTCAGGCGCACGCTGCCGATGCTGTTTGGCATCCTGCTGGGCTGTGCGATACAGATGCTGCTGGCAAGTATGGCGCTGGATGTGTTGCTGCACTGGATGGGCGCGATTCGCCTGCCGCTGACAGTGGTCGGATGCAGCTATCTGCTGTGGCTCTCATGGAAGATATTCCGCGCCGGGGCGCCGGCGTTGCGCGAACGCCCGCGCCCGATGACGCTAGTGGGCGGTATCTGTTTTCAGGCGGTGAATCCGAAAGCCTGGCTGATGGTGACGAACGTGGCGCTGATGTACGCCAACAGCAACGGCGTGCTGACCGTATTATTGGGATTTGCAGCGTTGAATCTGCCGTGCATTTTGATTTGGGCCGCGCTGGGCGACCGCTTGCGCAGCCATCTGCAAGTGGCGTGGAAACGTCAGGCGTTTAACGGTTTGATGGCGTTATCGCTGGTGGCAACTACGGCGTGGATGCTGTATGACGCGGTACTGCTAAGCTAGTGATTGCGGTGCGCATGAATGCGCACCCTACAATGTAGGGTCGCCATTCATGGCGACCTGGGTTGAGACCACCTTATTACTTCCCCACCACGTGCGCCGTTTCGCGCGCTTCATCGTTGGCGGCATCCGGTGTAACAACGGGTTCGTAATCGAGTTGCAGCACGCGACTGGTGTCGGCCAGCACTTTCTCGGTTAGCGCCACATCGCCGTTCAGTTTGCGGCCCCACGATGGGATCACCATGCGGATTTTAGTCTGCCACTCCGGTGAACGCATGTGCTCCGGGAAGGCTTTCGCCATCAGCTCGAGCATAATCGGTGCGGCGGTTGATGCACCAGGCGAGGCGCCGAGCAACGCCGAAATCGAACCGTCTTCAGACGTCACCACTTCGGTGCCAAGACGCAGCACGCCGCCCTCTTTCTCGTCATTTTTAATGATCTGCACGCGCTGGCCTGCCGTCACCAAACGCCAATCTTCCTGCTGCGCCTGCGGGACGTAAGCTCGCAAGGCTTCCATACGATCGCTGTCGCTTTGCAGCACCTGATCAACCAGATATTTCACCAGGTCGAAACTCTTCAGGCCAACCTGCACCATCGGTTTCAGGTTGCTGCCATTCATCGCGCCGAACATATCCAGCAGCGAACCTTGCTTAAGGAATTTGGTGGAGAAGGTGGCGAACGGGCCAAAGAGCAGCACCTGCTTGCCATCCAGCACGCGGGTATCAACGTGCGGCACCGACATCGGCGGTGCCCCGACGCTGGCTTTGCCATACACCTTCGCCATGTGCTGTTTCACCACGTCCGGATTTTCCGTAACGAGGAAAGAGCCGCCCACCGGGAAGCCGGCGTAGCCTTTCACTTCGGGAATGCCGGATTTCTGCAGCAGCGGCAACGCCGCGCCGCCCGCACCAATAAACAGCTGGCGCGTAGTCAGCACACGGTTTTCTCCGCTGGCCAGATTATGCAGGCTGACCTGCCAGCGGCCGTCGCTCAGGCGCTTAATGTCACGCACTTCCTGGCGCAGACGCAGGCGGAAATTGGCTTTCTTCTCTAAAGCAGCAATCAGCTGACGCGTCACTTCACCGAAGTTCACATCGGTGCCCATCTCGGTCCAGGTGGCGGCAACTTTCTGCTTGCTGTCACGCCCGTTCATCACCAGCGGAATCCAGCGGGTGATTTGATCGCGGTCTTCTGAATAGCTCATGCCGCGGAACAGCGTACTTTTTTGCAACGCATTGAAGCGCTTGCGCAGAAATTCAACGTTATCGTTGCCCCAGACGAAACTCATGTGCGGCGTACTGTGGATAAAGCTTTTAGGATTGCGCAGGTTGCCTTTCTGAACGTGATAGGCCCAGAACTGGCGCGAAATCTGGAACGATTCGTTAATCGCCACCGCTTTAGCGATGTCGATGCTGCCATCCGCCTTTTGCGGCGTATAGTTCAGCTCCGCCAGCGCGGCATGGCCGGTTCCCGCATTGTTCCAGCCATTAGAGGATTCAACGGCAACGTCATCAAGACGTTCAACCATCTCAATCGACCAGTCAGGCTCGAGATCCTGCAGCCATGTGCCCAGGGTCGCACTCATCACGCCTGCGCCAATCAGCAGTACGTCGACGTCTTTTCGGTCCTGAAGGTGTGCGCTTTCCTTGCCAGCGGCGGCGAGCGCCAGATTTACCGCAGTAGTACTCATGAGGCGACATCTCCTCTCTCTGTTGACCTGAAGCTCAACAGGTTCGCAGGCGAAATAGCCGCGCTTCTTTCGAGCGCGTGGTGCTACTTCTCAAAGGTTAAGACTCAGGTATAAGTCATAGGGACGATAACGGTTAACTGCACGTTATGCATATGCATTCGAATATAACATTCTCGTATCGGAATTAAACGTTTGTTTATTTTTTAAAGGCGGAAATGATTCAGCATAAGAATTAATCAGCTCAACCCCGCTGCCATAAGGGATTTTTATCTCTTAATCAGATGCTTATCGTAATGTGAATGTTATGGCTTTGTGAGTGTTGTTATGGGGGAAGGAGAGGTGTAGTGACATGTATCACAATTTAAGTCAATGATTTTTATCTGTTTTTGGTGGATTGATTATTTATGCGGAATTTGTGGTGCTCAATATTTAGCCAGTCTGTGTAAAAGTAATGTTACAATTTTGTGGTGATGAATTTTGGTATGAGGAGGCGACTCCTGCAGAAGAAAAATGCATCACCATGCGGAGAGCGATCAACGCGAACGACGTCGCCACAGGAAACGAATGACGAAAAACTCAATGGCACCCAGCAGCAAAAACCACAGGCTAAAAACAATCGTATACAGCTGATTAACATCCATCAGATGCAAACTTTCCTGCAGCCGTTTTGCCAGCTCAATGCCAAACGAGGGCGCGGGCAGCAGCAGAGCGGAGAGAAAGCCCAGCAGCAGAATGCCACCCGGGATAATCAGCGTTTCGAATGGGTTATTCATGGTCATCTTCCAAATCAGTTAGCGTCGGCATTAGCGCATAAAAGGGCGCTACGGTGCAATCCCCGTGCCGGATCGCGCTAAGAAATTTCTTCTATTCCATTCACTTAGCGACAAAAATAGCGGAAGTTAAGAGTTATAGCCTTTGCTATACTTAAATCCCTGATTTTACTGTCTTTTTTTTGGCGTTTTAGCATGTTAGACTGCGCGCACTTTTTCATTACTGAACAATAAATGCGGAGAAGTAGCGGCTTTAGGGCCTGTTCCGCGGCATTGATTGAAAACCCATGACATTTATCGCAACCCTGATTCTGGCCTTTGGTATGTCGATGGACGCTTTCGCCGCAGCACTGGGCAAAGGCGCATCATTGCATCGCCCGAATTTCAAAGAAGCGCTGCGTACTGGCTTAATCTTTGGCGTGATCGAAATGCTGACGCCGCTGATTGGCTGGGCGATTGGTCTCGCGGCCAGCCGCTACGTTATGGCGTGGGATCACTGGGTAGCGTTTGGCCTGTTAACCATACTGGGCGGTCGTATGATCATGGAAGGTTTCCGTCAAACGGCCGATGAGCCTTGCGAAGCGCCGCAGCGGCACGGTTTTATGGTGCTGGCATTAACCGCCGTTGCTACCAGCCTGGATGCGCTGGCGGTCGGTGTTGGGTTGGCGTTCCTGCAGGTTAATATCATTATGACCGCCGTTACCATTGGCGCCGCGACCACCGTGATGGCGACCACCGGCGTGCTGGTAGGACGCTTTATTGGTCCGGTGATGGGCAAATGGGCTGAAGTCCTCGGTGGCGTGGTACTGATCAGTATTGGCTGCACCATTTTAAGCGAGCACATGGGCTGGTTCAGCTAAGCCCGCTGCTGCCCCTGGTGCGCATAAATGCACACCCTACAACTTCACCTGCGCCTACCGTAGTGGCGCCATTCATGGCGACCACCGCAAACCCGCAATAAACCCCCATTCTGTGATCTACTTCAAAAAAAATTGCGGTAAAAACGCTCAGACGCTATACTTTTTGCGTATTTCTTCAACAATTTTTGAACCAGGTGCCTTATGAAACGCTTTTTCCGCTACGTGTTCCGTTCTTATGTCGAAACCTTCAAACACGTACCGCCGGGCGCGCTTAATTAAGATCTCCCCAGCATACCCTCGATAATCGCGGTCAGGGATCGACCTGTGGTTATCAACTGTTTTCTTATCGCTCTCACCACTTCTGCCGTAATTCTCTCCCTAATTCATTGATTTATCCCTTCAGTCATCACATTTCGATCTGGCTATAGCCGCAGGTTATACCCCGCTACTAAACAAGCATTCGTCACCTTTTCTTCTGCATGAAATAGTCAGCTCAGGCCCTATAAACCGTCTGAAACGAGAAACATCATGCTTATCCCTCAACCTTATTTACTCTTCCTCGGCGACGTTACCGATCCATTGGCCGCTAAAACCGCGCGCGGCATTCAGGTATGGCGACCCGAGCAGTGCGTTGGCGAAATCAAACTGCCAGGCTGCACCGTTAGCCTTGGCCTCGAAGAACTGGATATCGCCGCCGCCAAAGCGCGCGGCACCAAAACGCTGGTGCTTGGCACCGCCAATGCCGGTGGTTACCTGCCAACACACTGGCTCGACACGGTGAAAAGCGCCATTGCTGCCGGGATGAACGTCGCCAGCGGCTTGCACCACCGTTTAGTCGATGAACCGGAATTGGTCGCGTTAGCAGAAGCGCAAGGGGTTAAGCTGTTTGACCTGCGCCATATGCGTCCAAAACTGAACGTGGGAAGTGGTAAAAAGCGTACAGGTAAGCGAGTGCTTACTGTTGGCACCGACTGCTCGGTGGGCAAAATGTACACCTCGCTGGCGCTGGAAGCGGCGATGCGCGAACGCGGCATGAAAGCCGATTTCCGCGCTACCGGTCAGACCGGCATTTTAGTGGCAGGCGAAGGGATTGCGATTGACGCGGTGATTGCCGACTTCATCGCCGGTGCGGCCGAAGCATTGTCGCCTGCCAATGATGCCGATCACTGGGATATCGTTGAAGGCCAGGGTTCATTGTTCCATCCCTCTTACGCCGGCGTCAGTATGGGACTGATCCACGGTGCACAGCCGCATTGGCTGGTGATGTGTCACGAAATGGGCCGTCCGCATATGCGTCATCTGCCGCATCAGCCGATGGTGAGCCTGAAGGATTGTGTCGAAGCCAACCTGCGCGCGGCGCACGTCACCAGCGAGGTTGTGCAACTGGCCGGTTTTGCCATCAACACCTCGAACTATAGCGAACAGGAAGCGCGCGCCTACTGCAGCGAAATCAGCGCTGAATTCGGCGTGCCGGCCACCGATCCGGTGCGATTTGGCATGGCGGATATCGCCGCGCTGCTGCAGGAGCGTGGCTAACATGCGGCGCATGCAGATTGAAGTGCTGGAGCTGCCGCTGGCGCGTCCATTTGCCATCTCGCGCGGCACGCGTACGGCGGTCACGGTGATTCGCGTGACGCTGGAGCAGAACGGCTTCATTGGTCGGGGCGAATGTACGCCAACGCCGCGCTACGATGAAACGCCGGAAAGCGTCAACGCTGAACTGGAAACGCTGCGCGCCGACATTGAAGCGGGCTTGAGCCGCCTCGATCTGCAAAGCCGTTTGTCTGCGGGTGCAGCGCGTAATGCGCTGGACTGTGCGCTGTGGCGCCTGGATGCCGCGCTGGCGAAGCACACGCTGTGGCAACAGTGCGGTCGCGCTCAGCCGCCTTCGGTGATTACCGCCGAAACTCTCAGCCTCGATTCCATCGAGAACATGGCCGCCGCGGCTGCCGATGCGGTATCGCGCGGTGCCATCCTATTGAAAATCAAACTTAATCGCGACGAGATTCTTGAAAAAGTCGCGGCGATCCGTCAGGCCGCGCCGCGCGCTACCTTAATCATTGATGCCAATGAAGCCTGGTCGGGCGTCGATCTGCCCAGCCTGCTCAATGCGCTGGTTAGCTACAACATCGCGATGGTCGAGCAACCGCTGCCGGCGGGCCAGGATCAGGCGCTGCAGCGGTTTGCGCACCCGATTCCAATCTGTGCCGATGAGAGCTGCCACACGCGAGAAGACATCGCGCCGCTGCGCAATCGCTACGAGATGATCAACATCAAGCTGGATAAGTGCGGGGGGCTCACCGAAGCGCTGGCGATGGTGGAAGAGGCGCAGAAGTGCGATATGCGGCTGATGGTGGGCTGCATGCTCGGCTCATCGCTGGCGATGGAGGCGGCGCTGCCGGTGGCGATAGCCGCCGAACATGTCGATCTCGATGGCCCGATCTGGCTGGCCGCCGACAGCTCGCCGTTCCTTTCTTACGCTCAAGGCCGAATCTGGCTGTAACCCGCACGCGGAGCAACGATGACGGACACTTTACTTACCCCCTACGCCGCCAGCGTTGCCGGTTCTGAGCCGGTGCTCGCGATTCAGGATCTCAGCGTCAGTTTTCGCGGCCGCAGCGGCGAGAATCAGGCGCTGAAGGGCATCAGTTTTAACATTCATCAGGGCGAAATTGTCGCCGTGGTGGGCGAAAGCGGCTCGGGAAAATCGGTCACTTCGCTGGCGGTGATGGGCTTGCTGGCCGCCTCTGGGCGCATCGATCGCGGCAGCATGCAGTTTCGCGATCGCCAGGGCAACGCCCATCAGTTGGCCAACCTTACTGAAGCTCAGCGCCGCACTTTGCGTGGCCGTGAGATGGCGATGATTTTTCAGGAGCCGATGACCTCGCTCAATCCGGTATTACGCGTTGGCGATCAGCTGACTGAAGCGCTGCGTGACCACCAGATTTGCGACAAAAGCCAGGCCGAGGCGCGCGCGCGTGAGTTATTACGCCAGGTGCGTATTGCCGATGTGGATCGCGTGATGAAAAGTTATCCGCATTCGCTGTCGGGCGGCATGCGCCAGCGCGTGATGATTGCCCAGGCGCTGGCCTGCGATCCGCAGCTGCTGATTGCCGATGAGCCGACCACCGCGCTGGACGTTACGGTGCAGGCGCGCATTCTGCACATCCTGCGCGACCTGCAGCGCGAGAAGCAGATGGCGGTGCTGTTTATCACCCACGACATGGGCGTGGTGGCCGAAATCGCCGATCGCGTAGTGGTAATGCTACGTGGCGAAGTGGTTGAGCAGGGCACGGTCAGCGACATCTTCAGTGCGCCGCAGCATCCTTACACCAAAGCATTACTCGCCGCGGTGCCGAAACTCGGCGATATGCGCGAACACGCGTGGCCGCAGCGCTTTCCGCTGTTGGGCAGCGAGGCCAACGATCGCAGCGAGCAGCGCACCGCGCGCTACGACCAAACGCCACTGCTGGATGTGCGTGGTCTGAAAGTGTACTACCCGATTCGCAGCGGCATTTTCTCGGCGCTGACCCATCAGGTGCACGCGGTGGAGCAGATCGATTTCAGCCTGTGGCCGGGCGAAACCCTGGCGATTGTCGGCGAAAGCGGCTGCGGTAAGTCTACGACCGGACGCGCGCTGATGCGGCTGATTAACAGCGACGCCGACAGCATCCATTTTCAGGGCAATGAAATCGCCAACCTGAAAGAGGCACAGTTTCAACCGCTGCGCCGTGAAATTCAGATGGTATTTCAGGATCCCTACGCCTCACTTAATCCGCGTTTGACGGTTGGTTTCACCATTGCCGAGCCGCTGCTGCTGCACGGCATGGTGAAGTCGCTGGACGAGGCCTCGCCGCAGGTCGATGCGCTGCTAAAAAGCGTGGGACTGCTGCCGGAACATGCGCGGCGCTATCCGCACGAATTTTCCGGCGGCCAGCGCCAGCGTATCGCCATTGCGCGCGCTATGGCGTTGAAACCCAAGGTGATCATTGCCGATGAAGCCGTTTCGGCGTTGGACGTGTCGATTCAGGCGCAGGTGGTCAATCTGATGATGGATCTGCAACAGCAAACCGGCGTGGCGTGGATTTTTATTTCGCATGATATGGCGGTGGTAGAACGCATTGCTAACCGCGTGGCGGTGATGTATCTCGGCCAGATTGTTGAGCTCGGGCCGCGCCAGTCGGTGTTCAACCAGCCACAACATCCTTATACCCAACGTCTGCTGGCCTCGGTGCCGGTAGCCGATCCTCAGAACCGGCAACCCCGCACTTTCGAAGAGAGCGAAATCCCTTCGCCGCTGCGCAAGGTGGGAGAAACGGTCATCAAACCACGTTATCGCCAGGTTGCTCCGCAACACTGGGTCGCTGACTGTGTTTCGCGCTAACCCTCAATACCAGGAGATTTCATGAACCCGATTTTCCGCCGTACGGCGCTTGCGCTGGGATTGACCCTCTCGCTGGCCGCTGCTGCTCAGGCACAGGATCTGCGCATTTCGATGTATGCCGATATCACCGGCCTCGATCCGCACGATACTTCCGACAACGTCAGCTACTCGGTGCAGAGCGGCATCTTTGAGCGCTTGTTCCAGTTCGATGCACAGATGAAGCTGCAGCCGTGGCTGGCCACCCGCTACACCAGCAACGACAGCGCCACTGAATTTACCCTGACGCTGCGTAAAGACGTCACCTTCCAGGACGGTACGCCGTTCGATGCGGAAGCAGTAAAAGCCAACCTCGATCGCCTCGCCGACCAGAAAAAAGGCCTCAAGCGCAACAGCCTGTACAAGATGATTGAGAAGGTGACGGTGCTGGCGCCGGACCAGGTAAAAATCGAGCTGAACCAATCGTTTGGTGCCTTCATCAACACGCTGGCGCATCCGTCGGCGGTGATGTGGAGCCCGGCAATCCTGAAGCAATATCCGGAAGAAGCGCAGCTGCGCCTGCATCCGGTGGGCACCGGCCCGTTCAAATTCGTCAGCTGGCAGCCGGGTAAAGCTGTCAGCTTAGCGAAGTACGAAGGCTACTGGCAAAAGGGCTGGCCGAAGGTGGATAACGTGATCTTCTCGCCCAGCCCGGAAGATGCCACGCGCGTCGCGGCACTAAAATCGGGGCAGGTTGATGCGATCTGGCCGCTGCCGTCGGATCTGATCGCCACCGTGCAGAGCGACAGCAAACTGGCGATCCAGCGCGATCCAAGCATTTACCTCTACTACATGGCGATCAACACCCAGCACAAGCCGCTCGCCGATGTACGTGTACGCCAGGCGATCAATTACGCCATCGACCGCGATCTGTGGCTGAAAGTGGCGTTTGCCGGCATGGGTAAACCGGCCAGCTCGGCGATTCCGCAAGGCGTGCAGTTCTATCAGAAGCAGAGCGCGCCGAACTATCGCTATGCGCCGGATGAGGCCAAAGCGCTGTTGAAGGAAGCGGGTTATCCGAACGGCCTCGACCTGAAAGTGTGGGTCACCAACGCCACCGCCAGCGTGCGTGCCGCGCAGGTGCTCAAAGCGCAGCTGGCAACGGTGGGCATTCGCGCCACGGTCACGCCGATGGATTCTGGCACGCGCAACGCCAAACTGTGGGGCGTGAAAGACCCGAAACAGGCGGAATTTGACCTCTATTACGGCGGCTGGTCGACCTCAACCGGTGATGCCGATTGGGCGCTGCGTCCACTCTATGCCACCGAATCCTGGGTGCCAACCTCGTACAACGTTTCGTACTTCAGCAATGCCGAAGCCGACAAAGCGATTGCCGGAGGTTTAGCCACCGCCGATCCGGCCAAACGTGGCGAGGCATACGCTGAAGCGCAGAAAGTGTTGTGGAAAGAGGCACCGGTGGCCTTCCTCGGCACGCCAGACAATCTGGTTGGCAAGCGCAGCACGCTGAACGGTGTGTCGATGCTGCCGGATGGTAACTTCCTGTTTAATCAGGCGGCGTTTAAGTAAAGCCCTCACCCTAACCCTCTCCCGCAAGCGGGAGAGGGGACGAATAACTCCCTCTCCCGCTTGCGGGAGAGAGCTAGCACGATCTATTCCCTCTCCCGCAAGCGGGAGAGGGCTAGGGTGAGGGCAATAACCGCACCCAACCAAAAGGAACCGCATGTTCGCATACATCATTCGTCGACTGCTGGAGATGATCCCCGTACTGCTGGTGGTCTCGCTGCTGGTCTTCGGCTTCATCAAGCTGCTGCCCGGCGATCCGGCGCGCATCTACGCCGGGCCGGATGCGCCTTTAGCCGCGGTGGAAGCTGCGCGCCAGCATCTCGGACTTAACGATCCGCTACCGCAGCAATACATCAACTGGATCGGCGGCCTGCTGCGCGGCGATCTTGGCGTCACCTATCGCACCCAGCAGCCGGTGCTGGAAGTGATTAAACAAGGCTTTATGCCGACGATGTGGCTGGCGCTGGCGGGTTTTGCCTGGTCGGTGATGCTCGGCCTGTTCCTCGGCGTGTTTGCCGCGCTGAAACGCGGTAAATGGCAGGACTGGACGTTGATGAGCGTCGCCGTGGGCGGCATCTCGATGCCGACTTTCTGGCTGGGCCTGCTGCTGATCCAGTTCGTCGCCATGCCGTTTGGCCTGTTTTCGGTCAGCGGCTTCAATCAACCCAGCGACATCGTATTACCGGCCATCACGCTCGGATCATCGGTGGCGGCGGTGATGGCGCGCTTCACCCGCTCGGCGTTTCTCGAAGTGGCGCAGGAAGATTACGTGCGCACCGCCAAAGCCAAAGGGCTGCGTAATCGGCTGGTGACGTGGAAACACGTGATGCGCAATGCATTGATCCCGGTGATCACCATGCTCGGCTTGCAGTTTGGTTTTCTGCTCGGCGGATCGATTGTGGTCGAAAGCGTCTTCAACTGGCCGGGATTAGGCTGGCTGTTGATCGAGTCGATCAAGGCGCAGGATCAGCCGGTGATCCAGGCGTTAGTGATGCTGTTCGTGTTTGAATTTATTGTGATTAACCTGCTGGTCGATCTGCTGTATGCCGTGGTCAACCCAGCGATTCGCCTGCGACAGGAGCCGTAATGAGTCTGCAATCTCTGCCTGCCCACGCGCAGGAGGCGATCCGTTCGCCGTGGCGTGATTTCCTGCACGCGCTGGTGCGTAATCCGCTGGCGCTGGTTTCCGGCGGTTTTGTGCTGCTGCTGGTGCTGGTGGCCGTCTTCGCACCGTGGCTGGCGCCCTGGGATCCAATGGCACCGGACTGGATGGCGCTGTCATCACCGCCGTCCAGCACGCACTGGATGGGCACCGACGAACTTGGCCGTGACTTGTTAAGTCGTATTATCTTTGGCGCACGCATTTCGCTGTACGTTGGCGTGCTGTCGGTGACGCTCGGCATGATAGTCGGCGTACTGCTGGGCCTGCTGGCGGGCTATTATGGCCGCTGGATCGATATGCTGATTATGCGCGGCTCCGACGTGCTCTTCGCCTTTCCCGGCATGCTGCTGGCGATTGCGGTGGTAGCGATTCTCGGGCCGGGACTGAATAACGTCATCATTGCGGTGGCCATCTTCAGCGTGCCGGTGTTTGCCCGCATCGTGCGTGCTTCCACGCTGTCGTTAAAGCAGGCGGCGTATGTCGAAGCGGTGCGCTGCGCCGGCGCGCCGGATCGCGTGATTCTGCTGCGCCATATTCTGCCAGGCACGCTCTCTAACGTGATTGTCTATTTCACCATGCGTATCGGTACCAGTATTCTCACTGCTGCCGGGCTGAGTTTTATCGGCCTCGGCCCTGAACCAGATGTGCCGGAGTGGGGCAATATTCTGGCGATGAGCCGCAGCATGATGATGGCTGGCTTGTGGCACGTCAGTGTGTTTCCAGGTCTGGCGATATTCATTACCGTGCTGGCGTTTAACCTGCTGGGTGACGCGCTGCGCGACACGCTCGATCCTAAACTGAAGAGCTAAGTATGGATTTTCAACAACAACAGCGCGATCTGCTGCTGCAACGCTGGCGCAGCGAGCGCCAGCTGGGACAACCGCGCAGCGTTAGCGGTGCCACTAATCGCATCAGCGATGTGCCGGGCGTGCGCGTCGGACATTACACGCTGGCGGACGGCGAGCGGCAAACCGGCGTCACCGCGATTGTGCCGCCGGGCGACAATCTGTTTACTCAGCCGCTGCCCTGTGCGGCTGCGGTGTTCAACGGTTTCGCAAAGCCGGTTGGCCTGGTGCAGGTTGAAGAGTTGGGCGTGCTGCAGACGCCGATTTTGCTCAGCAACACGCTGGCGGTGGGCACGCTATTTACCACGCTGGTGCGCGATGCCATCAGCCGCAACCACGAGTTGGGCCGCAGCTTGCCGACGGTCAATCCGCTGGCGCTGGAGTGCAACGACGGCTGGCTGAATGACATTCAGGCGCTGGCAATAACGGAAGCCATGGCGCAACAGGCACTGGATAACGCCACCGCCGATTTTGCGCGTGGCAGCGTCGGTGCCGGGCGCGGCATGAGCTGCTTCAGTTTAAAAGGCGGCATTGGCACGGCATCGCGCCTGATTCCGTCGCTCAATGCCACGCTTGGCGTATTCGTGCTGGCCAACTTTGGTGCCTTAACCGCACTGACGTTGGACGGCGTGCGCCTTGGCGAGATGATTGCGCCGCTGCTGCCGGAACTGACGCCGCAGCGCGATGCCGGTTCCATCATCATTATTATGGCGACCGATGCGCCGCTTGATGCGCGCCAACTGAAGCGCGTCGCCAAACGCGCAGGTGCCGGTTTAGGGCGTTTGGGCAGCTATTGGGGCCACGGCTCGGGCGATATTGCTGTGGCGTTTTCCACCCAGCCCCGGCCACAACCGCCGGAAGAATCCACGCTGGAACCGCTGCTCGCCGCCGCCGCCGATGCCACCGAACACGCGGTGCTGGATGCCTTGCTGAGCGCCGAAGCCGTCACCGGTTTCCGCAGGCATTATCGTCCGTCGTTAAGCGACGTTTTGGATCGATTGGCGCTGTCGTCCCGGTCGGCATAAATGCCGACCCTACAAAAAACACCACAGGCCCGTAGGGTCGCCATTCATGGCGGCCTCTGCTAATAACCGCACGGAACCCCAACCCCATGAAAATCTTCATCTCAGCCGATATCGAAGGCACCGCGGGCGTGATGCGCCCGGAACAGTGTTCACCTGGCCACGCGGAATATCAATTGGCGCGCGGACTAATGGAACAGGAAGTCAATGCCGCCATCGACGGTGCCTTCACCGGTGGCGCCACCGAAGTGGTGGTAGCCGACAGCCACGCGCAGATGACCAACCTGCGCGCGGAAAATATCGATCCGCGTGCGCGCATGGTGCAGGGCAAACCACGCGGTTTATCGATGGTGGAAGGCATTGAACAGCAGCCGTTTGATGGCCTGTTCTTTATCGGCTACCACAGCGCGGCGGGCGAGCCTGGCGTGCTGGCGCACACCATTAACGGCCGCGCATTCTGGCGTATTCACATCAACGGTAAAGTGATGGGTGAAAGCGACATCTACGCGGCCGCGGCGGCCGAACAGGGCACGCCGCTGTGGCTGGTGAGCGGTGACGATCAGCTTAAAGGCTGGATGGCGGAGCACTATCCCTCGGTGGATTACGTCTGTGTGAAACGCGCCATCTCGCACACCTGCGCGGAATCCATCAGCCCGCAGGCGGCGCAAAACGTTATTCGCGCAGCGGCGACCGCCGCCGTACAGCGTAAACGGCAGGTCAGCACCACGCGCCTGAGCGCGCCTTATGAGATGCAGCTGCAGGCCAGCAAACCGGTGCTGGCGGATCTGTTCAGCCTGATTCCCGGCGTGACGCGCATTGATGCGGTGACCGTCGGCTATCGCGCGGATGAGATGAACACGCTGATCGGCCTGCTGAGCGCCTTCTCCTATCTGGCGAGCACGCAGTCGTAATTGCGCATTAATGCGCACCCTACGACGTTGCCACATGCAACACGTAGGGGCGCCATTTATGGCGACCGCTAAATCAGCAGGTCGGTCCGCATCTCCTGCTGAATTTTGCTAACCTGCGCGCAATTTATCTATAACAACGAGGCAGTCATGCAGCTCTGCAGTTTTTATCTTATTGACCAGCAAAGAAAAAGTTACGGTATTGTGCAGCAGGAAGGTGTGATTGATATCGGTGCGCGCCTCGGTGCGGACTGCCCGGATCTCAAAACGTTGCTGCAACGCGGCGCGTTGAGCGATCTTGATGCCTACCTTGCGCAACCCGTTGATCATCCGTTTAGCGCCATTCGCTTCCTGCCGGTAGTGGAAAATCCGGGCAAAGTGTTCTGCGTTGGCATGAACTACGCCGACAAACGCAAAGAGTTTGCTGAGACGATTGAAGCGCCCACGCTGTTTGTGCGTTTTGCGGATTCGCTGGCGGCGCACGAACAGCCGCTGCTGAAACCGGCCACTACGCAGGAGTTTGATTACGAAGGCGAACTGGCGGTGGTCATTGGCAAAGCGGCCTATCAGGTGAAGGCCGCCGATGCGTTGCAGCACGTTGCTGGCTATAGCTGCTTTATGGACGCCACGGTGCGCGACATGCAGTTTACCTGGTTCACCGCCGGTAAAAACTGGCAGCAAACCGGGGGGTTTGGGCCGTGGATGACCACCGCCGATGAGATCCCCGATCCACAGCAGCTGGCAATTAAAACCTGGCTGAATCAGCGCGAAGTGCAGAACGATACCACCGCCAGCATGGTGCATCCGGTGGCGAAGATCATTGAGTACATTTCAGCGTTCAGCCCGCTGTCGCCAGGCGATGTGATCATCACCGGTTCACCGGGTGGCGTGGGCAAAAAGCGTACGCCGCCGCTGTTTATGTTCCCCGGCGATGAGATTGAAGTGGAGATCGAGAAAATCGGCCGCTTGCGTCACCGCGTGGTCTGAATGCGGTCGCCATCAATGGCGACCCTACGACAGAATCGAGCCGGTTTTGTAGGGTGCGCATTAATGCGCACCTGGCGTAAACGCGTGCAATGCGGTCGCCATTAATGGCGACCCTACGACAGAATCGAGCCGGTCTTGTAGGGTGCGCATTTATGCGCACCTGGTTTAACGGCTAAACCTCACCACCCGGCTGCGGTTCAACATTAACTGCAGCGTGTCGCCTGCGCGCGCAATCACAAAACGTTTCTCCCAGGGTCCATCCTGCGCGGTGGCCAGTACGCGATCGCCGCCTAACGACTGTAACCGGGCACGAATCGCCGCCGGACCGATGCCCATCAGCAAGCTATCGCCTTCAACCACCAACTCGCTGCGCCACTGCGGCGCGAACCAGCGGCCCTGCAGATTATCGAGGCTGGCTTGGTCGGGCTGCACCGGCACAAAACGTCGTGCGACATGGCCAATTTCACCGACAATCGCCGCGCCCTCGTGACGCAACTGCATCGGAAAGGTGCTGGAGAGCGAAACCGCATCGCCGTGCGCATCATCGCGCCACAGCGTTTCGCCTGCGCCAAGCCAGGTGGCAGTCACGCCCTTGATCTCCAGCCAATCGGCGGCGTCTTCCGCCACGTAGAGCCCCGGCGTTAAATCGTGTCCTTTCTCCGGCAATTCGCGATTAAGCAGCGCCGCCATCACGCGCAACACGCTTTCGGAAGTGGTGACATCTTCGCGATTGGCGACCAGCGCCACGCCGATTTTCAGCTCCGGATGCAGCAGAAAATAGCTCTTATAACCGGCGTGCGAACCGCCGTGGCCAAACAGCGTCTGGCTGCCAAGCGTCGAGCTGGTAATGCCCAAACCGTAACCGCTGGTGCGGCCATCGTTGAGATTGCGCGGTGCAGTCAGGCGCTGCAGCACGCCCGCGCCCGGTCCGCTATCGGCCAGCAGGCTTTGCAGCCAGCGTGTCAGATGATTGAGGCTGCCGGTTACGCTGCCCGAAGCCGAGAGATGCAAACCGGCGCTGGCGAGCTGCCAATGGTCGCCGTTTTGCCAGTAACCCGGCGCTAAACCGGGCACGATATCGAACCAGCTTTCCGGCGCAATCAGGTTGATATCCAGCGGATCGCTGATGTACTGCTGCAGCAAATCGTTGAAGCGTACGCCTTTGGCTTTTAGCGCTTCTTCCACCAGCCGGTAGCCGGTGTTGGTGTAAGAAATTTCGCTGCCGGGCTGATAATTGAGCTCGCCTTCACGCGCGATAAAATCTAACAGGTCGGCGGCGCGCGTCGCGTTGTACACCGACAATCCCAGCAGCGATAAGGTTTCGCGCACGTCCGGCAGGCCGCTGCTCATGTCCAGCGCCTGGCCAACGGTAATCTGCCCGTTGGCGCCGCTGAGCTGCTGCAGATGCTGCGCCAGCGTGTCATCAAGCTGCAGATAGCGGCGGCCGGGGCCGGTTACCAACGCGGCAAAGATATGTTTGGTGATGGAGGCGAAGCGCACCACGCTGTCGGCGCTGAATGGCGTTTGCTGCGCCAAATCGGCCAGGCCAGCGCAGTGGGTGGCGTGAATCTGCTGCGCATCAAACAGCACGATTGCGCCGCCCGGCGCGCCCGGCTGCTGCCAGCTCTCGGTAATCTGTTGTGCGATATCCGCAGCGTGTTGCCAGTTAGCGGTCATGCCGGTTCCTCCAGCGTC
This sequence comes from Candidatus Pantoea floridensis, assembly GCF_900215435.1. NCBI lineage: Bacteria > Pseudomonadati > Pseudomonadota > Gammaproteobacteria > Enterobacterales > Erwiniaceae > Pantoea > Candidatus Pantoea floridensis. Next base: position 2,140,929 of record NZ_OCMY01000001.1, read on the forward strand.
ATGCTGAGATCGAAAAGTTGGGCGGTATGCGGATGCTGGATGCGTCGCGCGCGCAGATCGTCGGCGCTCAGCTGCTCCACCATCTCGCCGTGCTGCATCACGCCAATGCGCTGACACAGGTGCGTTACCACCGCGAGGTTATGCGTCACCATAATGTAGGTGAGTTTGCGCTCGCTGCGTAGATCGCTGAGTAAATTCAGGATTTCGGCCTGCACCGACACATCCAGCGCGGAGGTAGGTTCATCCAGCAGCAGCACTTCCGGTTCGGCGATCAGCGCGCGGGCAATCGCTACGCGCTGGCGCTGGCCGCCGGAGAGCTGGTGCGGATAGCGGAAACGCACCGCCGCCGGCAAACCCACTTCGCTTAACGCCTGGCTGATGCGCTGCTCGGCGCGATCGAGCTGATGCACCAGCAGCGGTTCGTGCAGGATACGATCGATGGTCTGGCGCGGATGCAGCGAACCAAACGGGTCCTGAAATACCATCTGCACCTGACGATAAAAAGCGCGGCTGCGTTTGGCGCTGAGCTGCATGCCGCCAAACAGCATGCTGCCTTGCCAGTCGGCATTCAGCCCGGCGAGCGCACGCAGAATGGTGGATTTTCCCGAGCCGCTTTCACCCACCAGGCCAAAGCTTTCGCCGTTACCCACCGCAAAGCTGACGTTATTCACCGCCGTGTGCGCACCGAAGGCGATGTGCAGGTTATCGATTTGAATCATGGATGCTCCGTGCGGGCATGGAAACGGTCGGCATGAATGCCGACCCTACAAAAACGCGCTGAACGATCGTAGGGGCGCCATTCATGGCGACCTGCCAATTATTCCCGCCATGCGGCATCGCGCTGCAATACGGGTAAACGCTCACGCGCATGGCGCAGCGATGGCAAACAGGCCAACAAACCGCGCGTATAGGGATGCTGTGCCTGCTGCAGTTGCCCGGCGTCGAGCAGCTCGACGATGCGGCCGCCGTACATCACCGCCACACGATCGCAGAAGTGCGACACCAGCGGCAGATCGTGGCTAATCAGGATCAGCCCCATGCCGCGCGCCGACACCAGTTCGTCAATCAACTTAAGGATCTCGGCCTGCACCGTGGCATCCAGCGCGCTGGTGGGTTCATCGGCAATCAGCAGCTCCGGATCGGGTGCCAGCATCATGGCAATCATCACGCGTTGGCCCATGCCGCCCGATACTTCATGCGGATAGCGTTTCGCCACGGCAGCTGGATCGCGAATCTTCACCTGTTCCAGCAGCGCAATCGCCGCCTGCATCGCCGCTTTATGGCTGCCGCCTTTGTGCTCGCGCCAGGCTTCGGCAATCTGCTGGCCAATAGTCATCACCGGATTGAGCGAATACTTTGGGTCCTGCAGGATAAAACCGACGCGCTTGCCACGAATTTTGCGCATCACTTTCTCGCTGGCACCGCGCAGATCGATGCCATCAAAGCGCAGTACATCAGCGCTGACCTCGGCATTGCCCGGCAGCAGCTGCATCAGGCTGCGCGCGGTGAGCGATTTGCCAGAGCCGCTTTCGCCAACAATCGCAAACTTCTCGCGGCCAACGCTAAAACTGACGCCGCGCACCGCTTCAAAGGTTTCGCTGCGCGAGCGGAAGGCAATGCGCAGGTTACTAATTTCCACCAACATTTAGCGCTCCTTAGGATCCAGCACGTCGCGCAGACCGTCGCCGAGAAAGTTGAACGCCAGCGACGTCAGGAAAATCGCGATACAGGGCATCAGTGGCACCCACCATTCACTGAACAGGAAACGACGCGCGGTGGCGATCATCGTGCCCCATTCCGGTGACGGCGGCTGCGCGCCCATGCCAAGAAAGCCCAGACTGGCGGCGGTGATAATGATGGAACTCATATCCAGCGTGACCCGCACAATCAGGCTCGGTACGCACAGCGGCATGATGTGGCGCAGAATAATGCGCAGCGGCGAAGCGCCGGTCAGGCGGCTGGCGGCGATAAAATCGCTATGACGAAACTGTAAGGTTTCGGCGCGTGCCAGGCGCGCATATGGCGGCCAGGAGGTGAGGGCAATCGCCAGAATCGCGCTCTCCACACCTGGCTTCAGGGCCGCGACAAACGCCAGCGCCAGAATCAAACGCGGGAAGGCGAGGAAGATATCGGTGATGCGCATTAACGCTTTATCAACGAAGCCGCCCGCATAGCCGGCGATGCAGCCAATCAGCAGGCCGAGCGGCGCGGTGAGCAGCACCACAGCGATCACCATGCCGAGCGTGGTGCGGCCGCCGTAGATAATGCGCGTCCAGACATCGCGCCCCAGCTCATCGGTGCCGAGCCAGTGCGCGGCAGAAGGCGCAGCGAGGCGGTTTTCCAGATGCTGCACGCCGGGATCAAAGGGTGTCAGCCACGGCGCAAACAGCGCCAGAAACAGCATTACGCTGATCACCAGCAGGCCGATCATCGCCAGCGGATTGCTGCGCAGGTTGAGCCACAGGCGATAGCGTCGGCCCCACACCGCCTGGCGGCGGTTGGCTGGCGTGTCGTCAAGCAGCCAGTCTCGAGAGAAGAAGATCATTTTACGCGCGGGTCCCAAAGTCGATAGAGAAGGTCAGCCAGCTGGTTGAGCAGCACGTACACGGTGCCGACCAGCAGCGTCGCGCCGACCACCGGATTCATATCGGCGTTCATCAGCGAGGTGGTGAGATATTGACCCAGCCCCGGCCAGGCGAAGACGTTTTCCGTCACCACCGCGCCTTCCAGCAGCCCGGCGTAGGTCAATGCCAGCACCGTCACCAGCTGCACCGCCACGGTGGGAAAGGCATGGCGCCAGATGACCCGGCGCGAGGATAGCCCTTTGGCGCGCGCGGTAATCACGAATTCGCCGCTCAGCGCATTCAGCATAAAGGTGCGCGTCATGCGCGTAATGTAGGCCATGCTGAAGTAGGCCAGAATCAGCACCGGCTGCGCCATGTGCGCCAGCGCATCCCAGAAGGCGTCCATTTCTCCCGCCAGCAGCGAGTCGATGGTGAGGAAGCCGGTCACCTGCGGCACCATATCCTGCCAGATAATGTCCTGCCGGCCGGGACCGGGCGCAATGCCAAGCACCGCGTAGAACACCAGCAGGCTCAACAGCGCCAGCACGAACACCGGCAGCGAATGGCCGGCGAGACAGATCACGCGAATGGTTTGGTCGAGCCACGAACCCTGACGCACCGCCGCCCATACGCCGAGTGGAATACCGATGAGCGCAGCGATAATGATGGCTGCGGTCGCCAGTTCCATGGTGGCGGGGAAGAAGTGCGCGATATCGGTGCTCACCGGATTGGAGGTAAGAATCGATCGGCCGAGATCGCCATGCAGCAGTTGATTGAGGTAGTGACCAAACTGCACGTAAAGCGGCTGATCCAGCCCCATTTCCGTCCGCACGCGCTCCACCACCGATTGTGGTGCGTTATCGCCGACCGCCGCCAGCACCGGATCGGTGGGCATGACGCGGCCGATGAAAAAGGTCAACACCGACAGACCAAACAGCGTCAGCACCAGGCTTCCCAGGGTGCTGACGATTCTCTTCAGTAACGGCATCAGGCTTTTTTCACCTGCGCATACGGCCACTGCTCCAGCACGGTCATGTGCACATCCGCCAGGCCTTTGCGGGTGGCGACATTCTTGGTCTTCTGCATCATGAAAATGAACGGACTCTTTTCACGCCCCAGCTGCTGGATCTGCTGGTAGAGGGCAATACGTTTTGCCGGATCCGGCTCGTGCAGCGCCTGCTCGGTCAGTTTATTGAACTGTTCATCTGACCAGCTGCAGCGCCACGCCAGGGTACGCGCACGTGCGTTATCGCTGTTGTCGGTGTTGACGCAGAAGGCTTCGGTGTTGGAGTTGGGATCGAAGTAATCGGCGCCCCACACGGTGAGTGCCAGTTGATGCTGACGCGCGCGCATTTTGGTCAGCACCTGGCGGTTTTCGGCGGCGATCAATGACACTTTGATGCCAATCGCGCCCAGCTGGGTCTGAATTGCCTGCGCGATGTCCGGGTACGGCTGCATCGAGTAGTGATCGAGAGTGATTTCGAAGCCATCCGGATAACCGGCTTCGGCCAGCAGCGCTTTGGCTTTTGCCAGATCGTTGTGGAATGGCGTATCGTCCAGCGCCGCCGGGAAACCGCTCGGCAGGAAACTCTGATGGGTGACAAAACTCATCGACAGAATGTTTTTCTGGATGCTGTCGTAATCCAGCGCCCACTTCAGCGCCTGCCACACCTGCGGCTTTTTCAGATATTGATTATTGGTGTTGCACGACATCAGCATGATGGCCGACAGCGATTGATTCACCAGCGCCACGCTGCTGTCGTTTTTCACCTGCAGCAGCTGTTCGGTGGTGAGGTCATACGCCGCATCGACATCGCCTTTCTTCAGCATCAGCGCCTGCGCCGCTGGGTCGGCGATATGTTTAAGGATCACGCGTTTGATTTTGCTCTGCGCGGCATATTGCGGGCTGAGTTCCAGAATCACCGTTTCGCTGGCATTCCAGGTGCGCAGCGTAAACGCACCGGATCCGGCGCTGTGCTGCTTCAGCCAGCCGTTGCCGAAATCGTTGTTCTGCTGATTCGCCAGACAAGCCTTCTTCGACACGATGCTGCCAACGGTAGCGGACAGGCAGTAAAGCAGGAAAGTTTCTGCCGCTGGCGCACCGAGTTTCATCTCCACGGTGTGGGCATCTTTCGCCGTCACCTGCTGCGTCACGTTATCTTTGGTGAAACCAAACTGGTTGATGATAAACGCCGGGCTCTTATCCAGCTTAACGATACGTTCAATCGAGAATGCGACATCTTCCGCGGTGAGCGGTGAACCATCGGCGAATTTCGCCGCCGGATCGAGATGAAAGGTATACGTGCTGTTATCGCTGCTGACGTCCCAGCTTTGCGCCAGCTGGCCAATGACTTTGTCGGCTTGTTGCGGATCGGGCGTGACTAAACGTTGATACAGGTTGCCGCAGATCTGGCCGCCGGTGGCTTCGAAGCTTTCATGCGGATCGAGGCTGGTGATGTTATCGAGCTGCATCGCTATCACCAGCATGCTGGGTGGCGTGGCGGCGAATGCGGAATTCAGGCTGAGGTAGGAAACAACAGGTACGGCAGTGCATCCTGCAAGAAAACGTCTTCTGGTAACCATGTAAACTCCCAACTGATTGATAATTAAAATAAAAAATTGTTATTTTGCGTTTTTATGTCTTGACTTTCCTGGCGTGCGGGAGGATTAATACCGGCACGAAGCCTTTTGTTTCACACGCCCTTTTTTGGTGCAATTTGCTCCGCCAGCTGGCAGTGCTGCGCTTTCTCCCGAACATGGAACTGAACAACATGTCTGATGCGACAACCTTCACCATTCCGGTTTTTGATGGCCATAACGATGTGCTGAATAAACTCTGGCAGCACCATCAGCCGGACGCAGTTAAGGCATTTTTTACGGGCACCCACAGCGGCCAAATGGATTTTCCGCGTATCCGTCAGGGAAATATGTTAGGTGGCATTTTCGCCACCTGGGTACCGTCCCACCCTCTGATTGCAAGAAGTGCGCCAGACCTCGCAAATTTTCCGCAGGAAATTATCAGCGCTGCGCGCGACGCCACCTTTTCCATGCTGGCGCTGCTGCTGCGCATTGAGCAGGCCTCAAATGGCCAGGTGAAGATTTGCCGCAGCGTGCGCGATATTCGCCACTGCATGGCTCACAACGTATTAGCGGTGGTGATGCACGTGGAAGGCGCGGAAGCACTCGATAGCGATGGCGAGCTGCTTGATATCCTCTACGCCAGCGGTTTGCGTACGCTGGGGCCGCTGTGGAGCCGTCCGAATCAGTTCGGCGAGGGCGTGCCGTTCCTCTATCCTTCGTCCCCGGATGTCGGCAACGGCCTGACGGCGGCGGGCAAGCAGCTGGTGCGTGACTGTAATCGCCGCCGCATCATGGTCGATCTGTCGCACATGGATGAGAAAGGCTTCTGGCACACCGCAGAGATCAGCGATGCACCGCTGGTGGCGAGCCACTCCAACGCGCATGCGCTAAGCGCGCAGTCACGTAATCTCACCGATCGCCAGCTGGCAGCGATTGCCGAAACTCACGGCTTTGTCGGGGTTAACTTTGCAGTGCCGTTCCTGCGCGAAGATGGCGATCGCCATGCGCCGACCGGCGTTGATGCCATCGTGCGTCACGTCGAGTATCTGCTGGAAAAAGTCGGTGAAGATGGCGTCGGATTTGGTTCGGATCTCGATGGCGCAACCATGCCGGGCGACCTGAAAGACGTGGCCGGATTCCCGCTGCTGGTGCAGGCGCTGGCGGCACGCGGCTATTCGCACGCGCTGCTGGAGAAGATTTGCCACGGCAACTGGCTGCGCGTACTTGAAGCCACCTGGGGCGAATAACCATGCGGCTGCGGCATATTGAAGTCTTTCAGGCGATTGTGCAGACCGGCAGCATCAGTGCGGCGGCGCGCCTGCTCAATGTGTCGCAGCCGAATGTTAGCCGGGTGCTGAATCACGCCGAGCAGCAGCTTGGCTTTGCCCTGTTCGAACGGCGTGCGCAGGGGATGGTTGTTACCGCAGAAGGGCGGCGCTTGCTGCCGGAAGTGGAAGATATCTATCAACGTTTACAGTCGATTACCCAATTGACCGAACAGCTGCGGCGCGGCGAAGGGCAAACGGTGCGCGTTGGCGCCGCGCACGCATTTGGTCAGATGGTATTGGCACCGGCGCTGGTGAACTGGCGACAACAGGCGGCGTCGGTTAGCGTCGAGTTGGTGACCGAGCACTTCAGCACCTTATGCCGCATGATCATGGATAATCAGCTCGATTTCGCGCTGGTGTTTGGGCAGCAGGTGGAGGCGGACTTACTTGCCGAGCCGCTGTTTCAGTCATCGATGGTGGCGCTGCTGCCGCGCCATCACACCCATCATGAGCCGGTGACGCTGGAGTGGCTGTGCGCCAACAACCTGCTGATGATGCAGAATCAGGATCCGCTGGGTCGGGTACTGCACCGCGCGCTGCGCGATAAGGGGCTGAATCCAGCGGTTTCGCTGTCGATCAAAACCTATTCGGTGATTGCCGATATGGTGCTGGCGGGCGGCGGCGTGGGAATTGTCGATCTGTTCACCGCCTGTCGTTATGCCGACCAGCTCAAGCTGCTACCGGTGGCGCAGCCGCTGCCGTTTGAAGTGATGTTAATCAGTCGCCGCGATCGGCCGCAGTCGCAGTCCACGCTGCAGCTGAAACAGGTGATTCGCAACAAGCTGTGGGAGATTGCCCGGCAGTGTGAATCGCAGTTTTTTACCCGGCAGGCATAACGCCTATTGCTGGTGCGCATAAATGCGCACCCTACAAAACCCGTAGGGTCGCCATTCACGGCGACCGCCGGCTCTGTATCAAATCCCATCCGTAATCGGTTTACGTACCAGCAGCAAATACGCCAGCGCCCCCACCACCGTCACACCGGCGCAAATCATCAACGCCAGGCTAAATGACTTGGTGGTATCCAGCACCCAACCGGTAATCACCGGGGCGAACGAGGCGAAAACGAAGCTGGCGAAGTTCTGGATGCTGCCGACCGATGCCGTCATGCGTGCCGTGACGTTGGCGTGAATCAAACCCCAGCACGATGTCCCGGCAAAGTGGATGCAGAACAGCGCCATACCAATCAGCGTCACCGCACTGGTGGTGTCGGTGGCACGGGTGACAAACGCAGTAAACGCGGCGGACAGCAACATGCCGCTGACGATGGAGATCTTACGCACCTTCACCGCATCGTGACCGCGACGCACCAGCGCATCTACCACATAACCGTTCAGCAGCATGCCCGCCGCGCCGAACAGGAAAGGAATCGCCGCCAGTAAACCGGTGCTTTTCAGGTCGAGGTTATAGGTGGATTGCAGATAGCCCGGCAGCCACGCGATATACAGCCACGCGGTGTAGTTGATGCCGCTGAAGCCAATCATCATGCCCCACATGGTGCGCTGCTTGAACAGGCCGCGCCACTCGGCAAAACTCAGCGGTTCCTTGCGTGATGCCACGCTGCCCGCCTGCAAATAGTGAATCTCTTCACCGCTCAGTTTGCTGTTGTCGCGGTCGCGGTACATCAGATACCAGCCGATGGCGAGGAACATGCCCAGCACGCCGATGGTAATGAACATGCCGCGCCAGCCCATGACCATCATCATCGCCGCCAAAATAGGCGGCGCGATGGATAAACCAATCATCGAAGCGGCGTTAAACATGCCCATCGGCATGCCGCGATCTTTGATGTTGAACCAGTCGTTAATCACCTTCACGCCGCACGGGTTCATCGGCGCTTCACCAATCCCCAAACCGATGCGCACGAAAATAAACTGGGTGAAGTTATGTACCAAACCGGCTGCGGCCTGGAACAGCGACCAGAAGAACATGCCAATCGCGAGCATAATGCGTGGCCCTTTGCGATCCAGCAGCGCGCCACACGGCAGCTGTGCCAGGCCGTAAGCCAGGGAAAACGCCGAAAGCAGTAAACCAATCTCGGTCGCGGATAACCCCAGTTCGCCGCGGATGGTCATGTTGGCGACCGACAGCGAGCTGCGATCGAGATAGTTGATCATGGCGGCAAACAGCAGCAGCAACATGGCGGTGACCTGAATCTTTTTGATGCGCGGCGAGCGCACTACATCACCGCGTGCCGGGATAAAATCTTGCCCGTCAGCAGCGGGTTGTGGCGCATTTTCGCGACCACGAGCCGAAGTATTTTCCATTGCAACCTCCCGGATGTGGGTACTTATCGTTATGCGTGGATGTGGGATCCTGCGGCAGCGAAACGGTGCTGCCACAACGGATTGACTTCGAGACTAGAAGCAAACCGTTCGGATGTTGCGGAGATGTTTCAGATTCGTGCGGGAGCTAATGCTTTGTGGTTTTTAATCGGTTTTTAATTGTACTGACGAATCGAGCGGATCATCGAGGTCTTGGCTGTACTGAGATGATTATGCAGGGCGCACAGCGCTTCCACATCCTGACGGCTAATCAGCGCGGTGAGAATCGCCATATGCTCCTCCAGCGCCACGATATTGCGCTGCTTGAGATCGGTTTCATCCCACTGATAGTGCGAGTGAAAAATCACTGAAATGATCTCCAGCGATTGATTGAAAAAAGGATTGTTGGCGGCCGAGAGAATCAGCGTGTGCATCTCTTTATCCAGCGCGGCGAAGTGGCGGTAATTGCTGGCGATGGTATCGCGCATCGACCGATGGCGATCGAGCAGATCGCGCGCCTGCATCCAGCGCTCATCCTGAGAAGGAAGATTGAGAAAGCGCGTCAGCGCGTGGGTTTCCAGCATTTCGCGCAGCTCAAACAGATTTTCGGCATAGTTTTGATCGAACTTCTTCATGCGCCACTGACCACGTTTCACCGGTTCCAGCAGGTCATAGCGCATAAAGCGCAGCAAAAATTCGCGCACCACAATCGGGCTCACTTTCACCTGCTGCGCCAGTTGCAGCTCGCTAAAGGTGTCGCCCGGCATCAGCTGGCGCTGGTTAATCAGGTTGAAAAAGGTCTGCTCAAACTGCATGGCCTGCTGTTCAATGGGCGGTGTGAGAGCGTTAAAACCGTCTTCATCGCAGGGATCGCGCACAATCACGTAGGTTTCATCCACCTTCTCCAGCACGCCGCGCTCATGCAGGTGCTGTAACGTGTAGCGCACCGTCGTGCGGCTGATATTGAACATCTCAGCCAGCGCCGCCTGCGGTGGCAGCGGCGAACGGATATGCCGTTTGGCAATGCCCTCCAGCATTTGGTTAATCACGTTCTGACGTAGGTTTTGACTGCGGCTCATACGCGTCTCCGGTTTTTTATTAATTAAAAACCATACAAAGCCCAAAAAAAGCGGCTCGCTTCACACTTCCCCCCACGTAAAAACCTACAACTAATGATTTTCGCCATAACTGCGACATCAGCACAGGAGAAACCCATGACAACAATGAAAACGCTGGTGGTCGCCGAGCCGCGCCAGATGGTGTGGCAGCAGCGTGCTAAACCGACGCCTGCCGCGAATGAAGTCCTCATCAAACCGATCGCCGCCGGGATTTGCGGCACCGACATTCATGCCTGGGCCGGAAATCAGCCGTTCTTCAGCTATCCGCGCGTGTTGGGGCATGAGTTGTGTGGTGAAGTAGTGCAACTCGGTAGCCAGGCGAGCGGCTTCCGGACAGGGCAGCGCGTGGCGCTGATTCCTTATGTGGCTTGCCAGCAGTGCGATGCCTGCCTGAGCGGCAAAACCAACTGCTGCGAAAAAATCTCGGTGATTGGTGTGCATCAGGATGGCGGTTTCTGCGAATTCCTTAGCGTGCCCGCCAGCAATTTACTGGCGGTAGATGATGTCGATCCGCAAGCCGCCGCGCTGATTGAACCCTTTGCCATTAGCGCCCATGCGGTACGCCGTGCAGCGGTGGTGGCGGATGAACAGGTATTGGTGGTGGGCGCAGGGCCGATTGGTCTCGGCGTGGCGGCGATTGCGGCAGCGGCTGGCGCTCATGTGGTGGTGGCGGATACCAGCGAGCAGCGGCGTGCGCATGTGACGGAGAAGCTGGGTGTGGCGACGGTAAATCCGTTGGAAGAGGATTTTGCAACGCAGCTGAAAGCGGAGTTTGGCGGACGCTTAGCCGCCAAAGTGATCGATGCTACCGGCAGCCCGGCAGCAATGAACGGTGCGGTAAAACTGATTCGTCACGGCGGCACCATCGTGTTTGTTGGCCTGCATAAAGGGGATTTGGTGATTCCCGACATCGAGTTCCATAAAAAGGAGGCCACCTTGATGGGCAGCCGCAACGCCACGCTGGAAGATTTCGCCAAAGTCGGCGAACTGATGGCTAACGGTCAGCTTCGTGCCGATATGATGCTGAATCGTCACTATGATTTCTCTACGCTGGCGGAGACCTTTGAAGCCGAGGTCATCAATAATCGCGAACTGATTAAGGGCGTGATTCATTTCAATCGTTGATATTCGCACACACCGTAGCGGCGCAATTTATTGCGCAAAGATGGGTTGGCACTGTGCCTTCATTGATACACGCGATAAATCGCGCCGCTACAACATTGTGCCTCTTTCACCATATTGTCTGCATTGCCCAGCCAGCGTATTATCTCCCGCCTAAGGTGATGGCGTGCCACCTTCCCCAACCGCCGTTCTGGTCACAGACGGCTGATGACGCCTGACAACACTCGTATCCCTGCGCGGGAGACGGCGGTGTGTCAGGTGTTTTCTGTCCTGCCGCGGCCCTGCGCGTATTTCATTTCAGGAGCTACACACTATGTTGAAGTCGTTACTGGCGGTTATCGTTGGCGGTGCAGTGGGCTGTTCATTGCGCTGGTTAATCTCTTTGCGGTTTAACGCGCTATTTCCCAATTTGCCGCCGGGCACCTTGATGGTGAATCTTGTGGGCGGTTTTATTATTGGCGCCGCGCTGGCGTTTTTTGTCCGTAATCCACAGATCGATCCTTTCTGGAAGTTACTGATAGTTACCGGCTTGTGTGGCGGTTTAACCACCTTTTCCACTTTTTCGGCGGAAATTGTCGGGCTGCTACAATCAGGTAAATACCTTTGGGCGATGTCGAGTGTCATGGTGCACGTTATCGGTTCTCTGCTGATGACCTTCGCCGGTTTTGCCGTGGTGAATCTGCTGGGATAACCGCCACGCTTGAAATAACTCCTAAGAGGTAGATACTGAACGCCGTTCTGTCCGCGTGACGGACAGAATTTGTCACCGATTATCCGGACGATTAAGGAGCTGATTAATGCGCCGTAACCCCAAATTCCTTAACCTGGTGTTGTTAAACGGTGAACCTGAGGAAAAGCTGCGCGCCGCACGCGCCGCCGGTTTCGACCAGGTGGAGATCTGGCGTGAAGATGTGCAGGCCAGTACGCCGCAGCTCGCAAAGCAGTTGCAGCTGGGTTTCACCAATGTACAGGTGCTACGCGATTTCACCGGTGCGCCGGATCGCGATCGTCAGCAAAAACGCGAAGAACTGCGCCAGTTTATTCAGATTGCTCAGACCATCGGCTGCGACACCATCCAGGCACCGGCCAGCACGCGCGAAGATTGCGTGGCGGCGCGGATTGATGAAGATTTGCGCTGGCTGGCGTCGGAAGCCGCGCGCTACAACATGCGCATCATGTATGAGCCAATGGCGTGGTGCAGCGTGGATAACACGCTGCCGCTGGCGTGGGAACGGCTGCAGCGGCTGGACCAACCGAATATCGGTTTAGTGGTCGATCTGTTCCACATCTGTGCGCCAGGCGGCGATGCGTCGCAGCTGGATGGCATTCCTGCCGATCGTATCTATGAAGTGCAGCTGTGCGACATGGCAGAGATGCCGCCGCAGGATAAAAAGCCGCTCAGCGAGTATGCGCGTCATCAGCGTTTGCTGCCGGGCGACGGCATTATCGAAGTGGAACGCTTTGTCGATAAGCTGAAAAGTGCGGGTTACAGCGGGCCGGTCGGCATTGAAGTGTTTAATGATGAGCTGAAAGCGCAGCCAGCGGACGTGGCTGCGCACAAGGCGTGGCAGGCGTTAAACCGCTACTGGCCTTAATCCTGCAAGCATTGGGCAATAAACCCGGCTGCATCCATCGCGCCCTGCGATGAAATGGTGTGGCCGGTTGCCGCTTCATAACGCGCTTCCACCGTAACGCCCGCCTGCTGCAAACGCTGCGCCGCCGATTCGCTTTCGCTAAACGGAATCACATCATCGGCTTTGCCGTGAATCAGCAGCGCAGGCGTGTAGGGCTGCGGCGTTAAGGCTGCGTCAAACGCCAGGCGGCCGGAAAACGCCACCACGCCCGCCAGCGGATAACGGCCAGACGCTAACGCATCCAGCGCCATAATTGAACCCTGCGAAAAACCCACCAGAATCACTTTATCCCACGCGTCCGCCATGCCGTGTTGCGCCATCAGCTGTTGCAGCGTGGCATCAAAGGCGGCACGCGCGTCGCGTACGCGCGCCGGGCGGTTTTCCGGCGTGATGCCAGTCAGGCTGAACCATTGATATCCCATCGCATGTTCGAATGGGAAGGGCGCATTCGGCGAGGCAAATGCCACATCCGGCAGCAGACGCGCCCAATGTTCGCCGAGCACCGCCAGATCGTCGCCGCTGCTGCCGACGCCGTGTAAAAAAATCACTAACGCTTTTGCCATCGCACTGCTCCTTATAAACCGTAGGCCGTCATATCCGGGCCAACCGGCACAATGCCGTTGGGATTCAGCGCTTTAATCGAATAATAGCCCTGTTTGATATGGTCGATATTCACCGTCTGACGCACGCCCGAAACCGCCAGCATACTCTTCAGATAACGATCGAGCAGCGGATAGTCGTGCAGGCGGCGCAGGTTGCATTTAAACAGGCCGTGATAGGCGACGTCAAAGCGCACCAGCGTGACAAACAGGCGGATATCCGCTTCGGTTACGCGCTCGCCGAGCAGGAAAGTGCGGCCATCCTGCAAACGCAGCTCCAGCTCATCCAGCTGGCTGAACACGTCGTTAAACGCCTGCTGATAGCTCACTTGCGTGGTGGCAAAGCCGGTGCGATAGACGCCGTTATTCAGGCGCGGATAGATCGCTTCATTCAGCGCGTCGATCTCGGCACGCAGATCCTCGGGATAGAGATCGATGCGATCGTCCGCCAGCGCGCCAAAGCCGCTGTTCAGCATGCGCAAAATATCGGCCGACTCGTTATTAACGATGGTGTGCGTCTGCTTGTCCCACAGCACCGGCACGGTGGCGCGCCCGGTGAAATCGGCATCGGCGCGGGTGTAAAGCTCGTGAAGGTATTCGGCTTTGTTGAGCCAGTCGCGATCTGCACCGGGATAATCGCCGAAGCGCCAGCCCTGCGCGCCGAGCTGCGGCTCAACCACCGACACGCTGATCACGTGCTCTAGCCCTTTCAGGCTGCGCGCCAGCAGCGTGCGTGAAGCCCAGGGACAAATCAGTGCCACATAGAGGTGATAACGATGCGGCTCGGCCGCAAATTCGCTGGAGCCATCTGCGCTAATCCAGTGACGAAAACTGGAGGTCTGACGCACAAATCCGCCCTGTTTGTCGGTGGCTTGCACCGGATGCCACTCTGCACTCCACTTACCGTTTACCAGCATAATTTTGCTCCTCTACGTTGATGAAGAGAGCATACATCGCTGCTGGATAAGTGATAATCCGGGCAAAACGGCTTTCATTGCTTCCATTTTGGAAGGAGTCAGCCGGGCGGATGGTGCTGGAAATGGTTGGCGAGGAAATCGATCAGCAGCCGGGTTTTTTGCGCCAGATGGCGCGCCGGCGGATAGAGCGCAAACAGGCCGAGCGGCGGCGTAGCAAACGCTTCCAGCAATGGGACGATATCGCCACGCTGCAGCGCGGATACGGCAATAAAGCCCGGCAGGCGCGCGATGCCTAATCCGGCCATCGCCGCCTGTAAACAGGCTTCGGTATTGGAGAAACAGAGACGACCACGAATCGGCATGCTTACGCTGTCGCCGCACGGCGTAACGAACGGCCAATGCCAGGGATCGCGGAAGTTGGTGTCACTAATACATTGATGCGTCGCCAAATCGCGCCAGTGCTGCGGCGTGCCGTGCTGGAGCAAATAGCCCGGAGAGGCAGCAACGCGAATCGGCACATCGCCGAGGCGGCGGGCGATTAGGCTGCTGTCGTCGAGCTTGCCGATACGGATCGCCATATCAAATCCTTCATCGACGATATTCACTGCGCGATCGGAGAAGTTAACGTCGAGTTCGATCTGCGGATAGTGGCGTGCGAACTCGACCAATACGCTGGAAAGTATCGCCGTGCCGAAAGTGCCTGGAGCGCTGATTTTCAGGCGGCCGGTTGGCGTAGTCGCACTGTCGCGCACTGTGGCATCCAGCGTAGCAAAGGCTTCCAGCAGCGTTTTCACTCGCTCGTAGTAGGTGCGACCGACTTCAGTGGGCGACAGCGCGCGCGTGCTGCGTTTCAACAGCTGCACACCGAGCTCCTGCTCAAGCCGCGAAACCAGCTTTGAGGCCTGGCCACTGCTGGTGCCAAGACGCGCCGCCGCGCCGGCAAAGCTGCCCACTTCCAGCACCGCGACGAACATGCGGTCACAATCGAGTCGATCCATCAAGATTCCAGGTGACGAGAAAATCGTAGGGTGCGGCCTGCGGGTCGCCCGTGTCAAATTGTGCACACGGTCGCCATGAATGGCGACCCTACAAAACGCGTCGGTCCATCGTAGGGGCGCCATTTATGGCGACCTAAAATCAATCAACCGCAGGGCGCGCAACCGGTTAAATACCTCCATTACACATTCAGTGCGCTGCACCTTTTCCCGCGCGGGAAAACCTGTTGAACTAGACTTTTGCTTTCACCTGGCCGGGAGCCGTGAATGTCTTTGTTTCATCTGTCGTCGCTGGCGGAGATTTCTGCTGTCGAGTGGGATGCGCTGTTACCTGACGATCAACCTTTTTTACGCCACGCCTTTCTCCTGACATTAGAAGAGAGCGGCAGCGTTCGGCCGGAAAATGGCTGGCAGCCCGATCACCTGTTATGGCGTGAGAATGGTAGCGTGCGCGCGGCGCTGCCGGGCTATCGCAAACGCCATTCGCGCGGGGAATATGTGTTTGACCATGCGTGGGCGGATGCCTGTCAGCGCGCGGGTATTGCGTATTACCCGAAATGGCTGGGCGCGATTCCGTTCAGCCCAGTAACCGGCGCACGCCTGCTGGGCGATGAAGCGGCGGTGCGAAAACTGCTCAACGCGCTGCCGGATAACCTGTTTGAGCACGGCCTGAGCGGTGCGCATATCAACTTCACCACGCCGTTCGCTAACCAAATCATTGAACAGCAGCCAGATTGGCTGGAGCGCCTTGGTCTGCAGTATCACTGGCATAATAAAGGCTATCGCGATTTCCAGGATTTCCTCGACACGCTGATGTCACGCAAGCGTAAACAGCTGCGCAAAGAGCGTGAACAGGTGATGAACAACGGTTTTGATTTCACCTGGTATCGCGGCGATGAGCTGCGCGAAGATCAGTGGGATTTCATCTACACCTGTTACGCCAACACCTATGCGGTGCGCGGTCAGCGACCGTATCTGACGCGCCAATTTTTTAGCCTGCTGGCAGAACGGATGCCACGTTCGATTCGGGTGGTGATTTCGACGCTGCAGGGCCAACCGGCGGCGATGGCGTTCTGTTTAGTGGATGGCAATACGCTGTATGGCCGCTATTGGGGCTGCCTGGCGGAGTTTGATCGCCTGCATTTTGAAACCTGTTTTTATCAGGGCATGGATTTCGCCATTGCGGAAGGTTTGCAGCGTTTTGATGCCGGTGCGCAGGGCGAGCACAAGCTGGTACGCGGCTTTGAGCCGCACATCACGCACTCGTGGCACTATCTGTCTCATCCCGGGTTGCGTGAAGCGGTAGCCGATTATCTGCAGCAGGAACGGGCAGGGGTGCGCGCCTGGGCGATAGAAGCGCGCGAATCCCTGCCGTATCGACGCGGTGATTAATCCGCGCCGACAAAACCGCCGGTCTGATGCTGCCACAGGCGCGCGTACAAGCCGCCTTGCGCCAGCAGTTCGCGGTGGTTGCCCATCTCGACAATCTCCCCTTTCTCCAGCACCACCAGACGATCCATCTTCGCGATAGTGGAGAGACGGTGCGCGATGGCGATCACCGTTTTGCCCTGCATCAGCGTTTCCAGGCTCTCCTGAATCGCCGCTTCTACCTCGGAATCGAGCGCGGAGGTGGCTTCATCCATGATCAGAATCGGCGCATCTTTCAGCAGCACGCGGGCGATAGCGATACGCTGACGCTGGCCGCCCGACAGCTTCACGCCGCGTTCGCCAACGTGCGCATCCAGCCCGGTACGGCCTTGCGGATCGGAGAGCAGCGGAATGAACTCGTCGGCGCGCGCGCGGATAATCGCCGCCTGCAACTCCGCTTCTGTCGCGTCTGGTCGACCATACAGCAGGTTGTCGCGAATCGAGCGGTGCAGCAGCGAGGTATCCTGGGTGATCATGCCGATTTGCCCGCGCAGGCTCTCCTGCGTCACTTCGGCGATGTTCTGATCGTCAATCACAATGCGCCCGCTGTTGATGTCATACAGCCGCAGTAGCAGATTCACCAGGGTGGATTTACCGGCACCGGACGGGCCAATCAAACCGATTTTCTCGCCTGGCTTAATGTTGAGATTGAGGCGATTGATCACCTGACGGCTGCCGCCGTAATCGAAACGTACATCTTCGAAGCGGATCTGGCCGCGCGTCACCTGCATCTTTTTAGCGTTGGGCTCATCCTGCACGCTCAGCGGCTGCGCGATGGTGTTCAGGCCATCCTGTACCATGCCGATATTTTCGAAGATGCCGTTCACTACCCACATGATCCAGCCGGACATGTTCACCAGGCGGATCACCAAACCGGTCGCCAGCGCAATCGCACCTACGCTTATCAGCGACTGGCTCCACAGCCACAACGCCAGCGCCGAGGTGCTGACAATCAGCAGACCATTCAGCGTTGAGAGCGTGATATCCATGGTGGTCACCATGCGGCTGGCATGCTGGGTTTTGTCGGTTTGCTCCTGAATCGCTTCGCGCGCGTAACGCTTCTCCAGATCGTTATGCGAGAACAGTTTGATGGTGGCGATATTGGTGTAGCCATCGACGATGGTGCCCATCAATTTGGAGCGTGCTTCCGATGACACCACCGAACGCTGCTTGACGCGCGGCACGAAGAAGCTCAGCGATACGCTGTAGGCGACAATCCAGATCACCAGCGGAATCATCAGGCGCCAGTCCGCTTCGGCGAACAGCACCAGCGAGGTCACCGCATAGATCACCACGTGCCAGATGGCATCCACCAGCTGTACCGCCGAATCACGCAGTGAGTTACCGGTTTGCATGATGCGCTGGGCGATGCGCCCGGCAAAATCGTTCTGGAAGAAGTTCAGACTTTGGCGCAGCACGTAGTTGTGATGCTGCCAGCGGATCATGCTGGTCATACTCGGGTTAATGCTTTGATGTACCAGCATGTCGTGTACGGCAATCACCACCGGCCGCAGGATCAGCGCCACAAAGGCCATCCACAGCAGCACCGGCCCGTTATCGCTAAACAGCGTGGCGGGCGTGGAGTGATTAACCAGGTCAATAATGCGGCTGAGATAGCTAAACAGCGCCACTTCAATCAGCGCCTGCGCCAGCCCAACAATCAGCAGCGCGACAAAGCTTGGCCAAACCTGACGCAGATAATAGAAGTAAAACGGCCAAACGCTGGAAGGTGGGGAATCGGTTGGCGCATCCTGGAAAATATTGATAAAACGTTCAAAACGACGATACAACATAGAGTCACTCTTCCCAAATTGGTGAGAGTTAACAGCTTAGTGCAAGTGAAAAGGGATTACCGACATGGATTTACTGATTCGCGGTCGTGAACCGGGCGATGCCGCCGCCTACCAGCGTCTTTATAGCCATCCTGATGTGTATCGCTGGACCACGCAGCTGCCGTGTCCTAGCGTGGCGACCTGGGAGAAAAAGTTCGAGAAAATGGATGAGCTGGGGTATATCGGCTTTGTGGCGGAGATTGATGGCGCGATGGTTGGCGAGCTGACGCTATTTGTTGAGCAGCGCCCGCGTACCCGCCACAGCATCAGTTTTGGCATTAGCGTCGATCCGGCTTATGGCGGACGCGGCATCGGTGAAAAGCTGATTCGCCACGCCATCGATTACGCCTACAACTGGCTGGGGATAATGCGCATTGAGCTGGAAGTGTTCCACGACAACGAGCGCGCGCTGGGCCTGTATCAAAAGCTGGGCTTCGAGCGCGAAGGCGTGAAGCGCAAAGCCTGCCTGCGCGACGGCGAGTATCACGATATTGTGCAGATGGCTAAACTAAAAACTGATTGATTTTGCGCAATAAATTGCGCCGCTACGGGTTGTGCACATTTTTGTAGCGGCGCGATTTATCGCGCGAATTTGACCTGTTACTGACTCTTTTCCACGTACTTCTGCATATTCTCTTTGGTTACCAGCTCGAACGGGATCCACACGTGTGAATCGACGTTCTCGCCTTTAATCAGCTTCTGCGCCACATCCACCGACGCTTTGCCCTGGCCGACCGCATCCTGGAACACCGTCACCTGAATCTTGTCCTGCGACAGCGCTTTCAAACCATCCGGCGTGGCATCGATGCCGCCCACCAGCACTTTTTTGTTGCCCTTGGCCAGCGCCATTGCTGCGCCAATCGCCATCTCATCGTTATTGGCGGCAACAATATCAATCGCTTCATCGTTGCCCAGCCAGTTGTTCATCAGATCCATGCCTTCATTACGCGCATAGTTGGCGGGCTGCTTCTGCACCACTTTCATGCCGGGATATTTCGCCACCACTTGTTCAACGTCTTTAGTACGTTGCAGCGCGCCGGCATCGGTCAGGTTGCCGATCATGATCGCCACGTTACCTTTGTAATTGGCCATTTTGGCCAGCGCTTCCATCTGCAAAGTGCCGGATTCACGCTCGTCGGAGCCGACAAACACTACGCCCGGCGGCAGCGATTTATCGCCCGGCGTGCGGTTAACGTACACCAGCGGAATTTTCGCCTGCTGCGCCAGCCTGGTGAGTTGCGGCGTGCTGGCGGAATCGACTGGATCGACGATGATGGCGTCCACACCTGAGCCGATGAAACTCTGCACCTGATCGGTTTGGCGGCCAACGTCACCGCGTGCATCTTCAAACTGAATATCGAGTCCGCGCGCTTTAGCTTCTTTATCAATCGACTGGCGAATAATCGTCAGGAAGTTTTGATCGAAGTAGGCCATTGATACGCCAATTTTTTCCGCCAGTGCCGAGGCAGAAACTGAGAGCAGGCCGAGCAACACAATCGCCTTGAGGGTTTTCATCGCAGACTCCAGAGTAAGCTTGTTATTAGAATGAATGTTTCATTGGAATTAAAAATGGCTCAATGAAATCATTTTCAGCCTACGAGTCCGTCAGGCGGCTGACAATCTGCTTGGGCGGATTTTGCAGCTAAGCGCACACTTTGCTGCCAGGCGCGCCCTCCCTTCGCGCGCTCATAGTGTTGATGCGAAGGATTTTCCTGGAACAGGCGCACATTCTGGTGCAAAAGCACGCTGTTCTTGTTGGTTTTGTGCAGCGCCGCACCTCGCCTTGTGGCAGTTGCCAAATCCGATGCCATTTTGCCCGCGCGATTCCGCCATTCGCCCAATGACTGCGGCTGAATTGGCTTCCTATAGTTGCTGAACAGGGGAAATAAAGCGGTATTCCTGCAAGACATCGAGCGCACTCATTAAGGAATTCAGCCCATGCAACAAGCCAATAACCGCAGGCAGAATAGCCACGTACGCGTGTGGATCTTATGCTTGATCCTGTTTCTTTCCGTGGTGGCGTACGCCGACCGTTCGATCCTGTCGATCTCCGGATCGGCGATCAAAGATGAGTTTGGACTTTCGGCGATTCAGCTTGGCCTGATCCTCTCAGCCTTCAGCTGGGCGTATGTGATCGGCCAGATCCCTGGCGGGCTGTTTCTCGATCGCTTCGGCACCAAAAAAGTTTATGGCGTGACGCTGGCGCTGTGGTCGATTTCCACGCTGCTAATGGGCTTTGTGGGAGAGTTCTCCAGCGGAATGACCATGGCGTTAACGCTGATGTTTGCGCTGCGTTTTGCACTGGGCCTGATTGAAGCACCGAGTTTTCCTGCCAATGCGCGCGCGGTGATTATGTGGTTTCCGAGCGCTGAACGCGGTCGTGCCTCTTCGTTATTTGCTTCGGCGCAATATTTTGCCGTGGCCATCTTCTCGCCGCTTTCTGGCTGGCTGGTGTCGCGCTTCGGCTGGGAATGGCCATTCTTTGTGTTGGGCGGCATTGGCGTGTTGGCGGTGTTTGTCTGGATGGGCTTTATGCGCAGCCCGCGCCACCATCCACAGGTATCGGACGCGGAGCTGCGCTATATCGAGCAGGGCGGTGCGCTGGTGGATATTGATGAGGCGCACACCTTAAAAGCCCGGCCGCCGCTGAGCAAAGCGATGTTCAAAAAGCTGCTGAGTAACCGCATGCTGTGGTGCGCCTATATCGGCCAATATTGCACTATTGCGCTGAGCTACTTCTTTATCACCTGGTTCCCGATCTATCTGGTGCAGGCGCGCGGCATGAACATTATGGATGCCGGCTTTGCCACCATCGCGCCGGCGCTGTTCGGCTTCCTCGGCGGTATCAGCGGCGGCTATATCTCCGACAAACTGCTGGCGAACGGCTGGAGTTTGTCGTGGGCGCGTAAGACGCCGTATATCGTTGGCATGCTGATGGCCGCATCGCTGATTCTGGCGGCGATTATCCCCAGCAACGTCGGCATTATCGCCATTATGTCCTTCGCCTTCTTTGGCAAAGGCGTGGCGGCAGGCGCGGGCACCTGGACGATTGTTAGCGATACCGCACCGAAAGAAGCGGTTGGCCTGGCAGGTGCGATTTTTAACGGCATCGGCAATATGGCTGGTTTTATCACGCCGCTGCTGTTCGGCATCATCGTCGGTTTAACCGGCAGTTACAGCATCGGGCTGGTATTCGTGGGTGCGCACTGCGTCGTCGCGGCACTGCTGTTCCTGCTGGTGATGGGACCGATTGAACGCGTCGGCGAGGAGCAGGAGACTTCAAGCCAGGTCGCCATGAATGGCGACCCTACAACCCCGTAGGGGGCGCATTTATGCGCACCTGGTCAAAGCCCTTACCGTCATACGGTGCGCATCGATGCGCACCTCCCCCCACAATCCTCACCAATCGCACAAATCCCTCCTGAAGATTTTTTGTTCAGCTGCCGATATCTCCTTACCACCCACTGATATTAAGGAGCGATATCGTGATAAAGCTGATTAACGTTGACGAACTGCGGCAGGGCATGTTTATCCACAAACTTGAGGTTTGGTGGGTAAAAGATAAGCGCATCCGCAACCAAATGCTGATCACCGATAAACGCCAGATCGCGATGATCCGTAACGAGGGGATCCTGCAGTTGTGGATCGATCTCGATAAATCGGTTCAGGCTCCTGTCGAGCCTATGCCGCAGAAAGCAATTCCGCAAACGCCCTTTTTTCAGGAGATGGATCAAGCGCAAAGTATTTTCAATCAGGGGAAGCCGCAGGTGCTGGCGATGTTTAATGAGGCGCGCATGGGGCAAAGGCTTGACCTTGATTATACCCTTGATCTGGTGGATCAAATTGCCGGTTCGATTACCCGCGAGCCAACGGCATTGCTCAGTGTGGCACGGCTGAAAAATCATGACGATTACACCTATCTGCACTCGATGGCGGTGTGCGGATTAATGATTTCGCTCGGCAAAAAAATGGGCCTGGATGAGCAACAGCTGCGTCGCGTCGGCATGGGCGGTTTGCTGCATGATGTCGGTAAAGCGGCGGTGCCGCTGGAGATTCTCAACAAGCCCGGCAGGCTGAGCGACGAAGAGTTTACCGTGATGCGCCAGCATCCGATTGTCGGCGCGCAGATGTTGATGGAAGCCGATGCCGGTGAAGATCTGCTGGATATCGCGCTGCACCACCATGAAAAATATGACGGCAGCGGCTATCCACACGGCCTGAAAGGAGAGGACATCACGCTGTTTTCCCGCATGGCGGCGGTGTGTGACGTCTATGATGCGGTGACCTCGAATCGCGCGTATCGCAAAGGCTGGACCCCTGCTGAAGCGATGCACCATATGCTGAGCTGGCGCGGCCATTTCGACAACACGCTGATGCATACTTTCGTGCGTACTATCGGGATTTATCCGGTGGGATCGCTGGTACGGCTGGCTTCCGGGCGCGTGGCGCTGGTGGTGCAGGGCGGTGAAAAATCATTGCTGAAACCAAAAGTGCATGTTTTCTGGTCGCTTCACGCTCAACGCGAAGTGAAAGCGGAAGCGCTCGATCTCGGCGACAGCTTCTGCACCGACAGTATTACCGGCGCTGAGGACAGCGGGCTGTGGCACAACGTCGATCTGAATCGTATCTGGGCGTTAGAAAGCGCTTAATTTCACACCATTTTTATACTTTATTTACGCCCGTCTCCTGCCTTTTTACCCCTTCTTTATGCCGCGCCGCGCATGCTTGCAGCACTACCAAATCCTCTGGAGGTTGCTGTGAGCGTGGGCGTGATAGCCAGCATCGTGCTGGTGTTTATTCTTCTGGGCTACCTGATTTATGCCCTGCTTAATGCGGAGGCGTTCTGATGGCTGCGAATGCATTCTTGCTGATTGCGGTATTCCTGCTGGTACTGATGGTGCTGGCACAACCGCTGGGTCGTTACCTCGCGCTGTTCGTCGCGGATAAGCCGCTGCTGCCGCGCACCGAACGCGCGCTGTGGCGACTGGCCGGCGCGGACGGCGACGCCATGCGCTGGCCGCACTATCTGCTGGCGATTTTGCTGTTTAACCTGCTCGGTTTTGCTGTGTTGCTGCTGATGTTGATGACGCAGGCGGCGCTGCCGCTCAACCCACAGCATCTGCCCAATCTGAGCTGGGATCTGGCGCTGAATACCGCCATCAGTTTCGTCACCAATACTAACTGGCAGTCTTATGCCGGGGAGAGCACGCTGAGCTATTTCAGTCAGATGGCGGGCCTCACGGTGCAGAACTTCCTGTCGGCGGCAACCGGCATCGCGGTGGCGTTTGCGCTGATTCGTGGTTTCGCCAACCGTTCGCTGGCGACGCTCGGCAACGCCTGGCGCGATCTGACGCGCATCACCGTTTACGTGCTGCTGCCGATCAGTCTGGTGATGGCGCTGTTCTTCGTCAGCCAGGGCAGCATTCAAACGTTCGAGCCTTATCACGCGCTCACCACGCTGGAAGGGGCGCAGCAGACGCTGCCGCTCGGACCGGTGGCGTCGCAGGAAGCGATCAAAATGCTTGGCACCAACGGCGGCGGTTTCTTTAACGTCAACTCGGCGCATCCGTTCGAGAACCCGACGGCGCTGAGTAACTTCATCCAGATGCTGAGCATCTTCCTGATCCCGGCAGCGCTCTGTTTCACCTTTGGTCAGCATCTTGGCGATCGTCGTCAGGGCCACATGCTGCTGTGGGCGATGACCATTATGTTCGTGCTGGCGGTGATCACCGTGATGTGGGCCGAACTGCGTGGTAACCCGCACTTCCTGACGCTTGGCGCGGACAGCGCCATCAACATGGAAGGTAAGGAGACGCGCTTTGGCATCCTCAACTCCAGCCTGTTTGCGGTGATCACCACCGCGGCATCGTGCGGTGCGGTCAACGCCATGCATGACTCTTTCACCGCGCTCGGCGGCATGGTGCCGATGTGGCTGATGCAGTTGGGTGAAGTGGTATTCGGCGGCGTTGGCGCGGGTCTGTACGGCATGCTGCTGTTCGTGCTGCTGGGGGTGTTTATCGCCGGGTTGATGATCGGTCGCACGCCGGAATATATGGGCAAAAAGATCGACGTGTGGGAGATGAAGATGACCGCGCTGGCGATTCTGGTGACGCCAACGCTGGTGCTGCTCGGTACCGCGCTGGCGATGATGACCGACGCTGGCCGCGCGGGGATGGCCAATCCCGGCATTCACGGCTTTAGCGAAGTGCTGTATGCGGTGTCATCGGCGGCCAACAACAACGGCAGCGCCTTTGCCGGCCTGAGCGCCAACACGCCGTTCTGGAACCTGCTGCTGGGTTTCTGCATGTTGATCGGTCGTTTCGGCATCATCATTCCGGTGCTGGCGATTGCCGGTTCGCTGGCGGCGAAGAAAATTCAGCCGGTGGGCAACGGTACGCTGCCAACGCACGGCCCGCTGTTTATCGCGCTACTGATTGGCACCGTCTTGCTGGTGGGCGCGTTGACGTTCATCCCCGCGCTGGCGCTTGGCCCGGTAGCGGAACATCTGCAACTTATTCAGGGATAACGGAATCATGAGTCGTCAACAACTGGCGCTGGTTGATGCGGCGCTAACGCGCGTTGCCATGCTGGATGCGCTAAAAAAACTCGATCCGCGCGTACAGTTCCGCAACCCGGTGATGTTTATCGTGTGGCTCGGCAGCGTGCTGACCTCGGTATTAGCGGCTGGCATGGCCGTCGGCACGCTCAGCGGCAGCGCTGGCTTTACCGCTGCGGTTGCCATCTGGCTGTGGTTCACCGTGCTGTTTGCTAACTTTGCCGAAGCGCTGGCGGAAGGGCGCAGCAAGGCGCAGGCCAACAGCCTGAAAGGCATCAGCAAAACCAGCGATGCGAAAAAATTGGCCGAACCGCGCCATGGCGCGCAGTGGCACAACGTGGCCGCCGACACGCTGCGCAAAGGCGATGTGGTGCTGGTGGAAGCCGGTGACATCATTCCCTGCGACGGCGAAGTGCTGGAGGGTGGCGCATCGGTGGATGAAAGCGCAATCACCGGTGAATCTGCGCCGGTGATCCGTGAATCCGGCGGCGACTTCTCCTCCGTAACCGGCGGTACACGCATTCTGTCTGACTGGCTGGTGATTCAGTGCAGCGTCAATCCGGGTGAAACCTTCCTCGATCGCATGATCGCCATGGTGGAAGGCGCCAAACGTCGCAAAACGCCGAACGAAGTGGCGCTGACCATTCTGCTGGTGTCGCTGACGATTGTGTTCCTGCTGGCAACCGTCACGCTGTGGCCCTTCTCAGCCTATGGTGGCACGCCCGTCAGCGTGACGGTGCTGGTCGCCCTGCTGGTGTGCCTGATTCCTACCACCATCGGCGGCTTGTTGTCGGCTATCGGTGTGGCGGGCATGAGCCGCATGCTCGGTGCGAATGTTATCGCTACCAGCGGCCGTGCCGTTGAAGCGGCGGGTGACGTCGATGTGTTGATGCTGGATAAAACCGGCACCATTACCCTCGGCAATCGTCAGGCGACGCAATTCCTGCCGGCACCGGGCGTTAGCGAGCAGCAGCTGGCCGATGCGGCGCAGCTGGCGTCGCTGGCCGATGAAACCCCGGAAGGGCGCAGCATCGTGGTGCTGGCGAAGCAGAAATTTAACCTGCGTGAGCGCGATCTGAGCAGCATGGGCGCCAGCTTCATTCCATTCTCGGCGCAAACGCGTATGAGCGGCGTCAACGTGCAGGATCGCCTGATCCGCAAAGGCGCGGTAGATGCCGTTCGTCGCCATATCGAAGCCAGCAACGGCCGTTTTCCCGCGCAAGTGAACGCTGACGTTGAAGAGGTGGCGCGCGCCGGCGGTACACCGCTGGTGGTGGCTGAAGGTGCACAAGTACTGGGCGTGGTGGCGCTGAAAGATATCGTCAAAGGCGGCATTAAAGAGCGCTTTGCCGAGCTGCGCAAGATGGGCATCAAAACGGTGATGATTACCGGCGATAACCCGTTAACCGCAGCGGCGATTGCGGCGGAAGCGGGCGTTGATGATTTCCTGTCGGAAGCCACGCCGGAAGCTAAGCTGGCGCTGATTCGCCAGTATCAGGCGGAAGGGCGCTTAGTGGCGATGACCGGCGACGGCACCAATGACGCACCGGCGCTGGCGCAGGCCGACGTGGCGGTGGCGATGAACTCCGGTACCCAGGCGGCAAAAGAGGCGGGTAACATGGTCGATCTCGACTCTAACCCAACCAAGCTGCTGGAAGTGGTGCACATCGGCAAACAGATGCTGATGACGCGCGGTTCGC
This sequence comes from Candidatus Pantoea floridensis, assembly GCF_900215435.1. Classification (NCBI taxonomy): domain Bacteria; kingdom Pseudomonadati; phylum Pseudomonadota; class Gammaproteobacteria; order Enterobacterales; family Erwiniaceae; genus Pantoea; species Candidatus Pantoea floridensis. Next base: position 2,167,566 of record NZ_OCMY01000001.1, read on the forward strand.
TCACCACCTTCAGTATCGCCAACGACGTGGCGAAGTATTTCGCCATTATTCCGGCCGCGTTTGCCGCCACCTATCCGCAGCTCAACATGTTGAACGTGATGGGGCTGCATTCGCCTAATTCGGCGATTCTGTCGGCGGTGATTTTCAACGCGCTGGTGATTGTGTTCCTGATCCCGCTGGCGCTAAAAGGCGTAAGTTATCGCCCGTTGAGCGCCGCAGCGCTGCTGCGTCGCAACCTGTGGATTTATGGCGCGGGCGGATTAGTGGTGCCGTTTATCGGGATTAAAGCTATCGACCTGCTGCTGACGCTGCTTGGCCTGGCTTGAGGAGAAGAGAAATGAGTCAGTTACGTCCGGCTATTGTATTGTTAATGATACTGACGCTGCTTACCGGCGCGGTGTATCCGCTGCTCACCACCGGTTTGGCGCAGTGGTGGTTCCCGTCGCAGGCCAAGGGTTCGCTGATTGAGCAGGATGGCGCGGTGCGCGGTTCTGAGCAGATCGGCCAGGCCTTTAGCCAGCCGGGCCACTTTTGGGGCCGTCCTTCCGCTACCGGTGATGCGCCTTATAACCCGCTGTCCTCCAGCGGCAGTAATCTGGCCGCCAGCAATCCGGCGCTGGATAAAGCCGTGGCGGAACGCGTCGCTGCGCTGCGCGCGGCGAATCCGCAGGCCGCTAAAGCGGTGCCAGTGGAGTTGGTCACCGCGTCGGCGAGCGGTTTAGATCCTGATATTTCGCCGGAAGCGGCCTTGTGGCAAGCTCCGCGCATCGCCGCCGCGCATCACATGGCGCTGCAAGATGTTGAGGCGCTGATTGCGCGTCAAACCGAGCGCCCGCTGTTGCCGTTTATCGGTGAAGAGACGGTGAACGTGCTGCGCCTGAATATGGCGCTGGATGATTTGCAGTAACAACCGGCCGCCATGAATGGCGACCCTACGCTAATTTTGCGAGATTTTCGTAGGGTGCGCATTCATGCGCACCTGCAAACATAGGCGATTTATCGCGCGGTTTTTACAATGGACGATCGATGAACGACGACATATCTCGCCCCGATCCCGATGCACTGCTGCTGAATCACAGCGACAGCCATCGCGGTAAGCTGAAAATCTACTTCGGCGCCTGCGCGGGCGTGGGTAAAACCTTCGCCATGTTGCAGGAAGCACAGCGCCTGCGCGCGCAAGGCCTCGATGTGTTAGCCGGCGTGGTGGAAACGCATGGCCGCGAAGAGACCGCCGCGCTGCTCAACGGGCTGGCGGTGCTGCCGCGTCGTGCCACCGGGCGTTCGCGTCATGCTGAATTCGATCTTGATGCCGCGCTGGCGCGCCATCCGGCGGTGATTCTGATGGATGAGCTGGCGCACACCAACGTGCAGGGTTCACGCCATCCTAAACGCTGGCAGGACATTGAGGAGCTGCTCGAGGCGGGTATCGATGTCATCACTACCGTCAACGTCCAGCATCTGGAGAGCCTGAATGATGTGGTTGGCGGCGTAACCGGTATTCAGGTGCGTGAAACCGTGCCCGATCCGTTCTTTGATAGCGCCGACGAAGTGGTGCTGGTCGATCTGCCGCCGGACGATCTGCGCCAGCGGTTAAAAGAGGGCAAAGTCTACGTCGGCGACCGCGCCGAGCGCGCTATCGAAAACTTCTTCCGTAAAGGCAATCTGTTCGCGCTGCGCGAGCTGGCGCTGCGACGCACCGCCGATCGCGTGGATGACCAGATGCGCGCCTGGCGCGATCAGCAGGGCCGCGACAAAGTGTGGCACACGCGTGATGCCATTCTGCTGTGCATTGGTGATGACACCGGCAGCGAAAAGCTGGTGCGCACCGCTGCGCGCCTGGCGGCACGGCTCGGCAGCGAATGGCACGCCGTGTATGTGGAAACGCCTCGCCTCAATCGTCTGCCCGAGGCGCGTCGTCGCGCTATTTTGCGCACGCTGCAGCTGGCGCAGGAGCTGGGGGCAGAAACCGCGACGCTCTCCGATCCTGATGAAGCGCGTGCCGTGCTGCGTTACGCGCGCGAGCATAATCTGGGCAAAATTGTCACCGGACGCCAGCCACAGCGGCGCTGGCGGCGCGACAGTTTTGCTCAACGTCTGGGCGAACTCGGTCCGGATCTCGATTTATTAGTAGTGGCGCTGGACGAACCGGTGCGCGATGCGCCGCATCCGCTCGGTGGCCAGCGTGCCAGCGGTGAAAAATGGCGGCTGCACCTGCGCGGCTGCCTGATGGCGTTGCTGTTGTGCGTGTTGGTTACCACCGTGGGCCGCTGGCTGCTGAAGGAGTTTGATCCGGCCAACGGCGTCATGATTTATCTGCTGGCGGTGGTGCTGGTAGCGCTGCGCTATGGGCGCTGGCCGTCGGTGTTCGCCACGGTGATCAATATCCTCGCCTTTGACCTGTTTTTTGTTGCTCCCACCGGTACCGTCGCGGTATCGGACTTACAGTATCTGGTGACCTTTGCGGTGATGCTGGCGGTGGGCGTGATTGTCGGGAATTTGACGGCGGGCGTGCGCTATCAGGCCAAAGTGGCGCGCTATCGTGAACAGCGGGCGCGCCATCTGTATGAGATGGCGAAATCCCTCGGCAGCGATCTCACGCCGCAGGATATTGCCACCACCAGCCAGCGAATTATTGACGTTACCTTGCAGGCGCGCAGTTTGCTGCTGTTGCCCGATGAACAGGGCGAGCTACAAACCGTGGGCGATACCGCGATTGGCACGCCGCCGGATCTCGCCATCGCCAAATGGAGCTTCAGCAAAGGCCAGCCCGCGGGCGCAGGTACCGATACCTTACCGGCGGTGCCGTACCAGATTCTGCCGCTGAAAAGCGGCAGTCATTGTCGCGGTTTGCTGGTGGTTGAGCCGGAAAACCTGCGACAGCTGATGATTCCCGAGCAGCAGCGTCTGCTGGAAACGTTCACCGTACTGATCGCCAACGCGCTGGAGCGTATGGCGCTGTCGCACAGTGAAGCGGCGTCGCGTCTTGCCGCCGAGCGCGAGCAACTGCGTAATGCGCTGCTGTCGGCGCTGTCACACGATCTGCGCACGCCGCTGACGGTGCTGTTTGGCCAGGCGGAAATGCTGATGCTCGATCTCGCTAGCGAACAGTCGAAATATGTGGGACAGGCGAACCAAATTCGCGAGCAGACGCTGAGCACCATCCGCTTAGTGAGCAACATGCTGGATATGGCGCGCATTCAGTCGGGCGGGCTTAATCTGCGCGAAGAGTGGGTGGCGCTGGATGAGGTGATTGGCGGCGCGCTGAGCAGCATGGGACCGTCGCTCAAGGGGCATGAATTTATTCTCGACCTGCCCGAAATGGTCCTGATCAAGGGCGACAGCGCCATGCTGGAGCGCGTGTTTACCAATCTGGTTGAAAATAGCCTGAAATATGCTGGAAATGCCGCGCAGCACGGCATTCGTGCGTGGCGCGAGCGAGATCGGCTGGAGATTGCAGTGTGGGATAGCGGACCCGGCATTGCGCCAGAGAATCTCACGCGCATTTTCGACAAGTTTGCGCGCGGGGATAAAGAGTCAGCGGTGCCCGGCGTTGGGTTGGGTTTGGCGATTGGCAAAACCATTATCGAATCGCATCGCGGGCGCATCTGGGCAGAAAACCGGCCAGAAGGTGGCGCGGTGTTTCGTTTGTCGCTGCCGCTGCCCGCCGCGCCTGAAATTTCTGAAGAGGGACTGAAATAACTTCACATAAGTTCGGTTATACTCGCCCACTTGTCTGTTGATTAATGGGAACTTATGGAACGTTTTATCGAAAACCTGATGTATTCATCGCGCTGGCTGCTGGCTCCGGTTTACATAGGACTTTCATTGGGCCTTTTGGCGCTGACCATCAAATTTTTCCAGGAAATTTTCCACCTGTTGCCGCATGTTTTCAGCATTGCGGAAAACGATCTGATTTTGCTGCTGCTGTCGCTGGTGGATATGACGCTGGTGGGCGGTTTACTGGTGATGGTGATGCTCTCGGGTTACGAGAATTTTGTCTCTAAGCTGGACATCGATGAAGACCGTGAGAAGCTGAGCTGGCTGGGTAAAATGGATTCCGGCTCGCTGAAAAATAAAGTCGCCGCATCGATTGTGGCAATTTCATCGATTCATCTGCTGCGCATTTTTATGGACGCCCGTAACGTCGCCAACGAAAAGCTGATGTGGTACGTGATTATTCACCTGACATTTGTGCTGTCGGCGTTTGTAATGGGCTGGCTGGATAATATGTCGAAGGCGGATAAGCAAGTGGCAAAGATGTAGTTTGGTGCGCGCTAGCCCTCACCCCAGCCCTCTCCCGCAAGCGGGCGAGGGGGCTGACCGTGCCGCCATCAGTTCCCTCTCCCACAGGGAGAGGGTTAGGGTGAGGGGAAAACCACTACCGCGTTGCCGGCTGCGTTCCCGCCAGCTTTGGCATCACTTCCCGAATCATCTCGAAAAACTGCCGTAATCGCGCCGGATAATAGCTGGCCCACGGATAGGTCAGCCACACCGGCAGCGGCGGCGCTTGCCACTCTGGCATTAACTGAATCAAATCCCCTTTCGCTAAATCTTCCTGCACCACCCAGGATGACACCACTGCTGCGCCCATCCCGGCCACGGCGGCTTTGCGTACCGCGTACAAACTGTCGCTGGCGAGGCGCGGGGCAATCGCCAGATTCACCGGCTGCCCGTCGCTGATACGCTGCAAAGCGATTTCGTTACGATAAAAGCTGGTCAGCGCCAGCCACGGCAGTTGGGTGAGCTGCGATACGTCCTTCACCGGCGGATACGCCGCCAGCAGCGAGGGGGCCGCCACCACAAAGCGCGGCACCTCAGCCAGCAATATCGCCACGATGGATGAGTCGCTCGGCGCACCGACCTGAATCGCGCAGTCGATGTTTTCACTGATGAAGTCCGGCGTGCGGTCATTCAGCGTCCACTCCACCGTTAAGCGTGGATAGCGGTGCAGATAATCAATCAGCGGTTCAATCAGCTGATCCTGACCAAAGGCGTGTGGCGCGCGTACCCGCAGGGTGCCAATGGGATCGTCACTGGCCCCGGTCAGATCATCTTCCAGCGCGTGCCAGGTGGCCAGCAGCTGACGCGCCTGAGCATAACAACGCTCGCCATCATCGGTGAGCTTCAGCGCATGGGTGGTACGCAGAATCAATTTGAGGCCCAGCCGCTGTTCAAGCGCCTGCAGGCGGCGGCTGATAGTGGGCTGGGTGGTGCCCAGCTGCGTCGCTGCCGCTGAGAGCGATCCACTTTCAACAATGCGGATAAAGGTTTGCATCAGTTCGATGCGGTCAACGCTGGAAGGTGTATTCATACGCGCCACGTATAACAGTTCTGTGTTTGAACACTCTACCGCGTATGGCGGCGACGCGCTTTAATAAGCGCACTTTCTCGGGGGAATCCACTATGTCAGCCATGTCATCATCTTCAGTCATCACGGCGGAGAAACTGCCCGCACCGCTGGTCTTTACGCTTGCTGCCGGTGCAGGCCTTAGCGTTGCATCGATTTACTACAGCCAGCCGATGCTGGATATCATCAGCAAACAGTTTAACGTCGGCATTGGCAGCGTTGGCATGGTGCCGATGCTGACGCAGGCGGGTTATGCGCTGGGCATTTTGTTGCTGGCACCGCTCGGCGACCGCCACGATCGTCGCACCATCATTTTAGTCAAAGGCTTGCTGCTGGTTGCCGCTTTGCTACTGTGCGGCTTTTCAGGGGGGCTGAACGCCTTGCTGATGGCCAGCTTTGTCACCGGCTTAACGGCCACCGTGGCGCAAGATATCGTTCCGGCGTCGGCGGCGTTAGCACCGGAGCGCAGCCGCGGTAAAACCGTGGGCACGGTGATGACGGGATTGCTGGTCGGCATTTTACTTTCGCGCGTGGTGAGCGGCGTGGTGGCAGAGTATTTCGGCTGGCGCACCATGTATATGGTGGCGGCGGTGGCCGTATTGTTAATTAGCGTCGCGCTGTGGCGCGTATTACCGCGCTTCACGCCGGGAACGTCGGTGAGCTACCCGCGTTTGCTGCTGTCGCTGGCGCATTTGTGGCAGCACCATCAAACGCTGCGCCGTGCTGCGCTGGCGCAAGGCTTGTTATCGGTGGGCTTTAGCGCCTTCTGGTCAACGCTGGCGTTAATGCTAAGCGACAAATTCCATCTGGATAGCGCCGTCGCTGGTGCGTTCGGCTTGGCCGGTGCGGCAGGGGCCTTAGCGGCGCCGTTAGCTGGCAGCGTGGCGGATCGCATCGGCCCTGCGCGTGTGACGCAGTACGGCGCCACATTGGTGATGGTGTCGTTCGCGCTGATGTTCCTGCTGCCGCTGTTGCCGATGCCGGCACAGCTTGGTCTGATTATCATCAGCACTATCGGTTTTGATTTGGGCGTGCAGGCTACGCTGGTAGCGCATCAAACCCTGGTTTACAGCCTGGCGCCGGAAGCACGCAGCCGTCTTAACGCCTTAATGTTTACCGTTGTTTTCATCGGTATGGCAACCGGCGCGGCGCTCGGCAGCCTGGCGCTGGCACATTGGGGCTGGACCGGCGTGGTAGCGCTCTCCACGCTCGCCGCTGCGCTTGCCCTGATGATTCGCCTTGCGAGCCGCCATCTGAAAAACTGATCGCCTAACATGTGCCAGGCTTAAAGGAAGAATATGATTTAAAAACGGAGCGTTATGAATTTCCTGGCCTGGACCGCTGCCACCGGCGGTCTCTTACTTCTTATGTCACTGGCTTCCGGTTGGATTCACCGTGGGCCCGTGACCTCATTTGGTCTCTATCTGTTCGCCGGCATCCTGTGTGGTCCGTGGATGCTCAACTTGCTGCAAGTCGATATCATCGGTCACGCCAACCTCGCCGCGCACATCACTGAAATTACCATGGCCGCCTCGCTGTTTATCACCGGGCTTAAGCTGCGTTTGCCGCTCAACGCGCACGCATGGCGCATCGGCGTCAGGCTGGCGTTTCCGGCGATGTTGCTGACCGTTGGCAGTATGACGGTGTTGGTGCACTGGATCACCGGCTTTGATTGGGCACTGTCGCTGGCATTTGGCGCCATTGTGGCGCCGACCGATCCGGTGCTTGCCAGCCTGATTTCGGTGAACGATGCGCGCGATGACGACGCACTGCGCGTGGCGCTCTCCAGCGAAGCGGGCATGAACGATGGCTCAGCGCTGCCGCTGCTGATGCTGGCCATGATCATGCTGCAGCCGGGCGCGCTGACGCTCTCCTCATTCGGTGAATGGTTCGCCAAAGATACGCTCTGGGCCATGGGCGGCGGCCTCGGGATTGGCTTCGCATTGGGTTGGTTGATTGGCCAACTGGCAACGCATTTACGCACCGCCAATCAGGATGTAGCACCCAACGATCTGTTCGCCCTTGCGTTGATTGCGTTGAGCTACGCCGCCGCGCAGGCGGTGGATGCGTCGGGCTTCCTCGCCACGTTTGCCGCAGGCGTGGGCTTGCGGCGCGCGGAATTACGCGTGGTGAAGCACTATCCACAAGATGAGATGTCAGAAGAGGAGCGTTTCCTGCCAGCAGAAGCCCGCGTGAATACCGGCCAGCGCCTGGCGCAAGGCAGTAGCGGCATGGTGAAATCGGTCGGGTTGGTGATCGGCGATGCGCTCTCCTTTGGTGATACTATCGAACGCCTGCTGGCGGCGGGCATGATGGTGGTGCTGGGCATTACGCTGGCACAGCACTGGAATCTCACCGGTATTGGCCTGGCGCTGCTGCTGTTTGTCGTGGTGCGCCCGCTGGCGGTGTGGATCACCACCTGGCGCTGCGACATTCCGCTGATGCGACGGCTGCTGATTGGCTGGCTGGGTATTCGCGGCATCGGCAGTATCAATTATATTGCTTATGCATGGGTGCACGGTATGCGCGGCCCCGAGGCAGAACAGATGGTGGATATGGCGCTGACGTTGGTGGTGTGCAGCATTGTGTTGCACGGCGTGACGGTGACGCCGCTGCTTAACTGGCGTGCCGCCCGCCAGGCCGCCCGCGCAGAGCACAATGAAAACTGATTTATTGGAAATTACTGGAGCCTATTATGAAAGCGTTATTACTCGCCCTCGTTGGGCTGTCACTGTCCGCCAGCGCGCTGGCCGCCGACGGTGATAATAATCAGGAAGAAAATGTTTATGCCAGCCAGCTGTGTCATTTGGTGAGTAGCGAAAAGAAGACCAGCGATTTGGATGGTTACACCGAGAAAATGAAGTCGCAGCTCGCGGCCAGCCAGTCGTCATCGGCGATACAGCAACCGGAATTTAATGAAGAAATCGCGCAGGAAGTGATTAGCGCCTGGCTGGAGTTGGGCGAGGATGAACGCGGAAAGCTGCGCCACGATCAATCGCAATGTGAGCAAACGGTGATGACCCAGTTCCAGCAGCAAGATTAATAGCCGTCATACTTCAAGCGGCAGCTGCGTTGGCTGCGTTCGTTCACCCCTGTCACGTACTTGCCGCCTTGCTGCCGCTCGAATTATTTAGGTTATTCGAAAAAGCTCGCGCCTTATCAGGCGCGTTTTTTTATGGCTTTTTTGTATGATTTACGTACATAATCGCCAGCGTTGAAATAAGACACGCATCACATAATGAGATTCAGCTTTTATAGCTGGCATTTTTTGCATACTGACACTGGGCAAGATGATTACACGTCGTCACTTTTTGTTGGCTACCGGAGCAACCGTTCTCTCCATGACCACGGGCAAGCTGTTTGCTCGCGATGACGTCATTCCGCTGTGGCCCGACGATCCGCCAGGCGGCGGCGGCCCTTCAGGTTTGCTCAAAGTGAACAAGTACGGTTCCTGGACCAACATCGTTTCCCCCGCCATTCAGCGTTTCCGTCCGGAAAATCCCAACGGCGAAGCGGTGATCGTCGCTGCGGGCGGCGGCTATCGTTTTATCGGTATGGGGCGCGAAGCCTGGCCGGTAGCGCGCTGGCTGAATGCAAACGGCTACACCGTGTATGTCCTCAGCTACCGTTTACCGGGCGAAAAGTGGCAGGCGGGCAATCTGGCACCGCTGCAGGATGCACAACGGGCGATTCGCCTGGTGCGTTCGATGGAGCGCAAAGTGCACGTGCTGGGCTTTTCTGCCGGTGGGCATCTGCTCGGCATGGCGGCGGCGCGTCCGAATTTCGACTCGTATCCGGCGCAAGATCCGCTGGATCAGGTCACGCCTAACGTCGATAGCGTGGGGTTGATTTATCCGGTGATCACCCTTGAAGCGCCGTATCAGCACACCAACACCCACCTGATGCTGGTTGGCAATAACGCCACGCCAACGCAGGAAGCCAACTGGTCAGTGCAAAACTACGTCACGCGGCACTATCCACCGACCTTCCTCGCGCAGGCCGAAGACGATCACACCTCCAATCCTCATAACACTGAAATCATGCGGGATACCTGTCGCCGCATGCGCGTGCCGGTTGAGCTGATTGAGCTCAGCAAAGGCGGACACGGGTTCGGCCTCGGTAAAGCGGGCACGCCAGCCGCGTTGTGGGATCAGGCTTATGTGCGCTGGCTGGATAATCTGAGTTAACCCTGGTCGCCATAAATGGCGTCATCATGATTCGTGCGTGCATGGGGACGGTCGCCATAAATGGCGCCCCTACAGATCTCCAGAAACATCACGTCAAATTAAAATGCGCATCCGGCTCTAACGGTTCCGGTAGCGACCGTTCGCCATTCATCGCTTTCAGATCGCGTGCGATATTAACGCACAGCGCATCAAGCGGCAGATGGTTCGGCGCGGTGCCAAACGGGTGCTCCAGCTCCTCCGCCAGCGCTTCCAGTGACAAAAAGGTGTAGGAGATAAACATCGACACCAGCGGCGTCATCAGATGCAAATCCGCCACCAGCGCGAACGGCAGCAGCGTGCAGAACAGATACACGGTACGATGCAGGATCAGGCTGTAGGCAAACGGAATCGGCGTGTTGGCGATGCGATCGCAGCCGCCCAGAATGGTGGACAGCTGATTGAGATTTTCATCAATGCTCTGCCAGATAATATCCGATATGTCCCCTTCATCGCGGCGCTGCGCCAGCCAGGTGCTCAAACACAATAAAACCTGCGATGTAGGCATAGGATGATTCAGCACTGCGCTGTGCCAGTTATCGGGCAGCAGGCGCTGCAAATCGGCCTGCACCGGCGTTTTACGCAGGCGGTGTTTCAGGCTCCAGCTAAACGCCAGCAGCAAGCCGGTAAATTCCCGCACCTGTTCTTCACGGATGCCGCGAATGCTTTTAATTTGCCGCAGCAGCGAACGCTCGGTGATATGCAAGTTACCCCACAAGTGGCGGGCTTCGATAAAACGCGCATAGCTGGCGTTGTTGCGAAAACCAAGGAAGATGGCGATCGACACCCCGACCAAACTAAAAGGCGCGGTGGTGAGGTGAATGCCGAGGGTCGAATACCACGGATAGCCAAAGATAGCGATCAGCGACATGAGTAGATTGAGCGACAGGCGAAACACGATGTTGCTAAGCACCGAGCCATGCCAGTCAAACAGCCGGATAAACCAGTGTTGATGGGGACGTACGATCATTTTGCGATGGTGTATTTTTTAGGTTTTGTGGCGTTAGGGTACGCCGGTCAGCACGGCGGAATCAACGCCATTGCTGACGCTTTTTTAAGACCGAATCATGAGATGCGCGGCAAGCTGACTTTCAACGCATCAATAAACAACCGCAGCGCCATGGATTGGTGGCGGTTGGGCGGGAACCACAGCGCAATCCCCGCTGATTGCACTCGCCAATCGGCCAGCAGTTCAACCAACTGGCCGCTGCGCAATGCTTTTTCCACATACAGCGACGGCACATAAGCAATGCCTAACCCGGCAAGGGCGGCCTGCGCCATCAGCGCGTTGCTGTCCAGCGTGAGCGTGCCGGGCACATCAATTTCGTGCGTTTCTGCCGCCTGCGCATATTCCCAGTGATAACGTTTGCCGCTGGGTAAGCGCTGGCGTATGCACTGCTGCCGCAGCAGATCGCGGGGATGCTTAATCGGCGCGTGCAGCGCCAGGTAAGCCGGTGCTGCCACGGTGACAAACGTCAGCGGACCACCGAGCGGAACCGCCACCATATCCTGCGGTACATCCTCAAGTAGCCTGATTCCGGCATCAAAACCGGCGGCGGTGATGTCCACCAATGCGCCTTGTGCGGCGAAATCGAGCTGGATATCGGGATAACGGGCGCTAAATTCCGCCACTACGTGCTGCAACAGCAAACCGATCGAGGCATCACTGGCGCTGATGCGCAACGTGCCGTAGTGCTGTTGGCGGCTGGCTGAGATGTCGTGCAGCACCTCATCCATCTGATTCAAGAGCGGCGAGAGTCGATCCAGTAGCTGCTGCCCGGCATCGGTGAGCGACACGCTGCGCGTGGTGCGCTGAAACAGCTGAACGCCCAGATTGTGCTCCAGCGTTTTCACCAGATGGCTGAGCGAAGAGCGCTTTAATCCGAGCTGCTCGGCGGCACGACGAAAGCTGCGCTGTTCACCAAGGGTTTTGATGGCTTGCAGCTCGTGCCACGAAGGTCGTTTCATTGGTGGTTTTTCCTCACCGGGTCATACGCGATTAGGTAGATTATCTCCACCAGTAAAGCGATCTACCATCAGGTTTTCAATAGGAGGAGCACAACATGAAAACCTGGTTAATTACCGGCGCCAGCAGCGGGCTAGGTCGTTTGATGAGTGAACGTTTACTGGCGCGTGGCGATCGCGTGCTGGCTTGCATACGTCGCGAACAGGCGATGGCCGATCTGCAGCAAACCTATGGCGAGCAGCTGCAGATTGTTGCGCTGGATCTGGCGCAAACCGATCGTATTGCGCCCACCATTGCGGATGCTTTTAAGGCGGTCGAACGCATTGATGTGGTGGTGAGCAATGCCGCCTACGGCCTGTTCGGCGCGGCGGAAGAGTTGAGTGATGCGCAGATTGATCGCCAGATCGCCACCAATCTTACCGGTTCTATCCAGCTGATTCGCGCCGTCATTCCCCTGTTACGCCAGCAGGGCGGCGGACGTATCGCGCAGATTTCTTCAGAAGGCGGCCAGGTGGCTTATCCCAACTTCAGCCTGTATCACGCCAGCAAATGGGGCATTGAGGGATTTGTCGAGGCGGTGCGTCAGGAAGTGGCCAGCTTCGGCATTGATTTCCTGCTGGTGGAGCCGGGCCCAACGGCGACGAATTTTGCTACAGGATTGGATATCGCTGACGCGCTCGAGGTATACCGCGATAACGCCTCAGGCCAGCTGCGCCGTGCGATTTTATCCGGTGATTTCACCATTGCCGGTGACGCCGGGAAATGCGTAACGGCGATGATTGAGACGCTTGATAAGCCCAGCATGCCGCTGCGCCTGGCGCTTGGCAGCACCGCTTATCAGCACATAGAAGCGGCATTGGAAAGCCGTCTGGCGGAGCTGCGCGCGCAGCGCGATGTGGCATTCGGCGCGGACGTGTAATCGCATAATTTATAACAACATGCGAATACCCTTAGCAGCTACTCGCAAAAAAGCCGGTATTCCCGGCTTTTTATTTAATCATCAGTAAGTTGTTCAGGCGTGCAGTCGTAAAGCTCCGCAAGTCTGGCGAGATTAAACTCACGTGGTTTTTCGCTTTTTTCCATCGCAGAGACAGACGCTTGCGTGATGCCCATTGATTCAGCAACCTGCTTTTGCGTCAGTTTGCGATAAATACGCCATGCGGCATGAAGAGTGACACCTTTTTCAATCGCAATGTTTACTACGTCGCCAGGGATCATGGCATCGTCATTTTTCCCGGCTTCATAAGAAACTGACTCCCATAATTCAGGCAAATCAGAATTGCGAGTCAGCCTTTCGAACAACTCTATGGGGACGATTGCCGCTTTACGATTTCCGGCGCTGTCAGTGATAAATTCGATCATAGGGTTTATGTTCCAGTATTTTGCGTTTTAATATTTTGAAAAATAAGGGGATATTCTGTTTCAGCTTCTTCCTTTCATTAGCGTCTGCAATACCCTGCATCTGCTTCATAGCCGCTTTGCGCCAATGTAGCTCTGGCATTCCCTTACCTCACATTGTTAACAACCTCCTTCACTGGAGATAATAACAATAGGTTTTTTTACCTATATTGGCAATTTTTATAGATGTTTAGGACGGAAAATTATCTATATTTAAAATAGAAATATAGATATGGATTACGTTGCTACGTTTCTAACCTGCTTAGCTCAACCGCATAGGATGTTAGGCGGAATCTGCAGATAGCTGCCAAACTCAGCCATTATGCATTTTGCCCGGTGCGCATGAATGTGCACCCTATACCGGTCAGAGTAGGGTCGCCATTTATGGCGACCAATCCGCTCAATCCTATGACTCAAGGAGACGTTCTAACATGCAAGCGATGATCCTGAAGTATCCCGGCGGCTTAGAAAACCTGCAGCTGATCGATCTTGCCGATCCCGGCAAACCTGGCGCGGGAGAGATCCGTGTAGCGATCCACGCTACGTCGCTGAACTTCCACGATCTACTGGTGGCGGATGGATCGATACCTACCGCCGATGGCCGCATTATGATGGCGGACGGCGCAGGCGTGGTGGAAGAGGTGGGCGCGGGCGTTACTGAATTTAAGCCGGGCGATCATGTGGTGTCATGCTTCTTCCCGCAGTGGCAGGATGGGTTGCCGTTGAGCCAGGTGGGCAATTTCACTCAAACGCCGGGCGACGGTGCGCACGGCTTTGCTGCCGAGGTGGTGGTACGTCCGGCGCAGCACTTCACGCTGGCACCGCGCGGTTGGCGCCATGCAGAAGCGGCGACCATCACCACGTCGGGGCTCACCGCATGGCGTGCGCTGGTGGGCGATGCGCAGATCAAAGCGGGTGATACGATCGTTACGCTCGGCACCGGTGGAGTGTCGATTACCGCGTTGCAGATCGCTAAATCAATGGGTGCCCGCGTGATTGTTACTTCCTCCTCCGACGAAAAGCTGGCGCGCGCGCGTGAGCTGGGTGCCGATGCGGGCATTAACTATCGCAGCACGCCGGAGTGGGGCAAAGCGGTACAGCAGTTAACCAATGGCCAGGGCGCGGATGTGGTGATTGAACTTGGCGGTCCTGGCACCATGGCGCAGTCGATTGAGGCGGTGCGTGTTGGTGGGCATATCGCGCTCATTGGCGTCCTTACCGGCTTTGAAGGCGTGATCCCCACCTCATTATTGATGGCAAAACAGGCGCGTATTCAGGGGCTGATTGTCGGCCATAGCCGCCAGCAGCAGGATTTTGTCCGCGCACTGGAGCAGAACGATATCCGGCCAGTGATCAGCGATAGCTACGGTTCACTGAGCGATCTCCCGGCAGCGTTTAAGCATCAGCAGAGCGCGGGACATTTCGGCAAAATTACGGTGGAGTGGTAAAACCATAACCACCGTGAAGTAGCATGTTATTGATCACAGGGTGCTGAAGAGGATATTCAGCGCCATGAAGACTCAGAATAGGATGGCGTGTACCGTAGCACGCAGGGCGATACCGAGCAGAATGCCGGGAACGGCGAAGCGGAACAGGCGCGGGAAGCGGCTTGAAAGGCCAAGGAAAATACCAATGCCGGGCAGATCGAAGGTTTGAATCAACAAACCTGCCGAGGCGTTGATGTTATGGGCGCTGTATAAGCCTTTCTCCACCAGTCCCGCCACCACGCCGTAATAGGCGGTGCCGCCCGCCAGGCATTTTGTCAGCGCTGGAAGAATGTAGACGTCGGAAATGTGCAGCTTATCCAGCAGCGGCGAGAGCAGGCGCGTCAGCATTTCGATGCCGCCCGCTTCTTTTAAAATACCCACCACCGATAACGAAATAATTAACATCGGCAGTGAACCCATCGCCAGGCGAATGGCATCGGAACCGGCACTGTTTATGATGCCAATCAGCCCGATTTTGCTTTCTTGATGGGTGACGGCTTCATCCTCGTTGAGCAGTGCGGCATCAGAGAGTTTGCGGCCAAAAAGGTGATAGGTGGCTGCCGCCGCGAGTACGCCACCGCAGATGGAGACGATCAGCGCCGTGCTCCAGTGCAATCCCGCCGGAATCAGTGGATAGAAGGTACTGGCCTGGCCCATGGCAAATAACATTGCCAGCGTGGCAGCCATATGACGATCGGAAGTGCCGCGCTTTTCCATAATCGCCAGCGCCGCCAGCGGGGCGGCAAAACTGACGAAATTAAGCTGAATCATGGCAAAAAAAGCCAGCCCGGTAATACCGAACGGTTTTAATAGCGGCGTGGCATGCTGCACCACAAAATCCAACAGACCTTTGACTTCCAGATATTTCATGATGAATAACATCACTACCATAATGGGAATTAAGGTGTAGAGCGCAACGTCCACTGAGGCTTTGCCCGCAGACATAATGATATCGATAATATTCATGCCAGATTCAGACCTGTGTTCACACCGTTGTCCCCGAAAAAATATTTAAATAGGCAAAGTAGTGCCTAAAGACGTTCAGTGACACACCAACCTCAATGAATGCACCTTCCGTAGCGACGCAATTCATTGCGCGATAAATCGCGCCGCTACGGAATATGCGCTATGAGATATCGGTATTCATATGTCGAGTGAAAAAGCATTAAGCAAGGGGCTGCCCGTAAAGGAATAAATCTTATCTTTTGCCTGGATGGTTGAGTAGTGAAGAAAATGGAATTTAAATTGCAGATATAAAAAAGCCAGCCTGATAAATGGCTGGCTGTTATTTGCCGCGAGAAATATTAACGCATCGTCACAAATTCTTCGGACGCGGTGGGGTGAATCGCCACGGTATTATCGAAGTCTTTCTTGGTGGCGCCCATTTTCAGCGCTACCGCGAAGCCTTGCAGCATCTCATCCATGCCGTTGCCGATACCGTGAATGCCGACAATTTTCTCATCCGCACCTACGCACACCAGTTTCATGCGGCACGGCTGGCGATGTTGGGTGACAGCGGTATACATTGCGGTGAAGGAGGATTTATACACCTTCACCTGATCGTCGCCGTACTGCTCGCGCGCCTGCGGTTCGGTCAATCCTACGGTACCA
The DNA here is from genome assembly GCF_900215435.1 of Candidatus Pantoea floridensis. Taxonomy (NCBI): domain Bacteria; kingdom Pseudomonadati; phylum Pseudomonadota; class Gammaproteobacteria; order Enterobacterales; family Erwiniaceae; genus Pantoea; species Candidatus Pantoea floridensis. The sequence continues at coordinate 2,183,598 of NZ_OCMY01000001.1, forward strand.
ATCGGCGGATGACTGAACACCACGGTCGGTACGTTGCTGAAATCCAGATGCTCATCCGGCTTGTTGTTAAACAGGCGCTCAGAAAGACGACGACCTGCCGCCACCGCAACCGGCGTTAATTCAACCGCACCGGTGTTATCACCAACTGCATAAATGCCTTTGACGTTCGTGTTCTGGAACTTATCAACGTTGATATAGCCCTTGTCGTTGAGCTTCACGCCGGTTGCCGCCAGATTGAGATTATCGGTTGCCGGTTCACGGCCAATCGCCCACACCAAACAATCCACGGTTTGCTCGTGGCCGCTTTCCAGCTGCAGCGTCAGGCTGCCGTCGGCGTTTTTAATCACCGCTTTCGGAATCGATTCGGTGTGCAGCGTTGGACCTTCTGCCTGCATCACCTCAACCAGCGTATCGACGATCAGCGGATCGAAGCTGCGCAGCGGCGCGTGCTTACGTACAAATAGGTGGGTTTCTGCGCCCAGCGCATTCACCACGCCGGCCAGCTCCACGGCGATGTAACCCGCACCCACAACCGCCACGCGCTTCGGCAATGCATCCAGTTCAAAGAAACCATCAGAGTCGATACCGTATTCCGCGCCCGGCACGTTGGGATGGCTTGGACGACCGCCGGTGGCGATGAGGATGTGATCGGCGGTGAGGGTTTCGCCGTTCACTTCCACGGTATTGGCATCGATAAAGCGCGCGAAGCCTTTGATCACTTCAACCTTATTTTTACCCAGCACGTTATCGTATGAGCTGTGGATGCGATCGATGTAGGCGCTGCGGTTTTTCACCAGAATTGACCAGTCAAAACGATTTACCGTGGTATCGAAACCATAATCTGGCCCATAAAGATGAATAGCCTCAGCGATTTGCGCCGCATGCCACATCACCTTTTTCGGTACGCAGCCGACGTTGACGCAGGTGCCGCCCAGCTCTTTCGCTTCAATCAGCGCGCACTTCTGGCCGTACATCGCAGCACGGTTAATCGAGGCGATACCGCCGCTGCCGCCGCCGATGGCGAGGTAGTCAAAATGTCTGGTCATCCGTTATGTCCATCTGTTGGAAGAAAATTGGCATAGAGTTTAACGCTTGAGGCGTGAGGCGCGCAAAGATTGCACCTATGAATGTAATAGGGTTGAATCCCGAAACCCGCCATACTTCAAGCCGCAGGCGCGTTGGCTGCATCCTTTAACCCCAGTCACATAGTGAACTATGCTCCTGGGGATTAAAGGATTTGCCGCCTTCCTGCAACATGAATTATGACGGGTGCTACTCGTCAAAAGGAAATGAATATGCAACTGACTTTTCTCGGCACCGGCGGCGGTGCGCCCAGCCTGCAACGTAACGTCACCGCGATTGCGCTGACGCTGTCGAAACGCGGCGAAACCTGGCTTTTCGACTGCGGTGAAGCAACGCAGCATCAGTACATGCGCTCGGCGCTCAAGCCGGGCAAGCTGGAAAAAATCTTTATCACCCATCTGCACGGCGACCACATCTTTGGCCTGCCGGGATTGCTCACCAGCCGTTCGATGGCGGGCATCCTTGATCCCATGACGGTTTACGGTCCCAAAGGTATTCGGCAATTTATTGAGACGGCGCTCAGCTTAAGCGGCTCATACACCTCTTATCCGCTGGAAATTGTCGAGATTGAAGCCGGTTTGGTGCTGGATGATGGCGAGTTCCGCGTCACCGCCTGGCCGATGAATCATGTGATTGAGTGCTACGGCTATCGCATTGAGCAGCACGACAAGCCGGGCTTCCTTGATGCGCCACGCCTCAAAGCCGAAGGCGTACCGCGCGGGCCGTGGTATCAGGATTTGAAAGCGGGCAAACGCATCCAACTGGACGATGGTCGGGAAATCAACGGCGCGGAGTATCTGGGGCCGGCCACCAAAGGTAAAGTGTTGGCGATATTTGGCGATACTGCGCCCACCGAGGTCGCGCTGCAGCTGGCCGCCAACGCGGATGTGATGGTGCATGAAACCACGCTGGAGGCGGCGCTGGTTGAAAAAGCCAACGGGCGCGGCCACTCAACTACCGTTCAGGCGGCTGAAGTGGCAAAACAATCAGGAGCAAAGCGGATGATCGCCACGCATTTCAGCTCGCGCTATCTGTCAAAGGATCGGGAGAAACTGCTGGCGGAGTGCCAGTCGGTGTTTGCTGCGACCGAGCTGGCACATGATTTCGCGGTATTCGAGGTTTAGTGCTGTAACGCCGGGTAGGTGAAAAACAGCAGATGCGTCATGTTGAACAGGAAATGGACGCCGGTGGCGACCCACAGGCGTCCACTCCATTGCCACGCCAGACCGTAAATCAGCCCGGCCAGGGTGGCGAAAATCATCAGTAACGGCCCGCCGGGAAAGTGTGCCAAGCCGAACAGCAGCGACGTCAGCAACAATGCAGCTACGGCACCGATGTGTTGGCGCAAACGCTGTTGCAGATAGCCGCGAAAGAATGCCTCTTCCGCCAGCGCAACGAAGAACACGTTCGCCAGCACAAAACTGCCCAACCATTCCGGCCAATGGGGTTCAACGGCCAGGCCACCCAACTGCACCGCGACATAGAGCAGCAGCGGAATCGCCGCCAGCAGCGCCAGCCACAATATCTTGTAGCGCGGTGGAGCGGCCTTGGTGCGAAACAGCTGCGGCAAACAGATGAGCAACACAAACGGAATCAGCGCCTTATCGAAGTTATATGAGAAGCTGAAGGGCGCACTAAGCGGTCCGGCCTGCACATCTTCTATCTGACGCGGATTGTTGAAACCGGGGAAAAAGTGCAGAAACAGCCCGACGGCAATGGCAACGAGCAGGGCTTCGCTGACCAGCTGAATCCAGCGTGCGCTGTTTTCGACGCGAACCCACGCGATAACGGCGATGGCGCCGAGTAGCGTCATCGCCGGCCAATCCAGCACATCCTGAAACAAACCCAGAATAGTGGCCAGCGTGAGCAGCAGTACGGAAAAACGTTTGGCGGGCGACAGCATAGCAAGCGCGCCAGCCAGAATGATCCACATGGTAATTGTCCTTGTTGGCTGACGGCGCTACGCGAACCTACTCTGGCACGATTTGCGTGACGCTGAAGTGACCGGTACCAGCAGGTACCAGCTTCTGATGCAGCCACGGCAGCAGCTCTTCCATTTGCGCTTTCAGCTTCCACGGCGGGTTAATCACGATCATGCCGGAAGCCGTCATGCCGCGCTGATCGCTGTCTGGACGCACTGCCAGCTCAATTTGCAGAATGTTGCGGATATTGGTGGCCTGCAGGTCCTTGATCATGTGTTTGATCTGTTGACGCATGACAACCGGATACCACAGGGCGAACACGCCGGTGGCGAAACGCTTGTGGCCTTCCTGAATACCTTTCACCACATCCTGATAATCGCTTTTCATCTCATACGGTGGATCGATGAGAATCAGACCGCGGCGGCTCAGCGGCGGCAGCTTGGCTTTCAGCTGCTGGTAACCGTCGCCACGCGCTACGCGCGCGCGGGCATCTTTGCTGAACTCGGTGCGCAGCAGCGGATAATCGCTGGAGTGCAGCTCGGTCAGCTCCATTTTGTCCTCTTCGCGCAGCAGGAAGCGGGCAATTAACGGTGAGCCGGGATAATACTTTAAGGTGCCATGCGGATTAAGGTTACGCACCGCCGAGAGATACGGCTTCAGCAGCTCAGGCACATCCGGCTGCTGCCAGATGCGGCCGATGCCTTCCAGATATTCACCGGTACGCTCGGCGTGCTCACCGCTGAGCAGGTAACGTCCGGCACCAGCATGCGTATCCAGATAGAGAAAAGGTTTTTCCTTCTCCATCAGAGCGGTGAGGATCAGGCTTTCAACGGTATGTTTCAGCACGTCGGCATGGTTGCCGGCATGAAAACTGTGGCGATAACTCAGCATAAAAAAGAGGGGTCCGCGGTTGGATCAAAGGGAGTCTATACATCGTGTGTGGCGCGATTATAGCCGCGCTGGGTAAAAATTGCTGACGTTTCGTGGGTGATTTAAGTTTTATGACCAGGTGTCGTTATAGCGGCTTGCGATGCGTTTTGTTGTGGGAAATTTTTGCCATGCCATTGTCCAGTACGCGAATTTTCGCTGCAATTCAACGCGCAGAAGTGAAATGCCAGGTGTTTCTGGCAGGAGATTTTTTTGCTTAAAGCACCTTTAACAACTTCTGGTGAAAATGATGAATAAAATAACGGGTGTCGCAATGGCAAGTCTGTTGGCACTTACCGGCTGCGCGAAACCACAACCCGTGCAAAGCCTGGTCACGCCGCCTGCTGCGGCAGCACAGCCTGTTGCGCAAAATACTCCAGTAGGACAAGAGACATCCGTTGTGGTCTCACCGTCCGCTCAACCTGAGGCTGCGCCATTGACCGATGGCCTTTCAGGCAACATGGAGCAGTGCCGTAAAGAGCTGGATGCTATGCGTCTTTATAGCAAGGTGTCATATGCCAATTTCAATGCGGAACTGCAGAAAATTGACGCACAAACCCATAAATATTTGCAAATTAAACAATCGATTGGCGCAGATATTAATGATTTAGTGATGCCACGTTATCAGTTCCAGGCGCGTGAGTTGTGCTTCCGTATTAAAAACCGTCTATCACAACTGATTATTCGTCAGGCTGGCTAACACCTGCATTGATTGCCCGTTGTCGGTGTGGATAGCGCTATGCAACGCGATTCCTATCCCTCTTCGCTCAAATACGCTTCAGCTCGCCTTGTGGCGAGCTTTTCTTCGCCGGTCCATCCTTAGCGGCATTGATTTTCATGCTATCAAGCCGCATGTTAGGTAGATTGCGTCGCGCGAGTACTCGCGCCTCAACTCCATCATGAAAGGACTGCGCTTATGACCAATCCGTTACTCACGTCTTTTACGCTTCCCCCGTTTTCTGCCATCAAACCTGAACATGTGGTTCCTGCGGTTACCGAAGCGCTGAACGACTGTCGTGCCGCGGTAGAACGCGCTGTGGCGCAAGGCGCGCCTTACACATGGGAAAATCTGGTACAGCCGCTGGCTGAAGTTGACGATCGCTTAGGTCGCCTGTTCTCGCCGGTTAGCCATTTAAATTCGGTGAAAAATAGCCCGGAACTGCGTGAAGCTTACGAACAAACGCTGCCGCTGCTGTCTGAGTACAGCACCTGGGTTGGCCAGCACGAAGGTTTGTACCAGGCATATCGCAACCTGAAAGAGGGCGAGAGCTACGCGGGCCTCGATACTGCGCAGCAGAAAGCGGTGGATAACAGCCTGCGTGATTTCGAGCTGTCCGGTATCGGTCTCGATAAAGAGAAACAGAAGCGCTATGGCGAAATCGCTGCGCGCCTGTCCGAGCTGGGCTCGACTTACAGCAACAATGTGCTCGACGCCACCATGGGCTGGAGCAAGCTAGTGACCGATGAAGCCGATCTGGCGGGTATGCCGGAGAGCGCGCTGGCTGCAGCCAAAGCGCAGGCTGAAGCCAAAGAGCAAGAGGGCTGGCTGCTGACGCTGGATATTCCAAGCTATCTGCCGGTGATGACCTATTGCGATAACGCTGCGCTGCGTGAAGAGCTGTACCGCGCCTATTCAACCCGTGCTTCCGATCAGGGCCCGAATGGCGGCAAATGGGATAACGGCCCGATTATGGCGGAAGAGCTGGCGCTGCGCCACGAACTGGCTCAGCTACTGGGCTTCGACTCCTACGCTGACAAATCGCTGGCCACCAAAATGGCGGAAAACCCGGCGCAGGTGATTGAGTTTCTCACCGATCTCGCTAAACGCGCACGTCCGCAGGGTGAAAAAGAGCTGGCTCAGCTGCGCGCTTTCGCCAAAAAAGAGTTCGGCGTCGACGAAATGAATCCGTGGGATTTGACCTACTACGGCGAAAAACAGAAACAGCATCTCTACACCATTAGCGACGAGCAACTGCGCCCGTATTTCCCGGAAGCGCGTGCGGTGAGTGGCCTGTTTGAGGTGGTAAAACGCATTTACGGTATCACCGCGAAAGAGCGTAAGGATGTGGATGTTTACCATCCGGATGTACGCTTCTTCGATCTGTTCGATGAGAGCGGCGAGCTGCGCGGCAGCTTCTATCTCGATCTCTATGCGCGCGAACACAAGCGTGGCGGGGCGTGGATGGACGACTGCGTTGGCCAGATGCGTAAAGCCGACGGCAGCCTGCAGAAGCCGGTGGCGTATCTAACCTGTAACTTCAATCGCCCGTTACAAGGCAAACCGGCGCTGTTCACCCATGATGAGGTGATCACGCTGTTCCACGAATTTGGTCACGGCCTGCATCATATGCTGACGCGCATCGAAACGCCGGGCGTATCTGGCATTAGCGGTGTGCCGTGGGATGCCGTCGAGCTGCCGAGCCAGTTTATGGAAAACTGGTGCTGGGAGCCGGACGCGCTGGCATTTATCTCCGGCCATTACGAAACTGGCGAACCGCTGCCGAAAGAATTGCTGGATAAAATGCTGGCCGCAAAAAATTATCAGGCGGCGCTGTTTATCCTGCGTCAGCTGGAGTTCGGCCTGTTCGATTTCCGTCTGCACACCGAGTTTAACCCGGCGAAAGGCGCGCAAATCCTCGAAACGTTGCGCGAAGTGAAGAAGCAGGTTGCCGTGGTGCCAAGCCCGGAATGGGGACGTTTCCCACACGCCTTTAGCCATGTGTTCGCGGGCGGTTACGCTGCCGGCTACTACAGCTATCTGTGGGCCGACGTGTTGGCGGCCGATGCCTATTCGCGCTTTGAAGAAGAGGGCATCTTTAATCGTCAGACCGGGCAATCGTTCCTCGATAACATCCTGACGCGCGGCGGCTCTGAAGAGCCTATGGAGCTGTTCAAGCGCTTCCGTGGCCGCGAGCCGCAGTTGGATGCGATGCTGGAACATTACGGAATTCAGGGATAAACCGGCTTGTGAAAATTGGTTTAATCGATGAAACAGGCGCCGGAGACGGCGCCTTATTACATTTGGCGCAGCGCTGGGGTTTGCAATCAGACCAACAGGCAACGATGGCGCTGGTTTTAACGTCTGAGCACCTTGAGCTGCGTAAGCTGGATGAGCCGAAACTGGGCGGCATCTTTGTCGATTTCGTGTCAGGTGCCATGGCGCATCGGCGCAAGTTTGGTGGCGGTCGTGGCGAAGCGGTAGCGAAAGCGGTGGGCATCAAAAGTGGCTATCTGCCTGATGTGATTGATGCAACCGCAGGTTTAGGACGCGATGCCTTTGTGCTGGCGTCGCTCGGCTGCCGTGTGCGCATGCTTGAGCGGCATCCGGTGGTAGCGGCTCTGCTGGAGGATGGATTGCGCCGTGGCTATGAGGATGCGGAAATCGGCGGCTGGCTGCGTGAGCGGCTCACGCTACTGCACGTAGTGAGCCAGCAGGCGCTCAGTGATATCACGCCTGCACCGGATGTGGTGTATCTCGATCCGATGTATCCGCATCGGCAGAAAAGCGCGATGGTGAAGAAAGAGATGCGCGTGTTTCAGTCGCTGGTGGGGCCCGATGAAGATGCCGATGCGCTGCTGGAACCGGCGCGGCAGCTGGCGAAGAAACGCATTGTGGTGAAACGTCCGGACTACGCGCCACCGTTAGCAGGCGTGGTGACGCAAGATGCGGTGGTGACCAAAAGCCATCGTTTTGATATTTATCCGCCGCTGGTGTAGATCGTGCGGTATTGAAAAAGGTCGGCATGAATGCCGTAATGCTCGTCAGTTAAGCATGAATCGGTCACCATGAATGGTGACCCTACGTGGATATTGCCGGGTTTTCGTAGGGTGCGCATTCATGCGCACCTGCATAAACAGGCATTTTTTTGCTTAAGTGAGCGGCATTACGGCATGAATGCCGACCCTATGGTTTACTCTTCGTCTTCATCGCGCAGCGGCACGATCAACATGTCGATATGCACGGTATTAATCAACTGGCGCGCTGATGACATCAGCTTGCTCCAGAAGTCCTGATGGTGACCACACACCACCAAATCCACATCATATTTCTTAATCGCGTCCACCAGCACCTGGCCAAGATCGCCGCTGCCGCTCAGCGTTTCACTGATCGGATAACCGGCATTGATCGAAAGCGCTTTCAGTGCGGTGTGCGTCTCTTCAGAGATGCGTTTTTGCATGTCGCCCAGGTTAACGTCAATCAGCCCGGTGTACAGGTCAGAATAGTTAACATCAACGTGGATCAGCGAGATTTTCGCATCGTAAGGGCGGGCCAGCGAAACGGCTTTATCGACTAACAACTGGCTTTCCGGGGAAAGGTCTACTGCAATCAGGATGTGTTTATAAGCCATGATAAAACTCCTTCTCAAGATTTGGGGGCGATCTTCCTGCTTTCACGGTAGGCGATGTCCTTTGCGCCAAACGGCGATGAAGCGCCACCAACCATAGTTTCAGCCTTGCAGGCGGTTCTTGTTATGCCCTGAGTATAGCCAGAGTTGTTAACAAATGCTGCAAGCGAAAGTTCGCTTGTGAGGAAGATCAAGCGTTATCGGGTTTTTCACTCGCACTGAACGAAAATCATCGCTGGAAAAAAATTGAACAGATCTCCTACACTGAAAATAAGTGCCACAGCGATATGCGTTGCGCACTCAGGTTCGCATAACAACAATGCAATCGGAATCATTCAGTGGCTGGTTTATTTCCCGTGCGGCGTCTACAGCAATTCCCCGCTGCGTTTGACGTCGTTGCGGCTCCAGCCGGGAGGGGAACATGATCAGCACTATCGCGCTTTTTTGGGCTCTGTGTGTGGTTTGTCTGGTGAATATGGCGCGCTACTTCTCTTCTTTGCGCTCACTATTGGCCGTTTTGCGCGGTTGCGATCCGCTGTTATATCAATATGTGGATGGCGCGGGTTTCTTTACTTCACACGGTCAGCCGAGCAAGCAGGTGCGGCTGGTGCGCTATATCTGGGAAAAGCGCTATCACGATCATCATGACGACGAATTTATTCGCCGCTGCGAACGCGTGCGCGGGCAGTTCGTGCTGACCAGCGGGCTCTGTTTTTTGGTGGTTGTCAGCCTGATTGCGATGGCAATCTGGCAATAAATAACGGCAATAAAAAAGGGCGACATCGCTGTCGCCCCCATACCCGTCATACTTCGAGTTGCAGCTGCGTTAGCTGCGTGTGTTCACCCCAGTCACTTACTTCAGTAAGCTCCTGGGGATTCACCCACTTGCTGCCTTCCTGCAATTCGAATTATTTAGGGTATCCATCAAATTAATTTCAGCGCAATCCAGTAGAGCGAACCCGACAGCAAAATACACACTGGCAGCGTGAATACCCACGCCATGGCGATATTTTTGATGGTGCGACTCTGCAATCCACCGCCATCGACCAGCATGGTACCGGCCACCGACGACGACAGAATGTGCGTGGTGGAAACCGGCATACCGGTGTAACTGGCCACGCCAATCGACAGCGCGGCCGTCACCTGCGCTGACATACCCTGCGCATAGGTCATGCCTTTCTTACCGATTTTCTCACCGATAGTGGTAGCCACGCGACGCCAGCCAATCATGGTACCGATGCCCAGTGCCAGTGCAACGGCAACAATAATCCAGATAGGCGCGTACTCAATGGTGCCCAGCAAATCGCCTTTCAGCTTGTTGAGGAAGCGCTTATCGTCGGCGCTGGTTTCCGGCAGCTTGGCGACTTTATCTACGGTGTCTGAAACGCACAGCAACAGACGACGCATTTGACCGCGTTGATCAACCGACAGCTGATCGTAGCTCTGCAAGTTATTCAGCAGCAGCTGCGCACGATCGATGGCCTGCAACGCGCGGCTGCTATCGCAATGGAACTCCTGCGGGCCGCCGACTGACTCTTCCGGCGTTGGCACAACAGGCGGTGCAAGCTGCACCATATGCGCCAGCGAGTCGTTATGTTGCTGATAATACTGTTCCAGATGGTTTACCGCGTCGCGCGTGCGCGTGATGTCATAACCTGATGCATTCAGATTCACCACAAAGCCCGCCGGCGCCACGCCGATCAGCACCAGCATAATCAGACCAATGCCTTTCTGCCCATCATTCGCGCCGTGTGAGTAGCTCACGCCAATCGCTGAAACGATAAGAGCAATGCGCGTCCAGAACGGTGGCTTTTTCTTGCCATCAATTTTTTCACGATCGGCGGGTGTCATGTGGATGCGCGAACGCTTAGTGGTTCCGCTCCAGTAACGACGCAGCAGGAAAATCAGGCTGCCTGCAATCACCAAACCGACAATCGGCGAAAGAATCAGGGACAGGAAGATATTGATGACTTTCGGCAGGTTGAGTGCATCAACCACCGAGGTGCCGGTCATCAGGGCGTTGGTGAGACCAATACCGATGATAGCGCCAATCAATGTGTGAGAACTGGACGCCGGCAAACCTAAATACCAGGTGCCAAGGTTCCAGATAATCGCGGCGAGCAGCATGGAGAAGACCATGGCGAGGCCGTGGGCCGAACCGACATTCAACAGCAAATCGGTCGGAAGCATGTGAACGATGGCATAAGCCACGCTCAATCCACCAAGCAAAACACCTAAAAAGTTGAAAACGCCAGCCATGACAACCGCCAGTTGCGCCCGCATCGCACGGGTGTAAATGACAGTCGCAACCGCGTTAGCAGTGTCGTGAAAACCGTTGATTGCTTCGTAAAACAATACAAACAGCAGAGCAAGAATCAGTAACAGGCTGGTACTGAGGTCGAGACCAGCAAACAGATGTAGCATAAACGTTACGCCATTTTGGGAGGACATGAACGCGGCGCATTATCTGCGACAACGTGCGCGATATGAAAGAAAAATATAGCTCTTTATTGTCTTAAATTTGTCATCCACCCTAAAAATTAAGGTGAAACCATCTATAAATTAGCGAGTTACATTATGACACATTTACGGCATTTTTTTGACCCTAGCGCTGAAAGCCACAGATCTCTACAATCAGCGCCTTTCAGGCAAGGCGGATAAAGCAGTGGAAAAGTTTGACGTTATCATTATTGGTGCAGGCGCAGCCGGCATGTTCTGCGCGGCGCAGGCAGGGCAATTGGGCCGTCGCGTGCTGCTGCTGGATAACGGCAAGAAAGCGGGGCGCAAAATTTTGATGTCGGGCGGTGGCCGCTGCAACTTCACCAATATGCACACTGAGCCGGCGGCGTACCTGTCGCACAATCCCCACTTCTGCAAATCGGCGCTGGCGCGTTATACCCAGTGGGATTTCATCGATCTGGTCAATCGCCATGGCATTGCCTATCACGAGAAAACCCTCGGCCAGTTGTTCTGCGATGATTCGGCGCAGCAGATTGTCGATCTCTTGCTGAAAGAGTGTGAAGCCGGGCAGGTGAGAGTGCGCTTACGCAGTGAAGTGTTGAGCGTGGAGCGCGATGACAACGGCTACACTTTGCAGCTTAATGGCGCGGCGGTGCAGGCTGAAAAACTGGTGATTGCCAGCGGTGGACTCTCGATGCCGGGCTTGGGTGCCACACCGTTCGGCTACAAAGTCGCCGAGCAGTTCGGCCTGAAAGTGTTCCCCACGCGTGCGGCGCTGGTGCCTTTCACGCTGCATAAACCCTTGCTGGAGCAGCTTAATACCCTTTCCGGCGTGGCATTGCCCACGACCATTACGGCACAGGACGGCACCTTATTTAAAGAAGCGATGCTGTTTACCCATCGCGGTTTGTCTGGCCCGGCCGTGTTGCAAATCTCCAGTTACTGGCAGCCTGGCGAATTCGTCACCATTGATTTGTCACCGGTCACCTCGCTGGATGATTTTATTCATGTGCAGCGCGAGGCTCATCCTAATCTCAGCCTGAAAAACAGCCTGGCGAAGATTCTGCCAAAACGGCTGGTGGAAGTGCTGCAGGAACTCAAGCAGATTCCCGACGTCACGCTGAAACAGCTGAATAGCAAGCAGCAGAGCGAGCTGGTTAACACATTGCATCATTGGCGCGTGCAGCCGAACGGCACCGAAGGCTACCGTACCGCTGAAGTGACGCTGGGCGGCGTGGATACCACGCAGCTATCGTCAAAAACCATGGAAGCACGCGATGTGCCGGGGCTGTTCTTTATTGGTGAAGTGGTGGATGTCACCGGCTGGCTGGGCGGCTATAACTTCCAGTGGGCGTGGAGCTCGGCCTGGGCGTGCGCGCAGGCGCTTTAATGCGTGCTGAATAGGCCGCACGCACGCAATCTGCTACTATCGCGCGCTTTACTCTTCAGCGGGTGACGCCCTTCATGTTAAAAATCAAATTTCTTCTGCCGTTGCTCATTGTTATCAGCGCCGCTGTCTGGTGGCTGATGCCGCACTACAGTGACGAAGATAAAGGCTACTACATCGCCATGTTCTGTACGCTGACGCACGACGGGCGCGGGAATACGCCGAAGGATATGCAGCAAATTATCGAAGGTAGCAATTCCGATTACGCGTTGCAGAAGATTCACTTCCAGGCGGGTTTGGCCGAACATCTGCAAACCATTTGGCAGGATTTGTCGCCAGAACAGCAGCAGCAGGCGCGGCAGGAAAGCCTGTCCTGCCGCCGTTTATTATCAGAGAAACTGTTACCGGGCCAGCCGGTGCAGTAATTAGTTTACCGGCAGCGCGAGAACCTGGTCAGTGGTTTTAATCTCCGCGAACACATCGGCAACACCCGCCAGTGCCGCCTGCTGCAACACGTTATGATCGACCACCTTGTTATCCCAGGTCGCCAGATCGCGTGTGGCCGTGGCATCTTCCGGAATGATGACCGCGTAGCCGAGCGGCACCGCATCACGCGCGGTGGATGAGACGCACATATGGGTCATCAGGCCGGTAACGATCAGCTGCTTGATACCCAGTGCATCCAGCTGTTGCTGTAGATCGGTGCCAACAAATGAACTTGGTGTGGCTTTGCCGATCACGCGGTCTTCTTTGCCCGGCTGCAAATCTTTATGGAACTCAGCGAAACGGCTGCCTTTCGCAAACAGCGGGCCATCGGCTTCCCCTAAATGCTGGACGAAGAACACCGGCATATTGTTTTTGTGAGCGAACTCGACGATGCGTTTGCTGTTTTGCAATGCCTTCATACCATCAGGTATCGGCATTTTCCCGCCTGGAAAATATTCGTTCTGGATATCAATGACGATCACCGCCGTCTGCTTTGCAATGAGCGCCGTTGTCGCCGTGGCACCGCTCATGGTGCGAATCGTCGGGGCTTTACTTGCCTGACGTTCGTCAGCAAATACATTGCCGGAAATCGCCATGGCCAGTGCTAAGGTTCCTGAAGCTAAAATATTTTTCATGAGTAATAATCCTGTAATGATGTCGTGGTTAGAGAAGACTCGTGCGGCTTCCGATGGGATGCAGTATGGCGATTTCGTCGTGAGTGAAGGAGTACAGCGGATGACAAATAGCGTTCAATTTGCGCCAAAAACGCCAGGCGCGGCATCGCCGATTAAGGTGGGCATCGTGGTGTTCGACGACATCATCCCTTTCCATCTTTCTGTGCCTTGCGCGGTCTTTGAGAAAGCGGAACAGGACGATGGCTCGCTTTGCTATCAATTGATGATCTGCGCTACGCATCCCGGTCCGTTAAAAACCAACAGCGGTTTTTCGATTGTTGCCGAACATGGACTCGCACAACTCGCCGATGTCGATATGGTGGTGGTGCCGAGCTGGAGCGATCCGGCGGTACAACCTCCTCCAGCGTTACTGCAGGCTTTACAACAGGCCGCGCAGCGGGGCGCGCAAGTGGTAGGTCTGTGTCTTGGCGCCTTTGTGCTTGGTGCCGCTGGTTTGCTCAGTCAGCGTCGCGCTACCACGCATTGGCGCTGGATGGCGGATTTCGAACGCCTCTATCCCGACGTAGCGATTGACCGCGACGTGCTCTATATCGACGAAGGGCAGATTGTGACGTCGGCAGGTACCGCGGCGAGTATTGATTGCTGTCTGCATTTAGTGCGCGAGCAGTGCGGCGTTGATGTGGCCAATAGCGTCGCACGTATGCTGGTGGTGCCGCCGCATCGGCAGGGCGGACAGGCGCAGTATATTGAGCAGCCGGTGTATCACTCCGCGGGCAACGATCGCTTTATGTCAGCGCTGAGTTGGGCAACGGAAAACCTGCAGCAGGCGCTAACGCTCGAGCAGCTGGCAGAGAAAGCGCTGATGAGCCGCCGCAGTTTTACCCGCCGCTTCAACCAAACCACCGGTGGCTGTTTTAGCGCTTGGTTAGTGAATCAACGCCTGGCCCTGGCACAGCGTTTTCTGGAGAAAACCGATCAACCGGTGGAGTTGATTGCTGAAAAAGCCGGATTCTCCTCGCCGCTGATGCTGCGCCGTCATTTTAAGAAGCAGCTGAATACCTCCCCACTGCAATATCGCAAAACCTTTCGCGGCAGATCCTGATGAACATTTTGCGAGCTCTCTCGCATCACATTGCACGTTACTTGTTGTACTAATTGATATTTTTCGCGGTTCAGCGCAAAATATAAACAGTCACATGGTGCAATAATTGCTCGCTGGGCATGATGTCTGACAGACGCGTCACATCAACTCAGGAGCTTCACGGATGACACTCGCGATGATGAATACTCATAAAGCTTTTAAAGCGTTGCAGCTGGCTGGCGTCAGCGATCAACAAGCCGAAGCGATGGTTGAAATCTTTACTGAAATGCAGCAGGACAATGCGCTGTCACGCGCGGATTTAATGAAGGTTGGAGAAGGGATTTCCGGGAGTATTAAAGAGCTGGATCTTCGGCTGAGTGGAGCAATTAAAGAACTGGATGATCGGCTGAGTGGAGCAATTAAAGAGCTGGACCTTCGGCTGAGTGCAGCAATTAAAGAACTGGATGATCGGCTGAGTAAAGCCATCAAAGAGCTGGATCATCGATTGAGCGGTGCAATACAGGAGCTGAACACGCGCCTGTTCGCAGTTGAAACGCGGCTCAACGCGATGGAAAAAGATATTGGTGAACTTAAAGCTGATGTCAAACAACTGAAAGCCGACGTCTCTGCATTAAAAACCGACATGCGCTGGATCAAACGCTTACTGATGGTAATGGCCACCTCCATGGTGATCGCGTCAGTTAAATACATCTTCTCGTAAATTTTCGCGCGCTGGGGTGTTAAGTACAGTCGGCTGTACTCACAGCGCGGCGCGATTCACATTCCCGCACTCGCACGGCCTTCATACCTTCTCTAGACCCGGTAATTTGATGCGGCGCACACTTATGGCCGCCTAAAACCACAACACTGCCCTCCAGATAATCAGACTGGAGTCCAGCATGTTGGAAGTTACGCCTGTTCCCGCCCTGACGCGCGCTATTGCCATTCTCAACTTTATTGCGCAGCACGGACCGTGTAGCGCCGCTGAGATTATAGAAACGCTGGCACTGCCTAAAAGCAGTGCCTATCTGCTGTTCGCCGAACTGAAGAAACAGCGTCTGATCACTGTCGATCGCAACAACAACTACTGCCTGTGGACGCGACTGGTGGAGCTGGCAGGACACGCTCTGCACAACATGGATATTCGCGATATCGCGCGTCCACGCCTCACCCGACTGATGCAGCAAACCAATCTGCTGTGCCACCTCGGCATCCTCGAAGGCGGCCATGCCTGTTACATCCTCAAGCTCGAATCGGCTGCCACCATCAGCGTGCGCTCGCACGAAGGTAAAAGTCTGTCGCTCTATCGCTCGGGCATTGGTAAATGCCTGCTCGCCTGGCAACGCCCCGAAGAGCAGGAACGCATCATTAACGACATACGTTTTGTTGCCGTGACGCCAACGTCGCTCCGCAACGCCGACGCTTTGCGCACTGAGCTGGCACGTATACGCCGTCAGGGCTGGAGCTTTGATAACGGTGAAGATTATCCCGATGTGCGCTGCGTGGCGGCGCCGATTTTCAATGCCCGCGAGCAGTTGGTCGCCGCCATTTCACTGGTAGGCACCCGCCTCGACATTGATGACGACAAGCGCGATTACCTTGCAGGCCTGGCGATTGCCTGCGCCCGCGATATTTCACGACTGCTGGGCTGGCGAAGCCCAACGGAAAAACAAGCCTCGTAACCAGGAGAAGAACATGTCCCTACCCAAGATTAAAACCGTTCGCGCCTACTTTGCGGGTGGCGCTACCGCCGATAAAGCCGCTGCCGGCGGCGATTATCACGATCAAGGTGCCAACCACTGGATTGACGACCATGTCGCCACGCCAATGAGCAAATATAAACAGTACGAGCAGTCACGGCAGTCTTTCGGTATCAACGTGTTGGGCACGCTGATTGTTGAAGTGGAGGCCGATAATGGCCAAACCGGTTTTGCCATCACCACCGGCGGCGAAATGGGCTGCTTTATCGTTGAAAAGCATCTTAACCGCTTCCTGGAAGGGCGCTGCGTTAGCGATATCAAACTGATTCATGACCAGATGATGAATGCCACTATGTATTACGCTGGCTCGGGTGGCCTGGTAATGAACACCATTTCGTGTGTTGATTTGGCGCTATGGGATTTGTTCGGCAAAGTCACCGATCTGCCGGTTTACAAACTGCTGGGCGGCGCGGTGCGTGATGAGCTGCAATTCTACGCCACCGGAGCACGTCCGGATCTGGCGCAGAAGATGGGCTTTATCGGCGGCAAAATGGCGGTGCAGTGGGGCCCGCACGATGGCGACGAGGGGATTCGTAAAGAGGTGGCGCGCATTGCCCACTATCGTGAGACCTGCGGCGCGGATTTCTGGCTAATGCTCGATTGCTGGATGAGCCAGGACGTGAATTTCGCGACCAAACTGGCGCATGCGTGCGCGCCGTATAACGTGAAGTGGCTAGAAGAGTGCTTACCGCCGCAGCAGTTTGAAGGTTATGCCCAGCTGAAACAGCAAGCGCCGCACGGCATGTTGATCACCAGCGGCGAACACCACGGCACCTTGCAATCGTTTCGTACTCTGGCAGAAACCGGCATTGATATTTTGCAACCGGATGTCGGATGGTGTGGCGGCCTGACCACGCTGGTTGAGGTGGCGGCGCTGGCTAAATCACGCGGTCAACTGGTGGTGCCGCATGGCTCCTCGGTTTACTCGCATCACGCTGTCATTACCTTCACTAACAGCCCCTTCAGTGAATTCCTGATGACCAGCCCAGATTGCAGCACCCTGCGTCCGCAGTTCGATCCGTTGTTAATCAACGAACCGGTACCGGTAAAAGGCCGTATACATAAATCGGTACTGGATAAGCCTGGCTTCGGCGTGGAGCTTAATCGCGATGGTCTGAAACGTCCTTATCAACACTAATTGCACCGGCTGCGGTTAAAAGCCGCAGCCCTTTGTGAGGGCTTGCCCAATGGATAATCTGGTGCTTAGCGCGGTGAAGAAGAACCGCGCCCGTCTCATTCCCTTCATGTTAATGCTCTACGTGCTGGCGTTTCTCGATCGCGCCAATATCGGCTTTGCCAAAGAGGCTTATCAACTCGATACCGGCTTAAGCAATGAAGCCTTCGCCTTAGGGGCCGGGATTTTCTTCGTGGTATATGCGCTGCTCGGCGTGCCGGCCAATTTGCTGATGCGACGTTTTGGAGCCCGCAGCTGGATTGGCGGAACCACGCTGTTGTGGGGATTTCTCTCGGCGGCGATGGCGTTTGCCGATACCGAAGCCAAATTTCTGCTGGTACGCACCTTGCTCGGTGCCGCGGAAGCAGGATTCTTTCCTGGCATGATCTATCTGACTTCGCTGTGGTTCCCACAACAGCAGCGTGCCAGCGTGATGGGCCTGTTTTATATGGGGGCGCCGCTGGCGCTGACGCTGGGATCGCCACTCTCGGGTGCGCTGCTGGAAATGCACGGCGTGCTGGGGCATCCGGGCTGGTTCTGGATGTTCATCATTGAAGGATTATTGGCGGTAGCCGCCGGTATTTTCACCTTTAGTTACATTGATGACACGCCAGCCAAAGCGCGCTTTCTCAGTGCTGATGAAAAGCAGGCGCTGCGGCGTCAGCTTGAAAATGAGGAGCAGCAAAAGCCCACCTCGCATCTGCGCGATGCGCTGCGTAATGGGCGTGTCTGGCAGCTGGCGATCATCTACATGACCATTCAGATTGCGGTGTATGGCCTGATCTTCTTCCTGCCTTCACAGGTCGCCGCGTTGCTAGGTACTAAAGTCGGCTTTCTCGCCTCGCTGGTGGCCGCAATTCCCTGGGTTGCGGCGCTGTTTGGTACCTGGTTAATTCCGCGTTATTCCGATCGCAGCGGTGAACGGCGTCGTATTGCCGCGTTCACTTTGCTGGCTGCGGCCGCGGGTATTGGTCTTTCCGGCTTAGTCTCGCCGTTGTTGGCCATCGTTGCACTTAGCGTGGCGGCGGTGGGTTTCATCGCGGTACAGCCGGTGTTCTGGACCATGCCGACACAGCTGCTTTCCGGTACCGCGCTGGCGGCCGGCATCGGCTTCGTCAATTTGTTTGGTGCCATTGGCGGATTCCTTGCGCCGTTGATTCGCGTTAACGCAGAGATGCAATTCAACAGCAGCAGTGCCGGATTATTGGCGCTGGCGCTGATCGCCGCCGTCGGCTCAATAATTATTCTCAGCCTGAAAGTGGAACGTCAGTTACCACAGTCTCAGCAGGCAAGCCACTGAATGAGGAGGAAGTATGCAGGATCCGTTAAAAAATCCCTTTAAAGCCGGATTGGCCAAAGGCGAAACGCAGATAGGTTTGTGGCTTAGCAGCACATCGTCTTATCTGGCCGAAATTGCCGCGACCAGCGACTACGACTGGTTACTGATTGATGGCGAACATGCGCCTAATACCGTAAAGGATCTTTATCATCAGCTGCAGGCCATTGCGCCTTATCGCAGCCAGCCGGTGATTCGCCCGGTGGAATGCCAGACTGCGCTGATTAAGCAGGTATTGGATATTGGCGCCCGCACGCTGCTGGTGCCCATGATCGATACTGCCGAACAGGCACGGGCGCTGGTCAAGGCGACGCGTTATCCACCTGATGGCACGCGTGGCGTGGGGGCCGCAGTGGCGCGTGCGGCTCGCTGGGGACGTGTGGAAAATTATATGGCGCGCGCCAATGACGAGCTGTGCTTGCTGATTCAAGCCGAGAGTAAAACCGCCATTGAAAATCTGGATGCTTTACTGGAAGTCGACGGGGTGGATGGCATATTTATCGGACCGGCGGATCTCTCCGCTTCATTGGGCTATCCCGATAATGCTAGTCATCCTGAGGTACAGAAGATTATTGAGCAAAGTATTAAACGCATCCGCAGCGCAGGAAAAGCCGCGGGCTTTCTGGCAGTGAATCCCGCCATGGCCGAACGTGCCATCAGTTGGGGAGCCAATTTTGTTGCGGTCGGCGTTGATACCATGCTTTACACCGAGGCGCTGGATAATCGGTTAGCTCATTTTAAAAATATCTTAATCGCACCGAATAAATCGAACTACTAAATGAAAACGGATGGTTCGCCATCCGTTTTTTTGCTCGAATAATGCGTAACGTTGACGAATAAAGATAGAGGCATGCCAAAAAGCGTTAATAAATCCGGGAATGGTTTAATAGCGAATTGCACAGCTAATGCGAGGCGGGAATTTCTCATTACGCTTCACGGGAGTGAGGATCTCTTTGTTATTTTCCGTCGCATCAAATCCTTTCTGCCGACAGATTGCGCAGGGATCGCTACTTTCGCGCAGCGCTTGCTGTGCTTCGGCACCAAGCTGTCGTTTGCGGCAAGAAAGCGGCGTGCAGCCTAATACGTGTTTAAAAGATCGAGTGAATGATTGCTGACTTTCAAAATGGTATTTCACTGCCAGGCTGATTATCGGTGCATTGCTGTATTTCAAGTCATTGATACAGTGTGCAAGCTTCTTTTTGCGAATATAGCGAGCCAGCGTTTCATTGTGATAGCGCGCGAATATTTTCTGCAAATACCATTTGGAATAGCCAGATTTCAATGCGATATCATCGATGCTTAAACGTTGATCCAGATTGGCCATAATCCATTCGGTCACCGAATCAATAACCCCTTCATTGTATTTTTGCTGTGTCATCATCATCCTCCATAAACACTTATAGAGTGTAATTTAATTAATCTTTCCAATCTGCAATTAATGTAAAGTTTTCTTATAATTTGGCTGTTTTATTATTTGTCATCAAGACCGGTCTTGTTTTTCGTGAAGCTAAACGTTTTTATGTTGTGGTGATGTTGAATAGATAATGTAATAACGGAGGTTATTATTAACTCAAATTCTGCATCGTCTGGTCATATTTAACAGTAAAGCCGATGGGTACTGCGGCACACTCCATCAATACTTAACCATGATTTACGTGCCAGACTGAAGGTTTTCACGTTAAGGAGTGGCAATATGGGGTTTCGTTTCAAGCCAAAACAGTCACTTGCCGTGGTGCTGGCATCGGCCGCGTTATGCGGAGCAGCGCCTGCTTTGGCCGCTAATGTGTATGGTGAACAGCTGGAAGGTTTTCGTTATCCCTTTCCACTGCAGCACTTTACCTTCTCTTCGCAGCAGCAGACGCTGAGCATGGGTTACATGGACGTCAAGCCAACGCATCAGGCGAACGGTAAAACCGTGGTGCTCATGCACGGCAAGAACTTCTGCGGTGCAACCTGGGATGACACCATTAAAGCGCTGAGCCAGCAAGGCTACCGCGTCGTCGCGCCGGATCAGATAGGTTTCTGTAGTTCAACCAAACCGGCTAACTACCAATATACCTTCCAGCAATTAGCACAAAACACCCATCAACTGCTGCAGCAGCTCGGCATCAATAATGCCGTGATTGTTGGGCATTCCACTGGCGGCATGCTGGCAACCCGCTATGCGCTGATGTATCCGCAGCAAACGCAGAAACTGGTATTGGTTAACCCTATCGGTCTCGAGGATTGGAAAGCGAAGGGCGCACCGTGGCGCTCGGTGGATCAATGGTATCAGCGCGAACTCAAGCTGGATGCGGCGGGCATTAAGAAGTATGAGCAACAGACTTATTACAGCGGCCAATGGAAACCCGAGTATGACAAATGGGTCGATATGCTGGCTGGATTAAACAGTGGACCGGGCCATAACAAGGTGGCGTGGAACTCGGCACTACTTTACGACATGATTTTCACTCAGCCGGTTTATTACGAGTTTAAAGATCTTAACGTGCCGACCACATTGATGATTGGCACCGCCGATACCACGGCGATTGGTAGCGATATCGCGTCGCCAGAAGTGAAAGCTAAACTGGGGCATTACAATGTGCTGGGCAAGCAGGTGGCGAAGATGATCCCAGGCGCTCGCCTGATCGAATTCCCCGGCATGGGACACGCCCCACAAATGGAAGAGCCGCAGAAGTTTAATCAGACGTTGCTCGAGGATTTAGCGCGCAAATAGTGGTCGAACAAGCAGGTCGCTATCATGGCGACCTGCTTGTCACGAGCTGAACTTCTTTTTGCCGTTTTTAGCGGCATACATCCGCTCATCACTGCCTTCCAGCAGCTGTTCAAGCGATTGTGGCTGATCGGGATCAAACTCGACAATGCCCGACGAGAAGTGCAGCGCGTAGCGGCGATCCAAATTCTGGGTTTGCTGTTGCAGGAAGCGATCAAAGCGCGCCAGCACCTGTTCCGCATCGGCTTGTTGTAAGCCGTTGAACAACACCACAAACTCATCGCCCCCTAAACGGGCAAAGATATCCGCATGGCGGAAGCTCACTTTCATGGCATCGGCGAAATCCATCAGCGCCCGATCGCCTTCGCGGTGGCCCAGCGTATCGTTGATAACTTTGAAGCGGTCAAGGTCGAGGAAGGTGAGGCTCGCCGGTAATTGCTTCAGCTGGCACTCATTCAGCGCCAGTTGGCCCAGCGTCATAAAGCCGCGGCGATTAGTAATTTGCGTCAGTTCATCGGAGGTAGCGGTTTGAAAGGCCACTAATTCTGCTTCGGCCATGGCGGCCAAATCGCGCAGCGTATGGATATCGTCCGCATTAAACTGGCGAGCGTGGTGATCAATCAAACACAGCGTGCCGACTTTAGCGCCTGCTGGCGTACGCAGCGGACAACCGGCATAAAAGCGTATCGGGTTGTCGTCATCTTTTACCAGCGGGTTATCATGGAAGCGCTCATCTTCGAAAGGATTTTCTACAACCATTACATCATCTTGCAGAATAGCGTGGCCGCAGAACGAGGTACTACGCGGAGCCGTTGCTGCGCTCGTCCCGGCAATAGATTTGAACCATTGGTGATCCTCTTCCAGCAGGCTGACAAGCGCTACCGGCACGCCAAACAGACGACGGGCAAGACGGGTTAAACGGTCGAAACGCTCTTCTGCCGGGGTATGCAGAATGTTGAGCGCACGTAACTGGGCCAAACGATGTGACTCGTCCGCAGGCAGTGCAGGTGCTTTCATCGCGTTACTCTTATTTAATTATGGAATGACGACAACACTGGTGTCTTGCCACACAGGCAGAAAGCGCCTGACAACGACTGCGATAATCGTTGCCAGGCGTAACGATTATCAGAGCACTTTTTGCTCGGCGAGATCAAGGGCAAAGTAGCTGAATATGAGATCGGCACCGGCACGTTTAATCGCGCCAAGGCTCTCAAGCACCACATTGCGTTCGTCGATGGCACCGGCCTGCGCCGCGAATTTGATCATCGCGTACTCACCGCTTACCTGGTACGCCGCCAGCGGCAGCGTGGTGCGCTCGCGGATATCACGCAGGATATCAAGGTAGGCTCCGGCCGGTTTGACCATCAGGGAATCAGCGCCTTCCGCTTCATCAATCAACGACTCGCGAATCGCTTCGCGGCGGTTCATCGGGTTCATCTGGTAAGTCTTACGATCGCCTTTCAGCGCCGTGCCTGCCGCTTCACGGAACGGGCCGTAGAAGGAGGAAGCGAACTTAGTGGAGTAAGACATGATCGCGGTATCGGTGAAACCCGCGGCGTCCAGCGCCTGACGGATCGCTTTTACCTGGCCATCCATTGCGGCAGAAGGGGCGATAAAGTCGGCACCGGCCTGCGCGGCGACCACCGCTTGTTTACCGAGGTTGATCAGCGTTTGGTCGTTATCGACGCCGTGATCGCACAGCACGCCGCAGTGGCCATGGCTGGTGTACTCGCAGAAGCAGGTGTCGGACATCACGATCATTTCCGGCACGGTGTCTTTGCAGATACGCGACATACGCGCCACCAGGCCGTTCTCATTCCATGCATCGCTACCGGTGGCATCGGTATGGTGTGAAATGCCGAAGGTCATCACGGAGCGAATGCCCGCTTTAGCAATACGTTCGATCTCATACGCCAAACGCTTTTCTGGAATACGCATCACGCCCGGCATGGCGTTAATCGGCACGTAGTCATCTACGCCTTCTTCGACGAAGATCGGCAGCGCCAGATCGTTCAGGCTCAGGTGAGATTCCTGGAACATTTCACGCATTGAGGCGCTTTTACGCAGCCTTCTTGGGCGCTGGATAAGGTTAAATTCAGACATGCTCTACAACTTATGCAGGTTAAAAAAGTGGCGATAGTTTACCCCTTTTCGTGGCTGCGGATGAAGGATTGTGTGCGGAAACGAAAACTCCCGCCGGGCGGCGGGAGTGGGGGAAGATTACTCGTTGATGTCCGGATGCTGCTGCACCAGGTTTTTACGTTTCGCCTCAAGTTTGGCGATCTCGTCATCAATATCTTCGATTTTCTGCTCGATGTTGTCGTGATGCTCCTGCAGGATTTCACGCGCCTCTGCCATGTCGGAAGCCGCCGGTGTTGCGCCGCGCAGCGGCTTGTTGGCGGTCTCTTTCATGTAGATACCGGTGATTAAACCAATCACTGCCACGACCATCAGGTAGTAAGCCGGCATATACAGATTATTGGTGGCTTCCACCAGATAGGCGGTCAGCGTTGGCGTCAAACCGGCCACCAGTACCGAAATGTTAAACGCGCTCGCCAGCGCACTGTAGCGGATGTGCGTTGGGAACATTGCGGGCAGCGAAGAAGCCATCACACCGGTAAAGGCGTTGAGGATCACCGCCATCAGCAGCAGACCAGCAAAAATCAGGCCCAGCACGCCGCTATTGATCAACATAAAGGCCGGAATCGCGAAGATGAACAGCGCGATGCTGCCGATGATCACAAACGGACGACGACCGAAACGGTCACTCAGCATCCCCATTACCGGCTGCACAAACAGCATACCCATCATGATGGCGATGATAATCAGCACACCGTGATCTTCCGAGTAGTGCAGGTTATGCGACAGGTAGCTCGGCATGTAGGTCAGCAGCATGTAGTAGGTCACGTTGGTGGCGATCACCAGACCGATACAGGCCAGCAGGCTTTTCCAGTGTTTGGTCGCAATCTCTTTGAAAGAGACTTTCGGGCCGTCGCGCAGACCTTCGCGGTCACCCTGTTCCAGGTTATCAACGTGCTGCTGGAACGCCGGGGTTTCTTCCAGCGCATGACGCAGGTACAAGCCGATAATACCGAGCGGCAGCGCCAGGAAGAACGGCAGGCGCCAGCCCCATTCGAGGAACTTCTCTTCACCAATGATGGTGGAGATCAGGACGACGACACCCGCGCCCAGCACAAAGCCCGCAATGGAGCCGAAATCGAGCCAGCTACCCATAAAGCCGCGCTTACGGTCCGGCGAGTATTCCGCGACGAAGATCGATGCGCCGGTATATTCTCCGCCGACCGAAAAGCCCTGGGCCATTTTCGCCAGCAGCAGCAGCACCGGTGCCCAAATGCCGATAGAGGCATAGGACGGTATCAGGCCGATACAGAAGGTACTGATCGACATGATGACAATGGTTATGGAAAGGATTTTTTGGCGACCGTATTTGTCACCCAACATACCGAAGAACAGGCCGCCCAGTGGACGGATCAGGAACGGTACCGAGAAGGTTGCCAGTGCGGCAATCATCTGAATACCTGGCGTGGCATCCGGGAAAAAGACTTTACCCAGTGCGTAAGCCACAAAGCCATAAACACCAAAATCAAACCACTCCATCGCGTTGCCCAGAGACGCGGCGGTAATAGCTTTACGTAAACGGGCGTCGTCGATAATCGTGACGTCATCCAGCCCAATAGGTTTTACACGCTTCCTACGTAGTTTCATGAGGTTACCCTGTATTGGAATTCGAAAAATCCTCAACGCTGCGGACTCAATTAAAGCGAACAGTCCGCGGCGTTGAGAAAATTAAAGCATAGCCGTGAAAAAGCGTTTTCCCCTGGCCTGCCGCAGCAATTATTAGGGAGGTAATGATTGCCAACCGCGACAGAGTATACCGATTTTGTGTGATATTTGTCATGTTTCCGCCATTAACTGTCTATTTTTTAGCTAATGCTGTGGTGTATCTGCTGAATAAACGCGCAAGGAAAGCCACTAAAACCGTCCAATGCGTATGGCTAAAAAAGATCATTAATAGAGGGATCAACTAGCGACTGGCGATCAAAGCAGTGAACGCAGCGGCGCGGCCGTCAACCATCCCTGAATATCTTCTACCGCCTGGGTAAAGTAAGTCCGGTAATTGCTGTCAGCTACATAGCCGAGATGCGGGGTTGCCAGCACGTTGGGCAAGTGGCGCAAAGGATGATCCGCAGGGAGCGGTTCCTGTTCAAACACATCCAATCCCGCACCCGCCAGCTGACCCGACTGCAACGCGCTGATCATCGCCTGTTGATCGACAATGCCGGCACGCGACGTGTTAATCAGCAGCGCACCAGGCTTCATCTGCGCCAGCGCATCGGCATCAATCAGATGGCGCGAGCGATCGCTAAGCACCAGATGAATCGACACCACATCACTTTTAGTGAGCAGCGCCGTCAGCGACGGCATGGGTTCTGGCACCACACTCGGCAGCGCGTTCTGCGGTTAAATTCTGGCTCCATGCACAAACGTGCATGCCAAATGCCTGCGCGACCCTGGCCATCTCGCCGCCAATTTTGCCAAGTCCGACCAAGCCCAGCGTTTTGCCCTGCAGGCTGATGCCTAAGGTATGTTGCCACGCACCGTTACTGCGCAGCGTCTGATTCTCAGGCACGATATGGCGCGCCAGGCCGAGCAACAATCCCCAGCTGAGCTCCATGGGCGCGGCGCTGCTGCTGGCGGTACCGCACACGGCGA
This sequence comes from Candidatus Pantoea floridensis, assembly GCF_900215435.1. Lineage (NCBI taxonomy): Bacteria > Pseudomonadati > Pseudomonadota > Gammaproteobacteria > Enterobacterales > Erwiniaceae > Pantoea > Candidatus Pantoea floridensis. The sequence continues at coordinate 2,209,642 of NZ_OCMY01000001.1, forward strand.
TATAACGCTCGGCGCAGGCGTCTAAATCGATTGCGGCGTTACGCATGCCGGAAGTGACCACCAGTTTCAGATTGGGCAGGCGGCCAATCAGCTCGGCGCTCAGCGGCGTGCGCTCACGCATTATTACCAGAATATCTGCATGGGCGATGTGCTTAACCAATTCATCCTGGTCGGCGTAATGTTCAGAAAGGGAAGTGGTGTAAACCAGCGGTTCAAGCGAGGCCCAATCGGCAAGCGTTAGGGCGACGTTCTGATAATCATCAAGAATGATGCAGTTCAGGCTCATGGTGTTCCTCAACAAGAAGCGGTTTGTGCCCTTGCTCGCTGAGCCAGGCACGCAGCTGGTCATTATCCATCGGACGGGCATAATAATAGCCCTGAATAAATATCACGCCACGCTGCTGCAGATACGCAAATTGCGTCGCGGTTTCTACACCCTCGCCAAGCACATCCAGTTCCAGCTTATGGCATAGGTTGATAATCGCATCCAGCACCGGCGTCTCAACGTCTAACCCCTCAATGGCATTGATAAAGCCGCGATCGATTTTCAAATAATCCAGCGGGAAGGTGAGCAGATAGGTCAATGAACAGTGGCCGGTACCGAAATCGTCGATCGCCACCTTCATACCCTGCGCCCGTAAATGACGCAGTTTGCGTGCCACCATCTCACCGTCTTCAATCAGGCTGCGTTCGGTCAGCTCCAGCGTAATGCATAGCTGTTTATGTTTGATGCGCGCCGCAAACTGTTCAATATCAGTGATAAAGTCTGGATGCTGCAAATGTTCAGCGGCCAGATTTAGCCCAATATGGAAGCCGGCATCCACCTGCCAGCTCTGAATATCTTCCGCCATCAGATCCAGCAGGTGCTGCGTCAACGGCACAATCATCCCTTCGGCTTCGGCGGCGCTGATAAAAATATCGGGGCGAATCATCTCACCGTTCGGCAGCTGCCAACGCAACAGCGCCTCCGCACCGGCACATGCCTGAAATTTATTGCTGTAGACCGGTTGATAATGCACCGAAAACTGGCGGCCACGAATGGCACGGCGAATCTCGTCACGCCATGAAATACGCCGACGCAGCCAGTTGGCTGTCAGGATCATCAGCAGAATCGAGAAAATTGCCGCCATGGGCAGGAAGATAAACAGCGCCTGGCGCCAGGCTTTAAGCAGCTCGGAAGCGGGCACCGTAACGTTGACGCTGATGGGATAGCGGCTGGATTCGGTCTGATAAGATTCGCTTTTCAGATACAACTCGGGGGACGTGTCGCTGGGCCCGCTGCCGATCACCGCGCCGCCGCTAAATTGCAGGCTCATTTGATAACCCCGCGATTCACCGATAGCGTGCATGAAATCCATCAAATACTGGCCGTCAATCACCGCCCAAAAACCGCTGGTATCAGGAAGCTGCCGCACAAAAACCACGGCGGGACGCGTGGGCACACCCACCGTGCCGCGCACCGAAACGCTCCACCAGGCTTTGCCGGTAATCGGCGGCGGCTGCATCATCATTTCGGCCAGCGTGCCGTGGGCCAGACCGAACGCGGAGGAACAGCTGATGTCGTCGCCATTCAGCATGCCGATGGAGCGAAAATAGGGGTTGAGCGTGCCGGCGCGCTGCAGCTTATCCTGAATCTGCGCGCAGGGCTGATTGTGGTACTGGCGCAGCTCGGTGATCATATCCCAGGCGTTGTCGCTCATCTTTTCAGCCTGCGTCAACAAGGTGTTGGCCGTTGAAATCTGCTGCTGACTGACCGTGTGGCGCGCTTCGATTGCGGTGCAAAGGATGCCGAGCACCAGCGGTAATAACCCGGCGCAGACAATTAATAGCCAGCCAAAATCGCGATGTCGTTTTTGCGGAAGCACCAGACATTCCTCGGTCGGTTAAAGCAGTTAAAAGCAGGCAAACAGCGGCGTCAGCAGCATACCACTTTCATCGGGCGCTGCATGTTAGCGATTTAAGAATTAACCGATCTGATACAGGTCAATGATCAATCCCGCTTTGCGTTTAATGATCATCTTTTGCCGCTGTTGGCATGTCCCAGCGGCAAAATCGCTATGCCTCGATGTTAGGCAAGCATATTGACCTGAAAATGAGGAATGAAAATGTGCAGCGGTTATCGCGCCCGCGATCCCGGCCGGCCGTTGCCCAGCATAATCGCCAACCGGCTGCCGCCCGGCGTGGTTTCCATCAAAATTTTGGTCACGCTGGTGAGCGGCACCGACAGCAACATGCCCACCGGGCCCAGCAGCCAGCCCCAGAAAATCAACGACAGAAACACCACCAATGTCGACAGTCCCAGTCCACGCCCCATCAGTCGCGGCTCCAGCATATTGCCGAATACCATATGAATGGCGCTAAACAGCGCGGCCACCAGCATGGCGTCATAAATATTGTTCAGCACCAGCGCCTGAATAAACGGCGGGATACCCGCGATGATGGGCCCAATATTAGGGATAAAATTAAGGATGAAGGCCACCACGCCCCAGAACAGCGCGAACTTCACGCCGAGCAGCAGCAGCGACAGCCAAACGGCGACGCCGGTTATCAAGCTCACCAGGGTTTTTAGCGCCAGGTAGTGCGTCACGCCTTTCAACGCGCGGTGCAAACCGGCAATGCGGATCTGCGGATTGACCATCGCATTACGCATTTTGTACGGCAGATGGCGCACTTCAAACAGCATAAACACCACGGTAAGAATCAGCAGCAGCACGTTGGTCATTGCGCCGGAGAGCTGAGTGAGTAGCGTGGTGGCCATGTTCATAATGACGTTGGGGTCGAGACGCGCGGCCAGCGCATCGGTGGAAATGTTGATATGAAAACGGGCGGCGAAGTGCTGAACCACCGCAAGCTTCTGTTCGAGCAGGGTGCGGATTTGCGGGTAGGTATCACTGAAGTCGCTGGCTGAGCTGGCGAGCACCGCCACCAACAGCAGCAGCACGATGAAAATCACCGTGATCACCAGCGTAATCGCCAGGCTGCGCTTTACGCCGCGCCGCATCAGCATCGTCACCAGCGGGTTGAGCACAATCGCTAAAAAGCTGGCCAACAAGAAGGGCACCAGAATGTCCGAGGCGGCGCGAATGCCCGCCAGAATAATCACCAGCATCGCCAGTTTCACCAGGATGTTCTGGCCAATTTTTTCCTGTAGCAGGTTGTTCATGCTCTCTCCTGAGACATTTTTTCTCAGGAAAGTGTAGCTGATGAAAAATAACTCTCTGTATTTTAAGACAAACAGAAAAAAGGTTTCCAGGTGCGCATGAATGCGCACCCTACGAAATCCGCACCGTTTCATTGTAGGGTCGCCATTTATGGCGACCGCTATCATCAGCGACGCTGACGCTGCATCAGCGCGGTGGCGGCAAGCATCAGACTGAGGCTGGCGAGCAGCGTCAGCGTGGCCATCGCCATCCCTTGCCCGACCGAACCCTGCTCGAACTGACGCCAGATAAAGATCGCCACGGTTTGCGTGCCCGCCGGTGCCAGCAGCAGTGAGGTCACCAACTCGCGTGATGCTACGGCAAACACCATCATCATAGCCGCCAGCAGGCTGGGTGCCACCAGCGGTAATACGATCAGGCGCAGCGCCTGCAGGCGTGATGCACCATGAACGCGGGCGGCAGGTTCCAGCGTCGGTGCCAGCTGGCGCAATGCGCTACTGACATAACGCACCGGCCACGGCAGCAGCAAACAGCTGTACGAAAGTAACAGAATCCCAAGGGTGTTATAGGGCGAAACCGGCCAAAACCCGCGATTCCACAGCAGAATCAATCCTACGCCGACCACCACGCCCGGCATTGCCGCAGGCAGCAGCGCCAGGCCATCCATCATGGCGAGCAGGCGAGTTTTGCCTTCCGATACGCGCCAGGCGATAAGAAAACCGAGCGCGCCGGTCAACAATGCCGCTCCGAGCGCCAGTCCGATGCTGGTGGAGAAGGCTGCCAGCGCATCGCCCTGTTGGCTAAACAGTGCGCCAAAGTGGCGCAGCGTCAGGTTATTGAGCTGTAATCCGCCGGAGAGAGTATTTAGCAGGCCGCTCAACGCCATAGCACCCAGCGGCAGCACCACCGTCAGCAGCAGCGTGAGCACAAACGGCAGCAGCAGCACTATCTGCCAGCGACCGGCATGCGTCAGCTCCTGGGTAACCGGCTTGCCGCTCACCGCCGTCACATCGCTGCTGCCTGTGAGTTTGCGTTGCAGCAACCACGCTGCGAGCGCCACCACACTTAGCATCAGCGACAATAACGCTGCGCCGGGCAGATCGATCGGCCAGTCGGCAAGTTTGGTTTCAATTCCTACGGTCATCAGCGTCAGCTTTGCCTGCGCGCCGAGTGCCGCGGGCACGCCGTACTCTTCAATCGCCAGCGTAAACGCCAGCAGTACGCCGCCCGCCAGCGCCGGTAAGGTAAGCGGCAAGGTGATGTGCCAGAAACCGCGCCATGCCGATGCGCCATGCACGCGCGCCACCCAGGCGAGACGCTGTCCGCTGGCCATCAGCGAGCGTGACACCGCGAAATAGACCACCGGGAAGATGTTTAGCGTCATCACCAGAACCATGCCGCTGCTGCTAAACAGCAGGCTGGCGAAATTGATGCCGGTGAGTTGTTCGATATAGCCGTTGCGTTGCAGCGCCAGCGTCCATGACAGCGCCGCGATATAGGGCGGCGTGAGAAAGGGGATCAGAAACAGCAGATCCCACAGCGCCGCGCCCGGCAGACGGAACAGGCCGCGCACTGCGCCGAGCGGCAAACCCAGCAGCAAGCTGCACAGCGCTACGCCGCCGCCGATTTTCAGCGTGCCCAGCCCCATGGATAACAGCTGTGGATCGTTCAGCAGTGTCGGTAACGTGCTGAAGGCGTCACGCCAGCTGCCTGCGCTGAAGTGTGGAAACAGCGCCTGCAGCACGATAAACAGCAGCGGCAGCGCCACCAGCAGCAGCAACGCCAGCAGAATCAATCCGTTCAGGGCACGCGACATCGCTTACTGCCCGAACAGCGCGCCGAAGCGCTTCAGTACCGCCGCGCGCTCGCTGCTGCCGTTCTGCTGGGTGGGTAACAGCTTAATTTCGGTAAACAGCGGGCGCTGCGCTTTGATATCGGTGCGTGCCGGCATCAGCCAGGCTTTCGCTACCTGCTCCTGACCTGCATCCGAAAGAACGTAATCAATAAAGGCTTTGGCATCATTGGCGTGCTGGCTGCTTTTCAGGATCATCATCGGACGCGGCGCCACCACGGTGCCATTTTCCGGGAAGATCACTTTCACGCTCTCGCCCTGCGCAATGTTGTTATAGGTGACGTAATCGACCGCGCCAAACACCGCCGCCCTGGCGCCTTGCAGCACCGGCGTGACCGCCTGCGCGTTTGGGCCGCTCATTATCATGCCGTTGGCTTTCAGCTGGTCAAACAGCTGCCAGGCTTTTTCGCCTTCGCTGTTTTGCAGGCCAATCAGCAGATCGAGTGATGCGCCCGAGAGTGCCGGATCCGGCGTGGTGACTTTATCTTTAAAGGCGGGGGCGGTGAGATCCTGCCAGGTCTTCGGCTCTGGCGTATTGCTTTGCGTATTCCACACGATGCCCAGCGCGGAAATACCCTGCGCCACGTAATCAGCGGTTTTGAACTGCTCTGGCACCTTTGCCGCGTTGGCGCTGTTAAACGGCAGCAACCAGCCACGCTGCTGCAGATCTTCTGCGGTATCCCACGAAGCCGAGATCAGCACGTCGGCCTGCGGATTGGCCTGTTCAGCCTCCAGACGTGCCATCACTTTGCCGGTCGTGGCCTGGAAAATATTCACTTTAATACCGGTCTGTTTTTCAAATCCGGCGGCGAGACTTTTCGACAGCGAACCCGGACCCGCGGTATACACCGTCAGCGCCTGGGCATCGTTGATCATCATAGCGGAAGTCAACATCATCGCGCTGATGGCTCCTTTCTGGCTGATGGCTCGTTTAACTGACTTGAGAGATGGCATTGCGGTCCCCTGAGAGGTGAGTAACGGAAACAATCTGGCCCTGCGCCAGGTGAATGATGCGATCTGCCAGCGTGTTGGCTTCCTCGCGGTCGTGCGTAACGTAAACAGCGGTGATGCCCGCGGCGCGCAGCAAATCCGCCATGGTATGAACCAGGGTTTCTCGCAGGTCGCGGTCAAGGTTGGACAGCGGTTCGTCGAACAGCAAAATCGCCGGTTTCGCCACCAACGCGCGCGCCAGCGCCACGCGCTGCTGCTGGCCGCCGGAGAGCAGCGCCGGTTTACGATCGCCAAAATCAGCCAGACCAACCTGCGCCAGGGCGGCATCGGCCTGTTCACGAGCGGCAGCTTTGCTGATGCCGCGCATGCGCAGCGGGAAGGCAACGTTTTGTGCCACCGACATATGCGGCCACAGCGCATAATCCTGGAACACCATGCCGAGGTTGCGCTTCTCTGGGGCATCGCAGTGATGTGCCGATGCGACGCAGCGTGCGCCAATCCACAGCTCGCCTTCTGTCGGTTGCAGCAAGCCCGCCAGCAGTTTTAGCAGCGTGCTTTTGCCACAGCCGCTTGGGCCGAGTAGCGCAAGGATTTCGCCGGCGGGAATGGTCAGAGAGAGATCGTGCAGAATAGTCAGGTTACCCACTGACCATCTGAGATTTTTCAGTTCAATAGGCAGCGCGGCATGCGTCATCGGCCACCTCCCTTGCGAGAGTGGGCGTCAGGCACGCGCGCCTGCGTAGAAATCAGGAGCGTCATCAGATTTTCATCCTCTTTGGGATTTAATGACGGCGAGTCTACGAGGGCGATATGACGAAATGATGACCATAAACCTGGGCATTCCACTGATGCGCAGCGCGGCAAAAGGCGTATAGTTATCCTTCTGTTATAAAAATTCCGTCACCCACGAGCGCAATTACTCATGCCTGACCTGCCCGCCGCCGCACCTGAACACGGCCGTTTTCGCCTTAACTTACTGATTCTCTCCATCGTGAAGTTCAACTTTGCCAGCTATCTCACCATCGGTTTGCCGCTGGCGGTGCTGCCGGGTTTTGTCCATGACGGGTTGGGTTATAACGCCTTTTGGGCGGGATTAGTGATTAGCCTGCAATACATCGCCACGCTGCTGAGTCGCCCACACGCCGGGCGCTATGCCGATGTGTGGGGACCGAAAAAGGTGGTGGTGATTGGGCTGGTGGGCTGCTTGCTGAGCGGTATCTGTATTCTTTTATCGGCGCTGAGCGATGGGCAGGGCGTGCTGAGTCTGGTGTTGCTGTGCCTCGGCCGCGTGATTTTAGGCGTGGGTCAAAGTTTTTCTGGTACCGGAACTTCGCTGTGGGGCGTGGCGCGCGTCGGCTCGCTGCATATCGGCCGGGTGATTTCCTGGAACGGTATCGTCACTTATGGGGCGATGGCGATTGGTGCGCCGCTCGGCGTCGTGATCTTCCGTAGCGGCGGTTTACTGCTGCTCTCCAGCATCATCATCGCTATTTGTCTGTTAGCCATTGCGCTGGCATTGCCGCGAGCAGCGGTGAAAGGCAGCAAAGCCAAGCCGCTGCCGTTTCGTGATGTGCTGAGCAAGGTGTACGGTTTTGGTCTGATTCTGGCGATGGGCTCTGCCGGATTCGGCGTTATCGCCACTTTTATCACGCTGTTTTATCAGGATAAAGGCTGGGACGGGGCGGCTTTCGCGCTGACCATGTTCAGCGCCGCGTTCGTCGGTACGCGCCTGCTGTTTCCCAACGCCATCAATAAACTGGGCGGGCTGCGCGTGGCGAGTATCTGCTTTGCGGTGGAGGCGATTGGCCTGTTTCTGGTGGCCGGTTCGTTTGATCCGTGGATGGCGAAGACGGGGGCATTCCTTACTGGCGCCGGTTTTTCTCTGGTGTTCCCGGCAATTGGCGTGGTAGCGGTGAAAGTGGTACCGCAGCAGAATCAGGGCAGCGCGCTCGCCACCTATACCGCGTTTATGGATTTGTCCCTCGGCATCACCGGCCCGATTGCCGGTTTCATCATGAGCTATGCCGGCGTGTCGTTGGTCTATTTTCTTACCGCGCTGCTGGTGTGTTTAGCGCTGTTTTGCACGCTGCGCATGATCAAAAGAATGCCGGAAACCGCCGCAGCAGAGATCAAAGAGAATGCGTAGTTGGCGGTCGCCATAAATGACGACCCTACAAAACCCGTAGGGTGCGCATTCATGCGCACCGGGACTTTCAGATGTATGTGGGATAAAAAAAGGGCCTCCGACCGAGGCCAACACTAGCAAAAGTGTCTAAGAGACACAGATAAGGGTTCGTTTAGGCTTGCAGCAATTCGATGCTGTGGCGTATCTGGCGTTCAATCTCTGCGGTGTCCCACTTCTCCAGCGTCGATGAAAACGGCTCAAACGCGTAGAGTCCTTTGTAGCCGAGTATCTCCAGACGTTTTACCTGCGCCACGCTGTTCAGCACATCACGGTCGCTGAGCATAATGCGCTCTTCATCGGTTAACTGCGCGGTCGGTCGGGTATCTTCCACGCCAGACAAGTGCACAAGGCCAATATGATTAACATCGATCTCCTGCGGGAACTCATTCTCCGCGTTTTCATACAGGTGATGATGGAAGGTATCGAGCAGCACCTTAAACGGGACTTTGGCTTGCTGAATCAACTTCTGTACTTGCACCGCTGAACGCAGCGAACTCACCGGGAAGCCCAGCGGTTCCACTAATCCCTGAATGCCATATTTTTCAAAGCGCGGTGCGAGCACCTGCAGCGCTTCAAGCGTCTGCTGCGGCGATATCTCAATCCCTTCATTCAGCGGACACATCACCAGCGCTTTTGCGCCAATAGCTTGCGCTTCCTGAAGTAGCGCTTCGGCTTTTGCCAGCAGCGCATCATCGGCACGGTTAAACGGGTAGAGCGCATTAATCGTGACGATCTCAATCTCATACTTATCCGCCAGCGCCCGCAGCGCTGCCGCGCTAAGATCATCGGTCACCTTACCGCTCGGCATGTCATTACGTAGCTCAACCTTATTCAATCCTAAACGCTGTACCAGCTGAAAGAAGGCTTCCAGCGAAAGCGTGGGGGCAATTTTACGGTTAATACAGAAACGGGTTGGATCGATGGCCATTTGCGGCTCCTGTAGGGTGATGCGGATAAGATGCAGCAAAGAAAACATTTATTTCATTATTATTGAATTATGAAATATCAGATATTGGATCTGTCTCGCAAAAATTTCATATTTCGTTTCGCGTTGTATGTTGTGACTGGATTTGTGGCACAAATTCTGTCCACTCAGCGGCTTAGTGTGCCGCGTTTTCAGCCGCGGAAAAATGCCGGTACGTCAGCGCTGCAGGCTGGTTTACAGCCGCTTGAAAACCGCCAGCGAAAAAATGCGATCCATGCCGCTAAAAGGAAATTTTCTAAAAAGAAGTATTTGAAAAATTTATTTCATTGCTATAGCTTCATAGCACGCTTTAAGTATTGCCTGCTCACGCAGCGTTGCGGTTTGAACCGGCTGTCTGCAGGGAACTTCACATCTAAGAGGCAACGACATGACTATCGTAGGAAACTTTATCGGCGGAAAAATTACCCATAGCGCCAGCAATGAAACCATTCCCGTGTACGATCCGGCGACCGGCAAAGTGGTGCGCGAACTGACGCAGAGCACCGCGGCGGAAGTGGAAAAAGCGATTGAAGTCGCCCATGCTGCGTTCCCGGAATGGTCGAAAACCGCGCCGCTGCGTCGTGCCCGTGTGATGTTCAACTTCAAAGCCCTGATGGAAAAACACCGCGATGAGCTGGCGGCACTGATTGTTTCTGAGCACGGTAAAGTGTGGTCAGATGCGCTGGGTGAGTTGACGCGTGGTATTGAAGTGATCGAGTTTGCCTGCGGTATTCCGCATCTGATTAAAGGTGAAAACTCCCCCAGCGTGGGCACCGGCGTTGATAGCTACTCGCTGATGCAACCCGTGGGCGTGGTGGCGGGTATCACGCCATTCAACTTCCCGGCGATGGTGCCGCTGTGGATGTTCCCCATCGCGCTGGCGTGCGGCAACACCTTCATCCTCAAGCCACCGGCGCTGGATCCCTCAGCCTCGGTGCGTATGGCCGAACTGCTGAAAGAAGCGGGCCTGCCAGATGGTGTGTTCAACGTGGTGCACTCGTCTAACGAAGATGCCGAGCAGTTGTATAAAGACCCGCGCATCGCGGCAGTCAGCTTCGTCGGTTCTTCCGGCGTGGCTGAGCATATCTACAAAACCGCCAGCGCCCACGGTAAACGTGTTCAGGCATTCGGCGCGGCAAAAAACCACGCTATCGTGATGCCAGATGCCGATCTTGATGCCACCGTGAACGCCATTATGGGCGGCGCGTTTGGCTCTGCTGGTGAACGCTGCATGGCGCTGCCGGTGGTGGTGGCGGTGGGTGACGATACGGCTGACAAACTGATTGCACGCCTCACGCCGCTGATTAAAGCGCTGCGCATCGGCCCGGGAATTCAGAAAGGTGCTGAAGAGAATGAAATGGGGCCGGTAGTTTCTGCCGCGCACCAGAAGAAAGTGCTGGGCTATATCGATAAAGGCGAGCAGGAAGGCGCGAAGCTGGTGGTTGATGGTCGCGGTGTTGAGGTAGCAGGTCACGCTGAAGGTTACTACGTGGGCGGCACCCTGTTTGATAACGTGACTTCAGACATGACCATCTGGCGCGAAGAGATCTTCGGGCCGGTATTAAGCATCATGCGTTCTACAGATTTCGATAGCGCGCTGCAGCTGGTTAACAGCCATGAGTTCGGCAACGGTAGCGCCATCTTTACCAGCAACGGTCACACCGCGCGCGAATTCGTACAGAACGTGGAAGCGGGCATGGTGGGCGTTAACGTCCCGGTTCCGGTACCGATGGCGTTCCACAGCTTCGGCGGCTGGAAGCGTTCGGTGTTTGGTGCGCTGAACGTGCATGGTCCAGACGGCGTGCGTTTCTACACGCGCATGAAAACCGCCACCGTGCGTTGGCCGAGCGGCCAGCAAACCGTCTCTGAGTTCAGCATGCCGACGCTGGGCTAATCTCGCTCAACCAGGAGGAACAGGATGTCTCTGATTTCGAAAGCGCAAAAACCCGACAGCAACGGTCGTATTCAGCATGTCACGCCTGAGAGCGCGGGCTGGGAATACGTAGGCTTTGATGCCTACCTGCTGAAAAAAGGGCAGCGCCTGACGCTGAGCAGCGGTGATAAAGAGCTGTGTCTGGTGCTGGTGGCGGGCTTTGCATCGGTAAAAACCCGCCATGCGGAGTTCCCACATCTCGGTAAGCGTCTGTCGCCGTTTGAGCGCATTCCGCCGTACTCGGTGTATGTGCCGCATAACGATGAAGTGGAAGTGTATGCGGACAGCGATCTGGAGCTGGCGGTGTGTAATGCACCAGGCGGCGGTAATCTGCCGGCGCGCCTGATTGCCCCGGAAGATGTGGGTGTTGAGCAGCGTGGTAAAGGCCGCAACCAGCGTCTGGTGCACAACATTTTGCCGGATAACAAAGAAGCCGACAGCCTGCTGGTGGTGGAAGTGTATACCGACGAAGGCGCGACCAGTTCGTACCCTAGCCACAAGCACGACCAGAAAAATAGCCCTGAAGAAACCTATCTGGAAGAAACCTACTATCACCGTTTCGATCCTGAGCCAGGTTTCGCCATGCAGCGTGTTTATACCGACGACCGTTCGCTCGACGAGTGCATGGCGCCGTATAACCGTGATGTGGTGACGGTGCCGCGCGGCTATCATCCGGTGGCGACCATTGCCGGTTACGATAATTACTATCTCAACGTGATGGCGGGGCCAAAACGGTTGTGGAAATTTACCTGGGAGAAAGATCATGCCTGGGTGAATAGCGATAAGTATCCGCGTTCGTAGGGAGCGCATTTATGCGCACCAACGTTAAAAGGGCAGCCACATGGCTGCCCTTTTTGTTGGCTGGTCGCCATCAATGGCGACCCTACGAAGAGATTATTCGTTAATAACGTTGTTATTCAGCGCTAACGATACGGCGAGCGTCTGCGCCAGACACAGCGATGCCACCTGCGAACGGAAGCCATCCACCTGCGCCTCACGCACCACAAAGCACACATCGCTGAAGGCGGCCAGCGGGCTGACCTGGCTGTCGGTGATGGCGATCAGATGCGCGCCACGCTTGGCACCTAGCTCAACCAACTCCACCGCTTCACGCGCGTAAGGCGAATAGCTGATGGCAATCACCACGTCTTTGGGATTCACCATACTGAGCTGCTCGGTGAACATGCCGCCGAGGCCATCGATCAGGAATGCCCGGCGCTCCAGATGGCGCAGCGCGTACACCAGATAAGAAGCCACGCTGAACGAGCGGCGCAGGCCGATAATGTAGATGTTCTCCGCTTCATCGAGCATTTTCACCGCGCGGTTGAGTTGGTCCGGATTCACCTGCATCGCCAGCTGTTGCAGCGCCTGACTGTTCACCATGGTAAAGACGTTGAGAATTTCAGCCGGGCTCTCGGGTGAGCTGGCGCTGTCGTCGGTGGCGGTTTGGCGGAACAGACGTGCACGCTCGGTATAGTTAACCGTTTCTTCCATCAGATGCTGGCGGAAAACCTGTTTCATTTCGTTGAAGCCGCTGAAGCCAAAAGCGTTGGCAAAGCGGATCAGCGTGGAGGGTGGCACATCAGCATGTTGCGCAATGGAGGCAACGGTATCAAACGCAATGCTGTTGCTGTTATCAAGGATATAACGAGCCACCTGCTTCAGGCGTTTACTCAGCGTCTCATAGCGACGACGGATATCGTCCTGTAACAGGGTAAGTTGTGTTGGATTATTGGTCATTACTTCGGCCCGCTAAAAAAGAAAATATGGCTGGATAATGAGCGCTATAGTACCAGATGGATGGAAAATTTCATTCGTTTGACATCTTCGTGACGCTTATTTCATCGGTTTATGAAATGCCTCACAGAATGTGCATGTTTTCCCCTCACCCTAACCCTCACCCGCAAGCGGGCGAGGGAACCTATCGAGTGAAAGTCGAGGAATGCATTCGGTCCGCAAAATCGCAGAGGACAGTTCCTTCTCCCGCCAGCGGGAGAAGGTTAGGATGAGGGCCAACGCGCACAATGCAAAAAAAGCGGCCATCGGCCGCTTCTTTGATGCTAATTCAACAGCTTAACCGCGCACCGCGCGCCAGTAGCCGATCAGGCGCAGATAATTGCCTTTCACGGTTTCGATCAGCGCCTTGTCGTCCAGTTCGCCCTGCAGCCACTGGCGTGACGGCTGGCCGAAGATAGTGCGACCTACCGCAAAACCTTTCACCCATGGCGCTTGCGCCGCCGCCGCAAAACCGGCTTTCAGCGTCTCTTCTGGTGCATCCAGACCCAGTAGCAGAATGCCGCGGCAGTGTGGATCGTTTTGCTCGATCAAGCCGCTGATGGACTGCCAGCTCTCCGCGGACAGCGGCGGCAGTTTCCACCAGTCCGGCTGAATACCCAGGCTGTAGAAGTGGCTCAGCATATCGTAATAGTAAGACTCTTTCCGGTCCGGGTTACTTTCCGGCAGAATCACTTCCAGCAGCAGTTCGTGACCGCTTTTATTGCAGCCTTTCCACACATCCAGCACCAGATCATCCTGCTCTTTACGCAGTTCCGCGCTGTCATGTGGATGGTAGAACACCAGGCATTTCACTACGTGTTCGGCCGGCCAGTCGACCAGCTGCGAACCAATATTGCCGTGCTCGAGGCGCAGCGGGCGGGAACTTGGCAGCTCGATGGGGCGACCAATCCACCAGTTTTTACCGGTAATCGCGTTCAGCGCTTTCTGGCCATAGGTGGTATCCGCGAGGATGCCGCTTTTCTGATGCAAACCTGCCTCGTTTGCCGCTTCTTCAGCTGCGCGCAACAGCAGCAGTTTCAGCTGTGGAATGCGCTCTTCGCTGACGCCCGCTTCGCGCGCCATATCGGCCAGCTGCTTGCGGTGGTCAAAGGCGAACACATTCAGCTCGGGCCACTGCTGCTTACGTGTCGTCACGCGGTGTAAATGATTCAGGCGTGGATCGAGATCCGGGCGCTTCACGTCGTTATCGCGGCGAAGGAAATCATCCAGCTCTTCTTTGGTTGGCATCGCTGGCGCGCAGCCGTGGCGGGAAACCACCAGTGCCCCACAGGCGTTTGCGTAACGGCACGCCTGCTCCCAGCTTTCGTCGTTTAGCCAGCCGCGCAGCAGGCCAGACATAAAGGCATCGCCCGCGCCAAGTACATTCAGCACTTCCACGCGCACGCCGCTCTGTAATGTGGTCTGTTCCCAGCTATCTGGGATCTCGCCCTCAAATACCACGCAGCCCAGCGGGCCACGTTTGCACACCAGCGTTGCCTGGCTCGATTTACGCACGTTTTTCAGCGCGGTCAAGGTATCGGTGCTGCCACCGGCAATATGAAACTCTTCTTCCGTTCCCACCACCAAATCGAAATAGTGCAGGACTTCCTGCAACTGTTGCGTTACTTCGCCCGATTCAATGAAACGCGTTTCACCGTCGCCGAGTGAGGTCAGGCCCCACAGGACCGGGCGATAATCGATATCCAGTGCGGTACGCAGCCCGTTACGTCGGGCGATATCCAGCGCCTTCAATACTGCGGCACGGGTTTGCGGGTGTGACAAGTGCGTGCCGGTAACGGCGACCGCACGTGAGGAGGTGATAAACTCTTCTTTAATATCTTCCGGCACCAGGCCCATATCGGCGCAGTTATCACGGTAGAAAATTAGCGGGAAGGTCTCTTCATCTTTAATCCCAAGAATCACCAGACCCGTCAGGCGATGCTTGTCCGTGATCAAACCGTCGGTGTTGCAGCCTGCCCGCTGCAGCTCTTCACGTAAAAAGCGGCCATTATGCTCGTCACCTACGCGCGCCAGCATGGCAGACTTCAGGCCCTGAATAGCTGTGCCATAGGCCACGTTGCCAGAAGATCCACCCAGATATTTATTGAAGCTGGTCATATCTTCCAGACGTGATCCAATTTGCTGACCGTAAAGGTCGACGGCGATGCGTCCAATACAAATCACATCAAGCCGCTTCTGTTGTGTACTCATACCTATTGTTTCCTTCTGTGATAAGCAGACACTGCGGGCGCTGCCGCCCATCATCGAGCGCTTTGCTTCCGGGTTCTCAAGGTGCCTGATTGGCTTTTACGCAGTATGAGGAATAAAAATTCCAAACACAATATGAAATGAAACGTCCGTCGCGATTTTGTGAGCCAGGTAAAAATCTGACAAAGGTGTAATACAGCAGGTGTTAAGCGCTGAATTCCAGCGATACTCGGGCTTGTGAGCCAGGTCTCAGGAAAAGAGCGATAAATCAAGGAAGCTACTGAAGTGAAATGAAATTTCGTTATGGCCGTTAAATAACCTTTTACCGTTCCACTTTCCTCCCTTTGCTCGCCCTGAAAGCGTTCGTTTCATCGCTGAATTTGATCTCTATCGCAAAATGAAATGTTTCTTCTGTAATCGTATTTAATGAAAAAAATATTTGTTTATAATCGCCACACGTTTCACTTAATCCGCGGGCGCCGTAAGCGGCAGTTGTTACCCGAACCGCGATGTACCTCACCACAGGTACCAGCATGTAAAGGAAGAAGCATATGGGCACAATCAGACTCACCACGGCACAGGCGCTGGTAAAATTTCTGGATAACCAGTACCTGAACGTTGACGGCGTGGAAACCAAATTCGTGAAAGGCATTTTTGCCATTTTCGGTCACGGTAACGTGCTGGGATTGGGCCAGGCGCTGGAGCAGGATAGCGGCGATCTGGTGGTGCATCAGGGCCGTAATGAGCAGGGCATGGCGCACGCGGCGATTGGGTTTGCCAAACAGTCGCTGCGTCGTCAGATTATTGCCTGTACTTCTTCCGTTGGACCAGGTGCTGCCAACATGATCACCGCCGCCGCCACGGCCACGGCCAACCGCATTCCTTTACTGCTGCTGCCGGGCGATGTGTTTGCTACGCGCCAACCCGATCCGGTATTGCAGCAGATCGAACAGAGCCACGATCTCAGCATCAGCACCAACGACGCGTTTCGCGCGGTGAGCAAATACTGGGACCGCGTAAGCCGCCCAGAGCAGCTGATGACCGCGTGCATTAATGCCCTGCGCGTACTGACCGATCCAGCCGAAACCGGCGCGGTAACCCTCGCGCTGCCGCAGGACGTACAGGCTGAGGCCTGGGATTTCCCGGAATACTTCTTCCAGAAGCGGGTGCATCGTCTGGATCGCCGTTTGCCCACGGCTGCACAGTTGGGCGATGCGTTGGCGCTGATTGCGCGTAAACACAAGCCGCTGATCGTTGTCGGTGGCGGTTTGAAATACTCCGACGCCGGTGATGCGCTGCTGAAATTCGCCGAGCGCTTCAACATTCCTTTTGCCGAAACCCAGGCCGGTAAAGGCACCATCGTTTCCGATCATCCTTTGAATGTGGGCGGCGTGGGTGAAACCGGCTGTCTGGCAGCGAATCTGCTGGCGAAAGAGGCCGATCTGGTGATTGGCATCGGTACGCGTTACACCGATTTCACCACCGCCTCAAAATGGATTTTCCAGAATCCGGACGTCAGCTATCTGAATCTTAATGTCAGCAACTTTGATAGCTACAAGCTGGATGCGGTACAGCTGCTGGCGGATGCGCGTGAAGGTTTAACGGCGCTGGAAAGCGGGCTGAAAGGGTTTGAAAATCATTGGGGCGACCAGATTGAACTGTCGCAAAGTAAACTGCTGAAAGAGACGCAGCGCGTTTATGCCGCGACCTATAACAGCGACGATTTCATTCCTGAAATCGCCGATCACGCCGATCGTGAAGCGTTGTTTGCCGAGTTCGAACGCCTGACGCAATCGGTGCTGACGCAGAGCAGCGTGCTGGGCACCTTAAACGAGCAGCTCCCAAAGGATGCGGTGATTGTGGCTGCAGCGGGCAGTCTGCCGGGCGATCTGCAACGCGTGTGGCGCACCAAAGATTACAACTCGTACCACGTTGAGTACGGCTACTCCTGTATGGGCTATGAAGTGAACGCCGCGCTGGGCGTGAAGCTGGCGCAGCCGCAGCGTGAAGTTTACGTCATGGTCGGCGACGGTTCGTTCATGATGCTGCACTCCGAGCTGGTCACCTCGATTCAGGAAGGGGCCAAAATCAACGTCGTGCTGCTGGATAACATGACCAACGGTTGTATTAACAACCTGCAGATGGAGCACGGCATGGACAGCTTCACCACCGAGTTCCGCTTCCGTAATCCGGAAGGCGGCAAGCTGGATGGCGGCTTTGTGCCGGTGGACTTTGCGGCGATTGCCGGCGGTTACGGCTGCAAAACCTATCGCATCACCACGCTGGAGCAGCTGGAAGCGGCGCTGATTGATGCGCAGAAGCAGACGGTTTCAACGCTGTTCGACATCAAAGTGCTGCCAAAAACCATGGTGCACAAGTACTTCAGCTGGTGGCATGTGGGCGTGGCGCAAACCTCAACCTCGACCCGCACGCAGGAAGTGGCCGACAACCTTAACGTGCATATCGAACAGGCGCGTAAGTACTAAATCCTCTTTAAGGCCGGGGTTCTCCGGCCTTGTTTATCTTAATGTATCCGAACGAACTCTACAGGTGTAATTATGACGCTAAAACTCGGTGTAATTGGTACCGGTGCAATTGGTCAGGAACACATTCGTCGCTGCAATAACGTCTTGCAGGGTGCGAAAGTGGTGGCGGTTTCTGATATCAACGTGGAAGGTGCGCGTGCGGCGCTGCAACGTCTGAATATCGAAGCCGAGGTGTATCAGGATGGCCATCAGGTGATCAACTCGCCCGAAGTTGATGCCGTGCTGGTGACTTCCTGGGATCCGACCCACGAAGAGTTCACGCTGGCCGCCATTGCTGCGGGCAAACCGGTGTTCTGTGAGAAGCCGCTGGCGCTGAGCGCGGAAGGCTGCCGTCGCATTGTCGATGCGGAGATCAAACACGGCAAACGTCTGGTGCAGGTGGGCTTTATGCGCCCGTACGATTCCGGCTATCGCGCGCTGAAAAAAGTGATTACCGACGGTGAAATCGGTGAACCGTTAATGCTGCACTGCGCGCACCGCAACCAGAGCGTTGGCGAGAATTACACCACCGACATGGCGATTACTAACACGCTGATTCACGAGCTGGATGTGCTGCGCTGGCTGACGGAAGACGATTACAAAACCGTGCAGGTGGTGTTCCCGCGTACCACGTCGAAATCCCACGCCAAACTGAAAGATCCGCAAATCGTGCTGTTCGAAACGCAGAAAGGCATTCGCATTGATGTCGAGATTTTCGTCAACTGTGCATACGGCTACGACATCCAATGCGAAGTGGTGGGTGAAGAGGGCATCGCGAAACTGCCTGAGCCTTCGGCGATTCAAACGCGCAAAAACGCGCGCCTCGGTACACCCTTGCTGACGGATTGGAAAGATCGCTTTATCGATGCCTACGACGTTGAGCTGCAGGCGTTCATTAATGACGTGAAGAGTGGCGAGCTGACCGGTCCTTCGGCCTGGGATGGCTTTGCTGCCTCCGTGGCCGCCGATGCCTGCCAGAAAGCGCAGAACAGCGGTGCGATTGAGCCGGTTACCATGCCGCCACGTCCGGATTTCTACGCTAAATAACTGAGCCGTTTGCGCATAATCTCCGGCGGCTAAGGGCCGCCTCTGAGTGAATCAGGGAACTGAAGATGAACCAAGACAACGTAAAACTGGCGATTGCGCCAATCGGTTGGACCAACGACGATATGCCGGAGCTGGGCAGTGAAAACACCTTCCAGCAAACCGTCAGTGAAATGGCGCTGGCAGGCTTTACCGGTAGCGAAGTGGGCAGCAAATACCCGCGCGATCCGGCAATCCTCAAGCCAATGCTGGATATCCGTGGTATTCAGATTTGTAACGCATGGTTCAGCACTTTCTTTGCCAATGGCGACAAAGCAAAAACCATCGACGAATTCACCAATCACATGAATTTTCTGTATGAGATGGGCGCGCGCGTGATTGGCTGCTCTGAGCAGAGCAAAAGTATTCAGGGCACCACGCTCGCCGTGCTGGAGCAGAAGCCGATTTTCACCGATGAAGAGTGGCGATTGACGGCAGAAGGCTACAACGAGTTGGCCGAGATCGCCGCGCAGAAAGGTATGCGCTTAACGCTGCACCATCACATGGGCACCGGTATCCAGACCCCCGCCGAAATCGATCGCTTTATGGAATCGACGAATGAGAATGTCGGCCTGCTGTATGACACCGGCCACATCTACTATTCCGAAGGTTCACAGCAGGCGATGCTGGACGTGCTGACCAAATATCTGCCGCGTATTTTCCACGTGCATCTTAAAGACGTGCGCGACAGCGTGGTTGCGGAAGTGCGCGAAAAATCATTGTCGTTCCTTGATGGCGTGAAGAAGGGCACCTTTACCGTGCCGGGCGACGGTGTGATTGATTTCAAGCCGGTGTTCAAAATCCTCGATGATTACGGCTATAAAGGCTGGATGGTGGTGGAAGCTGAACAGGATCCGGCGTTGGCTAACCCGTTCGAATATGCGGTGAAAGCGCGTAAATATATTCGTGAGAATGCGGGGCTGTAAGTTTAGGTTGCAACAGAAAGGCTCCGTATGGAGCCTTTTTTCATTTTTTTTCTTCAAATTCTGATAACTTTCCATCAACTGATTGAATGAAAGCTGAATGACTGAATCTATAGATAGTGTTCTTCTCACGATTTGGGGAAACTGACATTAACCTGTGTTTATCAATGCAGTTTTGAGGTGATGGAATATCATCAAAACATAGACGATCTTTATCTTCCAACTCTTTATATTTACCATCAAACTTAAAGAACACGAAATATTCTGGTCCGCCTTGTTCTGCTGGCTTGATATTATTTTTCGAGAGTATGTTTAGTCTATTTCTTGTCCACCATTCAATGCTTGCTTTAGATGATAAAGGAAGATCGCGAACAAGAATATCTACAACGGTGTCATTGCTATGTACCGCAATTATGTCAACTGGCTTCCTATTCAAATATAGTAAATATAAAATAATGGCAATGCTCATTACTGATATTAATACAATGCGTTTGATCATTATTTTCGGCCCTCAATATCAATAACCGCTTCCATATTAGTTAAAAAAGGGCGATATCCAAACTGATCGTAACGTTGAAGAGTGAACCAGATTTTGAAAAACTAAAACTGTCTAAACTTGATTTTAAGGATATCGTTGGTATCTAATCCGAAATGATCTTGTCCCTTATATTTAAGCCGTGCATGCCAATGTTCATGACTAACTTCAAGGTTCATTACCTCTATTTGAGTGGCATGAACATCATGTACCGTTATGCCTAAACCATTTATTCTGTCGGCAAGAGAATCGAATTTTGGTAATACTGTTCCTGCAATGATTTTGGTTAAATAATGTATTTTATCTTTAGAAATTCCATGATTTTTATAATCCATGTTCTTATTAAAAAAATCAATAACGTTTTGGCGAGTGCTATCTTCACTTCGATCATTAATGATCTGATCACGATATGCCATATCGAGCGACATGTCACAAAATGGCATACCGGTAGAACGCCTAAAATGTTCCAGCATTTTATTTATCAGAAAACGTTGTGGGCCAACCATAGCAAACGGCAAGGAGGTGGTTTGCATCTCGGCAAACAATAAATTTGCACACTCTTCTGGTGTCAGCTTTTCGCCAGTTTGGCTACCTAATGCGCCCGAAAAACGGGACTGCGGATTATGAAACGGGTTAAGTCGCGTCATGGTGTAGGGATCAACCACATTGGAAATATTGATCAGATCAAATTCGTGTTTAAGGCGATGTTCTGAAATGTCGCCATAGCGCATATCGTCCGCACTGCAATCACTGAATGCGCGGCGTGTAGAGTAGATATTAAGCGGAAAGGTTGCCATCACCATGCGTATATCCTTCTGATAATTATTCCTAAAATACGTGGAGAGTTATTCAGTCAGAAATCGCGCTGGCAGGGTGTGATCTTGCGCAGTAGTTAAGATGTGCGAGATGTAATAAGTAAATTCAGACAAAAAAATAAAACCCCGCTGGCTTCGCGGGGTTCATTTTAACAAAGGGCGATAGTTAAGAAGCCAACGACAGCGCCGGTTTCTGCGCGTTGACCGCCAGCCATTCGCGAATACGCGCCTGTTCCGCTTCGCTCAGCCACATACCTTGTTTGGTACGACGCCAAATTGCATCATCCAGCTCGCGCACCCACTCGTTTTTCACCAGATATCGCAGCTCGGCTTCGTAGAACTCATGCCCAAAGTTCTCACCCAAATCATCAATGCTCTTCGCGCCTTCCAGCAGCACTTCGGTACGGCTGCCGTAAGTGCGGGCAAAGTGACGCGCCATGCCTTCGCTGATAAACGGATAGCGACGACGCAGGCCCGCGGCGTAATCTTCACGCGTACCGGAGAAATCACCACCCGGCAATACTGCACTTTTGGTCCAGGCCGGGCCAATATTCGGGTAATACTTGGTCAGTTTCTCCAGCGCGTGCTCCGCCAGTTTGCGATAGGTCGTCAGCTTGCCGCCGAACACCGACAGCAGCGGCGCCTGACCATTGTCGTCATGCACATCCAGCGTGTAGTCGCGGGTGATGGCCTGCGGAGAATCCGATTCATCATCGCACAGCGGACGCACACCCGAGTAAGTCCAGACGATGTCATCTTTGCTCAGCTGCTGCTTGAAGTGTCCGTTAAACACTTTCAGCAGGTAGCTGATTTCATTGTCATCGATCTTCACGTTTTTCGGATCGCCTTTGTACTCCACGTCGGTAGTACCGATGATGGAGAACTCATCCATCCACGGAATCACAAACACGATACGGTTGTCTTCGTTTTGCAGGATATAGGCCTGCTTTTCGCGATGGACGCGCGGCACTACAATGTGACTGCCCTTGATGAGCCGAATGCCGTACGGCGATTTCAGCTTCAGGCCGTCGTCGAAGAATTCTTTCACCCACGGACCGGCGGCATTGACTAAACCTTTCGCGCGCCAGGTGTACGTTTTGCCGCTATCAATATCTTCGGCCTCCACCATCCACAAACCGCCTTCGCGCCAGGCGCGGGTCACGCGGGTACGGGTGCGCACTTCGCCGCCCTGTTTCTCCACTTCCTGCGCGTTGAGCACCACCATGCGTGCATCATCGACCCAGCAGTCAGAATATTCGAAACCGCGCGTGATTTCCGGCTTGAGGGCCGAATCCGCGCCAAAACGCAGGCTTTTACTGCCCGGCAGCGTAGTACGTTTGCCCAGGCGGTCATACATGAACAGGCCCATGCGGATCATCCACGCCGGGCGCAGGTGCGGACGATGCGGCAGACGGAAGCGCATTGGGAAAGCGATATGCGGTGCCATCTTCAGCAGCACTTCACGCTCGGCTAAGGCTTCGCCTACCAGGCGGAATTCATAGTGTTCAAGGTAGCGCAGGCCACCGTGAATCAGCTTTGAGCTGTTGGAGGAGGTTGCACAGGCCAAATCCCGCGCCTCCAGCATCAGCACCGACAGTCCGCGTCCTGCAGCGTCCACTGCAATGCCGGCTCCGTTAATGCCGCCGCCGATCACGATCAGGTCTTTGGTTTCCACGTCATCTCCTCCGATGTTCGGAATAGTTCTAAAATGTTCGTTTTCGAGCGTAATAATAATCGGAAACCAACATCGATGCCAGCGGTTAACTGAATAAAAACATTTTTGCGTGATATAGCTAACATTCCGACAGGAAAAAAATCACATAACCACAGGACTTGTCAGGTTATCGCGACCGATTCTCAGGTTAAACTAGGCGCTAATTGTGTAATGCTTGGTAGTTAAGACGGTTAGGTCGTCATAAATGGCGCCCCTACAACCTCCGCATCGAGCAGTCGTAGGGGCGCCATTTATGGCGACCTGGCACCAACACCGGCGATTTTATCAACCGCTAATTGTGACGAAGTAATGAGAGACACCATGGAAACCTTCGAGTGTATTAATGTCCTGCAGGCGCAAGAGCATCTGGCACAAGGTGCGCAGCTGGTGGATATCCGCGATCCGCAAAGCTTTATGATGGGCCATGCCGCCGGTGCGCAGCATCTCACCAACGACAACCTGGCGGACTTTATCGCCAAAGCTAATCAGGATTTACCGGTACTGGTAATGTGCTATCACGGTAACAGCAGCAAAGGCGCGGCGCAGTTCCTGCTGGGCCAGGGATTTAACGCTGCATACAGCATTGACGGCGGATTTGACGCCTGGCGGGCGGCATTCCCGGCGCAGGTTGCTATCGGCGACGCGTAAGCCCATCGCATAAGCATAAGGAAGGAGAGCACCGCATGATGCGCATCACCCAGTTTAATAATCCGCGCATGGCGCAGGCGTTTGTCGACTACATGGCGACGCGCGGCGTAACGCTACGTATTGAACGCGAAAGCCACTTTGTCATTATGTTGGATGATGAAAGTAAGCTTGAGATGGTCGAAAACGAACTCGCGCAGTTTGTGCGCGATCCCAACCATCCACGCTATCTGGCTGCCAGCTGGCACAGCGGCAATACCGAAAGTGGTTTGCGCTACGAGCGCACCAACCTCTGGGGCAACATTCGGGAACGCGCAGGTCCGCTCACCATGACCATCATGATTGCCTGCATCGTGGTGTTTATTCTGATGCAGATCGTCGGCGATGATGTGGCATTGGACTGGCTGGCGTGGCCGGCGGATTCGTCGCAATATTTCCAGGTGTGGCGCTGGTTCAGCCACGCGCTGCTGCACTTCTCGCTGCTGCATATCCTCTTCAACCTGATGTGGTGGTGGTATCTCGGCGGTGCGGTTGAAAAGCGCCTCGGCAGCGGCAAGCTGTTTGTGATTATGCTGATATCCGCGCTGTTAACCGGCTGGATGCAGGCCAAGTTTAGCGGCGTGCTGTTTGGTGGCTTATCTGGCGTGGTGTATGCGCTGATGGGATACTGCTGGCTGCGCGGTGAGCGCGATCCCGACAGTGGCATTTACCTGGAACGTGGCCTGATGGGGTTCGCGGTGGTGTGGTTGGTGATTGGTTTTTACGGCGCGTTTGGCCTGGCAATTGCCAACGCGGCGCACGTTACTGGTTTGCTGGTGGGTTTAGCAATGGCATTTGTTGATACGCGCAAAATCGCGCGTGGTTAGCAGCGCGCATAAAACAAGCGGCTACGAGCCGAGGAGAGAGATGTGAAGCAGACGCAACGTCATGACGCCATTATCGATCTGGTCCGGCGTCAGGGATATGTCAGCACGGAAGAGCTGGTGGATCACTTTGAGGTCAGCCCGCAAACCATTCGGCGCGATCTGAACGATCTGGCCGATCAAAACAAAATCATGCGTCATCACGGTGGAGCGGCGCTACCGTCCAGCTCCGAGAACACCGCCTGGCAGGATCGTAAGATGATGTGGTCAGCGGAGAAAGCGCGCATCGCCGAGCGGGTAGCGAGCCAAATTCCCGATGGCGCCACGCTATTTATCGATATCGGCACCACGCCGGAAGCGGTGGCGCATGCGCTGCTTAATCACAACAATCTGCGCGTTGTGACCAACAACCTCAACGTGGCGATTCTGCTGATGGCGAAACCGGATTTCCGCGTGATCATCGCCGGTGGTGAAGTGCGCACGCGCGACGGCGGCATCATGGGCGAAGCGACGCTGGACTTCATCTCACAGTTCCGCCTCGATTACGGCATTCTCGGCATTAGCGGCATTGATATGGACGGTTCATTGCTGGAGTTCGATTATCACGAGGTCCGCACCAAACGCGCCATTATTGAGAATTCGCGCTGCGTAATGCTGGTGGTGGATCACTCCAAATTTGGCCGCAACGCGATGGTTAATCTGGGTAATATGAGCCTGATTGATTACATGTATACCGATCAAAGCCCGCCCGCTAGCGTGCTGAAAGTGATTGAACAGCACGAAGTTCATCTGGAACTTTGTTGATGTTGCATAACCCGGTCGCCATGAATGGCGGCCCTACGATGTAGCGTGCGCATTTATGCGCACCGTTTTTTTTCTTAACACGCGCATTTCCCTGTCGCTTTTTTCCGCCCCCGCAGCTTTACTTATCCATTCACCTCTTGCGCTCGCCCCGGCTTTACCGTTAACGGACACGAAGGGATTGATATGTCGCAGCAAAAATTCAATAAAACACGTTTCGACGCCGCACTGACTCGTCATTGGCAACACCTTGGACTCGCTTCCGCCCAGCAAATGACGCCGCACCAATGGTGGCAGGCGCTGAGCAGCGTGCTGGCGGAAATGCTGGCCACGCAGCCGCCCGCGCCGCCAAAGCAAGGACAACGCCACGTCAATTATTTGTCGATGGAGTTTTTGATTGGTCGCCTGACGGGCAACAACTTGCTCAATCTTGGCTGGTACAACGACGTGCAGGCCGCGCTGGCGGAACATCACATTGAACTGAGCGAGCTGCTGGAAGAGGAGATCGACCCCGCGCTCGGCAACGGCGGATTGGGGCGCTTAGCCGCCTGCTATATGGATTCGATGGCCACCGTCGGCCAGGCTGCGATGGGCCACGGCCTCAACTATCAATATGGTTTGTTTCGCCAAACCTTCGAAGATGGCCAGCAACGAGAGGCACCGGACGACTGGCTGCGCGATCGCTATCCGTGGTTCCGTTATAACGCCGCGCTGGATGTGCAGGTCGGTATCGGCGGAAAGGTGAAACAAAACCACGATGGCAGCATTATTTGGCGACCTAACATCCTGCTGAAAGGAGAAGCCTGGGATCTGCCGGTGGTGGGCTATCGTAACGGCATTACGCTGCCGCTGCGATTGTGGAAAGCCAGTAGTGCGCAGCCGTTCGATCTCACGCTATTCAATAACGGCCAATTCCTGCAGGCCGAGCAGCAAGGCATTGAGGCCAATAAGCTGACCAAGGTGCTCTATCCCAATGATAATCATGCGGAAGGTAAACGCCTGCGTTTAATGCAGCAATATTTTCAGTGCGCCTGTGCGGTGGGCGATATCCTGCGCCGCCACCATCTCGCCGGGCGTGCCATCCGCAGCTTGCCCGATTTTGAAGTGATTCAGCTGAACGACACGCATCCGACTATCGCTATTCCTGAGATGCTGCGCGTATTGCTGGATGAACATCAACTGAGCTGGGATGATGCCTGGCATATCACCAGCCGTACTTTTGCCTATACCAATCACACATTGATGCCCGAAGCGCTGGAGCGCTGGGATGAGCGATTGGTGCGCGACGTGCTGCCGCGCCATATGTTAATTATCAAAGAGATTAATCGCCGCCTGAAGAAAAGGGTGAAGAAGCAGTGGCCGGATGATAGAGCGATGTGGCACAAGCTGGCGGTGGTGGCGGAAGGTCAGGTGCGCATGGCGAATTTGTGCGTGGTGAGCTGCTTCGCGGTGAACGGCGTCGCGGCGCTGCACTCCGAGCTGGTGGTAAAAGATCTGTTTCCGGAATATCACCAGCTGTGGCCAAACAAATTCCACAACGTTACCAATGGCATTACGCCGCGCCGCTGGTTAAAGCAGTGTAATCCGCTATTGTCGACGCTGATTGATGACAACTTGCAGGTGGAGTGGGCGAACGATCTTGATGCGCTGGCATGGCTCGCACCGTTTGCCAAAAAGAAAGCGTTTCGCCAGCAGTTCCGCGCCATCAAACAGCAGAACAAGCTGCGCCTAACGGTGTATATCAAACGTGTTACGGGCATTGATATCAATCCGGATGCGCTGTTCGATGTGCAGATCAAGCGGCTTCATGAGTACAAACGCCAGCACCTCAGTTTGCTGCATATGCTGCACTGCTATCGCCAGCTGCGAGATCATCCCGATAACCCCGATTTCGTGCCGCGCGTGTTTATCTTTGGTGCCAAAGCGGCGCCCGGCTATTACCTCGCCAAAAATATCATTTATGCCATTAACCACGTGGCGCAGGTGATCAACAACGATCCGTGCGTTGGCGATCGCCTGAAAGTGGTGTTTATTCCGGATTACCGCATTACCGCGGCGGAGTTGATCATTCCAGCTGCCGATCTCTCTGAGCAAATTTCTACTGCCGGTTACGAGGCTTCCGGCACCGGCAATATGAAGCTGGCGCTCAACGGTGCGCTGACCATTGGCACGCTGGACGGTGCCAATGTGGAGATTGCGCAAGCGGTGGGCGAGAAGAATATCTTCATCTTCGGCAATAGCGTGGAGGAAGTGAAGGCGCTAAAGGCGGGAGGCTACAGCCCGAAAAAGCTGCGTAAACAGAATCCTTATCTGGATGGTTTGCTGAAAGAGCTGGAGAAGGGCAAGTTCAGCGAGGGTGATAAGCACGCATTTGACCTGATGTTGCAGAGCCTGACGAAGGACGGCGATCCCTGGCTGGTGCTGGCTGATTTCGATGCCTATATTGCCGCGCAGCAGCAGGTAGAAGCGTTGTGGAAAAATCAGGATGCCTGGACGCGTGCGGCGATCATGAATACCGCGCACACCGGCCGCTTTAGTTCTGACCGCTCAATACGTGATTACCAGCAGTTGATTTGGCAGGCGGCAAGATAATCGATATTCCGGTCGCCATGAATGGCGACCCTACCAATTCCGTAGGGTGCGCATTTATGCGCACCTTGTTGAAGGAGAAAGGATGACGCTCAATAAGTTGGATCAGGCGGCACAGGATGCAGGCATTGCGCTGCGCTTTATCAACGCGCATGGCGAGCCTGAAACCATCAGCGATGCCACCAAACGCGCGCTACTGGCGGTAATGGAAACGCCCAGCGGCAAAGCGCCACCGCTGCCGCCGGTGCAGGTGTTTGCCGCCCGCGCCAAACGTCAACTCACGCCGCAGGGCCGCGGGGCGTTTTCCTGGCAGCTTGAAACCGAGCAGGGCAAACAGTTCAGCGGAGATGTGCAGGGCGGCGAAGTGCTCACGCTGCCGCCGCGCCTGCCGCAGGGCTATCATCAGCTGACTCTGCATAAAGGCCGCCAGCAGTGGCAAACGCGCATCATCATTGCGCCGCGGCGCTGCTATCTGCCCGAACCGCTCAAGCAGGGCGAAAAACGCTGGGGCGCGCTGGTGCAGCTCTATACGCTGCGTTCAGAAAATAATTGGGGCATTGGCGATTTCGGTGATTTGAAGTTGATGCTGGAACAGATTGCTGCACACGGTGGCGATTTTGTTGGCCTCAATCCGCTGCACGCGCTCTATCCGTCACTGCCGGAACATGCCAGCCCGTACAGTCCAACCTCGCGGCGCTGGCTTAACGTGTTGTATATCGACATCAATCAGCTGGAGGATTTCCAACACAGCAAAGAGGGCCAGCGCTGGTGGAAAAGTGCCAAAACGCGCAAAGCACTCGAGCGCGCGCGCGCCAGCGAGTTTGTTGATTACAGCGCGGTCGCCGAGCTGAAATTAGCCGCGCTGCGTTTTGCCTGGCAAAACTATCAGCCACGCGCAGCAGACGACGCCGATTTCCAGCAGTTTATCCTTGAGGGTGCCGGGCATTTACGCTATCAGGCCGCCTTTGATGGCATTCTCGCCGAGCGCAGCCAGCAGCACCCCGATGAATGGGGATGGGCAAACTGGCCGGAAGGCTGGCGCAATGCGTTGTTGCCTGAGGTTCAGCAGTGGTGTGCTGAGCATGAAGCGGAGATCCAGTTCTGGAGCTGGCTACAATGGCTGGCGCAGCAGCAGTTCGCTGCCTGCTGGCAGCGCAGCCAGCAGCTCGGCATGGCGGTAGGTTTGTACCGTGATTTAGCGGTCGGCGTGGCGCAGGGCAGCGCCGAAACCTGGCAAGATCCGGAACTCTACAAGCTTGGCGCATCGGTGGGCGCACCGCCGGATCGCCTCGGACCGCAGGGGCAAAACTGGTGTTTACCGCCGCTCGATCCGCATGTGATGCGTGCGCGCGGTTATCAGCCATTTATCGACCTGCTGCGCGCCAATATGCGCGACTGCGGCGCATTGCGTATCGATCACGTCATGGCGCTGCTGCGGTTGTGGTGGATTCCCTACGGCGAAAGTGCCGATAAGGGGGCTTATGTGGCGTATCCGGTGCACGATCTGCTGGCGATCCTCGCGCTGGAGAGTCAGCGCCATCGCTGCATGGTGATCGGCGAAGATCTTGGCACAGTACCGCAAGAGATCGTCAGCCTGCTGCGCAACAGCGGCATTTTTTCCTGGAAAGTGTTGTTCTTCGAGCAGCACGGTGATGGCAGCTATCGCCAGCCGCAGGAGTATCCACGTCAGTCGATTGCCAGCGCCAGTACGCATGATTTACCGACATTAGGCGGGTTCTGGCATGCAGATGATTTAACGCTGGGTGACAAGCTGGGTATCTATGCTGGCGACGGCGTGCTGCAATCTCTCCAGCAACAGCGGGTGAAGCAAAAGCAAGCGCTGCTGGATGCACTGCATCAGGCTGGGTCGCTGCCTGCACGCAGCGGCAAGCGAGCTGATGGTTTGGCTTTATCTCCTGCGCTGACGTTGGCGTTTCACCGTTATTTGGCACGCACCCATAGCGCACTACTTGGGTTGCAGCCGGAAGATTGGCTCGGCATGTCTTCGCCGGTCAATGTACCGGGCACAGTTAATGAATATCCTAATTGGCGTCGCAAGTTGAATGCCACGCTGGAAACGATGTTTACGCTTGAGGTGCAGAAGGTATTAAAAGCCGTAAATGAAGGGCGGAAAGCGGAGTAAAAACGCGCGGCAGCATCGGGTTGCTGCCGCGTGCTAAATCAGTAGTACGAGTGCTCACCGCGCTGGTGCTCGGTTAAATCGCGCACGCCTTTCAGCTCAGGGAAGGCTGCCAGCAGCTCTTTCTCGATGCCATCTTTCAGAGTGACGTCGATCATCGAACAACCGTTACAGCCGCCGCCAAATTGCAGAATGGCGATGCCGTCATCGGTGATTTCCATCAGCGATACGCGACCGCCGTGGCCTGCCAGCTGCGGGTTAATCTGCGCTTGCAACAGATATTCCACGCGCTCCACCATTGGCGCATCGTCAGAGACTTTACGCATTTTGGCGTTCGGTGCTTTCAGCGTTAGCTGAGAGCCGAGATTATCGGTGACAAAGTCGATTTCAGCGTCATCAAGGTATGGCGCGCTCATTTCATCCACAAAGGCGGACAGTTTTTCGAACTTGAATTCCGTATCGGAAGCTTCTACTGCATCAGGTGGGCAGTAAGAAACACCGCATTCTGCGGTTGGCGTACCCGGATTAATGACGAATACGCGAATCTGAGTGCCATCTTCTTGTTTGGACAGCAATTTTGAGAAGTGCTCTTGCGCAGCATCAGTAATAACGATCATTGCGATTGCTCAATAGTTGACTAAATTACTTGGTTATAATACGCCCAACACCGACGCTCTACAAGGTACGGCACAGGCAACCAATGTGTACGCTGGCCGCGCCGTGCGCCAGCAGGATGCGGCTAATTTCCGCTACGGTACTTCCGGTCGTCACAACATCGTCGATAAGCAGGATATGGCGCCCGCGCACCGGCATTTCAAGACAAAAGGCGCCGCGCAGGTTCTTTTTACGTGCGCTGGCGCTCAATGAGTGCTGCACCGCACCGTGGCGTAGACGTCGTATGCCTTCGCGATATTCACACTTCAACCAGCGCGCCAGCGGTTTTGCCAGCAGCGCGGCCTGATTATAACCGCGTTGCCAGGCACGACGACGATGCAGCGGTACGCTCAACACCAAATCTATCCGCGGAAGCCGATTATCACGACGCATTGTTAACAATTTTAACAAAATCAGCCGCGCCAGCATCACCCTGAGTGCGGTTATGCGAGAAAACTTCAGCTGGTGTACCCAATCGCTTAGCGGCGGCAGGTAATCGCTCACGCAGCTCAGGCTTTGCCATGGCGGTGGATGACGAAGGCAGCGGCCGCATGCTTGCATGCCAGTGGCCGGTAATCCACAGCGTGGGCAGAGTGCAGGCAGACGCGGAATCTGTTGCACACAGCGGCTGCATAATCCGTGGCTGGCGATGCGCAGCGGCAAGCGGCATAGCCAACAGAGTACCGGCATTGGTAGCATAGCGACCTCCTTTTCACTTTTCCGGAGTGTAACCGATGAGTTCGCTTTACTGGCACACCACAGGCACGGGCGATTGCGATCTTGTGCTGCTGCACGGCTGGGGTTTGAACGCCGAAGTGTGGCAAAACATAGTTCCACGACTCAGCTCGCAATTTCGCCTGCACCTGGTGGATCTGCCGGGCTTTGGCCGCAGCCAGGGATTTGGACCGCTGACCTTAGCGGAAATGGTGCAACAGCTACTGCCACAATTACCACAGCGTGCGGTGCTGATGGGCTGGTCGCTGGGCGGATTAGTCGCCAGTCAGCTGGCCTTAACCCACCCCGATCGGGTTGCAGCACTGATTAGCGTGGCATCGTCGCCGTGCTTTACCGCACGTGATGCGTGGCCGGGCATCAAGCCCGAGACGCTACAGAGTTTCCAGCAGCAGCTGAGCACAGATTTCCAACGCACCGTGGAGCGCTTTCTGGCACTGCAAACCATGGGCACCGAACATGCGCGGCAGGATGCGCGTCAACTGAAAGAGGTGGTGTTGTCGCAACCCATGCCATCGGTAGAAGTGTTAGCGGGCGGACTGGAGATTCTGCGTCAGGACGATCTGCGTGCTGCGCTCGACGATCTTAACCTGCCGTTTCTGCGTATTTACGGTTATCTCGATGGGCTGGTGCCGCGTGGTATCGCACAGCAACTGGATACACGCTGGCCATCTTCTTCATCGGTGGTAATGGAAAAAGCGGCGCATGCGCCTTTTATCTCCCATCCAGAGGCCTTCTCACAATACATTATTGATTTTTATCAATCGCTTGCCGGTTAATACATGACTGCAGTGGAAAATTTGTCACAAGCGGCAATACTTTTCTGGTGAGCTGACCTGCTAGTGGTGTGAATGGAATATCGTCGTATCCACCTGTTTTATGTCTGCTTACATCTCAACAATGGATCATGTGAATGAGGGTAAATCGATGAAAATGATGAAATGGGTTGTGGCTTCAATGGTAATGAGCGCGGTGTCTTTTTCGGCATTTGCAGCGAAGGAAGTGACCAAAGAAGAAGTTCAGAAGATGAATCTGGAGAAGATTGGTACGGTCACCACCACGGCGGAAACGACCTCACCGATGGATGCCAAGAAAGAACTTTCAAAGGCCGCTGATGAGAAAGGGGGCAAATACTTCCTGGTGATTGCCGGCCGTGAGCATGGCAAGTTCAGCGCTACTGCGGACGTCTACAAATAGTTAGCCGCGCAGCCACATAAACTGCCACGCAGCCAGCGTTATTGGCTGGCTGCCATCCAGCTTCTCCCCGCTAATGAGATCCTGCACCTGTCGTGCCAGCGGCAGTTGTGTGGTTACGTCATGGTTGCTGAGGTTAAACACGCACAGTAAGCCGTCGCTATCGGGTTTATGGCGACGCAACACCAGCAAGGTATTCTCGCTCTCCAGCAGCGTCATCGGATTATCGGGATGAAACGCCGGCTGCCGCGTGCGCAGCTGAATCAGCGCGCTGAGGCGTTCAAATACCTGCTGGCGCAGCGGATTGCCACCGCTAATCCATGCTTCCATGTCGCGCAGGCTGTACTTCTCACGGTTGATGGCGCGGTTGTGACCGGCGGCACGCACGCCTTCGTTATCGTTACGTGAGCCAAGAATGCTTTGAATGTAGATTGCGGGCACGCCGGGAAATGACAGCAGAATGGCATGTGCCAGCAGGAAACGGCGCAGGCGCGTATCGTCGTCGTCGTTCTGTTGATTGAGAGCATCGAAATAGGTGACGTTAATTTCGTAAGGACTGGTGGTGCCGTCGGCGTTATTTTTATAAGAAACCAGCGCGCCCTCTAACGCCAAATCGCGTACCAGCGCCACAATCTCCACTTCCGACAAAATGCCGCGCGCGGGATTCAGCCCAATGCCGTCGTGCGAGGCGAGAAAGTTAAAGAAGGTGGTGGTGCCGCCGCCTAAATCCAGCGTGCTGGCCCATTGACGCAGCGCACGCGCCGATCCCGAGTGAATGGCATGCAGCACCAGCGGCGGCAGCGAAAACTGATACACCATTTGCGCTTCATCTTTGCCGTTGCCGAAATAGCTGATGTTGTCTTTGTGCGGCACGTTGGTTTCGGTGACGATCACCGTGCCGGGCGCCACTTCATTAGCGATAGCGCGAAACAGCTTCACCAGCTGATGCGTTTTCGGCAGGTGAATGCAGGTAGTGCCAGGCGTTTTCCACATGTAGCCAACGGCGTCGAGCCGCACATAATCCGCGCCTTTGATCAGGTAATCGAGCAGCACGTCGACCATGCGAATTAACACTTCCGGGTTGGCGAAGTTGAGGTCGATTTGATCGGCGCTGAAGGTGGTCCAGATGTAGCGCGTCTCGCCGTTGCCCATTTCAAACGGCGTTAACAAGGGTGAAGTGCGCGGGCGCGTGACGGCGCTAAGATCGGTAGCGGGCGGCATGCTGATAAAGAAATCATCCCAGCCGGGATCCTGCGCGAGGAAGTGGCGAAACCACAGGCTGTGCGCCGACATGTGATTGCAGACAAAATCGAACATCAGGCGAGTTTCGCTGTGCAGCGCGCTGATGTGTTGCCAGTCGCCGCAGATCGAATTGACCTGGTGATAGTCGATAACTGAGAAGCCATCATCTGATGAATAGGGGAAGAACGGCAGCAGATGCACCAAACTAAAGGTGGATTGCAAATGCTGCTGATAAAAGCGTGAGAAGCTGGCGAGCGTCGGTTGCTCCGGTTCGCGAAACTGATCGGCGTAGCTGATCAGCACCACATCTTTCTCATCCCAGTGCGGCTTGCGCGGCAGTTTTACCGTATCGCGCGCGGCACGAATATGCGAAAGCAGACGCTCGCGCGCTGCGACAGGAAAGCTGCCCTGGTAAATGTCATCGAGTAAGGCGTTGATAATGTCCATTGAATCGCTGGGCCACGCGGGAGGTCATTTTTTCTCACAGAATTTTTAGCGTAGTTGGGCGAGGAGATTTATCAAGGCTTATGCGCGCGGAGATCGCGTTATCTCCGCGCGTTTTTAGGGCAGGAACTTAACGTTTTTTACCGAAGGCTGCGGCCAGCGCATCGCCCATCGCGCTATTGCCTGCGGACGAGCTGGCTGGTTTGCCACGGCCTTTGTTGGTAGCCGCTGGACGCGCGGTTTCTTTGCCTGCGCTGCGGTTGCCACGCGCATTGCTTTCACCGGGTTGCTCATCCAGACGCATGGTCAGCGCAATACGTTTACGCTGCATATCCACTTCCATCACTTTCACTTTGACGATGTCACCGGCTTTCACCACCTGGTGCGGATCCTCGACGAACTTGTCGGAGAGGGAAGAGATGTGCACCAAACCATCCTGATGCACGCCGATATCGACGAATGCGCCAAAGTTGGTAACGTTGGTCACTGCGCCTTCCAGTACCATGCCAGGCAACAGATCGTTGAGCGTTTCCACGCCTTCCGCAAACTGCGCGGTTTTAAATTCAGGGCGCGGATCGCGACCCGGTTTTTCCAGCTCTTTGATTATGTCCGTCACGGTCGGCAAGCCGAAGCGCTCATCGGTGAATTCGCGTGCGTTAAGATCGCGCAGGCTGCCTGGATTGCCCATTAACTCATTCAGCGCCTGCTCGGTGGCGGCCAGAATGCGCTCGACCAGCGGATAAGCTTCCGGGTGCACCGTTGAAGCATCCAGCGGGTTATCGCCGTGGTTGATGCGCAGGAAGCCGGCGCACTGCTCAAAGGCTTTTGGACCCAAACGGCTCACTTTCAACAGCTGCTGACGATTCTGGAAGCGACCGTTCTCATCGCGCCAGCTGACAATATTCTGCGCCATCATGCGAGTTAAGCCTGCTACGCGCGTCAGCAGCGCCACAGAGGCGGTGTTGAGATCGACGCCAACGGCGTTTACGCAGTCTTCCACCACCGCGTCCAGCTTCTTCGCCAGCTGGCTTTGGCTGACGTCATGCTGATATTGGCCCACACCGATGGATTTCGGATCGATTTTCACCAGTTCAGCAAGCGGATCCTGCAGGCGGCGTGCAATGGAAACCGCGCCACGAATCGAGACGTCGAGATCCGGGAACTCCAGCGCGGCCAATTCCGACGCGGAGTAAACCGATGCGCCAGCTTCGCTGACGATCACTTTTTGCGCTTTGATCTGCGGGAACTGTTTTTGCACGTCGAGGAAGAAGCGTTCGGTCTCGCGCGAAGCGGTGCCGTTACCAATCGCCACCAGTTCAACCTGATGCTTGGTGCACAGCGCCGCAACGGCCGTGGCGGCTTTCGCTGCCTGGCCGGTGTGCGGATAAATGGTGTCGGTGGCGACCAGCTTACCGGTGGCATCCACCACCGCGACTTTAACACCGGTACGCAAGCCCGGATCGAGCCCCATGGTGGCGCGCATTCCCGCCGGTGCGGCCATCAGCAAATCGTGCAGGTTGCGGGCAAACACGTTGATGGCTTCATCTTCGGCGCGTTCACGAAGGGTGCCCATCAATTCGGTTTCGAGGTGCAACAGCACTTTGATGCGCCAGGTCCAGCTCACCACCGCTTTGCGCCAGCTGTCTGCCGGGGCGTTATTCAGGCGCAGGTTGAGGTGTTCGGCAATCAGCGTTTCGCCATAGCTTTCACGCGGGGCTTCTTCGAATTGTGGATCGGCGTTCAGCGACAGTTGCAGCACGCCTTCATTGCGTCCGCGGAACATGGCCAGCGCGCGGTGCGACGGCACGCCGCTCAGCGCTTCGTGGTGATCGAAGTAGTCGCGGAATTTCGCGCCTTCCTCCTCTTTGCCTTCCACCACGCGTGATACTACATGCGCATTTTTCCACAGGTAGTCACGCACTTTCGCCAGCAGCGTGGCGTCTTGCGCAAAGCGTTCCATCAGGATGTAGCGTGCGCCATCGAGCGCGGCGCGCACGTCGGCGACGCCTTTGTCGGCGTCAACGTAGCCAGCGGCCAGCTGCTCGGGATCCTGCGACGCATCCTGCCACAGCGTTTCCGCCAGCGGCTCAAGCCCGGCTTCAATGGCGATCTGTCCACGCGTGCGACGCTTCTGCTTGTACGGCAGGTAAAGATCTTCCAGCTCGGTTTTATTGAGCGTGCCGTTGATGGCGGTGGCAAGTTCAGGCGTGAGTTTGCCCTGTTCGTCGATAGATTTCAGAATCGACTGGCGGCGATCGTCTAATTCGCGCAGGTAACCAAGGCGGCTCTCCAGCTGACGCAGCTGGGTGTCGTCCAGCCCACCGGTTACTTCCTTACGATAACGTGCGATAAACGGCACGGTGTTCCCTTCATCAAGTAAGCGTACGGCGGCATCAACCTGGTCGGCGCGTGCCTTCAGCTCACTTGCGATAATCTGGCTCAGTGAATCTTTCATCATCATTAACAATGCTTAAACAGGGTTAGAAAATAGGGGACAGTTATACGGGCTGAGGGCGAAAATTGCCAGCCGCAGGCCGGTGAATCCGTCTTTTTCTGAATGCAGCGCGCACATCCTGGCCTGCGTCTTGATGGTGGCGACGCTGTCGCTTATTGTTAGCCTCTTTGCTGTGAAGAAACGCGTTGACGTCATGAAAACCCAACTGATTACCCGCGAAGGCTATAACAAGCTGCGCGCAGAACACGACCATTTGTGGAACGAAAAGCGTCCCGAAATTACCAAAATTGTCTCCTGGGCGGCTAGCCTAGGCGATCGCTCAGAAAACGCCGATTACACCTACAACAAGCGTCTGCTGCGCCAGATCGATCGCCGGGTACGCTACCTGCGTAAATGTCTCGCCGATCTGAAAATCGTCGATTACGCGCCGCAGCAGGAAGGCAAAGTGTTTTTTGGTGCCTGGGTGCAGGTGGAGAACGAGCAGGGCGATGTGAAACGTTTCCGCATTGTCGGGCCGGATGAGATTTACGGCGAGACGATGAAAGAGTACATCTCGATCGATTCGCCCATGGCGCGCGCGCTCATCAAGAAAGAAGTGGATGATGAAGTGCTGGTGAATACGCCGGAAGGGCAGAAGCTGTGGTTTGTGAACAGCATTGATTATGTGAAGGATGCGCCTTAAAGATAGGGCGCTGGTCGCCATGAATGGCGACCCTACGACGGATGTGCGCGTACGTGTTATTTGCCTGGCGCGGTCGCGGTGGTGGTTGAGGTACCACTGCTACCCTTATCGCCGCCGCCTATGGTAGCCAGGGCCACACCGAGCAATGCACCAACGGCGCCGATACCAATAGCGTCAGAATTACCTTTCGCGGTGGTGGATGCCTGCGCGCCAGCCGCTTCGCCCGCGCTGGTAGCAGCCTGAACCTGAGTGATGCTGGTCAGCATCAGTGCGCCCAGCAGAATAACGGTTTTTTTCATCTTTCTTTCTCCACATGAACTCAATAACGGCAGGTACGACTGCAGTGTCGGAGATCGTGTTGTGATAAGAAAGAGGGGTTTATTGCCTGATTTATCTAGCTTTATTTAACGCTGGTCTTGTTTTTTTCCACTGTGGAATTATTCCGAGAGCAGATGTGCGGTACAAAGGACAGACGCGAGATTTTATGGTGCCTTTGACGCAGTACAGAGATATTCTGCACCGCAACCTTAAGTCAAATCACGCTGAATGCCGTTCTGGCCGCGATTTAATGTGTAATATTCCAGTAACAGAAAGAAAAAGCGCCGAATTTTCAGATAAGCGCTAAGCGGCTTGAAAGCACAGATAAAAAACGCGAAGCGAAGCGCATTTCAGGGCTAAAAATAAATATAAGCTGCTGTTTAATATGCTTTGTAACAATTTCGGCTAGAATATAAACCATTAATGACTGTCACACTGGGGCCTCTTTTTTTAACAATATTGGCTCAGGCAATGGCGCCTTTGGGAGTTGAACATGCAAGAGAACTACAAAATTCTGGTCGTCGATGACGATATGCGTCTGCGTGCGTTGCTGGAACGCTATCTCACCGAGCAGGGCTTTCAGGTGCGTAGCGTTGCCAACGCCGAGCAAATGGATCGACTGTTAACCCGTGAATCCTTCCATCTGATGGTGCTCGACTTAATGCTGCCGGGCGAAGATGGTTTATCTATCTGTCGTCGTCTGCGCAGTCAAAGTAACCCCATGCCGATCATTATGGTCACCGCAAAAGGTGAAGAAGTGGATCGTATTGTGGGTCTGGAAATCGGTGCGGATGACTACATTCCTAAACCCTTTAACCCACGTGAGCTGCTGGCGCGTATTCGTGCCGTGCTGCGTCGTCAGGCCAATGAACTGCCAGGCGCGCCTTCGCAGGAAGAAGCGGTTATCGCTTTCGGTAAGTTCAAGCTGAATCTCGGTACCCGCGAAATGTTCCGCGAAGATGAGCCGATGCCGCTAACCAGCGGTGAGTTTGCCGTGCTGAAAGCGCTGGTGAGCCATCCACGTGAGCCGTTATCACGCGATAAGCTGATGAATCTGGCGCGCGGTCGCGAATACAGTGCGATGGAACGCTCCATCGATGTGCAGATTTCTCGTCTGCGTCGTATGGTGGAAGAAGATCCGGCGCATCCACGCTACATCCAGACCGTTTGGGGTCTTGGCTACGTATTCGTTCCGGACGGCAGCAAAGCATGAGGCGATTGCGCTTCTCACCCCGCAGTTCGTTTGCCCGCACCTTGTTATTGATCGTTACCTTGCTGTTCGTCAGCCTGGTAACGACCTATCTGGTGGTGCTCAATTTCGCCATTCTTCCCAGTTTGCAGCAGTTCAATAAGGTTCTCGCGTACGAAGTGCGTATGTTGATGACCGATCGGCTGCAGCTGGAAGATGGAACTCAGTTGGAAGTGCCTCCGGCTTTCCGACGCGAAATTTATCGTGAGCTGGGCATCTCGTTGTATACCAACGCGGCGGCGGAAGAGAGCGGTTTGCGCTGGGCGCAGCATTACGAATTCCTCAGTGAACAGATGGGCCAACAGCTGGGTGGCCCCACCGATGTGCGCGTTGAAGTGAATAAGAACTCGCCGGTGGTGTGGCTGAAAACCTGGCTGTCGCCGGATATCTGGGTGCGCGTACCGCTCACTGAAATCCATCAGGGCGACTTCTCACCGCTGTTTCGCTACACGCTGGCGATTATGCTGCTGGCGATAGGCGGAGCCTGGCTGTTTATCCGCATCCAAAACCGACCCCTGGTCGATTTAGAACATGCGGCGTTGCAGGTGGGGAAAGGCATTATTCCGCCACCGCTGCGCGAGTATGGCGCATCTGAAGTGCGTTCGGTGACGCGTGCGTTTAACCAAATGGCGGCCGGCGTGAAGCAGTTGGCCGACGACCGTACCTTGCTGATGGCTGGTGTCAGTCATGACTTGCGTACGCCGCTGACGCGTATCCGCCTTGCCACCGAAATGATGGGTGAGCAGGATGGTTATCTGGCGGAGTCGATCAACAAAGATATCGAAGAGTGCAACGCTATCATCGAGCAGTTCATCGATTATCTGCGCACCGGGCAAGAGATGCAGACCGAACGTGCCGACCTAAACAGCGTGCTGGGTGAAGTGGTTGCGGCAGAGAGCGGCTACGAGCGTGAAATTGAGAACGCGGTGATGTCCGAAGATTTAATGCTGGATATCAACCCGCTGTCGATTAAGCGTGCGCTGGCGAATCTGGTGGTCAATGCGGCGCGTTACGGTAACGGTTGGATTAAGGTTAGCAGCGGCAAAGAGCTGAACCGCGCGTGGTTCCAGGTGGAAGATGATGGTCCGGGCATTAAGCCGGATCAGCTACAGCATCTGTTCCAGCCGTTTGTGCGCGGCGATAGCGCACGCAGCACCAGCGGCACCGGCCTCGGTCTGGCAATTGTGCAGCGTATTATTGATGCGCACGACGGTTCGCTGGAGATTGGTGAAAGCGATCGCGGTGGATTACGTATTCGCGCGTGGTTGCCGATCCCCGAAGGCAGCGGCAGTACTGCGGTGGTGAGTATTAATCATAGTGTCTGATGCCAGGTGCGCATGAATGCGCCCCTACGGTGGGTTTGTAGGTGGGCATTTATGCCCACCTGGGTTTCACATCACAGCTGCGGACCCGCCTGCACCAGCGCTTTCCCCGCCTCGTTATCCGTGTACTTCTCAAAGTTAGTGATAAAGCGCTGCGCCAGATCCTGCGCGGCTTGTTGCCAGGCGGCTTCTGTCGGCCAGCTGCGGCGCGGATCGAGAATGGCACTCTCCACCTGCGGTAAACTTTTCGGCATCTGCAGGTTGAACACCGGCAGCGTTTCGGTCTCAACATCATCCAGCTCACCGGCCAGAATGGCGTTGATGATGGCGCGCGTGTCTTTCAGCGAGATACGCTTGCCGCTGCCGTTCCAGCCGGTATTTACCAGATAGGCCTGCGCACCGGCCGCTTCCATACGCTTTACCAGCACATCGGAATATTGTGTGGGATGCAGCGTCAGGAACGCCGCGCCGAAGCAGGCGGAGAAGGTGGGCGTCGGCTGCGTTACGCCGCGCTCGGTGCCGGCCAGTTTGGCGGTAAAGCCTGACAGGAAGTGATATTGCGTCTGCTCCGGCGTTAAGCGTGAAACCGGCGGCAGCACGCCAAAAGCATCGGCGGTGAGGAAAATCACCCGCTTCGCATGGCCCGCTTTTGAAACCGGCTGCACGATATTCTCGATATGCTCAATTGGGTAGGAGACGCGGGTATTTTCGGTCTTGCTGCCGTCGGCATAATCAACGCTGCCATCGGCGCGTACCACCACGTTTTCCAGCAGAGCATCACGACGGATGGCGCGATAGATTTCCGGCTCCGCCTGCTCAGAAAGATTGATGGTTTTGGCGTAGCAGCCACCTTCAAAGTTGAACACGCCATCGTCATCCCAACCGTGTTCGTCATCGCCAATCAGCTGGCGATCCGGATCGGTCGACAACGTGGTTTTGCCGGTGCCGGACAGGCCAAAGAATACCGCCACGTCGCCCGCTTTGCCGACGTTCGCCGAACAGTGCATCGACGCGATGCCCTTCAGCGGCAGCAGGTAGTTCATGATAGCGAACAGACCTTTCTTCATCTCGCCGCCGTACCAGGTGCCACCAATCAGCTGCATGCGCTCGGTCAGGTTGAAGGCAACGAAGTTTTCGGAGTGCAGACCCTGCGCCTGCCAGTCCGGATTGGTGCACTGCGCGGCGTTCATCACCACGAAATCCGGCTTGAAGTCTGCCAGTTCTGCTTCGCTCGGACGAATAAACATGTTTTTGACGAAGTGCGCCTGCCATGCGACTTCCATTACGAAGCGCACGCTGAGACGCG
The DNA here is from genome assembly GCF_900215435.1 of Candidatus Pantoea floridensis. Classification (NCBI taxonomy): domain Bacteria; kingdom Pseudomonadati; phylum Pseudomonadota; class Gammaproteobacteria; order Enterobacterales; family Erwiniaceae; genus Pantoea; species Candidatus Pantoea floridensis. The sequence continues at coordinate 2,250,903 of NZ_OCMY01000001.1, forward strand.
TGTCGGGGTTGGCACCGCAGAACGCATCAACCACAAACAGACGTTTGCCGGAAAGCTGCTGCGTGCAGCGATCTTTCAGCGCCTGCCAGGTTTCCTGTGACAGCGGCTGGTTATCATTTTTGCCGTTGCCGACATCGTTCCACCACAGCGTGTCGCGCGTGGTGTCGTCCCGTACGATGTATTTATCTTTGGGCGAGCGACCGGTGAAGATGCCGGTATCCACGGCAATCGCGCCGCTCTGCGTCAGAATGCCTCGCGCATAACCTTCCAGCTCTGGGCGAGTTTCTTCCTGAAACAGGGTGTCGAAATCAGGGTTGTACACCACTTCGGTGGTGCCGCTGATGCCCATAGAGGCGAGGTCTTGCGATGTCAGGCCGTTAACGCGCATGTGACTGCTCCTTTAATCGGTATCTGTTACTGCGTATTTTTATGGGGGATTCTGCCTCCTGCCGCGCATAGCCGCGCAGGGCAGATCGCGCGCAGTGTACTCTTATGAGCACAGCGGAAAAGAGAAGATAGTCAGAAATGCGAGCTGGAACGTGACAAGTAGAGAAATCTGCCACTTATGTAATTAAAGTCAGCGTTATTTAGCTAATAACCGTGATAAATGATAGGGATACGTTCAGAAGGAAATGCGGGCGGATAAACCGCCCGGCAGGTAATTAATGCACTTGATCGCTATTGTTGGTTGGCGCGTTACGAATGGCAGCAATATCTACCGCATCGTAAACATAATGCGAACCACAGTAGTCGCAGTGCATGTCGATTTTGCCATCTTCTGCGAGGATTTCGTCCACTTCTTCAACCGGCAGCGTATTCAGCACCTCGCCGCAGCGCTCGCGTGAGCAAGTGCATTTGAAGCTTACCGGTGATGGATCAAACACCGTGGCTTCTTCCTGATGATACAGGCGCCACAGTACGTCGGTGGCAGGCAACTCAATCAGTTCTTCGCTTTTTACGGTTTCGGTCAACGTGGCGAGGTGATTGAAATCATCCAGGCTTGGCTCTTGCGCAGGCAGTACCTGCAGCAAAATGCCCGCTGCGCCTTTTTCGCTGGTGCGGATAAACAGGCGGGTTGGCAGCTGTTCTGAACGCATGAAGTAATCTTCCAGGCAGCCTGCCAGGGTATCCGCTTCCAGACCCACCACGCCTTGATAACGTTCACCTTTCTCTGGTGAAATCGTGATCACCAGATAGCCGTTACCCACCATCTCTTTCAGGCTGCTATGAGGTGCGATCTCGGCATCTTCTTTCACCTGCGCCACGCCACGCAGCTCCTGGCGGTTGTTACCGTTGATCACTGCCAGCGTCAGCGGGCCATCGCCCTGCAGCTGCACGGTGATATCGCCATCAAACTTCAGCGTAGCGGTTAGCAAGCTGGTGGCCACCAGTAGCTCGCCCAGCAAGGTTTTTACCGGCTCGACGTAATCGTGATTTTTGATCATTTCACGCCAGGTTTCCGTCACGTTAACCAGCTCGCCGCGCACGGCGACATTTTCGAACAGGTAACGGTGCAGTTGATCGTTTGCAGACATAGTGTTTCTCACGTTGGGGGCGCGTTATTTATCGCCCGACAATTTAAACTTCATCAGATCGCGGCGCTCTTTCTTATCCGGGCGGCGATCGGGGTGCGGCATGGTTAACGCATTCATCTTGCGCGCTAGTGCGGTTTTCTCACGCTTTTCGATACTGGCGTCGGTTTCGGCATACAGCGTTTGCGCTTCAGTTGCAGGACGACGTTGATCGGTGACCGCGGTGATCACCACGGTGCGTTCGTCATTGCCCTGGCGCAGCGTCAACTCGGCGTTTAGCTCCACTAATTTGCTGGGCTTGCTGCGCTGACCGTTGTAATGCACTTTGCCGCCTTCCACCATTTCGCGCGCCAGCGCACGCGTTTTGTAGAAGCGTGCGGCCCACAGCCATTTGTCGAGGCGGACGCCTTCGCTGATTTTTTCTTTCATTGCGGCTCCTGCTTTAACGCAGCGTCTCACACAGTTGACGATAATCTCGTACCGCCGGATGACGCTGGAAAGATTGATCGGGCCGACCGGAATCCGGATTGCTGACGCCTAAGCACCAGCGAATGCCCCAGCTTGTCGCCGCATCCAGAATCGCTTCGCTGTCATCAATGAATAGCGTGCGCGAACTATCAAACGCGGTGTGCTGCTGGACGGCCTGCCAGAGACGCGGATCCTCTTTCGGATATCCAAAGGTATGGGTAGAAAGTAATAAATCAAGGTGGGCAGCTAATCCGGTCTGCTCCAGCTTCACATCAAGATTATAAGGATGCGCATTGGTTAACAAAATGGTGCGTTTGCCGGCGGCGCGCAGCGCCTGCAGCAGCGGCAGGGTATCTTCACGCATCGCCGCGCGCTGGCGCTTTTCCCACGTCATGGCACGAATATCCAGCGCCAGCTCCTGCGACCAGTAATCGAGACAATACCAGTTTAGCGTATGCACCACGGCCTGATACTTCTGCTGAATAAGCTGATGCGCTTCGCTCAGCGTGATAGCGCGCTCACGGCTCAGCGTTTCAGGAACGTGTTCCAGCCAGAAGTGACGATCGAAAGCGAGATCGAGTAGCGTGCCGTCCATATCCAGCAGCACGGTATCAATCTCTGACCAGTTAAGCGTAACCTGCATTTTCGTTCTCGCCGCAAAAAAGTGGGCGACAGGGTAGCACAGAAGGGGAGGGCTCAGAACAGCGAGCGCACGCTCTGCATCGTGTTCAGATTGTGGTTGAAGCACTTGTCGTAATACTGCTGGATTTCGGCCATACGCAGACGATTACGATGAATGCGACGCAGCGCCAGCAAGCCGTTGATGACCGCGCTGGCAATCAGCACCAGCATCAGCAACGCGGTGCCTAAATAGCGCCATTGCGCCATGGCATCTGGCTCATTATGCAGTGCGATATGGCGCGTGCCGTTGGCATCGGTGGTAATGCTGGTGATGATGCCGCTGGCGGCGAAAGGCGTGTGCAGCAGCATTTCCGACATGCGCTGTAGCTCGCGCCACTGCGAGGGGGCGTCAAGATCAAACAGCGATACTGATGGCTGCGGCTGCGTCACCATCTGGCGGCCTTCATCACTGATAATCAGGAAGCCACCCGGCGGCGGGCTATTGAGATTTTCCGCAGCGCGACGCGTTTCACGCGAGAAGAAGGTTGACGTCGCGGTGTTGACCAGGTTTTCCAGCGCTTCCGCACTTACCGGGCGCAGCAGCACGTTCATGCCATTAAGTTTGCCGGAATCTGCGCGGTGGATCAGCGAATCCCAATCTTTGGCGTTACCGAGGTTCACCAGCGCATTTTTCAGGCGCACGCAATCCTGTTGCTGGCTGCACAGCTCTTGCGTTTTCAGTACGAGATCGGAGAAATCATCCAGCAGAATCATGCCGGATTTTTGAATTGCCGAGGCTAGCTGCGGATTAAGTTTTGGATCGGTATTGGTTTCCGGATGCAGCTGGCGCGTGGTGGTATCAAGCAGCGCCGCTGCTTTATCGATAATATCGGACTGCGGCAGGGGCAGCGCAGGTGCGTTGTTCCAGTAAATGGCTGAGCAGTCGAACGGCATGTAAGCGTAGCTGCGGTTGCTTTGATAGTTACCTGGCACCGAACACATGCCGGTACCGCCGACTTTCAGGCTGTCACCAATGTGTAAGGGCAGGGCATTGAGTTTGTCTACGCTGTTGACCTCAATGCTTTCAGTGCCTTTCACCCATGCAAAGCTGAGTTTGAGCGGCATGCTGAGGGGAATCCAGGTAAAGAGCATTACCAGCACCAGCAGCGAACCGCACGCCAGCACCAGATTTTTACGCCAGCGCTGTACCGGGAAGTTACGCACTTCGTCCTGCAGTGACAGGAAACGCCCCTGACGCACCACCTGACGATTAAGGTACATCTCCACATCGGTGGTCTGGCCTAAATCATGCGCCACATAAGGCTGCCAGTGCGCGGGGTAGATGAGATCGATAATGCCGAGGGAGATATTGCTCTGCTCCTGGTTTGATTCCCCGAACAAGCCCCAGCGCTTTGGCGCACCGCGCAGACAGTGCACGTCGCGCAGGCCTTTCGCACCCGGGAAGCGGTAGAGAAACCACAGGCTGACGGCGATCATCAGGCAACCGAGCACCGCAATCCACACCATTAAGCTGCCGGGCAGCACCAGACTAAGGAAGAACAGCAGGAAAGCGAAACAGATCGCTACCGCTTCGCGCGTGCCGTCTGCGCGAGATAGCTGATACTCTTCGGCGGTCTCTTTGCGCACCTGCAGCAGTTCAACGTTTTCGCTCTCTTCTTTACGAATTGAAGCGTTGGTTGATATAGGGCGCACCAGCGGGGGGAGTGCCGGTTGTTCAATCGCGTAATTCACCAGCGAATGGCCGTTAAGCGAAATCACCAGCGGCAGGGTTTGCGTGCGAATCAGTTCAACGTAGTTTTCATCCGCGATGTACTGCTCCCACAGCGGCGGCAAATGCACTTCTACTTCATCGAGATAGTAGCGCCATTTCTGCGGATCGTCGGTGGAGAGGCCATAGCGTGTAATCGCGCGGGTGACGGGATAAACATTATTGCTCTGCGCGGTGAGCGTCAACGCTTCGGATTCACGCGGCTTCTTTGCGGATCGTGAACTCTGCTGGTCATGCTGTTTTGCCAGTAGCGCAATGTACTTTTCTACCGCGCTGCGTTCTTCATCGGTGAGTTTGCGATTTGGAGGACTGATAAACGGCAGCGGTTTCGCCAACGGCGGACGATGCCGCATAGCGTACCAGTAGCCGATACCTGCAAGTAACGAACAGGCGAGCATGACAGCCAGAATGACAATGTAAGTGCTCATGCTTTGCTCAATCCAGCCAAAAAACTGCCTTCACGTTTACGATGTACTCCCGATGAATCCATCAATACAAGTCAATTTTGGCGAGCAGATGTCATTCTGACAAGGGAAAAGTCAGATAAAATAACGCGCAAAATCATTTAATTATAGTTTGTTAGATTATTCCTTAACGGGATGTTAACGAGCTGCGACTCAATTAAAAATCGGTATTTTCTGAATTTAACAAAACACCGTTGACTTATTGTGAATTTTTAACTTCATAGATAACAAGAAGTTGTTAGTAGCAGTAAGTGGATATGTGTCACCATAGTTTACCTACACGGTGAGTCGCACAATGGTTCGGGCTTAGGTATGCTGGCGTCATCACGTTTCACAGGGTTGTGCTAAGTTTGAGGCTGATATGAAAACCCCCATGAAAAAACCTGACATCCTCAATGTGGAAGCGGTTGCCCGCTCCCGCTTATTCACTATTGAAGCGGTCGACCTCGCTTTCAGCAATGGCGAGCGCCGTGTCTATGAGCGTATGAAGCCTTCCGATCGTGAAGCAGTGATGATTGTGCCAATTATCGGTGATGACGTGATCCTGATTCAGGAATACGCGGTAGGCCTGGAAAGCTACGAACTGGGTTTTCCTAAAGGGCTGATCGATCCCGGCGAGAGCGCATTTGAGGCTGCCGATCGTGAATTGAAAGAAGAGGCGGGATTCGGTGCCACTAAGCTGGAAGCGCTGGGCAAGCTGACCATGGCGCCGTCTTACTTCTCCAGCAAAATGAATATTGTGGTGGCGGAAGGCTTGTACGAAGAGAAGCTGGAGGGCGATGAGCCGGAGCCGTTGATTGTCCATCGCTGGCCGTTGAAGAATCTGCTGGCACTGCTGGAAGAACCCGACTTCCGCGAAGCACGTAATGTCAGCGCTCTGTTTATGGTGCGTGAGTGGCTGGTGAAGCAGGGCCGCTTGAGCTATTAACATTGCAGTCTCGTCTAAAAAAGAAAGCCGGCAGATTTGCCGGCTTTTTTAATCAGAACAGTTCGTGGCTTTGGCCATTGTCCATGATGGTAGTGCCGACATCATGAACCGAATATTCCGTTGGCTGCGTACCGTTGATGAAATACTCCTGGCGCGAGTTACCGCCATTGGCCAGTTTGCCGGTACTGCGATCAATATTAACAGTGACCACGCCATCTGGCGGAGTCAGCGGTTGCACCGGTACGCCTTCCAGCGCTGATTTCATATAATCGTCCCACGCAGGTTGCGCACTCTTCGCGCCGCCTTCGTAGCCGGAGATTTGATCCGGAATCGCACCTGACATGGTTGAACGACCCAGTGCGCGTGAATCATCAAAGCCAATCCACACCGACGTGACAACACCCGGGCCGTAACCGGAGAACCACGCATCTTTCGAGCTGTTAGTGGTACCGGTTTTACCTCCGATATCATTACGTTTCAGGTCGCGGCCCGCGCGCCAGCCCGTTCCCATCCAGCCGGGTTCACCAAAGATATTACTGTTCAGCGCGCTCTTGATCAGGAACGACAGTGGCGTATTAATGACGTGCGGTGCATATTGCTGATCGCCACCCGATTGCGGTTGCGCAGGCACCTGCTCAAGTTCTGGCTGCGGCACGGTCTGATTCTGCGACTGATCGGAGGTGGCAACATTCTCTATGCTCTCTTCATTCAGTGCGACAGACTTTTTCGTGTCGCCATAGATCACCGGCAAGTTGCACTGCGGGCAGGCAATTTTGGGTTTCTCTTCGAAGATCACGCCGCCTTGTTCATTCTCAATCTTAGTGATGAAGTACGGATCGACCAGGAAGCCGCCGTTAGCCATTACGGCGTAGCCGCGCACCACCTGCATTGGTGTGAACGACGCCGCGCCTAACGCTAACGATTCGGTATGCACGATGTTCTGCGCCGGGAAGCCGAAACGCTGCAGATACTCTGCCGCGTAATCAACGCCCATCGCACGCATCGCACGCACCATCACCACGTTTTTCGACTCGCCCAGGCCCTGACGCAAACGAATCGGACCAGCGTAAGTCGGCGGTGAGTTTTTCGGACGCCAGTCGGCACCTGCACCGGCATCCCAGCGGGAAATCGGCACGTCATTCAAAATGGAAGCCAGCGTTAAACCGCGATCCATCGCTGCGGTATAGAGGAACGGTTTAATATTGGAACCGACCTGACGCAGCGCTTGTGTGGCACGGTTGAACATGCTCTGGTTGAAGTCGAAGCCACCGACTAACGCGCGAACAGCACCATCTTCTGGATTGAGCGAAACCAGAGCGGAGTTCACCACCGGCACCTGAGCCAGCCACCAGGCATTGTCTACCTTGCGTACCCAAATCTGCTGGCCCGCTTGCAGCACCTGCGTCAGGCTGCGCGGTGTGGGTCCCTGAAGCGTATCCGATTTGTAAGCACGCGCCCATCGCACGCCCGCCATTCCTATGGAAACACTGCTGCCATCTTTCAACGTTGCAGTGGCTTCTTCGGCATTAGCACTGGTAATCACGGCTGCGTTGAGTGGACCGTAAGTAGGAAGATCTTTCAGGGCTTTAAGAATTCGGGTTCTATCCCAACTGGCTTCGCCTGGTTTCCACAGCACATTGGTCGGGCCGCGATAGCCGTGGCGCATGTCATATGCCAGCACATTGTTACGTACGGCCTGCTGCGCGGCTTCCTGCAGACGACGGGTGACGGTGGTATAAACCTTATAGCCATCTTCATACGCGCCATCACCGTAGCGCTTCACCATCTCCTGGCGCACCATTTCACTCAAGTATGGTGCTGAGAACGCGATTTCCGGGCCGTGATAGCTGGCCGTCAACGGCGTGTTGCGGGCTTCGTCATACTGCTGCTGGGTGATGTAGTTTTGATCCAGCATACGCGCCAGCACCACATTACGACGTGAAAGCGCACGCGCGTGAGAATAAAGCGGGTTGAAAGTCGACGGTGCCTTTGGCAAGCCGGCAATCACCGCCATTTCGCTCAGCGACAGCTGATCAATCGATTTGCCAAAATAGACCTGCGCTGCAGCGCCAACGCCATAAGCGCGATAGCCGAGATAGATCTTGTTGAGGTACAACTCAAGAATTTCATCTTTGCTTAGCAGCTGTTCGATGCGAATGGCCAGGAACGCTTCCTTAATTTTACGCATCAAAGTGCGTTCCGGACTGAGGAAGAAGTTACGCGCCAACTGCTGGGTAATGGTACTTGCACCCTGCGAAGCATGGCCGGACATCAGCGCGATACTGGCTGCACGAAAGATGCCCACCGGATCAACACCATGATGCTCGTAAAAACGGCTATCTTCGGTGGCAATAAACGCTTTGATGAGTTCAGGCGGCATCTGCTGCAGCGTCAGCGGGACACGACGCTTCTCACCATACTGGGCGATCAGTTCGCCATCTGCGCTGTAAACCTGCATAGGGGTTTGCAGGCGCACATCTTTCAATGTGTTCACATCGGGCAGCTGCGGCTCTATGTATTTGTACAAACCATAAACCGTGCCGGCTCCCAGCAAAATGCAACACACTGCAAGGATCAATAAATACTTTACGAACTTCACCTGAGAATTCCCATCTGTTGTCGTTTGAGCAGTTTATAAGCAACCGCGCGGTAGTATAAAGACAAGCCTGACGCTTTGATATACCCGTCAGACTTGAAGTTGCCCGGGTATTGGAGCTCATTACCTTCAACGATAAGGAGATCGCGCACATGGCTTTTCAGCGCTGGCAAATCGGACTGGACATCCAAAACGGGCAAATCTGTGCCCTTGGCATTGAACGCCGACGTCACGGTTGGCAGTTGCGACATTGGTGGCAACAAACGCTGCCGCAAGATACGTTAAGAAACGGTGTGCTGCAAACCACGCCTGCGTTACTGGATATGTTAGGGCGCTGGCAGTGCCATCTGCCGAAGCGTTACTCACTGCGCGTTGGCCTGCCGCCGCAGCTGGTATTGCAACGCACCTTGCCGCTGCCTGAAACCTCGCTCCGTGAGCCTGCGCTGAGTCGCTATGTAGCGGCTTCCGCGCAACGTCTGTTTCCTGTCGAGCCCGCTTCGCTGTCGCTGGATTACCGTTTGCCGGGTAAAGCCTCGCAGCTGTGTGTCACCGCCGCGCGGCGCGAAGTGATTGCGCAATGGCTGGCCCCCTTGCAGCAGGCGGGCCTGAGACCAGACGTGTTCGAGTTGAGCAGTCTGGCGCTCACGCAAATCGCCATGCGCATGCCTTTGCGACATAACCAGCTGCTGATTCATCCGCTCAGCGATCACTGGTTATGGACGCTCGCCGGTGAAAGCACCTCGTCTGGCGCAGCCACTGAACCCCTCACGTTTGCGCTATTGCATGAAACGTTCCCGCAGATGGAAACCGTATTTTGCACATCAACAGCCGTCTTGCCGGAAGAGCAGGTTCAGCGCTGCCAGCCGTTGACGCTGCTGCACTATCTCCAACCACCTTTACCTGCGCAGGAAGGTGATTTTACCGTCGCGCTGGGTTTGGCTCTGCGACCGGAGGATTCATGATGCTGGCGGTCAATTTACTGCCCTGGCGCCTGCATCAGCAGCAGCGCCAGCGAAAACAGAGCATAACGCTGCTGACGCTCACCTTAATGTTGACCTTGTTCATGCTGCTAATGCTGTGGTGGCGCGGGTTCGCTACGCGGCAGCAGCAGTTGGAGCAGCTGATGGATATCACTTTTATCCTTAACGCGCTGCAACAACAGCTGGAAAAGCAGCAATCCCTGCTTCAACAGCGTGAATCATTGCTGCAGACGCAGCGCGCCGAGCAGCAACGACAGGTCCAGCATCGGCGCTGGCAAGGTTTCTGGCAGCAGCTGCCGGAATTGATGCCTGAAACCTTGTGGCTGAACCGACTCGAACGTCGACAAGGACAACTCATACTGGAAGGTCAGGCGCAGAGCATGGCGGCCGTGAGTGACTTTCGCCACCAGCTAATGACGCAGCCGCTTTTTTCCAGTGTGAGGCAGGGCGGTGTGCAACGGCAGGTCAGCGGCGACTACCGTTTTGCTCTGCATGCACGCGTGCAGGAGTTGGCAGATGAATGATCTCCTGCAGCGCTGGCTGACGCTGACGCTACCGTGGCGCATTGCCGGGGCGATGTTGCCGTCACTGCTGCTCTTCGCGCTGGCGTGGCTCGTGCTGCTTCGTCCGCAGCAGCTAATGCGTGAGGCACAAGAGCGAAAGATTGAGCAGATGGAACAACAGCAGCAACAGCGACAGCAAAAACTGACTTCTCTCCCCAGCATTGCTGCCTTAGAGGCGGAGATAGTTGCGCTGCAACAACCCGTAACGGGCAGCGAAGCACCGCAAACTCTGGAAAAAATCGTGGCTGCACGCGGTAAGCAGCTGGAAGCCTGGCAGCCGGACAGCCAGCCACAGCAGCTTCAGCTGCGACTGATCTGGCCGCAATTTTTGCCACTGTTTAGCGAGTTAGCCAGCACCTCTTTACCCGTGCCGCAACGTTTTCAGCTGCAAGCAGAGCAAGGCGTATTGAACACGCAGTTTTGGCTGGAGAGTGACGATGCGGAGTAGCGGCTTGCTGTTACTGCTATGTACCTCTCTGGCGCTGGCACGCGATCCCTTTCAGCCGCTGACCGAGAACCTATGCCAGGCACCGGCCAGTGCACCGGAAGGCTGGCGCCTGCAGGGCATTGTTGGCGTGCCGCCGCACTACGTGGCATGGCTGATTTCACCGCAAGGTAAAAGCCATCGGCTCATTGAGAACCAGCCTTTTCCGCTGCCGCCCTGGCGAGTGCTGCAGCTAACGGCACACACGCTGGTGTTAAGTGCCGTCCAACGCTGTCCACCTCAGCAAATAACATGGGTAATAAAAGGAGGTTTTTATGAAATGGATGATGGTACTGATGTTGCTGTGCCTAAGCGCGCCGCTGCGCGCCAGTGACGATCGCTTAAGTCTGGTATTTGACGATGCGCCGGTTGAGCGCATTTTGCAGGCGCTAGCGGATTATCAGGAGATTAACTTGCTCATTGCGCCGGGCGTTGAGGGCCGGTTATCGCTGCGGTTAGATAACGTTGATTGGCAACGCGCGCTGGCATTAGTGACGCAGATGGCAAAACTCACCGTCGTGCAGGAAGAAGGCGTGCTGCTGGTCTACCCGGAAAGCTGGCAACAGCTGCAGATACAGCAGGCACAGGCCGAGCGTGAAGAGAAACAGCAACAAACCCCGCTGGAGCAGCAAAGCGTGACGCTGCATTACGCCAGCGCCAGCGATATTTACCGCAGCCTGCAGGCTGAGCCCTCGCTGATGACAGCGCGCGGCAGCGTCACCGTGGACAGTCGCACCAATAGTTTGCTGCTGCGCGATACTGCACAAGCGCTACGTGAGACCGAGCGGTGGATAAAAGCGTTGGATTTACCGCTGGAGCAGGTGGAACTTGCCGCGCATATCGTCACCATCAACGAAGAACATCTGCGTGAACTCGGCGTTAACTGGGGCACTTCTCCGGCAGATGTTGTCACTCAGGCGCTAAGAAATCCGCTGTTGGATATTCCATTGGCGGTGGGTAATCCGGCGCTTCGTGCCGGCGTCACGCTTGGTCAGGTTAGTGGTGAACTGTTAAACCTGGAGTTAAGCGCGCTAGAGCAGGAGAACCAAATCGAAATTATCGCCAGCCCGCGGCTATTTACCGCCCATCAACAAACCGCCACGATCAAACAAGGTACGGAAATCCCTTATGAGGTGAAGTCTGGCAACAGCGGGGCAACGGCGATCGAATTTAAAGAGGCGGTGCTGGGCATGGAGGTGACGCCCGTGGTGCTGGGTAACGGTCGAATACAGCTCAAATTAAAACTGAGCCAGAATTTACCCGGGCGCAGCGTGAATATTGGCGATAATCAGGTGCTCAGCATCGATAAGCAGGAGATTGAAACCCAGGTAACCCTGCGTGATGGCGAAACCTTAGCGCTCGGCGGTATTTTCCAGCAGCAGCGTACGCAGAGTGCAAAACGCGTCCCCTGGCTGGGCGAGCTACCGCTACTGGGAAATTTGTTCAGCCATCAGACCGACGAACAGAAAAAAAAGGAGCTGGTTATCTTTATTACCCCCAGACTGGTCAGGGAAGCAGCGCTTTCCGCCGGATAAAGCGGAAAATTCGTTCTGTGAAGCCAACTGCGTTGACGCAGGGCAGGAATTAGCTTACAAGGTTTAGCGATTTTCAAAACGGTGTAACGGAACGCGGCAGAATAACCTTCCGAATGACGTCGGTCACAAGCGATACTGGCGTCAAAAGAAATATCTCCAAAATAATTCGAGTTGCAGGAAGGCGTTAAATGAGTGAATTCACAGTGCTTACCCAGGTAAGTGATTAGGGTGAATGACCCCAGCCAGCGGACCTGTAGCGTGAAATAGGATGGATTAGCGGAGGTGCGTTACCGTCTCGCGAACCACAGACCGGTCCTGTTAAGAGGTCGCCGGGGGCAATTTATTCGGTTGCCAAACGGCCATGAGTGTTGAGATAATTTTCCGTCTGACTCTTGTTAACGCTCATGAGGTCTCAGTTCCTGTCCCGCCAGCTATGCTGAACGCGGGGTATCATCAACGAATTCTTAGTAATACCGATAAAATGGCAGAGAAACGCAATATCTTTCTGGTTGGGCCGATGGGTGCCGGCAAAAGCACTATTGGTCGTCAGTTGGCTCAGCAACTCAATATGGAATTTTTCGATTCCGATCAGGAAATTGAGCGACGCACCGGAGCGGATGTAGGCTGGGTATTTGATGTGGAAGGCGAAGAAGGCTTCCGCGATCGTGAAGAAAAGATCATTAATGAGCTGACCGAGAAGCAGGGCATTGTCCTGGCGACAGGTGGCGGCTCAGTCAAATCCCGCGAGACCCGTAATCGTCTCTCCGCCCGCGGTGTGGTCGTGTACCTTGAAACCACCATCGAAAAGCAGCTTGCTCGTACCCAGCGTGATAAAAAGCGTCCGCTGTTGCAGGTTGAATCACCGCCGCGCGAAGTACTGGAAGCGCTGGCAGGTGAACGTAATCCGCTTTATGAAGAGATCGCTGATGTCACTATTCGCACTGACGATCAGAGTGCAAAAGTGGTGGCCAATCAGATCATCAACATGCTGGAAAAGAACTAATCCAGCGCCCTGAGGGCTCAGCAATAGGTATCGGTCATCATGGAGAAGATCACTGTCTCACTCGGGGATCGCAGTTACCCCATCACCATCGCTGCCGGACTGTTTAACGATCCGGCTTCTTTTTGGCCGCTCAAAGCAGGCGACAATGCCATGCTGGTGACAAACCAGACACTGGCGCCGATCTATCTCGAACCTCTGTCAGCGCTCCTTAGCAATGCCGGCGTAAAGGTAGATCAAGTCATTTTGCCTGATGGTGAGCAGTACAAAACGCTGGCGGTCATGGACGAGGTATTCACCGCGCTGCTTAAAAAGCCGCATGGACGAGATACCACGCTGATTGCACTCGGTGGTGGAGTGATTGGTGACTTAACCGGATTTGCCGCAGCCAGCTATCAGCGTGGCGTGCGCTTTATTCAGGTGCCGACCACGTTGCTGTCTCAGGTTGACTCCTCCGTCGGTGGCAAAACCGCGGTCAACCATCCACTCGGCAAAAACATGATTGGGGCGTTCTATCAGCCCGCCTCTGTCGTGGTGGATACGCATTGTCTGGCCACGCTGCCGCCGCGCGAATTAGCGTCCGGTCTGGCAGAAGTGATCAAATACGGCATTATTCTTGATGGCGAATTCTTCCAATGGCTGGAGCATAATCTTGATGCTCTGCTGGCGTTGGATGAAAAAGCCATGGCGTACTGCATCCGCCGCTGCTGCGAGTTAAAAGCTGAAGTGGTTGCGGCGGATGAGCGTGAAACCGGCGTACGCGCACTGCTTAATCTGGGCCATACTTTTGGACATGCGATTGAAGCACACATGGGCTACGGCAACTGGCTACACGGCGAAGCCGTGTCGGCTGGCATGGTGATGGCTGCGCGCACCGCTGAACGTTTAGGGCAGTTCACCTCTGCCGATACCGATCGCATCATCGCGCTGTTACTGCGTGCCGGTTTGCCGGTGCACGGTCCGGCAAGCATGGCAGCGGAAGATTATCTGCCACACATGATGCGCGATAAAAAAGTGTTGGCTGGCGAGTTGCGTTTGGTGCTGCCTCTCGCTATTGGCCGCTCTGAAGTGCGTGCCGGTGTTGCACATGATATGGTGCTGGCAGCAATTAATGATTGCCAGAAACCCTGATTATTAGAAGTGATGAGTGGTGATGCGGCGTGTGGGAAGCGCGTCGTTTTACGGAGGAGGCTAAATGGATGAGTTCAAACCGGAAGACGAGTTAAAACCTGACGCCAGTGACCGCCGTCCAACGCGGCCACGTAAATCGTCTTCTGCGCCGAAAGTTAAAGTGCCGGTTTCTCGTCAGCATATGATGATGGGCATTGGTATTCTGGTTCTGCTGTTGGTGGTACTGGGTATCGGTTCGGCATTGACCGGTCCGGATGAGAAGAAACCCGCTACGAATAACGCCAATAGCGGCGCAGCACCTTCTGCCAGTGGCAGCGAAAAGAACATCGATCTCTCAGGTTCGACGTCCATGAGCGGTCAGCAAAACGCCACACCTTCTGCTGAAGGCAGCGCACCGCAAAACACGGCGGGAACGGCTGCACCAGCGGGCAATGATTCCCAGTCCATCTCTATGCCATCGGTCTCTTCAACGCCGACTCAGGCTGCACCCGTGGATACTCCAGCAAATCAACAGCGTGTCACCCTCCCGGGCGATCTGAATACGGCGCTGAATAATCAGCAAGGTTCTGTTGATGCCGCAGCCCAAGGTGCACAGGGCAATAGCTCGCTGCCAACGGCACCGGCAACGGTAAGCGGTAATGGTAAAGCGATGACGCCGCCGGTGATGCATGCGGAAACGCCGTCGCGTAACACCAGTAATGGCGCACGTGAGACTCACGCTGCCAGCAACACGCACAAAGCACCGGCCGCGACCAAACCCGCACCGGTAAAAGAGAGCAAGACGCACACTACGCCGGCGCGCAATGCTGCGCCTGCAAGCAGCAGCGCCAGCAAATCGCTGCCGTCGGGCGGCAATTACACGCTGCAGCTGAGCGGTGCGTCGAAAGAAGAGAGCCTGAATGCCTGGGCGAGAAAACAAAACCTGAGCGGTTATCACGTGTATAAAACTACGCGCAACGGTGAACCCTGGTATGTGCTGGTGAGCGGAGCTTACGCTACGCCAGCCGATGCGAAACGCGCGGTGGCATCGCTGCCAGCAGAAGTGCGTGCCGCGAATCCGTGGGTCAAACCGCTTAGCCAGGTGAAAAAAGAAAGTCAGTAATTGATGTGGGGCCGCGCAGGTGCGGCCCCGTTTAAAGCGCAGAGCTGCTGTCGGTTTCACCACAGCCAATCATTAAGATGTAATAACCACGACAGCATGAAAAAAAATCGCGCTTTTCTGAAATGGGCCGGAGGGAAATACCCGCTCCTTGATGACATCCGTCGTCATTTGCCACAAGGTGATTGTTTAATCGAACCCTTTGTCGGCGCTGGTTCAGTATTCCTCAACACCGATTATGACCGCTATCACCTGGCGGACATCAACGGCGATCTCATCAATCTCTATAACATCGTCAAAACGCGTACTGCGGCGTTCATTGAAGACGCGCGCCAGCTTTTCAATGCCGAAGGTAATACGGCGGAAACTTACTACGCGCAGCGCATCGCATTCAATGCCAGCAAAGATGAATATCAGCGCGCCGTGCTGTTCCTCTATCTCAATCGCCACGGATACAATGGTCTTTGCCGTTACAATCTGCGCGGTGAGTTTAATGTGCCTTTTGGCCGCTACCGTAAGCCGTATTTCCCGGAAGCTGAACTGCTGTGGTTTGCCGAACGGGCGCAAAAAGCGACCTTTGTCTGTGAATCGTACGATGTTACTCTGACTAACGCCCCAGCGGGCTCGGTGGTTTATTGTGACCCGCCGTACGCGCCGCTGTCGGCGACAGCGAATTTTACCGCTTACCACACCAACAGTTTTAGCCTGCGTGAGCAGCAACATCTGGCGGAACTGGCCAATAAGCTGGCGCAACAAAACCGCATACCGGTGCTGATTTCTAATCACGATACGGTGCTCACGCGTGAGTGGTACCAGAATGCGGATTTACACGTAGTTAAAGCCCGGCGTTCCATCAGCCGAAGCATAAGTGGTCGCACACAGGTCGACGAACTGCTAGCGCTTTTCCGCTAGCCTGTTTCGTCCGCGACCAAGGCATTACGCCAGCTCCGGCTGGCGCACAAAATTGGGAGAATCGGATGAAACAATTTTTACTGGCCCCTTCAATTCTGTCTGCTGACTTCGCGCGTTTAGGTGAAGACACAGCCAAAGCGCTGGCGGCAGGTGGCGATGTCGTCCATTTCGATGTGATGGATAACCACTACGTTCCCAATCTGACGATGGGGCCGATGGTGCTGAAAGCGCTGCGCGATTACGGTATCACTGCACCTATTGATGTGCATCTGATGGTAAAGCCGGTGGATGCATTGATCCCGGAATTCGCGAAAGCTGGCGCCACCTTCATTACTTTCCATCCGGAAGCCAGCGAGCATGTTGACCGCACGCTGCAGCTGATCAAAGAGCACGGTTGCAAAGCCGGCTTGGTATTTAATCCTGCTACACCGCTCGACTACCTCGACTATGTTATGGATAAGCTGGATATCATTCTGCTGATGTCGGTGAATCCGGGCTTTGGTGGGCAATCCTTTATTCCCGGCACGCTCGACAAACTGCGCGAAGCGCGTCGCCTGATCGATCAAAGCGGCTACAACATTCGCCTGGAAGTGGATGGCGGCGTGAAGATCGACAACATCGGCCAGATTGCTGCCGCCGGTGCCGATATGTTTGTTGCCGGTTCCGCGATCTTTGGTCACCCGGATTACAAAAAAGTGATCGATGAAATGCGTGGCGAACTGGAGAAAGTTAATGGCTCATTTCACTGATATCCGCGCGCTGGCGTTCGATCTCGACGGAACGCTGGTGGATAGCGCACCGGGTTTGGCGCAGGCGATCGATCACGCGCTGGGCGATCTGCAACTGCCGCCGCCGGGTGTGGCGTTAGCATCAACCTGGATTGGCAACGGCGCGGATGTGATGATGACCCGCGCGCTGACCTGGGCGTTGGGTCGCGAACCGCATGCTGAAGAGCAGCGCGATGCGCGTGCGCTGTTCGATAAGTACTATGCCGAAACGGTGGAAGCGGGCAGCACCCTGTTCCCGCGGGTGAAAGAGACGCTGGCGGCGCTGCAGGCAAAAGGCCTGCCGCTGGCCATAGTCACCAACAAACCTACGCCGTTTGTCGCGCCATTGTTGAAGTCGCTCGGCATTGCTGACTACTTTACCCAGATTATTGGCGGCGATGATGTGATTGTGAAAAAGCCGCATCCAGCGGCCATTTTCCTTGTGCTCGGCCATTTTGGCGTGCTTCCCGGACAATTGCTGTTTGTCGGCGATTCGCGCAATGATATTCTCGCAGCCCAGGCGGCAGGCGTACCGAACATCGGTATGACTTTTGGCTACAACTACGGTGAGCCAATTGCGACCAGCCATCCCGATTTAACTCTCGACTCTTTTGACGAACTTTTGCCCGCTATCGGGCTGTGATTATCAGGACATAACATGAGCAAACCCATCGTTTTCAGCGGCGCCCAGCCTTCCGGTGAACTGACCATTGGCAACTATATGGGTGCGCTGCGTCAGTGGGTGCAGATGCAGGATGATTTCCACTGCATTTACTGCATCGTCGATCTGCACGCCATCACCGTCCGCCAGGATCCGGTTGCGCTGCGTAAAGCCACGCTGGATACGCTGGCGTTGTACCTTGCCTGCGGCATCGATCCGGCGAAAAGCACCATCTTCGTTCAGTCGCACGTGCCTGAACATGCGCAGCTGAGTTGGGTACTGAACTGCTACACCTATTTCGGTGAGCTGAGCCGCATGACGCAGTTCAAAGATAAATCAGCGCGCTACTCGGAAAACATCACCGCGGGCCTGTTTGATTATCCGGTGCTGATGGCAGCTGACATTCTGCTGTATCAAACCAATCAGGTGCCGGTGGGCGAAGATCAGAAGCAGCATCTGGAACTGAGCCGCGATATCGCGCAGCGTTTCAATGCGCTGTACGGCGATGTGTTCAAAGTGCCGGAGCCGTTCATTCCGAAATCAGGCGCGCGCGTCATGTCGCTGCTTGAACCGACCAAGAAAATGTCTAAGTCAGACGACAACCGTAATAACGTGATTGGTCTGCTGGAAGACACCACCGCAGTGGTGAAGAAGATCAAGCGCGCGGTAACAGACTCTGCTGAGCCGCCAGTGGTGCGCTACGACGTCAAAGAGAAGGCCGGTGTTTCTAACCTGCTGGATATTCTGGCGGGCGTAACCGGTAAAACCATAGCCGAGCTGGAACAGGAGTTTGAAGGCAAAATGTATGGCCATCTGAAAGGCGCGGTCGCGGATGCCGTTTCAGGCATGCTGACCGACTTGCAGGAGCGCTATCATCGTTTCCGTAACGACGAAGCGCTACTGAATCAGGTGATGCGCGATGGCGCAGCGAAAGCCCGCGCGCATGCGCAGGAAACGCTGAAGAAAGTGTACGAAGCGGTAGGTTTTGTCGCACAACCCTAAGCGGTTGGCCGGCGAGAACGCGACGGCGGATCATCATGATCCGCCGTTTTTATTTGTGCGATGGTCTGGTGGTTCAGAACCAGCGTAATTGAGGCCGCAGCGCCACTACGCGACCGACAATAATCAGCGCTGGACTTTCAAACTGCTGCGCCAACGTCGCCAGCTCTGCCAGCGTTGCGGTTTCCACGCGTTGCTGCGGCGTGGTGCCGTTCTGTACGATCGCCACCGGCATAGCGGCATCCATGCCGTGCTGCAACAGCTGTTGTTGGATTTCCGGCGCTTGCGCCAGCCCCATATAGAACACCAGCGTTTGCTGCTCCGCCGCCAGTTTGCGCCATTCAATCTCGCCATGCTGCTGTAAATGGCCCGTCACGAATCGTACGCTCTGCGCATGGTCGCGATGCGTAAGCGGAATGCCGCTGTAGGCAGCACAGCCCGATGCGGCCGTGATGCCTGGCACCACGCTAAACGGAATATGGTGTTGTGCCAGCAACTGCAGCTCTTCACCACCGCGCCCAAAGATAAAGGGATCGCCGCCTTTAAGGCGTACTACGCGTTTGCCGCTTTGCGCCTGTTCGAGTAAAACCTGGTTGATTTGCGCTTGGGGTACGCAGTGATGACCGGCCTGTTTGCCGACAAAGATGCGCTCAGCATCGCGACGTATCAGATTGAGAATCGGTTCTGAAACCAAGCGGTCATACACCACGACATCGGCCTGCTGAATATGCTGCAAACCTTTCAACGTGAGCAATCCGGCATCACCCGGCCCGGCGCCAACCAGCACTACTTCACCTTGCTGCGACAGCGGGGCATCGAACAAGTTATCGACGATGGCATCAGCACGTGGGCGATCGCCATTCGCCAGGGTTTGTGCCAGACGATCGCTCACGAAGAAGCGTTCCCAGAACGCGCGGCGCTGCGCCATGCTGGCAAAGGTGCGCTTCACACGGCCACGCAACGAACCGGCCAGGGACGCCAGCTCTCCGAGATGCTGTGGCAGCATCGCTTCGAGCTTCTCCCGAAGCAAACGTGCCAGCACCGGCGCGCGGCCGCCGGACGAAACGGCAATCATCAGCGGTGAGCGATCGACAATCGATGGCATGATCGCGCTGGCTTCCTGCGGCGCATCCACCAGATTGCAGAAGATGCGACGCTGCTCGGCTGCGAAAGCCACCTGCTGATTGACCGCATCATCATTGGTGGCGGCAATCACCAGCCAGCACGAGTCCAGCCAGCCATCATCAAACGCGCCGGTTAATAAGGTCACCTTTCCCTGTTGTGCCCACTGCTGAAACGCGGGGGAGAAATCCAGCGCGCCAACGTGCAGATCGGCACCGGCATCCAGCAGCAAACGCGCTTTGCGTTCTGCTACATCTCCCGCTCCTACCAGCAAACAGCGTTTGCCCTGCAGGCGGCAAAACAGCGGAAAGTAGTCCATAGCTCATCCTAAAAAAAGCCCGCACGGGGCGGGCTGAAAATGGTTATACCGCTTTGAGCGGCGTGGCTTGCGCTTCGGCCTGTGGACGCTGCGCCAGCGGGGTGGCATACCAATAACCGAGACCCATCAGCACCATGCCGGAGAACATGTTGCCCAGCGTTACCCACAGCAAATTGTGGCCGATGCCGCTCAAAGTGAGGTCCGCATTATGCTGACCAAACCACGACAGTGCAAAGACCGTCATATTGGCTACGGAGTGCTCATAGCCGGAAGCGATAAACGCCAGTAAACACCACCAGATAGCGATGAACTTCGCCGTGCCTTCGGTGCGTATTGCCATCCAGATCGCCAGGCATACCAGCCAGTTACACAGTGCGCCCTTGAAGAACAGCGCCATGGCTGGCTGCGTGGTTTTCGCCAGCGCGGCGCTATGAATCAGCGAGCCAGCATTGGGGAGCAATGGGCCTGCCGCATAGTAATAGATCAGTGCGACCAGCACGGAGCCGATTAAATTCCCCAGCCAGGTTTGCGGCAGTACACACCACATCTGGCCTTGCTTGATGGTGCCGGCTTTCACGCCAATGGTCAGGAACAGGGTATGACCGGTGAACAGCTCGGAACCGGCGATGATCACCAGCGTCAACGCGATCCCGAAGGTGGCGCCCATCAGCAGCGGACGGTAAGCCGGATCGACCAGATTGCCCAAGGTGAAAATCAGGATGATGGCCAAACCAACGTAAGCACCGGCCATCGCCGAGCCGATCCAGAAGGCCAGCGGGCTGTGCTGCGCGGTACGCACAATGCGTGCCGCATTGGCGGCACATTTATTCAGGGTGTCAGTAAACATAGTGACGTCTCATTAAGTAAAGGAATGCGGTCAGGCACAAATCTCAACCCGGCCTTTGCTGACACGCACCGGATAGCTCGCCACCGAACGTGCTTCGTCTTCCAGGCAGAAGCCATCGCTTAGGCGGAAGCGCTGCTTTTTCAGCGGGCTAGCCACCCACAGCGCTTGCTGGTGCTCAGCAATCAGGCCGCGTGATAACACGCTGGCCTGGGCGAAAGGATCGATATTGCTCAATGCATAGAGCTGTTCATTGTCACGTGGACGGAAGATAGCAATCTGCTGGCCGTTGACCAGCGCACACACACCGGTCGCAGGCAGGATTTGCTTGAGTTCACACACGGAATGCCACTGGCTCATGCGTCAATCTCCTCAATCAGAGTGACCGCAATGCGCTCGTCGGGACGTGCCGGACGATGCTGCTCGCGTTGGTTAATATGCTGCACCAGCGGATCGCGCTGGTCGCTGTTGATAAAGGTGTTGAAGTGAGCCTGCTGCTGAGGATCTTGCACCGTTGCTGTCCATTCGCAGATCACTTCGCCACGCAGACGTGCCAGTTCGCTCTCCAGCTGCGCATTCAGGCCGAGCTTGTCGTCAACAATGACGCTGCGCAGGTAATCGATGCCGCCATCCATGCTTTCCAGCCACAGCGAAGTGCGTTGCAGGCGGTCGCCGGTGCGGATGTAGAACATCATGAAACGATCGAGATAGCTCAGCAGCGTGTCGCGATCGAGATCGGCAGCCAGCAGATCGGCATGACGAGGTTTCATGCCGCCATTACCGCACACATACAGGTTCCAGCCTTTCTCGGTGGCGATGATGCCGACATCTTTACCCTGTGCTTCCGCGCACTCGCGCGTGCAGCCGGAGACGCCAAACTTCATTTTGTGCGGGGTGCGAATACCTTTGTAGCGGTTTTCCAGCTCAATACCGAAGCCAAGGCTGTCGCCAACGCCAAAGCGGCACCAGACGCTGCCCACACAGGTTTTCGCCATGCGCAGCGCTTTGGCATACGCCTGTCCGGTTTCAAAACCGGCCGCGATCAGCTGCGTCCAGATAGCAGGCAGATCGTCACGCTGCGCGCCAAACAGGCCAATACGCTGCGAGCCGGTGATTTTGGTGTAGAGATTGTACTGACGCGCCACGGTGCCAATCGCCATCAACCCTTCCGGGGTAATTTCACCGCCGGCCGAGCGCGGGATCACCGAGTAAGTTCCATCTTTCTGGATATTGCCGAGGAACAGATCGTTGCTGTCCTGCAGCGGTGCCAGCTGCGGCTTCAGCACGTACTCGTTCCAGCAGGAGGCCAGCAGCGAACCCACGGTGGGCTTACACACTTCGCAGCCGTAGCCCTGACCATATTTGACCAGCAGCGCGTCGAACGATGTGATCTCTTCCACGCGAATCAGGTGATACAGCTCCTGACGCGAGTAGGGGAAGTGCTCACACAGATGATTGTTAACGTCGATACCCTGACGGCTCAATTCACCGTTCAGCACCTGCGTAATCAGTGGAATACAGCCGCCGCAGCCGGTACCCGCGCGCGTTTCGGCTTTCAGCGCCGCTACGGTATGGCAACCACCCTGCACGGCTTTGACGATATCGCCTTTACTCACGTCAAAGCAGGAGCAGATTTGCGCGCTATCCGGCAGCGAATCAACGCCCATTACCGGTTTAGCGCCGCTGCTTGCCGGTAGGATCAGCCCTTCCGGATTTTCCGGTAGCGGGATGTTATTCAGCGCCAGCTGCAACAGATTGCCGTAATCGCTGGTATCTCCCACCAATACCGCGCCCAGTAATGTGCGGTTATCCTCGCTGACAATCAGGCGCTTATAGATGTTTTTCTGCTCGTCGAGCCACAGGTAGCTGCGCGCACCCGGCGTGCGGCCATGCGCGTCACCAATGCCACCGACATCCACGCCCAGCAGTTTCAGCTTGGCGCTCATGTCTGCACCAGCAAACAGGTTGTCGCGGCCAACCACGGCATCGCTGGCAACCTGCGCCATCTTGTAGCCCGGCGCGACTAAGCCGTAAATACGGTTCTGCCACGCGGCACATTCACCGATCGCATAAATCGCCGGATCGCTGGTCTGACAGCGATCGTCAATGGCGATGCCGCCGCGCTCGCCCAACGTTAAGCCGCACTGTTTGGCCAGCTTATCCTGCGGGCGAATACCGGTGGAGAAGACGATGAAATCGACATCCAGCGCGCTGCCATCGGCAAACTCCAGCGTTTTACCACCTGTGGCATGATGGACAATCTGCTGCGTGTTTTTGCCGGTGTGGACGCGTACGCCCATCTGCTCGATTTTGCGTCGCAGCTGCTCGCCGCCCTGGGGATCGAGCTGTTCCGCCATCAGCACCGGTGCAAACTCAATCACGTGGGTTTCAATGCCTAGATTTTTCAGCGCGCCCGCCGCTTCGAGCCCCAGTAATCCGCCACCAATCACCGCGCCGCGTTTGCTGCGGCGTGAACAGGCTTCAATGGCGTTAAGATCTTCAATGGTGCGATAGACGAAACAGTCGCTGCCTTCCGCGCCTTTGATGGGCGGAATCCATGGATAGGAACCGGTGGCGAAAATCAGCGTGTCGTAATGCACTGCGCGACCGGTATTCGAGTGAATCAGTTTTTCGTCGCGGTTAATGGTGATGGCGCGTTCGCCGAGTAATACATTTACCTGATGCTTCTGATAGTAACCTTCGCGCACCAGCGAGAGTTCTTCAGCGGTGTGATGGGAGAAATAGGCGGAAAGGTGGACGCGATCATAGGCGACCCGGGGCTCTTCACAGAAAACGGTTATCGCAAACTGATTCGATTCATCTTTGTCGATAAGTTCTTCTATAAAGCGGTGGCCGACCATGCCGTTGCCAATGATAACGACACTGTGCTTGCTCATGCTTGCCTCAAAAATTGCGGTATCTGCGCCTACCTTAGCGCGGCGCTTTTGGCGCTTATTGATATGCATCAAGCGCGCCTTTATATACCTATTTTGAGGTATGTAACTGATTTTGAACGAATTAGTTAAGTGGCTTATTTGGTTGATAATTACCCAATCATTTTCTTCGCCGCAGCTTCCCTCGCGGCGCGATTCATCGCGCAATAAATGGCGCCGCTACGGAATGTGCCCGCAGTAACATTGGTTTTCATGCTAGCTTTAGATTTTGTGTTTTAGCGGAGAACGGCATGGCAAATCCATCACTGAAGTGGATCAACAACCTGCGCGTAGCAGGGCAGCAAGGCTTGTGGCAGATCGAAATCGACAACGGCAAGATTGCGCACCTTCGACCGCAGCCGCCCCACACGGTTGAGCAGGCTGATGCGCTGGATGCGGAAGGCGGGCTAGCCAGCGCGCCGTTTATCGAACCGCACATTCACCTCGATACCACGCAAACCGCTGGCGAACCGGCCTGGAATCAATCCGGCACGCTGTTTGAGGGCATTGAACGCTGGGCTGAGCGTAAAGCACTGCTCAGCCATGAAGATGTGAAACAGCGCGCGCAGCAAACGCTGAAGTGGCAAATCGCCAACGGTATTCAGCACGTGCGCACCCACGTTGATGTTTCCGATCCCACGCTAACCGCGTTAAAAGCGATGCTGGAAGTGAAAGCAGAGATGGCACCGTGGATCGATATCCAGATTGTGGCGTTTCCGCAGGAAGGCATTCTCTCTTATCCCAATGGTGAAGCGCTGTTAGAAGAGGCGCTACGCATGGGGGCAGATGTGGTAGGTGCCATTCCGCACTTCGAATTCACCCGCGAATATGGCGTTGAGTCGCTGCATAAAGCCTTTGCTTTGGCCAATCGCTACGATCGGCTGGTGGATGTGCACTGCGATGAGATCGACGATGAGCAGTCGCGCTTTGTCGAAACCGTGGCGGCGCTGGCGCATCGCGATGGCAACGGCGAACGCGTCACCGCCAGCCACACCACGGCGATGCACTCTTACAACAATGCCTATACATCGCGCCTGTTTCGTCTGCTTAAGCTTTCCAACATCAACTTCATCGCCAATCCGCTGGTAAATATCCATCTGCAAGGGCGCTTTGATAGCTATCCCAAGCGTCGCGGCATCACGCGGGTGAAAGAGCTGCTGGAGGCCCATATCAACGTCTGTTTTGGGCACGATGACGTGTTCGATCCCTGGTATCCGCTTGGTACCGCCAGCATGCTACAGGTGCTGCATATGGGACTGCACGTCTGTCAGCTTATGGGTTACGAGCAGATCGATAACGGATTGCAGCTGATTACCGCGAACAGCGCCAAAACCCTGCAGCTGGCAAATTACGGTATTCAACCGGGCAACGATGCCAGTTTGATTATTCTGCCGGCAGAGAGTGGATTTGATGCGGTCCGGCGACAGGTGCCGGTGCGTTATTCGCTGCGCAAAGGGATGGTGGTGGCAGCGACGCAGCCAGCCAGCAGTGAGATCTATTTAGCAGAGAAAGAGGCGGTGACGTTTAAGCGCTGAAGAGCAGGGCGGAGCGAACTCCGCCCGTCGAACTTAGTGGGTAACATGGCCGTGCTGGCGATGTTTAGTCACAAAGCCCAGCAGAACACACATCACAAATACCACGGCGTACAAACCGTTGGCGGTTGAGAGTGCCGCATGCGCGCCACCTTTTGCCACGATGGGACCGGTTACCACAAATGTCAGCATGGTGCCGACGGTGCCGCAGGTCAGGATGAAGTTCACCAGCTTCGGTGAAGAGACCTTAGTTTGCAGCGAGCCCAGCGTGATGATGGTGGTGTAAATCGCGCTTGAGCTGAAGCCCAGCGTCATGATGATCCAGTGCAGCATGCTGGCATCGTTGGACGTGACGAACCAGTACATCAAACCGGTTGCCAGCGCCGCGAGCACCATCAGGATGCGCTGCAGATCGAAGAAGCGCAGCACGAAGCTAAACACCCACATGCCAACCATATAGGCAGTCCAGAAATTACCCACCAGTTGACCGGCAGCGGCAATGTCCATGCCCATCGATTTGGTGGCGTATTCTGGTACCCACGAGATGAAGCCGAGCTGGCCGAGGATGTAGCACAGTGCTGCAATCGACAGGAACAGCACGCCGACGCCCCACTTCTCTTTCTCCACGCCGGGCTTAGCGGCTTCGCTCTTCAATACTGGGAACTCAATGCACAGCGTCAGTACAAAAATCGCGAGATAAATCACGCCGATGCAGGCATAAACCCAATACCATGGCAGCGCGCGCGCCAGCAGGATACCCGCGATGATTGGGAAAATGGTGCCCGCCATGCTGAAGAACGAATCGGTAAACAGCAGACGTGCGCCGCGTTGACGACCATCATAAAGATGGGTGATCAGGAAGGTCCCGATCGACATAGTGATGCCGCTGACCACGCCGAGCACGAACATGCACAGCGAGAACACGGTGAGATCGTGGCTGGTCATCAGGCCGGCGACGGCAAGAATCATCAATACAAAGCCAAAGATCAGCTGGCGCTTCAGCGGCACAATGACCATCAGCCAGGCATTCAGGAACACTGACACCAAAATGCCCGCATTAAGGAAGGTAAAGGTGTTACTCATTTCTGAGATAGGACGCTGGAAATACTGTGCGATATTGTCCAGCACCATACCGGTAACAATCACCAGTGCGCCAGTAAGCGCATAGGAGAAATAGCTAATCCAGGTAAGGCCGAGCCGATTACGGTTTGTCATGTTCTGAACCTGTGAAGCGCCGAGATTGGCAAAAAGTGTCATGAATTGTAAGTGCAACTGTGATCTTAATAAACAACGAGTGAAACAAGCTGGGGATATTTCACTGATAGTGTGATTTTAATCACGCAAATGATTGCGTGGCGGCAAAAGTATGACAATCGCAACATCCACGTAAATATCGGTAAAACGCTGGCTCTTGGATTACTTGCTCTTTACAATCAATCTCGTTTTTGAGCTAGCTCTCCATGGTAAGGAATCTTTCATGCTTAAACGTACTTTGACAGCGGCAGTTGCCCTGTTAGCGCTCTCTTCCGTATCTTCTGCCGCGCTGGCAGCAAAAGGGGATACACATGTGCTGCTCACCACCTCTGCGGGCAATATCGAACTCGAACTGAACAACCAGAAAGCCCCGGTTTCGGTGAAAAACTTCGTTGATTACGTCAACAACGGTTTCTACAACAACACCATTTTCCACCGCGTTATTCCTGGCTTTATGATTCAGGGCGGCGGATTTACGGCGGATATGCAGCAAAAGCAAACTGTTGCGCCAATCAAAAACGAGGCCGACAACGGCTTGCGTAATCTGCGTGGCACCATTTCGATGGCGCGTACCGCAGATAAAGATAGCGCCACCAGCCAGTTCTTCCTCAACGTGGCAGATAACGCCTTCCTCGATCACGGTCAGCGTGATTTCGGTTATGCAGTGTTTGGTAAAGTTGTGAAAGGCCAGGATGTGATTGATAAGATTGCTCAGGTACCGACCAAAGATGTGGGTCCGTACCAAAATGTGCCATCAAAACCGATTGTTATCCTTTCCGCCAAAGTCCTGCCTTAATCGCGAAACGCGCCATTTTTGTTGGGCGCGTTATTGCCCCTCCGGCAAAGCAAAAAATTGCTGCTTATACTTAGGGCTCATTGCCAGCCGGAGGCGCTATGACCAGCAAACTCACCGAGAAACAAAAAGCCACCTTGTGGCAGCAGCAGCGCGCTGCGAGCTATCAAGCCAGTTGTCGTCTGGCCGGATACACATCTACTGAACCCTTGATCGATGCGGAACATGCCGAAGAACGACTTGCGTCGCTGAGGAGGCAATATGGCGGATAACAGCCTGGCGGTGCGCGATCCCTATCTGTGGCAAAACGACAACGTGCTCAAGAATCGCCTCGACATTCACGATGAAGCGCAGCTGCGTAAAGCCGAACTGGCCTTCAGCAGCGCGCGCCTGGCGACGTTAGAACTGGGGCCGCGCAGCATCGGCTTGCCGCGGTTGTGCCATATTCATCGCACGCTATTTCAGGATCTTTATAGCTGGGCGGGAGAGCTGCGCACTATCGATATCTGGCGTGATGAAACGCCCTATTGCCACTGCGAATATATCGAGAAAGAGGGCAATGCGCTGATGCAGGCGTTGGAAGAGGAGCGCGGTTTGGCCGACCTGGCAGTGGAAACCTTTGCGGCACGGATTGCGCACTACTACTGTGAGATTTTCGTCCTGCATCCGTTCCGCGCTGGCAATGGACGCGCGCAGCGTATCTTCTTCGAACAGCTGGCGCTGCACGCCGGTTATCAGCTGGCGTGGGACACGCTCGAGCGCGATGAATGGCGCGCGGCGATCTCGGCGGGCGTCGCCGGCGATCTGGCTCCGCTTACCGCGCAGTTTGCGAAAGTGGTGAGCCCGATTAGCTAAAATGGGTAGAATAGCGCCGCTTTTACTGGCCTGAGGGCGCTATGCTACTGCTAATCGATAACTACGACTCCTTCACCTGGAATCTCTACCAATACTTCTGCGAATTGGGCGCTGATGTGCGCGTGGTGCGCAACGATGCCATTACGCTGCAAGAGATTGAAGCGTTGCCGCTGACGCATCTGGTGATTTCGCCGGGTCCGTGTACGCCGGACCAATCTGGCATCTCGCTTGCCGCTATTCGTCACTTCGCCGGACGTGTGCCGATTCTGGGGGTTTGCCTTGGGCATCAGGCGATCGCTCAGGCATATGGCGCGCAGGTGGTACGCGCGCGGCAGGTGATGCACGGTAAAACCTCGCGCATTCAGCACAGCAATCAAGGCGTGTTTCGCAACCTGAATAATCCGCTGACCGTGACGCGCTATCATTCGCTGATTGTGGCGCGCGATACGCTGCCTGCAGACTTTGAAATTACCGCGTGGAGCCTGCGCGACGGCGAACCGGATGAGATCATGGGCTTCCGCCATCGCACCTTGCCGCTGGAAGGCGTGCAGTTTCACCCGGAAAGCATCCTCAGTGAACAAGGTCACCAGCTGCTGGCTAATTTCCTCAGCGCGTAACTTATATTTGCCATGGTGTGATTTTTTATGCATATTTTGTGATTATAATTTCACGTCAGCTCAACAAATAACCCGATGAGGTCGTCAATGGCAGCGGAAAAACTAGCGGTAACCCGGGAAACGTTCGATAACGTAATTTTGCCTGTTTATGCACCTGCGCAGTTTGTGCCGGTTAAAGGCAAGGGCAGCCGAGTGTGGGATCAGCAGGGCAAAGAGTATATCGATTTCTCAGGCGGTATTGCGGTGACGGCATTGGGCCATTGTCATCCGGCGCTGGTGGAGACGCTGAAAACCCAGGGCGAAACGCTGTGGCACACCAGCAACGTGTTCACTAACGAACCGGCGCTGCGTCTGGCGAGTAAACTGATCGCTGCTACCTTTGCCGACCGCGTGTTTTTCGGTAACTCCGGCGCAGAAGCCAACGAAGCGGCCTTCAAGCTGGCGCGCTATTATGCCTGCAAAAAACACAGCCCATTCAAAAGCAAAATTATCGCTTTCCACAATGCGTTCCATGGCCGCACGCTATTTACCGTGTCGGTTGGCGGGCAGCCGAAATATTCCGATGGCTTCGGGCCAAAACCGGCTGACATCGTGCATGTGCCGTTCAACGATCTCGACGCGGTAAAAGCGGTGATTGACGATCACACCTGCGCCATTGTGGTAGAACCGATTCAGGGCGAAGGCGGCGTAGTTCCGGCTACGCAGGAATTTATGCAGGGCCTGCGTGCCTTGTGCGACGAACATAATGCGCTGCTGGTATTAGATGAAGTACAGAGCGGCATGGGCCGCAGCGGTAAGCTGTTCAGCTACGAGCATTACGGCATCAAGCCCGATATCCTGACCACCGCGAAAGCGCTGGGCGGCGGATTCCCGGTAAGCGCGATGTTGACCACCAATGACATTGCGGCAGTGATGGCGCCGGGCGTGCACGGCACCACATATGGCGGCAATCCGCTGGCCTGTGCGATTGCGGAAACCGCGCTGGATATCATCAATACTCCGGAAGTGCTGGAAGGTGTGGAAGCGCGCCGCCAGCAGTTTGTGGAAGCGCTGCAGGCCATCAACAGTAAATTCGCTATCTTCAGCGAGATTCGTGGCAAAGGTCTGCTGATAGGTGCCGCGCTGCAGCCGCAGTTCGCCAGCAAGGCGCGCGACATCCTCAATGCTTCCGCTGCGGAAGGGCTGATGATTCTCACCGCCGGCAGCGATGTGATTCGTTTTGTGCCGTCGCTGGTGATTGAGCCAACCGACATCGCCGAAGGCATGACGCGTTTCGCTACGGCGATTGAAAAGGTGCTGGCTGCTTAATCCGCTTTCGGGCGTAACGCCTTGAGCCAGCGGCCATGATGCGGTCGCTGGCTCCACGCCAGTGAAGAGATGGTGTGCATGACGTTAAGGTGCTGCAAAATCCGCTTCACGTGCTGTTCGACAATCGTTACCGGCCCTTCATTAAGATTTTCCGGCGCTTCCAGAATATTGCTGTCGTTGCCCGGCCCGTCATACGCCAGCCGCTGCTGACAGCGCTGCAGCGCGATTTCACAGGATTGCAGATACCGTTCCGCCAGCTTCGACGTCAACATGGTGTGCTCGCGCGCGAGAATCGTCATGGCGTTGATGTGCTCAACGATAAACTGGCTGTGCGTCACCCACATGCGCATATCTTGCAAATATTGCAGGTTGAAGCCGGGCTCGCTCGACGCCTGGTTCAGGGAGTTGAACAGCGCATTGTGCGCCTGATTGACCTTTATGCGCTGATAAGCCAGCTTCTCCGGCGCCTGTTCCGGTCCGAGCAGCAAGCGCAGTGCGTCCTGATAAGCTTCCAGCGCATCGTGCGCATTTTTACGCAGCAGCCCGCTTTGCCACTGTGGCCATAGCCAAATCATACCGGCGAAAGCAATCAAACAGCCCATTAGCGTGTCCATCATGCGCGGCAACAAGAATTGCGCGCCGTTGAGCGACAGCAACTGCAGTGAATACACAGCGGTGACGGTGAAGCCAATCATCGACCAGCCGTAATATTTCCGCGTGATCAGATAGCTCGCCAGCGTGATGCCCAGCATAAATAGCAGAGTGATCGACTCCGGCACCGCCAGCCGCAGCGAGGCGGCGGCAATCAGCAAACCGGCAAAGGTGCCCAGCGCACGGTGCTGAATACGCACGCGCGTCGCGCTGTAGCCGTTCTGGCTGACGAACATGATGGTCATCAGAATCCAGTAAGGTTTAGGAATGTTGAAGAACAACGCCAGCGCGCTACCAAACATCAGCATTACGGCGAAGCGGGCCGCGGTGCGTAACGCGGTAGATTTGAATGATAAATA
Source organism: Candidatus Pantoea floridensis (assembly GCF_900215435.1). Taxonomy (NCBI): domain Bacteria; kingdom Pseudomonadati; phylum Pseudomonadota; class Gammaproteobacteria; order Enterobacterales; family Erwiniaceae; genus Pantoea; species Candidatus Pantoea floridensis. The sequence goes on from NZ_OCMY01000001.1 coordinate 2,282,019, forward strand.
GCTGCGCAACGCTGGCAATAGCGGTAAGCGGCGCTGACGATCGGCCATGAGATCGCGCGTGTAAAGCGGCTTCTGCGTGCGCAATACGCGGGCGATGCGGCTGAAGTGATAGAGGCAGAAGTTGCCAACCGGGTTATCCGGATGCTGACGGGCAATTTTCTCCAGCGCACCCAGCTGTTTCTCCATGTGAAAACGATCCGGCAGCTGATGATAGAGAATTGCATCAGCCAGCACGCGCAAACGTGCGGAGATGATTTTGGCGTTCCAGCGGATCACCGCTTCAGCGTGGCTCTCCTCCACCAGTTTCTGTACCTCTTCGGGCTGATGCAGGCTGACCGAGATGTGTTCCTGCAAATCCAGCGCCACCTGGAAGGCGCGCGTCAGGCGCTTGTGACTGTTATCGCGGCTGGCCGACAGCATATGCATTTGCTGGTAACAGGTAGTGATGAGATCGACCGCTTTCTGCTGGCGCGCCAGCAGCGGCGGTAACGCTTTTTCCGGATCGGTCAGCTGTGTCAGTAAGGTGTATTTGGCATCGCAATAATCCGCCAGCTCGCGAAACAGCAGGCTGAGCGATTCACGCATCGGCTGCTCTTTCCACAGCCAGAACCAGAACCAGTTGAACAAGCCGTACCACAGCGTACCGCCAATATAGAGCAGCGGCGGCACCCATATCGGCATGCGCCCAACCAGGCTGAGCGTAAAGATAGCAGCGATTAAGGTGGCGGGCAGCAGGCGTGCATGCAGCGGGCCGATTTCGCCGGTGACGCCGATCAGCAGCGGCAGCGCCAGCAGGATCAACGGCAGCGGAATCTGGTAAGCGGTCAAAATTTGCATCAGGAAGCTGCCGGTGGCAAACAGCGAACCACCCACAATCAAGCGTTTGAAAAAGCGTTTGTGCGGCGTATCCAGACCCGCCATATTGCAGCAGGCAGGCACTAACGAGAACAGCAGACCTTTTTGCAGATCGCCAAACAGCCAGCCGAGAGCCACAGGCAGGCACAGCACCAGCGTTTGCCGCAGTGCATAGTTAACTTCAGGATGATAGATGATTCGGCGCCACATCAGCTCATCGCAAATAGAAACGGCGCGATGTTGCCATCACGCCGTGGGTGAGAAGAAATTAGCGGGTGCCGTAGACGACGATGGTTTTACCGTGTGCAGAGATCAGATTCTGATCTTCCAGCATTTTCAGGATACGACCCACGGTTTCGCGTGAGCAGCCCACGATCTGACCAATCTCCTGACGGGTGATTTTAATTTGCATGCCGTCTGGGTGAGTCATCGCATCTGGCTGTTTAGCCAGATTAAGCAGCGTTTGCGCGATACGTCCTGTTACGTCAAGGAAAGCAAGGTTGCCCACTTTCTCTGATGTCACTTGCAGACGACGCGCCATTTGCGACGAAAGTCGCATTAAAATATCCGGGTTTACCTGAATCAGCTGACGGAATTTTTTGTAGGAAATTTCAGCCACTTCACAGGCAGACTTCGCACGCACCCAGGCACTACGTTCCTGGCCTTCTTCGAAAAGACCGAGTTCGCCGATGAAATCTCCCTGATTGAGGTAGGAGAGAATCATCTCTTTGCCTTCTTCATCTTTAATCAGTACCGCTACGGAACCTTTCACGATGTAGTACAGCGTTTCCGCTTTCTCACCCTGATGGATGAGCGTGCTTTTGGACGGATATTTGTGAATATGGCAATGGGACAGGAACCATTCGAGTGTAGGGTCTGTTTGCGGTTTGCCGAGAACCATTCGCTATTATCCTCTGTTGTAATCGTGCCCAAAATACAGGGGGCATTTTTTCCCTGTCAGGCGGTTTAATCGTCGAGCGTTTCCAGTAATGGAAAAATTATTCCGGGTCATTCTTAAGCTACGCTTTTGATTCTTCCCGCCTTCGTCTGTAACGACGAAAATATTTTCAGCACTGTTTGTAGCACAGCTTTTGCGAGCTGTCTTGTGTTGTCTCGCTTCAGCAAACGGGGGAATAGTCTGGATTGCTGTTTATCAGGTGAAAGCGTACTCTGGCGGCAAAACCGCCGCTTCAGGAGAAAGAATCATGCAGGCACGAGTGAAATGGGTGGAAGGTCTTACCTTTCTCGGAGAATCCTCATCCGGACATCAGGTGTTAATGGACGGGAATTCCGGTGATAAAGCGCCAAGTCCAATGGAGATGGTGTTAATGGCAGCAGGGGGTTGCAGCGCCATTGATGTGGTCTCGATTCTGCAAAAAGGGCGCAGCGATGTGGCCGATTGCGAAGTGAAACTCACCTCTGAACGCCGCGAAGAAGCACCGCGCATTTTTACCCACATCAACCTGCATTTTATTGTCAGCGGCAAAGCGTTGAGTGATAAGGCGGTTTCCCGCGCGGTTGATTTGTCAGCGGAAAAATATTGCTCGGTGGCGATCATGCTGGGCAAAGGCGTGGAAATCACCCATAGCTATGAAGTGATCGAACGTTGATGTTTCCAGGTGCGCATTAATGCGCACCCTACAAACGCGCTCATTTCGTAGTGTCGCCATTAATGGCGACCTATCACTCTTATTCAATCCGCTTCCCTTCAATCAGTCGTTGCACCAGCGGCAGCATAATCAGCTCCATTGCTAATCCCATTTTCCCGCCGGGTACCACCAGCGTATTAATGTGGGAGATAAACGATCCCTGAATCATCGCCAGCAGATAGGGGAACGCAATCCCTTCTAAGCCACGGAAATGGATCACCACGAAGCTCTCATCCAATGACGGGATTTCCCGTGCGGCAAACGGATTTGAGGTATCGACGGTCGGCACGCGCTGGAAGTTAATGTGCGTGCGCGAGAACTGTGGCGTGATGAAGTTAATGTAATCCTCCATCGAACGCACCACTGAATCCATTACCGCTTCGCGTGAATGGCCGCGCTCGCCGGTGTCGCGCACCAGCTTCTGAATCCACTCGAGATTAACAATCGGCACCACGCCAACCAGCAGATCAACATGTTCTGCCACATTCTGCTGCTGCGTGACAACGCCGCCGTGCAGGCCTTCATAGAACAACACATCGGTGTTTTCCGGCAGCGGTTGCCACGGCGTGAAGGTGCCCGGGACCTGATTCCACGGTACCGCTTCATCATAGGTATGCAGATATTTACGCGATTCGCCCAGCCCGGTTTTACCGTAGTGTTTGAACGTCTGCTCTAACAGGCCGAAGTCATTCGCTTCCGGGCCGAAATAGCTAATATGGCGACCGAGGTCGCGCGCCTTACGGATCGCCATGTCCATTTCTGGACGCGTGTAGCGATGGAAACTGTCGCCTTCGACTTCCGCCGCATGCAGATTCAGCTGCTGGAAAATCTTGCGGAAGGCGAGGCTGGTGGTAGTGGTTCCGGCGCCGCTAGAACCGGTGACGGCAATAATTGGATGCCTGGCTGACATAACAGAGCTCCCTGTGAAGTCCGGCGATGAGCATTGTTACCACGAATTGCCGCTGGGTGCATCAGCCGCGAAATTCACCCTTCGGCATGATGTTGATGGATTCATGCAGCTCCGACCATACCAGCACCACGTCGCCGCGCTCCAGCTGACGGCGCACGTCGGCCACTTTTTGCATCAGGCTTCGTTCCTGCTCGCCGTAATCGGTGCCTTCGCGCAGCACGAAAGTTTCAATCAGGTTTTCCAGCGTTTCTGCTTCTAGTTCTTGCCACGGAATAATCACAATTGCACATCCAGATAAGTTGAGAGCCAGTCGGGCACGCGCTGTTCTAGCCACATTTTCGGTTTGAGTAAGGTGCCACCCACAAAACCTACGTGGCCGCCTTGCTGCGTCAGTTGATATTGAATGGAGGCTGACAGCTGCTCAGGGCGCGGGATCACAGCATCGGTCATAAAAGGATCGTCTTGTGCATGGATGATCAGCAGCGGTTTGCGTACGCGGGTCAGCAGCGGCATGGCGCTGGCACGTTGATAATAGTCGTTGGCATCAACAAAACCGTGCGCGCGAGCGGTTATTGCATCATCAAATTCACGCAGACGGCGAAAAGCGCGCAGCTGGCTGAGATCGACCGGCAGCGTGCCGGGCCAGGCATGTAATTTGCGCGTGGCGTTCTTTTTCAGCTGCGTCAGTAAATAGTATTGATAGAAACGTGAGAAGCCGACATCCAGCTTGGTGCTGCATGGCTCCAACGCCAGCGGTGCCGAAATGGCGATGGCAGCGTCGATGGGTACATCATTACCTTGCAAGCCCAGCAGGCAAGCCAGCATGTTACCGCCCAGCGAAACGCCAACCGCAGCGGTCGGTACGGTTCCCCATTCACGCTGCAGCCAGTGCAGGAAATAGGTGGCGTCCTCGGTTTCACCGGAGTGATAGATGCGCTCCAGGCGATTCGGCTCGCCGCTACAGCCGCGAAAGTGCATGACCACCGCCAGCCAACCACGCGCCTGGCACGCCTGCATCAAGCCATGCGCATAAGGGCTGCGGAAACTGCCTTCCAAACCGTGAAACATCACCATGCGCGGCTTGTGACGTGCCTGCGCCGGATCTTCGCTCCACGCTAAATCAACAAAATCACCGTCGGGCAGGTCAAGACGCTGCCAGTGCGGGCGTAGGGTAACGCGGCGGCGTAAAATGCGCGGCAGCAGCGTTTGCAGATGCGCGTTAGTGAATCCGCGCAGTGGTTTAAAGCGCTCGCCGCTGGGGCGATCAAAATAGCTTGGGTAAAGGCTTGTCTGATGCATAAGTCGCTGATAGCTTCGATGGGTTGTTCGCTTTACTGGGTGAGGAGCACCCGAATATACATGGAACTGAGTCTTTTTTTATCAATGTTAGGTTTTCTTTGGGTCGCAGCCATCACGCCCGGGCCCAATAATATGTTACTTACCGCCTCTGGTGCTAATTTTGGCTTCCTGCGCACCATACCGCTGCTCATTGGTATCATGATTGGCATGCAAGTCATGTTGCTGATGGTGGCATTTGGCATCGGCGGTCTCATCCTGCTTTATCCTTCGCTTCATCTGATTCTGAAGATTGCCGGTAGCCTTTATCTGCTGTGGCTGGCGTGGAAAATCGCCACCGCTGAATATGAAAAGCTGGAAACCGATGACGTCAATGTGAAGCAGATGCCGTTCTGGCAAGGCGGCTTGTTGCAGTTGATCAATCCGAAAGCCTGGCTGATGGCGCTGGGTGCGGTTGCCAGCTTCAGCCTTGCTGGTAGCCAATATCTTCATTCAGTGGTGGCGATTAGCATCGGCATGGCGATGGTAAACGTGGTCTCTGGCGTGATTTGGATGGGCTTTGGTTCGCTGATTGGACGTCTGCTGCGCAGCCCGCGCGCATGGAAAATCTTCAATCTGGCAATGGGCTTGCTTACCGCCGCCTGCGTGTTGCTGATCTGGCGCTGAGTTAACTGGAAGCGCGCTCGACGCGCTTCCAGGGCAATACCTCATGCACCACCGGCGAGTTTGGCTGGCGAATCCGATTCAATAACAGTTGTACGCTACGCGCGCCCATGCGATTCATCGGCTGCTCGATGGTCGTCAGCGGCGGATTCAGACTGCTGGTAAAGTTGATGCCATCAAATCCCACCACCGCTAAGTCTTCTGGCACGCGCAAACCCGCTTCCAAAGCCGCATGAATCACGCCAACCGCCAGCACATCCGAAACCGCAAACACCGCATCAGGGCGCTCAGGCAGCATTAGCAGCTCGCGCAACGCCGCGCTGCCCGCGTCGCACGAAACGTTTTCCGCATAGGCCACGCTGCCCCAATTAAGGTCCAGTTTTTCCAGTGCATTGCGATAGCCCTCTTCACGCTGATGTGAATAGAGGTAGCGCATATCGCAATTCACCAGCGCAATACGCCGGCGGCCTTTGCTCGCCAGGTAACACACGGTTTCGAATGCGGCTTCTTTATTATCAATCGCCACGCTGGATGCCGCGATTGAGGGATCGTATTCGGCACACTGCACCCAGGGCGCATCGCCAATCAGCTCTTTCAGCTCTTGCAAGCACGCCGCCGCATCCATGGTGATCACGCCATCCACCACTTTACCGGTCAGCAGCGCAATGTAGGCCGCTTCGCGCCGCAGCTGCGATCCGGAATTGCACAGCAGGATGTGATAGCCCTGCGCTTCGGCTTCGGCCTCAATGCCCTGAACCACGCGGGAGCAGAACGGATTGGTAATGTCGGGAATCAGTACCAGCAGCATATGGCTTTGAGCAGTGCGCAATTGTCGCGCCAGTAAATTTGGCTGGTAATCACAAATGTCGATGGCCGCGAGCACTTTGGCGCGCGTATCCGGACGCACGCCGGGATTGTGGTTCAAAACCCGTGAAACCGTGGCTTTTGACACACCCGCTAAGTGCGCGACTTTCTCAATCGACATGGATTAGGACCGTTTGTAGGAGATGAGGAAAAATGAGAAGTCTATCAATATCACAGTCCTAATGTGAGCGCGTGACATATTTATCATTTCGCCTGTTCTTTGTATTTGCGCTTTTTGCATAGGCTTGCCCGATGTTGATCTAAGAACGGATCGTCATTAGGGATAATTTTTAATTCCTTTATGAAACTACTGTCGCTGGAGAAACTGCCCTCACAAAAACACATTGGGGTGAGTGATGATGGCAACGAAAAAAACAATAACGGCGGTGGCTGCGGCTTTGGCCCTGATGGCGTTCCAGGCGCAGGCGGTCAATGTCACCGTGGCGTATCAAACGTCGGCTGAACCAGCCAAAGTGGCACAGGCAGATAACACCTTCGCCAAAGAGAGCGGCGCGACGGTTGACTGGCGTAAATTCGATAGCGGTGCCAGCGTGCTGCGTGCGCTGGCGTCGGGCGATGTTCAAATCGGTAATATCGGCTCCAGCCCGCTGGCTGTCGCCGCCACGCAAAAACTGCCGATTGAAGCTTTCCTGCTGGCCTCCCAGCTCGGTAACTCCGAAGCGCTGGTGGTGAAGAAAACCATCAAGGATCCCAAAGATCTGATCGGCAAGCGCATCGCCGTGCCCTTCATCTCTACCACCCATTACAGTTTCCTCGCCGCGCTGAAACATTGGGGCATCAAGCCTTCGCAGGTGACGTTAGTGAATCTGCAGCCACCGGCGATTATTGCCGCCTGGAAACGCGGTGACATTGATGGCGCCTACGTGTGGTCTCCGGCGGTAAATGAGCTGGAGAAAGATGGCAATGTCCTGACCGACTCTTCGCAGGTGGGCAAATGGGGCGCACCAACGCTGGACGTCTGGGTAGTGCGTAAAGATTTCGCGCAGCAGCATCCGGAAATCGTCACCGCGTTTGCCCGCAGCGCCGTTGAAGCGCAGCAGGCTTACATCGCGAATCCAGATCAATGGCTGAAGCAGCCAGACAATTTGAGCAAGCTGGCGCGCCTGAGCGGCGTTCCTGAAGGGGATGTGCCGGTGCTGGTAAAAGGCAACACGTACCTGACTGCGCAACAGCAGGTCGAGCAGCTCGGTAAGCCGGTAAACAAAGCGATTGTTGATACCGCAAACTTCCTGAAAGAGCAGGGCAAAGTACCTGAGGCCGACAGCGATTACAGCAGCTTCGTCACCACGCGATTCGTTGCACCCTTAGCGAAATAACGGAGGCCGTATGCTCAACATCACCCATCTCAATGCGCGTTACGCCGGTCAACCCGCGCTGCAGGATATCAATCTGCAGCTGGGCAGCCGCGATCTGCTGGTGGTGCTGGGCCCCTCCGGCTGTGGCAAAACCACGCTGCTGAATCTCATCGCCGGCTTTCTGCCACTTGAATCCGGCAGCATTACGCTGGATGGCAAAGCGGTGCAAGGGCCGGGCGCCGAGCGCGGCGTGGTGTTTCAAAATGAAGGTTTGCTGCCGTGGCGTAACGTGATTGATAACGTTGCGTTCGGCTTGCAACTGGCGGGGATGGCGAAGGCGGAGCGCCATAACATTGCACGCCGTTTAATCCGCAAAGTAGGACTTGAAGGTGCAGAGAAGCGTTTTATCTGGCAGCTCTCTGGGGGTCAACGTCAGCGCGTGGGCATTGCGCGTGCGCTGGCGGCTGATCCTCAGCTGCTGCTGTTAGATGAGCCGTTTGGCGCGCTGGATGCGTTTACCCGTGAACAGATGCAAACCCTGCTGCTGACGCTGTGGCGTGATACCGGCAAGCAGATTCTGTTGATCACCCATGACATCGAAGAAGCGGTGTTCCTTGCCAGTGAATTAGTTCTGCTGTCACCCGGCCCGGGCCGCGTAGTGGAACGCCTGAAGCTCGATTTTGGCCAGCGCTTCGCCGCCGGGGAACCGTGCCGCGCTATTAAATCCGACCCGGCGTTTATCGAACGTCGGGAATATGTGTTGAACCAGGTCTTTTCCCAGCGCGAGGCGTTCCTATGAGTGCGGTGATTGATGAGAAAACCCAAACGCGTCGTCGCGGACTGCGCTGGCCATTTTCCCGCCAGTTCTCTCTCAGTTTGCTGAGCGTAGGCGTGCTGCTGTTGCTGTGGTGGGGCATCACGGCGCTCGGTTTAATTGCGCCGCTGTTTTTACCGCCGCCGCAGGTGGTGCTGCAAAAACTGATATTAATTGCCAGCCCGCAAGGCTTTATGGACGCTACGCTTTGGCAGCACTTAGGTGCCAGCCTGGCGCGTATGCTGGTGGCGCTATTCTTTGCCGCGCTGATTGGCATTCCGGTTGGTATTGCGATGGGCTTGAGCCCCTCGATTCGCGGCCTGCTGGATCCGCTCATTGAGCTTTATCGTCCGGTGCCACCGCTGGCGTATCTGCCGCTGATGGTGATTTGGTTCGGCATCGGCGAAACCTCAAAAATTTTACTGATTTATCTGGCGATTTTCGCCCCGGTGACGTTATCGACGTTGGCGGGAGTGAAGAATGCGCAGCAGGTGCGAATTCGCGCTGCGCAGGCGCTGGGTGCCTCGCGCTGGCAGCTGCTGCGTTTTGTGATTCTGCCCGGCGCGCTGCCGGAAATCCTCACCGGCTTGCGGATTGGTCTCGGCGTAGGTTGGTCAACGCTGGTCGCGGCCGAACTGATTGCCGCTACGCGCGGGCTCGGCTTTATGGTGCAGTCGGCCGGTGAGTTTCTCGCCACCGATGTGGTGCTGGCCGGTATCGCCGTAATTGCCCTGATTGCCTTTGGCTTAGAACTGGGTCTGCGCGCGTTGCAGCGCCGCCTGACGCCCTGGAATGGAGAACAGCAATGAACGAACGTCTTACTTTTACCGCTCTGGGCCCGTATATCGGGGCGCAGGTCAGCGATGTCGATCTCAGTCGTCCGCTGAGTGATGCCCAGTTTGAGCAGCTTTATCACGGCCTGCTGCGCCATCAGGTGCTTTTCTTGCGTAATCAGGTGATTACCCCTGAGCAGCAGCGTGCGTTGGCGATTCGCTTTGGCGATCTGCATATCCATCCGGTTTATCCACATGCCGAGGGTGTGGAAGAGATCATTGTGCTGGATACGCATCAGGACAACCCGCCGGATAACGACAACTGGCACACCGATGTCACCTTTATTGAAACGCCGCCGGCAATTGCCATTCTGGCTTCGAAGCTGCTGCCAGAAAGCGGCGGTGACACCTTGTGGTCTAGCGGGATTGCGGCGTATGAAGCGCTGTCTGAGCCGTTTAAGCAGCTGTTAAGTGGATTACAGGCGGAACACGATTTTAAAAAGTCGTTCCAGGAGTACAAATACCGCAAAACGGAAGAGGAGCACCAGCGCTGGCAGCAGGCGGTGGCGAAAAATCCGCCGGTGCAGCATCCGGTGATTCGCACGCATCCGGTCAGCGGACGCAAAGCGCTGTTTGTGAACGAAGGTTTTACTACGCGTTTGCTGGGACTGAGCGAAAAAGAGAGCGAGGCGATTCTCAACTTCCTGTTCTGGCACACCGCTAAGCCTGAGTTTCAGGTGCGCTGGCGCTGGCAGGAGAATGATGTGGCGATCTGGGATAACCGCGTAACGCAACATTATGCGAACGCGGATTATTATCCAGCGCGGCGGGTGATGCATCGCGCGACGGTGTTGGGGGATAAGCCGGTTTAAGGCTGGCCCTCACCCTAACCCTCTCCCGCAGGCGGGAGAGGGAATGTTTAGGTGGTGCTCTGTATTGAATTTATGCTCGATCGGCTCCCTCTACCGCTTGCGGGAGAGGGCTGGGGTGAGGGCGTCGTACATCACTGTGCCAGCATCTGCTCCAGCTGTTCCTGCGCATCGAGCCATGCCATTTCGACCTCTTCCAGCGCGGCCTTACTTTCTGCCTGACGCTGCAATGCCACATTCAAATCGGCTTTGCGGCTCTGATCGTAAATCGCGCTGTCGGCCAATTGCGCTTCAGCATCGCTCAACTGGCTCTGCCACTTCGCCATCTGCTTCTCAAGCTTCTCGATCTCTTTACGCAGCGGCTGGGTTTGTGCGCGCAGTTCAGCGTCGCGGCGCTTCTGATCTTTACGGGATTGCGCGCTATTGCCGTTATCCTGCTTCGGCGCGGCATCCTGTTGTGCCTGCTGCTTCTGCACATCGCTCAGCCACTGCTGATAATCTTCCAGATCGCCCTCAAACACATCGACCTTGCCGTCATGCACCAGATAAAGATCGTCGGTGGTGGCGCGCAGCAGATGACGATCGTGCGATACCACCACCAGCGCGCCTTCAAAATCAATCAGCGCTTCGGTCAGTGCCTGACGCATATCCAGATCGAGGTGGTTAGTCGGTTCATCGAGCAGCAGCAGGTTCGGACGCTGCCAGACAATCAGGGCCAGCACCAGACGCGCTTTCTCACCGCCGGAAAAACGTTCAGTGATTTCGCTGACTTTATCGCCCTGGAAGCCGAAGCCGCCCAGATAGTCGCGCAGCTGTTGTTCGAGCACTTTCGGCGCAATGCGGGACAAATGTTGCAGCGGTGATTCATCGGCACGCAGATACTCCAGCTGATGCTGAGCGAAGTAGCCAAGCTTGATACCTTTCGCCAGGCCAACTTTGCCATCCAGCGCTTCTAATTCGCCCGCTAACAGTTTAATTAGCGTCGATTTACCCGCGCCGTTACGGCCCAGCAGGCCAATGCGTGAACCTGGCACCAGGTTGAGTTTGATGGCGTCAAGAATGATACGCTCGCCATAACCGGCGGTGACTCTTTCCATTTTCAGCAACGGATTCGGCAAACTTTCCGGCGCGCGGAAGCTGAAGCTAAACGGGTTGTCGACGTGCGCGGGCGCAATCAACTCCATGCGCTCGAGCATTTTAATACGGCTCTGCGCCTGCTTAGCTTTGGTCGCCTGAGCGCGGAAGCGGTCGATATACTTCTGCAGGTGCGCCACTTTTTCCTGCTGGCTCTGGAACAGCGCCTGCTGTTGCGCCAGTTTGGCGCCGCGCTGACGCTCGAACGAGCTGTAGTTACCGGTGTATTCGAACATCGTCTGCTGTTCGATGTGGATGATCTTATCCACCACCGGATCGAGGAAGTCGCGGTCGTGCGAAATCAGCACTAACGTGCCTTCATAGCTTTTCAGCCAGCGTTCCAGCCAGATTACGGCATCGAGATCGAGGTGGTTAGTCGGTTCATCCAGCAGCAGCAGATCGGAACGGCACACCAGCGCCTGGGCAAGGTTGAGGCGCATACGCCAGCCACCGGAAAAATCGCTCACCGGCCGCATTAATTGTTCCTGGCTAAAGCCCAAACCGTGCAACAAGCTGGAGGCGCGAGCAGGTATGCTCCACGCCTGAATGGCATCGAGCCTGCCGTGCAGCAGCGCGATAGCGTTGCCATCGTTGCGCGCATTGGCATCGGCCAATTCAGATTCAAGCTGACGATATTCGCGGTCGCCATCGATAACATAATCCAGCGCGGGTTTGCTCAGCGCCGGGGTTTCCTGGTTGACCCACGCCAGCGCCCAGTTGCTAGGGAACGTGGCGTTGCCGGCATCGCTGCTGATTTCGCCCTTGAGCAACGACAGCAGCGTCGATTTGCCGCAGCCGTTTTTGCCCACCAGGCCGACTTTCTGCCCAGGGTTGATGGTGGCCGTTGCGTTATCCAGCAGCACGTTGGTGCCGCGGCGAATTTGTAGTGCGGAAAAGACAATCATAAGCGCCGTATCGTCAGAATATGTTAATTTGTCGGCAACATAATTCGATAATGTTTGTTGCGTCGAGCATGGTAGCGGAATTCCTGTGCCGTGACGACGCTTTGGAGGGGAACGATGTCGCAGCCACCCAAAATTTTGCTGCTTTACGCCCATCCGGAATCACAGGATTCGATTGCTAATCGGGTTTTGCTGCAGTCGGCTATGGAACTGGACCACGTCACGGTGCACGATTTATACGCCCACTATCCGGATTTTTTTATTGATATTCACTATGAGCAGCAGCTGCTGCGCGAGCATCAAATCATCGTCTTCCAACATCCACTTTATACCTACAGCTGCCCGGCGCTGCTGAAGGAGTGGCTGGATCGCGTGTTGTCGCGCGGTTTTGCCAGCGGCCCGGATGGCAATGCGCTGGAGGGCAAATACTGGCGCAGCGTGGTGACCACTGGCGAACCGGAAGCGGCTTATCATCATAGCGGTCTGAATCGTTATCCGATGAGTGACATTATGCGTCCCTTTGAGCTGACGGCGCAGATGTGCCGTATGCACTGGATGACGCCGATGGTGATTTACTGGGCGCGACGCCAAACGCCAGAAGTGATGCGTAATTTCGCGCGGGCATATGGCGACTGGCTGGCTTCACCGCTGCCGCAAGGAGGGGTGTGATGGAAGGCGAAACGTTACTCACGGCCGGCGTGATCTATCTGGTTGCGGCCGTGCTGATCGTGCCGATTGCGGCGCGTCTCGGCATTGGTGCGGTGTTGGGCTATCTGCTGGCGGGGATTGCCATCGGTCCGTGGGGCCTGGGTTTCATCAGCGACGTTGAGGAGATTTTGCACTTCTCCGAACTTGGCGTGGTGTTCCTGATGTTCATTATCGGCCTTGAGCTGAATCCCTCGAAACTCTGGTCGCTGCGCCGTTCAATATTTGGCGTGGGTGCAGCACAGGTGCTGATCTCGGCGGCGATTCTGGGGGGATTGTTGTGGCTCACCGACTTTAGCTGGCAGGCGGCAGTGATTGGCGGGATTGGTCTGGCCATGTCATCGACAGCCATGGCGCTACAGCTGATGCGCGACAAAGGCATGAACCGCAGTGAGTCTGGTCAGCTCGGCTTCTCGGTGCTGCTGTTCCAGGATTTAGCGGTGATTCCGGCATTAGCGTTGGTGCCGCTGCTGGCAGGCGGCGACAGCGGTCACGTTGACTGGCTGAAAGTGGGCATGAAGGTGCTGGCGTTTGCCGGAATGCTGATTGGTGGTCGCTATCTGTTGCGTCCCATCCTGCGTTTTATTGCGGCATCCGGCGTGCGTGAAGTGTTTACCGCAGCGTCGCTGTTGCTGGTACTGGGATCGGCGCTGTTTATGGACGCGCTCGGCCTGTCGATGGCGCTGGGTACCTTCATCGCGGGTATTCTGTTAGCGGAAAGTGAATATCGTCACGAGTTGGAAGTCGCCATCGAACCGTTCAAAGGGCTGCTGCTGGGGCTGTTCTTTATCTCAGTAGGCATGGCGCTCAACCTTGGCGTGCTTTATACCCACATCGTTGAAATTCTGCTGGGCGTGGTGATTCTGGTCGCGGTGAAAACGCTGGTGCTGTATGTGCTCGCGCGCATTTATGGCTTGCGCAGCTCAGAGCGTCAACAGTTTGCCGGCGTGTTAAGCCAGGGCGGCGAGTTTGCCTTTGTGCTGTTCTCTGCGGCATCTTCAGCGAAGATGTTTAGCGGCGACCAAATGCCGCTGCTGCTGGTGACGGTAACGCTCTCCATGATGACCACGCCGCTGCTGATGAACGCCATAGATCGTTTACTCGCGCACCGCTTTAACGAGCCCGATGAGAATGCCGAGAAGCATTTTGTTGAGGACGATCAGCCACAGGTGATTGTGGTTGGCTTTGGGCGTTTTGGTCAGGTAGTGGGTCGTTTGTTGATGGCTAACAACAAACGCATTACGGTGCTGGAGCGCGATATCTCTGCGGTGAGCCTGATGCGTAAATATGGCTATAAGGTTTACTATGGTGATGCCACCGAGCTGGAGATGCTGCGTGCAGCTGGCGCGGAGAATGCACAATCCATCGTCATTACTTGTAACGATCCGGAAGATTCGATGTCCATCGTACACCTGTGCCAGCAGCATTTTCCGCAGCTGGAAATTCTGGCGCGCGCGCGTGGTCGTGTTGAAGCACACGAACTGCTGCAGGCAGGGGTTACGCTGTTCTCGCGTGAGACTTTCTCCAGTGCGCTTGAGCTGGGACGCAAGACGTTGATTTCGCTAGGGATGCATCCGCATCAGGCGCAGCGCGCGCAGCAACATTTCCGCCGTCTGGATATGCGTATGCTGCGCGAACTGGTGCCGAGCCACGATGACAGCGCGCAGGTTTCGCGTGTGCGTGAAGCCCGACGTGAGTTAGAGGATATTTTCCAGCGCGAAATGCAGCACGAAAAACGCCAGTTTGACGGCTGGGATGACGAGTAGATCTATACTTAATTTATCCGTTCCTTAACGACGGCAGGAAACAGTATGCGAAAACAATTTATTGCCGGTGCGGTTTGCCCGCACTGCCAGGAGAAAGACACGTTAGCATTGTGGCGTGAAAACAATGTTGATGTGGTGGAGTGCGTCGAGTGCGGCCATCAGATGCGTGAAGCCGATAAGCAAGTGCGCGATCAGGTTCGCAGCAATGAGCAAGTGATCGGCATTTTTCATCCTGAGTAGCGCATTGGCTCAGCTTTTTTTAAGCTTGAACTTACAGCGGGATTGAATTCCGCTACAATCGGCGCCATTAACGCTGAGCAGTATGTCACGACACAATTGGCATCCTCAGTCTTGAACCTTTCTGGTTGGTTATTGCACGCAAAATTGACCAATGGGACGGGATCTTAGTTCTCAACGGTTAGGAGATATCATGAAAGTAGCAAAAGACCTGGTGGTGAGCCTGGCGTATCAGGTTCGTACCGAAGACGGTGTGTTGGTTGACGAGTCACCGGTGAGTGCACCGTTGGACTATCTGCACGGTCATGGTTCCCTGATTTCTGGTCTGGAAAAAGCGCTGGAAAATCATGATGTAGGCGATAAGTTTGACGTGCATATCCCGGCAAATGACGCTTACGGTCAGTACGATGACAACCTCGTACAGCGCGTACCAAAAGACGTGTTTATGGGCGTTGACGAACTGCAGGTGGGCATGCGCTTCCTGGCAGAAACCGATCAGGGCCCAGTACCGGTTGAAATCACCGAAGTTGAAGATGAGCACGTTGTGGTTGATGGTAACCACATGCTGGCTGGTCAAAATCTGAACTTCAATGTGGAAGTTGTCGCGATTCGCGCAGCAACCGAAGAAGAGCTGGCGCACGGCCACGTGCATGGTGCAGATGGTCATCATCATGATCATGACCACGATCATGGTCACGATCACGGCCAGGGCGGCTGTGGCACTGGCGGTTGCGGCTGCAGCCACTAATCAGTGTAACGCTTTGCGAGGCCACCTTTAGGTGGCCTTTCTTTTTTAATAATGCGGCGGGGGTGTTTCTTCTGATTGCGACGCGATCATCGACGGTGCGCTATCCTTCACCTTATCCACTAACAGACGAACCTGCTCGCGCAGTCTTATCATCTCCAGCTCATGCTGAACCACGGTCTGATTGAGCTGATCGATGGTGTATTCCTGAAAAGCCAGTTTGCTTTCCAGCGCCTCGAGGCGTTGTTCCCATTCTATTGATTGCATGATCTTTCCTCATCTGCCGGTACGACGCGTTAAGCTGTTTCGGGCGTGATTCTACGGCCTTTGGCTTCAGAATCACCTGATATTTTACCTTTAAGTGGCATACTGCATTGAAAAGCCGCATAGCGCCTATATCTCTGATGAAACTTCCTGAAGCAAAAAAGGTCGGAGGTTGACCGGGTAATTACATTGTGGGAGTGTTCGCCGCTGCCACGTAAAGTTATAGTGTGGGCCTCAGTCCGCAATGATTCCCGAGGTGAGAGGCTTCGGTTTTGGAGAAAGGATGAAATCACTGTTTAAAGTCACATTGTTAGCTACCACCATGGCTGTCGCGCTGAATGCACCGCTGGCTATGGCAGCAGAAACTGCCGCAGCTCCAGCAGCAGATGCTGCACAGGCCGCGCCGCAAGCACCAAAAAATGCTGCTTTCAAAAATGAAGACCAGCAGTCAGCTTACGCGCTGGGCGCTTCCCTTGGTCGCTACATGGACAACTCTCTGAAGGAACAAGAGAAACTGGGCATCAAGCTGGATAAAGATCAGTTGATCGCAGGTGTTCAGGACGCATTTGGTGGCAAAAGCAAACTCTCTGATCAAGAGATCGAGCAAACCCTGCAGGCCTTCGAGGGTCGCGTAAAAGGCGCCGCTCAAGAGAAGATGGAAAAAGATGCGAAAGAGAACGCAGATAAGGGTTCAGCTTACGCAGATAAATTTGCCAAAGAAAAAGGCGTGAAGAAAACCGAATCTGGCCTGCTGTATCAGGTAGAGAAAGAAGGTACCGGTAACGCGCCAAAAGACAGCGACACTGTCGTAGTAAACTACAAGGGTACGCTGATTGACGGTACTGAGTTCGATAACTCTTATACCCGTGGCGAGCCGCTGTCGTTCCGTCTGGATGGTGTGATTCCTGGCTGGACCGAAGGTCTGAAGCACGTGAAGAAAGGCGGCAAAATCAAGCTGGTGATCCCACCGAATCTGGCTTATGGCAAAAATGGCGTTCCGGGTATTCCGGCAAACTCCACGCTGGTGTTCGATGTTGAGCTGCTCGACATCAAACCGGCGCCGAAAGCCGACGAGAAAGCGCAGGCTCCGGTCGCAGCCGATCAGAAAGCGCAGTAATTTGCACTTGCTGTATGACGCCGCCTCCGGGCGGCGTCTTTTATTTGGAAGAGGCACAGTAAAGGTGTGGCATAAGCGGGCGACATTTGCCAGACTAGCGCCTGCGTAACTATCACCATATGAGTCTGCCCCAAAGCTGTCGAGACAGGCTCCAGCCATTTAGGGTAATGTCTTCGATGTCTAATCCATTCAATCCCGGTGAACTGACTGACTTCGATTTACTGGAGCAGCGTCCGTTCGAGCAAGCCGATTTCGATATCCTCAAATCTTACGAAGCCGTTGTTGATGGCCTTGCGATGCTGATTGGCTCGCACTGTGAAATCGTGCTGCATTCTCTGGAAGATTTGAAATGTTCAGCCGTGCGCATCGCTAACGGTGAACACACCGGTCGCAAGGTGGGCTCGCCGATTACCGATTTGGCACTGCGTATGCTGCACGATATGCATGGCGCAGACAGCAATGTTTCCAGAGCCTACTTCACACGCGCGAAAAGCGGCGTGCTGATGAAATCGGTCACCATTGCAATTCGTAATCGTCAACAGCGCGTGATTGGCCTGCTGTGTATCAACATGAACCTTGACGTGCCGTTCTCGCAGATTATGTCGACCTTTATGCCACCGGAAATGCAGCAGGTTGATTCCAACGTTAATTTTGCCAGTTCGGTAGAAGACCTGGTCATGCAAACGCTAGAGTTCGCGATTGAAGAAGTGAGCGCTGACCGTAACGTCTCTAACAATGCGAAGAATCGCCAGATCGTGCTCAATATGTATGAAAAGGGCATTTTCGATATTAAAGATGCGATTAACCAAGTTGCCGATCGCCTCAATATCTCGAAGCATACGGTTTACCTCTATATCCGCCAGTTCAAAAGCGGTGATTTTCAGGGGCAGGATCGCTAATGCGCTACACCTTGCTGGTTACCGGACCAGCCTACGGCACCCAACATGCCAGCAGTGCGTTGCTGTTTGCACGTGCGCTGGTGCAGGCTGGGCATCAGCTTGAGAGCGTGTTCTTCTATCGCGAAGGCGTGTTGAACGCCAACCAGTTGAGTGCACCAGCCAGCGATGAGGTCGATATGGTGCGTGAATGGCAGCAGCTGAGTACTGAAAGGGGTACCGCACTGAATATCTGCGTAGCGGCCGCGTTGCGCCGTGGTGTAACCGATGCGCAGGAGGCGACGCGCCTGCAACTGCCGGGCAGTAATTTGCAGCCGGGATTTGAACTGAGCGGTTTGGGTGCCCTGGCGGAAGCCGCGCTTCGCTGCGATCGGCTGGTGCAATTCTGATGAACCGTGTCGCTTTTCTCTTTACTCAGGCTCCGCACGGCAGTAGCGCCGGCAGGGAAGGGCTTGATGCTGTGTTGGCCACAGGTGCGTTAAGTGAAGACATCGGCCTGTTCTTTGTCGGTGATGGGGTAATGCAACTGAATCCTGGTCAGCAGCCCGAGCAGATACTGGCGCGCAACTATATCGCCACTTTTGGCGTACTGGCGCTGTACGATATTGACCAGTGTTATGTTTGTGCTGATTCGCTGCAGGCGCGTGGACAAAGTCTGACTGCGGAGCGCGTGCTGGCCGCTGAGGTGCTGGACGCCGCAGCGCTTCGCGCGAAGCTTGCTACTTATCATCGTATTATTCGATTCTGAGAACCAATCATGCTCTTCACGCTGCTGCAATCTCCCTGGCAATGCGACATTGATAGCCTGCTGCTGCTATTACAGGAAGGTGACGATCTGCTTTTATTGCAGGATGGCGTGACTGCGGCTCTTGCAGGCAGCCAGATGTTAGTCAAGCTCAATGCCACGCCGGCCATGCTATGGGTGTTAGAAGAAGATGTGGTGGCGCGCGGCCTGGTTGAGCAAATTTCGACCAAAGTAGCACGTTTGGACTATACTGGTTTCGTTGCCTTGACAGCGAAGCATCAACAACAAGTGGCCTGGTAAGAGCGAAAACCTGGTTATTTCTTGACACCCTTTTGACACAGCCCTAAAATTCTGCCTCCTCGTAGTAATACGAGGCGATTTATTACGTGTTTACGAAGCAAAAAGCTAAATCCCAGGAGCTATTTAATGGCAACAGTTAACCAGCTGGTTCGCAAACCACGCGTACGCAAAGTTGCAAAGAGCAACGTGCCTGCGCTGGAAGCTTGCCCGCAGAAACGTGGTGTTTGTACTCGTGTGTACACCACCACCCCTAAAAAACCAAACTCAGCACTGCGTAAAGTTTGCCGTGTGCGTTTGACTAACGGTTTTGAAGTTACCTCCTATATCGGCGGTGAAGGTCATAACCTGCAGGAGCACTCCGTGATCCTGATCCGTGGCGGTCGTGTTAAAGACTTGCCAGGTGTGCGTTACCACACCGTTCGTGGCGC
This sequence comes from Candidatus Pantoea floridensis, assembly GCF_900215435.1. Taxonomy (NCBI): domain Bacteria; kingdom Pseudomonadati; phylum Pseudomonadota; class Gammaproteobacteria; order Enterobacterales; family Erwiniaceae; genus Pantoea; species Candidatus Pantoea floridensis. The sequence continues at coordinate 2,301,267 of NZ_OCMY01000001.1, forward strand.
GCTGGACTGCTCAGGTGTTAAAGACCGTAAGCAGTCACGCTCCAAATACGGCGTGAAGAAGCCAAAGGCTTAATGGTTCTCCGTTAAGTAAGGCCAAACGTTTTAACTTAAATGTCAAACTAAACTCGTAGAGTTTTGGACAATCCTGAATTAACAACGGAGTATTTCCATGCCACGTCGTCGCGTCATTGGTCAGCGTAAAATTCTGCCGGATCCTAAGTTCGGATCAGAGCTGCTGGCTAAATTTGTAAATATCCTGATGGTAGATGGTAAAAAATCTACTGCTGAATCTATCGTCTATACCGCGCTTGATACCCTGGCTCAACGCGCTGGTAAAGATGGCCTGGAAGCGTTCGAGGTTGCTCTCGAAAACGTGCGTCCGACTGTCGAAGTTAAGTCACGTCGCGTTGGTGGTTCTACCTACCAGGTTCCAGTTGAAGTCCGTCCGGTTCGTCGTAATGCCCTGGCAATGCGTTGGATCGTAGAAGCTGCTCGTAAACGCGGTGATAAATCTATGGCTCTCCGCCTGGCGAACGAACTTTCTGATGCTGCAGAAAACAAAGGTACTGCAGTTAAGAAACGTGAAGACGTTCACCGCATGGCAGAAGCCAACAAGGCGTTCGCACACTACCGCTGGTAACAGCAACGTAGTTGTTATTAACCCAGCGGGCGTCCCAGTGACTCACCTGCTGGGCTTTTTTAACTTAGAACGTCTAAGAAACAGAGGAATCAAATGGCTCGTAAAACACCCATTGAGCGCTACCGTAACATCGGTATCAGTGCGCACATCGACGCCGGTAAGACTACAACTACCGAACGCGTTCTGTTCTACACCGGTGTAAACCACAAAATCGGTGAAGTTCATGACGGCGCAGCAACCATGGACTGGATGGAGCAGGAGCAGGAACGTGGTATTACCATTACCTCTGCTGCGACTACCTGTTACTGGTCTGGTATGGCTAAGCAGTTTGAACCACACCACGTAAACATCATCGACACCCCGGGACACGTTGACTTCACCATCGAAGTTGAGCGTTCTATGCGTGTGCTTGATGGCGCAGTAATGGTTTACTGTGCAGTTGGTGGCGTTCAGCCACAGTCTGAGACCGTATGGCGCCAGGCTAACAAATATAAAGTTCCACGCATTGCGTTCGTTAACAAAATGGACCGCATGGGTGCTAACTTCCTGAAAGTTGTTGGTCAGATGAAGGATCGCTTGGGTGCAAACCCAGTTCCACTTCAGCTGGCTATCGGCGCAGAAGAGAAATTCACCGGTGTTGTTGACCTGGTGAAAATGAAAGCTATTAACTGGAACGATGCCGATCAGGGCGTCACCTTCGTTTACGAAGATATCCCAGCGGATATGCAGGAACTGGCCGAAGAATGGCGTGCAAAACTGGTTGAAGCTGCAGCTGAAGGCTCTGATGAGTTGATGGATAAATTCTTTGGTGGCGAAGAGCTGACTGAAGAAGAGATCAAAACTTCTCTGCGTAAGCGCGTGCTGAACAACGAAATCATCCTGGTAACCTGTGGTTCTGCATTTAAGAACAAAGGTGTTCAGGCGATGCTGGATGCGGTTGTTGAATACCTGCCAGCACCGACTGACGTTACCGCGATTAACGGTATGCTGGACGACGGTAAAGACACTCCGGCTGAACGTCACTCTGATGACAATGAGCCGTTTGCTGCACTGGCGTTTAAAATCGCTACCGACCCGTTTGTAGGTAACCTGACCTTCTTCCGCGTTTACTCTGGTGTGGTTAACACTGGTGACACCGTGTTCAACCCGGTTAAGTCAAACCGCGAACGTCTGGGCCGTATCGTACAGATGCACGCCAACAAACGTGAAGAGATCAAAGAAGTTCGTGCGGGCGATATCGCTGCGGCGATCGGCTTGAAAGACGTGACCACTGGTGACACCCTGTGTGATCCAGACAACGTCATCATTCTTGAGCGCATGGAATTCCCTGAGCCAGTAATCTCTATCGCTGTTGAGCCAAAAACCAAAGCTGACCAGGAAAAAATGGGTCTTGCTCTGGGCCGTCTGGCTAAAGAAGATCCATCATTCCGCGTATGGACTGATGAAGAATCTAACCAGACCATCATCGCCGGTATGGGTGAGCTGCACCTCGACATCATCGTTGACCGCATGAAGCGTGAATTCAACGTTGAAGCGAACGTCGGTAAACCTCAGGTAGCTTATCGCGAAGCGATTCGTACTAAAGTTACCGATATCGAAGGTAAACACGCCAAGCAGTCTGGTGGTCGTGGTCAGTACGGTCATGTTGTTATCGACATGTACCCGCTGGAACCAGGTGTGAACCCGAAAGGTTACGAATTTGTCAACGATATCAAGGGCGGTGTGATTCCAACTGAATACATCCCTGCGGTTGATAAAGGTATCCAGGAGCAGCTGAAATCAGGTCCACTGGCTGGTTATCCGGTAGTTGATCTGGGTGTTCGTCTGCACTTCGGTTCATACCATGATGTCGACTCCTCTGAGCTGGCGTTTAAACTGGCCGCTTCTTTGGCCTTTAAAGATGGCTTTAAGAAAGCGCAGCCTGTTCTGCTTGAGCCAATCATGAAGGTTGAAGTAGAGACTCCGGAAGAGAACACCGGTGACGTTATCGGTGACCTTAGCCGTCGTCGTGGTATGCTCAAAGGACAGGAATCTAACGCTACTGGCGTTCAGATCCATGCTGAAGTTCCGCTGTCTGAAATGTTCGGATATGCAACCCAGCTGCGTTCTCTGACCAAAGGCCGTGCTTCTTACTCCATGGAGTTCCTGAAGTACGATGATGCGCCGAACAACGTCGCTCAGGCCGTTATTGAAGCTCGTAGCAAATAAGCTACGGTTTAAAAATGTTAACTGATGCCTTCATGAATCATGAAGGCACAACGTAAGGAATTATCGCCATGGCGAAAGAGCAATTTCAGCGTAACAAACTGCACGTAAACGTGGGCACCATCGGTCACGTCGACCACGGTAAAACCACCCTGACTGCAGCAATCACTACCGTTCTGGCTAAAACCTACGGTGGTAAGGCAAGCAAATTCGATGAAATCGATAAGGCGCCAGAAGAGAAAGCTCGTGGTATCACCATCAACACTTCTCACGTTGAATATGAAACCCCGACTCGCCACTATGCGCACGTTGACTGCCCAGGCCACGCCGACTATGTGAAAAACATGATCACCGGTGCTGCGCAGATGGATGGCGCAATCCTGGTTGTTGCTGCGACTGACGGCCCTATGCCTCAGACCCGTGAGCACATCCTGCTGGGTCGTCAGGTTGGCGTTCCTTACATCATCGTGTTCCTGAACAAGTGCGACATGGTTGATGACGAAGAGCTGCTGGAACTGGTTGAAATGGAAGTACGTGACCTGCTGTCAGCATATGACTTCCCAGGCGACGACACTCCAATCGTTCGTGGTTCTGCTCTGAAAGCGCTGGAAGGCGACGCTGAGTGGGAAGCTAAGATCATTGAGCTGGCTGAGCATCTGGATACTTACATCCCAGAGCCAGTACGTGCAATCGACCTGCCGTTCCTGCTGCCAATCGAAGACGTATTCTCAATCTCTGGCCGTGGTACCGTTGTTACCGGTCGTGTTGAGCGCGGTATCGTTAAAGTGGGCGACGAAGTTGAAATCGTTGGTATCAAGGCGACTGTTAAGTCTACTTGTACCGGCGTTGAAATGTTCCGTAAACTGCTGGACCAGGGTCAAGCAGGCGAGAACTGCGGCGTTCTGCTGCGTGGTATCAAGCGTGAAGACATCCAGCGTGGCCAGGTTCTGGCTAAGCCGGCTACCATCAAGCCGCATACCAAGTTCACTTCAGAAGTGTACGTTCTGTCTAAAGATGAAGGCGGCCGTCATACTCCGTTCTTCAAAGGCTACCGTCCACAGTTCTACTTCCGTACCACTGACGTGACCGGCAACGTTGAGCTGCCAGAAGGCGTTGAAATGGTAATGCCAGGCGACAACGTTCAGATGACCGTTGAGCTGATCCACCCAATCGCGATGGATGAAGGTTTGCGCTTCGCTATCCGTGAAGGCGGCCGTACTGTTGGCGCGGGTGTTGTTGCTACAATTATCGCTTAATTGCGTTAATGTCGGAGGCTGCTAAGGTAGCCTCCGCGGCATAAAAGAGAGCACTTAGGTGCTCTTTTTTTTTACCTGAAATTTTTGTTATGACTAAATCCACATAAAAGGCAGGTTTGAAATAAAAACAATTCTCATTTACAATTTGATCATAAATTGTACGGGAGTCCGCAGTAAATGTACGTCTGCTTGTGTAATGCCGTGAGTGATAAAACCCTCCGAGAAGTGGTTCGCCGCTATCAGCCTAAATCCATGCAGCAGCTCCGCCAATTGGTGCCGATTGGTAAGCAGTGTGGAAAATGTGTGCGCTTTGCTCGGGAAATTATGGAAGATGAACTGCAAAACGTACCACCGTATAAAGAGATAGCCTGACACAACGGGCAATAACCACAATAACTGTCGCGTTTTTTTGACTTCCCACTATCCGCATCTACGATTTATGTAGTTGGAAGCGGAGGAAGCAAAATGAAGGGCGACGGTAGAATCATAAGTTATCTCAATAAATTGCTGGGGAATGAGCTGGTTGCAATTAATCAGTACTTCCTTCATGCGCGTATGTTTAAGAACTGGGGTTTAACACGCCTCAACGATGTTGAGTATCACGAGTCAATCGATGAAATGAAGCATGCCGACAAGTACATCGAACGTATCTTATTTCTGGAAGGCATTCCTAACTTGCAAGATCTCGGGCGATTACGCATTGGTGAAGATGTCCCGGAAATGCTGCAGTCTGACTTAGCATTAGAACTTGAAGGCGCAAAGGATTTGCGCGAAGCAATAGCATATGCGGACAAAGTTCATGATTATGTCAGCCGGGACATGATGATTGAGATTCTCACGGAGGAGGAAGGGCACATCGATTGGCTGGAAACGGAACTCGAGCTAGTGCAAAAAATCGGTTTGCAAAACTATCTTCAGTCTCAACTAAAAGAACAAAACGAACATTAGAGTTATGTTGAACAAGCTATATCTCGCCAGCCCGCGGCAATTAAAACGATTGTCGCGGGTTTTTTCGTCTTCAAAGCGAGAATGATGTGGTTAAAAACACAACACGGGTTGCTTCCTAAGCTGATTTACGTATAATGCGCGGGCCTGCCGATATTGGTGCGGCGCGATTCGAGCAGAATCGCAGGGGATAGCTGTCTATGTATCGCCTGACAATACTCCCAATTGTGGAGTTATATGCTGAACGATTACACTCCTCCATCAATCGTAATGGATGCGGGTAGTAATTCTTTTCGTTTATAAAATGTTTGGAGCCTTGGTCTCATGTCGAACCAAAGAATCCGTATCCGTCTTAAAGCGTTTGATCATCGCCTGATCGATCAATCAACCGCGGAAATCGTTGAGACTGCCAAGCGCACTGGTGCGCAGGTACGTGGTCCGATCCCGCTGCCAACCCGCAAAGAGCGTTTTACCGTTCTGATCTCTCCGCACGTTAACAAAGACGCGCGTGATCAGTACGAAATCCGCACTCACAAGCGTCTGGTAGACATCGTTGAGCCAACTGAAAAAACCGTTGATGCTCTGATGCGTCTGGATCTGGCTGCCGGTGTTGACGTGCAGATCAGCCTGGGTTAATCAGGTCATCGAGCGATTGAGAGGTTGATACAATGATTGGTTTAGTCGGTAAAAAAGTGGGTATGACCCGCATCTTCACTGAAGATGGCGTTTCAATCCCAGTAACCGTTATCGAAGTTGAAGCAAACCGCGTTACTCAGGTCAAAGGCCTGGACAACGATGGTTACCAAGCTATCCAGGTTACCACCGGTGCTAAAAAAGCAAGCCGTGTGAGCAAGCCTGAAGCAGGTCATTTTGCTAAAGCTGGCGTTGACGCTGGCCGTGGTCTGTGGGAATTCCGCACCGAAGGTGAAGAGTTCTCTGTTGGCCAGAGCATCAGTGTTGAAATTTTCGCTGACGTTAAAAAAGTAGACGTTACCGGTACCTCTAAAGGTAAAGGTTTCGCAGGTACCGTTAAGCGCTGGAACTTCCGTACCCAGGACGCTACACACGGTAACTCCTTGTCACACCGCGTTCCGGGTTCTATCGGTCAGAACCAGACTCCGGGCAAAGTGTTCAAAGGCAAGAAAATGGCTGGTCAGCTGGGTAATGAGCGCGTAACCGTTCAGAGCCTGGAAGTAGTACGTGTTGACGCTGAGCGCAACCTGCTGCTGGTCAAAGGTGGCGTCCCGGGTGCAACTGGGTGCGATCTGATTGTTAAACCAGCTGTGAAGGCGTAAGGGGATAGCAATGGAATTAGTACTGAAAGACGCGCAGAGCGCGCTGACTGTTTCCGAAACTACCTTCGGTCGTGATTTCAACGAAGCGCTGGTTCACCAGGTTGTTGTTGCTTATGCCGCAGGTGCTCGTCAGGGTACTCGTGCGCAGAAAACTCGTGCTGAAGTAACTGGTTCAGGCAAAAAGCCTTGGCGCCAGAAGGGTACCGGCCGTGCGCGTTCAGGTTCTGTTAAGAGCCCGATCTGGCGTTCAGGTGGCGTGACCTTCGCTGCGCGTCCGCAGGACCACAGTCAAAAAGTTAATAAAAAGATGTACCGCGGCGCGCTGAAAAGCATTCTGTCCGAGCTGGTACGTCAGGACCGTCTGATCGTTGTCGAGACGTTCTCTGTAGAAGCGCCTAAAACTAAGCTGCTGGTACAGAAACTGAAAGACATGGCGCTGCAAGATGTGCTGATCATCACCGGTGAACTGGATGAGAATCTGTTCCTGGCTGCGCGTAACCTGTATAAGGTTGACGTGCGTGATGCAGCGGGCATCGACCCAGTTAGCCTGATCGCCTTCGACAAAGTCGTTATGACTGCGGAAGCAGTTAAGCAAGTTGAGGAGATGCTGGCATGATCCGTGAAGAACGTCTGCTGAAAGTAGTGCGTGCACCGCACGTATCAGAAAAAGCATCTACTGCGATGGAAAAAACCAATACCATCGTTCTCAAAGTTGCTAAAGACGCGACCAAAGCAGAGATCGTTGCTGCTGTTGAGAAACTGTTCGAAGTAGAAGTTAAAGACGTAAACACCCTGGTCGTTAAAGGGAAAGTTAAGCGTCACGGACAGCGTATCGGTCGTCGTAGCGACTGGAAAAAAGCTTACGTCACCCTGAAGGAAGGCCAGAATCTGGACTTCGTCGGCGGCGCTGAGTAAGTCGGAGGAGAAAGACAATGGCAGTTGTTAAATGTAAACCGACATCTCCGGGTCGTCGTCACGTAGTTAAAGTGGTGAACCCAGAGCTGCACAAGGGCAAACCATTTGCCCCGCTGGTAGAAAAAAACAGCAAATCCGGTGGTCGTAACAACAATGGTCGTATCACTACCCGTCATATCGGTGGTGGTCACAAGCAGGCTTACCGTATTGTTGACTTCAAACGCAACAAAGATGGTATCCCAGCAGTTGTTGAGCGTCTTGAGTACGATCCGAACCGTTCTGCGAACATCGCACTGGTTCTGTATAAAGATGGCGAGCGCCGTTACATCCTGGCCCCTAAAGGCCTGAAAGCCGGCGATCAGATTCAATCTGGCGTTGATGCTGCGATTAAAGCAGGTAATACCCTGCCGATGCGTAACATCCCGGTGGGTTCTACCGTTCATAACGTAGAAATGAAGCCAGGCAAAGGCGGTCAGATTGCTCGCTCAGCCGGTACTTACGTGCAGATCGTTGCGCGTGAAGGTTCCTACGTTACCCTGCGTCTGCGTTCAGGCGAAATGCGCAAAGTTGAATCCGAATGTCGTGCAACTCTCGGCGAAGTCGGCAACTCTGAGCACATGCTGCGCGTACTGGGTAAAGCTGGTGCAACCCGTTGGCGTGGTGTTCGTCCTACCGTTCGCGGTACTGCGATGAACCCAGTCGATCACCCGCACGGTGGTGGTGAAGGTCGTAACTTTGGTAAGCACCCGGTAACTCCGTGGGGCGTTCAGACCAAAGGTAAGAAGACCCGTAGCAACAAGCGTACTGATAAATTTATCGTACGTCGCCGTAGCAAATAATTTTAGAGGATAAGCCATGCCACGTTCTCTCAAGAAAGGTCCTTTTATTGACCTGCACTTGCTGAAGAAGGTAGAGAAAGCGGTGGAAAGCGGTGACAAGAAGCCCCTGCGCACTTGGTCCCGTCGTTCAACGATCTTCCCTAACATGATCGGTTTGACCATCGCTGTCCATAATGGTCGTCAGCACGTTCCTGTCTTTGTTTCCGACGAAATGGTCGGCCACAAACTGGGTGAATTTGCACCGACACGTACTTATCGCGGCCATGCTGCAGATAAGAAAGCCAAGAAGAAATAAGTAGGAGGAAGAGATGGAAACTATTGCTCAACATCGCCATGCTCGTTCTTCTGCTCAGAAGGTTCGCCTGGTGGCAGACCTGATTCGCGGTAAGAAAGTGTCGCAGGCTCTGGATATTCTGACCTACACCAACAAAAAAGCTGCTGTGTTGGTTAAGAAAGTCCTGGAATCTGCCATTGCGAACGCCGAACACAACGATGGCGCTGATATCGACGATCTGAAAGTCGCGAAAATCTTCGTAGACGAAGGCCCAAGCATGAAGCGCATTATGCCGCGTGCGAAAGGTCGTGCAGATCGCATCCTGAAGCGCACCAGCCACATTACTGTGGTTGTGTCCGATCGCTGAGACTCTGGAGACTAGCAATGGGTCAGAAAGTACATCCTAATGGTATTCGCCTGGGTATTGTAAAACCATGGAACTCTACCTGGTTTGCGAACACCAAAGAATTCGCTGACAACCTGGACAGCGATTTTAAAGTCCGTCAGTTCCTGACTAAGGAACTGTCTAAAGCGTCTGTATCTCGTATCGTTATCGAGCGTCCGGCTAAGAGCATCCGTGTGACTATTCACACTGCTCGCCCGGGTATCGTTATCGGTAAGAAAGGTGAAGACGTAGAAAAACTGCGTACGGTCGTCGCGAAAATCGCTGGCGTTCCTGCACAGATCAATATCGCCGAAGTCCGTAAGCCGGAACTGGACGCTAAATTGGTTGCTGATAGCATCACTTCACAGCTGGAGCGTCGTGTGATGTTCCGTCGTGCTATGAAGCGTGCTGTACAGAACGCAATGCGTCTGGGCGCGAAGGGTATTAAAGTTGAAGTCAGCGGCCGTTTGGGCGGTGCCGAGATCGCACGTACCGAATGGTACCGTGAAGGTCGCGTACCGTTGCACACACTGCGTGCAGACATTGACTACAACACCTCTGAAGCGCACACCACTTATGGTGTAATCGGCGTTAAGGTATGGATCTTCAAAGGCGAGATCCTGGGTGGTATGGCTGCTGTTGAACAACCGGAACCGGCTGCTCAACCTAAAAAGCAGCAGCGTAAAGGCCGTAAGTAAGGAGAGTCGCTGATGTTACAACCAAAGCGTACGAAATTCCGTAAAGTGCACAAAGGCCGCAACCGTGGTCTGGCGCAAGGTACGGATGTCAGCTTCGGTACTTTCGGTCTGAAAGCTGTTGGCCGTGGTCGTCTGACTGCTCGTCAGATCGAAGCAGCACGTCGTGCTATGACCCGTGCAGTTAAGCGTCAAGGTAAAATTTGGATCCGTGTATTCCCGGACAAACCAATTACCGAGAAGCCGCTGGAAGTGCGTATGGGTAAAGGTAAGGGTAACGTGGAGTATTGGGTTGCCCTCATTCAACCGGGTAAAGTCCTGTATGAAATGGACGGCGTTCCGGAAGAGCTGGCCCGTGAAGCCTTCAAGCTGGCAGCAGCAAAACTGCCTATCAAAACCACCTTTGTTACTAAGACGGTGATGTAATGAAAGCAAATGAGCTGCGTGAAAAAAGCGTTGAAGAGCTGAACACTGAGCTACTTAACCTGCTGCGTGAGCAGTTTAACCTGCGCATGCAAGCAGCATCCGGCCAACTTCAGCAGACCCATCTGTTGAAGCAAGTGCGCCGTAATGTTGCACGTGTTAAGACTTTACTGACTGAGAAGGCGGCGTAATGACCGATAAAATCCGTACTCTGCAGGGTCGTGTTATTAGTGACAAAATGCAGAAATCTGCAGTTGTTGCTATCGAACGTGTCGTGAAACACCCGATCTACGGTAAATTCATCAAGCGTACGACTAAGCTGCACATCCATGACGAGAACAACGAATGCGGTATTGGTGACGTGGTAGAAATCCGCGAAACTCGTCCGCTGTCTAAGACTAAGTCTTGGACGCTGGTTCGCGTTGTAGAGAAAGCGGTTCTGTAATAGAATCCGCTTCCTCTAAAAAATAAAATGAACGGCTCGTCTGAGCCGTTCATTTTTTCTACCCATGTGCGAGAACCGGTGTTATAATGCCGCGCCCTCAATTATGGGGCTTTTTAACGACCTGAGGTTTGGGTCCCGAAGTAGTAGTTGACATTAGCGGAGCACTAAAATGATCCAAGAACAGACTATGCTGAACGTCGCCGACAACTCCGGTGCACGTCGCGTAATGTGTATCAAGGTTCTGGGTGGCTCGCACCGTCGCTACGCAGGCGTCGGCGATATCATCAAAGTGACCATCAAGGAAGCAATTCCTCGTGGCAAGGTGAAAAAAGGTGATGTCCTGAAAGCGGTAGTGGTGCGCACCAGGAAGGGTGTTCGTCGCCCGGACGGTTCTGTCATTCGCTTCGATGGTAATGCATGCGTTATTTTAAACAATAACAGCGAGCAACCTATCGGTACGCGTATTTTTGGGCCGGTAACTCGTGAACTTCGTACTGAAAAGTTCATGAAAATTATCTCTCTGGCACCAGAAGTACTCTAAGGAGCGAGCAATGGCAGCGAAAATCCGTCGTAACGACGAAGTTATCGTGCTTACCGGCAAAGACAAAGGTAAACGCGGTAAAGTAAAGAATGTCCTGACTTCTGGTAAGGTCATCGTTGAAGGTATCAACCTGGTTAAGAAACATCAGAAGCCGGTCCCGGCCCTGAACCAACCAGGCGGCATCGTTGAAAAAGAAGCTGCTATTCAGGTTTCTAACGTTGCACTCTTCAATGCGGCAACCGGCAAGGCTGACCGTGTAGGCTTTAGATTCGAAGACGGCAAAAAAGTCCGTTTCTTCAAGTCTAATAGCGAAACTATCAAGTAATTTGGAGTAGTACGATGGCGAAACTGCATGATTACTACAAAGACGAAGTAGTCCAGAAACTCATGACAGAGTTCGGCTACAATTCTGTCATGCAAGTCCCTCGGGTCGAGAAGATCACCCTGAACATGGGTGTTGGTGAAGCGATCGCTGACAAGAAACTGCTGGATAACGCAGCAGCAGACCTGGCAGCAATCTCCGGTCAAAAACCGCTGATCACCAAAGCACGCAAATCAGTTGCAGGCTTCAAAATCCGTCAGGGCTATCCGATCGGCTGTAAAGTAACTCTGCGCGGCGAGCGCATGTGGGAGTTCTTTGAGCGTCTGATCACTGTTGCTGTACCTCGTATCCGTGACTTCCGTGGTTTATCTGCGAAGTCTTTCGACGGTCGTGGTAACTACAGCATGGGCGTTCGTGAGCAGATCATCTTCCCAGAAATCGATTATGACAAAGTCGATCGCGTTCGTGGTTTGGATATTACCATTACCACTACTGCGAAATCTGATGATGAAGGCCGTGCTCTGCTGGCTGCCTTTGACTTCCCGTTCCGCAAGTAAGGTAGGGTTACTTAATGGCTAAGCAATCTATGAAAGCACGCGAAGTTAAGCGTGTGAAATTAGCAGACAAGTTCTTCGCTAAGCGTGTTGAACTGAAAGCGATCATTTCTGATGTGAACGCGTCCGACGAAGACCGTTGGGATGCCGTTCTCAAGCTGCAGAGTCTGCCGCGTGATTCCAGCCCTTCACGTCAGCGTAACCGCTGCCGTCAGACAGGTCGTCCGCACGGTTTCCTGCGGAAGTTTGGGTTGAGCCGTATCAAGGTCCGTGAAGCCGCAATGCGCGGTGAAATCCCGGGTCTTAAAAAGGCTAGCTGGTAATTGTCACCATTTGAATCACGGGAGTAACACAGATGAGCATGCAAGATCCGATCGCGGATATGCTGACCCGTATCCGTAACGGTCAGGCCGCGAACAAAGTTGCGGTCTCTATGCCTTCCTCCAAGCTGAAAGTGGCAATTGCCAACGTGCTGAAGGAAGAAGGCTATATTGAAGATTTTAAAATCGAAGGCGACATCAAGTCTGAGCTGGAAGTAACACTTAAATATTTCCAGGGCAAGGCTGTGGTTGAGAGCATTCAGCGTGTTAGCCGTCCAGGTCTGCGCATCTATAAGAAAAAAGATGAGCTGCCAAAAGTAATGGCTGGTCTGGGCATCGCTGTAATCTCTACCTCTAAAGGTGTCATGACTGATCGTGCAGCGCGCCAAGCTGGTCTTGGTGGCGAAATTATCTGCTACGTAGCGTAATCGGAGGATAAAATGTCTCGTGTTGCAAAAGCACCTGTCGTTGTTCCTGCGGGCGTAGAGGTAAAACTCAGCGGTCAGGAAGTTTCGATCAAAGGCAAAAACGGCGAGCTGACTCGTACTATCAACAGTGCTGTAGAAGTTAAGCATGCAGACAACGCCCTGACTTTCGCTCCACGCGAAGGTTATGCGGATGGTTGGGCACAAGCAGGTACTGCTCGTGCGCTGCTGAACGGCATGGTTATCGGTGTTACCGAAGGCTTCACCAAGAAGCTGCAACTGGTTGGTGTTGGTTATCGTGCAGCTGTTAAAGGCAACTCTGTGAGCTTGGCCCTGGGCTTCTCTCACCCTGTTGACCATGCACTGCCGGCCGGCATCACTGCTGAATGTCCAACTCAGACTGAGATCGTGCTGAAAGGCGCTGATAAACAGCTGATTGGTCAGGTTGCAGCTGATCTGCGCGCCTACCGTCGTCCTGAGCCTTACAAAGGCAAGGGTGTTCGTTACGCCGACGAAGTCGTGCGTACCAAAGAGGCTAAGAAGAAGTAAGGTAACACTATGGATAAGAAATCTGCTCGTATCCGTCGTGCGACCCGTGCACGTCGCAAGCTCAAAGAGCTGGGTGCTACTCGCCTGGTGGTACATCGTACCCCGCGTCATATCTACGCACAGGTGATCGCCCCGAACGGTTCCGAAGTTCTGGTTGCTGCTTCTACTGTAGAAAAAGCTATTGCCGAACAACTGAAGTATACCGGTAACAAAGACGCCGCTGCAGCTGTAGGTAAAGCTCTGGCTGAGCGCGCTGTTGAGAAAGGCATCAAAAATGTCTCTTTCGACCGTTCCGGGTTCCAATATCATGGTCGTGTCCAGGCACTGGCAGATGCTGCCCGTGAAGCTGGCCTTCAGTTCTAAGGTAGAGGTCTAAGATGTCAAACATCGAGAAACAAGCTGGCGAACTGCAGGAAAAACTGATCGCGGTAAACCGTGTATCTAAAACTGTAAAAGGTGGTCGTATTTTCTCCTTCACCGCACTGACTGTAGTGGGTGATGGTAACGGCCGCGTTGGTTTTGGTTACGGTAAAGCGCGTGAAGTTCCAGCAGCGATCCAGAAAGCGATGGAGAAAGCCCGTCGCAATATGATTAACGTCGCGCTGACTCACGGCACCCTGCAGCACCCTGTTAAAGGTGCTCACACGGGTTCTCGTGTGTTCATGCAGCCGGCTTCTGAAGGTACCGGTATCATCGCCGGCGGTGCAATGCGCGCCGTTTTAGAAGTCGCTGGAGTACATAACGTTCTGGCTAAAGCGTATGGTTCTACTAACCCGATTAACGTGGTTCGTGCAACTATCGATGGCCTGGGCAATATGAATTCTCCGGAAATGGTCGCTGCCAAGCGTGGTAAATCCGTTGAAGAAATTCTGGGGTAATCACGATGGCTAAGACAATTAAAATTACACAAACCCGCAGTTCAATCGGCCGCCTGCCTAAGCACAAAGCGACTCTGGTTGGCTTGGGTCTGCGTCGCATTGGCCACACCGTAGAGCGTGAAGACACGCCTGCAGTACGCGGTATGGTTAACGCGATTTCCTACATGCTGAAAGTGGAGGAGTAAGAGATGCGTTTAAACACTCTGTCTCCGGCCGAAGGGTCTAAACACGCTACTAAGCGTCTGGGTCGTGGTATCGGTTCTGGCCTCGGTAAAACTGGTGGTCGTGGTCACAAAGGTCAGAACTCTCGTTCTGGCGGTGGCGTACGTCGCGGTTTCGAGGGTGGTCAGATGCCTCTGTATCGTCGTCTGCCGAAATTCGGTTTCACCTCTCGCAAAGCAATGATCACCACAGAAGTTCGTCTGTCTGATCTGGCGAAAGTTGAAGGCGGTATTGTTGACCTGAATACGCTGAAAGCGGCCAATATTATCGGTGTTCAGATTGAATTCGCGAAAGTGATTCTCTCTGGTGAAGTTTCTGCACCGGTAACGGTTCGCGGTCTGCGTGTCACCAAAGGTGCTCGTGCTGCAATCGAAGCTGCTGGCGGTAAAATCGAGGAATAAGTAGCAGATGGCAAAGCAACCGGGATTAGATTTTCAAAGTGCCAAAGGTGGCTTTGGTGAACTGAAGCGCAGACTGTTGTTTGTAATCGGTGCACTCATTGTCTTCCGCATTGGCTCTTTTATTCCAATCCCCGGTATCGATGCCACTGTACTTGCCAAACTGCTTGAGCAACAGCGTGGCACCATCATTGAAATGTTTAACATGTTCTCTGGTGGTGCTCTCAGTCGTGCCTCAATCTTCGCGCTGGGTATTATGCCGTACATTTCGGCCTCTATTATTATCCAGCTGTTAACGGTGGTTCATCCGGCGTTAGCTGAGATTAAGAAAGAGGGTGAAGCTGGTCGTCGTAAGATTAGCCAGTACACTCGCTATGGCACACTGGTTCTGGCTGTATTCCAGTCGATCGGTATTGCTACCGGTCTACCGAATATGCCTGGAATGCAAGGACTGGTAATGAATCCAGGCTTTGCATTCTACTTTACCGCTGTTGTAAGTCTGGTTACCGGGACGATGTTCCTGATGTGGCTGGGTGAACAGATTACTGAACGAGGTATCGGCAACGGTATCTCGATCATTATCTTCGCTGGTATCGTTGCGGGTCTCCCGCCGGCCATTGGCCATACCATCGAGCAAGCGCGGCAAGGTGACCTGCACTTCCTTCTGTTGCTGTTGGTTGCAGTTCTAGTATTTGCAGTGACGTTCTTTGTTATTTTCGTAGAGCGTGGCCAGCGCCGCATTGTGGTCAACTACGCTAAACGTCAGCAAGGTCGTCGTGTATATGCTGCACAGAGCACACATTTACCGTTGAAAGTGAACATGGCGGGCGTAATCCCAGCTATTTTTGCTTCCAGCATTATTCTGTTCCCAGCGACCATAGCATCATGGTTCGGGGGCGGAACCGGTTGGAACTGGCTGACAACAATTTCGCTGTATTTGCAACCAGGACAGCCGCTTTATGTGCTACTCTATGCGACTGCAATCATCTTCTTCTGTTTCTTCTATACGGCGTTGGTATTCAACCCACGTGAAACAGCAGATAACCTGAAGAAGTCTGGTGCATTCGTACCGGGAATTCGTCCGGGAGAGCAAACGGCGAAGTATATCGATAAAGTAATGACACGTCTGACCTTAATCGGCGCACTGTATATTACGTTTATCTGCCTGATCCCGGAGTTCATGCGTGATGCTATGAAAGTTCCATTCTACTTTGGCGGTACATCACTGCTCATTGTAGTGGTCGTCATCATGGACTTTATGGCTCAAGTGCAAACTCTGATGATGTCGAGTCAGTACGAGTCTGCATTGAAGAAAGCTAACCTGAAGGGCTACGGCCGTTAATTCGGGTGCTTGAGAAGTTACGGAGAGTAAAAATGAAAGTTCGTGCTTCCGTCAAGAAATTATGTCGTAACTGCAAAATCATTCGCCGCGACGGTGTCGTACGTGTGATTTGCAGCGCCGAGCCAAAGCATAAACAGCGCCAAGGCTGATATTGTCACATATTTTTCTTGCAAAGTCGGGTTGAGCTGGCTAGATTAGCCAGCCAATCTTTTGTATGTCGATGCGTTACCATTTGAGTATCCTGAAAACGGGCTTTTCAGCATGGGACGCATTTGTTTAATTATAGGAGTGCATAGTGGCCCGTATAGCAGGCATTAACATTCCTGATCAAAAACATACCGTGATCGCATTAACTTCGATCTTCGGTATCGGTAAGACCCGTTCTAAAGCCATCTGCGCTTCAACGGGTATCGCTGAAAATGTTAAGATCAGAGAGCTGTCTGAAGAACAAATTGAACAGCTGCGTGAAGCAGTTGGTAAATTCGTTGTTGAAGGTGATCTGCGCCGTGAAATCACCCTGAGCATCAAGCGTCTGATGGACCTTGGCTGCTATCGTGGTTTACGCCATCGTCGTGGTCTGCCAGTACGCGGTCAGCGTACTAAGACCAATGCACGTACCCGTAAGGGTCCGCGTAAACCGATCAAGAAATAATCGGGGTGAGTAAATAATGGCAAAGGCACCAGTTCGTGCACGTAAGCGTGTAAGAAAACAAGTCTCAGATGGCGTGGCTCATGTCCATGCATCTTTTAACAACACCATCGTTACCATTACTGATCGTCAGGGTAACGCACTGGGTTGGGCAACCGCCGGTGGTTCCGGTTTCCGCGGTTCACGTAAATCTACTCCGTTTGCTGCCCAGGTAGCTGCAGAGCGCTGTGCAGAAGCAGTGAAAGATTACGGTATTAAGAATCTGGAAGTTATGGTTAAGGGTCCAGGTCCAGGCCGCGAATCAACAATTCGTGCTCTGAACGCTGCTGGTTTCCGCATCACTAATATTACTGATGTGACTCCAATCCCTCACAACGGTTGTCGTCCGCCGAAAAAACGTCGCGTTTAACGCCCGTTTTTAGGTTAGTTGGAGAAAGAAAATGGCAAGATATTTGGGTCCTAAGCTCAAGCTGAGCCGTCGTGAGGGTACCGACTTATTCCTTAAGTCTGGCGTTCGCGCGATCGATACCAAGTGCAAAATTGAACAACCACCTGGTCAGCATGGTGCGCGTAAACCGCGTCTCTCTGACTACGGCGGCCAGTTGCGTGAAAAGCAAAAAGTTCGTCGTATGTACGGCGTGCTGGAGCGTCAGTTCCGCAACTACTATAAAGAAGCAGCACGTCTGAAAGGCAACACAGGTGAAAACCTGCTGGCTCTGCTGGAAGGCCGTCTGGATAACGTAGTTTACCGTATGGGCTTTGGCGCCACTCGTGCAGAAGCACGTCAGCTGGTTAGCCATAAATCTATCCTGGTGAACGGCCGCGTTGTTAACATCGCTTCTTATCAGGTATCTCCGAATGATGTCGTAAGCATCCGTGAGAAAGCCAAACAGCAATCTCGCGTGAAGGCCGCTCTGGAGCTGGCTGAGCAGCGTGAAAAGCCAACCTGGCTGGAAGTTGATGCTACTAAGATGGAAGGTGTGTTCAAGCGTATTCCTGAACGTACCGATCTGTCTGCGGACATTAACGAACACCTGATCGTCGAGCTTTACTCTAAGTAAAGCTTAGTACCAAAGAGAGGACACAATGCAGGGTTCTGTGACAGAGTTTCTAAAACCGCGCCTGGTAGATATCGAGCAAGTGAGTTCGACGCACGCCAAGGTGACCCTTGAGCCGTTAGAGCGTGGCTTTGGCCATACTCTTGGTAACGCACTGCGCCGTATTCTGCTTTCTTCCATGCCGGGTTGCGCGGTGACCGAGGTTGAGATTGATGGTGTGCTTCATGAGTACTCCACCAAAGAGGGCGTACAGGAAGATATCCTGGAAATCCTGCTTAACCTGAAAGGGTTGGCGGTAAGAGTTCAGGGCAAAGATGAAGTTATCCTTACTCTGAATAAATCTGGCATTGGCCCTGTGACTGCAGCCGACATCACCCACGACGGTGATGTTGAAATCGTCAAGCCGCAGCATGTGATCTGCCATCTGACCGATGAAAACGCATCTATTAGCATGCGTATCAAAGTTCAGCGTGGTCGTGGTTATGTGCCGGCTTCTGCCCGAATTCATTCGGAAGAAGATGAGCGCCCAATCGGCCGTCTGTTGGTTGACGCTTGCTACAGCCCTGTAGACCGTATTGCCTACAATGTTGAAGCAGCGCGTGTAGAACAGCGTACCGACCTGGACAAGCTGGTCATCGAAATGGAAACCAATGGCACAATCGATCCTGAAGAGGCGATTCGTCGTGCGGCGACCATCCTGGCAGAACAACTGGAAGCTTTCGTTGACTTACGTGATGTACGTCAGCCGGAAGTGAAAGAAGAGAAACCAGAATTCGATCCGATCCTGCTGCGCCCTGTTGACGATCTGGAATTGACTGTCCGCTCTGCTAACTGCCTTAAGGCAGAAGCTATCCACTACATCGGTGATCTGGTACAGCGTACCGAGGTTGAGCTGCTTAAAACGCCTAACCTGGGTAAAAAATCTCTTACCGAGATTAAAGATGTGCTTGCTTCACGTGGTTTGTCTCTGGGCATGCGCCTAGAAAACTGGCCACCGGCAAGCATTGCTGATGAATAACCGGATCACAGGTTAAGGTTTCACTGAGAAGGATAAGGTCATGCGCCATCGTAAGAGTGGTCGTCAACTGAACCGCAACAGCAGCCATCGTCAGGCTATGTTCCGCAACATGGCTGGTTCTCTGGTTCGTCATGAGATCATTAAGACGACTCTGCCGAAAGCCAAAGAGCTGCGCCGCGTAGTTGAGCCGCTGATTACTCTTGCCAAGACCGACAGCGTAGCTAATCGTCGTCTGGCATTCGCCCGCACTCGTGATAACGAGATCGTGGCAAAACTGTTTAACGAGCTGGGCCCGCGTTTCGCGAGCCGTGCCGGTGGTTACACTCGCATTTTGAAGTGTGGCTTCCGTGCTGGTGACAACGCTCCGATGGCTTACATCGAGCTGGTTGATCGTCCAGAAGCTCAAGCAGAAGCTACTGCAGAGTAATTTGCAGTAACGTAAAAGACCCGCTTCGGCGGGTTTTTTATTGTCCGTAATTCCTTTCCATTTCCTCCTCTTTCGCTATGCTGCTGGCAGATATCACCGTCTGGGGTTCACTTATGTGGCTAATCGATCAACTTGTTGAGCAGCACATCCGCGAGGCTCAGGAAAAAGGTGAGCTGAGCAATCTGCCCGGTGAGGGTGCACCTTTACATTTAGAGGATGATAGCGGAGTGCCGGTAGAACTACGCACTGCTTATCGCCTGTTGAAAAACTCCGGCTATTTGCCCCCGGAACTGGAGATGCGTCGCGAAGCATTAGCACTTCATGACTTATTACGAGAATTAAATCCAGATAATGAAAAAGCGCGGGAATTATCGAAACATTTAACGCTGCTTAAAATAAAGCTTCACCAGGCTGGAATCAGTACCGACTTCCTGCACGGTGAATATAGCGACGTTATTCATCAACGTTTGCAGCAGGAGGAATAGCATGTATCGGATCGGCCAGCTGGCAAAAATGGCGGATGTTACGCCCGATACCATCCGCTTTTATGAAAAACAGCAGATGATGAATCACGAGGTACGTACCGAAGGTGGCTTTCGTCTTTACAACGAGGACGATTTACAACGCCTGCGTTTTATTCGCTATGGTCGTCAACTCGGATTTAGTCTGGATTCAATCCGCGGTCTTTTGTCGATCCGTATCGATCCGGAACATCATACCTGCCAGGAATCAAAAGCCATTGTTGCGAAGCGTTTGGACGAAGTGAATGGCATGATCGCAGAATTGCAGACGATCCAACGATCGTTGCACCGTTTAGCCGAAACTTGCTGCGGTGATTTGCATAGCAGCGCCTGCTGTTCAATTCTGGAGGCCCTGGAAAAGGGTGAAGAGCCTCATCCTGAAATTTGTTGCAGCAAGGATTGAGTTTTGTAATGAAAGGAATATAGTTGCGCCGTTACTAATCGGAGGACAAGATGAGCCGCTATCAGCATCAAAAAGGTAAAATCAAGGATAATGCACTTGAAGCACTGCTACATGATCCGCTGTTTCGTCAGCGTATTGAAAAGAATGAGAAAGGAAAGGGCAGCTATCAACGAAAAGACAAACACGCAAAAGGGCGTAACTGGGAGGCCAGTGATAAGCAGAAAAGTTTATCACTGGCCTTCTGCTAACAATCAAAAAAGCCGCCTAATTCAGGCGGCTTTTTATCATAATTTTTCTTGATTATTTTGCTTTAACAGATCGCGAATTTCAGTAAGCAGTAACTCTTCATTCGTTGGCTTTGGTGCAGCCTTTTCAACTTCTTTTTTCTGATACAGCTTATTCATTACTTTAATTGCCAGGAAGATGGCAAAGGCAACAATCACAAAATCAAAAACGGTCTGAATAAAATTACCGTACTCCATAACCACTGCCGGGATATCACCTTCTGCAGGTTTTAATACCCATTTAAACTGTTTGAAATCGACGCCGCCAATCAGCAAGCCAAGGGGTGGCATAATGATGTTAGCGACTAATGAGGATACAATCTTGCCGAAAGCGGCACCAATGATCACACCGACAGCCAGATCTACTACGTTCCCGCGCATTGCAAAATCACGAAACTCTTTGAATAAACTCATTGTTATCTCCTTGCCTTGGCCAATTGCTAAAGTCTAACAAACCTTCGCGCAATTGCCATTATAACAACGGATTAAGCGTAATTTTTGGCTGCGGGCCAGAACCCGCAGTATTTAGAGGAAGAAAGGACTCGGCTGGAAAAGACGCTCAACATCCGGGACAAATTTCTTATCTGTCAGGAACATAATTACATGGTCGCCTTGTTCTACACGTACATTATCATTTGCAATGATGACTTCATCACCGCGGACAACGGCACCAATTATCGTTCCGGGTGGTAGTTTAATATCTTCTATTAACCGTCCAACCACGCGCGAAGTGGTTTCATCGCCGTGTGCGATGGCTTCGATAGCTTCAGCAATGCCGCGACGTAGTGATGAGACGCCGACAATATCGGCTTTACGAACATGGCTCAATAAAGCGGAGATAGTGGCTTGTTGTGGAGAGATCGCAATGTCGATCACGCTTCCTTGCACCAGATCTACATAGGCGCGGCGCTGGATCAGCACCATTACTTTTTTAGCCCCCATTTTCTTAGCCAGCATTGCTGACATAATGTTGGCTTCATCATCATTGGTAACGGCAATGAAGAGATCGACCTGATCAACATGCTCTTCGGCCAGCAGTTCCTGATCCGAAGCATCGCCATAAAAAACAATGGTATCGTGTAGACGTTCAGCCAGTTCTGCCGCGCGTTGTTGATTGCGCTCAATTAACTTCACGCTATATTGTTTTTCCAGACGCTGCGCCAGGCCAAAGCCGATATTGCCGCCACCAACCAGCATGATGCGTTTATAAGGTTTTTCCAGGCGCTGCATCTCGCTCATTACCGCGCGAATATGCTGACTCGCTGCAATAAAGAACACCTCATCGCCGGCCTCTACGATAGTGGAACCTTGCGGGCGAATCGGACGATCTTGGCGGAAAATGGCGGCGACACGAGTATCAATATGCGGCATATGCTCACGCATGATAGATAAAGGGTTTCCTACCAGCGGGCCACCGTAATAAGCTTTTACTACCGCAAGGCTCACTTTGCCTTCGGCAAAATTGACTACCTGAAGCGCGCCTGGATACTGGATAAGACGATAGATGTTATCAATAACCAACTGTTCCGGAGAAATCAGATGATCAATAGGTACTGCTTCAGGCACAAACAATTTCTCAGCATCGCGTAAATATTCTGCCGCACGGATCCGCGCGATGCGGTTTGGTGTATTAAAAAGTGAATAGGCAATCTGGCAAGCCACCATATTGGTTTCGTCGGAGTTGGTTACCGCCACCAACATGTCGGCATCTTCGGCACCCGCTTCGCGCAGGATTCGTGGGTGCGAACCATGGCCATGTACAACGCGCAGGTCAAATTTGTCTTGCAGCAGTCGCAGTCGGGCCGCATCGCTATCAACTACCGTAATATCGTTGTTTTCCCCCACCAGATTTTCTGCGAGGGTTCCGCCGACCTGACCGGCGCCGAGGATAATGATTTTCATGGCTTAGATGCTCTTGTCAGAGTGTGCCGCACTATTTTTTCATCAGCTTAGCGTAGAAGAAGCCGTCACCGCCATCGACGGTTGGGAATACCTGCCAGCCATTGATTTGTCCTTGTGGGATTGCCACTGCTACGGCATCACCGTGTGCCGCTAAAAAAGCACTGATTTGCTGATGGTTTTCTTCAGGCAGGATTGAACAAGTGGCGTAAATCATTGTGCCGCCGGACTTCAGGCGTGGCCAAACGGCCTCGAGAATTTCACGCTGCAAATTCGCCAGCTCAGAAATATCTCGATCGCGTCGCAACCACTTGATGTCTGGATGGCGGCGAATAACGCCAGTGGCTGAGCAAGGTGCATCCAGCAAGATGCGATCAAACTGCCTGTCGCCACACCACTCTGCCGGTGTACGCCCGTCCCCCTGGCGCACCTCGGCCTGCATACCCAAGCGTTGCAGATTTTCATGCACGCGGAGCAAACGTTGCTGATCAATATCGACGGCTAATACTTTTGCCTGCGGGGCAATTTCAAGAATATGTGTGGTTTTGCCCCCTGGCGCGGCGCAGAGATCGAGAATGGATTCACCATCCTTAGGCTCCAGCAGCAGCGCGCAACGTTGTGCTGAGAGATCCTGCACCGTCACCCAGCCTTGTTCGAAACCTGGCAGATGGCTAACTGGAGCGGGAAACTCAAGACGCAAGGCATCGGATGCGTCGCCCGCGAAAGCCACTTTCTCTTCTGCCTGCAGTAACGCCAGCCAGGCATCGCGATCGTGATGCTGGCGATTGACGCGTAGCCACATCGGCGGCCTCTGATTGTTTGCTTCAACAATGTGCTGCCACTGTTCTGGCCATGCCGCCTGCAGACGTTTCAATAACCAGCCGGGATGCCAGTAACGTTGTGTACCTTGAGCGACTTCGGCTAGCAGTGTTTCCTGCTGGCGCTGGAACTGGCGTAGTACGCCATTGAGTAGACCTTTCAAATTTGCGCGCTTAAGAGCTTCAGCACCCGCAACGGTTTCTGCCAGAGCTGCATGCGCAGGTACGCGGGTGTAGACTAACTGATAAAGCCCCACCATCATCAAATAATGCAACACACGCTGTTTACCGGTTAAGGTGCGCTCCATCAATTTACCAATTAAGGCTTCCAGCTGTGGCAATGTGCGCATCACGCCGAAGCACAGCTCTTGCAGCAGTGCGCCATCTTTATCGGATAACGTTTTTTGCGCACCAGGCAAAACAGCGCTAAGCGATTCGCCTTTATCCACAACGCGTTCGATGAGTTGCGCGGCCAGGCTACGCAGGTTGATTGTCTTTTTCATTTTCATTTATCAAACAAAAAGCCCGGTTTAACCGGGCTTGGAGGATCAGGCCAAAACAGTTCCAGGAGTGAACCATTCACGGCGCGAATTTAGCAGGTCCTGTGCGGACATGGCTTTTTTACCGGCAGGTTGGAGTGACAGTAGATTGAGCACGCCATCGGCTGTCGCAATCTGAATACCCTGTTTATCGGCATGCAGTATCTCACCCGGTTGTTTATTTTGATGCGGCAAAACGCTCGCCTGCCACACCTTTACCGGCTGTTCATCCACCATGAAGTAGCTC
This sequence comes from Candidatus Pantoea floridensis, assembly GCF_900215435.1. Taxonomy (NCBI): domain Bacteria; kingdom Pseudomonadati; phylum Pseudomonadota; class Gammaproteobacteria; order Enterobacterales; family Erwiniaceae; genus Pantoea; species Candidatus Pantoea floridensis. The sequence continues at coordinate 2,324,998 of NZ_OCMY01000001.1, forward strand.
ATTGGCCATGGATTGAAGGCACGGATACAACGTTCCAACTGCACAGCAGAAAGCGACCAATCGAGGCGCGCCTCCTCTTTGCTCAGCTTTTCCGCGTAAGAGACTAGCGCTTCATCTTGCACTTCAGGCTGAGCCTGACCACTTGCCAGCAAATCCAGCGTTAACAGCATGCCCTGTGGACCGAGCTGTGCCAGCTTTTCATAGAGTGAAGCGCTCGTGTCTTCCGCGGTAATTGGACAAGAAAGCTTATGCAGCATGTCACCGGTATCGAGGCCAACATCCATTTGCATGATGGTCACACCGGTTTCATTGTCCCCAGCCCAAAGAGAACGTTGAATTGGGGCGGCACCGCGCCAGCGCGGCAAAAGCGAACCGTGCACATTAATACAACCCAGGCGCGGCATTGTCAGCACTGCTTTCGGCAGGATCAAACCATATGCGACAACCACCATAATGTCGGCCTGCAGATCGGCAACCAGCTGCTGATTCTCTTCAGGCTTCAAGGATTTCGGTTGATACACTGGCACATCATGTGCCTGTGCCAGCACTTTTACTGGACTCGGTGTGAGTTTATTTCCGCGTCCGGCAGGACGATCGGGCTGGGTAAAGACACCAATAACCTGATGCTCAGAAGCAAGCAGCGCGTCAAGATGACGCGCTGCGAAGTCAGGTGTACCGGCAAAGATAATTTTGAGCGGTGCAGACACAGTTTAACCTTCTATTCGCGCTTAATCTTCGCGTGCGTTAAGGCGGGCCAACTTTTCCAGTTTCTGTTTAATACGCTGACGTTTAAGTGGCGACAGATAATCAATGAAGAGTTTGCCATCAAGATGATCGATTTCATGCTGGATACAAATCGCCAGCAGGCCATCGGTTTCAAGCTCAAAGCTTTTACCATCGCGATCCTGCGCACGCACTTTGACCCATTCAGCCCGCGGTACAAACGCGCGTTGCTCAGGGATAGAAAGGCAGCCTTCTTCAATCCCGGTTTCACCGCTTTTCTCTAGCAATTCCGGGTTGATGAGAACCAAACGCTCGTCACGATTTTCAGAAACATCAATCACAATGATGCGCTGATGAATATCAACCTGAGTCGCCGCTAAGCCAATACCTTCTTCGGCGTACATGGTTTCGAACATGTCGTCGACAATACGCTGAACGTCTGCGTTTACGGTAGCCACCGGCGCAGCGATTTTGCGAAGGCGATCATCAGGGAAATGTAATACCTGCAAAACTGACATAAATATCCAGATCTGTATGCGTTAAAGAAAAGATTACTGCCTCATATTGTAGACTTTTTGATGCCCGATTGACAGCATTGCACCGCATGATAGCGCGGCTGACAGGGAGTTTGGCATGGAGAAAATTGAATGGATGCTCAGGTTGGCAAATGTTAAAGGATTAAGCAGTCAGCTTGTCAGACATTTAGCCTTGGCGCTGCAGGATAGTGCCCCTGTTGATGATGGCCTCTTGTCAGATCATGGATTGAGCGAAATACAGCGGCAACAGTTTAGGGAGCTATGTCCGCGCCAATTAGAAAGAACGTATTTATGGCTAGAGCATGAAGAGCATCATTTAGTTGCCTGCATAGATGAAGATTATCCTTCGGCGTTAACGGAAATCAGCCGACGTCCATCATTGCTGTATGTCGCCGGAAGTGTGAATGCTCTGCAAACACCGCAACTGGGCGTGGTAGGGAGCCGTCATTGCACCCATTATGGCAAACAATGGGGAAGCTGGTTTACTCAGCAATTGGCGCTAAGTGGATTAACTATTACCAGTGGTTTAGCTCGCGGCATTGATGGCGTGGCGCATCGAGCTGCGTTAGAGGCACAGGGTAAAACCGTGGCGGTGTTGGGGAGTGGTCTGCAACATATCTACCCTAAAAGCCATCAATCGCTGGCGCGAGAAATCATTAGCAGTGGCGGCGCACTGATTTCTGAATTCCCACTTGATATGGCCCCGCATGCGGTCAACTTTCCTCGACGTAATCGTATCATCAGTGGTTTGAGCTTGGGGGTGTTGGTGATAGAGGCCTCGCTGAAAAGCGGTTCGTTAGTTACAGCACGCTATGCTTTGGAACAAAATCGTAACGTTTATGCGTTACCCGGTTCGCTTGGCAATCCAGGTAGCGAAGGAACACACTGGCTTATCCAGCAAGGGGCGCTTCTGGTGGCGCACCCCAACAATATTCTTGAGGACTTACATTCAACGCTGCAATGGTTGCCCGATAGCACTTCAGAAACAATATATTCACAAGACAGTGACGATGTTCCATTGCCATTTGCAACTGTGTTGGCTAACGTAGGTGATGAGGTTACACCTGTTGACGTCGTCGCTGAACGTGCCGGCCAACCTGTGCCAGTTACCGCAGCCCATTTGCTGGAGCTGGAGTTAGCAGGATGGATCGCAGCTGTACCCGGCGGCTATGTCCGATTGAGGAGGGCATGCCATGTTCGACGTACTTATGTACTTGTTTGAGACATATATCCACAACGAAGCTGAAATGCGCGTTGATCAGGATAAATTGACCGATGACTTAACCGACGCCGGTTTTCATCGTGAAGATATCTACAATGCGTTGAATTGGCTTGAACGGTTAGCGGATTATCAGGAAGGCTTGGTTGCGCCTGTGCTCATGGCAAACGATCCGCTCTCCATGCGAATCTACACGGAAGAGGAAAATCAGCGTTTAGATGCCGAGTGTCGCGGTTTTATTTTGTTCCTGGAGCAGGTTCAGGTGCTGAATATGGAAACGCGCGAGATGGTCATCGAACGTGTAATGGCCCTCGATACCCTGGAATTCGATCTTGAAGATCTCAAATGGGTGGTGTTGATGGTGCTGTTTAACATTCCAGGATGTGAAAACGCCTATCAGCAAATGGAAGAACTGTTATTCGACGTCAATGAAGGTATGCTGCATTAATAATCTTCGATTAATGCAACCGGTAATATGAGTAAATCAGCACTATTCTCCGTGCCTAAACACGATCCCTGCCCCGCTTGCGGGGCAGAATTAGTTATACGCTCTGGCAAACACGGTCCTTTCCTGGGGTGTGTCAATTATCCAACCTGTGATTACATTCGTCCGCTGAAGAGCCATGGCGATGGGCACGTTGTTAAAGTGCTGGAAGGACATGCCTGCCCGAAATGTGGTGCAGACAAAGTTCTGCGGCAGGGACGCTTTGGCATGTTCATTGGTTGTAGCCACTATCCCGAGTGCGATTACACAGAAACCATCGACAAGCCTGATGAAACAGCCATTGCTTGTCCGCAATGTCAGAGCGGTAAACTCGTACAGCGTCGCTCGCGATATGGCAAAACTTTTCACTCGTGCGATCGCTATCCAGATTGTCAGTTTGCAATTAATGCAACGCCGATTGAAGGTGTTTGCCCGCATTGTCAGTTCCCCTTATTAATAGAGAAGAAAACCGCACAGGGCATGAAGCGCTTTTGCGCCAGCAAACGCTGCGGTAAGCCAATCGTTCAGGACCAAGAATCATCATGAAGCCAAGTCAGTATTTAGCAGGAAGCCTCGATTTTTGTATTGAGCAACTCCAGCAGCAGGAAGTTATCGCTTACCCAACCGAAGCCGTATTCGGCTTGGGCTGCGATCCCGATAGCGAAAATGCCGTAATGGCGCTGCTGGCGCTCAAGCAGCGTCCAGTCGATAAAGGTCTTATTCTGATTGCAGCTGATTACGCGCAACTTGAACCTTACATCGCCGATCGTGAACTTACTGTACTTCAGCGCGAACGTATGTTTGCGAGCTGGCCCGGCCCGGTGACTTATGTGGTGCCCGCGTCGCCACACACGCCGCGCTGGCTCACTGGACGATTTGATTCACTGGCGATCCGCGTTAGCGATCATCCTGATGTCCAGGCTTTATGCCGTGGTTTTGGCAAACCGCTGGTTTCGACCAGTGCCAATCTTTCCGGTGAGCCGCCTTGTCGTAATGTGGAAGAAATTGCCCAGCAATTTGGTGCTGAGTTTCCAGTATTACACGCTGAAACCGGTGGACGCCTGAATCCTTCTGAGATCCGCGACGTTATTAGCGGTGAACTTATTCGCCAGGGTTAATTTATGAAAAACTTTGCCGTTTTTGGTAATCCCATTGCCCACAGCAAATCACCTTTTATCCATAGCCTCTTTGCTGAGCAAACCGGCATTGATCATCGATATGGCAGTGAATGTGCACCCTTAGAGGGTTTTCCCCAGTCGATCACAGACTTCTTTGCGAATGGTGGTAAAGGGGCCAATGTCACGCTGCCTTTCAAACAGCAGGCATGGGAATTTGCGGATGAGCTTAGCGAACGCGCGGCATTGTCCGGGGCGGTGAACACATTAAAGAAAGATGCGCAGGGCAAGATCTTTGGTGATAACACGGATGGTATTGGTTTGCTAAGCGATCTGGAACGCTTGCAGATGATCCAGTCGGACGATCGTATCCTGCTGGTGGGGGCCGGTGGTGCAGCGCGAGGCGTGATCCTACCGCTTCTCTCTTTTGGTTGTTCATTAGTGGTGGTGAACCGCACGGTTGAACGTGCCGAGCAGCTGGCAAATATTTTCCAACATAATGGGGAAATCAAAGCGGCCAGCTTCGAGCAATTAGCGGGTCAGCAATTTGATCTGATCATTAATGCGACTTCAAGCGGTGTCGATGGCAAGGTGCCGGCGTTAGCTGCATCGCTTATTAATCCACAAACGCGTTGCTATGACATGTTTTATCAACAGGGGTTGACGCCATTTCTACAGTGGTGCCAGCAGCAGGGCGCAAAGCAGCTGGCAGATGGTGTTGGCATGCTGGTGGGACAAGCCGCTCATGCTTTCCAACTGTGGCATGGCGTGATGCCACAGATCACGCCAGTAATTACCACGCTAAAGCAGGCGATGCAGCAGCGATAAATTTGACGATCAAGAATGGACTTTGCTTTCCTGATCGAGATACTCATTCTTCCAACTCACGTAATTGTTGGATGAATAGAGCAGCCCGGCGATTTCAGCTTCACTCAGCGGTCGTACTTGTTTAACCGGGCTGCCCAAATAGAGGTAGCCACTCTCCAGTCGTTTGCCTGGCGGCACCAAACTACCAGCGCCAATCATCACATCATCTTCAACAATTACACCATCCAGCAGAATCGATCCCATACCAACCAGTACACGATTTCCGATAGTACAGCCGTGCAACATCGCTTTATGGCCCACCGTCACGTCTTCGCCAATGAGCAGTGGAAAACCTTCTGGGTTGCTGGTGGATTTATGCGTGACGTGCAGTACGCTGCCGTCCTGGATATTGCTTCTTTTACCAATCACCACTCTATTTACGTCACCACGAATCGCAACCAGCGGCCAAATGCTGACGTCATCGGCGAGCTGTACTTCACCCACCACCACGCTGCTGCAATCGATCATCACGCGATCGCCGGCTTGCGGAAAATGGTTCTTATAAGGTCGTAGGGCTATAGACATGATCTTCTCCTTTTACATTTTTACCTAAGCCTGCGGTTTAAAAGCCGGATAAACAAGATGATTTTTGAACAGATCGCTCGCGATCGCAGCGAAAAGAATGAAAACTCGCCAGTCGATTAAAAAGATCGAAAAAAGGGGTTGTGCAAAAAATTCGGATCCCTATAATGCGCCACCACTGAGACGGCAAAGCGGCAACGCAGGCGGCTCAGCAGGGAGTGAAGAAATTCATCCCGCCGGATGAAAACGCTGAAAAAAGTGTTTGACTCTGAAGAGGGAAAGCGTAATATACGCCACCTCGCGACAGGCGGTTAACCCGCTGCTCGCACTGCTCTTTAACAATTTATCAGACAATCTGTGTGGGCACTCGCAGGATTGATATCAGCGTCTCCGGACGCAACAAAATATCAAAGCCTCACGAGTGAACACATAATGAAATTCATTATGACGTTTTACAGATGAGCATCGCTGCACTTGTTGCAGCAAATCAAACTTAAATTGAAGAGTTTGATCATGGCTCAGATTGAACGCTGGCGGCAGGCCTAACACATGCAAGTCGGACGGTAGCACAGAGAGCTTGCTCTCGGGTGACGAGTGGCGGACGGGTGAGTAATGTCTGGGAAACTGCCCGATGGAGGGGGATAACTACTGGAAACGGTAGCTAATACCGCATAACGTCGCAAGACCAAAGTGGGGGACCTTCGGGCCTCACACCATCGGATGTGCCCAGATGGGATTAGCTAGTAGGTGGGGTAATGGCTCACCTAGGCGACGATCCCTAGCTGGTCTGAGAGGATGACCAGCCACACTGGAACTGAGACACGGTCCAGACTCCTACGGGAGGCAGCAGTGGGGAATATTGCACAATGGGCGCAAGCCTGATGCAGCCATGCCGCGTGTATGAAGAAGGCCTTCGGGTTGTAAAGTACTTTCAGCGGGGAGGAAGGCGGTGAGGTTAATAACCTCACCGATTGACGTTACCCGCAGAAGAAGCACCGGCTAACTCCGTGCCAGCAGCCGCGGTAATACGGAGGGTGCAAGCGTTAATCGGAATTACTGGGCGTAAAGCGCACGCAGGCGGTCTGTCAAGTCGGATGTGAAATCCCCGGGCTTAACCTGGGAACTGCATTCGAAACTGGCAGGCTAGAGTCTTGTAGAGGGGGGTAGAATTCCAGGTGTAGCGGTGAAATGCGTAGAGATCTGGAGGAATACCGGTGGCGAAGGCGGCCCCCTGGACAAAGACTGACGCTCAGGTGCGAAAGCGTGGGGAGCAAACAGGATTAGATACCCTGGTAGTCCACGCCGTAAACGATGTCGACTTGGAGGTTGTTCCCTTGAGGAGTGGCTTCCGGAGCTAACGCGTTAAGTCGACCGCCTGGGGAGTACGGCCGCAAGGTTAAAACTCAAATGAATTGACGGGGGCCCGCACAAGCGGTGGAGCATGTGGTTTAATTCGATGCAACGCGAAGAACCTTACCTACTCTTGACATCCACGGAACTTGGCAGAGATGCCTTGGTGCCTTCGGGAACCGTGAGACAGGTGCTGCATGGCTGTCGTCAGCTCGTGTTGTGAAATGTTGGGTTAAGTCCCGCAACGAGCGCAACCCTTATCCTTTGTTGCCAGCGGGTAATGCCGGGAACTCAAAGGAGACTGCCAGTGATAAACTGGAGGAAGGTGGGGATGACGTCAAGTCATCATGGCCCTTACGAGTAGGGCTACACACGTGCTACAATGGCGCATACAAAGAGAAGCGACCTCGCGAGAGCAAGCGGACCTCATAAAGTGCGTCGTAGTCCGGATCGGAGTCTGCAACTCGACTCCGTGAAGTCGGAATCGCTAGTAATCGTAGATCAGAATGCTACGGTGAATACGTTCCCGGGCCTTGTACACACCGCCCGTCACACCATGGGAGTGGGTTGCAAAAGAAGTAGGTAGCTTAACCTTCGGGAGGGCGCTTACCACTTTGTGATTCATGACTGGGGTGAAGTCGTAACAAGGTAACCGTAGGGGAACCTGCGGTTGGATCACCTCCTTACCTGAAGATACCTTCCCGCGAAGTGCTCACACAGATTGTCTGATAGAAAGTAACGAGCAGAAAAAACCTCTACAGGCTTGTAGCTCAGGTGGTTAGAGCGCACCCCTGATAAGGGTGAGGTCGGTGGTTCAAGTCCACTCAGGCCTACCAAATTCGCACTCACGCTGCGTTATGTCTCCGGCTCGCATAGTTCACTATGCTTCGCGGAAACATGCCTTGCCTGAGCACGAATTGCATTTCTCAGGAAATGTACTCGGTTGAGTGGTAGTAGATGGTCTCTGCAGTAACTGTATGGGGCTATAGCTCAGCTGGGAGAGCGCCTGCCTTGCACGCAGGAGGTCAGCGGTTCGATCCCGCTTAGCTCCACCATTACAGTGACTCAAAACAATACTTCAGAGCAAACCGGAAACGGTGTGCTGCGAAGTATTATGCTCTTTAACAATCCGGAACAAGCTGAAAATTGAAACGACGTGTTGGTTCATTTCTCCGTAATAAGAAATGAATAACAACATGTTCGAGTCTCTCAAATGCTTACAGTCTGCAGCGTTGCAAAACGCCTGTGGGTTGTGAGGTTAAGCGACTAAGCGTACACGGTGGATGCCCTGGCAGTCAGAGGCGATGAAGGACGTGCTAATCTGCGTAAAGCGTCGGTAAGGTGATATGAACCGCTACAGCCGACGATGTCCGAATGGGGAAACCCGGTGCACTCAGTGCATCATCGCAACATGAATACATAGTGTTGCGAGGCGAACCCGGGGAACTGAAACATCTAAGTACCCGGAGGAAAAGAAATCAACCGAGATTCCCCCAGTAGCGGCGAGCGAACGGGGAGCAGCCCAGAACCTGAATCAGTTTGTGTATTAGTGGAAGCGTCTGGAAAGTCGCACGACACCGGGTGATAGTCCCGTACACGAAAGTGCACATTCTGTGAGTTCGAAGAGTAGGGCGGGACACGTGGTATCCTGTCTGAATATGGGGGGACCATCCTCCAAGGCTAAATACTCCTGACTGACCGATAGTGAACCAGTACCGTGAGGGAAAGGCGAAAAGAACCCCGGCGAGGGGAGTGAAACAGAACCTGAAACCGTGTACGTACAAGCAGTGGGAGCCTCATTTATGGGGTGACTGCGTACCTTTTGTATAATGGGTCAGCGACTTATATTCTGTAGCAAGGTTAACCGTATAGGGGAGCCGCAGGGAAACCGAGTCTTAACTGGGCGTTAAGTTGCAGGGTATAGACCCGAAACCCGGTGATCTAGCCATGGGCAGGTTGAAGGTTGGGTAACACTAACTGGAGGACCGAACCGACTAATGTTGAAAAATTAGCGGATGACTTGTGGCTGGGGGTGAAAGGCCAATCAAACCGGGAGATAGCTGGTTCTCCCCGAAAGCTATTTAGGTAGCGCCTCGTGAACTCATCTCCGGGGGTAGAGCACTGTTTCGGCTAGGGGGCCATCCCGGCTTACCAACCCGATGCAAACTGCGAATACCGGAGAATGTTATCACGGGAGACACACGGCGGGTGCTAACGTCCGTCGTGAAGAGGGAAACAACCCAGACCGCCAGCTAAGGTCCCAAAGTCATGGTTAAGTGGGAAACGATGTGGGAAGGCACAGACAGCCAGGATGTTGGCTTAGAAGCAGCCATCATTTAAAGAAAGCGTAATAGCTCACTGGTCGAGTCGGCCTGCGCGGAAGATGTAACGGGGCTAAACCATGCACCGAAGCTGCGGCAGCGACGCGTATGCGTTGTTGGGTAGGGGAGCGTTCTGTAAGCCGTTGAAGGTGGCCTGTGAGGGTTGCTGGAGGTATCAGAAGTGCGAATGCTGACATAAGTAACGATAAAGCGGGTGAAAAGCCCGCTCGCCGGAAGACCAAGGGTTCCTGTTCAACGTTAATCGGAGCAGGGTGAGTCGACCCCTAAGGCGAGGCTGAAAAGCGTAGTCGATGGGAAGCAGGTTAATATTCCTGCACTTGGTGTTACTGCGAAGGGGGGACGGAGAAGGCTAGGTTATCCGGGCGACGGTTGTCCCGGTTTAAGCGTGTAGGCTGACACCTTTGGTAAATCCGGGGTGTCTTAAGGCTGAGGCGTGACGACGAGCCACCACGGTGGTGAAGTAACTGATGCCCTGCTTCCAGGAAAAGCCTCTAAGCTCCAGGTAACACGAAATCGTACCCCAAACCGACACAGGTGGTCAGGTAGAGAATACCAAGGCGCTTGAGAGAACTCGGGTGAAGGAACTAGGCAAAATGGTGCCGTAACTTCGGGAGAAGGCACGCTGGCGCGTAGGTGAAGGGACTTGCTCCCGGAGCTGAAGCCAGTCGAAGATACCAGCTGGCTGCAACTGTTTATTAAAAACACAGCACTGTGCAAACACGAAAGTGGACGTATACGGTGTGACGCCTGCCCGGTGCCGGAAGGTTAATTGATGGGGTTATCCGTAAGGAGAAGCTCTTGATCGAAGCCCCGGTAAACGGCGGCCGTAACTATAACGGTCCTAAGGTAGCGAAATTCCTTGTCGGGTAAGTTCCGACCTGCACGAATGGCGTAATGATGGCCAGGCTGTCTCCACCCGAGACTCAGTGAAATTGAAATCGCTGTGAAGATGCAGTGTACCCGCGGCAAGACGGAAAGACCCCGTGAACCTTTACTATAGCTTGACACTGAACATTGAGCCTTGATGTGTAGGATAGGTGGGAGGCTTTGAAGCGTGGACGCCAGTCTGCGTGGAGCCAACCTTGAAATACCACCCTTTAATGTTTGATGTTCTAACGTAGGCCCGTAATCCGGGCTGCGGACAGTGTCTGGTGGGTAGTTTGACTGGGGCGGTCTCCTCCCAAAGAGTAACGGAGGAGCACGAAGGTTGGCTAATCCTGGTCGGACATCAGGAGGTTAGTGCAATGGCATAAGCCAGCTTGACTGCGAGAGTGACGGCTCGAGCAGGTGCGAAAGCAGGTCATAGTGATCCGGTGGTTCTGAATGGAAGGGCCATCGCTCAACGGATAAAAGGTACTCCGGGGATAACAGGCTGATACCGCCCAAGAGTTCATATCGACGGCGGTGTTTGGCACCTCGATGTCGGCTCATCACATCCTGGGGCTGAAGTAGGTCCCAAGGGTACGGCTGTTCGCCGTTTAAAGTGGTACGCGAGCTGGGTTTAGAACGTCGTGAGACAGTTCGGTCCCTATCTGCCGTGGGCGCTGGAGAATTGAGGGGGGTTGCTCCTAGTACGAGAGGACCGGAGTGAACGCACCACTGGTGTTCGGGTTGTCATGCCAATGGCACTGCCCGGTAGCTAAGTGCGGAAAAGATAAGTGCTGAAAGCATCTAAGCACGAAACTTGCCCCGAGATGAGTTCTCCCTGACCCCTTGAGGGTCCTGAAGGGACGTTGAAGACTACGACGTTGATAGGCCGGGTGTGTAAGCGCAGCGATGCGTTGAGCTAACCGGTACTAATGACCCGTGAGGCTTAACCTTACAACGCCAGAGGCGTTTTGATGAGAGAGACCAGAGATTTTCAGCTTGTTTTACCGGATAAAGAATTAGCAGAAACGAAAGATTTTGCGCTGAGGCGAGGCGCCGACCGAGACGATGAGAGGGAGCATACTGAAGTATGTGACCGAACAGCGCGAGGAAGAGCAACGCGGCATCAGTGAAAAATAGTCGTTTCGTGCACCAAGATTTGCCTGGCGGCTTTAGCGCGGTGGTCCCACCTGACCCCATGCCGAACTCAGAAGTGAAACGCCGTAGCGCCGATGGTAGTGTGGGGTCTCCCCATGCGAGAGTAGGGAACTGCCAGGCATCAAATTTAGCGTGCTGATATGGCTCAGTTGGTAGAGCGCACCCTTGGTAAGGGTGAGGTCCCCAGTTCGACTCTGGGTATCAGCACCAGTTATAGGCATGAGTTCGGTTTAAAAGAATTTGCCTGGCGGCTTTAGCGCGGTGGTCCCACCTGACCCCATGCCGAACTCAGAAGTGAAACGCCGTAGCGCCGATGGTAGTGTGGGGTCTCCCCATGCGAGAGTAGGGAACTGCCAGGCATCAAACACAGAAGCCCTGAACATTTGTTCAGGGCTTTTTTGTATGCGCAAATCAACGTGAACGACGTGTGACGTGTAATGTAGCGATTTCACAGTGGCGAAAACGCTGGTACTGAACATAAAAAAGCCTCTGCACCAGGCAGAAGCTTATTCGTGTCTAACTCGCTAAATATTAATGAATAACCTGAGATAAAAACGCCCGTGTGCGCTCGGAACGTGGGTTTGCAAAGAACTCCAGCGGCGGCGCCTCTTCCACTATTTCACCGCGATCCATAAAGATCACCCGATCCGCCACGGTGCGCGCAAAACCCATTTCATGGGTAACGCATAGCATGGTCATGCCATCTTCTGCTAAGCCAATCATCGTATCGAGCACTTCTTTTACCATCTCTGGATCGAGCGCAGATGTTGGCTCATCAAACAGCATAATTTTCGGTTTCATACAGAGTGAACGGGCAATTGCCACACGTTGCTGCTGACCACCAGAAAGTTGGCCAGGAAACTTATGCGCATGCTCAGCGATGCGCACCCGCTGCAAGTAGTGCATGGCTAACTCTTCGGCTTCTTTCTTCGGCATTTTACGCACCCAAATTGGTGCCAGCGTACAGTTTTGCAGCACGGTAAGATGCGGAAAAAGGTTGAAATGCTGGAACACCATACCCACTTCGGTACGAACACGTTCAATATTGCGCACATCCTGATTCAGATGGATGCCATCAACCACGATGCGCCCTTGCTGATGCTCTTCCAGATGGTTAATGCAGCGGATGGTGGTCGATTTGCCCGACCCAGAAGGTCCGCACAGCACGATACGTTCGCGAGGTTTTACCTGCAGATTAATATCTTTTAGTACATGGAATTGGCCGTACCATTTATTCACGTTTTCAAGTGTAATCATCATGGCATCAGCCGCATTAGTCATAGTTTGTGTCATGTTAAACCTCAGTGCGATGCACGCCCGGTGTGAAAACGCTTCTCCAGATACTGGCTATAGCGCGACATGCTAAAACAGAAAATCCAGTAAACCATGGCAGCAAAGACATAGCCTTCCGTCGACATCCCCAGCCAGGTTGGGTCGACGGTGGCTTGCTGCACACTACTGAAGAGATCGAATAGGCCGATAATGATCACTAAGCTGGTATCTTTAAACAGCGCAATGATGGTATTCACCAGCCCAGGAATGGTGAGCTTGAGCGCCTGCGGTAAAATCACCAACGCCTGCATTTTCCAATATCCTAATGAAAGCGATTCAGCCGCTTCATACTGGCCCTTAGGCAATGCCTGCAAACCGCCACGCACCACCTCCGCGACATAAGCGGACTGGAACAAAATGACACCAACCAACGCGCGCACCAGTTTGTCGATAGTGGTGCCCTCCGCCATAAACAGCGGTAGCATCACCGAAGACATAAACAGCACGGTAATCAGCGGTACGCCGCGCCAGAACTCAATGAAAATGACTGATAATGTGCGCACTACCGGCATTTCGGAACGGCGTCCCAGCGCCAGTAAAATGCCTAACGGCAATGCGCCGGCGATTCCTACTGAAGCGATTATCAGCGTTAACGTTAAGCCGCCCCACTGGCGAGTTTCTACACGCTCTAAACCGAAGTATCCGCCGTACATCAAGAACCAAACCACGATCGGATATACCACTGCCCAACAGGCGATATAACGGCCGCGGCGCGGCATTGCTTTGATAAACATCGGAATAATGGATAGCAAACCGAGCACCAGCGATAAATTGATGCGCCAGCGTAGCTCATGCGGATACAGCCCATACATAAACTGGCCAAAACGCGCATGGATGAACACCCAACAAGCGCCTTCTTTGGTGCAGTCCGCGCGCGTCTCGCCAATCCAGTTGGCTTGAAAAACCAGCCAGTTCAATGCCGGTGGGATCACATTCCAGATGAGCCAGATGCTGAACAGCGTCAGCAGCGTATTCAGCCAGCTGGAGAACAGATTTTTGCGCGCCCAAAGCCAACCCTTGCTGAGCGGATTGGTCGGAATCGGTGGGGTTTCGTGTGTGGTTATAGACATAATGATCCCGTTCTCTTAACGCTCAACCAGCGCAATTTTGCGATTGTAGAGGTTCATCAGCAGCGAAATGATCAGGCTGATAATCAGGTAAACCGCCATGGTAATCGCGATGGTCTCAATCGCCTGCCCGGTTTGGTTCAGCACGGTGCCGGCAAATAGCGAGACCATATCTGGATAACCGATGGCGGCCGCCAATGATGAGTTTTTCACGATATTGAGATACTGACTGGTGAGGGGAGGAATGATCACCCGCATCGCCTGCGGAATAATAACCTGACGCATGGTGACGGGATTAGGCAAGCCAAGTGAACGTGCCGCTTCATTTTGACCATGTGGTACCGACTGAATCCCTGCGCGAATCACTTCGGCGATAAACGAAGAGGTATAGACCGACAGCGCCAACGTTAATGCGGCGAGTTCGGGTATCATCACGAAGCCACCGCGGAAATTAAATCCGCGCAGTTCCGGTACATCCCAATGCATCGCAGCGCCGAACAAGGTATGTGCAATCAGCGGCAGCAAAACAATTAACCCCACCGCAGCTGGCCAGGTACGGCGAAGTTGCCCGGTTTTAAGCTGATGTTTACGGTTGAAGCGGAACAGAGCTACGCAACACAGTACCGCCAGCGCTAGCGCGATCAGGAACGGCCAGGTACCGGGCGCGTATTCGGGCCAGGGAATATACAAACCTCGATTACTGACGAATGCGACATCAAAGGCATTCAATGCCTGACGGGGGCCGGGCAGATTACGCAACACCGCAAAGTACCAGAAAAAGATTTGCAGTAGCGGTGGGATATTACGGAACGTCTCGATATAAATGTTGGAAAGCTTACGCAGCAGCCAGTTCTCGGACAGACGTGCAAGGCCGATAGCAAAGCCCAGGATAGAGGCAAACACAATACAAAGCGCGGAAACCAGCAGGGTATTGGTTAACCCCACCATAAATACGCGGGCGTAGGTGTCGCCTTCAGAGTAATCGATCAGGTGTTGGACAATGCCAAAACCGGCACTGCGATCAAGAAATCCGAAGCCGGAAGTAATGCCACGATTGGCCAGATTGATTACCGTGTTGTGAATTAAATATCCCACCACAGCAAGCACGGCCACAATCGCGATGATCTGGTAAAGCCAGGCGCGAACCGTAGGATTACCGAACGAAAAATCCCTCTTTACGGTTGGGCGTTGCGACATGTTAAAACCTCAGTGAAGATTACGCGTGGGCACCGCAGGATGCGGCGCCCGACTGGCAGGACTGAATTAGCGAACGGGAGGAGCGTACTGGATGCCGCCCTGATTCCAGAGCGCATTCTGGCCACGCGCGATTTTCAGTGCGCTGTCTTTACCAACGTTACGATCAAACACTTCCTGATAGTTGCCGACTTGTTTAATGATGTTGTAAGCCCACTTATTATCGAGCTTCAGGTCTTTACCGAAGTCGCCTTCTGCACCTAACAGGTGAGCCATATCAGGAGTGGTAGGTTTAGCGGCCATGTCATCAACATTTTTCGAGCTGATGCCCATCTCTTCAGCGTTCAACATCGCGTACAGCGACCATTTCACGATGGTGAACCAATCGTCATCACCGCGGCGAACGACTGGGCCCAGCGGTTCTTTAGAGATAACTTCGGGCAGTACCACGAAATCGTCTGGCTTGCCGAGTTTGATGCGCAGCGCATACAGCTGTGACTGGTCAGAAGAGAGGGTATCGCAGCGACCGCTGTCGAGCGCCTTAGCGGATTCGTCAGAACGATCGAAGGTTACTGGCGTATATTGCATTTTGTTGGCTTTGAAGTAGTCAGCCACGTTGAGCTCGGTATCGGTACCAGCCTGAATACATACGGTTGCACCATCCAACTCTTTAGCACTTTTCAGGCCAGCTTTCTTGTGGGTCAGGAAACCGATGCCGTCGTAATAGTTCACGCCAGCAAACAGGAAGCCCATACCGCCATCGCGGGAAGACGTCCAGGTGGTGTTGCGCGACAGGATATCCACTTCACCAGACTGCAGTGCAGTAAAGCGCTCTTTAGCGGTCAGCGGGGTATATTTCACTTTGGTTGCGTCACCAAATACGGCAGCGGCGGCCGCACGACATACATCCACATCGATACCGGTGAATTTGCCGTTGGAGTCAGCGTAAGAGAAGCCCGGCAGGCCATCGCTGATGCCGCATTGTACAAAACCTTTTTTCTTAATGGCATCCAACGTGGTGCCAGCGTGCGCTTGTTGAGCAACAGCGAATAGCGAAGCTGCAGCGACCAGGGTGGAAAGCATCATCTTTTTCATAAAGCATCCTGTGTGGCGATATCGTGTGTTGTTATGTTTGCACGCACTTTACTGTGCGCTTTTTTATGTCTGTGGTGGTTAGCCATCCACAACTCTGCAAACCTGATGCCAGGTTTGCAGAATCCTGAATTCTCTGGAAAGATCTTTTAATAAACGGAAGCACTCAGAATATTCTGGCTAATATGGCGCACCAAAAGGCAGCATGACGAGACGACACGATCACAAATAGTGCAAAAAGTTTCACTATGTGGAAGCAGTGTGAGCTAACGCTCAGGATAGAATGTATACGTTGACGTGCTTACGGTTGAACCGGTTGATGATCACAGGGAAAGCGGCCTGCAGAGCAAGAAGAGTAGGAATATGCGGGTGACGATGAACGAATGATGAGTCGCTAAGAGGGAGGAAATATCACCGATGCGATTGCAACTATCGTTACCATTATGGTGACAATTGTTTCATGCGTTGTTAACGTTATGCAATCATCATTCAGCGCAAACAAAAACGCCAGCCCTAAGGCTGGCGTTATCGCAGCAACGAACAAATTAGTTCATGCCGTATTTTTTCAGCTTCTTACGCAGAGTACCACGGTTGATACCCATCATCAGAGCTGCACGGGTCTGGTTGCCACGGGTGTACTGCATCACCATGTCCAACAGAGGCTGCTCAACTTCAGCCAATACCAGCTCATACAGATCACTCACATCCTGACCATTCAGTTGAGCAAAGTAGTTCTTTAATGACTGTTTTACCGAATCACGCAGTGGCTTTTGTGTCACCTGATCCTGAGAGTTAACGGTAGAAACGGTGAGTACGTCAGAATTTACGCGTTGTTCGAACATAGTTCTATCAGCTCTTTATTTCGTTTACGCAAGATTTTCGAAGTATGCCTCCAACGCCTCCAGCTGTTCGCTGGCATCCTCTATGGCGTTGAATGTGCGCCGAAACTGGTCATCAGGAGCACTTTCCTGCAAATACCAGGAAACGTGTTTTCGGGCAATACGGTATCCTTTGCGCTGACCGTAAAAGTCGTGCAGCTCCCGTATATGTCCAATCAGCATTTGCTTGACTTCAGCCATCGGCTTCGGTGCCAGCAGCTCCCCTGTGTCCAGATAATGCTGGATTTCCCGGAAGATCCACGGTCTTCCCTGAGCGGCACGGCCAACCATAAGAGCATCGGCTCCGGTATAGTCGAGCACCGCTCTGGCTTTATGCGGGTCAGTAATGTCACCATTCGCGATAATTGGAATGGAGACGCTCTGCTTAACTGTCCGAATGCTGTCGTATTCAGCAAATCCCTCAAACAAACAGGCGCGTGTGCGGCCATGAATGGTGAGAGCCTGAATGCCACAGCGTTCAGCCAATTGGGCAATCTCTACACAATTACGATTTTCTTTGTCCCAGCCGGTGCGAATCTTCAGCGTAACCGGTACATCCACTGCATTCACTACCGCGGTGAGAATCGACTCCACCAGTTGCGGATGTTGCAGCAGCGCTGAACCTGCCATCTTACGATTCACTTTTTTGGCCGGGCAGCCCATGTTGATATCGATAACCTGCGCGCCAGACGCCACATTAATGCGCGCGGCAGCAGCCATCTCATCAGGATCGCAACCGGCAATCTGCACGGCACGAATACCGGGCTCGTCACTATGCACCATACGCAAACGGGATTTGTCACTGGCCCAAACTTCCGGGTTAGATGACAGCATCTCGGAGACAGTCATACCGGCACCGTTCTCATAACACAGGGTGCGAAATGGCTTATCGGATACTCCGGCCATAGGCGCAGCAATGAGTCGATTACGTAGCTGATGATGTCCAATGCGCATGAAAAAGAAGTGACCCTAACTGTTCGCAAGGCGGCGTATATTACGCATTTTTTCAGGAAGATGAAAGGCCAAACTTTGAACAATTCGCCGTTAAAGATCAAGGAAATCGGGCTTATAGGCTGCTTAGCGCTTATAAATACCTTTAATTCATGTACTTAAAAAAATATGCTGAAATTGTGAACAAAAGTTTTTCTAAAAACATGAGGAAAATCACAACATAAAAACCGCCACTTCTGGTAATTAGCCAAAGAAATGACGGCAATGTGATTATTAATTGAGCTAATTTAAAGGGGGATTGAGTACATCAACCCTCATTCTACAATCTGACGGCCATGTAATGGTTGCAGGGGGCGATTGTTACTGTGTTTCAAAGCCCGCTTAAAGGCGTCGAGCTGAGATTGAGACAGCATCACTGGCTGCTTCATTACTAGCCAGCGCAAACCCTCGGTACAAGGTGGCGTGGTAAGCGATCCGCTGAAGCGATAATAGTGGCGATCTTCCGGGAAAAGCGGCTTTAAATCCATACGCTCTTTCACCGCCACTTCCTGATTTTCCTGCATAGGCATGGCTGCGAGAATCGGATTCAGGGCCGTATTCTCTTTACCAACCTCAAACATCACGGCAATGACAGCCAACTCACCTTCATCATTGGCATGGACGAAATGCGCTTCGAGCGGGTAAGAATGGCTATCGATCTGGTTTTCACTCGGGGTGTGAAAGTGATACTGCATGAGATGGAAGGTTTCCCCGTCCAGTGTGAAGTCATCTTCATCTTTAACGTTCACCTGCAAAGTATGGCCGTTGTTCACCAGTTTTTCTGCTGCGGTGTGAAACTCCAGACTCAGTGGTGGCAGGTGGCCTGCAACGGTATCGCGGATATTAATCGGTGACTGAAACTTACCCTTATGGCAGGTTTGGTAATCCAGGCTCAGATCGCCCCAATGTTGCGGGCCCGCTTGGCCTTCATAGCTCCAGTGTGGAACTGAGTGAGGCACAGCAGCATGAGTAGCCATACTGAAAAACAGTACTGCGGCAAAGAAAGGGGTGGTTTTCATTCTCAATCTCTAACAAAGGGTACCGGCAAGCGGCGTGCAGTAGATAATACGTAGCACTACGAGAATGAAAACCTTGAAAAGCGGATTAAGGCAAAAACCAGACGAGGCTTAATCCTTAAACTATCAATTGGTTACATGCATGCCAGCGTATGCGTCTGGCATGCCTAACGCTGGGATCTAGCGACGTATGCCGGTAATGCGGCACCACTCTTCTTTCTCCGCTACCGGATCAAGATCGAACTGTTCCTCATAGGCTTCACACACGCCTGCCGCCTGGCTGGCTAGCACGCCCGATAAACCAAGATGACCACCCGCTTTCGGCAGCACGCTAATCAGCGGTGCCAACTCACGTAGCGGGCCTGCAAGGATGTTGGCGACCACGACATCCGCTTGTAGATTATCCGGTTGCTGGTGCGGCAGATAGAGTGCCAAACGCTCAGATACACCATTACGCTCGGCGTTATCGCGGCTGGCCTGAATGGCCTGTGGATCGATATCGATACCAATCGCCTGCGCGGCACCTAATTTCAGTGCGGCGATGGCAAGAATGCCGGAGCCACAGCCAAAATCAATCACCGTCTTGCCTTGCAGATCGAGCCCGTCGAGCCAGGTTAAACACAGCGAGGTAGTGGGATGGGTGCCCGTACCGAACGCCAGGCCCGGATCCAGCATCACATTGACGGCATTAGGATCGGGTACATCGCGCCAGCTTGGGCAGATCCATAAACGCTCACCGAAGCGCATTGGGTGGAAGTTATCCATCCATTCGCGCTCCCAGTCTTTATCTTCGATCTGCTCGATCTTGTGACGGAACGCGGATCCCAGCAGCGGGTGCTGGCTCAGCTCAGCCACTACATCGCTCATCTCGGTTTCGGCGTCGAACAGGCCGATGACATCGGTATCACCCCACAAGAGCGTTTCACCTGGCAGCGGCTCATAAACCGGATTGTCATGCGTGTCCTGGAAAGTGACCGATACGGCACCCACATCCATCAGCGCATCGCTTAAGGTTTCGGCGTTAGCGCCGGTGCTGTTAATTTTGATTTGAATCCAAGGCATAGCGTTTCTCTTTATTCCAGTGCCGCAGCGCGTGCTTCGGGCGTGCGGCCAAACAGATTACCTACCAGGAAGGCCAGCAGGCTTAAGATCAGGGAAGGAACGATCGGATGGAAACCCCACCATTCAATATTCAGGCTAGCTAACAGCGTGTAGCAACTGGCACCGACCAGCATGCCGCTGATCGCGCCGGTTGAGTTGGCTCGTTCCCAGTACAAACCCAGCACCAGCGGCCACAGGAATACCGCTTCAAGTCCACCAAATGCCAGCAGATTTAACCAGATAATCATATCCGGTGGATTCCACGCCGCCAGCAGCAGCAGAACGCCGAGCACAAACGTGATGGTGCCTGATAACATGCGCAGCCGCGCCTCGTTTTCACTGTGTTGCGGCGCAATACGCAGGTAGAGATCTTTGATTAGCGTAGCGGAGGATTGCAGCAGCTGCGCATTAATGGTCGACATAATAGCCGCCATCGGTGCTGCCAGAAAGACGCCTGCAGCCATCGGCGGTAGCACGGTGATCATCAGTGTGGGTATCACGCGATCGGGAATGGTGAGATCGGGCAAAATCACACGTCCCAGCGCACCAGCCAGATGCATGCCGAACATCAGGATCACCACCACGATGGTGCCAAGCACAATGCCGCGATGCATGGCTTTGCTGTCTTTATAAGAGATACAGCGCACGGCGGTATGCGGCAGGCCAATCACACCAAAACACACCAGCACAGCAAAGGAGCTGAGGAAGGTAGGGGTGATGACATTGCCGACGCCTTCCGGCGAAGTTAACTGCGGATCGATGTTGTGCAGTTTGGTTACCGCGCTTTCCAGCCCACCTGCATGGTGGATCACCGCAAAAAGCAGCAGGAAGGTACCAATCAACATCACCAGGCCTTGCATGGCATCATTCAATACGCTGGCGCGGAAGCCGCCGAAAGCCGTATAGAGCGCGATGGTGCCGCCAAAGATCAGCAGGCCAGTGTCGTAAGGAATGCCCGCCGCCGTCTCCAGCAGACGTGCACCGCCGATGAACTGCACGGTCATCGCGCCGATAAACGCCACCAGCAAACTCAGGCTAGAGAGCCAGATCAGCAGCGTACTGCCATAGCGGCCATACAACATATCGTTGAGCGTGACGGCATTATAGCGTCGCGCCAGAATCGCGAACTTCTTCCCCAGCACGCCGAGCGAAAGCCAGACGGCGGGCACCTGAATCATCGCCAACAGGACCCAACCAAGGCCATATTTATAGGCAGCACCTGGGCCGCCAATGAATGAACTGGCGCTAATGTAGGTGGTGGTGATGGTCATGGCCAGCACAAAGCCGCCCATTGAACGGCTGCCAAGGAAGTATTCACTCAGGAAGTTGCCCTGACGCTGTTTGCGCATGGCAAATACCGACAGCGCGGCAATCAGCACCAGATAGGCCAGAAGTGGAAGGATGATTTCAGAGTCCATCGTTATCCTCCAGCGACATGTCGCGGAATAACACGCGCACCATCAGCCAACACAACACGATAAATAGCAGGGGAGCAAACATGCAGGAGAGCTCGAACCACCGCGGTAAGCCAAAGAAGCCAATGTCATTGCCGCCCAGCCAGGCAGACAATCCCCATACGGCGAGGTAGGCCAGCGTCAGATAAAACGACCAGCGCGCCTCTTTGTTCGCTTGCAAAAAACGCCAATCCATTATGCAACCTCAAAGGCAACAAAAATGAAAAAGGCCGGAGTTAACCGGCCTCTGCTTTGCTCTGCGCTGCAATTACTTCTCTTGCAGGCCGAGTTTCTTCTCCAGATAGTGGATGTTCGTCCCACCTTGCTGGAAGTTTTCATCGGACATGATTTTCATCTGCAGCTCAATGTTGGTCTTGATGCCGTCGATGATCAGTTCCGCCAGCGCATTCTTCATGCGCGAGATTGCCACGTCACGATTTTCACCGTAGGTAATCAGCTTACCAATCATGGAATCGTAGTACGGTGGCACGCTGTAACCGGCATAGATATGCGATTCCCAACGTACGCCAAAGCCGCCCGGCGCGTGGAAACGGGTGATCTTGCCCGGACTTGGCAGGAAGGTGTTGGGATCTTCGGCGTTGATACGGCACTCCACCGCATGACCGCGAATGATCACATCTTCCTGTTTAATCGACAGTGGCTGACCAGCAGCAATGCGCAGCTGCTCTTTGATCAGATCCACGCCGGTGATCATCTCGGTCACCGGATGTTCAACCTGAATACGGGTGTTCATCTCGATGAAGTAGAACTCACCGTTTTCGTACAGGAATTCAAAGGTACCCGCACCGCGATAGCCGATATCAATACAGGCTTTGGAGCAGCGCTCGCCGATATAGCGACGCAGTTCCGGCGTGATGCCCGGCGCTGGTGCTTCTTCGACGACTTTCTGGTGACGACGCTGCATTGAGCAGTCGCGTTCAGCCAGATAGATAGCGTTGCCCTGGCCGTCGGCCAGCACCTGAATTTCGATATGGCGCGGATTCTCGAGATACTTCTCCATATAAACCATGTCGTTGTTGAAAGCCGCTTTGGCTTCCGCTTTCGTCATGTTGATGGATTGCTCAAGATCCTTGTCGCTGCGCACTACGCGCATACCGCGACCGCCGCCGCCGCCAGAGGCTTTGATGATCACCGGATAGCCGATGCGCTTAGCGAAGGCACGGTTTTTTTCCATGTCGTCGGTCAGCGAGCCATCCGATCCTGGTACGGTAGGTACGCCAGCTTTCTTCATGGCGGTGATAGCAGACACTTTGTCGCCCATCAGGCGAATGGTGTCGGCTTTTGGACCAATGAAGATAAAGCCAGAGCGCTCAACCTGCTCGGCGAAATCGGCGTTCTCAGAAAGGAAGCCGTAACCCGGGTGGATAGCAACCGCGCCGGTAATTTCGGCGGCAGAGATCAGTGCCGGGATGTTCAGATAGCTTTTGACCGAAGGTGGCGGGCCGATGCAGACGGTTTCATCTGCCAGCAGCACGTGCTTCAGGTCACGGTCCGCAGTTGAGTGGACGGCAACAGTCTTGATGCCCAGCTCTTTACAGGCACGCAGAATGCGCAACGCGATCTCACCACGGTTAGCAATGACAATTTTATCCAGCATGCTTCGCCTCGTTATTCGATGATGACCAGCGGCTCGTCAAATTCAACCGGTTGGCCGCTTTCGACCAGGATCGCCTTCACAACACCGGATTTGTCGGCTTCGATCTGGTTCATCATTTTCATCGCTTCAACGATGCACAGGGTGTCGCCAGCATTCACTTTTTGGCCGACTTCGATAAAGGCTTTCGCATCCGGGCTTGGGGTGCGATAGAAGGTGCCAACCATCGGCGAACGCACGATGTGGCCACTGATTTCTGGTTTAGCGGCTTCAGCGGCAACCGGTGCTGCTGGTGCAACGGCAGTCGCCAGCGCAGGTTGCTGCATCATTGGCGCAGCGTAAGCCTGCTGCATCATCGGGTAGCCGGTATTTGCAGGTGAACGGCTGATACGAACGGACTCTTCGCCCTCGGAGATTTCCAGCTCGGAGATGCCAGACTCTTCAACCAGTTCGATCAGTTTCTTAATTTTACGAATATCCATGAGTGTGGTTCCGTACTCTGTTTAATTGGAATGTGACAGGCGTTTTACTGCCGTTTGTAAAGCCCAAGAGTATCCATCAGCGCCAAGTCCACAGATGACGCCGGCAGATACATCGGAAAGATAGGAGTGATGTCGGAACGGCTCGCGTGCATGCACGTTAGAGAGATGCACCTCAATAAAAGGAATACTAACCGCCAACAGGGCATCACGCAGTGCAACACTGGTATGCGTGAACGCAGCAGGGTTGATGATGATGTAATCCACATTACCGCGTGCTTCGTGGATACGATCAATCAACTGAAACTCTGCGTTCGATTGCAAATGACTCAATTTCACATGGTGCTGATCGGCCTGCTGCGTCAGATCGTCGACGATTTGCGTCAGCGTAGTATGACCATACTTATCAGGCTCACGCGTTCCCAGTAAGTTAAGATTGGGACCGTTCAAAAGCAGTATGTGAAATTTGTGCGCCATCTTGCTGCTATCTCCTGCAATCAGTAAGGCATCGCGTAAAATACCGCGACATCTTTCGTTTGTCACCCTTACGGATGAAAAAGAAGACTTCGCCTGCAATAAAGCCGGGCATTATATCCGTTTCGTCGACATTCGCAGCAAAATACTGGTCTTATCTGCGAAGTTGATCGGATGTGGCCCGAAGGCCACACGTTTTAACAGATATCGCGGGAGGAACACAACCTTGCGGGGACTATCTGTGGAGAAGTTTACGCAACTTATTGTAACGCCACGCTAACAGCCCCATAGCCAGTACGGCGTAAATCACGGGCTGTGGCGACAGCACTTTCACGGACCATAAATAGTGAATGGGGGCGAGGATCGCGACAAGATAGATGCCATTGTGCAGCGTTTGCCAGCGACGGCCGAGCTTGCGTTGCATGCGTTGAAATGAAGTGACTGCGAGGGCAAATAACATCACCCAGCTGATCATGCCCAGTAACAGATAAGGGCGTGAAACGATCTCGCTACCGAGTAGACGCAGATGATCGTAGCCCAGTTCCAGCAAGTAGTAGCTGGTTAGATGCAAACTCGCCCAGGCAAAACACCACACCCCGAGTAAGCGCCGGGTACGAATCAATAACGGCTGTTTAAGATAGCGCGTGAGCGGGCTGACCAGCAGCGTGGCTAACAGTAATTTCAGCGCCATTCTGCCGGTAAAATGTTGGATGTCTTTCGCCGGATCGGCGCTTAGCCATCCCTGGCTCGCGGCCATAAAAAGGTAAACAAACGGCAGAAAAGCTGCCAGATGCAGCACGACTTTTAACGCTGTGATGTGGCGTAAAGTGAGGCGCACTTAATAGTTCTCCCGTAGGTCCAGGCCGCGATACAACGAAGCCACCTCTTTCGCATAGCCGTTAAACAGCAGCGTCGGTTGGCGATCGACCTTCAAAATCCCGCCCGCACCGATGAAGCGTTCAGTGGCCTGCGACCAGCGCGGATGATTAACATGCGGGTTCACGTTGGCATAGAAACCGTACTCATTGGCAGCGATCTGGCTCCATGTGGTAGGTGGACGATCGTGCGTCAGCGTGATTTTCACGATCGATTTAATGCCTTTGAAACCATATTTCCACGGCACCGTCAGACGAATCGGTGCGCCATTCTGCGGCGGCAGCGCCTTGCCATACACGCCGGTGCTGAGCAGCGTCAACGGATGCATCGCTTCATCCAGACGTAAACCTTCAACGTAGGGATAATCCAGCCCACCGCCGATAAAGCGATCTTTCTGCCCCGGCATTTGGTCTGGCGCATACAGCGTTTCAAACGCGACGTAGCGCGCGTTACTGTTCGGCTCAACCAGCTTCAATAATTTGTTCAATTCGAAGCCAACCCACGGAATCACCATCGACCAGGCTTCAACACAGCGCATACGATAAATGCGCTGTTCCATGGCGAAGCGCTTGAAGATGTCATCCATATCCAGCGTCATCGGTTTGGCGACTTCGCCTTCAATGCGTAGCTGCCAGGGATCGGTTTTCAGCGTACCGGCGTTGGCCGCAGGATCGGCTTTATCCAGACCAAATTCGTAGAAGTTGTTATAACCTGAGACCTTATCAAACGGCGTCAGCGGCAAATCCGCCTGCCATTCAGCCGGTTTAGTAAACTGCAAATCTTTGCCTGCTGGCGCCGGCGGGCGGTCGTTACCTTTAAACCAGCCCAGCACATCGGCGTGTGCTGTACCTGGCAAACTGGCTGCTGCGGCACCTAATCCTAGTGCTTTCAGCACCTGACGGCGGCGCATATTAAAGACGCTTTCTGGCGTGACGTCGGCTTCTGTGAGCAAGTGCTTCAGGTTCATGACGCTCTCCTGCGAATAATGAATTGTGGTTAGCATGCTTAACTTCAGCGTTGGGCGCTAACTTACTGGTCAAAATGTGAAATTTCCTGGTGCTGCCACGCCTTTGAGAATAAGACGAAAAGGCCCACGTCAAAGTCAGGTCATCGAGGATTGACGCTATACTCGCGCCGAAGCGCTTATCGAGCTCAGTTCAGCGCTATTTTGATGCGAGTCTGGCGCTGAATCACACAGTAATCTGTGTTATTTTGCTCAGGTTTGCGCCAATGGTAAGAGTGGCGTCGACGGATTAACACCGTTCATAACCGCAGTAATGCAGGCACAGGGATGCGATTAACAACTAAATTTTCTGCGTTTATTACATTATTAAGCTTACTGGCAATGCTTCTGATGCTGGTGGGCTGCGCTTTTAGTTTTATTTGGCTATCGCAGCAACGCGTGGAAACGCGCATGCATACGCTAGCGGTTGAAGTTGATAAAGCGCTGGCGACACAATCGCCGCAAGAATTAACGCAGTGGCTGACGCGCATGATGCCCGTGGTGAATGCCGAACAGATGCAATTGATCAATGGCGAGACACTCGTGTTCAGTTTAGCCCGCCATGAAAATCCGATGCTGGAAGATGAGCCTAATCGCTTTGTTCAGTTCGATTTGCCGCTAAAGCATTCGCCCGGGCTCGAACTTCGTATCGTAGTGCTTGATCCCGCAAAAACCTGGTTCCGTTCTTTTACGGGTGCTTACACGCTAATTGTGCTACTCACCGTGGTGGGCATCATGTCTGCGCTGCTGGTGATGACCCATCGTTGGCTAAATCGTCGCTGGCATAATATGGAGCAGTTAGAAGCGCGGGCCGAACGTATTCTGGCCGGTGAGCGCACAACGCGCAGCGACGCTATCGATGAGTGGCCGCCAAAAGCCAGCCGCGCTATGGATGCATTACTGGGTGATTTAAAAGAAGCAGGCGAACAGCGGTTACGTATTGATACCTTAATTCGTACTTTCGCGGCGCAAGATTCGCGCACGGGTCTGAACAATCGTTTGTTCTTTGATAACCAGCTCGCGACCTTGCTTGAAGATCAGGAAGATGTCGGTACTCATGGGGTTGTCATGATGGTACGCCTGCCGGATCTCGATACGCTGCACGAAACGCTCGGCCCCACGCTGGTGGAAGAGTACCTGTTTGATCTCATCAATATGCTCTCTACGTTTGTGCTCAGGTATCCGGGGGCATTGTTGGCTAGGTATTTTCGTAGCGATTTCGCCGTATTGCTGCCGCATCGTACCCTGAAAGAAGCCAACAGCATCGCCGATCAGCTGATCAATGCCGTCGACTCGCTGCCACCGATGCGCATGGTTGACCGCGACGATTTAATTCACATTGGCATCAGCGCGTGGCGCAGCGGACAAAGCGTGGCGCAGGTGATGGAAAATGTAGAAATGGCAACGCGACGCGCGGCATTGCAAGGTGGCAATAGCTGGTCGGTCGGTGAAGGGAATACGCTGGATATGGGACGCGGCAGCGTGCGCTGGCGCACCTTGCTGGAGAATACGCTGAATCGCGGCGGCCCGAGGTTATATCAGAAACCAGCACTGCTATTGGATGGTAAAGTCCATCATAGAGAGTTGCTGGCGCGGGTGTATGACGGCGATAAAGAAGTGGTTTCGGCCGAATTCATGCCGCTGGTGCTGCAGCTAGGCATGACCGATAGCTGGGATCGCCAACTTGTTACGCGTATTGCTGCCCTCTCTGAGATGTGGCCCGATGAAACGCTGGCCTTGCCGGTCAATCTCGATTCACTTTTGCAGCGGCCTTTCCAGCGCTGGCTGCAAAAACTGCTGTTGCAGTGCAGCAAATCGCAAAGAAAACGTTTTTTATTTGAACTTGCAGAGGCCGACGTTTGTCAACACCTCAACCGTTTAGTACCGGTTTTCCATATGTTAACCGCATTTGGCTGTCGTATTGCGGTGGATCAGGCGGGTTTGACGGTGGTGAGCAGCGCTTACATCAAGCAGTTCCCAATTGAGGTGATCAAGCTCGCGCCGGGTTTAGTGCGAAATATCGAACGGCGCACTGAGAACCAGCTGTTCGTGCAGAGTCTGCTGGAAGTGTGTAAGTCGTCGCCGACGCAGGTTTTCGCGGCGGGCGTACGTACCAGCGCGGAGTGGCAAATGCTGTCAGGCTTGGGCGTTTCAGGCGGGCAGGGCGATTTCTTTGCCCCTTCACTGCCGGTCAACAGTAATGTGAAAAAACACTCACAACGTTATCGGATTTAAACCTTCAGCCTGCGACGTGCAGGCTGAAGGCTGTTTATCTCGCTTATTTATGCCGGAACGCGCGATCCTGGCGGCTGGAAATGTTAGATTTTATGTCGAAATTACCCCGCAATTACTGAGGTAATTTGGGTTAATGTGGCGTGTTAACGCCATTTAACGGCGGCGAAAGACGAGACTATCAGGCCAAAAAATTAATCAGCGTATTTTTTCACCGAAGCAGAACGTTTTTGCGCCTTGTAGCGGCTTCGCGTGGTTGGTAAAGTAGGCGGATTTTATTTTCCGCCCCCAGCTTGCAGGATTATCCCTTAGTATGTTTAAAAAATTTCGTGGCATGTTTTCCAATGACTTGTCCATTGACCTGGGTACCGCGAATACCCTGATTTACGTGAAAGGACAAGGCATCGTGTTAAACGAGCCTTCAGTGGTTGCTATTCGTCAGGATCGTGCCGGCTCCCCAAAGAGCGTAGCGGCTGTCGGTCATGACGCTAAGCAGATGCTTGGCCGTACGCCGGGCAATATCGCTGCTATCCGTCCTATGAAAGATGGCGTTATCGCCGACTTCTTCGTCACTGAAAAAATGCTGCAGCACTTCATTAAGCAAGTGCATAGCAACAGCTTTATGCGTCCAAGCCCACGGGTGTTGGTCTGCGTACCCGTTGGCGCGACCCAGGTAGAGCGTCGTGCCATCCGCGAATCTGCACAGGGTGCAGGCGCGCGCGAAGTCTTCCTGATTGAAGAACCAATGGCTGCGGCGATTGGTGCGGGTCTGCCCGTTTCTGAAGCGACCGGTTCAATGGTTGTCGATATCGGTGGTGGTACCACTGAAGTGGCGGTGATCTCACTGAACGGCGTGGTTTACTCCTCTTCTGTACGCATTGGTGGTGACCGCTTCGATGAAGCTATCATTAATTATGTGCGTCGCAACTACGGTTCACTGATTGGTGAAGCCACTGCGGAACGCATTAAACATGGTATTGGTTCGGCCTATCCTGGTGATGAAGTGCACGAGATTGAAGTGCGCGGTCGTAACCTCGCCGAAGGTGTGCCGCGCGGCTTTACGCTGAACTCAAATGAGATTCTGGAAGCCCTGCAGGAGCCGCTGACCGGTATCGTGAGCGCGGTGATGGTTGCACTGGAACAGTGCCCGCCAGAGCTGGCTTCAGACATCTCCGAGCGCGGAATGGTGCTGACGGGCGGCGGTGCGCTGCTGCGCAACCTTGATCGTCTGCTGATGGAAGAGACCGGTATTCCGGTGGTCGTTGCAGAAGATCCGCTGACTTGCGTTGCGCGCGGCGGCGGTAAAGCGTTAGAAATGATCGACATGCATGGCGGCGATTTGTTCAGCGAGGAGTAATTCCTCAACGGCTGAGACCCTGATCAAATTGCGCAGGGAATAGCGCCTATACCCAAAATTATTCGAACGCGACTAAAGTTTGAAGGATGAGGGATATACGCTGACGCTGCGCACGACGGCGTGATGCGTCCAGCCCTGGAGGCGTTGGTGATTTAAACTAACGCTTCTTCCCTGATGTCGAGGAATACGCAGAATTTATGAAGCCGATTTTTAGCAGGGGGCCTTCCCTGCAGTTGCGCCTCTTTCTGGCAGTCATTGTGGCTATCGCGATTATTATCGCCGATAGCCGCGTGAGCTCCTTTTCCCAGATTCGCAACTACCTGGACACGTCGGTCAGTCCATTTTATTTTTTGGCCAACGGGCCACGACAACTTCTTGACGGCGTCTCTGATACGTTGGCTTCACGCCAGCAATTAGAGCTGGAAAATAAAGCGCTGCGCCGTGAGCTCTTCCTGAAAAACAGTGACCTGCTGATGCTGGGGCAATACAAGCAGGAAAACGCGCGTCTGCGTGAACTGCTCGGCTCGCCGCTGCGCCAGGATGAGCACAAGATGGTGACCCAGGTCATTTCAACCGGTACCGATCCTTACACCGATCAGGTTGTCATCGACAAAGGCAGCGTAAACGGCGTTTACGAAGGCCAGCCGGTGATCAGTGATAAAGGCGTGGTGGGGCAAGTCGTTGCCGTCGGTCAGGTAACCAGTCGCGTATTGCTGATTTGCGATGCTTCCCATGCGTTGCCGATTCAAGTGCTGCGTAATGATATTCGTGTCATCGCGGCCGGTAACGGTTGTAGTGAAGATCTGCAACTTGAGCATCTGCCGGGCAATACCGATATTCGTGTGGGCGATGTGCTGGTGACCTCTGGCCTTGGCGGACGTTTCCCGGAAGGTTATCCGGTTGGCGTGGTCTCCTCGGTTAAAGTGGATACACAACGTGCTTACACGGTGATTCAGGCGCGTCCGGCCGCCGGTCTGCAACGTCTGCGCTATTTGCTGCTGCTGTGGGGTGCGGATCGTAACGGCTTAACGCCGATGGCGCCGGATGAAGTCCACCGCGTCGCCAACGAGCGTTTAATGCAGATGATGCCGCAGGTTCTCCCGCCTGCTGGTGAAATGGGACCGCCCGCACCGGATATGATGCAGCCCGCTCAGCAAATGGGGCCGCCGCAACCCGCTAATAGCAGTCGTTCGCAAGGGAATTCTGCGAACACACGCGGAGGCCAGCCTTGAGTCGATATCGCAGCCAGGGCCGATGGGTTATCTGGCTGTCCTTCCTGATTGCCCTCATCCTGCAAATCATGCCGTGGCCGGAACAAATCTATATGTTCCGGCCTTCATGGCTCTTACTGATCTTAATTTACTGGGTGCTGGCGCTGCCGCATCGGGTTAATGTCGGTACCGGTTTTTTTCTTGGTGCAATCATGGATCTGGTGGCGGGCTCAACGCTGGGCGTACGTGCGCTGGCGTTCAGCATCATCGCGTATTTGGTGGCCTTTAAATTTCAGTTATTCCGAAACTTAGCGTTGTGGCAGCAGGCATTAATGGTTATGGTGCTGTCCCTAGCGGTGGATGTGATTGTTTTCTGGGCAGAATTCCTGGTGATCAACGTCTCTTTCCGCCCGGAAATCTTCTGGAGTAGCGTGGTCGACGGCATCCTCTGGCCTTGGCTATTCTTATTAATGAGAAAGATTCGCCGCCAGTTCGCTGTTCAGTAAGGAATACTATGATTACCCTGTACCTCGCATCCGGTTCACCGCGTCGACGTGAGCTGTTAACGCAGCTTGGTCTGCAATTTGAACGCCTGATAACCCATGTCGAAGAGCAGCGCCAGCCAGAAGAAGCGGCTGAGGCTTACGTGCGTCGTCTGGCATCCGATAAGGCGCGCGCGGGCGTTGCGGTGGCGCCGCAGGATCTGCCGGTTCTCGGGGCCGATACCATTGTGGTGCTGAATGGCGAAGTACTGGAAAAACCGCAGGACGCCGCGCATGCCGCCGCAATGCTGAGCAAGCTGTCGGGGCAAACCCATCAGGTGATGACGGCTGTGGCACTGGCCGATACCCAGCGTGAATTGGACTGCCTGGTGACCACCGACGTGACCTTCCGCAAGATGTCAGCGGAAGAAATTTCGCACTATATTGCCAGCGGCGAGCCGATGGATAAAGCCGGCGCGTACGGAATACAGGGCCTTGGCGGCAACTTTGTCCGCAAGATTAATGGAAGTTATCATGCCGTAGTGGGATTGCCACTGGTTGAAACCAGCGAGCTGCTGAGCCATTTTCAGTCACTGCGGGCGTTAAGGGGACAAGATGACGGCTGAACTGCTGGTAAATGTGACACCTTCGGAAACCCGTGTTGCCTACATTGATGGCGGCATTCTGCAGGAAATCCACATTGAGCGCGAAGCACGACGCGGCATCGTGGGAAACATCTATAAAGGACGCGTCAGTCGCGTCTTGCCGGGTATGCAGGCGGCGTTTGTCGATATCGGCATGGAAAAAGCCGCCTTTCTACACGCCTCCGATATCATGCCGCACACCGAATGCGTGGCGGGTGATGAGAAGAAAAATTTTGTGGTGCGCGACATCGGCGAACTGGTGCGGCCCGGCCAGGACTTGATGGTGCAGGTGGTTAAAGATCCGCTTGGCACTAAGGGTGCGCGTCTTACCACCGACATTACTTTGCCTTCGCGCTATCTGGTGTTTATGCCCGGCGCTTCACACGTTGGCGTATCGCAGCGTATCGAAACGGAAGCCGAGCGCGAGCGCCTGAAAGCGGTGGTTGCGGCCTATTGCGACGACTTGGGTGGCTTTATTATTCGTACCGCCGCCGAGGGCATTGGGTCCGAAGAGCTGGCGCAGGATGCCGCCTTCCTGAAGCGTTTATGGACCAAAGTCAGCGAGCGTAAAAAGCGCAATCAGACGCGCTGTCTGCTGTACGGTGAACTGGCGTTAGCGCAGCGCGTACTGCGTGATTTCGCTGGCGCGGCGCTGGATCGCATTCGCGTCGATTCGCGTTTGACCTGCGATTTGCTGGTGGAATTCACCAGCGAATACATTCCGGAAATGGCCAGCAAGCTCGAGCTCTACAGCGGCAAGCAGCCGATTTTTGATCTGTTTGACGTTGAGAATGAAATCCAGCGATCGCTTGAGCGCAAGGTGGAGTTAAAATCCGGCGGCTATCTGATCATCGATCAAACCGAAGCGATGACCACGGTGGATATCAACACGGGTGCCTTTGTCGGACACCGCAATCTTGACGAAACCATCTTCAACACCAACATTGAAGCGACGCAAGCTATTGCGCGTCAACTGCGGCTGCGTAATCTCGGCGGCATTATCATTATCGATTTCATCGACATGAGTAATGACGAACATCGGCGTCGCGTGTTGCATTCGTTAGAGAGTGCGCTGAGCAAAGATCGGGTAAAAACCGGCATTAATGGCTTCTCTGCGCTCGGTTTAGTGGAGATGACGCGCAAACGCACGCGTGAAAGTATTGAACATGTGCTGTGCGCGGATTGCCCGGTGTGTAAAGGACGCGGCACGCTAAAAACGGTGGAAACCGTGTGTTATGAGATCATGCGTGAAATTGTGCGTGTGCATCACGCTTACGATTCTGACCGTTTCCTGGTGTACGTTTCACCGGCGGTGGGCGACGCGCTGAAGGGCGAAGAGTCACACGCGCTGGCGGAAGTGGAAATCTTCGTCGGCAAGCAGGTCAAAGTCCATGTTGAACCGCTCTATACCCAAGAGCAGTTTGATGTCGTTATGATGTAATCGTGAGGTTTCGCTCCGTAAGCCAACGGACAGCAAGGAGAGGTGTGTGAGGCGGTTGCCGAGGATTTTGTTACTGCTGCTCGCCGCAATCATCGTTATTGTGGCGCTGCTGGTCAGCGGGCTGCGCCTCGTGATGCCGCACCTCAACAGTTATCGCAGCGATATTCTGCAGACGATCTCCCGCGTCAGCGGCGTTACGGTGGATGCTAGCGAACTGCAGGGGAAATGGGAGAATTTCGGACCCACGCTACAGGTGCGCGATCTCAACATTTCGATGCAGGAAGATGGCCAACTTACCATCGGCCGCGTCAACCTGGCGCTCAACGTCTGGCAATCGCTGTTGCACTGGCGCTGGCAGTTCCGCGATCTCACCTTCTGGCAACTGCATCTTGCAACCAACCAGCCGTTGCTCACCAGTGATAAACAAAAAAACAGCTTCAAGCCTGGGCAAATTAACGATCTGTTCCTGCGCCAGTTTGACCACTTCGATCTGCGTGATAGCAGCATCCGTTTCCTAACGCCGTCCGGCCAACATGCCGAGCTGGCGATTCCCCGCCTGACCTGGCTTAACGAAGATATGCGCCATCGTGCCGAAGGCGAAGTGAGCCTCTCCAGCTTTACCGGTCAGCATGGCGTGGTGCAGGTACGGCTCGATCTCAACGATAACAACGGCTTGCTTAGCGATGGTCGCATCTGGATGCAAGCCGATGATGTCGATGTGCGCCCGTGGATTGGGCCGTGGTTGCGCGATAATACCAGCCTCGAAAGCGCGCGCTTCAGTCTCGCCGCTTGGGTAAATTTGCGTGATGGTGAGGTTTATGCCGGCGATCTGCTGCTGAATAAAGGCGGCGCACGCTGGCGCGGCGAGCAGGGCGATCATCAGCTGCAGGTTGATGGCTTAACGGCACATCTATCGCGCTTCCAGAACGGCTGGAGTCTTTCGGTGCCGCAAACGCGTTTGAGTACTGACGGCATCGCGTGGGCGCCAGGGCATTTCTCTCTGCTTTGGAAGCCGGAAGATAAGCAGATGCTCGGCGCTAACAGTTCGCCGGAAGTGCGCGTGCGTGCAACCCAACTCGATCTGGAACGTCTGGCGCCTATCGCACCGCTGTTTGCTCCGCTTTCTCCGACCTTGCTGGAAAACTGGCGTGCGCTGCAGCCGCGCGGGCACATTGATGCGCTAGCACTGGATATTCCTTTACAGCAGCCAGAGCAAACGCGCTTACAGGTAAAATGGCACGACCTTGCCTGGCAACAGTGGGAGCTCCTACCGGGAATCAGTAACCTCAGCGGTAGCGCCAGCGGCAGCCTTAATAATGGCCAGCTGGACGTGGCGATGGGCCAGGCCGACGTGCCATACGGTGATATGTTCCAGGCACCGCTGCAGATTAAGCAGATTACCGGCAAACTCAACTGGCAGCGCGATGCTAACGGCTTAACGCTGGACGGTCAGCAGCTTGATGTGCAGGCGCGTTCGCTATGGGCGCGCGGCGACTTCCGCTATCAGCAAAATCTCGGCAAAGCGCCCCGGCTTGATATTCTCGCTGGGATTCGCGTCACTGATGCTGGTGATGCCTGGCGCTATTTCCCGCAACAGTTAATGGGACACGACCTTACCCACTATCTCAGTACCGCGATTAAAGGCGGGCAGGTGGATAACGCCACGCTGCTGTTTGCCGGCGATCCATCGCTCTTCCCGTTCAAGCACAATGACGGCATGTTCGAAGTTTGGGTGCCGCTGCGCAACGCCACCTTCGCGTTCCAGCCCGGCTGGCCAGCATTAGAAAACCTCGATATCAATCTCGATTTCCTCAACAACGGGTTATGGATGAAGGCGGAGAAAATCCGGCTCGGCGACGTGGATGCACGTAACGTCAGTGCGGTGATTCCGGATTACCTGAAAGAGAAGCTGATTATTGATGGCGATATCAGTGGGGAAGGTCAACAGATCGCGGACTATTTCGAGCAAACGCCGCTGAAATCGACATTGGGCGCGGCGCTGCAGCAACTGCAGATTGGCGGCAATGTGCGTGGCTCATTGAACCTTGATATTCCTCTGGATGGTGAAGAGGTGCACGCCAGCGGTAACGTGGTGATGAACAATAACAGTCTGCATATCAAGCCATTAAATACCACTCTGAACAACCTTACCGGACGATTCCGTTATAACAACGGCAATCTTGAAAGCGAAGAGATGCAGGCAACCTGGTTCGGGCAGCCAACGGGCGTGAGCTTTAGTACCCAGGAAAATCCGGACGACTTTGGCGTTAACGTTAAGCTGTTGGGCGACTGGCAGCCAGGCAAACTAAAAATGCTGCCGGCAGGCATTGCGCGACAGCTGAGCGGCTCATTGCCGTGGCAGGGCAATGTCGATATCACGCTGCCGCATAGAGGTGGCGCGAGTTACAAGGTGGAACTGAAAGGTGATGGCAAAACAGTAAGCAGTCACTTACCTGCTCCATTAGATAAACCCGCCGGTGAAGCGATGCCGATTACCATTAACGCCAACGGTGACCTGAAAGGCTTTACCCTCAGCGGTAGCGTGCACGATAAGCATCGTTTCAACAGTCGCTGGCTGCTGGAACCGCAGCTGCGTGTCGATCGGGGGATTTGGCTTAACGATGCGAAAAGCACGCCAAAGCTGCCTGAAAATCGTGGCATGGAGCTGAACCTTCCCGCGCTGGACGGTGAAGCCTGGATGGGATTACTGGCAGGTGCGGGCGGTTCACGTAACGCGCAGGGCGAACCTGAAGTGGGCGGCGCGCTGTTGCCGGGTGATTTCATTCTCCGCACGCCGGCGCTGATGCTGGGTGGCCAGCAGTGGCACGACGTTAACGCGACGATTACCCAGGGCCCAAGCGGTAATACGCGCTTACAGCTGGAAAGCCGTGAAGCGCGCGGCAGCTTGCAGACAGCGCAGCATGCCCCCTGGCAGATCGACCTCAGCTATCTTTACTACAATCCTGAATGGGCCGATGAAAACGACGATAAATCTTCGCCGTTTAGCGGTGGCAGCAGCAATATCAATTTCAGCAGCTGGCCCGCATTGCAGCTCAATTGTGATGAGTGCTGGCTGCGTGGGCAGAAGTTTGGCCACATGCAGGCGAAGCTGCAGCCACAGGGAGATATGTTAGCACTTACTAACGGGTCAATTGATTCCGGCAGCTCGAAGCTCAATGTGGCGGGCGAATGGGTGAATAAACCTGGCGATCAACGCACTTCCTTGAAAGGTAGCTTGAGCGGTAAGAATATTAATGATGCTGCCAACTGGTTTGGTATGAACACGCCGCTGCG
This sequence comes from Candidatus Pantoea floridensis, assembly GCF_900215435.1. Classification (NCBI taxonomy): domain Bacteria; kingdom Pseudomonadati; phylum Pseudomonadota; class Gammaproteobacteria; order Enterobacterales; family Erwiniaceae; genus Pantoea; species Candidatus Pantoea floridensis. The sequence continues at coordinate 2,361,413 of NZ_OCMY01000001.1, forward strand.
CGATGCGCCGTTCAAGGTGGATTACGATCTGCATTGGCGTTCTGCGCCGTGGCAGCCATCAGAAGAGACGCTAAGCGGTACGCTGAAAAGTCACTTTGGCAAAGGGCAGATTGCGGATGTGAATACCGGCCGCGCCGGGCAGCTGTTACGTCTGTTCAGTTTTGATGCCTTACTGCGTAAGCTGCGTTTCGATTTCAGCGACACCTTCAATGATGGCTTCTATTTCGATTCTATCAACGGTACCGCGTGGATTGAAAATGGTGTGATGCGTACCGATAACCTGCTGGTGGATGGGCTCGAGGCGGATATCGCCATGAAGGGCAATATTGATCTGGTGAAGCGCCAGATTGATATGGAGGCGGTGATCGCACCCGAAATCTCCGCTTCAGTCGGCGTGGCAACCGCCTTCGTGGTCAATCCGGTGATTGGTGCTGCGGTGTTTGCCGCCAGTAAAGTGTTGGGGCCGCTGTGGAACAAGATTTCACTGCTGCGTTATCACATTAGCGGACCGCTGGATAAGCCGGAAATCAATGAAGTGCTGCGCAAACCGCGCGAAGACGATAAGAAGTGAATTTGACGCCGTCGGGTAATTGCCGCAGGCTATGACTATCCGAGCACATAATGAGTGAGAAACGATGACTCTGAATCTGGTAAGTGAGCAGTTGCTAACTGCGAACAGCATTAATCAGCAGGACCTTTATTCCCTGTTAGGGCAGCTTTCAGAACGTCGTCTGGATTATGCCGATCTCTATTTCCAGTCCAGTTTCCACGAATCCTGGGTGCTGGAAGACAAAATTATTAAAGATGGTTCCTACCATATCGATCAAGGCGTAGGCGTGCGCGCCGTGAGCGGAGAGAAAACCGGTTTCGCTTATGCAGACCAGATTTCCCTGAATGCGCTGCGCCAGTCTTCCGAGGCCGCGCGCAGTATCGTACGCGAGCAAGGTAACGGTAAAGCCCATACCTTGTCGGCGGTAATGAATCGTTCGCTTTATGCGCCGGTCAATCCGCTGGATAGTCTGACGCGTGAGGACAAAATTGCGTTGTTGCACCGCGTCGATAAAGTGGCGCGCGCTACCGATCCACGCGTGCAGGAAGTGAATGCCAGCCTGAGCGGGGTTTACGAGCAGGTGCTGGTCGCGGCAACCGACGGTACGTTGGCGGCAGATATTCGTCCACTGGTGCGACTTTCCATCAGCGTGCAAGTGGAAGACCAGGGCAAACGCGAGCGCGGCTCAAGCGGTGGCGGTGCGCGTACCGGTTATGAATTCTTCCTCGCCGATGAGAGCGGCGATGTGCGTGCCGATGCATGGGCGCGTGAAGCGGTACGTATGGCGCTGGTGAATCTGTCTGCCGTTGCGGCGCCAGCCGGTATGTTGCCGGTGGTACTGGGTGCCGGTTGGCCGGGTGTGCTGCTGCATGAAGCCGTGGGTCACGGTCTGGAAGGTGACTTCAACCGCCGTGCTACCTCGGTGTTTAGCGGCAAAATGGGCCAGCTGGTGGCGTCAGAGCTATGTACTGTGGTTGACGATGGCACCCTAGAAGGTTTGCGCGGTTCGCTGGCCGTCGATGATGAAGGCGTGCCGGGTCAGTACAATATGCTGATTGAAAACGGTGTGCTGAAAGGCTATATGCAGGACAAGCTGAATGCGCGGCTGATGGGGGTGAATCCAACCGGCAACGGTCGTCGCGAATCCTATGCGCATCTGCCGATGCCGCGGATGACCAATACCTACATGCTGGCCGGTAAATCGACGCCGCAAGAGATCATCGAAAGCGTGGAATATGGCATTTATGCACCTAACTTCGGTGGCGGACAGGTGGATATCACGTCCGGTAAATTCGTGTTCTCGACGTCAGAAGCCTATTTGATCGAGAACGGCAAAGTGACCAAACCGGTGAAAGGCGCAACGCTGATTGGCTCCGGTATTGAAGCGATGCAGCAGATCTCAATGGTCGGCAACGATTTGGCGCTGGATAAAGGCGTCGGCGTGTGCGGTAAAGAAGGTCAGAGCGTGCCAGTGGGCGTGGGTCAGCCAACGCTGAAGCTGGATAAAATCACTGTGGGTGGTACGGCTTAATCTTCTGAAAGAGATGTGGTGCGCATAAATGCGCACCCTACGCCGCGGGGTCGCCATTAATGGCGACCTGGTAGGCAACCATCATCACCCCTTGCGATGCTGCTGATACTGCTGCGCCACCTGCCTGAAATATTCGGTCAGATAATCAATACACACCTGCACTTTGAGCGGCAGCTTATCCTTCTCGGTATAGAGGGCATACACCGGGCGCGGCTCCGAATGATATTGCGGGAACAGAATATCGATTTCGCCGGCGCTAATCTCATCAATCACCCACATTAGCGGTACATAAGCGATACCACACCCGGCTTTCAGCCAGCGAATTAGCGTTTGCGAATCATTGGTCACGAAACGGCCCTGTGGCGTGAGGCGAGTCACCACCCCTTCCGGTGCGACCAGCTCGAAGGTGTTATCTGGCCGCACGCTGTATTCAAGCCATGAAAAGTTATCAATTTCGCCAGGTTTCTCTGGCGTACCGTGCTGCGCCAAATAACTTTTGGCCGCGCACACCACCATCGGCATCGCACCCAGGCGGCGTGAAAACAGATTTGAATCCTGTAAGGCACCCACGCGTACCACCAGATCTAAACCGTTGGCGATCAAATCCGGTGCCGGAATGCCGGTGACCAGATTGACGCTCAAGCCGGGATATTCGCGTAACATTTCGCTGGTCATGGCCGATAAAACATTTTGCGCCATGGTTGATGAGCAGCCGATACGCAGAATGCCAATCGGCGTGTTATTAAAGGCGTAAAGCTGCTCGTGCACCTGTGATGCCTCGGCCAGCATGCGGCGGCAGCCTTGAAAGTAGATTTTCCCGGCTTCAGTCAGGCCAATACTGCGCGTGCTGCGATTGAGCAATTTGACCTGCAGCTCATCTTCCAGTTTGGCAACAATCTGGCTAATCGACGAAACGCTAAGCTGAAGCTGACGTGCTGCGGCGGTAAATGAGCCCAATTCAACCACTTTGGCGAAAATGGACATGCTTTTAAGTCGATCCATTGTTTACTCTGGCTAAAAAGTGATTTAGCTCACAATATGTAGAAAACGTATAGTCAAGCGCGTTACTATACGCGCGCTGGGTCTCTTCACTGCACCTGAACACGGCTGTGTTAACCCGATGATACGCTATGATTAGCTCAACGCGGCCTGAATGTTGCCATCAGTTTATCCGTCTTCCCCTGATCGTAAAGCCAACGTGCTCAACCGCATGTGGGTCGGTATCGGTGCAATCCGGCAAGGTCGAACTAAGGATCCGAAATGAGTGTGCTTCCGGTATTTGTCGTATTCGGGCTGTCTTTTCCGCCCATCTTCGTTGAACTCTTGGTTTCGCTGGCGCTGTTCTGGCTAGTGAAACGCGTGCTAACGCCGAGCGGGATCTACGATCTGGTTTGGCATCCAGCACTGTTTAACACAGCGTTGTATTGCTGTGTGTTTTACCTTGTATCCCGTTTATTCGTCTGAGGTTTTTAAGTGAAAGCGCTAATAAGAAAAATCGCGCGATACGCGATTACGCTCCTGCTGGTTATCATCGCTATCGTGATCATCTTCCGCGCATGGGTGTTCTACACCGAATCACCGTGGACGCGTGATGCTAAATTCTCCGCCGATGTCGTGGCGATCTCGCCTGACGTCACCGGCATCATTACTGACGTGCCGGTGCATGACAACCAACTGGTGAAAAAAGGCGACACGCTGTTTGTGGTGGATCGTCCACGCTACCAAAAAGCGCTGGATGAAGCCCAGGCAGATGTTGAATATTACCAGGCGCTGGTGAGTGAAAAACGTCGCGAAGCCAGCCGCCGTAATCAGTTGGGTACCAGCGCCATGTCGCGTGAAGCGATCGAGCAATCCAACAACGATCTGCAAACCAGCGAACATCAGCTGGCCAAAGCGGTGGCAACCCGCGATTTGGCGGTGATCGACCTCGATCGCACCACCATCAAAGCGCCATCTGATGGCTGGGTCACCAACCTCAATGTCTACCAGGGTGAGTTCATCACGCGCGGTTCCGTCGCTGTTGCGCTGGTACAGCAGCACTCCTTCTATGTGCTAGCGTACATGGAAGAGACCAAGCTGGATGGCGTGCGTCCGGGCTTCCGCGCGCAAATTACGCCGCTGGGCAGCAATGTCGTGTTGCGCGGCACCGTCGACAGTATTGCTGCGGGCGTTACCAACAGCAGCAGCACCAGCGACAGCAAAGGCATGGCGACCATCGACTCGAATCTGGAGTGGGTGCGCCTGGCGCAGCGTGTGCCGGTGCGCATTCGTCTTGACGATCAGCCGGGTAATCGCTTCCCAGCGGGGACCACCGCGACGGTGGTGATCACTGGCGCCCAGGATCGCGAAACCAAAGTCTCCCCGATGGCGCAGTTGTTCAATCGCCTGCGTGAGTTTGGTTAAGCGAGGGCGTTATGATTGAGTTTTTGCGTTTCCCGGTGAAGCTGACCTTCGCGCTGGTTGCAGCGTTGATGATTGGCTTTCACTTCAATCTGGAAACGCCGCGTTGGGCGGTAATGACCGCCGGCATTGTGGCCGGCGGTACCGCTTTTGCTGCGGGGGGCGATCCCTACTCTGGCGCACTGCGCTATCGCGGCATCCTGCGCATCATCGGTACCTTCATTGGCTGTATCGCTGCGCTTACAATCATGATTGCCACGGTGCGTGCGCCGGTGGTCATGTTGCTGATCTGCTGCATGTGGGCGGGCATGTGCGTCTGGCTCTCGTCGCTGATCAAAGTTGAAAACTCTTACGCGCTCGGTCTTGCCGGTTACACCGCGCTGATCATTGTGGTTACCGCCGATGCCAGCGGTGGCTTAACATTGGCGCCGCAATATGCGGTTGAGCGCTGCAGTGAAATCGTCATCGGTATTTTGTGTGCCATTCTCGCCGACATGCTGTTCTCACCGCGATCGATCAAAAAAGTGATTGAGCAGGAAGTGGATGCGCTGCTAGTGGCGCACTACAAGCTATTGCAAATGTGCGTAGCGCATGAGGATAAAGAGGAAGTCGATAAAGCCTGGAGCGCGTTAGTGCGTCGCACCACGGCACTTAGCGGCATGCGAAGTCAGCTGATGATGGAATCTTCACGCTGGAAAAATGCCAGTCGCCGCCTGCAAATGCTCAACACCTTATCGCTGACGATGATCACTCAGGCCGCCGAAACCTTCCTGATTCAGAACTCGCGCCCGGAATACATTCCACCGCACTACCGTTTATTGATCGAAAAAGAGGTCAGTAGCGTCGACGATGTGCATAAGCGCATGAAGGTAATGCGGCGATTAATTGGCGTCAGCAGTAAAGCTGTCCCGGTGACGCTGGCGAGTTGGGTTGGCGCGGCGACGGAATATCTTTTACTGATCAATGGGGTAAAAAGTAACAGTCGCATCACCACCTTAGAAGAGAATATTCTGCAGCGTGAAGTGGTGATTCAGGCGCGTTCAGCTGAAACCCATCATGCAATGATCAACGGCGTGCGCACTTTTGTGGCGACCGCGCTGGGTTCACTGTTCTGGTTGTATACCGGCTGGACCTCGGGAAGTGGTTGTATGGTCATGCTGGCGGTGATTACCGCGCTAGCGATGCGCATGCCCAATCCGCTGCTGATGGCCAAAGACTTCCTCTACGGAATGACGGTAGCCGTGCCGCTTGGCGCGCTCTACTTCGTTTTTATTCTGCCCGCCACGCAGCAAAGTGCACTGCTGTTGTGTATTGCCATCGGCGCGCTGGGCTTTATCGGCGGCATCTTCGTGCAGCGTCGCCAGCTTGGTACGCTGGGTGCCCTGATTGGTACCCTGAATGTGCTGGTGCTGGATAACCCGATGAAGTTCGAGTTCAACGTGTTCCTCGATAACGTGCTGGGCCAGGTGATTGGCTGCTTTGTGGCGATGATGGTGATTTTACTGATTCGCGATAAATCCAAAGCGCGTACCGGACGTAAATTGCTGAACCGCTTTATGTATGCTGCCGTCGCGGCGCTGACGACTAATCAGGCGCGTCGCCGTGAAAATCATCTGCCGGCGCTGTATCAGCAACTGTTCTTGCTGCTCAATCTTTTCCCAGGCGATATCGATAAGTATCGCATTGCGCTGACGCTGATTATTGGGCATCAACGCCTGCGCAATGCGGAAGTGCCGGTGAATGCTGATCTGTCGGCCTATCATCGTCAGTTACGCCATACGGCGGATAGCATCATTTCAGCCACCAGCGATGATAAGCGCCGCTATTACTTCCAGCGTTTGCTGCAGGAGCTAGATGTTTACCAAGAGAAGCTGCAGCACTATTCTGCTCCCATCAACGTTACCGAACCGGTGAAGCGGTTGGCGCTGATGTTGGATAAGTATCAGAACACCTTAATACAAATCTGAAACTGGCCGCTGCAGCGCGCAGCGGCCTTGTTGATCCCACGTTGACACAAAAACCTCCCTTATTGGCATCTATACTTTCCTGACAGGACGTAAACTGACTGGAGAAAACTGATGTCCACCTCCCTGCAACAACATGAATTGTTCAAGACGGGCTATTTCGCCGATGGCCAATGGCACAACGCCAGCGCAACCTTTGAGGTCACTAATCCTGCCACCGGCGACGTTTTAGCGCAGGTAGCGAAAGCCGGTAAACAGGAAACCGAACAGGCGATTGCCGCCGCACAGCTTGCGTTTCCCGCCTGGCGCGATAAAACCGCTAAGGCGCGTGCCGACATCCTCAATCGCTGGTATCAGCTGATTATCGAAAACAAAAGCTGGCTGGGCCAGTTGATGACGGCCGAGCAGGGCAAACCGCTCAAAGAAGCCGAAGGCGAAGTGGAATACGCCGCCAGCTTTATTCAGTGGTTTGCCGAGCAGGCGAAACGCGCCAACGGCGAAATTATCCCGCCCGCTAAAGCGGGCTCGCGCATTCTGGCGACGCGCGAACCGATTGGCGTGGTGGCGGCCATCACGCCGTGGAATTTCCCGATGGCGATGCTGACGCGCAAACTTGGTCCTGCGCTGGCTGCTGGTTGTACTGGCATCATCAAACCTGCCAATAACACCCCGCTGAGCGCCTTTGCGCTGCTGGCGCTGGCGCAGAAAGCCGGGGTGCCGGATGGCGTGCTGAATGCGGTCGCGGGTGATACGCATGCGATCAGTGACGCCATTATGGCAAGCAAAGTGGTGCGTAAAATCTCCTTCACCGGTTCAACTGCCGTGGGGAAAACGCTGATGCGCAACGCTGCGGAAACCATGAAAAAAGTCTCAATGGAACTCGGCGGCAATGCGCCTTACATCGTGTTTGATGACGCTGATATTGATGCGGCGGTACAGGGCGCCATTGCCAATAAATTTCGTAATGCCGGGCAGGTATGCGTTAGCGTCAACCGCTTTTATGTGCATAACGCCGTCTACGATCGCTTCGTCAACCAGCTGGCAGAGGCCGTTGGCAAACTCAAAGTGGGTAACGGCGTGGAAGAGGGCGTTATTGTCGGGCCGCTGATTGAAAAATCAGCGCTGGAGAAAGTCGAGGAACACGTCAAAGACGCGTTGAGTAAAGGTGGCAAACTGCTGGTCGGCGGTGAACGCCATCCGCTTGGCGGCAATTTCTGGCAACCCACCGTTATCACTGAAGCCCATGAAGAGATGAAGCTGGCCCAGGAAGAGACGTTTGGCCCGGTGGCAGCATGCTTCCGTTTCGATGATGAAGCAGAGGTGATTCAACGCGCCAACAATACTGAATTTGGTCTGGCGGCTTATTTCTACACGCAGAATTTACAGCGCGTGTTCCGCGTATCGGCGGCGTTGGAGGCGGGCATGATCGGTATTAACGAATGTGCGGTCTCCACCGAGCTGGCACCGTTTGGCGGAGTGAAAGAGTCTGGGCTAGGACGTGAAGGTTCGGTGCTGGGGATGGAAGAGTATCTGGAAGTGAAAGCGCTGCATCTGGGTGGACTGGCTTAGTCGCTGCAATTATGAGGGCGTCATGATGAGAACCGAGCGTTTCGATTTCGACGAAATCGTCGATCAAGCCCATTTCTTCCGACAGTTTAGCGATCGTTTTTTTCTTGCCGATCTCGCCATCAACGATCTCGACGATCTTTGGGGCGCGATTATCGGTGAGCAGCTGCCGCTACCGCTGGAGATTGAGTTTGTAAATCTGGGGAAAGGGCAGAAACGCCGGTATGGCGCCTTGATTCTGCTATTTGATGAAGCAGAAGAGGAGCTGGAAGGCCAGCTCCGCTTCAATGTAAAGTAAAAAAGGGCCCCGGCGAGCGGGGCCAAAGGGTTCGTCTTAACTGACGAGGAATTACTTATACAGCTCAGCGGTCATGTGATAGCTGTCGCCGGTTTTGGCTTCAATCACTTTATAAGCGCTGGCGCCTTGCGCATCGGCTTTCTGAGAAAGCTCAGCGCGATAATCCATTGGCGAACCGCCGGTTCCGCTGATTGAAATAGTGCTGCCGGTAGGTTGCAGATTCTGCGCCTGTTGTTCGGTGACCAGTTGTGCTGCAGAAGCACCAAAGGCGAGCAGGGAAAGCAGGCTAGCAGTTGCGATGGTTGTTTTGATTTTCATAATTTTCTCCTCGTTTAATCAACAACCTGCGGCATAAAAGGGGGAGGCGGGTCGTCGATCTATTGCCTGGCGCGTATTGGGCACCGGACGTTTGATTATTGATTATTTGTACAGTTCAGCAGTGACGTGGAAGGTATCACCACGATTGTTCTCAATGATGCGGTAATGGCTGGCACCCTGAGCATCAGCTTTCTGTGACAGTTCCTGACGTACATTGGTCTGGTCGCCGTCTACACCGCTCACGCTGATGGTTTGATTCAGTGATTGCAGCTGTTCAGCTTGCTCGTTAGAGACCAGGCTCGCGGCGCTTGCGCCGAAAGACAGAACAGAAGCCAGACTTAGTACTGCGATAGCTAATTTGGTTTTCATTATTCACTCTCCTGAAATTTGGGCTGGCAACCTGAGAGGCAAAAGCGTCTCAAACGGGTCGCCGTTCACATTGCGTCTTGAATCAGTAACTTATTTGTACAATTCAGCGGTAGCGTGATAGCTGTCACCGGTGTTCGCCTCGATCACGCGGTAAGCTTTCGCGCCCTGCTGATCGGCTTTATCGTTAAGCTGCTGACGGATATCCATTGGAGAACCGCCCACGCCGCTGACGCTGATGGTGCCTGCGGGTTGCAGATTCGCGGCCTGTTCGGCGTTGATAGAATCTGCTGCAAAAGCACCAAATGACAGAGCAGAGAGAATACTTAAAGTTGCGATAGTAGTTTTAACGTTCATGATATTTTTCCTCGTCGTCTATTTTTATCTTTTTCTTTCGTGTGATTTGCATCACGAAACTAAGTATAGATCTAATCACCCATGAAATTAATATCCAGCTAATAATGTTTGGTTGTAATTCTTTATCCTTATGGCACTTTTTTAGAACCTGAAGTTATAAAAAACGCCTGGATCTTAACCAGAGGCGGTTATTTCAAAGTAAAAACAATGATCTACATCAAATTATCTTTTAGTGCGAAAGATCGTGGTTGATCTCGCTGGCTGATACGCAATGAGAAGGGAATGACACTGAGCACGTAATGTAAAGCAGTGTAAAATAGCGCATTAGGTTAAGCAGGAGCAAAGGTCGTACCAATTTTGGAAGATGCAGATAACCGCTGGGTATATGGATAACTTATTATTTACAAAGGGATTTGTGACAGATTGGTTAAATAAGGGGCGAGAAGGGGAATAATACCGGCAGTCGAACTGCCGGTAATCTGCAGGGTTTTAAAGCTCTTGTTCGAATAAAACCAGAATCGCGTCGTACAACTGTTTTACCGAGAAGGTGCGTGCGGGCGTAATAAAGATGGTGTCATCACCGGCGATGGTACCGAGGATGCCTTCGGCTTTGCCGAGCGAATCCAGCAGGCGTGCAATCAGCTGCGCAGCGCCCGGGCTGGTATGAATGACCACCAACGCATCGTTGTAGTCGATATCAAGCACCAGATTTTTCAGCGGGCTGGTGGTAGTAGGAACACCAAGCTCAGCGGGCAAACAGTAAACCATTTCCATCTTGGCGTTACGAGTACGCACTGCACCGAACTTGGTGAGCATACGAGAAACTTTCGACTGGTTGATGTTCTCGAAGCCGTCTTCCTGCAGCGCCTGCACGATTTCGCCCTGAGAGCTGAATTTCTCTTCCTTCAATAAGGCTTTGAACGCCTTAATCAGGTCGTCTTGTTTTGATGGGTTTCGCATAAGCTACCAATAAAAAGAGGGTTGCAGCAGGCAACAGGCCCGCAGCAGATAAATTATTATGCATTTAGATGAATTTTTATGCAATGAATCTGATGAGAGAATCGCGGTAATGACCTGCGGGGGCGAGATCATACCAGAGTTTTTCGGCACGCCAAAATCGCGGGTTGGCGCGCAAAGCGAAGGTTGCAATGTTGTTATATTATTGAGGTGGTAACAAAAATATTGATGATCATTGCCGTCCATTGTCTTCTGGCTGCGAATGTATCATTCAGGCGACTTCTGAAGTAGAGATGTCTCGGGAGCCGATTGCGGCGTGATGTTAAGTGCGCGACAGGTTTAGTCGCTATCGCCTGAGAAGTTGATTAAACTCGTAACCTGATGGATTTTCGGCATATCTCTGCCCCACCTTAATAAGGAGTTCAGGATGAAAGTTGCCGTTCTCGGTGCCGCTGGTGGTATTGGCCAGGCACTCGCACTACTGCTTAAAACGCAATTACCCGCAGGCTCAGCACTCTCACTTTATGATATCGCTCCGGTAACCCCGGGTGTCGCGGTGGATCTCAGCCATATTCCTACTGCCGTAACCGTTGAAGGGTTCAGCGGTGAAGATGCGACGCCAGCGCTGCACGGCGCTGACGTAGTACTGATCTCAGCCGGTGTGGCACGTAAACCGGGCATGGATCGCGCCGACCTGTTTAACGTTAACGCCGGTATCGTACGTAACCTGATTGAACAGGTTGCCAGCACCGCGCCTAAAGCGCTGATTGGCGTCATCACCAATCCAGTCAACACCACGGTGGCAATTGCGGCCGAAGTGCTGAAGAAAGCGGGCGTATATGACAAGAACCGCCTGTTTGGCGTTTCGACCCTTGATATTATCCGCGCCAATACCTTTGTGGCGGCGCTGAAAGGCAAGCAACCTAACGAGATTGAAGTGCCAGTGGTGGGCGGGCACTCGGGCGTGACCATTTTGCCGCTGCTGTCACAGGTGAAAGGCGTAAGCTTCAGCGAGCAGGAAGTCGCGGATCTCACCAAACGTATTCAGAATGCGGGCACCGAAGTGGTGGAAGCCAAAGCCGGTGGCGGATCGGCGACGCTGTCGATGGGGCAAGCGGCGGCACGTTTCGGTCTGTCGCTGATTCGCGCGCTGCAAGGCGAAGCCAATGTTGTGGAGTGCGCCTATGTAGAAGGCGATGGCGAATACGCCCGTTTCTTCTCACAGCCGCTGCTGCTGGGTAAAAACGGCATTGTTGAGCGTCGCCCGCTTGGCACGCTGAGTGCTTTCGAACAGCAAGCGCTCAACGGCATGCTGGAAACGCTGAAGAAAGATATCGCGCAGGGCGAAGAGTTTGTGAAGTGATGCACGCTGAGCGGCAATAAAAAAACGCCCGGTCTTAGCCGGGCGTTTGGTTTTTATAATCCGCCAGATTTGAAGGTCTTATTGGCGGGCGCACCGTTGCTGGCGGGGTTTTGCTTTCCCAGCGTTTCCATACGCACCTGGAACGGTGGGAATGGCATCTCAATGCCGTGCTCTTCAAAGCCGCGCAGAATTAGCTGATGCAGTTCATGGCGCAGCGGCATGCGATGTCCCATCTCCGCAGCATGCACGCGTAGTTCAAACAGCTGGATACCTTGCTGCAAATCGACCAGGAACACATCTGGTGCCGGCATATCAAGCACATAGGTACAGCGATCGGCTGCCTGTTTAAGGATGTTGGTGACTTCATCACTGTTTACGCGGGCAGGAGCCGGAATCGTCAGCACCACACGGGTGACCGAATCCGACAGCGACCAGTTAACAAATTGCTCAGTAATGAACGCCTTATTCGGCACAATGATCTCTTTGCGGTCCCAGTCGGTAATGGTGGTGGCGCGGGTGTTGATGCGGGTAATACTGCCGGTCAGATCGCGAATAGTCACGGTATCGCCGATACGAATCGGTTTCTCAAACAGGATAATCAGGCCGGAGATAAAGTTGGCGAATATCTCCTGCATCCCGAAGCCTAACCCCAGACCTAACGCGGCAACCAGCCACTGCAGCTTCGACCACTCAATCCCCATCATCGAGAAGCCAATCAGGCCACCAATCAGCATTAGCGCATATTTGGTCAGGGTGGTAATCGCGTAGCCGGTGCCTGGCGCCAGGCTAAGATGCTGTAACAGCGCCAGCTCGAGCAAAGCAGGCATATTACGCACCAGCTGGGTGGTGATGATCAGTACCAGAATGGCAATCAGCACCGCGCCCAGCGTAATCGCCTGCACGCTATCAACACCTTGTATCGTGGTGCTGGCGTTCCACAGCGGAATGTTATCAAGGAAGCTAAACGCCGAATGAATTTCAGACCACAGCACAATCACCGAAACCAGGGCAATCAGCGTGAGAATGGAACGCACCAGGCGCAGCGACTGCGCGCTGATCTCATCCAGATCAATACTCGGCTCATCAATTTCGATGGTGTCGGCATTCGCGGGCGTTGACTGCTCTTTCTCTTCTTCACTGCGTGCACGGTTGGCCAGCATATCGGCTCGACGCTGTCGCGCGCGGTCAAAGGCGATGCGGCGGCGCTGAATCAGCATCCAGCGGCGGATGATGTGATAAATCACTAGCAGGAAGAACCAGATGCCCACCGACGTTTCCAGACGTGCCAGCAGCGCCTGCGCCGTGGCGAGATAACCGATGCAAGAGGCGAAAGCGGCAACCAGCGGCAAGGCAATCATCAGGTTCCACAGAATGCGGTTAACAAAATTGTCGCCGTTGCCCTCTTTATCCAGATAAAGCGGAATACCGGCACGTTTCAGGCTGACGGTAACAATACTCAGCGCGCCACAAATCAGGATGAAACAGATGCGTCCCAGTGTGCCTGAGAATTGCGGATCGTCGAGATTGGCGAAGGCGATCAGCAGCATGATGAGCGGCACAATCAAGCCAACCGACAGCGAGTAATAGCGCATTGCCCGCGCTACGCGCGCCTGTGGCCAGCGGAAATGCACCACGAATAAACCATCCGGACGGGCAAAGGCGGCGCTGATCATAAAGGCCCACAGCAACGGCAGCGTGGCGGTAATGCCATCGCCAATCGCCACGGCGAACGGATAGGGCCAGGCATGCTGTAAGCCATAACCGAGTGCCGCCCATAGCACCGGCAGCGGCACCGCCACCAAAATCGACCAAAATACGGTACGTAGCGTCAGGCTGAAGCGGTCTTGCGTGACTTTACCGACGCGGCTGGCGGAACGCTGCATAAAGGCGTTGTAGTGACGGCGTGAGCTGATGCTGAAGCCAACCAGTAGCACCGCACCAATAATCGGCAACACGGTTTCGCGGTTGGTGAACATCATCGCCAGCGCTTTGCCGAGCTGGCCAGCGGTGTCCAGCGACAGTAAACGCTTAAGATCCTGCGCCATCTCAACCGGGAAATTCAGGCCGATGGTGTTAACGTCAGCGGTCCAGAATAGATAGCGATGCGTCGCATCTTTGACTTCCGCCAGCGCATCCTGCAGCTGCGTATTGGAAACTTTAAGCTTGGTGATTTCCAGAATCAGCGTATCGCAGCCAGAAATCAGTGAATTCAGTAGCTCGCGCTGGGTTTTTAGCTGGGCTTCAAGAATGCGGGTTTGTTCACTGCTGAACGGGGAGCCGTCATCCTGCTTTGCTTTACGCAGTTCCTGCTGGCGCTCAAGCAGATCCTCGTAATGCAGCCGCTGCACGCGCAGTTGGCCCATCTCGCTATCGATCTGCTGGGATTTTGGCATCTCTGGCAGACGCGCCACCTGCGCACGCAGCGCCTCGCCTAACAGGTTTGATGCTCCCAACCACTGCGACTGCTCGCGGAGCGTGCTGAGCGCCTGACGTACCTGCAAAGTCTGATTGGTGGCAAGCCGCTGCTGCGAAGCGACCAGATCCATGCGCTGCGCTTGCTGATTGAGGTCTGCGGACAACTCGCGGTTAACGCGGAACTGATCGCTGATTGAACTCGGCATATCGCCGCTGTTTTCAGCCAGTTGCTCGGTGCGCTCCAGCGCCAGCTCGGCTTCGCGCTGGCGCTGGTTATTTAGCTGATTACGCAGCGCCTGCAAATAGTTATCCAGCTGGGTGGCTTTGCGCTGATGTACTTCGGCACGCATGCGCGCCAGCTCCTGGCGATTATTGGCGGAGAGCTGAGCCAGTTCCAATTCATCAACGCGCGCCTTGTTCGCGGCATTTTCTGCCTGACGCACGTATATCTGCGCCTGCGCCAGCGGCGTGGTAGCCGCTGAGGTGTTCTGCGCCCGACGATCGCTTTCCGTCATTGCGCGGCGTGCGTCCGTTTGCTGCTGCGGCAGCTGCGAAAGCGAATCGCTGATTTCGCGCGCGCGGTCTTGCTCCTGCTGCGCCTGACGGCCTTCCTCCAGCAGTTGGCTGCTAACCTGCAGTAACTCCTGATCCAGCTCGGCGCTGCTTATATTGCTACGCACCGACTTGCTGCTGTCGGTGAGCGTGGCGATCTGCTGACGGAGTTCCCGCGCCATGCGTGGAAAATCATCAATCACCTGCTGATATTGCTTTGCGCGCTCCAGAGACTCATTGCGCTCATTGAGGAAATTGATTGCCGCTTCCAGCGCCTGCACCTGTTCGGTTTGCGCGGGGGAGTTTTTGGCGGATTTAGCCGCATCCAGTTCCTGCTGAAGCTGGCTGGATTGCGGAATGGTCGCTGCCAATACAGAACTGCTGAGCACCAGGCTCAGCAGCAGAAGGAGAAAAACGCGCACGGGAGAGATTCCGGGTTATTCGCTAAGAGGGACGCTGTTGCCCGGTTGAGGCATGGCGATGGCCAGCGGCTGACCGAGGCGAGTTTTGCTTTCGGCTTCGAGGCTTTCCGCCAGCTTCACGCGGTTAGGCGCGAACAGGTTGATGACCGTTGAACCCAACTTGAAACGCCCCATTTCCTGGCCTTTTAGCAGCACCACCGCACCGTCATGATCGGCAGATGGATAACGCCAGCGTTTGATCACACCCTCGCGCGGCGGCGTTATGGTACCTGCCCACACGGTTTCGATGCTGCCAACGATGGTGGCACCGACCAGGATCTGCACCATTGGGCCGTGATCGGTATCGAATACGCAGATCACGCGCTCATTACGCGCAAACAGATTGGGGATATTGCGTGCGGTCAGCGGATTGACCGAATAGAGATCGCCTGGCACATAGATCATTTCGCGCAGGATGCCGTTACATGGCATGTGGACGCGATGATAATCGCGCGGAGCAAGGTAAGTAGTAACAAACTCGCCGTCGATGAATTGATCCGCCAGATCGTCATTACCCGCCAGCAGCGCCTGCAGGCTGTAAGTGTGGCCTTTGGCCTGGAAGATCTGATCGCCTGCAATGCGGCCAAGCTGGCTGATTGCGCCATCGGCTGGCAGCGCCAGCAAGGAGGCATCAGGATCGATGGGACGTGCACCCTCTTTTAACGGACGCACGAAGAAGTCATTAAAGGTGCGGTAGCTGCTGGTATGAGGCTTGCTGGCTTCCGCCATATCCACTTTGTAGTACCAGACAAAGATATCGATGACCGCTTTAGTGAGCCAGCCACCCCGACGGCTAGCGCCCCAACCGGCGAGTTCGGTGAGCCCTTTTTTAGGCAAAATATGATTCAGGCCGAGTTTAAAACGATCAAACACCGTTGCCTCCTGGCTTAATTACGTGTCGTTAACAAAAAGGGGGCGGATTGTAGCAGCGCCCCAGCTCGTTGGCGAATGTGCCGTTGTACGCGTTAATCCTGGTCTGAGGAAAAGTTTTTACGCGTTTTTACCTGCGCCATGCTCTCCAGAATTCGATGGTAGTTATCGAAGCGGGAGATATCGATCTTACCTTCTTCTACCGCTTGGCGAATGGCGCAGCCAGGATCGGTATCATGCTTACAGTCGCGGAAGCGGCAGCTGCCGAGGTATTCGCGGAATTCGACAAATCCGCGCGTCACCTGCTCCGGCTCAAGATGCCACAAGCCGAACTCACGCACGCCCGGTGAATCGATCACATCGCCGCCTGCCGGAAAGTGATAGAGACGGGAAGCGGTGGTGGTGTGCTGACCCAAACCAGAAACGTTTGAGACATCGTTGGTCAGAATCTCATCGCCCGCTAACTCCAGGCCAAGCAAATTGTTCAACAGGCTCGATTTGCCGACGCCGGATTGACCAGCAAAGATACTCACTCGACCGGTTAAGGCGCTTTCCAGTTCAGCCAAACCATCTTTGGCATGGCTGGAAACCATTAATACGCGATAACCAATATTGCGATAGATCTCCATCTGTTCGTCGACAAACGCGCGGCCTTCAGCATCGAGCAAATCGATTTTGTTGAGCACCAGCAGCGGCTCAACGCCGAGGGTTTCACTGGCAACCAAGTAACGATCGATGATGTTGAGCGACAGTTCCGGCAGGATCGCCGAAACAATGATGATCTGATCGATGTTGGCAGCGATCGGTTTAACGCCGTCATAGAAGTCGGGGCGCGTTAGTACCGTTTTACGATCGTGTACCGCTTCGACGATCCCTTTGCCGCCGCCAATCGCCACACGCCACAATACGCGATCGCCGGTGACCAGCGATCGAATGGTGCGGCGGATATTACAGCGATGGACAACGCCCGCGCTATCTTCCACGTCTGCGTGCATGCCGAAACGGCTAATCACCACGCCATCAGCCGCTTCTCCAAACAGGCTATCATCCGGCTCCGGCTTTTCACTCCGTTGCTGCAGACGACGCTGATGGTTGGCGCTTACGCGACGTTGTTGACCTTTCGACAGTTTGTTTTTACTCACGCATCCTCTCACGGCTTTCGCCAGGCTTCGCCCTGTTGGGCAAAACGTCTATGATACACCTGAAATGAGTTTAATGACGACTTTGGCAACAGGCGGGAAACGCATGACAGCTGGCAATGAAAACAATCTGATTTGGATCGACCTCGAAATGACCGGATTGGATCCGGAACGCGATCGCATTATTGAGATCGCTACTATCGTCACCGATGCTAACCTCAATATCCTGGCGGAAGGGCCGGTGTTCGCCGTGCATCAATCTGACGAGCAGCTCGCGCTGATGGATGACTGGAACGTGCGTACCCATACCAACAGTGGTTTGGTGGCGCGGGTGAAGGCCAGCCAGCACGACGACCGCGCGGCGGAGTTGGCCACCATTGAATTTCTGAAACAGTGGGTGCCGGCGAATACCTCACCGATTTGTGGCAACAGCATCGGTCAGGATCGTCGCTTCCTGTTTAAGTACATGCCTGAACTCGAAGCCTATTTCCACTATCGCTATCTCGATGTCAGCACATTGAAAGAGCTGGCGCGCCGCTGGAAGCCAGACATTCTCCCAGGCTTTAAAAAGTCTGGCAGCCATCAGGCGCTGGATGATATTCGTGAATCTGTCGCAGAGCTGGCGTACTACCGCGAACACTTCCTGCAGCTTTAATCGACTGTGGGTGCGCAGGAAATCATCAGGTTGTCGATTAAAGCAGCGATCGCGCGGAAAGCGCAAAATTTTGCTTTTAGACTCTTGCGACTGAAAGGATTTCTCGTATAATGCGCACCCCGTACCGGTGAAGAATTTCATGTGGCACGGAGCAGTACAGCGAAATACAGAATCGAGCATGTTCATTTGATGCAAGGCGGCAACTGAACGAGTCACAGCGAGCTTACTTCAGTAAGTGACCTGTGCGAGTGAAGGCAGCTAACGCAGCAGCAAATAAACAGGCGAAGATTATGCGGGAATAGCTCAGTTGGTAGAGCACGACCTTGCCAAGGTCGGGGTCGCGAGTTCGAGTCTCGTTTCCCGCTCCAAATTTCGCTAAGCAGTAAACCTCTAATGCGGGAATAGCTCAGTTGGTAGAGCACGACCTTGCCAAGGTCGGGGTCGCGAGTTCGAGTCTCGTTTCCCGCTCCAGAGTTTGTAGTAAACCATCCAAATCACGGATTTAGTCGTTAGCGTGGTTGTTGTGACAAAAATACGAAGATGCAGAATCGAGTATTTGAGTTTGTGACAAGGCAGCCAACGCAGTAGCAGACTAAAATACGAAGATTATGCGGGAATAGCTCAGTTGGTAGAGCACGACCTTGCCAAGGTCGGGGTCGCGAGTTCGAGTCTCGTTTCCCGCTCCAGATTTTTATATTCACTAATGTTATTTGCCCTCAGGCGCAATCAGAATTAAAACTGCTGCAGATCTTTTTTGATCGCATGTGACACCGTTTTTTTCTGGCAATTTTGCACGCCTTGCTCGCACCGGTAATGCTGGTTGTCTGCTGCAGCTATCTTACAGGTTATCCACAATGTGCCTGCATGCTGCTGACGGCGTTTGCCCTCATCTGTAAAACTGTTTTGAACAGAGTTATCCACAGGCTCTGGACAAACCCCTGCCTGCTAAACGCGACGCAAATATTTACAATAATCGCTTAATTGTTTGATTTATAACTGATTAAACCTATTTCAGACTGTAATCTTACCCTTTAGGCAAAATTACGATCTCTGTCACTATTCAGTTGGATAATTTTATTCACAGCGTGTGGAAAAGAGTTTTATCCTGTGCCACTGCTCATTCACGCATCACGTGGCAGACCTTTTTCGACTGCCCGCACCAGCCGCTGTTTCTTCGCCGGCTGCACCTCAACCGCTTGCGCTGCACGTTTTTCTAGCTGCTGAGCCATTGCCCACGTAATATGCTCATCCAGCATCGGATGTTCGCCGCTGCGCAGTGCTAATACCGCCATATTTTCTTCTGCCCACGGCGCGTTGCCTAAAGCCACGGCAATGTTGCGTAACCAACGCAGGTGCCCAATACGACGAATCGCTGAACCTTCCGTAATACGCAGGAATTTTGCCTCATCCCATTTGAATAATTCTGTAAGCGGCGGCGCGTGTAATACGGCGCGCGGTGAAAAGTCATCTTCATCGGTTAACTGGCCATAGCGGTTCCACGGGCAAATCAGTTGGCAATCATCGCAACCATAAATCCGATTACCAATCAGCGGGCGGAACTCTTCGGGAATAGCGCCTTCCAATTCGATGGTGAGATAAGAGATGCAGCGACGCGCATCGACCACGTAAGGCTCGACGATGGCGGCAGTGGGGCAGATAGTGATGCAGGCCACGCAGCGCCCACACTGTTCTTCCTGTGGCTGATCGACCGGCAGCGGCAGATCGATCAGCAGCTCGCCGAGAAAGAACCAGGAACCTGCTTCACGGTTCAGGACGAGCGAGTGTTTGCCGGTCCAGCCCAATCCGGCTTTAACGGCAATCGGGCGCTCGAGAATGGGTGCGGAGTCGACGAAGGGACGGAAATTGAGTTCGCCACAGTGCGCCTGAATCATTTCTCCGAGCTTTTTCAGTCGATTGCGCAATACTTTGTGATAGTCGCGACCCAGCGCATAGCGACTAACATAACCCAGCTGGGGGTTTTTTAGCGTGCTGGCAAAGGCGGCTTTGGCGGGAAGATAGTTCATGCGCACGCTGATCACGCGCAGCGTACCGGGCAGCAGTTCATGTGGACGAGCACGCATCATGCCGTGGCGCGCCATCCAATCCATCTCGCCGTGGTACTGCTTATCCAGCCACTCCTGCAGCCTGGGCTCTTCGGCGCTCAGATCGGTATCGCAAATACCCACCTGTTGGAAGCCGAGTTCGCGTCCCCACTGTTTAATTTGTTGAGCGAGCTGATGAAGATCGAGAGGGTATGACATGAGAAACCAGGCAATTGAAGCAAACGCACGCAGTTTAACACACTCTGTGTGGCCTGCGCAGGCGATGGCGCAACTGGAACGTGATGCTGCTGATAGCCTGGGCTTAACGCTGTATGAGCTGATGCAGCGCGCCGGACAGGCCAGCTATGAACTTGCCCGCCAGCTGTGGCCGCAGGCGAAACACTGGTTGGTGCTGTGCGGGCATGGTAACAACGGCGGCGATGGTTATGTGGTGGCGCGATTGGCGCAGGCGGCTGGGTTGAGCGTGACGCTGCTGGCCTGCGAAGGCAGCAAAGCCTTGCCGGAAGAAGCGCAGCAAGCGCGCGATGCATGGCTGGCGGCGGGAGGCGTGATCCATGCCGCAGATGCGGTCTGGCCGGAACAGATTGATGTGATTATCGATGCGCTGCTTGGCACCGGGCTCAACCGAGCACCGGCGTCACCTTACGATCGCTTAATTGAGTTGACCAATATGCATGCCGCACCGGTGCTGGCGATTGATATTCCCTCGGGTTTAGTCGCGGCTAATGGCACGGCGCCGGGCGAAACGGTGATCGCCGATCACACACTCAGCATGATTGCACTTAAACCCGGGCAATTAACCGGTAAAGCACGTGATTACATAGGTATTTTACATAACCATGAGCTGGGCTTGTCGCCGTACCTTGCCGCTGAGCAGGCACCTATTTCACGTTACGATGCCGCGGACTTAACGCGCTGGCTGCAACCGCGCCGTGCCACATCGCATAAAGGCGATCAGGGGCGTCTGCTGGTGGTCGGTGGTGATAGCGGCACGGCGGGAGCCATTCGTATGACGGGAGAAGCAGCATTGCGCAGTGGTGCCGGGCTTGTGCGCGTGCTCACGCATGAAGATAATATTGGCCCGATTCTCACCGCGCGTCCGGAGTTGATGGTTGACGCACTGAGTGACGAACGCCTCGATCAGGCGCTGGAATGGGCGGATGTCATCGCAGTTGGACCGGGGCTTGGCCAGCGGGACTGGGCTCAGAAGGCACTGAAAAAGATTGCGGCCAGTGAAAAGCCGATGCTTTGGGATGCGGATGCGCTTAACCTGCTGGCAATCAAGCAGGATAACCGTCAGAATCGCATCATTACGCCGCATCCCGGCGAAGCGGCGCGCTTGCTGGGTGTAAAAACCAGTAAGATTGAGAGTGACCGCTTACATGCAGCACGCGCCCTGGCGAAACGCTACGGCGGTGTGGTGGTACTGAAAGGTGCAGGCACGGTGATTGCCAGCGCGGCGGGAGAGTTAGCCATTGCGGATGTCGGCAACGCCGGCATGGCATCTGGCGGCATGGGCGATGTGTTAAGCGGCATTATTGCCGCGCTGATCGGCCAGAAATTGACATTACTTGAGGCAGCCTGCGCAGGCTGCGTCGCGCATGGGGCAACAGCCGATGCCGTTGCGCATCAGCGCGGTACACGCGGTATGTTAGCCACTGATTTGTTCGAGCTGCTGTGGCAGTTTGTTAATCCAGAGATGATCCAACAATAAAGCATGAAGAGCTGTGTTATCCCTTTGCCCGATGAGGCGGCAACCCTGAATCTGGGTGCGCAATTGGCGCGCGTCTGCAATAGCGCGCTGGTGATCTATCTTTATGGCGATTTGGGTGCCGGTAAAACCACCTTCAGCCGTGGTTTTCTGCAGGCGCTCGGCCATCAAGGCAATGTAAAAAGCCCAACGTATACCTTGGTTGAGCCCTACGAACTGGGGTCGCGTACGCTGTATCATTTTGATCTTTATCGTCTTGCCGATCCGGAAGAACTGGAGTTTATGGGCATCCGCGACTATTTCAGCGGTGATGCGCTATGTCTGGTGGAGTGGCCGCAGCAGGGCACCGGCGTGCTGCCTGAGCCTGATTTAGCGTTGACGTTGCGCTATGTCGATGCAGCACGTGAAGCCGAAATCAGCGCGGTGTCCGCCACTGGCGAAGCGCTGTTACTCCAATTCCAGCAAGGCAGGAATCCGGCATGATGTCACGGATGAAGATCATGATAGTGGCATTGCTGTGCCTGTTTTCTGCTTCAGCGCTTGCCGCCACGTTATCCGATATTAAAGTTGAAAACGGCGACAGCCAGGCCACAGTGACCTTGAGTTTCAACGGCCAGCCGGTTTACGGCTTTTTCCCGCTGCATAATCCCAATCGCGTGGTGCTGGATATTCGCCAGAGCGGCGCGATTAAAAGCTTGCCGCTGAATTTCAGCGGCGAAAATATTGTGCAGCGCATTCGCAACAGCCAGCCCAAAGATAAGCAAAGCCTGCGTTTAGTGTTTGAGTTGACACAGCCGGCGCAAACGCGCGCCAGCACGCAGCGCGAAGGCAATAATTATCGCGTGGTGTTCACTATTCGCGGCACGCAGCCAGTAAAACGCGCTGCCGCTGCGCCAGTCACTACCGCGCGTGAAAGTCAGAATCAAAGCAGTTCGAGCAATCCGTTCAACGCCAATCCGGTCACTGCCGTTACCAGCAGCGATACGACCGTGCGTCCAGCCACATCGTTGAGCCGCAATGATGTGGTGATTGTGGCGATTGATGCTGGGCACGGTGGGCAGGATCCAGGTGCATCCGGACAAAACGGTTTGCATGAGAAAAATGTCACCATTTCCATTGCGCGTAAGTTGAAGGCGCTAATGGACAGAGATCCGATGTTCAAACCGGTACTGACGCGCAGCGGCGACTATTTCATCTCGGTTATGGGCCGCTCCGAAGTGGCGCGTAAAGAGAACGCTAACCTGTTAGTGTCGATCCACGCCGACGCCGCGCCCAACCATTCCGCTACCGGCGCATCGGTGTGGGTGTTGTCTAATCGTCGTGCCAACAACGAAATGGCCAACTGGCTGGAACAGAAAGAGAAACAGTCTGAACTGCTGGGCGGCGCGGGCGATCTGCTGGCAAACAGCCAGGCCGATCCCTATCTCAGCCAGGCGGTACTGGATCTGCAGTTTGGCCATTCACAGCGCGTAGGCTATGACGTCGCGGTTAAAGTCCTGCAGCAGCTGCGCGGTATTACGCCGCTGCATAAACGTCTGCCGGAACATGCCAGCCTTGGCGTCTTACGTTCCCCGGATATCCCTTCTTTACTGGTCGAAACCGGCTTTATTAGTAACGCCGCGGAGGAGCGGCTGCTTGGTAGCAGCGCGTATCAGGAGAAGATTGCTCAGTCGATTTATAAAGGGCTACGCAATTATTTCCTTACGCATCCGCTGCAATCGATCCCAAAGGAGGAAAACCGGCCGCTGGACAGCGCACCAGCGGTTAGCGTTGCCAGCAATCCGGCGAGCGGCACGGTGCAATACACCGGCGCGACGCAGCGTCATACCGTTGCGCGTGGCGAAACGTTATCAGGTATCGCCGCGAAATATGGCGTCAGCATGGCAACGCTACGTGAGCTGAACAGCCTGAAGCGCGATGTCGTTTGGGTGGGACAACGCCTGAAAGTGCCGGCGAAATCCAGCGTCAGCGTTGCGGCGGCAAGTCGTCCTACGCGGCACAAAGTGGTGCGCGGCGATTCGCTAACGGCGATTGCCGCGCGCTATGGCGTGAGCTCAAAAGCGATCATGCAGGCGAATAATATGAAGTCGAGCAATGTGATGCTGGGGCAAAACCTAAAAATTCCGCAATCCTGATTGTTGGCTCCGCGTGAGCCAACCAGCCAGAAGGATCACCACCATGCCAATACAGATTTTACCGCCGCAGCTGGCGAACCAGATTGCCGCAGGCGAAGTGGTTGAGCGTCCGGCATCGGTCGTAAAAGAGCTGGTGGAAAACAGCCTCGATGCCGGCGCAACGCGTATTGATGTTGATATTGAGAAAGGTGGCGCCAAACTTATCCGCATTCGTGACAACGGCTGCGGCATCGCGAAAGCCGAGCTGGCCATGGCGCTGGCACGGCATGCCACCAGTAAGATAGCCTCGCTCGATGATCTAGAAGCGATCGTCAGCCTCGGTTTCCGTGGCGAAGCGCTCGCCAGTATCAGCTCGGTTTCTCGTTTAACCCTCACGTCACGCACCGCCAATCAAACTGAAGCGTGGCAAGCCTATGCCGAAGGGCGCGATATGGAGGTGACGGTGAAACCCGCGGCGCATCCCGTGGGAACCTCGCTAGAAGTGCTCGATCTGTTCTACAACACGCCCGCACGCCGCAAATTTATGCGCACCGAAAAAACCGAATTTACTCATATTGATGAGGTGATTCGTCGTATTGCGCTGGCACGCTTTGATGTTGCCATTTCACTCAGCCATAACGGCAAGTTGATGCGTCAGTATCGCGCGGTCAGCGAGGAGACGCAGCGCGAGCGGCGTTTAGGCGCGATTTGTGGCACCACGTTTATGCAGCATGCGTTACGTATTGATTGGCAGCATGACGATTTAGCACTGCGTGGTTGGGTGGCCGATCCAAACGGCTCGCGACAGGTTACCGATCTGCAATATTGTTACGTCAACGGGCGTATGATGCGCGATAAGCTGATCAACCACGCCATTCGCCAGGCGTATCAAACGCAGCTTGGCGATGATCAGCAGCCGGCTTACGTGCTGTATCTCGAGATCGATCCGCATCAGGTGGATGTCAACGTCCATCCGGCTAAGCATGAGGTGCGTTTCCATCAGTCGCGTCTGGTACATGATTTTATCTGGCAGGGCGTGATGAGTGCGCTGCAAGCCAGCCGCGCGCCGGAACTGCCGATTGCACACGCTGAAGAGCCCGCACCCAAATGGCAGCCAGAAAACCGCCAGGCGGCGGGTGCTAATCACTTTGCCCAGCCGAGCAACACGCCGCGCAACGGATCTGCTGCCGGCGCGAGTGCCAATTGGCAGAATAAAGAACCCAGTTACAGTGCGCGCGAAGGCGCTGCCTATAAGCAGCTGATTAAAACACCAGCGGCCGAAGCGCCGCGCGCCGCGCCTGCACCCGTTCGTCAGCCCGAGCCACGTGAAGCACCGTTAAGTGCTCATGCACAAAGTTTTGGTCGCGTGTTAAGCGTGTTGCAGGATCGCTACGCGCTGTTGGAACGGGGTAACCAACTGCAATTATTATCCCTGGCGGTTGCGGCTCGCTGGCTAAAACAGGCCCAGCTGCAGCCAGGGGATGAGGGATTAAAACCGCAGCCGTTGCTGATCCCGGTTCGCCTGAAAATTGCCGGGCAAGAGCTCGCCGTTATCGATTCCCATTCAATGCTGCTGAGCGTAATGGGCATTGATTTACAACGAGAAGGACAGCATGTGACGCTGCGTGCCGTTCCTTTACCGTTACGAACACAAAATTTACAAATCTTGATTCCAGAACTGTTAGGCTACTTGGCCCGGCAGCAAGAGGTTTCTGCATCCACGTTAGCCCAATGGTTGGCGCGGCGCGATGATGCAGAAGACGCTCACTGGAATCACTCGCAGGCGATTACGTTGCTGGCAGAGCTGGAAAGGCTTTGTCCGCAACTGCTGAAGTCGCCGCCTTCAGGTCTGTTACAGACTATTGAGATTGAGAGCGCGATTAACGCGTTGAAGCATGAGTGAACTAAACCAGGCTAGCCGGCCAAAGGCAATATTTTTGATGGGGCCTACCGCCTCCGGTAAGACGGCATTAGCGATTTCGCTGCGTCAGCAACTTCCGGTGGAACTTATTAGCGTTGACTCTGCCTTAATCTATCGCGGGATGGATATTGGCACGGCGAAACCGTCGGCAGAAGAGTTAGCACTGGCGCCCCATCGTTTGCTGGACATTCGCGATCCGGCGGAAGCGTATTCCGCCGCAGAGTTTCGTCGCGATGCGCTGGCAGAAATGGCGGAAATCACCCAGAAGGGGAAGATTCCGCTGCTTGTTGGTGGAACCATGCTCTATTTCAAGGCGTTACTTGAAGGATTGTCACCGTTGCCCTCGGCCGATCCCGAGGTGCGTCAGCGGATAGAGCAAATGGCGGCGGAGAAAGGGTGGGAAGCCCTGCACCGCCAGCTGTGTGAAATCGATCCGGTCGCCGGTAGTCGTATTCATCCGAATGATCCGCAGAGACTTTCGCGAGCACTGGAAGTTTTTTTTATTTCGGGTAAAACTTTAACGGAACTGACAAAAACCTCCGGCGAAGCGTTACCCTACGACGTGTCCCAATTTGCGATTGCACCTGTGAATCGCGAACTGATACATCAACGCATTGCGTTGCGTTACGACCAGATGCTAGCGTCAGGATTTGAAGCGGAGGCTCGTGCACTGTTTGCACGAGGTGATTTGCATACGGATATGCCTTCCATTCGTTGTGTCGGTTATCGCCAGATGTGGTCTTATCTTTCAGGCGAAATCGATTATGACGAAATGGTTTATCGGGGAATTTGCGCCACTCGGCAGCTCGCTAAACGCCAGATGACCTGGTTACGTGGCTGGCCTGAAGTACACTGGTTAAACAGTGATGAGCCAGAATTAGCGCGTAATGCGGTGCTCAAGGTAGTTAGTGCGTAGCAGGGATGATTGTGTACAATTGGTTCGTTATCGTGCGCAAATTTTTACGCAGTTTTTCTGAACCACGGTTCTTAAAGCAACAAACAACAAGCATATAAGGAAAAGATAGAATGGCTAAGGGGCAATCTTTACAAGACCCGTTTTTGAACGCATTGCGTCGTGAACGTGTACCGGTTTCGATCTATTTGGTGAATGGTATTAAGCTGCAAGGGCAAATTGAATCCTTTGATCAGTTCGTCATTCTGTTAAAAAACACGGTTAGCCAGATGGTGTATAAGCACGCCATCTCTACAGTGGTTCCTTCTCGTCCAGTGTCGCACCATAGCAATAACGCCGGCGGCAGCGGTGGTAGCAGCAACTATCATCACAGCGGAAGCAACCAAGGCGCTCAGTCGCAGCCACAACAAGACGGCGATAACGCAGAATAATTTTGCGCTGCCGTAAAGCCAGGGCTGGAGAGCGATAACGTTTTCCTGTCCTGGTTATTTTATTTAAGCGAGGTTATAGCTTGTTTGACCGTTATGATGCCGGTGAGCAGGCCGTACTGGTACACATCTGGTTCTCCCAAGACAAAGAGCTGGAAGATTTGCAGGAGTTCGAAACTCTTGTCTCTTCTGCGGGCGTTGAAGCGCTGCAAGTTATTACGGGCAGCCGTAAAGCGCCACATCCCAAATATTTTGTCGGTGAAGGAAAGGCAGTTGAAATTGCCGATGCGGTGAAAGCGAGTGGAGCATCGGTCGTTTTATTCGATCATGCCTTAACTCCTGCCCAGGAACGTAATCTTGAGCGGCTGTGCGAATGTCGCGTAATCGATCGCACCGGCTTAATTCTCGATATTTTCGCCCAGCGCGCCCGCACCCATGAGGGTAAATTGCAGGTCGAGCTGGCACAACTACGCCATTTAGCAACCCGTTTGGTTCGCGGATGGACACACCTTGAGCGCCAAAAAGGCGGTATCGGTTTACGTGGTCCAGGTGAAACTCAGCTGGAAACGGACCGTCGCTTGTTGCGTGGTCGCATCAGTCAGATTCTTTCTCGTCTTGAACGCGTTGAAAAGCAGCGCGATCAGGGCAGGCAGGCACGCGCCAAAGCTGACGTGCCAACGGTCTCGCTGGTGGGTTACACCAACGCCGGAAAATCCACACTATTCAACGCGATTACCTCTGCGGATGTTTACGTGGCGGACCAACTTTTCGCAACGCTTGACCCTACCTTGCGCCGGCTGAATGTCGCCGATGTCGGTGAAGTGGTTTTAGCGGACACGGTAGGTTTTATTCGCCATTTACCGCATGATCTGGTGGCGGCCTTTAAAGCCACGCTGCAGGAAACCCGCCAGGCAACGCTGTTGTTACATGTGATTGATGCTGCTGATTTGCGCGTGAATGACAACATCGATGCCGTAAATGAAGTATTGGCAGAAATCGAAGCCGATGAAATTCCGACTCTGCTGGTCATGAATAAAATCGATATGCTGGATGGTTTTGTGCCGCGTATCGATCGCAATGAAGAGAACCAACCGATTCGCGTGTGGTTATCTGCACAGAGCGGCGTAGGTTTACCGCTGCTGTGGCAGTCGCTTTCAGAGCGTTTAGCCGGAGAGATCGCGCAGTACGATTTACGTCTGCCGCCGGAAGCGGGCCGTTTACGCAGCCGTTTCTATCAGCTACATGCAATAGAAAAAGAATGGAATGAAGAGGATGGCTGTGTGAATTTGCATGTGCGTATGCCAATCGTTGACTGGCGCCGTCTGTGTAAGCAAGAGCCGTCGCTAGCCAGTTATATTGTTTGAAATTGCCCAATCGCACTTACCCAAAAAAGATTTCAGGTTGTAGTAATTATCGTTGCAGGCCGAAATATTATGGTTTTACGCGAATATTTCGGATTGCGGCAAGGCGGCAACTGAGCAAATCCCCAGGAGCTTACATCTGTAAGTGACTGGGGTGCGTGAAGGCAGCCAACGCAGCTGCAATCCGAAAGATGAAGGGTAAAACCGTAAATACAATAAATGGAGTAGAGACATGGCGTGGAATCAGCCCGGAAATAACGGACAGGACCGCGACCCGTGGGGAAGCAGCAATAATCAAGGCGGCAACTCTGGGGGAAATAAAGGAGGTCGCGATCAGGGACCACCTGATCTGGATGATATCTTCCGTAAACTGAGCAAAAAACTCGGTGGACTGGGCGGTGGCAAACAGAATGACAATGGCCAACGCAGCGGCGGCAGCGGTGGCAAAATAGTGGGCATTGTTGCCGTAGCAGCGGTCGTTATCTGGGCGGCTAGCGGTTTCTACACCATCAAAGAAGCAGAACGCGGTGTGGTAACGCGTTTTGGCAAATTTAGCCATCTGGTTGAGCCCGGTCTTAACTGGAAGCCAACGTTTATCGATCAGGTTCGCGCCGTTAACGTCGAAGCCGTGCGCGAACTGGCGGCGTCTGGCGTGATGTTAACGTCGGATGAAAACGTTGTGCGCGTTGAAATGAACGTGCAATACCGCGTGACCGATCCGGAGCGTTATCTGTATGCGGTGACCAGCGCCGACGATAGTCTGCGTCAGGCAACGGACAGCGCCTTACGTGGCGTCATTGGTCGCTCAACCATGGATCGCATTCTGACGGAAGGTCGTACCGTGGTACGTAGCGAAACGCAGCGTGAGCTCGACGAAACCATTCGTCCGTACAACATGGGTATTACCCTGCTAGACGTGAACTTCCAGGCGGCGCGTCCACCGGAAGAGGTTAAAGCCTCATTTGATGATGCGATTGCTGCGCGTGAAAACCGCGAGCAGTACGTGCGTGAAGCCGAAGCTTATGCGAATGAAGTTCAGCCGCGCGCTAATGGCCAGGCCCAGCGTATCCTTGAAGAAGGTCGCGCCTATAAAGAACGTACGGTGCTAGAAGCGCAGGGTGAAGTGGCTCGTTTTGCGCGCCTGCTGCCAGAATATAAGGCCGCACCTGAAATCACTAAAGAGCGTCTCTACATTGAAACGATGGAACGCGTGCTCAGCCATACTCGCAAAGTTTTGATCAGCGATCGTGGCAGCAACTTGACGGTTCTGCCATTGGATCAGCTGATGCGCGGTGGTCAGGCCTCGGGCCAGAGCGGTCAAAAAATGACGAATCTCATGAAATCACCTTCGTCTTCCGAAAGTAATGCGAGCCGTGGTGATACCTCATCATACAGTCCAGACAGCATCATGGATCAGCGTCGCGCCAATGCGCTGCGCAACGATACCCAGCGTCAAGGGAGGGAGTAATCGATGCGTAAGCCAATCATCGCCGTAATTATTGTAGTGTTGGTGGTGCTTTACGCGTCACTGTTCGTGGTGCAGGAAGGCCAACGCGGCATTGTGCTGCGCTTTGGCAAGGTTCTGCGTGACGATGAAAACAAACCGCTGGTGTACGCACCGGGTCTGCATTTCAAAATCCCGTTTATCGAAACCATGAAATCTCTGGATGCGCGCATTCAGACCATGGATAACCAGGCGGATCGCTTTGTTACCAAAGAGAAGAAAGACCTGATCGTTGATTCCTATATCAAATGGCGCATTAGTGATTTCAGCCGTTACTACCTGGCAACCGGTGGTGGCGACGTTTCTCAGGCCGAAGTATTGCTGAAACGTAAGTTCAGTGACCGTCTGCGTTCTGAAATGGGTCGTCTGGATGTGAAAGACATCGTGACCGATTCACGTGGCCGCTTAACCACCGATGTTCGAGATGCTTTGAATACCGGCAGCGCGGGCAATGACGATGAAGTGCAGACGCCAGCAGCAGATGATGCGATTGCCAATGCAGCGGCACGCGTAGAGCGTGAAACCAATAGCAGCGAACCGGCACCCAACCCGAACAGTATGGCTGCTTTAGGTATTCAGGTTGTCGACGTGCGTATTAAGCAGATCAACCTGCCAACGGAAGTGTCTGACGCTATCTACAACCGTATGCGCGCCGAGCGTGAAGCGGTTGCCCGTAGTCAGCGTTCACAAGGTCAGGAAGAGGCAGAAAAACTGCGTGCGCAAGCCGATTATCAGGTTACGCGTACTCTGGCAGAAGCTCAGCGTGAGGCGCTGATTTCACGCGGTGAAGGTGATGGTGAAGCAGCAAAACTGTTTGCTGATGCCTTCAGTCAGGATCCGGATTTCTATGCCTTTATCCGCAGCCTGCGCGCTTATGAGAATAGCTTCTCTGACAATCAGGATGTGTTAGTGCTGAGCCCGGATAGCGATTTCTTCCGCTATATGAAAGCGCCGACTAACGCCACGCGTTAAGAACTGATATAAAGTCCAGGCCGACAATGTTGTCGGCCTTTTTTTTGGGAAAAAAACATGAACACAACCATCTGGATGGCGCTGGCTTTAGTTTTGGTGCTGGAAGGACTTGGCCCCATGTTTATGCCACGCGTCTGGCGTCGCATGATTCTGGCGATGACCCAACTGCCCGATCGTCTGCTGCACCGTTTTGGTGGTGGACTGGTGGTAGCGGGCGTGGTGATTTACGCCATGATCAGTATGCACGCAGGTTGATAAACACAAATTTGCGTGATATCTCGCAACCCAATTGTGTCTGGTGGCCATTGTTCCCCCCAACATGTTGTGATGATCAAAACTCAGGCAAAAAACAGCGCAATCGTATGCTAAAAGTGCTGAAAGAGTAAAAGTCAGGTGGTAGAATCCATTTTTAAGCAATCGGTGATTTTGAAAAAATGGGTAAGAACGTCGTCGTACTGGGCACCCAATGGGGTGACGAAGGTAAAGGTAAGATCGTAGACCTTCTGACAGAGCGCGCGAATTACGTCGTGCGTTACCAAGGTGGCCACAATGCAGGCCACACACTTGTCATCAACGGTGAAAAAACCGTCCTCCACTTAATTCCATCTGGCATCTTGCGTGAAAACGTCACCAGCATCATCGGTAACGGCGTTGTACTGTCGCCTGAAGCGCTGATGAAAGAGATGAAAGGTCTGGAAGAGCGCGGTGTGCCGGTACGTGAACGTCTGCTGATTTCTGAAGCCTGCCCATTGATTCTGCAATACCACGTAGCCATGGATGTAGCGCGCGAAAAAGCGCGCGGCGCCAAAGCTATCGGTACTACCGGTCGTGGTATCGGTCCAGCCTATGAAGATAAAGTTGCCCGTCGCGGTCTGCGCGTGAGCGATCTCTTCAATAAAGAAACCTTCGCCGTGAAGCTGAAAGAGATCGTCGATTTCTACAACTTCCAGCTGGTTAACTATTACAAAACAGATGCTGTCGACTACGAAAAAGTGCTGAGTGATACGCTGGCGGTTGCCGATATTATCACTAGCATGGTGGTTGACGTCTCTGATCTGCTGGACGGCGCGCGCAAGCGTGGCGACCTGATCATGTTCGAAGGTGCACAGGGTACGCTGCTGGATATCGACCACGGTACTTATCCGTACGTCACCTCATCCAACACCACCGCAGGTGGCGTGGCAACCGGGTCAGGTATTGGTCCGCGCTACGTTGATTACGTGCTGGGTATCGTTAAAGCTTATTCAACCCGCGTAGGTGCAGGTCCATTCCCGACCGAACTGTTTGACGAAACGGGTGAGTTCCTGTGTGCGCAAGGCCACGAGTTTGGCGCGACAACCGGTCGTCGTCGTCGTACCGGCTGGCTGGATGCGGTTGCCGTTCGCCGCGCAGTGCAGATCAACTCATTGTCTGGTTTCTGCATGACCAAACTGGACGTGCTGGATGGGCTGAAAGAAGTAAAAATCTGCGTAGCTTATCGCATGCCTGATGGCCGCGAAATGACCACCACGCCGCTGGCCGCTGAAGGCTGGGAAGGCATTGAGCCGATCTATGAAACGATGCCAGGCTGGAGCGAAACGACATTTGGCGTGAAGACGCTGGAAGGTCTGCCGCAGGCTGCACGTGACTACATTAAACGTGTAGAAGAAGTCACCGGTGTGCCGATTGATATTATTTCTACCGGCCCAGACCGTAGTGAGACGATGATTCTGCGCGATCCATTCGACGCATAATCTCTCAAGGCCGGGTATCGCCCGGCCTTTGTATTTCTAATCTTTGACTCCACTCACTCTATTTTTTCTTGCAAATATCGATACTTGCCGGAAAAAAACGCACCGGCCACCACGCTCTGGTTTATCATCATACTTAAACATCACGCCGACCGGCGCATAGTCATAACGACCGATGATTCACTGAGGTATATGTGCAGCTAACAAGTTTTACCGATTATGGTTTGCGTGCGCTGATTTATATGGCGACGTTACCGGAAGGTAAGCAGACCAACATTACCGAAGTCACCGATACCTACGGGGTGTCGCGTAACCATATGGTCAAAATCATCAATCAACTCAGCCGGGCTGGCTTTGTCGCCGCAACACGCGGTAAAAACGGCGGAATTCGTTTAGGCATGAACCCGGAAAAAATCGTGATTGGCGAAGTGGTGCGAAAAATGGAGCCACTGCAGCTCGTGAACTGCAACGAGTGTGTCATCACGCCAGCTTGTCGTTTGCGTAAAGCATTGCACGATGCGGTCCAGTTATTCCTCAAGGAGCTGGATAAATATACGCTGGCCGATTTGGTCAAAGATAACGATGCGCTGTACCAACTTTTATTGTCCGAACCGCCGGTGGCAATCCAAATTAAATGACATCGGAGGAACCGTAATGTCAAAAGATCCTTTTCAGGATAGAGAAGCTGAAAAATACGAAAACCCTATTCCCAGCCGTGAATTCATTCTGGCGCTGTTAGAGAAACGGGAAAAACCGACCAGCCGCGATGACATCGCGCAGGAACTGAATATCACCAGCGAAGAGCAGCTGGAAGCGCTGCGCCGTCGTCTACGTGCCATGGAGCGCGATGGTCAGTTGGTGTTTACTCGCCGTCAATGTTACGCCCTGCCAGAACGTCTCGATCTCATTCGCGGTAAAGTGATTGGCCACCGCGATGGCTATGGCTTCCTGCGCGTGGAGGGACAGAAAGATGATTTCTATCTCTCTGCCGAACAGATGAAATTCTGCCTGCATGGCGACGTTATTCTGGCACAGCCGGGCAGCGCCGATCGTAAAGGTCGTCGTGAAGCACGTGTGGTACGCGTTCTCGAGCCGCGCAACAGCCAAATTGTTGGTCGCTACTTCACCGATGCGGGCACGGGATTTGTGGTGCCTGATGACAGCCGTCTGAGCTTCGACATCCTGATCCCACAAGAAGAAACGCTCAACGCGCGCATGGGTTCAGTGGTGGTGGTTGAGATCACGCAACGCGCCACGCGTCGCAGCAAAGCGCTCGGTAAAATTACCGAGCTGCTCGGCGATGATATGGGTACCAGCCTTGCCGTGGATATGGCGGTGCGCACCCATGAAATTCCGCACAGCTGGCCGGAAGAAGTGGAAAAGCAGATCGCCAGGCTGAAAGAAGAAGTACCGGAAGAGGCGAAGAAAGGGCGCGTTGATTTGCGTAACCTGCCGCTGGTCACCATTGATGGTGAAGATGCGCGCGACTTTGATGACGCTGTTTTCTGCGAGAAGAAGCGCGGTGGTGGCTGGCGTTTGTGGGTAGCGATTGCCGATGTGAGCTATTACGTCCGTCCCGGCACGCCGCTCGATGATGAAGCGCATCAGCGCGGCACGTCCGTCTATTTCCCGTCGCAGGTTATTCCAATGCTGCCGGAGATTCTCTCCAACGGCTTGTGCTCGCTGAATCCACAGGTTGATCGTCTGTGCATGGTGTGCGAGATGACCATCTCCTCCAGCGGCAAACTCACCGGCTTCAAACACTATGAAGCGGTGATGAACTCCCACGCGCGACTGACCTACAACAAAGTGTGGAACATTCTGCAAGGTGATGCCGATCTGCGTGAACAATACGCGGCGCAGGTGCCCCATCTGCATGAATTGCACAACATGTATCAGGTGCTGGAAACCGCGCGTGAGCAGCGTGGCGGCATTTCGTTTGAGACCGATGAAGCCAAGTTTATCTTCAACGCCGAGCGTCGCATTGAGCGCGTGGAGCGCACTTCACGCAACGATGCGCACAAGCTGATTGAAGAGTGCATGATTCTCGCCAACATTGCCTCAGCGCGTTTTGTTGAGAAAAATGAAGAGCCTGCACTGTTCCGCGATCACGATCGTCCAAGCGAAGACAGCATCAAAAGTTTCCGCACCGTACTCAACGAACTGGGCTTAAGCCTGCCGGGCGGTGCCAAGCCGCACCCGACTGATTATGCCGACCTGCTGAAGCAAGTGGCCGATCGTCCAGATGCAGAAATGCTTCAAACCATGCTGCTGCGTTCAATGAAGCAGGCAGTTTATGACCCGGAAAACCGTGGTCACTTCGGTCTGGCGCTGGCGTCTTATGCGCACTTTACCTCACCGATTCGCCGCTATCCCGATTTGCTGCTGCATCGCGCCATCAAATATTTGCTGGCGAAAGAGCGGGGTGAAGTGGATGGCATCACCACGCCGACCGGCGGCTATCACTACGATATGCAGCAGATGCTGCAGCTTGGCCAACACTGTTCGATGACCGAGCGTCGTGCTGATGAAGCCACGCGCGATGTCGCCGATTGGCTGAAGTGTGATTTCATGCAGGATCAGGTCGGCAACGTGTTCAGCGGTGTGATCTCCAGCGTGACCGGTTTTGGTTTCTTCGTCCGTCTTAACGATCTGTTTATCGATGGCTTGGTGCACGTTTCGTCGCTGGATAACGACTATTATCGCTTCGATGCGGTAGGCCAGCGTCTGATTGGTGAATCCGGCGGTCGTACCTATCGTCTTGGCGATGCGGTTGAAGTGCGCGTTGATGCGGTGCATATGGACGAGCGTAAAATCGACTTCGCGCTGATCTCCAGCAAGCGTGTACCGCGCGGTGAAGGCAAAACCGAGCGCGAGCGTGAGAAACGCGGCGGCAAGCCACCGGCCAAACGCCGTCGTGACGCCGGTAAGAAGGGGACTTTTGAACCTGATTCAGCGTTCCGCGGCGAGAAGAAAAAGCCTGCGGCTGCTGAAAAACCGGCTAAAACCGAGAAAAAAGGCAAAAAAGTCTCGGAGAAAACCCGTAAAATCGCCGCCGCCACTAAGTCCAGGCGCGCGTCGAAGAAGCAAACAGGCGAAGCCTGATTGTGTGGTCGCATTTGACGGCGACCTAACACACCAGCAACGTGTTTTCGTAGGGTGCGCATTTATGCGCACCTGAATAATGGCCGATCTCTTCATGATTCATCTCCAACCTTGAGCAAAGTAATGAGTGAAATAATTTTTGGTATTCATAGCGTGCAGGCGCTGCTGGAGCGCGATCCGCAGCGTTTTCAGGAAGTCTTTATCCTTAAAGGCCGCGAAGATCGTCGCCTGCAACCGCTGATCCTCGCACTGGAAGCTCAGGGTATTCCGGTACAGGTTGCCAATCGCCAATGGCTGGATAGCCAGGTTGAAGGCGGCGTACATCAGGGTATTGTGGCGCGCGTTAAGCCGGGCAAGCAGTACCAGGAAGGCGATCTGCCGGATCTGCTGCAGAGCCTGGAAAAGCCGTTCCTGCTGGTGCTGGATGGCGTTACCGACCCGCATAATCTCGGTGCTTGCCTGCGTAGCGCTGATGCCGCTGGCGTGCATGCGGTCATCGTGCCGAAAGACCGCGCAGCTCCGCTGAATGCCACGGCGAAAAAAGTGGCGAGCGGCGCGGCAGAAAACGTGCCTTTGATTCGCGTCACCAACCTGGCACGTACCCTGCGTTTGCTGCAGGAATACAACATTTGGGTAGTCGGCACCGCGGGTGAAGCCGATCATACCGTTTACCAAAGCAAAATGACTGGCCCGATGGCGCTGGTGATGGGGGCTGAAGGTGAAGGTATGCGTCGATTGACGCGTGAACATTGCGATGAGCTGATCAGCATCCCTATGGCAGGCAGCGTATCGTCACTGAACGTGTCAGTGGCCACTGGCGTATGTCTGTTCGAAGCCGTTCGTCAGCGTCAGGCGTGATCCCCGCCGCAAAAAAATTTTCAGGCCGGGCATAACTGCAAAACAGCGACATACTTATACCCTAAATAATTCGAGTTACAGGAAGGCGGCAAGTGCGTGAGTCCCCAGGAGCTTACATCAGTAAGTGACTGGGGTGAACACACGCAGCCAACGCACCTGTAGCTCGAAGTATGACGGGGATATTTATGATTTGGACCACTCACACCGTATTCAATCAACCCCATCCGCTCAGCAACAGTAACCTGTTTACGCGTGATATCGCCTTGTGTGAGGCGGTTGCACGCGAAGGTGCTAGCTGGGACCGTGAATGGCTGGCTTCAGTGGGCCTGCAACTGGGCAGCGCTGAATCGCTGGAACTAGGCCGCCTGGCCAACGTCGAATCGCCGGAGCTGCTGCGTTACGATGCGCGCGGTGAACGTCTCGATGAAGTGCGCTTTCATCCGGCCTGGCATCTGCTGATGCAGGGATTGTGTGCCAGCCGACTGCACAATCTCAGCTGGCAACCCGACGTGCAGCCACATGCGATGGTGGCACGTGCCGCGCGATTTATCCTGCATGCGCAAGTTGAAGCAGGCTCGCTTTGTCCCGTCACCATGACGCATGCCGCCATTCCGCTGCTGCAAAATCATCTGCCTGAACCCTATGCTGACTGGCGCGAAACGCTGCTCAGCGATCGTTATGACGCGCATCACCTGCCGGGCAATAAGAAACGCGGCC
This sequence comes from Candidatus Pantoea floridensis, assembly GCF_900215435.1. NCBI lineage: Bacteria > Pseudomonadati > Pseudomonadota > Gammaproteobacteria > Enterobacterales > Erwiniaceae > Pantoea > Candidatus Pantoea floridensis. The sequence continues at coordinate 2,398,572 of NZ_OCMY01000001.1, forward strand.
TGCTGATTGGCATGGGCATGACGGAAAAACAGGGAGGCACCGATGTGTTGAGCAACACCACGCGCGCTGAGCCGTTAGGTGTGCGTGGTGTCGGTCAGGCGTATCGTATTACCGGCCACAAATGGTTCTTCTCGGTACCGCAGAGCGATGCGCATCTGGTTCTGGCGCAAACGCCACAAGGGCTGAGTTGCTTCTTCCTGCCGCGCCTGCTGCCGGACGGCACGCGTAACGCTATTCGCCTCGAGCGTCTCAAAGACAAACTGGGCAATCGCTCCAACGCCAGTGCCGAAGTCGAGTTTCAGGATGCCATTGGCTGGTTGATGGGCGAAGAGGGCGACGGCGTACGGCTGATCCTGAAAATGGGCGGCATGACGCGCTTCGACTGCGCGCTGGGCAGCCACGGCCAAATGCGCCGCGCGCTGTCAATTGCCGTACACCATGCGCAGCAGCGCCAGGTGATGGGCAAAAACCTTATCGATCAGCCGCTGATGCATGCAGTGCTGGCGCAGCAGGCGCTGCAGCTGGAGGGACAAACTGCACTGTTGATGCGTCTGGCACGTGCCTGGTCATCGCCCGCCAGCGAACATGAACGCTTATATGCGCGTTTGTTCACCCCTGCCGCCAAATTTGCCGTCTGTCAGGCGGGGATGCCGTTTGTGGCGGAAGCGATGGAAGTGTTGGGCGGCATCGGCTATTGCGAACAGAGCGAGCTGCCAAGGCTATATCGAGAGATGCCCGTCAACAGCATCTGGGAGGGTTCTGGCAACGTGATGTGCCTTGATGTACTGCGCGTAATGGATCGTCATTCAGAAGTGATAACCATGCTGCACGATGAGTTTGATGCGGTAAAAGGCAGTAATCGCCATTTCGATCGTCGCTGGCGACAGCTGCGTTTGCAGCTTGCTCACGCGCGCGAAGGGCAAGCACGCGACATCACGCGTGAGCTGTATCTGCTGGGCAGCGCGGCAATTCTACTGAAAGTCGCTGAGCCGCCGCTGGCCGATAGCTGGTGTCAGCAGCACCTCGATATGCGCGGTAAACGCGCGTTAAGTGACGATCTTTGCGCACGCTTACTGCTGCGCGCCAGTGCCGCTTGAAGGTGCGCCATACAGAATGGCGGTGGCGTACCAGAAGCTGGGAATGGTGGTCTCATCCAGCATCAGAATCTGATAATAAACCGCACCGGCCTGATTGGCTTTGGCGGCGATGGCGCGCTGCGCATCATCCGGCGAGCCGCGCGTGGTGGCAGTGATAGTGCCGAGCTTCGGCAATCCATAACTCTGCGCACGCGAAATTTCCTGCGCCTGATGACTTGGCGGCGGCGGGGCTTGTGGCGTGGTGGTGAAAGCAGCGCAGCCGCTGAGCAGCAGCGTTAACACCAGAAAGAGAGTACGCATGGCAATTCCAGAAGGGGGAAGATGGTTCAAGTGTATGCCATCTTCCCAGCAGTTTTAGTCCTTCAGATGAAAAATGCTCACCAGCTGGGTCAGATGGTGACCTTTCTGGCTCAGATGATTGGCGGTGGATTCTGACTGATTAATCATATCGCTACTTTGATGGGTTGCCTGGCTGATGTGATTCATCGCCAGATTCACCTGGCCAATACCCGCCGCCTGCTCCTGCGCGGCGATATTGATCTCTCCCATCAACGTTTTAACCTGCTCAATGTGATTGACGATATGGCTCATCGCATCGCGCGTTTGCTCCGACAGCGTATGCCCGGCCGCCACTTTATCGATTGAGCTGGCGATCAACCCATCAATCTCTTTAGCGGCATTGGCACTGCGCTGCGCCAGCGCACGCACTTCAGCAGCGACAACCGCAAAACCTTTACCGTGTTCACCGGCACGCGCCGCTTCAACCGCGGCGTTCAGCGCCAGGATGTTGGTCTGAAATGCGATCGACTCAATGACGTGGGTGATATCGGCGATACTCTGCGACGCAACGCGGATCTCCGACATGGTTTCCACCGAGCGCGCTACGGTGCTGCCGCCGTGATTGACGGTATTGGCTGCTTCACCCACCAGTGCCATGGCCTGACGCACGTTGGCGGCGGTTTGTGCCACCGTAGCGCCAAACTGCTCCATGCTGGCCGAGGTTTCTTCCACGCTGCTGGCCTGGCGGCCAATCTGCTCGCTAATGCTGGAGCTGCTGGCGGCGATAGTGTCGGTGCCGCTGCTGATCTCACGCGCGGCCGAGCGCACCTGGCTGACGACTTTTTCCAATCCATCGCCAATGCCGTTGATGGCGCTAACCAGCTGACCGATCTCATCACGACGTGTGGAGTCAAGATGCGCCTGCAAATTACCGGCGGCGTACTGTTCCGCCAGATGAATTACCTGCTGCAGCGGACGTGTAATGGCGCGGCGGCTGTACCACATAAAGCCAAGCGCAAACGCAACCACCAGCGCCAGGCCAATCGCCATAAACAGGTTACGGCTGTGCGTGATGGGCGCCAGCAGGCTGGCACGGCTCACCTCACTAACGATGATCCAGTTCCAGCCCGGCAGCTGCTGCCACGCCAGCAGTTTTGTTTCGCCCTCAAGTTCAACCGCGACTAATCCCTTCGGTTGGCTGAGCAGCTGCTTTTGTGTGGCCTGATCCCAGCGCGGCAGTTTGCCTTCAGATTGACGATCAAACAGATATTGTCCCTGGCTGCTGCCCGGCGCACCGTTGAGCACCGAGAAGGTGCCGCTGTCGCCTAAATGACGCGCCAGCACTTTGTCGCGCATCAGCGCGTATTGCGCATCGATCTGCACGCCCACGAACAGGATAGCGATCACCGCGCCGCTGCTATCCTGCACCGGCTGATACTGCGTGATGTAACGATGGCCGAACAGCGTTGCCAGGCCACGATATACCGCGCCCTGATTCACACTGCGCCAGGCGGCACTGCTGCGATCCAGTTTGGTGCCAATCGCCCGGCTGCCATCCTCTTTTTTCAGCGAGGTGGAAATCCGCACATAATCCTCGCCGTCACGCACGAAAACGGTGGAGACCGCGCCGGTGCGATCGAGGAAATCATCCACGGCAATCTGGTCGAGGTTGAGGGTTTTCAGCCCGGCACGTAGCGTTGGCGTACTGAATTCACCCACCTGAATGCGTTCACTTTCGTCGCGACTAAAGCGTTTTGGCAGAAAGCTCTGGAACAGTTTGGTGTAATTTGCCACTTCTTCCGATAGCGTGGCGTTGAACATGGTGGCCATTTCATTAATGCCCTGCACCTGATTCTGCATATCATCGGTCGCCAGCTGCTCCAGCTGACGGGCCGCGTTATGGCTTAGGGTAAGGGTCAACGTAAAGAGCACAATTGCCACGCTCAAAGACGTCAATACAGACAGCTTAATTCCGAGACTCATGGCGCTGAGAGAAAGACGCTGCATAAAGTACCTTTTGAGATTATTGGAGGGGTACAAGATCAACGGCAAAGCGCGCTAAATGTTTAGGGCAGAAATTATTACAACTTAATGTGAAGTGGCTCGCATTTTGTCCGGTAGCGCTTACACTGAGTCCAGTGATAATCATTCTCAATGGAGGCGGTATGATTGAGTTGGCAACGGAGAATCTGGCCGGTATCGAATGTATTCACGCGGCACCGACCGGGCAGCGGCAAGCACGTTTACCGACGGTATTGTTCTACCACGGGTTTACCTCTTCGAAAGAGGTTTACAGTTATTTTGCCGTGGCGCTGGCGCAGGCCGGTTTCCGCGTCATCATGCCCGATGCAGATATGCACGGTGCGCGCTATAACGGCGATACCGAAATGCGAAACACGCACTTCTGGGACATCCTTAAACAGAACATTGATGAAGTGGCGGTGCTGGAAGCGGCGCTGCGTGAGAATGACTGGATTGCCGATGAGCGTTTTGCCGTGGCGGGCGCATCGATGGGCGGCATGACCGCGCTCGGCGCAATGGCGCGCTACCCACAGATTCACAGCGTGGCGTGTTTGATGGGCTCCGGCTATTTCATGCAGCTCAGTCATACGCTGTTTCCGCCGCTGGTGGCCCGTACGCCAGAACAGAAAGAAACTTTTGCCGCGCGTTTAGCCCCGCTGGCACCCTATGATCCCAGCGAACAGTTACAAAAACTGGCGAATCGGCCATTACTGCTGTGGCACGGCGAAGCGGATGAAGTGGTGCCCTTTGCCGAAACGGTGCGGCTAGACAAAGCGTTACGTGACGCGGAGCTCGATCAACACGTGACCTCACTTTCTGAGAAGCATATCGGCCATAAAATCACGCCTTCGGCCCTGACGGCGCTGGTCAGCTTCTTTAAACATCATTTATAAACTAAAGCGGGTTGGCGTGATTGACGCCAACCCGTTGCGATAAGCCGCTCTAAAGTTGTGACGACAACCGTTCGGCGGCGCTGGTATTAGCACTGACAGGGTTACTGCTTGCAGGCGCATCCAAACGATTAACGTAGACATAGCCTGATGCCGCGTTGCTGTTGTGACTTCTCATCTGCAACGCCTGGTCAGCGGAGCTGGCAAAAGCGGGGGTAGACAGGAAGAGACCCAGTAAAGTGGCGAAAATGATGATTTTCATAATCGACTCCTCACTCCAGGGATTACACTCTCAGACGTTACGAAATGGTTAAATCGTTGCGCCTGTAACTAGTGTAGTGCTTAACCAGCTTGCCGCCAGATCGTCCTGCTGAACGCTTTCTTCAGAGAATTTGATGAAGCGTCTGCTAACGCAATGAATCTCAACACTTAGCACAAAAAGCAGCATCAGCTGGCACGATAGTCGCTATTTGATGAATTGTGCGCTTGAGTTTCTGCGGGGACGCCAGTATGATTACGCGTCAATTTTTCAGCTGCATTCAGAGGTGTGTTTCATTTATTGAATGATTCACAACCTATAACGTTCCTTGCTTCCGTGGGCCGCAGCTGACCCCGACAGGAGGCTGAATAATCCGTAAGGAGCTATCGATGCGTCATTACGAAATCGTATTTATGGTCCACCCTGACCAGAGCGAACAGGTTCCAGGTATGATCGAGCGTTACACTGGTGCTATCACCGGTGCACAGGGCACGATTCACCGTCTGGAAGACTGGGGCCGCCGTCAGCTGGCTTACCCAATCAACAAACTGCACAAAGCTCACTATGTTCTGCTGAACGTAGAAGCGCCGCAGGAAGTGATTGACGAGCTGGAAACTAACTTCCGCTTCAACGACGCCGTTATCCGCAGCATGGTTATGCGCGTTAAGCACGCGGTAACTGAAGCATCTCCGATGGTTAAAGCTAAAGACGAGCGTCGTGATCGCCGCGAAGACTTTGCTAACGAATCGGCTGATGACTCAGATGCTGGGGATTCTGAAGAGTAATCCGTTATGACGGCAAATCGACTGCGCCTGTCTGGCATTGTGTGCAAGACGCCGGTTCGAAAAGTCAGTCCGTCAGGGATACCTCATTGCCAGTTCGTGCTTGAGCATCGTTCTGTGCAGGAGGAGGCCGGTTTCCACCGGCAAGCCTGGTGTCAAATGCCGGTGATTATCAGCGGCAGCACCCATCAGGTGATTACTCAACATATAACGGTCGGCACGCAACTCACTCTCGAAGGCTTTATTAGCTGCCATCAGGCACGCAATGGTCAGAGTAGAATGGTGTTACATGCCGAGCAGATTGATTTGATAGATTCTGGAGACTAGCCAAATGGCACGTTATTTCCGTCGTCGCAAGTTCTGCCGTTTCACCGCGGAAGGCGTTGTAGAGATTGATTACAAAGATATCGCTACACTGAAAAACTACATTACCGAAAGCGGTAAAATTGTCCCGAGCCGTATTACCGGTACTCGTGCAAAATACCAGCGCCAGCTCGCTCGTTGCATCAAGCGCGCTCGCTACCTGTCCCTGCTTCCGTACACTGATCGTCATCAGTAATCGGTAGTTGTCCATTAACGACTTTAAGAGGATAAGGTAATGCAAGTTATTCTGCTTGATAAAGTAGCAAACCTGGGCAGCCTGGGTGATCAGGTTAGCGTTAAAGCGGGCTATGCTCGTAACTTCCTGGTTCCACAGGGTAAAGCTGTTCCTGCTACCAAGAAAAACGTTGAGTTCTTCGAAGCGCGTCGCGCTGAACTGGAAGCCAAACTGGCTGACGTTCTGGCTGCTGCTAACGCACGTGCAGAGAAAATCAACGCACTGGGCAACGTAACCATCGCGTCTAAAGCTGGCGACGACGGCAAACTGTTCGGTTCCATCGGTACGCGCGACATCGCTGGTGCAGTTACTGCCGCTGGCGTTGAAGTGTCTAAGAGCGAAGTTCGTCTGCCGAACGGCGTTCTGCGCACCACCGGTGAGCACGAAGTTGACTTCCAGGTTCATAGCGAAGTCTTCGCTAAACTGGTTGTGAATGTAGTTGCTGAGTAATTTTACTCGGTAATGCGAAAACGCCGGCCTTGTGCCGGCGTTTTTGTTTTTATGCTTTACTGGGCGCGGATAAAGCTGCCATCCGGCTGGCGTGTAAACAGCACCGGACCGTTACTGCCATCTACCGTTAAACCGGTCACCACGCCTTGTGCGTTCTGACGGATTTTCACCTGCTGACCGTTCTGCAGCGCACTCAGCGGTTGTCCATCACCTTCCACTCGCGCCATGGCAAACACATCATTCACCGGCAGATTATTGTCGCGGAACAGCTGCGCCAGCGTCTGACCTGATGCCACGCTGTAAGTGCGCCATTCGCCCTGCGAATCGGTTTTGGGCGAGGTGTTCTGCTGCTGATTATTGTTATTGTAAATCTCCGCCTGCATTGGCACTTCTTTGCCGGTGTTATCCGCTGGACGCTCCACCGGATACTGCGGCGTGCTGCTCGGCCAGAGAAACGCCAGCAGCAGCACCAGCAGCGCAATCACAATGCCGCGACGATGCAAAGCGGGCAGTGGGTCCATCCAGCGCACATCATCCAACAGATGCCAAGCGCGCTGTAATGCGGCGGGAACGCGGGAAGGGTGATCGGAAGCCATTCGTGAATCCTCCTCGCTGGCTGCTTTACGCGGAATGCGCGGCAGCCAACGTTGCAACCAAGGTAATAAAGTACGCGGTGCGCGCGTCCTGCGACGTCGTGGGGCGATCTGGCCCATGTATTCTCTCTTGTTCCGACGGTGGCAGGTGAAAACCTCGCCACAGCTATAGTATGGGCAATGCGGACGGGAAGTGCCTGGCAGCATTGAAAAATTTGACCGGTGTATTGTTTCTCTTTCGCTGGAAAATGTCATCTGCGGCGCGCGAGATTTTACGCCAGCCGCCCGCGCTGGTATGCTGCCGGTTCTATTTTTCTCCGGGATTAAGGAATCAAGATGACGACCCCTTCATTCGACAGCGTCGAATCACAAGCAAGTTACGGTATCGGTTTACAGGTAGGCCAGCAGTTGCAAGAGTCTGGACTGCAGGGTCTGCAGCCAGAAGCACTGCTCGCCGGCCTGCGCGACGCGCTGGAAGGGAACTCACCTGCCGTCCCGGTTGACGTGGTACATCGCGCGCTGCGTGAAGTGCACGAACGCGCAGAAGGCGTGCGTCGTGAGCGCGTAGAAGCCATGGCGGCAGACGGTCAGAAATTCCTCGAGCAGAACGCGCAGCGCGAAGGCGTGAGCAGCACCGAAACCGGTCTGCAGTTCAGTGTGATCACCCAAGGCGATGGCCCGATCCCTTCACGTCAGGATCGTGTCCGTGTGCATTACACCGGCAAACTGATCGATGGCACCGTGTTTGATAGCTCAGTGGCGCGCGGCGAGCCGGCGGAATTCCCGGTAAGCGGCGTTATCGCGGGCTGGATTGAAGCGCTGACCCTGATGCCGGTTGGCTCCAAATGGGAACTGGCGATTCCACACAACCTCGCGTACGGCGAGCGCGGTGCTGGCGCATCCATCCCGCCATTCAGCACCCTGGTGTTTGAAGTGGAGCTGCTGGAAATTCTGTAAGCCGCTAACCCGCTTCTCTAAAGCCGGCATGTCATCATGCCGGTTTTTTTATATCTGTAGTTCGCGCTGGTTTTAAAATGATCAGCGCTTATAATGTGCGAATCGAACGATTCACACGAAAGGTGCGGTATGTATTTACTTTCTGCCAATGAAGCCAAAACCCAATTTGGCGATATGCTACTGAAAGCGCAGCGTGAACCGGTCCAGATTAGCCGTAACGGAAAGCCGGTAGCAGTCGTGATTTCCGCGGAGGAGTATCAGGCGATAGAGGCCATGAAGCAGCAATTTGTGCAGGAAAAAATTGCCCGTGCCAGAAATGACATTGCCAACGGGCAACTGACCGATGGTGAAACCTTTTTCGACCAACTGCTGGACTAAATGGCTACTTTTCAGCTCACGGATGAAGCGCGGCAGGATATCGTCGATATTCGCCGGTTTACCCTGCAGAAGTGGGGCGATGCGCAATCGAAAAGCTATCTCAAGCGTTTGCAGGAAACGTTGCGCACACTTGCCGATATGCCGAATTTGGGAAAAAGCAGAGCGCTGGATGTTGCTGAAGGTGTACTGAGCTTTCCCTATGTCAGCCACATGGTTTACTACCAGCCAGGCGGGAAAGGCATCATTATTTTGGCGATATTGCATCAGAGCCGGGTGCCAGCAACGCATCTGGCCACCCGGTTGTAGCAACTATTTCTTATGCAAATCCACCTGCCACAGCGCAAAACCGATCTCATCGCTGCCTACCGCTTTCATCGGGTAATCGGCATGCTGTTCAATAAACTGCGTGGCTTTCGCGCCGGGTGCGGTTTCAAAACGGATATCCAGCGGCGTGGTGCTGCTAATCGGTGCCAGGCGCCAGTTGTGATCCGCCTGCGGTTTCACTTCGCCGTGCGCTTTGGTCTCGCTGCTGATATAAGCGGCAACCACCGAGCGGTTCTCATCCGGTGAAGCAAACGCGACATACTTATCGCCGGTGCCGGCAAACTTACCGCCATAAGCGCGGTAGTTATTGGTGGCGACCAGGAAGGTGGCATTGGGATCAATCGGCTTGCCTTGCCAGGTGAGGTCCTTAATACGCGATGCCTGCTTGTTGCTCAGCGTGCATTCCGCGTCGTAACGCGCCGGTTGCGTTACATCGATTTGGTACTGCACGCCATCGATCACATCGAAGTTATAGGTGCGGAAATCCCAGTTGATCAGCGATTGCGGTTTGCTGCTATGCGGATCAATTTGATTGAACTGCGCGGCGGAACACTCCAGCCACTCTTTCACCTGCGCCCCGCTGACTTTCATCACCACCAGCGTATTGGGGTAGAGATAGAGATCGGCGGCATTACGGAAGGTAAGATTGCCTTTCTCCACTTCTACGTAGCTGGCGGGATCGTTCTTACGACCACCGGCTTTAAACGGTGCCGCGGCGGAGAGCACCGGCAAGCGGCCGAGATCGGGATCGCCCTGAATAAAGTGCTCAACGTAAGCGCGCTGCGCGTTATTGACGATCTGCACCGTGGGATCGTCCTGTACCAGCGACAGGTAGCTGTACATCACGTCGGCAGATTTGCCGATCGGTTTGGCAACAAACTCGCGCGTGGCACGGTGATCCTGTTCCAGCACTTTTACTAAGTTGGCATCTTCAGCGGCCAGCGATTTTTTCGCCGTGCTGTCATAAATCGGACGCGCTTCGGCTTTGCCCTGCGCCACCTGCCATTTGCCGCCGTCATTATTCAGCACTAAATCGACCACGCCAAGATGATCGCCCCACATGCCGGGCATGACGGCAGGAACACCGTTCAGCGTGCCTTGTGCAATATCAGCGCCTTGTATGGCGGCGAATTCTTTGCTCGGGAACACGGCATGCGCATGGCCGAACATGATGGCGTTGATGCCTGGAACCTGGCTTAGGTAGTAAACCGAGTTTTCGGCCATGGCGTGATAGGGTTCGCTGCTTAAGCCGGAGTGCGGAATAGCGACGATAATTTCAGCACCTTTTGCGCGCATTTCCGGCACATAGCGCTTCGCTGTTGCCGTAATATCATCAACCCGCACTTTTCCCTGCAGATTGTTGCGATCCCACACCATAATCTGCGGTGGAACGAAGCCGATGTAACCGATTTTCAGCGTGTGCGGCTTGCCTTCACGGTCCGTGACCGTCGTTTCTTTGATCAGATAGGGCGTAAACAGCGGTTTCCCGCTCTTTTCATCGATAATGTTGGCATTGACGTAAGGGAAGCGTGCGCCAGCCAGCGCTTTTTGCAGATACGGTAAGCCATAGTTGAATTCATGATTGCCAAGGTTACCAACCACATAATCCAGCGTGTTCATTGCCTTATAGACGGGATGCACTTCGCCCGGTTTTAGCCCCTTCGCCGCCATGTAATCACCCAGCGGACTTCCCTGAATGATATCGCCGTTATCCACCAGCAGGCTGTTCTTCGCTTCAGCGCGCGCCTGCTGAATCAGTGTCGCGGTACGAACCAGGCCAAACTTCTCGGTGGGCGTATCTTTGTAATAATCGAAATCCATCATATTGCTGTGCAGATCGGTGGTTTCCAGAATGCGCAGATCCACCGTAGCAGCCTGTACCGTAGCGGCAGAAATACACAGCGCCAATAACGACATGCTCGCTTTGAACATCGCTTGCTCCTTGTTCGGTCCAATGGGCCTCTCAAAATAATGTAAAACGATGACGAATTATCATTTCAATTTGTGATGGTGCTCGGAATTCCATCTTATTTCTTGCTATACGCCGCGCTCAGCGCGCATTCAGCATCCTGCCATAGCCGCAGCTGATGAACTATGATATTGATAATCATATAGATTGCCGTAGCAGACAGCGCAGTCGCAGGCTGTCGAAGGACAACTGCTAAAATAAGAACAGGTTGGCGGTGGATGTCTGACAGGCAGAATCAGCGGAAAAGAGGTGCAGAATGTTAGATAAAATTTGTCAGCTGGCGCGTGAAGCGGGTGATGCCATTATGCAGGTTTATAACGGTGCAGAGCCGGTGGATGTCACGCGTAAGTCGGATGATTCGCCGGTTACGGCGGCCGATCTTGCCGCGCACCGGGTCATTGTTAGCGGGCTAAACACACTTACGCCAGATGTTCCGGTGTTATCAGAAGAAGATCCGCCGGGCTGGGAAGTGCGCCAGCACTGGCAGAAATATTGGCTGGTCGATCCGCTGGATGGCACCAAAGAGTTCATCAAACGCAACGGCGAGTTTACGGTAAATATTGCGCTCATCGAAAACGGTAAGCCGGTGTTGGGCGTAGTGTATGCGCCGGTACTGGGCGTAATGTATTCCGCTGCGGAAGGTAAAGCCTGGAAAGAAGAGAACGGCCAGCAGATGCAGATCCATGCGCGTGAAGCGCGTCCGCCACTGGTGGTGGTGAGCCGTTCGCATTTTGATAGCGATACCGAGCTACAAGAATATCTGCATCAGCTGGGCGAGCATCAAACTACCTCCATCGGCTCATCGTTGAAGTTCTGCCTGGTGGCAGAAGGCGCCGCGCAGCTTTATCCGCGCTTTGGACCGACAAATATCTGGGATACCGGTGCGGGACACGCCGTGGCGATCGCTGCAGGTGCGCATGTACATGACTGGCAGGGCAAAACGCTTGACTACACGCCGCGTGAGTCGTTTCTCAATCCCGGTTTCCGCGTCTCGCTGTTTTAAGATTGGATAGGGTCGCCATAAATGGCGTAATGCCGATCGGTTCAGCGCCGTCTCCAATCACCGCACCTTCCGTAGCGGCGCGATTCATCGCGCAATGAATTGCGCCGCTACAATGTGTGCTCTCGGTAATGAGGTTTTCCATGTCTTAACTGACGAACATTACGCCATGAATGGCGACCCCGATAATCCTTACTTCTGCAATAGCTCATGAATCAGCTTCATCGCCTGCTGCACTTCATCCTGCGTTAGCGGCCCATCTTTGGCATAGCGCACATGCGCGGTGTTATCCAATATCACAATCGCCGAGCCGCCTTTCTCTAATTGCCAGGCCTGCCGAGCGCTGCCGTTGCTATCGACAATAAATTGCGACCACGGATATTGCTGCTTATTGCTCTCAATACTGCTGCGTACAAACATGCCGGTGCCAGGAATGGCATCGTCGGTATTTACAATGGTGGTCGTTTGATAACGATCGTGCGGCAGATGTGCCGCTTTAATCGCTTCAATCAGCGCTGCATTCTGCTCTTTAGCGGACGAACGGCCAGCGATATGTAAGATGACGCGTACTTTTCCACTCAGCTGCGCGCTATTCCAGGATTTGTAGCTAAACTTATCTTGTTGATAAAGCAGCTCTCCCCGGTCATTGATGCCCACGGCAGGCACGCGTTCACCCGTTTTGAATGCATGTGCCGAGGCCAGGGCAGGCAGCAGCAAAGCCAGTGCTAATACAGAATGTCCCAAACGCATTGTCAAACTCCTTGGTGATCCGACCAGTTGTTCATGTTCCTGCAATATTAGGCGTGGATAATGCGTCTGTCGCAATGAGTTAACAGGTTTGCAACCTATGCCACAATTCCATAATGAGTGAAGGTTTATACTGGGTTTAGTGAGGCTGATAACAGAGTATTCTGTAATGATGTGTCAATTCAGTAAATAATTCACTTTTTCGGAACATCGGCAACGAAGGATGCTCTATAGTTATGCTTCATTTGCGCTTCATGGGTTCGTGCCAAATTTGGTAACGACGGAGCGTATTAAAAAATTTTCAGGAGTTAATCAGCATGAAGATCTTCCAGCGCTATAATCCGCTGCAAATCGCGAAATATGTAAAAACGCTATTTAGAGGAAGGTTGTATATCAAGGATGTTGGCGCGTTTGAGTTTGATAAAGGCAAAGTCATGTTGCCTCGCGTTAAAGACAAACAACATCTTAGCGTGATGTCAGAGATCAACCGCCAGGTACTGCGGCTGCAAGCCGAGTACAACTAAGTAAGCAAAATAAAGGGCGCCGATGGCGCCCTCAGTATTTCTGCGGTTGGTGTTGTGTTGGTCGCGATAACTGGCGACTCTACGACGACTCCGATTCATCCACCGCATTCTTCGATACATTCAGCACCGGCGGACGTTCATCAATGCGTGTCACCAACAGCTGATCGATGCGGTAACTGTCAATATCGACCACTTCAAACTTGTAGCCGGAAAACTTCACAAAATCGGTACGCTTAGGAATTTTGCGCAGCATGTACATCATGAAGCCGCCAATGGTTTCGTAATTGCCAGACTGCGGAAAATCATCAATATCCAGCACGCGCATGACGTCATCAATCGGCGTACCGCCTTCTACCAGCCATGAGTTCTCATCACGCGCGACAATCTGTTCTTCCTGACCTTGGCCGACCAAATCGCCCATCAGCGTGGTCATCACGTCATTCAGCGTGATGATACCGACCACCAACGCATATTCGTTCATGATCACCGCGAAGTCTTCACCGGCGGTTTTGAAGCTTTCCAGCGCTTCAGAGAGCGTCAGCGTATCCGGCACAATCAGCGCCGAGCGAATTTGCACACCGCTGTTGAGCGTCAAACTCTGGTTGCCCAGTACGCGCAGCAGCAGTTCTTTCGAATCCACATAGCCGACGATATGGTCAATATCGCCATCGCACACGATAAATTTGGAGTGCGGATGCTGAGCGATTTTGGTTTTGAGGGTCGTTTCATCTTCGTGTAAATCGAACCACACCACGTTCTCGCGCGAGGTCATTGATGACGGCACGGTGCGTGATTCCAGTTCAAAAACGTTTTCAATCAGCTCATGTTCCTGCTTACGCAGCACGCCGGCCAAGGCGCCCGCTTCTACCACTGCATAAATATCGTCGGAGGTAATATCGTCTTTACGCACCATCGGCAATTTGAACATGCGGAAGAAGACGTTGGCTAAACCGTTGAATAGCCACACCAACGGGCGCAGCACCACTAAACAGAAGCGCATTGGGTTGATGATACGCAGCGCCACCGCTTCCGGTGCAATCATCCCTACGCGTTTTGGTGTGAGATCAGCAAACAGAATGAACAGGCTGGTTACAATGGTAAAAGAGCAGATAAAACTGAGTTGTTCTGCGAGTTCTGGGGCCACAAAGCGGCTAAACAGGCCATTGAAGGCAGGAGAGAAAGCCGCATCGCCGACAATACCGCCGAGGATAGCCACGGCATTGAGGCCAATTTGCACCACGGTGAAGAACATGCCGGGTTGTTCCTGCATTTTCAGCACGCGCTGTGCGTTGATATTGCCTTCGTCAGCCAGTAACTTCAGCTTGATCTTGCGGGCAGCCGCCAGCGAGATCTCCGAAAGAGAAAAAAATGAACTGATGAGAATCAGTAAAAGAATGACAAGTAAGCTATCGAGCATAAGAGATCCGTTGGGTTAATCACTTGTCATTTTTGGCCTGGGCAGCGCGGGAGTGGGCGTACATCCGGTACTCGCCAGTCAAACAGGCTATCCGTGCCAAAAATGTCTGCGCCATATCGACAAGATAAGGTTAACGTCGGGGCAGAAAAGAGTGCAGGCGAAGCCTGCTGGTCGCTGATTATAGCAGCAGCGCTTATCATGCCGCCAGAGGGGCGCACTGTGCGCTCGGATTAATCCGAGTGCGTGCGTGCCAGAGGCGGAAGACGTGCCTGGCTGTTGTATCGTTTCCCCCATTTACCGACAATAGCCCACAATTTGGCGTCGTCGCCGTTGTGGGTAAAAAGAGCGGCTATGCTGATGGGTACACGGCGGTGGTGATACCCTTCGAATGAATAAACGCCCCTGCGGAATAGGGGCCGGCATTATTAACAGGAGTACGTGTGCCACGATTTCATATTTATTGTTTGGCCAGCCTGTTGCTTGCTGCACCTGTCGTCGAGGCAGCCAAGGTGCGCTTGCAGTTGGAAGGCCTGACCGGGGATTTGCAAAAGAACGTCAGGGCACGCTTGTCCACCATTGGCAGTGACGAGGTGTCAAACGACGGCCGTTTCCAGGCTCGTGTCTCAGTGGCGATTAAAGAAGGCCTGCGCGCGCTAGGTTACTACGAACCGCAGATCGATTTCGAATCGCGCCCGGCGCCCCCGCAGGGTGGTCGTCCGGTGTTGATTGCCCACGTTACGCCTGGCGAACCGGTAAAGATTGGTGGCAGTAACATCGTGATAGAAGGTGAGGCGAAAACCGACGAGGACTACCAAGCCTGGGTTAAACAGGGCACACCAAAAGTCGGCACGCAGTTGAATCACGGCGCCTACGACAAATTCAAAAATGGTTTCTCCAGCCTGGCATTGCGTAACGGTTACTTTGACGGTGACTTTAAGCAAAGCCAGCTTGGCGTATCGGTCGAGCGCCGCGAAGCGTTCTGGGACATCAATTACGATAGCGGTCCGCGTTATCGTTTTGGTGACGTCAGCTTCGAGGGCTCGCAAATCAACGAAGCCTACTTGCAGAATCTGGTGCCGTTTAAAAAAGGCGATCACTACAGTTCGCGGGATCTAGCTGAGCTCAACCGCCGTTTATCCGCCACCGGCTGGTTTAACTCGGTGGTGGTGGCACCGGAGTTTGATAAAGGCCGTCAAACCAAAGTCCTGCCGCTCAGCGCCGCCGTATCGCCACGGGTGGAAAATACCATCGAAACCGGCGTGGGTTACTCCACTGACGTCGGTCCGCGTCTGAAAGGCACGTGGAAAAAACCGTGGATTAACAGTAGCGGCCACAGCCTGGCTGCCAGCGCCTACGTCTCCGGACCTGAGCAGCAGCTCGATCTCAGCTATAAAGTGCCGCTGCTGAAAAGTCCGCTGGAGCAGTATTACACCTTCTCCGGTGGCGTGAAGCGCACCGATCTCAATGACACTAAAGCCGATACCACTACGCTGGCGATGTCGCGCAACTGGGACAGCAGCAGCGGTTGGCAGAAGGCGATCAACCTGCGCTGGAGCCTCGATCACTTTACTCAGGCCAGCGTCACCAACACCACCATGCTGCTCTATCCGGGCGTGAGTCTGAACCGCACCCGTTCGCGCGGTGGGTTGATGCCAACGTGGGGCGATTCACAGCGTTATTCGGTGGATGTATCGGATACCACCTGGGGATCGGACGTTGATTTCATGATCCTGCAAGCGCAAAACGTCTGGATTCGTACCCTCGCCGACAAGCATCGCTTCGTGGCGCGCGGCAATCTTGGTTGGATTGAAACCAACAATTTCGACAAAGTGCCGCCGGACCTGCGCTTCTTCGCCGGTGGCGATCGCAGTATTCGTGGGTACAAATATAAAGACATCTCGCCGCGTGATGATAATGGCAAGCTGACCGGTGCCTCAAAAATGGCCACCGGCTCGCTCGAATATCAATATAACGTGACCGGAAAATGGTGGGGCGCGGTGTTTGTCGATTCCGGTGAAGCCGTTAACGACATTAAGCAGAGCAACGTTAAAACCGGCGCGGGCTTCGGCGTGCGCTGGTCTTCTCCGGTGGGGCCGATCAAGTTTGATATCGCACGGCCGATTGGCGATGACAAGGAGCATGGATTGCAATTTTACGTAGGATTGGGGCCTGAACTATGAAGCTATGGAAAAAGGTCCTGATTGGTATCGCTATTTTTTTAGTGCTGCTGCTTGGCGGCATCGCGTTTTTGGTTGGCACCACGCCCGGTTTGCATCTGCTGCTGAAAGGCGCCGATCGCTGGGTGCCGGGCTTATCGATCAAACAGGTTGACGGCGGCTGGCGCGATCTCACGCTGAGCGGTGTGAAGTATGAAATGCCAGGCGTCAGCGTGGATGCCGGGCGCTTCCATCTGGCGCTGAATCTCAACTGTTTGCTGCACTCCTCTGTGTGTGTGAATGATATCGCCTTGCAGGATGTTAGCGTGGTGGTGGATAGCAAAAAAATGGCCCCCGCCAGCGCGCCGCCACCGGAAGAGGAGAGCGGCAGCACCAATCTCAGCACGCCTTATCCCATTACGCTAAGCAAAGTGGGTTTGCATAACATCAACGTTAAGGTCGATGACACCGCGATTTCCCTGCTTGATTTTACCACCGGCCTGCAGTGGCAAGATCGTGCGCTGACGCTGACGCCCACCCATATCCAAAGCCTGCTGATTGCGCTACCGAAAGCGGCCAAAGTGGTGGATGAGCAAGTGGTGCAGCCTAAAGTGGAGCAGCCACAGCCGCTGGAAAAACCCCTCGGTGAAACGCTACAGGAGATGTTTGCTAAGCCGCTGCTGCCCGAAATGCCTGACTTCCAGCTGCCGCTGGATATCACCGTACAGGAGCTGCTGGGTGAACAGCTGCGTATTACCGGCGATACCGATGTCTCTATTACACGCTTGTTGCTCAAAGCGAAAACCGCCGATCGCCATTTGCAGTTAGAAACCTTCGATGTTGATTCGCCGCACGGGCAGGTAAACGCCAGCGGTGAAGCCACCCTTGCCGATAATTGGCCGGTGAATTTTGCGCTGAACGGCACGCTCAATCTCGATCCCATTAAGGGTGAGAAGATCAAAATGAACCTCGGTGGCGCAATGCGCGAGGAGCTGAAGCTGGGGCTCAATCTCTCTGGCCCGGTGCGCGCGCAGCTTGATGCCAGTGCCCAACCTGCGGTCGCCGGTTTACCGCTGGCGTTGCATCTCACCAGTCCGCAGCTGCGCTGGCCGCTAACCGGCCCGGTGCAGTATCAGGCCGATAATCTGGATTATCAGTTCAAGGGCAAAGCCACCGACTACGTGATGTCGCTGCGCACCGCAGTGAAAGGCGAAGGAGTGCCACCGGCGACGATTGCACTGGACGGCAAAGGCAACGAGCAGCAGTTCAATCTCGATAAACTGCGCGTCGCGGCGCTGCAGGGCAATATCGATCTGACCGCGCTGGTGGACTGGAGTAAAGCCATCAGCTGGCGCAGCGAGCTGACGCTGTCAGGTATTAACACCGCCAAACAGTATCCGGATTGGCCAGCGAAATTGGATGGCAAAATAGCCACGCGCGGGAGTCTGTACGGCGGAAGCTGGCAGCTCAGCGTGCCGCAGCTAGCGCTGAAAGGTAACGTGAAACAGAACGCGCTGAGTGCCAACGGCACGTTAACCGGCAACAGCTACAACCAGTGGAAAATTCCCGGCCTGAATCTGGCGCTGGGACGTAACCATCTGGACGTGAAGGGCGAGCTGGGTGATAGCCTCAACCTTGATGCCACGCTTGATGCGCCGCAGTTGAACAACGCGCTACCTGGCCTTGGCGGCGTAGCGAAAGGCACCCTTAAAGCGCGTGGCACTCTGCAGGCACCGCAGCTGCTGGCCGATCTCACGGCAACCGGCTTGCGCTGGCAGCAGCTGCAAATCCGGCGCATCGCCTTGCTGGGAGATGTGAAATCCAGCGATCAGGTGGCCGGGAAGCTGCAATTACGCGTGGAACAGCTGCAGCAAGATGCATTGAAAGTGAATCTGCTGACGCTGAATGCCGATGGTAATGAGCATCAGCATCAGCTGAAGCTCAATGTTGAGGGCGAACCGGTTTCCGGTCAGCTGGCGCTTAACGGCAGTTTCGATCGCAAAACTGAGCGCTGGCAGGGCAATCTTAACAACACCCGCTTTGACACGCCGGTAGGCGAATGGCGCCTGACGCGCGCAATGGCCATTGATTACCTCAACAGTAAACAGACGGCGACCATTGGGCCGCACTGCTGGCAGAATCCTAATGCGCAGCTGTGCGTGCCGGAACCGATTGAAGCAGGCGCCAGTGGACATGCACACGTCGTGCTTAATCGCTTCGATCTGGCGATGATCAAACCGTTCCTCACTGATGCCACCAAACTGAACGGGGTGTTCAGCGGTGATGCGCGCGTCAACTGGACGGCTGACGGCGCGTTGCCAACCGGTTCCGTTTCGCTGAAAGGTAATGGCGTTAAGGTGGAGCAGGATGTTCAAGGCAACAGCTTACCCATCGCCTTCGATACGCTGAATCTGAATGCGGCGCTGCGTAACGGTCGTGCGCAGCTGGATTGGCTGATCCATATCGTTAATAACGGGCAGCTAAGCGGTAACGTACAAATTGCCGATCCGCAGAACCGCCGGCAGCTGTCGGGCAACATCGGCATCAGCAATATTTCGCTGGCGATGCTCAATCCCGCGCTGATGTCAGGTGAGAAGATCAAAGGCAACCTGAACAGCAATCTGCGCCTTGGCGGTACGCTGCAGCAGCCGCAGGTGTTTGGCCAGCTGGGGCTCAGGGATGTGGATGTCGACGGCAGCTTTATGCCGGTCGATCTCACCGCTGCCAACCTCAATATGGTGTTCAACGGTATGAGCTCAACGCTCAACGGCCTGATCCAGACGGCGCAGGGCAATATCAATCTGAGCGGTGACGCTGACTGGAGCCAGTTGGATAACTGGCGAGCCCGCGTGGCGGCGCAGGGCAGTCGCGTACGCGTCACCGTCCCGCCGATGGTGCGCATGGATGTATCGCCAGATTTGGTGTTTGAAGCCACGCCAGCCGCGTTCAATCTGGACGGTAAAGTGGATATTCCGTGGGCGCGCATCACCGTGCAGGAAGTGCCAGAAAGCGCCACCGGCGTCTCCTCGGATGAAGTGATGCTGGATGAAAATCTCAAACCGATTCAGCCAAAAACGGCTGCTATTCCGATCAACAGCAATCTGATTATCCACGTGGGCAACGATGTACGCCTTTCAGCATTTGGCCTGAAAGCCAAGCTGAATGGCGATCTGAAGCTGGTGCAGGATAAAAATGGCCTTGGTCTGAACGGGCAAATCAATATTCCATCCGGCCGTTTCCACGCCTATGGTCAGGATCTGGTGGTGCGTAAAGGTGAGCTGCAATTTGCGGGGCCGCCGGATCAACCTTACGTCAACCTGGAAGCGATCCGTAATCCGGAAGCCACTGAGGATGACGTGACAGCGGGCCTGCGCGTGACGGGGCTGGCGGATGAGCCGAAAGTGGAAGTGTTCTCCGATCCGGCTATGTCTCAGCAGGAAGCACTTTCTTACTTATTACGCGGTCAGGGACTGGGCAGCGATGGTGACAGTAATGCATTAACTTCAGCGCTGGTAGGTTTGGGGGTTGCACAAAGTGGTCAGGTTGTGGGTAAAATCGGCGAGACATTCGGCGTCAGTAACCTCGCAGTTGACACCGCAGGCGTGGGCGACAGCCAGCAAGTGCAGGTCAGTGGTTATGTGCTGCCAGGTCTACAAGTAAAATACGGTGTTGGCATATTTGATTCACTGGCGACTTTAACCTTGCGTTATCGCCTGATGCCCAAACTCTATTTAGAAGCCGTGTCGGGTCTCGACCAGGCATTGGATTTGCTCTATCAGTTTGAGTTTTAGCAATGCGAATAATTGTCTATGGTAGTTTACGGCGCAAACAGGGAAACAGTCATTGGATGACGAATGCGCAATGGTTAGGTGACCATCAGATTGTTGGGTTTGATCTCTACAATCTGGGTCACTATCCGGGCGTGGTTGCAGGCGAAGGAAACGTCTCTTGCGAGGTTTATCGCATCGACGTCAGCACGCTCGGCGAGCTTGATGCCTTGCGCACTAAAAATGGCGAATACAAACGCCAACTCATCCAGACGCCTTACGGCAGTGCCTGGCTGTATGTCTATCAACGCTCAATCGCGGGGCGTACGCGCATCGCGAGCGGCGACTGGCTACGGCGTGATGACGAAACAGAAGCATAAATAAAAACACCGTCCATTGGACGGTGTTTTTTTATCTGCAAACCGGTCACCATGAATGACGACCTTACAGGGAAAGCAGGGCGCGCATTCATGCGCACCAGGCTTGCTTATTTCTTCTGTGCGCGCTCGTACGAAGCGATGATTTCAGCTTTGGCCGCTTCCGCGTTATCCCAGCCGTCAACCTTCACCCATTTGCCTTTTTCCAGATCTTTGTAGTGCTCAAAGAAGTGGGTGATCTGGGCTTTCAGCAGTTCTGGCAGGTCGTTCACATCTTTGATGTGATCGTACTCTTTGCTCAGCTTGGTGTGCGGAACCGCAACCAGCTTGGCATCTTCGCCAGACTCGTCGGTCATTTTCAGCACGCCAACTGGGCGGCAGCGAATCACTGAGCCCGGCACCAGCGGATACGGGGTCGGCACCAGTACGTCAACCGGGTCACCATCCAGAGACAGCGTGTGGTTGATGTAACCGTAGTTGCACGGATAGAACATGGCGGTAGACATGAAACGGTCTACAAACAGGGCACCAGACTCTTTGTCGACTTCATATTTGATCGGATCGGCGTTAGCCGGGATCTCGATGACAACATAGATATCTTCTGGCAACTCTTTACCTGCAGGCACCTGGTTCAAACTCATCTGGCTTTCCTTCATTAGTCATATGTTGAGTGACGGCTATTATAGCCAACTGACTCTGAAAGTATGCCCCCTTTTTGGCGTTTCAGAATGCTCCAACCTGCTACTTCGCGGTGACAAACAGCGAGACGATACCGGCAGCAATCAGTGGTCCGACCGGCACGCCGCGGAAGAAGGCCACGCCAATCACGGTGCCAATTAACAATCCACCAATTACCGACGGCTGCACGCTCATAAAGTTAACGCCGCGGCCACCCAGCCAGGCGACAAAAATGCCCACCACAATGGCCACAATCGATTGCCAATTCGCGAACGATTTCAGCAGCGAAGAGGCCGGCAGCGTACCGCTAGCCAGCGGCGCCATCACGGCAACGGTCAGGATAATAATGCCAATCTGAATGCCCTGTTTTTCCACATAGGGAAAGAACTGCGACAGCGGCGTGAGCTTAATCGCCAGCAAAATCAGAATAGAAATGGTAACGGCGCTGTTATGGACGAAGTAACTGAGGACGGCGAGGCAAACAAGAATGATGGTGGAGGCATAAGCAGCCATGGTTTCTCCCTGACGAGTGATGGGCGCGCTGACAAGTGGCCAGCGCTCAGCGTTATTTTAACGCCTCCATTAATCAACAATCGCCGGGGTTGGCGCAACTGCCTTTGTTAATTGATTGCAACATCAGCGCCTGATTCCGAACCAGGCTCACGCCTTGGGCACCCACCGATAGCGCTGCCATGCTGCCCTGGCTGCTCAGGAAATAACTGCGGCTGGCATCAAGCCAGCTGTCGCGATACGCCAGCCAGGCGCGCTGGGCGCTGCGCAATTTGTCTTTAGGGTCGCCGGTTAATTTTTTCATCGCTTGCGTGTACTGCACGTTCATCTCTTTGTCCCACGCCTTACTGGCAGTGTCGTAGCACTTCGACATACCGAGGGTGGTAGATTCCTTGTTCATACACTGGTCGAGCTGCTGATCGATGGGGTTTTGCTGCTGCGCCGAGGCAAAACCACTCACCAGTAACAACGCGACCGGGAGCCATTTTTTCATCATTTCCTTCCTTAATTTTCTGCAGCGGACTTCAACAAAAGTGAAGCGTAGGCGTTAGTGAGCAGATTGACCATCAACAAAGGATAAAGTTTCACAGCGACACTGCCGATAATCTCTCCGTTTTAGGGCCAGCGGATTTCTGCCTTTTCGTGCAAACGGGGACAATCATGATCAAAAAGCTATCAATTCGTACTGCATTACTCACGCTCCTGGCTTTTATGACGCTACTGTTATTGGTGGTAAGCGCCATGGGCATTTCTGCTATTAACTCTGGCAATCAATCACTTGATACCATTAATCGTATTCAGGGGATTGAGTTGAACAGTTTGTACCAAAGCAATGCCGATCTGATGCGCGCGCGCGCGAGCGCAGCATTGGCGGTGCGCAAAATTGAAATTGGCTTACTGGATGAAGGCAGCAGCGTCACCAAACAGGCGCAGGCGGATGTGGCAAGCTCTCAGCGCCATCTCAACGCCTTTATTGACGCGGGAACGGTGACGGCGCAGGGAAAAACCCTCGCCGATGCTGTAGCGGCGACGTTTGCGGCGTATCACAAGGGCGCGATTATGCCGATGATGGATGCGCTGGAAAAACAGTACACCGATGAGTATTACCAGGTGCTGGAGGGCAATCTTTCGATGCTAGCGGGCAACTATGCCAAAGCCGTCAATGACTTTAGCCTCTACGCCGACGGCATCTCCGCTGCCCGTCTGGCGCAGGCGGCGCGCAATGAAACGCAGATGAAGATCATGATTGGTGTAGCGATGGCGCTGACATTGCTGCTGATCGCATTGGCCTGGGAACTGTTGCGTCGTTCACTGCTACGGCCGCTCGATGGTGCGATTCAGCATCTTGAGCAGATTGCCGCGGGCGATTTATCGCAGCCGCTGCCTGAAGCCGGGAAAAATGAGCTGGGTCGTCTTAATCAGGCGCTGGCCAACATGCAGCAGGCCCTGAGCAGCTCGGTGAGCTCGGTGCGTGAAGCCAGCTTGCAAATTGACGTGGGCAGTCGCGAGTTAGCGGCGGGCACCGTGCATCTTTCCCAGCGTACTGAAGAGTCCGCCGCCTCGCTGGAGCAAACCGCCGCCAGCATGGAGCAGCTGACGGCCACCGTGCGCCTCAACGCCAGCAATGCCAAAGAGGCCAATCAGCTTGCCAGCAATGTATCCGACAGCGCCGATCGCGGTGCCGAAGTGGTGGGCTATGTGATGGAGAAAATGCAGGAAATCACGCAAAGCTCTAACCGTATTGGCGACATCCTCAGCGTGATTGATGGCATTGCCTTCCAGACCAACATCCTCGCCCTGAACGCGTCGGTCGAAGCGGCACGGGCTGGTGAGCAAGGGCGCGGTTTTGCCGTGGTCGCTAATGAAGTGCGCACGCTGGCGGGTCGCAGCGCTACTGCGGCCAAAGAGATTCGTGAGCTGATCGCGGAATCGCAATCGCGCGTAAAAGAGGGCAGCGACATGGCTACGCGCGCGGGTGAAACCATGGATGAAATCTCTAGCGAAGTGATGCGCGTGACCTCGCTGATGAAAGAGATTTCCATCGCCTCGCAAGAGCAGAGTCGCGGCATTGAGCAGGTGAATCAGGCGGTGACGCAGATGGATGAAGCCGCCCAGCAAAACGCCGCACTGGTGGAAGAAGCCAGCGCCGCTACGCAATCGCTGGAAGCGCAGTCGCAGCAGTTGCAGGATTCGATGGCGCATTTCCGCGTGGTTGCTGCTCTGCCTTCGTAAGGAGGCGCATTCATACGCAGCAATAAAAAGCCCGCACGGAGGCGGGCTTCATTGCATCAGGCTCGCAACTTACGCTGAATGGTCGTCCGGGTACTCACGGATAAAGCGTTCAACGTCGCCTACCATCGCATCGTTGCCGCAGAAGAACGGGCAGCGCTGGTGCAGCGTTTCTGGCTGGATATCAAGGATGCGATTGGCACCGTCGCTGGCTTTACCGCCCGCTTGCTCAGCGAGGAAGGCCATTGGGTTGCATTCGTACAGCAGACGCAGCTTGCCTTGCGGATGGCTGGCGGTGCTTGGATAAAGATAGATGCCGCCTTTCAGCAGGTTACGATGGAAATCGGCCACTAGTGAACCAATATAGCGCGAGGTATACGGACGCTTGGTGGCGATATCTTCTTCCTGACAGAACTTCAGGTATTTCTTCACGCCCTGTGGGAAGCGAATGTAGTTACCTTCGTTAATCGAATAGGTGTAACCCTTCTCTGGGAAGGTCATGCGCTCGTGGCTCAGGCAGAACACGCCGAGTGACGGATCGTAAGTAAACGCATGCACGCCCACGCCAGTGGTATACACCATCATGGTCGAGGAGCCGTACACCACGTAACCGGCCGCAACCTGCTTGTTGCCCGGCTGCATAAAATCGGCTTCGGTAATCGGCGTGCCAGGCTCGCTGATACGGTGATAGATGGAGAAAATGGTACCCACGGAGACGTTAACATCGATATTCGAAGAACCATCCAGCGGATCCATCAACACCACGTATTTGCCATTCTCTGAACCTTCAAAGATGACAAACTCATCTTCTTCTTCCGAGGCGATACCGGCCACCACGCCACGCGCTTTCAAAGCGGCTTTCAGCTTTTCGTTAGCGAACAGATCGAGCTTCATCTGCTGCTCACCCTGCACGTTTTCCACGCCGCTGGCACCCAGAATATCCACCAGACCCGCTTTATTGATATCGCGGTGGATAATTTTAGCGCCAAGCTTAATGGAAGAAATCAGCGCCGTCAGTTCACCTGTGGCGTGTGGAAAGTCGTGTTGCTTCTCGACGATGAATTCGCCTAACGTTTTCATAACACATTCCCTGAATCTACGATGGAGTGGCAGCAGCTGTAACAAGCTACCAACGTATGAGCGCAGTTTAGCCGATTGAACTTTAAAAACCATAGTCCTAATCCGTTTCTTCCCTCTCAACTCGGCGTTACACTGTGCGCCGAACTTTTGAGTAATGGATCTCTTTATGCGTATTCACATCCTCGGGATTTGTGGCACTTTCATGGGTGGCCTGGCGATGCTCGCTCGCGCGCTGGGACATGAAGTTACCGGCTCAGACGCCAATGTCTATCCGCCGATGAGCACGTTACTGGAACAGCAAGGCATTGAATTAACTGAAGGTTACGATGTTAGTCAGCTTAATCCGCAGCCGGATCTTGTGATCATTGGCAACGCAATGACGCGCGGTAATCCGTGTGTGGAAGCGGTACTGGAACGTAACATTCCTTACCTCTCTGGACCGCAGTGGCTTCACGATTTCGTGCTGCGCGATCGTTGGGTGCTGGCCGTTGCCGGAACGCACGGTAAAACCACCACAGCCGGCATGGCAGCGTGGATTCTCGAGGCTTGCGGCCTTGAACCAGGCTTCATCATCGGTGGTGTGCCAGGAAACTTTGAGGTTTCGGCAAAATTAGGAAAAAGTCCATTCTTCGTCATCGAAGCGGATGAGTACGACAGCGCGTTCTTCGACAAGCGTTCCAAATTTGTGCATTACTGCCCGCGCACGCTGATCCTCAACAACCTCGAATTCGATCACGCCGATATCTTTGACGATCTGCGTGCGATCCAGAAGCAGTTCCATCACTTGATCCGCATCGTGCCGGGCCAGGGCAAGATCCTGCTGCCGGAACACGACAACAACCTCAAGCAGGTGATGGCGATGGGCTGCTGGAGTGAGCAGGAAAGCGTGGGTGATAACGGTCACTGGCAGGCGAAAAAGCTCACGCCTGACTCCTCACATTGGGAAATCTGGCTCGATGGCGAGAAAGTGGGCGAAGTGAACTGGGCGCTGGTTGGCGAACACAACATGCATAATGGCCTGATGGCGATTGCAGCTGCCCGCCATGTCGGTGTGAAACCGGTGGATGCCGGTGAAGCGCTGAGCAGCTTCATTAATGCCCGTCGTCGTCTTGAACTGCGCGGTGAAGTGAATGCCATCAAAGTGTATGACGATTTTGCTCATCACCCTACGGCGATTCTGGCCACGCTGGCGGCGCTGCGCAGCAAAGTGGGCGGCACGGCGCGCATTCTGGCGGTACTGGAGCCGCGTTCCAACACCATGAAAATGGGCGTGAGTAAGAATGAGCTGGCGCCTTCTTTAGGGCGCGCAGATGAAGTGTTCCTGTTCCAGCCGCACCATATTCCGTGGCAGGTTTCTGATGTGGCGGAAGCGTGCATCCAACCGGCGCAGTGGAGCGCGGATATTGATACGCTGGTCGAGATGGTGGCGAAAAAAGCCCAGCCAGGCGATTCGATTCTGGTAATGAGTAACGGCGGGTTTGGTGGCATTCACCAGAAACTGCTGGAGCGGTTAGGGCGCTGATTTAGCGGTGGCCATCAATGGCCACCCTACAACGGTACATCGTAAGGTCGGCATTCATGCCGGCCTTTTTCATGTCCGCTGAAAACTTACGCTTCTGCCAGCTCGCGCAAATACTGGAAAATCTGGCGTGCAGATTTTGGTGGCTTATTGGTGGCTTTCTCTTTCTGCGCGTTACGGATCATGCTGCGCAGCTGCTGGCGATCGGCGTGCGGGTAGAGGTTAAACACTTCGGCTACCGCGTCATCACCCTGCTCGATCAAACGATCGCGCAAAATCTCAAGCTTGTGGAACAGCGCAACCTGCTGGTTGTGACGGTTCTTCAGCTTATCCAGCGCCTGACGAATCGGATCTTCATCACGTGCGCGTAGCATCTTACCAATCAGCTGCAGCTGACGGCGACGGCCTTCTTTCTTGATGCGCTGCGCCAGTTCAATCGCGTCGCGCAGCTGTTCGTCGAGGGGGATTTTGTCGAGGGAGTTTTTCCCCAGGTCAACTAACTCGGCACCAAGGCGTTTCAGCTCTTCGGCATCGCGTTTAATTTCGCTTTTGCTGACCCAGATAATCTCTTCATCTTCTTCGTCATTATTATCCGGCACATCGTCGAGCCAGTCTTCGGGCTGCTTGGTCATCTCTTGGCTCCCTAAAAAAAAGAGGCTAATCCTACCAGTTTATCGGGCGACTGCGAAATTGTTCTCTGAGTCTGATAGACTCAATTCATTCATACTTAAGATTAGACGGCAGGTCGATGAACGTATCTACTCAGGTTGCAGAACAACGTAAAGTGTTGGAACAGGCTGTCGCGCAGGCGTTGGAATTGGCAAAAGCCAGCACCGATGGCGCTGAAGTGGCGGTCACGAAAACCACCGGCATCGGCGTCAGCACCCGCTATGGCGAAGTGGAAAACGTCGAATTCAACAGCGATGGTGCGCTCGGCATCACCGTCTACCATCAAAACCGCAAAGGCAGCGCTTCATCAACCGATCTTAGCCCGGATGCGATTAAACGCACGGTGCAGGCGGCGATCGATATTGCGCGTTACACCTCGGTTGATCCTTTTGGCGCCCCTGCCGATCCCGAACTGCTGGCATTTGAAGCGCCGGATCTCGATCTCTACCACCCATGGGAGATCGATGCCGATCGCGCGATCGAACTGGCGGCGCAGGCGGAACAGGCTTCATTGCAGGCCGACAAGCGCATCACCAATACCGAAGGCGGCAGTTTTAATAGCCACGTCGGCATTAAAGTTTTCGGTAACAGCCACGGCATGTTGCAGAGCTATTGCTCGAGCCGCCATTCGCTCTCCAGCTGCGTCATTGCGGAGCAGGACGGCAATATGGAGCGCGATTACGCGTACACCATTGGCCGTTCATTTGACGATCTGAAAAGCGCGGATTGGGTCGGTGCAGAGTGCGCGCGTCGCGTGCTGGCACGTTTGGCACCGCGCAAGCTCTCCACCATGAAAGCGCCTGTTATCTTCGCGCCGGAAGTCGCCACCGGCCTGTTTGGCCATCTGGTTGGCATGATCAGCGGCAGCAGCGTCTATCGTAAATCCACCTTCCTGCTGGATTCACTCGGCAAGCAAATTCTGCCGGAGTGGCTGACGATTGAAGAACATCCGCATCTGCTGAAAGGCCTGGCCTCCACGCCGTTCGACAGCGAAGGCGTGCGCACCCAGTCGCGAGACATCATCAAAGACGGCGTGTTGCAAAACTGGTTATTGACCAGCTACTCGGCGCGTAAGCTGGGCTTGCAGAGCACCGGCCATGCGGGCGGCATCCACAACTGGCGCATCGCCGGACAGGGCCACAGCTTTGACGACATGTTGAAGCAGATGGGCACCGGTTTAGTGGTAACCGAGATGATGGGTTCCAGCATCAACGGCATGACCGGGGACTATTCACGCGGTGCGTCAGGTTTTTGGGTCGAAAACGGTGAGATTCAATATCCTGTGAGCGAGATCACAATCGCCGGAAACCTCAAGGATATGTGGCTCAATATGGTAACTGTCGGTAACGACATTGAAACGCGCAGCAATATACAATGCGGTTCGGTGCTGCTGCCGGAGATGAAAATCGCCGGACAATAAGAGTCATCGCTTTCTGAAAGCAGCCCATGAGGCTGCTTTTTTTTCGCCCGACAATAATAAAAGGAAATACCAATGCGTAATAAGCATTTGATCGCAATGTTGTCTTTGTCGCTGTTGTTCTCCTCGGCTAGCGTATTTGCGGCCGATCTGGAAAAAGATATGGATACGCTTAAGGATGGTCTGAGCGTGGTGAAAAAAACCTCTGACGCGCAGGAAATGCACACCGCGCTGGGCAAGATGCGTCAGGCGGCAACGGATGCGAAGCAATCCACGCCGGAAAAACTGCAGGGGCAGCCGGCCGATAGCGCGCAGATTAAGGATTTTCACGCCGGTCTGGATTCACTGATTGCACAGATCGATGTGGTTGATCAGCTGGCGCAAGCCAACAAACTGGACGAAGCCAAAACCGAAGCGAAGAAACTGGAAGATATTCGCAACGCCAACCATAAGAAATTCCGCTGATAAACCGGCCAGCCCTGCGGCTGGCCTTATTGTTTCCTGTCGCCTCTCCGTTTTATCCCGCATAAATCCATCATTTTTCGCATTTTGTGACCCATTTCGCACACTTCGTGCGTCCTGAGATCTGGCGCACACTCGCCCGCGCTATTTCCACTTCCAGGTGGAAAAGAAGCGTCTCAACAGCTTTAAGAGGAACGCGTAACTTTCTTAACAACAAGAATTATCTGTAATTGTCCGCTGTAAACAGGAGTAACAAGGTGAGGAGTGAAGCTGTCCCACTGAAACAGAGCACGCCGGAGGCAATTCAGGCACTGGCGGATAAGGTGATGAGCCAAATAGCGGCGATTTACGCCGCGCACCATATTGAGGCCAATGCCGTTCAGCAGCAGATGTTGGCGTCACATGTACGGGCGATGGCATCGCGATCGCTTACTGGCGAAGCGTTGCCGGATGTTGAAGCTGAATTGTTTGAAGATATCTCGCCAGAAACCATGGCGCTGGCGCAGCAGGTCGTTGATCTGTTTGGCAATCTGCCAAAAGAAGAAGCCTGGCTGTTATCCGTCCATATCGAAGTGGCGAAATCGAACGAAGCATGAATTGCGAGGAAATGAACATGGTAACTGTAGTGATTGGCGATCGTCTGGGTAAAGGTCAGAAAGTGGCAGCGGGCATCGAGAAAGCCGGTGGCCGTGCGGTGGTGGTGCCGGGCGTGGCTGCTGACATGAAGCTGGGCGACGTGATGAAAGCGGAAAATGCCGACTTCGGCATCTCCTTCTGCGGCAGCGGCGGCGCTGGCGCCATCACCGCGCAGAACAAATATGGTTACAAAGCCAAACACGGCATGCGCTCTATCGATGAAGGCGTTACCGCCATCAACGAAGGTGCCACCGTGCTGGGCTTCGGCTTTATGGATAAAGAAGAGCTGGGTGAGCGGCTGGTACAGGCCTGGAATAAAAAACACGGCAGCTAAGTATGAAACAGCAATACGAGATGCAGGTAAAGGTGCAGGGCAAAGGCGAGAGTAAAGCAAAAGCCTTTGCCGATGCGCTGAGCAGGGTGCAGCAGCAAGTGCTGCGCACCAGCCAAAAGATTCTGTTGCGCATTGAACCCATAGATGTGCGGGTGCTGCGCGCGCAGGAGAGCGTGCGAAGGGAGAAGTTTCTATTCTTTTTCCTCGCGCGCGAGCGACGGAGTTACAGCGTTGAGCTGGAAATTACCGTTAGCGTCACCGTGATCGACACCGAGAAAGTTGAATTTACGGCGACCTAAAAGAACTGCCCGGCATCGCACTGTGTTGGGTAAAAAAACGACAACAAAGGGTCAACAACATGTTTTTAATCATTTTGTTTAAGTCGTTAATCATTGGCGGATTGGTTGGCGTTGGGGTAGGAGCGGGCGCAGCGCGCATGTTCCACGCACCAACCACCCAAGGTATGGGCGCGTTCCGTACCCTGGGTGAACTCAATTCCTGCGAAGGCGATCCGGCATCGCACTTCTCCTTTGGTCTCGGCTTCTTCTTTAACGCCTGGGCATCATCCGTCGCAGCAGGTTCTTTCACGCAGGACGTCGATCACCGCATTCTGCCGAACTGGGGCGCGGCCGCCTTGATGGTGAAAAATCGCAACGTAGCGGAAACGTTGCACAACCCGAAACGCATGGCGATTGCCTGCGGCATCATCGGCATGATCGTGGTGGCCTTCCTCAATAGCACCGCCTCAGCGGTTCCTGCGGCACTGCAGGTTACGGCAGTGAAAGTGCTGGTACCGGCAGCGAATCTGTTGGTGAACACCGTAATGCCGGTGATCTTCTGGCTGGCGGCGATTGATGCCGGTAAGAAATCAGGCTTCTGGGCCACCATTTTTGGCGGTCTGGCGCAGTTGATTATGGGGAACGCGGTGCCAGGTTTGGTGCTCGGTATTCTGATTGGTAAAGGCGTGGAAGAGAGCGGCTGGAATAAGGTCACTAAAGTGATGATGTTCGCCATCGTGCTGCTGTTTGCGTTAAGCGGCTTCTTCCGCGGATTCGACATGAAACTGCTGCAATCCTTCCAGCTGGGTATTCCGGGCTGGCTGGATATGATCCACAACAGCGTCAGCGGCAAATAAGGAGCCATCAGCATGAACGAGAACGTAAACAAAGGGTTCTGGTACGCCGACTGGTCTTTCCCGATTTTTGTCGGTTTGCTCTCTTCCGGCGTATTTGCCGGTACGCACATGTATTACCTGTATGGCATTGGTGCCTTCAACGAAGTGGCGTTCGTTTCGATGCTGCGTTCCGGTATGGAAACCGGCGTGTATGGCGCGGTAGCGGCGTTTGGCGCCAGCTTCCTGTTCGCACGCATTATCGAAGGTTCGCTGGTGGGGATTCTCGATATTGGCGGTGCGATCCAGACTGGCGTCGGCCTCGGTGTGCCTGCGCTGCTGCTGGGTGCCGGTATTGTTTTCCCGGTGGCGAACTTCGCCGCGTCGTTGGCAACCGGTTTGGTGGTGGGTTTAGCGATTGGATATCTGATTATTCTGGCGCGTAAGTTCACCATTAACCAAAGCGACTCCACCTACGGTGCGGACGTGATGATGGGCGCGGGTAACGCTTCAGGTCGCTTCCTGGGGCCGTTGATTATCCTGTCTGCGATGGCCGCATCCATTCCTATCGGCCTGGGTTCATTGGTGGGCGCGCTGCTGTTCTACCTGTGGAACAAGCCGATTACCGGCGGCGCAATTCTGGGTGCCATGGTGCTGGGCGCGCTGTTCCCGATTTCGCTGTAATGCGGCTGATTGGACGGTCGCCATTAATGGCGACCCTACATGTTGGGGGCGCATTCATGCGCACCTGAAAAATCGCAGTAAAGGAGTGAGCATGTTTGATCTGATTCTGCGCCGCGCACGTCTGTGCGACGAACAGCTGGTGGATATCGCCATCCAGCACGGCAAAATTGTCGCCGTCGGTGAAGTGAATGGCACGGCGCAGCAGGAGCGCGATTTGGCGGGGCGCTTCTACGTGAGCGCTGGCTGGATTGATAGCCACGTGCACTGTTATCCCAAATCCCCGATTTATCACGATGAAGCCGATAGCATTGGCATGGCGCAAGGCGTCACCACGGTGGTTGATGCGGGCAGCACCGGCGCGGATGACATCGACGACTTCTATCAGCTCACGCGTACGGCAACCACCGAAGTTCGCGCGCTGATTAACATTTCACGCACCGGTATTGTGACGCAAAACGAGCTGGCCGATATGGCGCAGATCGATGGCGATGCGGTGGTGCAGGCGGTAAAACGCCGTCCCGACTTTATCGTTGGCCTGAAAGCGCGCATGAGCAGCAGCGTAGTGGGCGAAAACGGCATTCAGCCGCTGGTGCGCGCCAAAGCCATTCAGCAGGCAGCAGGTAATCTGCCGCTGATGGTACACATCGGTAACAATCCGCCGGTGCTGGAGGAGATTGCCGATCTGCTGACCTCCGGCGACATCATCACGCACTGCTTCAACGGCAAACCGAACCGTATCTTGTCTCCGCAGGGCGAGCTCAAAGCCGCAGTGAAAAATGCCATCGCGCGCGGCGTGAAGCTGGATATCGGTCACGGCAGCGCCAGCTTCAGTTTTGCAGTGGCACGCGAGGCGATCGCGCAGGGCATTCTGCCTGACACCATCAGCTCCGACATT
Source organism: Candidatus Pantoea floridensis (assembly GCF_900215435.1). NCBI lineage: Bacteria > Pseudomonadati > Pseudomonadota > Gammaproteobacteria > Enterobacterales > Erwiniaceae > Pantoea > Candidatus Pantoea floridensis. Next base: position 2,431,382 of record NZ_OCMY01000001.1, read on the forward strand.
TATTGCCGCAACCGCCTCAACGGACCGGTGCATAGCCTGGCGCACGTGATGTCGAAATTCTTCAGTATTGGCATGACGCTGCCGCAAATTATTGCATGCGTCACCGCCAATGCCGCCGCTGGCCTGCGTCTGGCGGGCAAAGGGCGCTTAACCGAAGGTTATGACGCCGACCTGACCATTTTTACCGTCAAAGAGGAAACCCGCTCGTTCGTCGATGCTGAAGGCGACCAGGTTTTGGGTGAACAACATTTGCTGCCGCAGGCCGTAGTTATCGGCGGTCACTGGCATCTGACTGATGAAGGGAAAGCCAATCATGTCTTCGATTTATGAAAAATATGACCTGAAACAGGTCATCAACGCCTCGGGCCGCATGACGATTTTAGGCGTGTCCACGCCGTCCGCGGATGTGGTAGACACCGTAGGCTACGGTCTGAATCACTATTTCGAGATGAAAGATCTGGTCAACAAGACCGGCGCTTACATCGCCACATTGCTGGACGTGGAAAGCGCAGTAGTGGTGTCCTGCGCCTCGGCGGGCATCGCGCAGAGCGTGGCGGCGGTGATCGTTAAAGACAACGACTGGCTGCTGGAAAATCTGCACGCCGCGCCGCTTAACGTACCGCACGATATCGTGGTGCCAAAAGGGCACAACGTGAACTTCGGCGCACCGGTCGGCACCATGGTGGCGCTGGGTGGTGGTCGCCTGATCGAAGCGGGCTACAGCAACGAATGTTCGCCAGAGCAGCTGGCGGCGGCGATCACGCCCACCACCGCGGCACTGATGTATATCAAATCGCACCACTGCGTACAGAAAAGCCATCTGAGCGTTGAGCAGGCGGCCGTCGTGGCGCGCAAACACAGTATTCCCCTGATTGTGGATGCCGCAGCTGAAGAAGATTTGCAGTGCTATTACAAAATGGGCGCTGATTTAGTGATTTACAGCGGTGCCAAGGCGATTGAAGGGCCAACCAGCGGTCTGGTGATTGGCCGCACGCAGTACGTTGAGTGGGTGAAACGTCAAAGCAACGGCATTGGCCGCGCGATGAAAGTCGGCAAAGAGGGCATCCTCGGCCTGACGCAGGCAATTGAAAACTATCTGGTACAGCCAAAAACCAGCGGTGCCGAGATGGTGGCTAACATGACGCCGTTTATCGACAACCTCAACACGCTGAACGGCGTGAGCGCGCGCGTGGTGTGGGATGCGGCAGGGCGCGATATTGCGCGTGCCGAAATCAAGTTCGATGAAGCGGTCACCGGCTGGCCGACCGGCGAGCTGGTACAGGCGCTGAAAACCGGCGACATCGCCATCTATTTCCGTGGCTACAAAGCCAACGAAGGCATTATCGAAGCCGATGTGCGCAGCGTCAGCGCCGAACAGCTGCACATCATCTTTAGCGCTATCCAGGCGTTGATCAGCGGAGGAAAACGCGCATGAGTCTGAACCCGAATTTTTATCAGGATCGCCTGTGCCTTAACGTACTGGCCGGTTCCAAACAGAATGCCAAAGAAATCTGGCAGGCGGCCGAAGGCCATGTTTTGGTCGGCGTGTTATCGAAAAACTATGCCAGTAATGAAGACGCGATTGCCGATATGCGTGAGTATGCGGCGCTGATCGACAACGCGCTGTCAGTTGGGCTGGGCGCGGGCGATCCCAATCAGTCGACGATGGTGAGCGAAATCTCGGCGGTGCTGCAGCCGCAGCACGTTAATCAGGTGTTCACCGGCGTGGCGACCAGCCGCGCACTGCTCGGCCAGAGCCAAACCGTGGTGAATGGATTGATTTCACCTACCGGCACGCCTGGTATGGTGAAAATCTCCACCGGACCGCGCAGCTCAAAGAGCGCCGACGCGATTGTGCCGATCGACAGCGCCATCGCCATGCTGCAGGACATGGGCGGCAGCTCGGTGAAATACTTCCCAATGGGCGGCCTGAAGGCGGTGAATGAGTATCGCGCGGTGGCGGAAGCCTGTGCGCATCACGACTTCTGGCTGGAGCCAACCGGCGGCATCGATCTTAACAACTTCGAAGAGATTGTACGTATTGCGCTTGATGCAGGCGTAAGCAAAGTGATCCCGCACGTCTACAGTTCGATTATTGATAGCGCAAGCGGCGACACGCGCATTGACGACGTGCGTCAGCTTCTGGCAACGTGCAAGAAACTGCTGTAACAAATGAGTAACAGGTGAGCTCCGTGAGATTTCCCAATCAGCGTCTGACCCAGCTTTTCGCTGCGCTGCAAAATGAAACGCTGCCGCAGGATGAGCTGGCACGCCGCTTTTCCGTTTCGACGCGCACGGTGCGCACCGATATCACCGCGCTGAACGCGCTGCTGGAGCAGCACGGCGCGCAGTTTGTGCTGGCGCGCGGCGCGGGATATCAACTCAAAATTGATGATGCGGCGCGCTTTGGCCGGCTGCAGGAAGAGAGCGCCACGCCGCTGCGCGTGCCGCGCACCTCGCAGGAACGCGTGCGCTACCTGCTGACGCGGTTTCTCACCGCCGCTTATTCCATCAAGCTGGAAGATCTGTCGGAGGAGTGGTTTGTCAGTCGCGCCACGCTGCAAAGCGATATGGCGATCGTTCGCGAATGGCTCGGCCGCTATCACCTCAATATCGAAACCAAACCGCATTACGGCATGAAGCTGTTTGGCAGCGAGGCGGCGATCCGCACCTGCTTAACCGATTTGCTGTGGCAGATTGATCAGGAAACGCCGGACAGCCCGCTGCTGACGGTGGAGGCGCTACACAGCGGCATTCTGGCGCAGCTCGAGCCCTTGCTGCAACAGTGCTTTGCCCAGCACGCGATTCGTCTCAGCGATGAAGGCGATCGCTATCTGCAAATTTACTGCGCGGTGGCGGTGCGACGTATCAGCGAAGGCTTTCCCCTCAACGATCCGGGTGCGGAAGATGTGGGCGATGAGGTGCGCGAGGCGGCTCACGATCTGGTTAATCTGATGCGTCCGCTGGTCGGCAAGCCAATTTCGCAGGCGGAAGAGAACTGGCTGCGCGTTAACATCGCCGCGCGTCAAATTCAGGCGCTGGCACCCAGCACCATCAACGCCGATGATGCTGATGCGCTGGTCGATTACCTGCTGAATTACATCAACACCCATTACAACTATCGGCTGCAGCACGATGAGCAGCTGCGCGCCGATCTGCTCACCCATATCAAAACCATGATCACCCGGGTGCGCTACCAAATCCACATACCTAATCCGCTGTTGAGTAACATCAAACAGCACTATCCCATGGCCTACGATGTGACGCTGGCGGCAGTTACCAGCTGGGGCAAATACACGCCTTACACCATCAGTGAGAACGAGATCGGTTTTCTGGTGCTGCACATCGGCGTCGGGCTGGAGAGGCATTATGACGTTGGCTACCAGCGCCATCCGCAGGTGCTGCTGGTGTGTGACAGCGGTAACTCGACGCTGCGCATGATTGAAGCGCTGTTGCTACGTAAATACCCCCAGCTGGTGGTAACGGCGCGGCTGTCGCAGCGTGATTACGAGCTACGAGAGCAAATCGACGAAGATTTCGTGATTTCTACCGCGCGGTTAACCGAGAAGAACAAGCCGATTGCCGTGATGTCGCCTTTCCCCACCGAATTCCAGCTGGAGCAGGTAGGCAAGCTGGTGCTGGTGGATCGTACGCGGCCCTACATGCTGGAGAAGTACTTCGACGCGCAGCACTTTATGGTGCTGGATAAGCCCATGGCGCAGGCGGATCTGTTCCGTTTACTGTGTCAGCAGCTGGAGAGCGAAGGCTATGTTGATGCGGATTTCAATCCGTCGGTTGAGGAGCGTGAAGCGATTGTCAGCACGCTGCTTGGCGAAGGCATCGCGCTGCCGCACTCACTGGGGTTGCTGGCAAAGAAAACCGTGGTGTATACGGTGCTGGCGCCGCACGGCGTTAGCTGGGGCGAGGAGACGGCGTCAGTGATTTTCCTGCTGGCCATCAGCAAGAGTGAATACGAAGAGGCGATGGCGATTTACGATCTGTTCGTCACTTTCCTGCGTGAAAGAGCGACAACGCGGCTACGCGATTGCGCGGATTTTATCAGCTTTAAAGCGGTGGCGATCGATTGTTTGAGCCGGCTGTGATGGTTATGCGGCGTTTGACCCGGTCGGCATAAATGCCGACCCTACAAAACCGCGCGACGTGCAATCCTACCCGCGCTTCGCCAACAATCTCGGAATCTCACGCAAACACCATGATTTCGCCTCGCCCATGCTGTCGCGGCGCCACGCCATAATGATGTCTACTTCGCGCGTATATTCCGCGCTCACCACGCGTAAACGGCCTTCTGCGATATCTTGTTCCACCATCGGATACGGCATGGTTGCAACGCCCAAACCTGCCAACAGCGCGCGGCGTTTGTCATCCATGTTGCTTACCGTTAGACGCTGCTGTTTATCCAGCAGCTGTACCGTGAGTACCGGGCGTTCACGCGCAGTGTCTGCCACCGCAATGCCGCGGTATTTCACGCGCGTCACTTCTGACAGCGGCTCGGCTTCCTGATGAATCGGGTGATCCGGGCTGGCAACATACACACTCATAACGCTGTAGAGCTTGCGGGTGTTGATCTCGGTAGAAGCGCGAAAATGCATATCCGGGGCGATAACAATATCTGCGCGCCCCTGTTCCAGGCGCTCCCAGGCACCCGCTAATACTTCGGTGATTAGCGAAATCTGGGTATTGGCTTTTTCTGACAGCTTATCCACCAGCGGAAACAGACGTTCGGTAGGAACCAACGCTTCGGCAACGATGGTGAGATGCGTCTCCCAACCGCGCGCCAGCGCTTCAGCATCGGTGGTGAGTTTATCGGCCGCTTCCAGCAGTACGCGACCGCGCTCCAGCAGCATACGTCCCACGTTGGTGAACTTGGTGCGGTGGCCGGAGCGGTCAAACAGCACCACATCCAGCTCCTCTTCCAGCTTCTGCATGGTGTAGCTCAGCGCGGAAGGGACGCGACCCAGTTCATCGGCCGCGGCGGCAAAACTGCCACGACGGTCAATAGCATCCATCACACGTAAAGCTTCCAGGGTTAACGCGCGGTCTTTTGCCATCCCGATTCTCTGTCAGTAAATTTGAACATGCCAGGCAGATTAACTGGCTTACAATCCGGCGTCCAGACTTTTACCATGATCCTATTAAGCCTGCGGTCGAATCTCACCGCAGCGCCTCGGAGGATTATCATGATGACAACCCGCTGCGCGTCCGCATGTGGCCAGGCCGATTTCGGTTGGTTGCAGGCGCGTTACAGCTTCTCGTTTGGCCACTATTTTGACCCAAAACTGATGGGCTATGCTTCGTTGCGCGTGCTTAACCAGGAAATCCTGGCACCGGGCGCCGCCTTCCAGCCGCGCAGCTACCCGCAGGTTGATGTGCTCAATCTGGTGTTGCAGGGTGAAGCAGAGTATCGCGATAGCGAAGGCAATCATCTTATCGCCCGGGAAGGCGAAGCGATGCTGCTCTCTACGCGGCCAGGCGTGAATTACAGTGAAATCAACATCAGTAAAGATCGCCCGTTAACCCGCATGCAGCTGTGGTTAGCGGCATGTCCAGAACGTGAGAATCCGCTGTTACAAAAGCGCGAGTTACCGCAAAAAACCAGCGTGCTGATTGCGTCGCCCGATGGCGTGGATGGCAGCCTGCAGCTACGCCAGCAAGTGTGGGTGCATCAGGTGACATTAGCGCCGGGCGAGCAGCATACGGTGAAATTGCACGGGCCGCGCGCTTATTTGCAGTCGATTCATGGTTCGCTGGATGTGCAGGCGAGTAGCGCGCAGCAGCAGCCGCTCAGCTGCGGTGATGGCGCGTTTCTCAGTGATGAACACCACATCAGCCTGCAAGCCAGAACGCCGCTGCGCGCGCTGGTGATTGATCTTCCGGCATAAAAAAGGGCGACCGAAGTCGCCCTGATGATGTGCTTTAACGCTTATTTGAGAATCGTGAACGCCGTAGTGACGTGCTTCACGCCGCTCACACGGCTGGCAACATCGGCCGCCGCCTTCGCTTCTTCTGGCGTTACCAGACCCAGCAGGAACACTTCACCGTTCTCTGTGGTCACTTTCACGTTAGAGGATTTCACCTGATCGCTGCCCAGCAGCTGCGAGCGAATTTTGGTGGTGATCCAGGTATCTGACGACGAGGTGCCGAAGCTGACTTTCTGGCCGCTACGGATTTCGTTATACACCTCGGTGGCGCCATCCACGCCCATTGCAATCTGTTTAGCTCGGCTTGCCAGATCCGGTGTTGGAGACTGACCCGTCAGCAGCACTTTGCCCTGATAGGCTGTCACTACTACGCGCGCCTGGTTTTTGATTTGTTCATCTTTTGCCAGCGCGTTAGTTACGCGCAGCTCCAGCGTCCCGTCATCCACCTGCGTGCCCACGGTGCGCGGGTCGGTGGCGGTTTTCGTGGCCACGGCGGCACTGCCAGCAACCACGGCGACACAGCCCTGCAGCAGCATGGCGGTTAATAGAATGGCGACAGCGTTCAATGCTTTCATTTGAGCTCCTTCAGTCATTCCTGGTGTGGGAATAAAGTGTTATCAATCAAATCGCACAGGCAGTTCAGGGTCAGCATATGCATTTCCTGAATGCGAGCACTGCGATGTGATGGAATGCGAATTTCCACATCATGCGGACCGAGCAGGCCCGCCAGCTCGCCGCCGTCATGGCCGGTTAGCGCAACGATGGTCATATCGCGAGTAACCGCAGCTTCAACCGCTTTGACAATATCGCGGGTGTTACCACGGGTAGAAATGGCCAGCAGCACATCGCCAGCCTGCCCAAGCGCTCGAACCTGCTTGGCGTAAATTTCGTCATGCAGGCGATCGTTACCAATCGCTGTCAGCATGACATTATCCGCACTCAGCGCCAGCGCAGGCAGGCTTGGGCGCTCCGTCTCAAAACGGTTAATCATGCTGGCGGCAAAATGCTGCGCGTTGGCGGATGACGCACCGTTACCGCAGCTCAGGATTTTGTTACCGTTCAGCAGCGACTGCACCAGCGTCATCGCCGCACGAGAAATCGCATCGGGCAGCGCTTCGGCTGCGGCGATTTGTGTCTGAATACTCTCGGTAAAACACGCTTTAATTCTGTCCTGCACAAGACCACCTGGTTCTATCCATCGGCATTAAAGGCATCGGGTAGCCACTCCAGCTCACGCCCGGTAATGGCAATGATGTCAAAACGGCAATTCACCGTATCAAAACTGCCGCCGCCTGCCAGCAACCAGAGCGCGGCAGCACGCAGCAACTTTTGTTGTTTCTGGCGCGTCACGCTGGCGGCGGCTCCGCCGTAGCGCGCATCGCGCCGATAGCGCACTTCAACAAATACCCAGCAATCGGCATCGCGCATAATCAGGTCAATTTCCCCGCCGCGACAGCGCACATTGCTGGCGAACCACTGCAGCCCGGCGCGCTCCAGATAGCGGCGCGCCAGTTGTTCCTGCTCAGCGCCAATGCGCTGACGATTTACTGCACCGGAACGATCTGTCCCTGACGATACTGGTTCCATGCCAACTTCCTGTTGATCACGCAATCCGTGTCGGCGTTCAGCTTGCCGGTGTTGCCATCAATGGCAAAGCCCGGCACCTGACGCATCTGGTTAAAGTGATTCGCCAGCGTCCAGGCATCAATGCCCATCGCGTAAAGACGAACCAGCGAATAGTCGTTGTTAAACGACTTTGCCGCCTGCTGCATCAGGCCAGGATTATTGCCAGACAGCAGCGGAATATCACTGAACTGCAGGCCATCCATCTCCAGACGGAAGTCCGGGCCAGCGCCAGCCTGGGCACTGCGCGAGCTGGCGTAAAGTGCAGTATTGCTGCGGCTGCTGGTGCGCATCGCAATCATTGGCTTGATCAGCTGCAGCTCATCCTGACTGGCGACAATATAGACAGCATCAACGCTGCCGCCGCTGGTATCCGCCACAGGCGCCGGTGTGCTGGTTTGTGGCGCAGGAATCGTCAGGCCGGCAATCGCTACGCTCTGTGATTGATCAGGCTCGACGTTCAGCGGAGTGCCGCTTAACGCAATACCCGCACCGCTGTTGATGCCTTGCTTCAACTCCGCGACGCCGCCAAAACGCTGCTGCAGCACGGTTGACCCCCCCAGCTTTTGCCACTCTTGCGCAAAGGCTTTGCTGATGCGATCGCCATAACTGCTGCGCGGTACCAACAGCAAGGGCTGACGTTTGCCCTGCTCGTAGATATGGTGCGCGGCATCGCGCGCTTCGTCTTCAGGAGAAAGCGCAAAATAACAAATATTCGGATGGTTCTGGATCTGTTCCGGCTCATTCAGCGCCAATACGTTAAGCGCTGTTTGGCTGTTCACCACTTGTTCCACATCGTTTTTGAGCAGGGGGCCAACCACCAACGTGGCGCCATCCTGCTGGGCCTGCTGCATGACCTGGGCAATGGGCTGGCTGCTGGTGTCATACACTTTCACCTGCGCGCTGCTGTCGCCCTGGGCTGCTGCCGGTTGAGCGGCGGGTTGCGGCTGTTCCGTTTGCTGCGGTGTGTTACCCGCCATCGCCGGGCTCACCACGCTATTCGCCTCGGCATTCGCGTCTGTAGCCGGTTGGGCATTATTATCGGCCGCAGCAGGCGCGGGCGCTGCTTGTGGTGCCGGAGCATTCAGCACGCCGTTACGCGCATCCGTAAAGCCTTTCTGAATCGCGCTCGCAAATACCTGCGCCTGGCCGTTAAGTGGCAGCAGCAACGCAATGGTGTTGGTGGAGGCTTTGGTGAAATTCTGCACCTGGCTCAGCTGGGTTGGCAGCGTTTTTGCGCCTGGGTTCTGCGGATATCGCGTCTGCCAGTCCTTTATTGCGGCTTTCAGCATTTGCGGATCCTGGCTATTGGCCCGCCAGGTGTTCAGCAGATCCAGCCAGCCTTGCAGCGTATTTTCATCCGCATTGATCACCAGACTGTTGATCTGATCTTGGGTCATCTGCGTCAGCGCTTGCCAGGTGGCATCGATATTGCTTTGATGATCGGCCGCTTTGAGCAGCGGTTCCTGTGCAATATAGGCGCGCAGCAGCGCGAGCGATGGACGATTCTGCGCTGCGGCAATTTGCAGCGCGTAGTAGCGCACTTGTTGATCCTGCGACAGATCGCCGGTTTTCACCTGGCCAAGTAACTGTTGCGCGCCACCGAAATCCTGCTGACCAATCTGCATCTGCGCACGCAGCAGCAGCAGTTCTTGCTGTTGCACATCACTGAGCTGTTGCGGTAGTTGTTTCAGCTGATCGGCGGCCTGTGGATATTTTCCTTCCTTCAACAGGGCACGGATGGCAAGTAATTGCCAGTCGGTCTTGCTATCATCGCTGCTTTGCTGCACCTGTTGCAGATAATAGTCAGACCGGCCAGTCGCAGGACCCTGAATATTGACGTTAGAGGTTTGTTGCGGTCCCTGACCACTACAAGCGGCTAAAATCAGCCCAGCGAGAAGAACAGGTACTAAGCGTCCTGCTTTATGACGTACGACTTTTGAAGGAAGCATACTGTATCCAGTGATGTTTTTTTCAAGATGCTCAATATTAAATCGGCAATTCGGATGAAACAATGAAACAACTCGATCGGGCAGAGATTTCTGCCAGCACGCTCTATATCGTTCCTACCCCGATCGGTAACCTGGGTGATATCACTCAACGAGCGTTGACGGTGCTCTCAAGCGTCGATCTAGTCGCAGCGGAAGATACACGTCATACCGGGCTGTTGCTACAACATTTCGCCATCAATGCGCGACTCTTCGCACTTCACGACCACAACGAACAGCAGAAAGCCGAGGTGCTGTTAGCCAGGCTGCAAGAGGGCCAGAGCATTGCGCTGGTCTCCGATGCGGGCACGCCGTTGATCAACGATCCGGGCTACCATTTGGTGCGTCGCTGCCGAGAAGCCGGCGTGCGCGTGGTGCCGTTGCCAGGCGCCTGCGCGGCGATCACAGCATTAAGCGCGGCGGGATTACCGTCCGATCGTTTCTGTTACGAAGGGTTTCTGCCGGCCAAAAGCAAAGGGCGCTGTGATGTGCTGCACGCGCTGGGTGAAGAGACGCGTACGCTGATTTTCTACGAATCCACCCATCGCCTGATTGATAGCCTGCAGGATATGGTCAGCGTGTGGGGTGCCGAACGTTACGTGGTGCTGGCGCGCGAGTTGACCAAAACCTGGGAGTCATTGCACGGTGCGCCGGTGGGCGAGCTGTTGGCGTGGGTGCTGGAAGATGAAAACCGTCGCAAGGGCGAGATGGTGCTGATTGTTGAAGGCCATAAAGCGGATGAAGAAGCGCTACCCGCTGAAGCGCTGCGTACTCTGGCGCTGCTGCAAAAAGAGCTGCCGTTAAAGAAAGCTGCTGCGCTGACGGCGGAAATTCATGGCGTTAAGAAGAACGCGCTCTATAAGTACGCGCTGGATCAGCAAGAGGCGTGACAAACGGCGGCGGATCGCCTATTATCCCGCGCCGAAGCTGACCAGACAGTCGCCGCTTTGTCGTCGTCCTCTTTCGGGGGGAGACGGGCAAAGGGGAGGAAAGTCCGGGCTCCATAGGGCAGGGTGCCAGGTAACGCCTGGGGGGCGCAAGCCTACGACCAGTGCAACAGAGAGCAAACCGCCGATGGCCCAGTAATGGGATCAGGTAAGGGTGAAAGGGTGCGGTAAGAGCGCACCGCGCGGCTGGCAACAGTTCGTGGCACGGTAAACTCCACCCGGAGCAAGGCCAAATAGGGGTTCACAAGGTACGGCCCGTACTGAACCCGGGTAGGCTGCTTGAGCCAGTGAGCGATTGCTGGCCTAGATGAATGACTGTCCACGACAGAACCCGGCTTATCGGTCAGTTTCGACTTTTTTCAACACAAAACCCGCTTCGGCGGGTTTTGTGTTTTCTGGGGACCGATCGCGCGAGCTGTCAAACTGCCACCAACGGTTCCCTCTCCCAATGGGTGAGGGTATTAATGCGCGAAAAATTACGTAGTCTCGCCCACGTAAAGAAATGAAAATCTCGCAAAACATTATTACGGCTATGCCAGAATATGCGGGTGTTTAACTACTGAGGACAAATTTAATCCACACTGACGAGAAGCAACAACGTGGATAAGTTGTAATTTTATGGACAAAATGTTTGCGCCAATTAACACTTTTATCTCTTCTTCTTTTCCTGAGTCAAACTGCCCAATCTGCGATCAGCACTGGCGCTTCGCGCTATAGTTCCGTTCTCTCCTTTTCTGATTTTTTAATTTAACTTTGCTAACACGCTTATTTTTGGCGTGGACGGCGTTTATTTCTCGTTCAGGAGAGAAATCATGTTGTATTGGATTTTATTAGCGCTGGCGATCGCCGCGGAAATTATCGGTACTGTCTCAATGAAATGGGCCAGCGTTAACGGTGGCAATGCCGGTTATATTTTTATGCTGGTGATGATTGCACTCTCATATATTCTCCTCTCTTTTGCCATTAAGCGTATTGCGCTTGGCGTGGCGTATGCCATGTGGGAAGGCGTAGGTATTCTGTTCATTACGCTGTTTAGCGTGCTGCTATTCGAGGAAGCTTTATCTGCGGTGAAAGTCGTCGGGCTTTTGACATTAATCGCTGGCATCGTCTTGATTAAAACGGGCACGCTGAGTCGTAAGGAGCTGCGCCATGGCAACGTTTAATGGGCTGCATATCGCATGGTTGGCGCTGGCGATTGGGCTGGAGATTGTCGCCAATATCTTTCTGAAATACTCCAATGGCTTCCGCCGTCCCCTTTATGGCGTGTTATCGCTGGTTGCCGTGCTGGCGGCGTTTAGCGCGCTGGCGCAGGCGGTGAAAGGCATCGACCTGACCGTCGCCTACGCGCTGTGGGGCGGGTTGGGATTAGTTGCTACGGTAGCGGCGGGTTGGATTTTATTCGGCCAGCGACTGAGCCGCACGGGTTGGCTGGGTGTGGCACTGTTATTAATCGGTATGGTGCTAATTAAGTTCGCATAATAACTTACCGGCGCACAATCCACCTCAACATACGGGGCGGGATAGTTTAGGCTAGCGATCATTCCGCTCTGTTTCGTCACAGGTGAAAATAGCATGCATCTTCAGCCGATTGATCGCTGGCCAAACGCCCTGCGCCAGCAAACCGCAGCGTTGCGTCGCGAGATTGCCGCTCGCTTGCAGACGTACACCGGTAGCCGGCCCAATATTGTGAAGCCTTTTCCTGGGATGATGATGGCGGAGTTGCATGAGCCCACTCCACCAATGTCCTATATTTATGAACCCAGTCTTTCGCTAATTATTCAGGGTGAAAAGCGCGTGTCACTTGGTGATACAACTTACACTTATAATGAGTCGCGCTTTTTTCTTACCGCCGTTAATTTGCCTACCATTGCCGAAGTGCCGCAGGCGAGTGCGGAAGAACCGTTTCTGTCGCTACTCATCACGCTGGATTTGCCACTGGCGCTCGAAGTGATCGCCGATATGGAGCAGCACGGCAGCCGTGTGAATCCGCAGAATAGCGGCATGTCGTTGGGCGCGGCAGATTGTTCTTTGCTGAATGCGGTGCTGCGCTATCTCGCTAATCATGATTCATCACACAACAGCAGTTATGTCAGCGATCTCATTCAGCGCGAAATTCTTTATCGCATCTTAACCAGTGAAGCGGGCAGCGTATTTCGTGAGACCGTTTTAACCGGAACCAGTAGCCAGCGCGTCTCGATTGCCATTAACTGGTTACGAGAAAATTATGTGCAACCGTTGAGCGTCGAGGCGCTGGCACAGCGGGCAGGAATGGGGGTATCGACGCTCCATCACCATTTCCGACGCATGACCACCATGAGCCCGCTGCAATTTCAGAAGCATTTACGGCTGTATGAAGCGCGCCGTTTGCTGATTGCGGAAGAGATCGATGCATCAAGCGCGGCGATTCGCGTCGGCTATGAGAGCGTGACGCAATTTCATCGTGAATATAAGCGCATGTTTGGCGCCACCCCGATTAAGGACAAAGCGCAGCTGCTGGCGGGGACAGGGAATCTGGCGATGGCGGTGCGCTAATACCAGCCGGATGCACCGGCTGATAGTAGACGCTTATCAGGCCGCGGTTAATGAGGCCATATCAATCACAAAGCGATACTTCACATCACCGCGTTCCATGCGTTCAAACGCATCATTAATCTGCTGCATATTAATGATTTCGCAATCCGGATGGATGTTTTTACGCGCACAGAAATCCAGCATCTCCTGCGTTTCGGCAATGCCACCGGACGGCGAACCGGTAATGCGGCGACGCCCCATAATCAGCGGCAACGAGCTGAATGCCTCCATATTGCCGAGCGCACCAACAATCACCAATGCGCCTTCCACATCCAGCAGCTGTACATAAGGCGAGACATCGTGGCGGGTCGGAATGGTATCGATGATCACGTCAAATGAGGATGCTGCCTGCTGCATTGCCTCGTCCGAGGTTGAAAGCAACACATGTTCAGCACCGAGTTGATGTGCTTCTTCGGCCTTGCCCGCGCTGCGGGTGATTACTGTCACCTCCGCACCAAGGCCGGCGGCAAGTCGCACCGCCAGATGCCCCAATCCGCCAATGCCCACTACGCCGACGCGCGATCCCGGCCCGACGTTCCAGGTACGTAATGGCGAGTATACGGTGATACCGGCGCACAATAACGGCGCGGCGCGAGCAGGATCGAGTCCCTCCGGCAGATTGAGGACAAATTCCTCTCGCACCACCACATGTTTGGCATAGCCGCCATAAGTGATGTCGCCAGTGAGGCGATCGCGACCGTTATAGGTCACCGTCGGGAATTCGCGGCACATCTGCTCTTCATGACGGCGACACTGATCGCATATCTGGCAGCTATCGACAATAGTACCCACCGCCACCCATTGTCCTGTTGTGTAGCGTTGAACGTCGCTGCCGACATCAATAACGCGCCCAATGATTTCATGTCCTGGTACCAGTGGGTAAACGGTCGGTCCCCACTCTTGCCAGTCATTCCTTGCCTGATGTAGATCGCTGTGGCAGACGCCCGAGTAGACGATTTCGATGGCCACATCGTTATTGCGCAGCGCGCGGCGTTCAAAGGCGAACGGGGTTAACGGCGCATCAGCGCTCAGTGCAGCATAACCGTAGGTTTTCATAGTCGCTCCAGTTTACGGTGAGAGTCGTTTAACTGTAGCCAGTGAAGGGATGAAGGAGTGAGTCTGATTCTGCCTGATGATTGCCTGTTTCTCTTGGGGGAAATCGGTGAAGCCGTTCCGCTCATCCGAAACTTCTCCCGCAAGCGGGAGAAGGAAAAGGGCATCAGCCACGCCCGTGCGGCTCGTCCCAGTCAAACGCTGGGCCCAGCGAAATCACGCCGCTTGGGTTGATGGTTTTGTGGCTGCAATAGTAGTGATGGCGGATATGCGGCAGATTGACCGTATCGGCAATGCCAGGCATTTGGTAAATGTCTCGCAGGAAACCGCTGAGATTACGGTAATCGCTGATGCGATGGCGGTCACACTTGAAATGGGTAACGTACACCGGATCGAAGCGCACTAACGTGGTCCAGAGTCGCAGATCGGCTTCGGTAAGCTTGTCGCCGGTGAGATAACGATGCTGGCCAAGAATTTGCTCCAGGCGCGCCAGTGAGTGGAACAGTGATGTCACCGACTCATCGTAGGCCGCCTGCGAAGTGGCAAAGCCGCTCTTGTACACGCCGTTGTTCACGGTATCGTAAATCCAGCCGTTCAGTTCATCGATCTTGTCGCGCAGTGCCGGTGGATAGTAATCACCGGCGCGTGCGCCTTGCGCATCAAACGCGCTATTCAGCATGCGTATGATATCGGCGGATTCATTGCTAACGATGGTGTGCTGCGTTTTGTCCCACAGCACTGGTACGGTGACGCGTCCGGTGTATTGCGCGTCGGCGTGCAGATAAAGCTGATAGAGAAACTCATTTTGATACAGCGAGTCGCCGGTGGCGTCGGGGAAGTCATCGTCGAAAGTCCAGCCGTTTTCCAGCATCAGCGGATGCACCACTGAAACCGAAATCATCTCTTCCAATCCTTTAAGCTGGCGCATCAACAGCGTGCGGTGCGCCCACGGACAGGCGAGTGAGACATAGAGATGATAGCGATCGCGTTCGGCGGCGAAGCCCGCTTTACCGGTTGGGCCGGCGCTGCCATCGGCTGTAATCCAGTTGCGCCAAACGGCTTCTGTGCGTTTGAAGCGGCCTCCGGTTGACTTCGTGTCGTACCAGGTGTCATGCCAGACACCGTCAATCAGCTGTCCCATAAGCCCTCCATAAAAAAAAGAGGGCGAGGAAAATCCCCGCCCCTGCAATTGAGTATATGTGCTCTGTGACGCTTGTGCTGCTTAGCGTGCGGTCGCCGGTTGGACGCGCTGACGAATCAGACGGTCAATGCTGTAAGCGCCTGGACCTACCAGACCCAACACCAGGAAACCACCAGCGATGGAGAGGTTCTTCATGAACATCAGCTGGTTAACACCTTCAGCGAAGTTGCTGTGGAACAGGAACGCGGTCAGCAGAGTGAAGCCTGCGGTGAACAGCGCGGTAAAGCGCGTCAGGAAACCGAACAGGATTGCCAGGCCGCCACCGAACTCAAGCAAAATAACCAGCGGCAGCATGAAGCTCGGGACGCCCATGGATTGCATATACTGCGCGGTACCGGCGTAACCGGTGATTTTGCCCCAGCCTGCGGTGATAAACAGAATGGTCATTAATACGCGTGCTACCAGCAGGCCTGAGTCTTCGAATTTTTTCATCATCTACTCCAACAAGGTTTTTGTTGCAGGTTGTTGGCCTGCGGGTTTTGAATCCCGTTGAACCGCTTATTTCAGTTCACTGGGTTGATGGAGGGAGATGATAATCGCAGCTTGAAAGAGTTGTAAGCGAGATAAACTGTCAGTGTTATTCAGGAAATTTGAGGGAACGAAACCGAATCAATCCGATCCGGTTTTAGAGAGAGGAATTAGCGTGTATTTAACGTCGATTTAATCATGCGCCACGTGCTCCAGACGCCGAAGCCACGTTTGGCCCAGCGCAGGAGACGGTTGGGGCTGCGAATCGACCAAATCGCCAATGCACTGCTGCCAATCGCCAGATAGCGGCGCATGCCGATAAGCGTGAGCCAGCCGCGATCGTACTGTGCGGTACTGGTTAGCCAGTCGCGGCTATCGGCACTGAGGTCGAGCCGCTGCTGCTGCACCTGATTTAGCAGCTCGTGAATGCGAGCTTCACGTTCGCGGCGGCTCATGAGCGATGCTCCTCCAGCAATTTACGATCGGTATCCA
This sequence comes from Candidatus Pantoea floridensis, assembly GCF_900215435.1. Lineage (NCBI taxonomy): Bacteria > Pseudomonadati > Pseudomonadota > Gammaproteobacteria > Enterobacterales > Erwiniaceae > Pantoea > Candidatus Pantoea floridensis. The sequence goes on from NZ_OCMY01000001.1 coordinate 2,447,664, forward strand.
GCTCTTTACGCGTATGGCGCAACAGCGTTGACTGTCGCGATTTGTAGAGCGTCCATAAGCCGAAAATCAGCGCCAACGCAAACAGCACGCCGGTGGTGATGGCAATCGCCATCAGGCGATATTGTGCGTCCACCGCCCAGATGATCAGCACCATCAGGCTCATAAGTCCGAAAGCAGTAAACAGCATGGTAAGGCCCACCATCATCAGCATCTGAATCAGGTTTGCCTTTTCCTCTTCCAGTTCCACGATGGCGAGACGGACGCGTGTCTCGGCCATGCTCACCAGTGTGGTAACTATCCGCTGCCCAATGTTAAAGACCCCTTTGCCGGGGCCGTGGCTTTGCTGACTATCACTCATCATTAACGCCGTGAGATTAAAATGCCGATTAAAATACCTACCGCCGCGCCGATACCGACGCCGTGCCATGGATTATCGCGTACGTATTCATCCGCCTTTTCCGCCGCTTCACGCGTGGTTTGTGCAATACGTTCGCCAGAATCGCCAAGGCGTTCACGGGAGCTTTCGATAGCGCCGCGCGCTTTGTGACGCAGTTTATCCAGCTCACCTTTGGATTTGTCCGCTGAGCTGCTCAGCACTTCTTCCAGGGTATCAGCCAGATTTTTCAATTCAGCGCGCAGATGTTCAGATGTTGATTCTTTAGCCATGGAAATCTCCTTTTACAGCATTGAGTTAAGTCCGATTAATAAGGTTCTGCTTCAAGCTTTTTCAATTCGTGCTGGGCTTCTTCAAGCTTACGCTCGCGCTTCTCAATTTTGTCTTTGTCGCCGTCCTGACGCTCTTCCTTAAGCTCACGTTCACGCTCAGCAACCTTGTGTTTCTGCGCCGTGATGCGTTCGCTATGCGCAGATTTCAGTTTCTCGTCGGTGCAGCCTGCACGCACTTCGGTTAAAGCGCGTTCCAGGCCGGTGACACGGCGCTGGTTGTTATGCTGCTTCGCCATATCGATTTCGTGCTGGATATCCTGCTCTTTTTGCTGACAGAGCGATTCAGCCGCCAGCAGCGAACCCGAGAGTGAGAAAAGAATAGCACCTAGCAGTAATTGATGTTTCATCAGGTAGTGACCTTCCATTGTTGATGACCTGCCTGAGAGCAGACAGGAGAAGCTTCCCAGCATGTCTTAGGCTTACGCTACCTCTAAGGATAGACAGCAGACGAAAAAATTCAAAGAAGACGCGGGGATAGCGAGGATTGACTCACCGCCTGGCTTATTGTCAGGCGGTGACGATTAACTGTACGTTGGCCGATTTGCGTCAGGGTATTGCTGCGAAGCCTGCGGCCCAGCAGCCACGACGAACCCTTGTGGCAACAGGCGTTTCAGCACTTTCTGCGCTGCCAGGCTCTGCTCTTCATTCTCAAAATGAATGACCAACGCATCGCCAGAAGGCGTAATACTTTTGATACGCACGCCTTGTGCCGAAAGTTGCTGATAAAGATAGAAACCATCTGGCAGATTGGTGCCGTTGTTTGCCACGCGGATTTTAACCACGGTTTCGTGCTGCATCAGCGTCGGGACAGAACAGACAACCAGCAGCGCCAGCGCGCCACCCAGCGCCCAAGGCAGGAAGCGCCTTGGGAATCCATTAAATTTGAACATGATTATGGATTCCCGTTACGAGTTGACTGACGTTTGCGCCAAAGCACCACTAACGAACCGACCAGACCAACGACCAGTAGCACTAGCGGCAGCAGCATCAGGCACAACATCAATTCATCTTCATAACGCCGGAAGATCGGGGTTTTACCCAGCGCGAAGCCTAATACGGTAAGAATCAGCACCCACAAGAATCCGCTCACCCAGTTAAAAAACTGGAAGCGTGCATTGCTCAGGCCTGAGAGCCCGGCGATGGTCGGCAGCAATGTGCGCACGAAGGCGATAAAGCGACCAATCAGCAAAGCCGATAAACCGTGGCGATGGAACAGGCTATGTGCGCGTTGGTGGTATTGCGCCGGCAGATGCGAAAGCCAGTTTTGCACGGTGGGCGTATTGCCCAGCCATCGGCCCTGAATGTAGCTCACCCAGCATCCGAGGCTAGCGCCGGTAGTTAAAATCAGAATGGTAAGCGGGAAGCCCATGGTGCCTTTAGCAATCAGCACCCCAACCAGAATGAGCAAACTGTCGCCGGGTAGAAAGGCGGCGGGTAGCAGCCCATTTTCCAGAAACAGAATCATAAACAGCACGCCATAAATGGCCCAAACCAATGTTGGGTCGGAGAGCATTTCGTAATCCTGCTGCCATAAGGCATGCAGCAATGCTTGCAAAATATCCATCAATCATTCCTGAACATCATTGTTAATCGTGCCCTTAAGGGGCTTAGGCGCAGACTGGCATTGTTTATACATTGTTAGATAAGCAGCCTGAGCAGGAGTTTCCGGATCCTTCCAGAATTGATTGTTAAATCAGCGACTTTTAAAAGCCCTGTCGCAAAGGGTAATAAAAGGGCGATAACTGTAACAAAAATAACGTTATGCAGACAGGGGAAAGTGCCTGCCGCACAGGAGTTTTACCTTTACACGCAGAGGGTCCAAAGGAGCTTTACATGAGCTGACACTATTGCAGACTAACTGACTTTTCAGCGGCGAAATGCCGGAAAAACCAGCAGATTTAGCGCGGCGTATCGCTAGCTTCAGGCAGGATGACCGGATTTTCCGCAAACATGTAACGGTCGACATTAAATTCAAAATCGTCGGTCGTCGCGTTAAACAGCATCTGTTTAGTATTTTCCAGATGTTGCCACATTGCCAGCTTGCTGGCGGCGGGATCTTTGCGAATCAGTGCTTTTAGAATCTGGTCGTGATCGTCACACCAGCTGGTGATATTTTTGGCATCAATGTGTTCGTGCAGCTTGAGCCAGTAGGGGTTGTGTAAACGATGTAGCCACATCTTCTCGACGATGGCGGCAAGCGCGCTATTCTGCGTCGATTGCGCAATGCGCACGTGGAATTCCATATCCCATGCTGAGTCACGTGAATGATCTTCCTGACGCGCTTTTTCCTGAATCGCCATCAGCGCCACAATATCCTGACGCGTCACCTGGGTGGCGGCAAACTCGGCAACGTTGCTCTCAATCAGCTGGCGCGCCTGTAATAACTCGAACGGACCGAAATTGGCAAACTCCAGCTGGCTGGATGTCATCACGCGGTTCTGCTGCTGGTTGCTCATGACATGAATGCCGGAGCCTTTGCGCACCTCCACGTAACCTTCCACTTCCAGCATGATGATCGCTTCACGCACCACGGTACGGCTTACCTGCATCTCTTCGGCGATCAGACGTTCAGCAGGCAGCTTATCGCCAACGGCGTAGTCACCGGCTTCTATGCGGCGTTTGAGTTCACTGGCGAGCTGTTGATACAGGCGACGAGATTCGGTCAGGTCCATTACGGGGTCCGCTGTGGGATCAAAGTTGAGTTGTTATACCACTTCAGCCGCGTAGTGGAAATGGGCTGGCCTGCGCCAGCCCGAAGAGATCAGGAGCGTGCCGGAGCTGCCTGTCCGGCAGGTTGCTCATCCAGCTCGGAAACCGGTTGGTTTTTCAGTACCGTCCAAATGACAACCGCACCTAACAGATCAAACACCGCCAGCGCCGCGAACAGTGGGCTGAAGCCCAGCGTATCGGCAAGCGCGCCCACCACCAGGGCAAACATGGTGCTCGCCGTCCATGCCGCCATGCCGGTCAATCCGTTGGCAGTGGCGACTTCGTTACGGCCAAATACATCAGAAGAGAGGGTGATCAATGCGCCAGAGAGCGCCTGGTGAGCGAAGCCACCCACGCACAGCAGCGCAATTGCTACATATGGACTGGTGAATAAACCGATGGTGCCTGGCGCAATCATCAATACCGCGCCCATCGTGACCACCAGCTTGCGCGAAACGATCAGATTGACGCCAAACCAGCGCTGGAACAGCGGCGGCAGATAACCGCCAACGATGCAGCCAAGATCGGCGAACAGCATCGGCATCCACGCAAACATGGCGATCTCTTTCAGGTTGAAGCCATAAACTTTGAACATAAACAGCGGAATCCACGCGTTAAACGTTCCCCAGGCCGGTTCGGCGAGGAAACGCGGCAACGCGATGCCCCAAAACTGACGGTTGCGCAAGATCTGGCGGGCCGACATTTTCTTGTTGTTGCCGGTTTGATGCTGCAACTCTTGTCCTGCAATGATGTAGTGGCGCTCCTCATCGCTCAGCTTGGTTTGCTGCTTAGGATGTTTGTAAAACACCAGCCAGCAGATCGCCCACACCATACTCAGCACGCCGGTGATGATAAATGCCATTTGCCAGCTGTGTGCCACGATCGCCCACACCACGAGCGGGGGCGCCAGCATCGCACCAATTGACGATCCTACGTTGAAATAGCCCACCGCGACCGAACGCTCTTTGGCGGGGAACCATTCGCTACTGGCTTTCAGGCCTGCGGGAATCATTGCGGCTTCGGCTGCGCCCACGGCACCGCGCGCCAGGGCAAAACCGCCCCAGCTGCCGGCCATCGCCGTCGCGGCACAGAAGATCGCCCAAAGTATGGCAAAGACTGCATAGCCGATTTTGGTGCCGAGCATGTCCAGCACATAACCGGCCACCGGCTGCATGATGGTGTAGCACGCCGAATAGGCGGCCACGATGTAGGAATATTGCTGGGTGGTAATGCCTAGCTGGGTTTCCAGCGTCGGCGCCGCAACGGCAATGGTATTGCGCGTCAGGTAACCGAGCACGGTGCCCAGCGTCACCAGCCCAATCATGTACCAGCGTAGCCCTTTGATCTTACGCATTATTAACCTCGTCCAGTTTGTCGTTGCGGTTTGCCGCTGTAGTTATCTGGAGCGGGATAGTGTGAAACGTACTTCTCACCCCCGCATTTCCTTGCCTGTGCCATAAGTTCGTTTACAACGGAGCGAGAGGTTAACTTGTTATACATCTTGAAAAGTTGAATGCCATCACATAAACCATGTCCGTAGTGTGTGTTAGCGTTAAAGATCGATAAAACAGCCATTTAACACAATATCCGCAACAAGAATGTCCATATGTCCACAGTAAAACTGTGATTATTGTGAGTGAGATCGCAAACAATTTTTCCGGTCGCTTAAATTGGTATGATAACTTTTAGTAAAAGCCGGATGGCTCCAAAATGAGGAAGCAGGTATGTCGCGTTTTATGAGTGAAGATTTCCTTCTCGACACCGAGTTCGCCCGTCGTCTGTACCATGACTACGCAAAAGATCAGCCGATTTTTGACTATCACTGCCACTTGCCGCCGCAGCAAATTGCCGAAAATTACCGCTTCAGCAACCTCTATGACATCTGGTTAAAAGGCGATCACTACAAATGGCGTGCGATGCGAGCCAACGGCGTCGCGGAAGCGCTCTGTACCGGTGATGCCAGCGACCGGGATAAATTTGCTGCCTGGGCGCGCACCGTGCCGCATACCATCGGCAACCCGCTTTATCACTGGACGCACCTCGAACTGCGTCGGCCTTTTGGCATTACCGATGTACTGCTAAATGAACAGAGCGCCGAGCGTATCTGGCAGCAGTGCAATGAATTGCTGGCGCAGGACGCGTTTAGCGCGCGCGGCATCATGCAGCAGATGAACGTAAAGATGGTCGGCACCACGGATGACCCGCTTGATGACTTGCAGCATCACCGCACGGTGGCTGAAGACAGCCGTTTTAACGTGAAAGTGCTGCCGAGCTGGCGTCCGGACAAGGCGTTCAACATTGAGCTGGAGAGCTTCCTGCCATGGATTCAGCGCCTTGAACAAGTGGCGGATGTTAGCGTGCAACGCTTTGAAGATTTACGACGCGCCCTGAGTCAGCGGCTCGATCATTTCGCTGCCCATGGCTGCAAAATCTCCGATCACGCGCTGGATGTGGTGGTGTTTGCCGAGGCCGATGACGCCACGCTGGACGGCATTCTGGCACGTCGCCTGCAAGGTGCTGCACCTTCAGCAGAAGAAACGGCGCAATTTAAAACCGCGGTGCTGGTATGGCTTGGCAGCGAATACGCACGCCGTGGCTGGGCGCAGCAGTATCACATTGGCGCGCTGCGCAATGCCAATCGCCGCCAGTTCGATATCCTCGGTCCGGATGTTGGCTTCGATTCGATTAATGATGCGCCGCTAGCGATGCCGCTGGCACGCCTGCTGGATGCGCAAAACCGTCAGAATGCCCTGCCCAAAACCATCCTCTATTGCCTCAACCCGCGCGACAACGAAGTACTGGCCACCATGGCGGGCAATTTCCAGGGCGAAGGCGAACCGGGCAAGATGCAGTTCGGTTCGGCATGGTGGTTCAACGATCAGCTGGATGGCATGCAGCGTCAGATGACGCAGCTGGCACAAATTGGTTTGCTGAGCCGCTTTGTTGGCATGTTAACCGACAGCCGCAGTTTCCTCTCCTACACCCGCCACGAATATTTCCGCCGCCTGCTGTGTCAAATGATCGGCAACTGGGTAGCGCGGGGTGAAGCGCCCGCTGACGAGGCGTTATTAGGCCAGATGGTACAGAACATCAGCTTTAACAATGCGCGCGATTACTTCGGCATTGAGCTGGGAGCCTGATGATGCAGCGACTCAATCGTCACAATTTTCCGGGCGCGCAGTATAGCGATCGCGTTATTCAGTTTGGTGAAGGCAACTTTCTGCGCGCCTTTATCGATTGGCAGCTCGACTGGCTTAATCAGCATCAAGGTACGGATGCTGGCGTAGTGGTGGTACGGCCCCGCAACCGCGTGGTGAAAGAGACGTTGAATCAGCAAGATGGCTTATACACTACGCTGATACGTGGTCTCAACGCGGCAGGTGAACAGGTGAGTGAAACCCGCCTGATCCGCAGCCTGAATCGTGAAATTCAGCCGTATCAACAGTTTGACGATTTCCTTGCGCTGGCCCGCGCGCCGCAGATGCGTTTTGTGTTCTCTAATACCACCGAAGCCGGCATTGTTTTTGTTGAGCAGGATCGGCTGGACGATGCGCCAGCATCCTCGTTTCCCGGAAAGCTGACGCAGCTGCTGTGGACGCGCTTTAACCACTTTGCCGGTGCCAGCGATAAAGGCTGGCTTATCGTGCCGTGCGAGCTGATTGACTATAACGGCGACACGCTGCGTGAGTTGGTGCTGCACTACATCAAACATTGGCAGCTGCCGCCGGAGTTTGCGCGCTGGGTGTTGGATCACTGCGCTTTCTACAACACGCTGGTGGATCGCATTGTTACCGGTTATCCCGCCGACAGCGCGGCGATCGAGGCGCAGCTTGGCTATGAGGATCGCTATCTGGTGGCGGGCGAAGTCTATTACCAATTTGTGATTCAGGGGCCAGCCGCATTAGCGCAGGAGCTGAAGCTCAACACGCTGGCGCCGGAAGTGAAGCGGGTGGATGACATCACGCCGTACAAAGCGCAGAAGGTGGCGATCCTCAACGGCGCACATACTGCGCTGGTGCCGGTGGCGTTTCAGTGCGGGCTGGAAAGCGTGGGTGACGCGATGGAAGACGCGCAGATTGCTGGCTTTGTGGATGACCTGCTGCGTGACGAGGTGATCCCAACGCTGGATCTGCCGCGCGATGAGCTGCACGCCTTCGCTGATGCGGTGCAGCGGCGTTTCCGCAATCCCTTTATTCGTCATGCGCTGCTCTCTATCGCACTCAACGGCATGACCAAATTCCGCACCCGTTTACTGCCGCAGCTGTTGCTGGCGCAGCAGCAAAATGGGCAGTGGCCTGCACGCCTGACCTTCGCCTTTGCCGCGCTGCTGGCGTTTTACCGCGGTGAAGAGGGCGATCGTCACTGGCCGCTTCAGGACGACGAACACTGGCTGCAGCGTTTCGCTGAGCTGTGGCCCGCCGTGCAGCACGATAAACAGACCCCGGAACAATTGGTGCGCGCGGTACTTAGCGATGCTCATCACTGGGGCGAAGATCTCACCCAGCGGCCAGGATTAGTGGCCGCAGTAAGCCAACACCTGCAAAACATCATCGTCCACGGGATGCGGACGGCGTTGACCCAACTGAGATAACGCTATGCAAGATGCGATAAGAATACATTCACGCGACAACGTTGCCGTGGCGCTGCGCGATTTGCCCGCCAATACCCAGGTCGAAATCAATCACCAACTGATTACCCTGCAACAGGACGTTGGGCGTGGCCATAAGTTTGCTCTGCAGCCGTTGCCCAACGAGGCGCTGGTGATCAAATACGGCTTGCCGATTGCCCATGCTACGCAGCCGATTGCTGCTGGAGAGATGATTCACTCCAGCAATGCGCGCACCAATCTGAGCGATGTGGATGAGTACGACTATCGGCCCGAGTTCCTCGAATTGCCGCCACAAGCGGGCGATCGTGAGGTACAGATCTACCGTCGCGCCAGCGGCGAAGTGGGGATACGAAATGAGCTGTGGATCCTGCCTACCGTTGGTTGCGTCAATGGAATCGCGCGGCAAATCCTCGCGCGCTTTATGAAAGAGAGCAATGATGCCGAAGGTATTGACGGCGTACACCTGTTCAGCCATCCGTTCGGCTGCTCGCAGCTCGGTCAGGATCATGAAAACACCCGCACCATGCTGCAAAATATGGTGCGCCATCCGAATGCCGGTGCGGTGCTGGTGATTGGCCTTGGCTGTGAGAACAATCAGGTTGATGTATTCCGCGACACGCTTGGCGGTTTCGACAGCGATCGCGTGCAGTTTATGGAGTGTCAGAAGCAGGATGATGAAGTGGAAGCGGGGCTGGAACGTCTGCACGCGCTCTACCAGGTGATGCGTGCAGATCGACGTCAGCCAGGCAAACTCAGCGAGCTGAAGTTTGGTCTGGAGTGCGGCGGTTCCGATGGTTTTTCCGGCATCACCGCCAATCCGATGCTGGGCTGTTTCTCCGATCAGATGATTGCCAACGGCGGTACGACCGTGCTGACGGAAGTGCCTGAAATGTTTGGTGCGGAGCGCATTCTGATGAGCCGCTGCCGCGATGAGGCCACCTTCGAAAAAACCGTGGCGATGATCAACGACTTTAAGCGTTACTTTATCGATCATCAGCAACCGATTTACGAAAATCCATCGCCCGGCAACAAAGCGGGCGGCATCACGACGCTGGAAGAGAAGTCGCTCGGCTGTACGCAGAAAGCCGGCCAAAGCCAGGTGGTGGATGTGTTGAAGTACGGCGAACGTTTGCACACGCCGGGACTCAATCTGTTGAGTGCGCCGGGTAACGATGCGGTGGCGACCAGCGCGCTGGCGGGCGCAGGTTGTCATATGGTGCTGTTTACTACCGGGCGCGGCACGCCCTATGGCGGGTTTGTACCCACGGTGAAGATTGCCACCAATACGCAGTTGGCCGAGAAAAAACCGCACTGGATCGATTTTAATGCCGGACGTTTAATTGAAGGCATGAGCATGGCGGAGATGCTGGCGGATTTCGTCGATATGATTGTGGCGATTGCCAATGGCCAACCGGCGCGGAATGAAACCAATGATTTTCGCGAGTTGGCGATTTTTAAAAGTGGTGTAACGCTATAAAACCCGGTGCGCATGAATGCGCACCCTACGGATTCACGTGAGGTCGCCATGTATGGCGACCTGGAGCGATAGTTATTCTGAAACCGTACGACGCGGCGCGCGCTCGGCTTCCGCCTGGCAAACGGCCGCAGTAAACAGAATATCTGTCGATGAGTTCAGCGCGGTCTCGGCGGAATCCTGCAGTACGCCGATAATAAAGCCCACCGCAACTACCTGCATCGCCAGATCGTTTGGAATACCAAACATATTACAGGCTACCGGAATCAGCAGCAGCGAACCGCCGGCGACGCCTGATGCACCGCAGGCGCATAGCGATGCGACCAGGCTCAGCAGAATAGCGGTTGGCACATCCACCGAAATGCCCAGCGTATGCACCGCGGCCAGCGTCAGTACGGTAATGGTGATCGATGCACCGGCCATGCTGATGGTGGCGCCCAGCGGAATCGACACGGAATAGGTATCTTCATCAAGATTGAGACGCTTAGCCAGCGCCATATTCACTGGAATATTGGCCGCCGAACTGCGGGTGAAGAACGCAGTAACGCCGCTTTCACGCAGGCAGGTAAACACCAGCGGATAAGGATTACGACGGATCCTCAGCAACACCAGCATGGGGTTGATCACCAGCGCCATAATCAGCATGCAGCCGAGCAGCAGCGTCAGCAGATTGGCGTACTCCCAAATGGCATCAAAACCGGTGGAAGCGAGGATCGACGCCACCAGACCAAAAATCCCCAGCGGCGCACAGCGAATCACACAGCGCACCACCCAGGTTGCGGCACTGGATGCATCATTGAGAAACGCTTTGCTGCCTGGGCTGGCATGACGAAACGCCAACCCTAAGCCCAATGCCCACACCAGAATACCGATGTAGTTGGCATTTATCAGTGCCTCAATCGGATTCGATACCATGCTGATCAGCAAGCCGTGCAGCACTTCGCCAATGCCCGACGGCGGGGTGATCTGTGTGGCGCCCACGTTCATCGACAGCGTCTGTGGGAACAGATGGCTGAAGATCACCGCAACGACCGCCGCAAAGAAGGTGCTGAGCAGATAGAGCATGATAATTGGGCGAATGTTGGTTTTCTGCCCTTGCTGATGATTAGCGATGGAGGAGATCACCAGCACCAGAACCAGCAGCGGCGCGACGGCTTTTAGCGCGCGAACGAACAGCTCGCCCAGCAGGCCAACGGCTAGCGCGGCATCGGGTGAGAACCACGCCAGCGCGACGCCGGCCACCAGGCCGATCATGATTTGTTTTACCAGGCTTCCTGCGAACAGCGCGCCCAGACGTCCAATAACGTTGTTTTGCATAGTACGGTCTTTTTATTGTGGTCATGAGTGTTGTGCGCGGTTCTGCCGCGCATAACGGTTTGCCCGGCGGAGTATAAGGAAAAGAGCTATCGAGGAAAGAGATAATTCTGTGCGTGCGCAGCAGATCGGTTTTTTGATCTGCTGATGATGGGAAGTGTGACAGACATATAAAAGGCGAAGATTGCGACTGGCGAAACAAAGCAGGGGCGATTAGCGCCCCTGCAGACGATTATTGTGAGATCTTCTTCTGGTCGTTTCTGTGGTTCACCCAGGCATTGATCAGCAGCGTACCGCCAAGAATCACACCGACAACGGCCAGCGAGATCGCCACCGGAATATGGTAAAACTCGACGATCAGCATCTTGATACCGATAAACACCAGCACGATAGCCAAACCGTATTTCAACATTGAGAAACGCTCCGCCACATTTGCCAGCAGGAAGTACATGGCGCGCAGGCCGAGAATGGCAAACAGGTTGGAAGTTAATACGATGAACGGATCGGTGGTGACCGCGAAGATGGCGGGAATGCTATCCACGGCGAAAATCACATCGCTTAGCTCCACCATAATCAGCACCAGCAGCAGCGGTGTCGCAAACAGTACCCCATTTTTACGGGTAAAAAACTTCTCGCCTTCAAGGCTATCCGTCATGCGCAGATGCTTGCGCAGCCAGCGCACCACCGGCTTATCGCCTACCGCACTATCCTCTTCTTCTTTGGCCAGCGCCATTTTGATACCGGTGAACAGCAGGAAAGCGCCAAAGATATACAAAATCCAGCTGAACTGTACCACCAGCCAGCTACCGGCGAAGATCATGATAGTACGTAACACAATCGCGCCTAATACCCCATAAACCAGCACGCGACGTTGCAGATTGGCCGGAACGGCGAAGTAGCTAAACAGCATTAACCAGACGAAGACGTTATCGACCGCCAGCGCTTTCTCTAATACGTAGCCGGTGAGGAAAGCGAGGGTTTGTGCGGTAGCGACTTCACGTCCAGCCGTGCCTTCGAGATACCACCAAAAGGCCGCACTGAATAGCAGCGAAACGGAAACCCAAACCAGCGACCACACAGCCGCTTGTTTGAATGACATGGTTTGCGCGCCGCGTCGGCCCTGTAATAGCAGGTCGATCGCGAGCATGACGAGCACAACGACAGCGAAGCTGCCCCAAAGTAACGGTGTGCCTACAGAGTGCATGGCGTATCCTTTTCTGAACATAAAAAAACGGCTGAAGTCAGAAGACGTCAGCCGCTTTGATCGTGCTGCAAGCAAACCTCGCCTTCCGGCAAGGTCTCACTTACAACTCAGAATAGATTCCGGGTTGCCTGACGACCGGATGCGTTACGCATCGTAATGACGATCAATCAGCTTACAAGTTACTCCCCTTTGCAGCGGCAAACATACGGAGTATGGCGTGCGGTTTCAAGAGGCAACGTGAAATATTCTGCAATATTTACACACCAGCCTGGTCTGCCGGAAACACGACGCCCGTCTGGCGGCGAATTTCGGTGAGCAGCTGGGCGGTGATGCGCGAGGTTTCTAACGCCGGATGGTCTACTTCACCGGCCTCCACCAGGCTGGCAAAGGTCTCTGCTTCGTACAGCATGGTGTTGATGTGCTGGGGCTGCGTCAGATTTTGGCTTTCACCACCGCGCGGGATAAAGCGCAGCTGCTGGCATTCGGAGATCTTTTCCACGACAAGCGCGCCCGCTTCGCCCTGAATCTCACTCGGGATCACTGAATCACTCACTTTGGAGTGCAGCAGGGTGACATCAAAATCACCATAGCCCAGCACCACCACGCCATGCGCATCAACGCCGCTTTCCAGCAGCGAAGCCTGCGCTTTAACCTGCTGCGGCGCGCCCCATAACGTAACCGCTGCGGCGAGGCAGTAATACCCAATGTCCATGATGGAACCGTTCGACCAGCGCGGATTGAAGGTGTTAGGGTTCTCACCATCAAGATAGCGCTGATAACGCGACGAATACTGGCAATAGTTAAACAGCGCTTTGCGCAGTTTACCCAGCTGCGGCAAGGTGCTTTGCAGTTGCAGAAAGGTGGGCAAGCTGGCGGTTTTAAAGGCCTCGAACAGCACCACCTGATGCTGGCGTGCGCAGGCAATCATCGCCTCGGCTTCACGCAGATTGGACGCCATCGGCTTCTCGCAAATCACATGCTTGCCGTGCGACATGAACAGTATTGCCTGCTCGCTGTGCAACGCATTGGGGCTGGCGATATACACCGCATCGATTTCACGGCTGCTAGCGAGCGCTTCAAGGGAAGTGAAGGTGAGCTTGCAGGGATAATCCTCTGCAAAAGCCTCGGCCTGCTGCTGGTTACGCGAATAGACGCCGCTCAGCTTCATCTTGCCGGTTTCATGTGCGGCATCGATAAACTGACAGGTAATCCAATTGGTTCCCACAATAGCGAAACGAATCACGAGCTGTTCTCCTGCTAAAGTAAAGCGGCAGAGTAGCATGTTCAGCGAATCGGCAGGCAGGCGAAATTTGATCCTGAGATCCGCATTCCAATATGATGATGTCGCACAATTTTTTAACCGACTAAGCGGGGACGCGCGGTGAGTGGAAGTAAACATGCTCTGAACTGGACCACATTGCTGATCGCCATTCCCGTGGGATTCGTCGCGTCGCTGGTCACGCTGGCATTTCGCGGTGTGATTGAGTTGATCAACCACCTGCTGTTCAACAGTGATAATGAAATCACCGTGGCGATGCACGTTTGGCCGTGGATCTTCTGGCCACTGCTGGTGGGATCAGGCGGCGTGCTGGCCGGCTGGTTTCTGCGCTATGCGGTGGCGATAGAGCAGCAGGAAACGGTAAAAACCGATTATCTGGAAGTGATCAATGCGCGCCTCGATGCGGTGCCGACCAAAACCTCACTGTTTCGTGCGCTTTCCTCAATTGCCAGTATCGGCAGCGGGGCGTCGATTGGTAAAGAGGGGCCGATGGTGCAGCTGTCGGCGCTAAGCGGCAGTTTAATCGGACGCTGGTTGCCCGCATCGCTCAATTTACGCAATAGCGATATCGTGGCGATGGCCGCCGCCGCAGGCCTCTCTTCGGTGTATCACGCGCCACTCGCATCGGCGATTTTTGTTGCCGAAATCGCCTTCGGCATCTCGGCGCTGCAACGGCTGATCCCGTTGATTGTCTCCTCGGCGGTCGCGGTAATGACCATGTGGTCACTGGGATTCCGCAGCGCGCTTTATCCCTTATCTGAAGCGCTGTTCCAGATGGATATCAGCAGCTTGCTGATGACGCTGCTGATTGGTCTGGTTGCCGGATTTGCCGGTTGGATACTGATCAAACTGATTGCGCGCAGCAAGGTGTTGTTTAGTCGCGTGCGATCGCTGCCGCTGCGTTTAGGCGCGGGTGGGTTAGCCGTGGGTTTTCTGGCGCTTATTTCCACCGATATTCTCGGTAACGGTTATGAAGTGATCGTTAACATCATTGATGGTCACTATGTCTTAATGGGGTTGTTAGGATTGCTGGTGCTGAAAACGCTGGCAACGACGCTTTCGGTCGGCTCAAGCGCGGTCGGCGGGCTGTTTACCCCTTCATTATTGATAGGTGCACTGCTTGGCGTGGCGCTAGCCCAGATTGGCGCGATGCTGCATTTACCGGTAGGCGATACCCTGCTGTATGCGGCCATCGGCATGGCGGCCGTGCTGGCGGCGGTGAGCCAGGCACCGTTGATGGCGATGCTGATGGTGCTGGAGATGACGCTCAACAGTAGTCTCTTGTTCCCGGTGATGATTGCCTCGGTGCTGGCATCAATGGTGGTGTATCGCCTGCAGTCTTCCAGCACTTATCCGGTGGTGAGCACGCATTTCAGCCGCGCCGAAGCCAAATATGATTTCGATAATATGCGGGTTGATCAGCTGATCATTCCCGGCGCGGCGCTGCAGCCGGAAGAGTCGGTAGGGCAGGCGCTGGCGGTGAGTTCACTCAAACGTGAGCGTTATGTCTACGTCATAAATAGTGAAGGGCAATTTCTCGGCGTGGTGTCGATTCATGACATCTCGCGCAAGGTGCTGGCACAGGAGATCACCCTGCATTCACCGGTAAGTCAGGTGATGGACAACAACTTTCCCTGTATTTATCAGAATCAAAGCATGCGTGAAGGATGGGAGGCTTTTGCCCGCGTCACGCTTGAGCGCTTGCCGGTGCTGAATAATCCGCAGGAGCGCCGTTTTATGGGCGCACTGACGAAAACCAGCCTGATTCAAAAAGCGCAGGAGTTTCTTTAAGCCGCGTTGCCGCGCATCGCCTGGTCGGTCATCCATAAGCGGGCATCGAACTCCAGCTGGTGGTAATCCGGCTCCATGTGGCAGCAGAGTTGATAAAAGGCTTTGTCGTGCTCTTTCTCTTTAAGATGCGCCAGCTCGTGCACCACGATCATGCGCAAAAAGGCTTCCGGTGCGAGACGGAAAAAGGTCGAGATGCGGATCTCGGCTTTGGCTTTTAGATTACCGCCCTGCACGCGTGAAATCGCGGTGTGTAGCCCAAGTGCGTGCTTCATCACCTTGATTTTATTATCCCAAATCACTTTGCTTACCGGCGGCGCGCTGCGCATATAGCGGTTTTTAAGCGCTTGCGTGTAGTCATAAAGCGCGCGGTCGCTGACGATATTATGGGTATCGGGATAGCGCTGCTGGAGAAAGGTGCCTAATCGCTGATGATCGATCAGCGTCTGCACCTGTTCGAGGATGTTTTCAGGGTAACCCTGCAGATAGATTAATGACATTGGGATTCCCGACGAAAGACAGTATACTGCGCCCCCTTTTTAGGGCGAAAATCGCGCAAAGTGTACCACGCCGGAGATTCCATGAGCCAACTTGAACTGACCAATCGCACGCTGACGCTGCACCGCTTCCCGCCTATGCGCGAGGAAAGCCCGCTACAGGCGTGGGATTCCGCCGATGAATACCTGTTGCAGCAAGAACTGCCAGAGGGACCGGTGCTGGTGTTCAACGACAGCTTTGGTGCGCTGACCTGCGGTCTGGGCGCGCGTCCGGTATGGCACGTGAGCGATTCGCTGCTGAGCGAACAGGCGGCAAAGCAGAACCTGCGTCTCAACGACATGGATGAAGATCAGGTGCACTTTATCGACAGCCTGGCACCATTACCCGCTGCGCCAGCGGTGGTGATGATCAAAATCCCGAAAGCGCTGGCGCTGCTTGAGCATCAACTGCGCGCCCTGCGCGAAGTGGTGACGCCGGAGACGCTGATTTTAGCGGCAGCGAAAGCCAAAGATATTCATAACTCCACGCTGCAACTGTTTGAGCGCATCCTTGGTGAAAGTAAAACCTCGCTGGCGTGGAAAAAGGCGCGTCTGATTTATAGCCATTACAGCGCACCTGCGTTAGCGGAACAGGCGGCGACCACCGTTTGGCCGCTCGACGACTCGCCATATCAGATCCATAACCACGCCAACGTCTTCTCTCGCGCCTCGCTGGATGTGGGCGCGCGCTTCTTTATGCAGCATCTGCCTCATGATATTGAAGGTGAGATTCTTGATTTGGGCTGCGGTAATGGCGTGATTGGCTTACTGGCGCTGGAACAAAATCCTAACGCCGATGTGCTGTTTTATGACGAATCTTACATGGCAGTGGCATCGAGCAAGCTGAATGTGGAAGTCAACCGCCCGCAGGATATGGCGCGCTGCCAGTTCCGCGTTAACAACGTGTTGAGCGGTTTCCCGTCGGATCGCCTGCATGCGGTACTGTGTAATCCGCCGTTCCACCAGCAGCACGCGGTGACCGATCATCTGGCATGGCAAATGCTGCGTGATGCCAAGCGCTGCCTGCAGTACGGTGGCGAATTGCGCATTGTCGGCAACCGCCACCTCGGTTATCACGTCAAAATGAAAAAGCTGTTTGGCAACTGTGAACTGGTGGCGTCCAATGCCAAGTTTGTGGTGTTGCGTTCGGTCAAACTGCGCTGATCATACGCTCAGCGCCAGTTCTGTTGCCTGAGCAATGGCGCGGCGAGCATCCAGCTCCTGCGCCACATCCGCCCCACCAATCACCCGCACCGCTTTACCTCGCGCGCTAAGCTCGTCCGCTAGCTGACGCAGCGGCTCCTGACCGGCACAAATCACCACATTATCTACCGCCAACGTCATATCTTCGCCCTGATGACGCAAATGCAGCCCAGCATCGTCAATCTTCAGATACTCAACGTCACCCCACAACTGCACGCCGTGCGCCTGCAAACTGGCGCGGTGGATCCAGCCGGTGGTTTTTGCCAGACCTGCGCCCGGTTTGCCTGATTTACGTTGCAGCAGCCAGATTTGCCGGTCGGCAGGCAGCGGCTGCGGTGCAATCAAACCGCCGCGTGCCTGCAAGCTGCGATCGATGCCCCAGCTTTGATAAAAATCCTCGTGGTCGGATTGATGCAGCAGATACTCCGCGGTATCAAAACCAATGCCGCCAGCACCGATAATCGCTACGCGTTTTCCCACCGGTTTTTTATCGCGTATCACGTCGAGGTAGCTCAGCACGCTGGGATGGTCGATGCCGGGGATTGCCAGCTGGCGCGGTACGATGCCGGTGGCGATGATCACGTCGTCCGCCGTGATTAACTCATCGGCGCTCACCCGATGTTCAGTTTTTATCGTCACCCCTGCTGCGGCGAGCTGGTGACGGAAATAGCGCAGCGTTTCGCTAAATTCGGCTTTGCCGGGGATCTGCCGGGCGATAGTAAACTGTCCGCCAATCTGCGCATCCGCTTCGTAGAGCGTGACCTGATGACCGCGCTGTGCCGCCTGAAGGGCAAATGCCATACCTGCGGGTCCAGCGCCCACTACCGCCAGTTTTTTCGGCTGTTCGGTCGGGATCACCGGCATCTGCGTTTCGTGGCAGGCGCGCGGATTCACCAGGCACGAGGTGACTTTGCCGAGAAAAATCTGGTCGAGACACGCCTGATTGCAGGCAATACAGGTGTTAATTGCATCGGGCTGGCCGCGCATTGTTTTAGTGACGAAAGCGGCATCGGCAAGAAAGGGGCGCGCCATCGAGACCATGTCGGCAATGCCATCGCGCAACAGCTGCTCCGCAACTTCGGGATGGTTAATGCGATTGGTGGCGATAACCGGTACCGATACGCGATCGCGTAGATGTTGGGTGACCCAGGCAAAACCGGCGCGCGGCACACAGGTTGCAATGGTCGGAATACGCGCTTCATGCCAGCCAATACCGCTGTTAAACAGCGTAACGCCGCGCTGCGCCAGAGCTTCTGCCAGCGTTAGCGTCTCTTCCAGTGAGCTACCGTTGTTGACCAGATCGAGCATCGAAAGACGGAAAATAATGATGAAATCGCCACCCACGGCGTCACGCACCGCCTGAGTGATCTCCAGTGCAAAGCGTTGGCGTCGTGCCACGTCGCCGCCCCAATCATCGTCACGCTGATTGGTATGCGCGACCAGGAACTGGTTAATCAGATAACCTTCCGAGCCCATGATCTCGACGCCATCATAGCCGGCCTGCTGCGCCAGTTTGGCGCAGCGCGCAAAGTCCTGAATGGTTTGTCGGATATCGGCATCGCTGAGCGCTTGCGGGGTAAAGGGATTGATGGGGGCCTGCAATGCCGAAGGTGCAACCAGATCCCGCTGATAGCTGTAGCGTCCGGCATGCAGGATCTGCAGCGCAATTTTCCCTCCCTCCGCGTGCACGGCATCGGTAATGATGCGATGCCACTCGCACTGGCTTTCCTGATTGAGTATCGCGCCGCCCTGCGCCACCACGCCTTGTGGGTTAGGCGCGATGCC
This sequence comes from Candidatus Pantoea floridensis, assembly GCF_900215435.1. Taxonomy (NCBI): domain Bacteria; kingdom Pseudomonadati; phylum Pseudomonadota; class Gammaproteobacteria; order Enterobacterales; family Erwiniaceae; genus Pantoea; species Candidatus Pantoea floridensis. The sequence continues at coordinate 2,466,291 of NZ_OCMY01000001.1, forward strand.
GCCGGTAACGATGAGCGCCACGCCTTCACGTGCGCGCTCAGCGTAGAAGGCAGCCAGACGCTCTGCGCCATCAGCATGTTCTTCTAGTCCGGTATGCATAGAACCCATCAGGAAACGGTTTTTGAGTTGGGTAAAGCCCAGATCGAGCGGGGCGAAGAGATGGGCATAATGCTCAGACATGATCACATACTCTGAAAGTGGTCGGATGAGTGAACTCTAGCGGGATTTTGCGGGGAAGAAAGTGTGCGGCGTTCAGCCTGTGAGAAACATCAAAAAAAGCAGGGCGGCAAGTCGCAGACGAAAGTGTGGATTTCTCTCGCCAGGCACGGGAAGAAACTTGCTCGCCCTGTAATAGCATGAAGTTGGGGGCTAATTAATTAGCTCTATGGTTATTAATTTCGTAAAACTCAACCTTTTTAAACACAGTCCCGGGTGAGGACGAAGCACATCATGCCATGTACAAACCTGATTAATCCCCAAGAACGGTCTTGATTTTTCTTTCCCTGCGCATCATTACCAGACGGAATGCGCAATATCATAACGCGCTAATACTTTACGTGTTTTTTTACTTGCCATTAATTAATGCACAGGAAGCTAAAGTGATGAGTCAGAAACCCGTAAGGTGATTACTTAACTTATTAAATTGGTTACCTTCATCATGCCTTTTTGAGACGATTCTTGTGTGGTCTTCTGGATGAGTTACGTCAGACTTTTCGCATTTTTACGTGAGCAGGTAATAAAAAGCTATGACGGTTTTGATTTATAAATCTCACCCGCTCATCTGAAATAAGGAGGTAGTCAGAATTGGACAAAGTTAATGCAGTAATAAAGGAACGAATAAATGGTATATGCACATAATAAACAGGTGCGTGTCGCTGTCCTTGATGACCACCCGATGGTCCGTACTGTTTTCGAGTTATGTTTAAAACATGAGCCCGACATTCAACTAGTGGGCGCCTGGGCTTCGAGTAATGAGCTCTTTAATCAGTTAAAAAGTACCGTTGTTGATGTGTTGGTACTGGATTTTCTCTTGGGCGAGCGGGAACTGGATGGTCTGGCGTTAGTTAAGCAACTGCGTAATCACTATCCTCAGCAAAAGATTTTGATCTCCTCTTCAATGGAAAGTCCAGCCATTATCAAAATGGTGTTGAGCGCAGGCGTAAAAGGTTTTATCGGCAAGAGCCACAATATGCCGGAGATTGTTCATGCGATTCGTCAGGTCGCGCTGGGACGATTGTTTTTATCTAAGGAAGTGGCTTACGAAGTCGAAAATCTTTATGTAATGAGTGAAGACGCGCTGGATACTAGCCTCGAAACGTGTAGCAAAGGCAATATCTATGAACGGGTTAAGACCCTCAGCCCACGCGAAATGGAAGTGGTGCGCTGTTTTCTTGATGGCCTCAGCGTGTCGCAAATCGCGGTAAAATTTAAACGCAGTCGTAAAACCGTCAGCGGGCAAAAACAATCTGCGCTGAAAAAACTCGGTTTGCGCTCAGATTCAGAGCTATTCAAGTACAGCCAGGATCTGTTGTCAGGTTACTGATTTTCTCGCCGGGCGGCACTCCATGACCGCCTTTTCCCACTTTCGCTGCGTGTACATCACGTTCTCGGTAACAGCTCTGCCGTAACATGTTTTAGAGTGATCTTTATCACAGTTCTAACCCGCAGAACCCGGTCTGATGACCCCCATTGTTACAGCACTTAGGGGGATGTTATGGATATTGAAACGCAATCCTGCGTGATCACCGGAAAAAAACAAGTCAGCGTGGCACAGCAGCAGGTGAAATGGGACGGAAAGGGCACGCTGGTACGCATTACGCGCGGCGGCATTTGCGGCTCCGATCTGCATTACTATCAGGAAGGTAAAGTCGGCAGTTTTGCCATCAAAATGCCGATGGTGCTTGGCCATGAAGTCATTGGCTATGTCGTTGAGAGTGATGATCCGGCATTGCAGCCCAGGCAAAAAGTGGCCGTTAATCCCTCCAGACCCTGCGGCGAATGTAAATATTGCCAGCGCGACCAGAGCAATCAGTGCACCTCAATGCGCTTTTTCGGCAGCGCCATGTATGTTCCACACGTTGACGGCGGTTTTACCCAGTACAAAGTGGTGGATAGCGCGCAATGCGTACCTTTCCCGCAAACGGCGGATGAAACGGTGATGGTGTTTGCCGAGCCGCTGGCGGTATGCATTCATGCGACGCAGCAGGCCGGCGACCTTAGCGGTAAAAACGTGTTTATCTCTGGCGTAGGACCGATTGGCTGCCTGATTGCGGCAGCTGCGAAAGCGCGCGGTGCAGCCTCAATCGTCTGCAGTGATATCAGCGAGCGTTCACTTCAAATGGCGCAACAAATGGGCGCGACGCAGGTCATTCATGCCGCCGAAGGTGATTTTGCACCTTATCTCGCCGATAAAGGTTATTTCGACGTGGCGTTTGAAGCCTCTGGTCATCCTGCCTCGCTGCAGCGTTGCCTGGATGTGGTGTGCGCCAAAGGCACGCTGGTGCAGGTTGGCATGGGCGGCACCATCCCCGATTTCCCGATCATGGCGTTGATTGCCAAAGAGATTAATTTGGTTGGCTCTTTCCGCTTTACCCATGAATTCAACACCGCCGTTGAGTGGCTGGCTAACGGCGTGGTCGATCCATTGCCGCTGTTCAGCGCGGAGTATGCCTTGCAGGACATTGATGCTGCATTGCAGTTTGCCGGCGATAAAACCCGCGCCGCTAAAGTCCAGTTAACCTTTTAAGGAGTTGTGATGAGTCAGTTATTTTCCCTGGAAGGTAAGCGTGTGCTGCTCACCGGTTCGGCGCGTGGCATTGGATTTTTACTGGCGCAAGGCCTGGCGGAAGCCGGTGCCGAAGTGATCATCAATGCCACAACCCGTGAAGGTGCTGAGAAGGGCGCGGCACAGCTGCGTGAGCGCGGACTGCGTGCGCATGCCAAAGCGTTCGACGTGACGCAATCAGCGCAGGTTAAGCAGGCGGTTGAGGAGATTGAAGCCGAGTGGGGTGCAATTGATGTACTGGTAAACAATGCGGGCATCCAGCGCCGTCGCCCCTTCCTCGAATTCCCGGAGCAGGACTGGAATGACGTCATCGCCGTAAATCAGACAGCGGTCTTTCTGGTTTCGCAAACCGTGGCAAAAAAAATGGTGGCGCGTCAGCAGGGTAAAATCATCAACATTGGTTCGATGCAGAGCGAATTAGGACGCGACACCATCACGCCTTATGCGGCCTCAAAAGGGGCGGTCACCATGCTGACGCGTGGAATGTGCGTGGAGTTAGCGCGTCACAACATTCAGGTAAACGCCATCGCGCCGGGTTATTTCGTTACCGAGATGACGCAGGCGCTGGCGGACGATCCCGCCTTTACCGGCTGGCTAACCAAGCGTACGCCTGCTGCGCGCTGGGGCAAGCCAGAAGAGCTGATTGGCGCGGCGGTGTTCCTGGCTTCGGGGGCATCAAACTTCGTTAATGGACATCTGCTGTTCGTTGATGGTGGCATGCGCGTCGCCGTGTGATGCCGGGGGCGCGGCTGGCATTATCGTCAGCTCGCGCCTAAACCTTAATCACCCCTCTGTATTCCTAAGGATAATAAAAAATGCCAATCACTATCATTGTGCTGGGTGTGATACTGCTGCTGGTGTTGATGATTGTATTTAAGGTCAACGGCTTCATTGCGTTGGTGTTTGTGTCGGCGGTGGTGGGTATTGCCGAAGGCATGACGCCACTCAATGTGATGGCCTCCATTCAAAAAGGTATCGGTTCGACGCTGGGCGGATTAGCGATGATTCTCGGCTTTGGTGCCATGCTCGGCCGGCTGGTTTCCGATACCGGTGCGGCACAGCGCGTTGCCACCACGCTCATCGCTGCCTTCGGTAAAGAGCGGCTGCAATGGGCGCTGGTGGTCACCGGACTGATTGTCGGTTTAGCCATGTTCTATGAAGTCGGCTTCGTGCTGCTGCTGCCGCTGGTGTTCACCATTGTGGCGGCGGCGGGCTTACCGCTGTTGTACGTCGGCGTGCCGATGGTTGCAGCGTTGTCGGTGACTCACTGCTTCCTGCCACCGCATCCGGGTCCAACGGCGATAGCCACCATCTTTGGCGCCAATCTCGGTACCACCCTGCTGTACGGCATGATCATCACCATTCCGACGGTGATCATTGCCGGGCCGGTGTTCTCCAAATTCCTCAAGAGCTTTGAGAAGTCGCCGCCAGAAGGTCTGTATAACCCGAAAATCTTCACCGAAGAGGAGATGCCGGGCTTCGGTATCAGCATCTTTGCCGCCGTTATTCCGGTGGTGCTGATGGCGATTGCCGCTGTTTTTGAATTGACCACGCCAAAAGAAAACGCGTTGCGCCAGTTCTTCGAGTTCATCGGCAACCCGGCGGTGGCGCTGTTTATTGCGGTGGTGATTGCGGTGCTGACCCTCGGTTTGCGTAATGGCCGGAAGATGGAAGAAGTGATGGATATGTGCGGCGAGTCGATTGCTGCCATCGCCATGATCATCTTTATCATCGCCGGCGGTGGCGCATTCAAACAGGTGTTGGTGGACAGCGGCGTGGGTAACTATATTGCCGATATGATGAAGGGATCATCACTGTCGCCGCTGTTGATGTGCTGGACGGTGGCCGCCATGCTGCGCGTGGCGCTGGGCTCGGCCACGGTGGCTGCTATCACCACCGCTGGTATCGTCACGCCGATTATCGCTGCGACACATGCCGATCCCGCACTGATGGTGCTGGCTGTGGGCTCCGGCAGTGTTATCGCATCGCACGTTAACGATCCCGGCTTCTGGCTGTTTAAGGGCTACTTCAACCTGAGCGTGGTGGAAACCCTGAAGACCTGGACGGTAATGGAAACGCTGATCTCGATTCTCGGTTTGGCGGGCGTGCTGGCCCTTAATGCAGTGATTCACTGACCGACCGGCTTCACAAGGACGTGAAGCCGCTAGCCGCGGGTACGGATCCACGAGAAGCGCGACTGATAGCCGCTGGCAAAATGGGTGTTATAGCGATAGCTGGATCCCGGCTCCGCCATACAGTAAGTACAAACCTTCACGACCTCAATATGTTCCGCCTGAATACCGCGCTGTAACAGTAAACTCCGAGCCAGATGTGGCAGATCAAACCAAATCCCTTGCTGCTGCGCACGCGCCTGTGGGCGAATTGCCTGCGCGTTGTGTGGCTGCTGCGTAGACCACTGTAGCGGTGGCAGATCGCTACGATCCCGCATCTGTGTGACAAGATCGTTGCCCAGTTCATAACAGCAGGGACCAATGGCTGGGCCGATAGCGACACGCAGTGTTTCGCGGCTGGCACCCCGTTCCAGCAAACGATCCACGGCGTTATTTAATACGCCACCTAGCGTACCTTTCAGCCCTGCATGCACCGCTGCAACCTGCTGCTGTTGCGGATCGGCAAACAATACCGGTAAACAATCGGCGGTATATACCGCGACCGGCAGATGATGTTCGCCAATCACTCCATCAGATTCACAACTTTTCGGCGGCTGGTTTTGACTCGCCAGCACCACGTTGGCGCTGTGACGCTGCTGACCGTACGCCGCATTGGCCGGAGCCGGTTGGCCCGCCGGCTGGAACGCATATTCCAGCCACGTAAGGCCCTCTAACAGCGCTGAACGTGGACCGCGGTGCAGGTGCTGAACCATAAGTGTCTCCTATAACCTGAATGCCGTATTCTGCTGCCCACAGCTTACGTTAACTGCTACATTTTTAAAGCTTTACAAAAACTGACCATAATCACTTAAGGATGAAATGATGAAAAACACCACCTGGCTGGCCGCGTCTGGCTTCATCGTGCTGGCCCTGGCGGGCTGTGCCCAGCCGTCAAAACAGCAGGCCCAACAGCAGCTCGGCCAGCAATCCGTGCTGGCGGTGAACTGGTTCCAGCAATCCGGCGAATATCAGGCATTGAGCTGGCAAGCATTTAACACCGCGCGCATGGCGTTTGATCAGGCGCCCTCCCTGGCAGGAAAACCGAAAGCGGTGATCGTCGATCTGGATGAAACGATGATCGATAACAGCGCTTATAGCGCGTGGCAGGCGAAAAATGGGCAGCCCTTCTCCGCTAAAACCTGGTCAGCGTGGACCCAGGCGCGCCAGGCTACGGCGGTGCCGGGCGCGGTGGAATTTGCCAATTACGTGAACAGCCATGGCGGCACCATGTTTTATATCTCTAATCGCGATCGGAAGGATTATGCCGCGACCGTTGAGAACCTCACCAGGTTGGGCTTTTCCGGCGTGAACGACAAAACCGTGCGCTTAAGCAGCGGTAATTCTAATAAGCAAGAGCGCTTCGACGCGGTGAAAAATGCGGGTTACAACGTGGTGTTGTATGTGGGTGACAACCTGAACGACTTCGGTGGTGCCACCTGGCATCAGGGGAATGCCCAGCGTCAGCAATTCGTCAGCCTTAACCATCAGCATTTTGGTACGCAATTTATCGTGCTGCCGAATCCACTGTATGGCGATTGGGAAAGCGGTATGGCAGAGAATTACAACAAACTCTCCCCGGAACAGCAGTTACAGGTGCGCGATGCGCGTATGAAAGCCTGGAACGGTAAATAATTCGTCAAGCGAAATAGCGCCTGCTAATGCAGGCGCGTTAACGTCTTTTTTAGATCCACCTTTATTTACTTTTCTGCGAAACTATTATTCTCCTCATTATATTCCTGATCTCTTGCTTAATTATTCGTATGAACTGAGTGAAAAATAGCGCTGAATTAATATAAAAGCAGTGAATCGTTCTAATCATAAATTTTATAATTAGGAATCTTCCCAGCCCGAATGGTTTAAATTTCCCACCTCGGCTAAAGGCTTGCCGCAATTGCGTGTATATTTTTGTAATGGTATTAAGAATATATTAATAAGTTAGGTGCTTAATGCTTTGTTGTGCCGCGTTTTTACTTCACGCTCTCTTTTTCCTGATGCTTGCGTAAATTTACTCTCTACATACGTTTGCTGAATTTTATTTTACAAATAGTCTGGATTTGTCATCCATGAAAATATTCATGATGCAACGCCATGCTTAAGCGTCTATAAACAATTTCTGTGAGGAAGTTCTGCTTTCGTCCTCAATTATTCTCCATAGCCGCGTTTAATAGCGACGCTATTTGCCTGAAAGCGATATTTTAAACGTAGAGAGAAGATTATTGTGACGACACTGAAACCCTTATTAGCGAAAAATCGCAGTTGGGCTTTGCAGCGCCGCGAGCGCAATCCCGATTACTTCGAAAAATACCTGCATCAGCAAAAACCACACTCGTTGTGGATTGGCTGTTCAGATAGTCGCGTGCCGGCGGAAGTGCTCACCGGTTCGCACCCGGGCGAACTGTTTGTGCACCGTAATATCGCCAATATGGTGGTACCGGATGACGATAATCTGATGAGTGTTATGCAGTACGCCATTTTCTATCTGGGCGTGCAGCGCATCGTGCTATGTGGCCATTACGGCTGTGGCGGCGTGCAGGCTGCCCTGGGCTTACCTGCCAGCCCGCTGGCCACAGAGAACTCGGCATTGGCGCGGCGTATCGCTGCACTGCGCAGGAGTTTACAGCAAGGGCTGGTGGAGTATCACGCCAGCGATGCCGGAGAAGAGGGTACCAGGCTCAACAGGTTGGTGGAAGCCAATGTGCTGGCACAATATGCGCAGCTCGTGGCCAGCGAGCCGGTTCGGCAGGCGTGGCAAGCCGGACAAGCGTTGGACGTTTTTGGCTGCGTCTACGATTTGCAATCCGGCCATTTGAAAGAGTTAATCCAGCAATCTGCAGAGGAATTTACGCCATGAATCTGAGCACCCTTCGTCAGGATATTCCCGCGGGTTTAGTGGTATTTCTGGTTGCGCTGCCGCTCTGTCTTGGTATCGCGCAAGCCAGCGGACTGCCGCCGTTTGCGGGTTTACTTACCGGCGTAATCGGTGGATTGCTGGTCACTGCGCTCAGCCCATCCCGCTTTGCGGTGAGTGGACCTGCCGCTGGATTAGTCACCATTGTGGTAGCATCCATCGCCACGCTGGGCAGCTTTTCTGCCTTTCTCACCGCGCTGATTTTAGCGGGCGTGCTGCAGTGTGTGTTGGGGGTGTTACGTGCCGGGCGCTTCATCTCATTGGTTCCGGGAAGTGTGATTAAAGGCATGCTGGCAGCGATTGGTATTTTACTGATCATGCAGCAAATCCCTGTGGCCTTTGGCGCAAAGGGTGATGTGGAGCTGATCTCGCTGGTGAATGGCGAGTTTGCGTTCTCAGCCAGTGCAATGCTGGTGGCTGGCACGGGTCTGACTATTTTATGGCTGTGGACCACGCCGCTGATCAAATCAGTTAAAGCGCTGAACTGGATCCCCGGGCCGCTGGTCGCCGTGCTGATAGGTTGTGTCGCGACGGTGTTTGGCGATCGCCTTTTTCCCGCACTGGCCGAAGATTTACCGCGTATTGCGCTGCCCGCATTCGATAGCCTATCCGCGCTGGCGGCAGAGCTTGAAACGCCAGACTGGCAGGCATGGCAAAATTCTTCCGTGTGGATGGTGGCGCTAACGCTGGCATTAGTGGCGAGCCTTGAAACCTTGCTGAGTCAGGAAGCACTGAAAAAGCTGCGCCCACAGCATCCTGCGCCGTCACCGAATAAAGAGATGTTTGCGCAGGGCATTGGTAATCTCACTGCCGGTTTTCTTGGTGCGATGCCCATTACCGCGGTGATTGTGCGTAGCTCGGTGAACGTCAGCTCGGGCGCACAAACCAAGCTCTCCATTCTGATTCATGGTGTGCTGCTGCTGATTTGCGGCCTGTGGTTTAGCCATCTGCTAAACGCCATCCCTCTTGCCAGCCTGGCAGCCGTGTTGCTTTACACCGGTTATAAGCTGGCGACGCCGCGTCTGTTCATTGAACAGATGCGCATGGGCGCGCAGCAATATGTGCCTTTCCTTGCCACCATCGGCGGCATTATCGTATTTGGCATGCTCGCGGGGATTGGGATTGGCATCGCCACCCAGGTCCTTTGCAGCATCTATAAAAGTCATCGTAATGCTTTGCAGCTCACGCGTTATGACGATCACTATGTATTGCGCTTCCAGCAAAACCTCACTTTTATGCATAATCCCAAATTGCAGGGATTACTGGCGGAGATTCCGGAAAATAGCGTAGTGATTGTCGAACACGATAATGCCGAATATATGGATCCGGATGTAAAAGCGGTATTACAGGATTTTGGTGAAAGCGCCCCTGAACGTGGCATTCGGCTAAGCCAGTGGCCCGTTGCGGTTAAATAGCAACAATCCTCGGCGGGAAAGTCATTTTTTCACCCTAAAATCGGATATCTCGGATATCCGATTTTTTTATTTACAGGGCATAATTGCCACAGTTGCATCCTTTTTCTCTGACGTTACCGCAATACCACCTGGCCCCTATCCTGCTTTCATGGCAGATTGAGCGCCATCCAGCCGCAGAGTAGGATGACGAACACTTGCTTAATTACCGAATCATCGCACGGTTATTTCAGGTTTAATGCTTGCTGATGCCCATGGCTGATGGCAGCGATTTCCAGGTTACAGGATTCAGACGTATGCGCGTTATGCTGTTTGAAGAGAATAATTTAAAAAAGAATGCTCTCACGCTGTTCTTCATTACGTTGTTTTTCTGTTTTATCGGTAGCCATTTACGCATCCCCGAAGAGTTTTCACTGTTCTGGCCGGTAAATGCGTTGGTGGCCGGTTTAATGGTGCGTAACCCGTTTTTGCACACCACCTCGAGTTATCTGGTGTGTTTCAGTGCCATGGTCTTTAACGACATGGTATTTTCCGGCTGGGCGTTGCCAGCGTTCACCGTCAATTTCGCCAATATTTTGTTTATTCTCGTGGCGGTCAGCATGCTGATCAAACATCTGCAGCGCCCTTCGGCGCATAGCCAGGTGTTTAATGCCATGCGCATTTTTCCTGCCTGTTTCCTCGGCGCGGCGGCCTGCGCCACCTGGGGTGCCTGGGCGCAGGATGTCGACTTCAACGCGCGCTTTATCGTGGCGTGGGGCGACTGGTTTAGCGAGCAGTTTTCGACTTCACTGATGTTGCTCCCGGTGATGCTGGCGCGCCCGCTGCGCACGGTAGCGCCGCGCACCTTACTGCATCCCGGCAAACTGCTGCCGCTGGCGGCGGTCATTGTGTCGTTGATCGTTGGGGCATTAATTGGTGGTGCCGGCAGCCTGACCTTTCCGGTACCGGCGCTGATCTGGTGCGCCATTGTGTTGCCGATTCCGCTGACCAGCCTGGTTATTCTGATCACAGGGATCACCGAGATCGTCTTGGTTTCGCATGGCGTTATGAATATTCAGGGCGACGATGCGCTGCTGCCCATTAGCCATCTCACCTCAGCACGCCTTGGCGTTGCCACCGTTGCGATCAGCCCGTTGCTGGTGGCGGTGAGTATGGATGCGATCAGGCAGCTCAATCACCGTCTTTCACTGCGCGCTAATTATGATTTCCTCACCCAATTGCTCTCCCGTTCCGGCCTGTATGAAAGCCTGAAGAATGAACCCTTTTCACTGCAGCGCGAAGCGGGGGTCGTGTTGCTGGATGTCGACTATTTCAAAGCGATTAATGACAACTTCGGCCACGATGCTGGCGACAGTGTGCTGGAGGAGATTGCGCGCCGTATTCAGCAGGTGGTTGGCAATCGTGGTCTGGTGTGTCGTTTCGGCGGCGAAGAATTTGTGGTGGTGGTATTTGACTGCAATCACAGCCAGCTGTATCAGCTGGCCGAAACCGTGCGTCAGGCTATGGTGAAGGAGAAGTTCTGGATTCAGGGCAACACGGTAACGGTGACGGCCAGTTTAGGTCTGGCGCGCGGCAGCGCCCAGAGCGAACGGGAATGGCCGGCGGTTATCAACCGCTTAGTATCGGCAGCGGATAAGAATCTCTACCTCGCCAAGCGCAACGGCCGCAATCAAACCTCACCGGCGACGGAGCCGCGCAATATCATGGACGTGGCCTGAGCCACGTCCATGCCGGTTACACGCTGCTTTTAAGCTGGCTGGTGAGCTGATGGCGCTGCTGCGCCAGCACGATCAGACGCGATATTAAATCGCTGTAGCTCAAGCCTGCTGCCTGCCAGAGCTTCGGATACATGCTGATATTGGTGAAACCCGGTAACGTATTCACCTCATTGACAATAATCTCCCCGGCATCCGTCAGGAACACATCGACGCGCGCCATACCGAAACACTCCAGCGCCTGGAAAGCAGTTATCGCCACTGCGCGAATGGCATCACTTTCTTGATCGCTGATTGCCGCCGGCACCTCCACGTGGGCACCGCTTTCACTGATGTACTTGGTGTCATACGAGTAGAATGCATCGTGTACCACCACTTCGCCGCACGGACTGGCTTCCGGCGTATCATTACCCAGCACCGCACACTCAATCTCACGACCTTTAATGCCTTGCTCAATCAACACCTTGCGATCGAAAGTAAAGGCGAGATCCAGCGCTGCATCAAACTGTTCCAGGCTATCAACTTTACTCACGCCCACCGACGAGCCCTGGTTAGCGGGTTTGATAAACAGCGGCAGGCCAAAGCGCGCGATCACCGCTTGAGCATCGACCTTGGCGCGCTGTGCCTGCGTAACGCTCAGCCACGGCGCGACATTGAGTCCGGCATCGCGCAACAGACGTTTGGTAAAATCTTTATCCATGCTCACGGCGGAACCCAGTACATCTGAACCGACAAACGGCAGATTAGCCATGCGCAGTAGACCTTGCAGCGAGCCATCTTCACCCAGCGTGCCGTGTACGATGGGGAAAATCACATCCAGCTGTGACAGCGGCTGCGCCTGCTGGCGTGTTATCAGCTGCTGCGAGGCGCTGCCGGGTACCAGCGCGATATTTTCGCCAGACCGATTGAGGGCAATCAACGCCGGATTTTCAGCGTTGAGTAAAAAACCCGACGCATCATTCAGATGCCATTCGCCCTGTTTATCAATCCCCAGTAACACCACTTCATATTTATTCTTATCAATGGCTTCAAGGATATTTTTGGCTGATTGTAACGACACTTCATGTTCGGCCGATTTGCCACCAAATACGATACCTACGCGCTGTTTTGCCATTGCTATTTTCCGATTGCTATCAAGCGAGTCAGTAAGATAACACGCAGATGAGGAGCATCAACAGCCCCCGGTTTTCACCCTGCAAAACGCCATCTTCCCAATGTTAAACAAATCGTTATATCCCTTTGAGACAAGCCTTAGACTTTCTGAAACCTGACATCTGTCAAAATTTTGCCCCTTCAAACAGATGAAACGGTGGGCAATGTGCCCGCCGTTTTTTTGTCAGGTTTACAGGAGTCGGGAAATGGTCGACCAGAAGCAGGATGCTGTGGAGCGGGATGCGCGTTCTGTTGCTCGAATAGAAACCACCGTAGATGACACGCTGTTAAAAAGCGTGGCGTGGATCTGCAAACATTACAACCGTGAAAAAAGTGAAGATGCGCTGGTGGCGGGTTTGCCCAAAGCGACATTTCTTAGCCCCTCGCAGGCCATGACTGCGCTGGAAAACGCCGGCATCACGGGCGGCATGGTCGAACGCCGCCTGCAAGAGCTGCCAGAGCCGTTAATGCCGATGATTTTGCTGCGCAAAGGCTACGGCGGCTGCATTGTGCTTTCGCGCCGAATACAGACCAATGCGGAGAATCAACGCGAGCTGCGCTTCCAGCTGGTGATGCCAGATGTCAGCGAAAAAGCCGTGGAGATGACACTCGCGGAGCTCAATGAGATCTATGCCGGCTTTGCCGTGCTGGCCAAACCGGCAGCGGTACTGGACGAGCGCGCCAGTGCCATGCTGCCGGAGGTCAAAGGACATTGGCTGTTTACCACGCTGTGGCGCTATCGCCGCTACTATCGCAGTGCCGCGATCGCCGCGGTATTAATCAATGTGCTGGCGCTCTCCAGTATTTTCTTCACCATGAATGTCTACGATCGCGTAGTCCCCAACCAGGCGTTCGTTACGCTGTGGTCGCTGGCGATTGGCGTCACGATTGCGATGATCTTCGAAGCGATAACGCGCTTTGTGCGCGCGCACCTGCTGGATATGGCCGGTAAGAAGGCCGATTTGGTGCTGGGCAGTATGCTGTTTCGTCAGGCTCTGTCGATTCAGATGGAGCATAAGCCGGCATCGTCGGGCACCTTTGCTAACCAGATTCGCGAATATGAATCCGTACGCGATTTTGTGGCCTCAGCAACACTCGCGGCTATCTCCGATTTACCCTTCATCCTGATGTTTGTTGGCGTGATCTTCTTTATTAGCGGTCCGCTGGCCATCATTCCGCTGATGATGATCCCGATGATCATCATCGTCAGCGCTGCGATCCAGTGGCCGCTGGCGCGCATCATGAAAGAGAACTTGCGCGATGCCTCATTGAAGCAGGGCGTGCTGATCGAATCGATCGAGGGCATGGAGACGCTTAAAGCGGTGGGCGGCGAAGCGCATATGCAGCGTCGCTGGGAAAATTTCAGCGCGCTGCAATCAGCCAACGCCATGAGATCTAAACGCTATTCGACGCTGGCAACCGGCGTGGTGACGTTCCTGCAACAGTTTCAGACGGTGATGCTGGTGGTGGCGGGCGTCTATCTGATTAATGCCGGCACGTTTACCATGGGGGCCATGATCGCCACCGTGATGCTAGCCAGCCGTGCAACCGGTCCGCTGGGGCAGGTGGTGGGTCTGGCGGTGCGCTATCAACAGGCGAAAGCCGCGATGATGTCCTTGAACAAATTAATGGAGATGCCTGTCGATCGCGACAGCAGCAAAACCTATCTGACCGATCCCCCTCTGAGCGGTGCGATCTCACTGCGCAATGTGAGCTTCTCTTATCCGGCTCCGCCAATGAAGCCCAATCCAGAGATTTTGCAGGACATCTCGCTGAGCATTAACGCGGGTGAACGCGTCGCCATTCTTGGCCGTATTGGCAGCGGTAAATCTACCTTGTTACGTGTGATGGCGCGGCTTTATCAGCCGATTAAAGGCCAGCTGGCGGCGGATGGCCTGGACGTTAACCAGATCGATCCGGCGGACTGGCGCAAAGCCGTCGGGTTTGTTAGCCAGGATGCGCGTCTGTTTTACGGCACGCTGCGTGAAAATGTGATGATTGGCCGCCCGGATGCCACCGCCAATGAGCTGCTGCGCGTACTAAAACTTACCGGCCTGGATCAGGTGGCTGCGCGCCATCCGAGCGGTATCAACCTGATGGTGGGCGAGGGCGGAGAAGGATTATCCGGCGGGCAGCGACAGCTGGTTTCGCTAGCGCGCACCTTGTTAACGCGTCCCAAAATTGTGCTGATGGATGAGCCAACCAGCGCCATGGATAGCATGACTGAAAATCAGTTTCTTACGCATCTCCGCCACGCCAGCGAAGGACATACGTTGATTGTGGTGACACATCGTCCCTCCATTTTGGCGCTGGTCGATCGCATCATCGTGGTGGAAGAGGGAAAAGTGGTCGCGGACGGTCCCAAAGATCGGGTGCTGGCCACGCTGGAGGGGAAAAATAAAGCGCAGCCGCGCCAGGCGCTAACGCCTTCCACGCCGGTGGCCGCCGGGCAGGAGGCAGCCGTATGAGCAAGTTGCTGCCATGGCGTAACCGCGTCAAGCCTCTGTCTGCTGCTGACGCTGAGTTTATGAACGATGTGCAGGCTTCACTGCTGTCGCAAACCACACCCGGTTCCAGGCTGGTGATGTGGCTGATTATTGCGGTGTTAGGTATAGGGCTTCTCTGGGCCAACTTCGCCCGGGTTGAAGAGATTACCAAAGGCGATGGCAAAGTCATCTCGCGCAGCCGCGAACAGGTGATTCAAAGCCTTGAAGGCGGCATTCTGGCGGAGATGAACGTACATGAAGGTTCGGTGGTAAATCGCGGTGATGTATTACTGAAGATCGATCCCACTCGCGCGCAGTCCAGCTACCGCGAAGTCCTGAGTAAAGTGGTGGGTCTGAAGGGCAGCATTGCGCGTTTGCGCGCCGAGGCTTATTCGCTGCCGCTGGCGTTTGATGAGCAGGTGAAGAGCGATCCTGCCATCGTTGCGCAAGAGACCCAGGCCTACGAATCGCGCAAGCGCGCGCTTAATGACAGCATTACCTCGCTGCAGCGTAGTTACGCCTTATCTCTGCGCGAGATTCACCTGGCGGAGCCGCTGGCTGCAAAAGGGCTGTTGTCTGAAGTCGAGCTGCTGCGCATGCAGCGCCAGGCGAATGACATCCAGGCGCAAATCGTTGAGCGTCGCAATCGCTATCAATCTGAAGCGCATGCAGAGCTGACGCGGCTGGAGCTAGAGCTGAGCCAGGTCAGTGAAAACCTGGTGGGGCGCGCCGATGTGGTAGAGCGAACCACCCTGACTGCGCCCGTGCGCGGCACGGTGAAAAATGTGCGCGTTAACACCATCGGCGGCGTGATCCAGCCGGGCGAACACATCCTCGAAATCGTTCCATTGGAAGAACAGCTGCTGGTTGAAGGAAAAATCCGTCCGTCTGACGTGGCATTTCTCCATCCCGGTTTACCGGCCAAGGTGAAGATTACCGCCTACGACTTTGCCATTTACGGCGGGCTTGATGGGCATGTGGAGTACATCAGCCCTGATACGTTGAAAGACGAGCAAAAAGCCGCCAGTGGCCGCCCGGATGATACCTACTATCGCGTTCTGATCCTGACGGATAAAAGCACGCTGCACGCCGGCAATAAAGATCTGCCGATCATTCCAGGCATGATCGCCACCGTCGAGATCCGCACCGGTGAGAAAACCATTCTCGATTATCTGTTGAAGCCAGTTCTGAAGGCTAAAGAAGCATTCCGCGAGCGTTAAAATGATGAAAATAAAGAATACGATGCACCGTGCAATAGTGCGTTACTTCTCCGTGTGCGCGGTTTGTATCGCCGCCTTATTGACTCCCGCAGTGAATGTGATGGCGGAATCCAGCGATATCTCGCAGGAGGGGGCTCGGGTGAGCCTGAGCGGACCGGAGAATGAAACGGTCGCAGCGAGTGAGCTGCGCCAAAAATTCCTTGCCGCTGCGCGTATTAGCTGGAGCATGAGTCCGACGTTGAAGGCGTATATGGCGCAGGGCGAGGCGGCCGAAGCCAACGTCGAAGATGCGAAGGGGCAGCGTTGGCCGCAGGTGGACGTTACGGCCTCATCAGCCACTAAAGAGTTTGGTAACGGCGTTAAAAACTATCAATATCAGGACAGTACCCCCTCTTTAGGCTTGTCAGTCGCAACCAATTTGTACGATTTTGGCCAAACCCGCAGCACCATTGAAAGCCGTCAGGAACGTGTTACGTCTGCGCGGCAAACGGTTCAGGCTCAGCGCGAAGAGCTCGCCATGCAGGTAAGTAATGCATTGATTGAATGGGATAAACAGCAGCACGTTATCGCCATCAGCAAGCAATATCTGGCGCGCATGGCAGAACTGACCAAAATGCTCAACGGCATTGTTCAGTTGGATGCGGGCCGCCGCAGTGAACTCACACAGGCAAAAGGACGGCTACTGCAGGCGCAGAGCTATCTGGAAAACGCGGAATCACGCGCGCGTGATGTAGAGATCACTCTGCATCGTCTATTGGGCGATAGCCGGGTAATTCTGCCGGCCAGCGACAAGTGGGCGCTTCCCTTTGCGGACGTAAATCGCCAGCTTTCGAGTCTGGATGGGCATCCGCTGATCTTGCGCGCCAGCGCTGAAGAACGTGCGGCTTTTAAGGAAGCCGAAGCCATCAAAGCCTCGGGCTTGCCGAAGCTCAACTGGACGGTCAGTAAAAACACGCGTGAAGATCAGTTAGGCCGTCAGCAAGCCTGGCAAACCGGTTTGAACGTTAGCTGGGGTTTATTCCGTGGCGGCTCAACCACCGCACAGGAAATTGCCGCCATTAAGCGTGCCGAAGCGAATCGCGAGCAGGTGCAGGAACAGCGGCGTGAGTTGGAAAACCGCGTGCGGACGGCCAATCAGAACGCACATTCCACCGCAGAACGTGCCGCACTGTATAAAAACCTGATTGTGGAATCCGATCGCATCCGTAAAGACTTTTTTGATCAGTGGTATCACTTAGGTCGTCGTTCATTACTGGATGTGTTGACTGCAGAAAGCGATCTCTATAACAATCAGGTTAATGAAGTCAGTAACCGTTTCGATAGCTATGCCGCCATTATTAACGGTTATGCCAACGCCGGCACGCTAAGCCACTGGTTGATGACGGGACGCTAAATTAGCCGTGGCGGGCTGGCATTTTCATAACCCAACTTAAACAAAGTGGATTTTGCGGTTGGCAACGCGGCGGCGAGCGCTTTAAAATCGCGGCGAATTTTTACCCAAGAGGATCACGACATTGGACACTTGTCCCGAACGATTACAACAGGCCTTTGCGGTAAGATAGCTATCACGCTGTCTTAACCGCGCGTTAAGACAGCGGACTTCCTTCCAGAATCTCCCTTTCTCATTAGCGTTTTGCTGCTGATCCACAGCGGTAACGGCTCTAGCTGTAATCCAATTATTAACCCCGTTGTTCCGCAGGCAAAAGCACGGCGGAGTGAGGTCTATTATGGATTGGAAAATCTTTTTACTGCGCGTTACCGTCGCGCTGGTGTTGGGCGCATTAATTGGCTGTGAGCGCCAGCTCCGCCAGCGCATGACCGGTTTACGCACTAATGCGCTGGTGAGCACCGGCGCTTGCCTGTTTGTTTTGATGACGCAAAGCGTGCCAGGCATTGCTAGCGATGCCTCACGCGTTGCCGCTTATGTGGTCTCAGGTATCGGCTTCCTGGGCGGCGGCGTGATCATGCGTGATGGCCTAAACATTCGCGGGTTGAATACCGCCGCGACCTTGTGGTGCACCGCCGCGATTGGCGTACTGTGCAGCATGGGATTACTGCTCGAAGCCGCGATTGGCTGCATGGTGATCCTTTGCGCCAATATCCTGTTGCGTGAGTTGGCGCTTGGCATCAATCGCCAAACCATTGTCTCCGCTGCCGAGGCTATCCAGCACTACAAAGTACAAATCATCTGTCTCGCGCAGGATGAAGTACAGGTACGCAGCCTGATGCTGCATACATTGGGCGGCAGCGGTCTGCGCCTGCAATCGCTGCACAGCGAAGACCTGGATCCGCCGCATCGCATGGAAGTCAATGCGGAGGTGATGGGGAATCCCACACTGACCGATCAGCTGGAAAGTCTGGTAAGCCGCATCAGCCTCGAGAAAGGCGTGAGCTCTGTAAGGTGGCAGGTGAGTGAGATGGAGCGCGATTGAATCATTGCACGCCAGTTTATTTTGGATTGAGTAAACAAAAAGCCACCTTGAGCGAGGTGGCTTTTTGATATGATTTTAATATTATTATTTTTTGGTGTTATGAATTATCTAAAACCATTATAGAATAAACTCTTTATATTTATCTTTATTCGAAACCAAATACGCTGGAAACTTGTCATCTGATAGGTTTTGTTTGACGAGATTTCTATCTCTATTCCACAAATCCTTTCCATCGATTAAAGATTTAATGATGTGCTCTTTATTGTTTAAATGCGGCAGATCATATTCGGTATGTGAAATTGACGACATTTTCTCAGAAATTCTTTCTGGTGTCATAATCCATGAAAAGTGCCAGCCAGCATCTTTGATAACCTTGCTACGAAATTTAAACCAATTTCTGGCAATAAAATCGTCAAATAAACCTGATTTTTTGATGTTCCTGAAGGTTTCTGGCTTGCTATCAAAATGATCTCGTAAGTTGCGCATGCTGGTTGCGCGTGGCAGTCTGCATTGACGTGCAGAACCATCAGGATTGAAAACCTGAAGGTTAAATTGATAATTATAAAAAGGCATATGCAGTATTGTACATAGCTGCTTAGGATTTATTTCCTTAATAATTTCTGGCTTGAATATTTCATCAACATCAGAAATTAAAATAAGATCAGTGTCACCAGCATCTTTTAAACCCCGCATGATTGCATTTCTAGTCGCGGCTTCATTCGCCCATGCATCATATTGGTCTGCGTGTTCCTGCTTAAATATAGGCCGTTCATTAAAGATCACATAAATTATTTTATCTTTAAATTTTTCAAACTTATTAATATCAAAATTTAACTTTTTAGGCTTCCCGGTGAATGTATGGGTTGATTCCACAATCACAAAGCGATCTACGACATCATTAAGAGTATTGAGCCTAATATCTAATAGCATATCTTCATCATAATATAAGAAACAGTCGTAAATCACAGTGCATTCCCTGTAGTTGTCCCAACATCTGAATCTACATGTTTACAAAATGACACATCTGTTGTCTAGTTCTTAATGATTAAGTGAGGAATTGCGTACACTTTCCAGCGCTTAAGATGAAAATCTCGAGCGCCGCTGATGCTTAAAAACAAAAAAGCCACCTCATGCAAGGTGGCTTATTGATATGATTTTAAAGGTAAAATTTGGTGGCCCCTGCTGGGTTTGAACCAGCGACCAAGCGATTATCAACCCCAATTCGACGCGAGTGAGAACAGTAAATCACTCTTTTTTATCTTTTCTTTAGTCCGAACAGCGATAGGAAGCATTGAATAGCGTTACGCTCTTCTGCCATTTTTCTCCCATTTGTAGTATCAACTGAAGCCGTGGCTACACAGCTTTTTGGATTGTATTGCCAAGCGTCTGGAGTTTCATATATCGTGCCATCGTCATCCATTACTTTCGCGTTCAGCTTGTGAGATATTTGGAGCATTTTCCGGTAGAGGGGAGTTGGTGGCCATTTGGTATAAATGTTACCTTCAGACCAATCAAGCCAGTCTTCTCCGTCCGAACCACCCCCATTCCATATGGCATTAAACTCTCCATTTCTTGGGGAAAGACTAAGTTCGGGATCGCTATTTATGATATTGAACCATTCATCAGAACTGATTTGATTATCATCGTTCTCAGCCCAAAACTCTGCTCTTGTTATATGAAATTCAACGCCCATCAATTTATTTCCTGTTTACGTATCTTAGGAGAATTACGATAGTTACCAGATAATAAGTCAATCCAATCTTTATTGGTAAGGATTCGATAAAACGGTTTTAATCTGTCCCTTACGTAGTTAATTATTTCTGGCTCGCTCATTTTAGACGCTTTGGAGGGATAATCTGGTCCCCAATCTTCAAACAATTCTTCGTATAAATGATAGTATCGCCAAGTTATTTTGCTGGACAAAAGAGAATCAGGACCCAATGGGAACGAAGGTATTTGGTGTAATCTGAGTTCGATTTCGTCAATAGATTCAATATGAAGTAAAAACCAAGTTTTAATTCTTAACCATACAACAGAGCTTTCGTTAAGATTAGGCAAGAAAATACCCTCTTGGCGCATATAAGCTGAAAGGTAATGTTTTACCTCATAAGGATCCGGTTTTTTATCTAAATTAAGAGAGGCGAGAATCAAAATGGTTTCTGAACCATTCCCCTCTATTATTTCTCTCTCAGCCCATTCTGTAATTTCTTTGTCATAGTCATCAACTCGATAAGCTTCAAATGCTTCTGCATAAGTCTTTAGACAAAGAATTTCATGCAAACTGTATTTGTACTTTGTTTTATCCATTAACATCTTCTTCAGTCCATAATACTTAGTGGATTAAATCTCAAAGCCTCAGGCAAGTGATCCGGTGCAAAGTGCGCATACCGCATTGTATCCTTTATATCTGTATGCCCCAGTATCTGCTGAAGTACGAGAATATTGCCGCCATTCATCGTGAAATGAGACGCGAAGGTGTGGCGCAAAATATGCGTAAGCTGCCCAGCAGGTGTCTCTATGCCAGCTCGTTGCATGGCCTTTCTAAAAGCTGAATAGCATGGTTCAAAGAGCACCTGTGCTTTCCTGCTTGATGGCAGATCAGCCTGTAATTTTTCAGTTATCGGCACCGCGCGGTTTTTCTTGCCTTTAGTTTTCACGTAGATGATCTGACCGGCGCGGATTTGGTTGCCCTTCAAGCCTTCGGCTTCACTCCATGGAGCGCGGTGAAAAGCTGACCTATGACGCGATCTGGAATCAAAACATCTGGCCATCCCAGCGCTATGTAATATGGCTGCGCGCTGAGTTCTGGGATGTGCGCTACAAAACTGTGGAGGATGGAAAACTGAACTGGTTGCCCGTGGCCGATGCACTTTTTTCTAATGAGGATGAAGCCATGAAAGCCGCACTAAACCACTGGGACAGCCTGCCGAAATACACGCGACTTTACAACCGTGATTAAGGTGGCTGCAAATGGCGACTTTTACTTTCGCCATCCCACTCTTAGAAAGAATATTAGCTTTCAATTAAAAGTCGAATGATAGAGACCTTCTATCTAATTACTTAGCGACTCCTTCAGGGTTATGTTTACCTAATATATATCCACGCAAATTAAACCCTAAATTTTTAATAAGTTGTTCAAGGTAATGTTCTTCAATATAGAATTGAATATTACAATCATCAATAAACTCATGCTCGTCATACTCTTCAAAACGAATGACGGGGCTGTAGGTATATCTATTTATATAAACTGAGTGCTCAATATCAAATATAAAATTATCTTCGTTTGAATCATCTTTGAATTTTGATGTCAATTTATCGAACCCCTCTGCCTGAGAGGATATTAATTCTTCTACTTCCGCATTATGCTTGTTGTCAAATAACGTTTTTATTGTCTCCCTAAAAGTTGGATTTAAAGTGCAAAAAGTCATTGATTTATCAATTCTGTTTAAGGGGATAACAAGCTTGTTTTCCAGTAAACCTAAAAATGCTTTTTTGTGAACATCAGAGTACAAATCATCAATTTGTATGGTGGAATCTTTTTTTAACAAAGTAAGTAATATTTTTTTAGCTTGCGCAGAGTAATCATTAAAAGAACTCTTTAGGATTTCATTTTTACGAAAATCATCTTCTGCTTTTTTAAACTCCTCTTGAATGCGCTCTCTTGTCTTTTTGTTATTTTCGATTTTATTTTTTATGCTTCCTGCAATGTAGTCGTAAACAAAGAATAAAGCTGATGAAAGTAAAGCACCAATTGCAAAGCCAATAACCGAAATAAGGGCAGTGCTGAGTTCACTTTGAATATTGAATGGTAGTATTAACGGTTGTATGTAAACCCAACAGAAGATTATTGAGGCCGCTATAATGAGTAATCTTATTGATGATTTAAACGAAACAAGGTTAGTGATTTGAGTCAAAATAGTTGAAAAGGGATCTGCCATAAATTCTCCTTGCTAGCCGTTAGAAACGTGACGCCAAAATGCACTTTGAGAGTGGGGCAGGGGCATCTGTCAAAAGAGGATGCTAAAAACAGTGCGACACTTTTGCGACACCAAGGGGTTTATCTAATTAATAAATCTTGGTTATTCTTGAGTAACTACTTGATTAAAAGAGGGAAATTTGGTGGCCCCTGCTGGGTTTGAACCAGCGACCAAGCGATTATGAGTCGCCTGCTCTAACCACTGAGCTAAGGGGCCAGCGGAGCGGGGATTATAGAGTATCTTGATGGGGTGATCCAGAGTTCGCCATTTGGATGGTGAAAATTACAGCAATGGCTGACTCTTTGATCTCAAAAAGAAAAATCCATTATCCCACACGCTATCGATCATTAAGCACTCAGCCCTGATCGCTTTTTGAGACCAAACTGGTGCAAAAAGGCCGCCATTACGATAAATAGCGCGATGCAGGCTTGTTCAGCGAGATATACGGTAAAATGGCAATGCGTGCTTCGTCGTAGCGCTGCCACAGGCTGATATCCTCTACTGACGGAATCGTAACCAACTCACCCGCATCTAATCCGCTGAGCGCTGCGGATACCAAATCATCCACTTCCATCAGCATCTCCGCCGGAAGATCGTTGATAGATTTGCCTGCACGTTCGAAGATTTCGGTACGCGTTAAGCCTGGCAGCACCGCCTGCACTCGCACGCCGCTGTCGACAAGCTCACGGTTCATATTGCGCGTCAGAGAAAGCACGTAAGCTTTGCTGGCGTTATAGGCGCTGTTCGCGGATTCACTCACCAGCGCTAATACCGAAGCGATATTCACAATGGTGCCGCTGCGGCGAGCACGAAATACCTGCGCAGCACTGTGCGCGAGTTGGGTCAGTGCCGTGATATTTAATGTCAGCATCGTCTGGATCTGGGCAATGTCACCTTCAATAAATTCGCCTTCTACCGTCATACCGGCATTGTTCACCAGCATCGTAATCCGCGTATTTTCATGGATTTCACGGTCAACTTTCTGCAAGTCAGCGTGATGGGTGAGGTCTGCGGCCAATACGTTAACTTCCACGCCATGCTCATCGCGCAGAGACTGGGCCAGCGCATTGAGCCTGGCCGCATCGCGCGCCACCAGGATCAGGTTTGCGCCGCGTGCTGCCAGTTGTTTTGCATAGGTTGCGCCAATACCGCTTGAGGCGCCGGTGATCAAAGCCAGTTGGTGTGACATAGTGGTTTCCTTGAAATGATGGTTATCATATTTACGTGGTTAAATATGACGCCCATCATATTCGGCGTCAAGCTAGAATATGATGCTCGTAATAATTACACTGATTGTCACTAACGATGAGCGGATAAATGAGATGGAAAAGCTGAGCCATAAAGCGCGTACGCGGCAGCGCATTTTGGATGAGGCCTCTGTGGCGATGCGCGAGAGCGGGACGGAAGGCATTGGTGTGGCGGCCCTGATGAAGCGCGCAGGGTTAACCCACGGCGGATTTTATGCCCACTTCGCCTCGCGTGAGGAGCTGGTGAAAGCCGTCATCACTGAGATGTTTACAGACTCAGCGCGACGCTTCGCGGATATCACCGCGCTTCAGGATCCGGCACAGCGGCTTAATCAGCTGGTAGATAACTATCTGTCGGATCATCATTGCCGCACGCCGGGTGAAGGCTGTCCGATGCCCGCGCTGGTGAGTGAAATGGCACATTTGCCAGAGGATACGCGCGCGCTTTTTTCCCAGCGACGTGAAGCGGTGCGCCAGCGTTTAGTACAGACGCTGCAGGAGTTGCATCACCCGCAAGCGGATGAGGTCGCCACCAGTATGCTGGCAGAAATGGTTGGCGCTGTGGCGCTGGCACGAGCCTGCGCCGATGACGATGAAGCGCGCACTTTGCTGGCAATGAGCCGCCGTTCGGTGAAACAACGCGCTGGTCTGGAGACGATATGAGCGAGCATGATATTCGCGATATTGTCGCCCCCGATTTACAGGTGCTGTTTTGCGGCATCAATCCGGGCAAATCTTCGGCGCACACCGGTTTTCACTTTGCCCATCCAGGCAACCGCTTCTGGAAAGTGATTTATCAGGCCGGTTTTACGCGTGAGCTACTCAAGCCTGAGCAGGAGCAGCGGCTACTGGAAACGGGCTGTGGTATCACAATGCTGGTTGAGCGTCCCACGGTGCAGGCGAATGAGCTTGATGGTCATGAGCTGCGCGACGGCGGCACGCGGCTACAGCAAAAGATCCTGCATTATCAGCCGCGTGCGTTGGCGGTACTGGGGAAAGAGGCTTTCCAGAAAGCGTTTCGACAGCGCAAAGTGGAGTGGGGTGAGCAGCCGCAAACTTTCGGCGCAACGCGTTTATGGGTGCTGCCAAATCCGAGCGGCTTAAACCGCGCAACGCTAGAGGAGATGGTTGCATCCTATCGTCAACTGCATGATTGGTTACAGAAAAAAGCGTGAGCTCGCTCCATTAAGTGTGGTCCGAGCGTTGTATCCCTCCGCGAACCTGTCTAAACCCAATCCTTTATGGCAATAAAAGGTGAGGGCAGATGAAACACATGATTGCGCTGGCAACGCTACTGCTGGCGACACAAAGCGGTGTGCAGGCCGCAACGCTTAAGGTGTTCAGTTCCGGCGGAATGTATCCGGTGATTGAAAGCCTGAAACAGGATTATCAGCAAAAAACCGGTAACAGTATTCAGCTGGAAGCGGCGCCTTCCATGGGAGATACGCCACAAGCCATTCCCAATCGTCTTAAACGCCACGATAGCGCCGATGTGTTAGTGATGGTTGATTACGCTATCAAACCGCTCGAGCAGGCCAATTGGGTGGATAGCCACAGCCATCAGGTTCTGGCGCATTCGTATATTGCCATGGCGGTGAAGCTGGGCAGCGGGCAGCCGGATATCAGCAGCGTCGCTAAATTCAAACAGGCGCTGACTGAGGCATCGAGTATTGCGGTGTCCGATAGCGCTAGCGGCAAATATATCCAAACCAAAATGCTGGGTAAGCTGGCATTGGGTGCTGAAACCGCAAAAAAAATAGCGGTGATCCCGGCAACGCCGGTCGGTGAAGCTGTCGCTCAGGGCAAAGCGGAACTGGGTTTTCAGCAGAACAGTGAATTAAAAGCGGTGCAGGGCATTACTATAGTGGGACTGATTCCGCAGGCTGTGCAGCAGGATACGCTGTATGGCGCGGTGATCACGCGTGACACGCAGCAAAAGCGAGCGGCGGCGCAGTTTGTGAAGTATTTACAAAGCGATAAAGCGCGCCAGATGATGCAGGAAAAAGGTTTAACGCCGTACTGATGGCAATAAAAAACCCCGGCAAGCCGGGGTTTTTCGTCTCGACATCGATTAATCGTCGAGGAAGCTACGCAGCACTTCAGAGCGGCTTGGATGACGCAGCTTACGCAGCGCCTTGGCTTCGATCTGACGAATACGCTCACGCGTAACGTCAAACTGTTTGCCGACCTCTTCCAGCGTATGGTCGGTGTTCATATCGATACCGAAACGCATACGCAGAACTTTCGCTTCACGCGCTGTCAAACCAGCCAACACATCGTGGGTGGCTGAGCGCAGGCTTTCCGAGGTAGCGGAATCCAGCGGCAGCTCCAGCGTGGTGTCTTCGATAAAATCGCCCAGATGCGAATCTTCATCGTCACCAATCGGCGTCTCCATGGAGATGGGCTCTTTAGCGATTTTCAGCACTTTGCGGATCTTATCTTCTGGCATCAGCATACGTTCAGCCAGCTCTTCTGGCGTCGGTTCGCGGCCCATCTCTTGCAGCATCTGACGCGAAATACGGTTGAGTTTGTTGATGGTCTCAATCATATGCACCGGAATACGGATGGTGCGCGCCTGGTCAGCGATAGAACGGGTAATCGCCTGACGAATCCACCAGGTGGCGTAAGTTGAGAACTTATAACCACGACGGTATTCAAACTTATCAACCGCTTTCATCAGGCCGATGTTGCCTTCCTGAATCAAATCGAGGAACTGCAGACCACGGTTGGTGTATTTCTTCGCGATAGAAATAACCAGACGTAAGTTTGCTTCAACCATCTCTTTCTTCGCACGACGCGCTTTCGCCTCGCCGATAGACATACGACGGTTAATGTCTTTCACCTGCTCGATGGTCAAGCCGGTTTCTTCTTCGATCTGCTGCAGTTTGTACAGCGAACGCATCACATCATCTTCGACTTCCAGCAGTTTCTCTGACCATGGTTTGTTCATGGCCAGTGCGGCTT
Organism: Candidatus Pantoea floridensis; assembly: GCF_900215435.1. Lineage (NCBI taxonomy): Bacteria > Pseudomonadati > Pseudomonadota > Gammaproteobacteria > Enterobacterales > Erwiniaceae > Pantoea > Candidatus Pantoea floridensis. Next base: position 2,492,760 of record NZ_OCMY01000001.1, read on the forward strand.
TAAACCAGCTTGGGCTGGTCTCGTTGCCGGTAAACAGCGTGATGAAGTTTTTCTTCGGCATTTTGCACAGTTCAATACACAGCTTCATGATCAGGCGCTCTTGCGTACGCACGCGCTCCATCATTTCACGCATATTGTTTACCAGGTAATCGAATTGCTTCGGTACCAGGCGGAACTGTTTAAACACTTCAGACAGATTTTGGATTTCAGCAACGGCGTCCGCGTGGCTGCGGCCTTTGGCTTTGATGACGGTACGCGTGGTTTCATACTGCGTACGCAGGTCGCCAAACTTCTCGCGAGCCAGTTCTGGATCGATGGAGTTGTCATCGTCAGAGCTGTCATCATCCTCTTCGTCTTCTTCTTCATCATCATCGCGATCTTCCTGCGATAACTCAGAACCAACGTGAGTTGCGGTCGGCGCAATATCTTCTTCCGCGTTAGGATCGATGAAGCCGATGATTAAATCGGACAGGCGAGAGTCGCCCGCTTCTACGCGATCGTACTGATCGAGCAGATAGGTGATCGCTTCCGGATATTCGGCAACAGAGCATTGAACCTGGTTGATACCGTCTTCGATGCGCTTAGCGATGTCAATTTCGCCTTCGCGCGTCAGCAGTTCAACGGTACCCATTTCACGCATATACATGCGCACCGGGTCGGTGGTACGGCCAATTTCAGATTCAACACTGGATAAAACCTGAGCGGCGGCTTCTGCGGCATCTTCGTCAGTGTCGGAGCTGTTCTCATTCAGGATCAGATCATCGGCATCAGGCGCTTCTTCTACGACCTGAATACCCATGTCATTAATCATCTGAATGATGTCTTCGATCTGATCGGAGTCGACGATATCTTCCGGCAGATGGTCATTGACCTCAGCATAGGTCAGATAGCCTTGCTCCTTACCACGGGTGACAAGTAGCTTAAGCTGTGACTGCGGGTTTTGCTCCATAAGACGGTATCCACACTTCTGTTAATTAGATTGGTGTCGGTCGGCGGCGAGCCAACTATAACAGTGAAGGCGTTGTGTTTTTGCCGCTGCCTACATCGCGGCCAGGGCTTTTGCCCTTCTATATTCGGCACTTAAGCCGCTTTTGTTCTTTCCGGGCCTGGCTTACTTGCCATTTTCGTCCCCGGCAGTGCTCGCACTCCTCACGTACTTTAGTACGCTCCGGGTGCTGCGCGCTGGCGGTAACGAAACTGGCTTCGACGCCTACGGCCCTAATAGGGTGATGTTTCCGGCTTCGCTTATCGCGTCTAATAATCCGGAAATGACTGAGCCAAAATGCGGTTTTTAACGTGCTTGCAGTTCTGACCCAGTAAAAATCTTATTTTTTCGCTAATGCCTGGCTTAAAGCCCAGAACTCGCGACGTTCGATGGCGCTTAGGCCTTCCGTTCGCTCACGTGCGATTAATGCTTCAAGGCGCTGTTCGAGCGCGGAATCATAAATACTTGCCAGTGAATCCTGAAACACTTCTTCCGCCTCTTCATCCACTATCATGTGGTTCCAGGTGGCCAGTGTTTCAAGGGTCTGGCTAAAATTTGTCCCGCGATATAACTCTAGTAGCTGTCCGGTAGTCAGGCCAGGATTCTCTGTACAACGACTGACTAACTCCACAAATAGCGGTAAACCCGCCATTTTCGACTGCTCCAGTCCATCCAGTGTAGGCACGATGGAAGCAAATTGCGGATTCTGCACCAATAACGCAATCAACACGCGCATGGTGGTGCGTTTCAACGGTGGCGCCGTTGGTAGCACTCCGCTTTCGGCCAGCTTCGGCATCAGCTTGTCTAACTGGTTATCGTCAAGAATGCCGAGTTTGTTACCCAGAGTTTGACGCATATAAATGCGTAAGGTTTCACCAGGAATCTGACTAATCAGCGGCAGCGCCAGTGTCGCCAGCTTGGTCTTACCGTCACGGGTACTCAAATCCACCTGCGGCATTAAGCTATCGAACAAAAACGTGGAGAGCGGTGTTGCCTGCTCCATCCGCGCTTCGAAGGCTTCTTTGCCCTCTTTGCGTACCAGCGTGTCTGGATCCTCGCCATCGGGCAAAAACATAAAGCGTAGCTGACGACCATCATTCATGTATGGCAATGCGGTTTCGAGCGTACGCCACGCGGCCTCACGTCCGGCGCGGTCGCCGTCGTAACAGCAAATCACGGTATCGGTTGAACGATACAGCAGCTGAACGTGTTCCGCAGTGGTCGAGGTGCCCAGCGAAGCAACGGCATAATCGATGCCAAATTGCGCCAGCGCCACCACGTCCATGTAACCTTCAACCACCAGCAAACGCGCGGGTTGAGGATGATTTTTTTGTGCTTCATAAAGCCCGTACAGCTGGCGGCCTTTATGAAAAATGGGTGTTTCAGGTGAGTTCAGATACTTCGGCGTATCATTGCCCAGCACGCGACCACCAAAACCTATTACGCGGCCACGCTTATCGCGAATAGGGAACATCACGCGATCGCGGAAACGATCGTAGGTGCGGCCTGAGTCATTGCTGACCAACATGCCGGCTTCCATCAGTGATTCGCGATCGTCTTTTTGCTGGCCAAAGCGCTTCAGTACATTATCCCAACCGGCGGGCGCATAGCCGATAGCGAAGTGATCGATCACTTCCTGGCTGAGTCCGCGCGTGGCGAGATAATTCTGAGCAGATTGCGCTTGCGGATTCCGCAGGCTCTGTTGATAAAAGCCGTTCAGGCCTTCCAGCAACTGATAAAGACTTTGACGCTGATGGCGTTCCATTTGGCTGGGGCCGTTGCCCGCTTCATACGGCACTTCTAAGCCGTGAAGCGTAGCCAGCTCCTCAACGCTCTCAACAAATTCCAGACGATCGTGATTCATCAGGAAGTCGATGGCGTTGCCCTTGGCTCCGCAACCGAAGCAGTAATAAAACTGCTTCTCACCGCTGACGGTGAAAGAGGGGGTTTTCTCGTTATGAAAAGGACAGCACGCGTGATAATTCTTACCCTGCTTTTTCAGCTTAACGCGGGCATCGATAAGATCCACGATGTCCGTGCGGGCAAGTAAGTCGTTGATAAATACGCGTGGAATTCGTCCTGCCATAAGCCCCGATTTTTCAGCTCATAAACGACAACAAGCCGCGCTTCCTTTCGGAAAGCACGGCCTTTTACTTGACTCTGTCTGCGTTTATCACGCGGCGGAAGCGAACTTCCGCAAGAAATTAGTACAGACGAGTGCGGCGTGCGTTTTCGCGAGCCAGTTTCTTGGCGTGACGCTTAACTGCAGATGCTTTAGCGCGCTTACGCTCGGTGGTAGGCTTTTCGTAGAACTCACGGCTACGAACTTCTGCCAGAACACCTGCTTTCTCGCATGAACGCTTGAAGCGACGCAGTGCTACGTCGAACGGCTCGTTTTCACGTACTTTAATTACCGGCATGTAACTCTTACCTCGATAAAATTCGGTTTTTGCTGCTGACTGCGGCGCCAGCACATTTCAAAATGGTGCAGCATTTTACTCCAGCCGCGGCCGACTTGTAAAGCACCATGTATAATTTAGAACCAACAGGGGCATATGCCTTCGCGGCTGCCGGTTTTTTCAGGCCGTGGAGTATAGCGCACTCTTTATGCGACAGAAAAACACTTTTTCCTGGCCAAAGTGTCTGGGCTGTGATTTGGCTGTGCTACACTGCGCGCCGCAAGAAGAGGGTGATAAAAGCTATGCGAGTTCTGGGTATTGAAACGTCCTGCGATGAAACCGGCATCGCGATTTATGACGATGCGTCCGGTCTGCTGGCAAATCAATTATATAGCCAGGTGAAACTGCATGCCGATTACGGTGGTGTGGTGCCAGAACTGGCATCGCGCGACCACGTGCGCAAAACCGTGCCGCTGATTCAGGCCGCGCTGAAAGAAGCCGGTCTTGAGCCGCAACAAATTGACGGCGTTGCCTATACGGCGGGGCCAGGATTGGTTGGCGCGCTGCTGGTTGGGGCGACTATTGGGCGTGCGTTGGCCTTCGCCTGGAATGTGCCGGCGGTACCGGTGCATCACATGGAAGGGCATCTCCTGGCGCCGATGCTGGAAGAGCATCCGCCGCAATTCCCGTTTGTCGCGCTGCTGGTTTCCGGCGGTCACACGCAATTGATCAGCGTGACCGGTATTGGTGAATACACTTTGCTTGGTGAATCGATTGACGATGCAGCCGGTGAAGCCTTTGATAAAACCGCCAAATTGCTCGGTCTGGATTACCCCGGCGGGCCGATGTTATCGCGTATGGCACAGCAGGGTACGCCAAACCGCTTCAGGTTCCCGCGTCCGATGACCGATCGTCCGGGGCTGGACTTCAGCTTCTCCGGCCTGAAAACCTTTGCGGCGAATACCATTCGCGAGCATCAGGATGACGAGCAAGCGCGTGCTGATATTGCTCGCGCGTTTGAAGATGCGGTGGTCGATACCTTAATGATCAAGTGCAAACGCGCGCTGGAGCAAACCGGTTTTAAACGTTTAGTGATTGCCGGTGGCGTCAGCGCCAACCGCACGCTGCGTGAGCGCATGGCTGAGATGATGCAAAAGCGCAGCGGCGAAGTGTTTTACGCGCGTCCTGAATTCTGCACCGATAACGGCGCAATGATCGCCTATGCCGGTATGGTGCGACTGAAAGGTGGCACGCGTGGAGAGCTTGGCGTCAGCGTGCGACCGCGCTGGCCGCTGTCAGAACTGCCCGCCATCTAAAACGAAAAACCGGCATCGCGCCGGTTTTTTTATTTCTTCTTTTTCCGCTTCCAGATCTTATTTTCCTGGCCGCGCCACAGGCGCTGGATGTTGTCGTGATGCCGCAACAGAATCAGGCAGGAGAGCATGGACACCGGAAAGGTAAACTGCGGCTTGAACCACCAGACATAAAACGGGGCGATCAGCGCGCTAACAATCGCACCCAGTGACGAATAACCGCTCAGCAGCACCGTCAGCAGCCAGGTGCCGGTCATCAAACCCGTCAAATCCCAGCCGATCGGTGCGATGGCACCGAAGGCGGTTGCCACGCCTTTACCGCCGCGAAAACGGAAGAATACCGGATAGATGTGGCCAAGGCAGGCGGCAATTGCCGTTAGGCCAAGATAGAGTGGCGCAACGTGCAGCAGATAAGCTATCCACACCGGAATCATGCCTTTCGCCACGTCGAAAATCAGCACCGCCGCCGCGGCAGCCTTACCACCAATGCGTAAAACATTGGTAGCGCCAGGATTGCCTGAGCCCTGCGTGCGCGGATCGGGTAAACCAGCCAGTTTACAAACCAGTATCGCACTGGAAATCGAACCGCAAAGATACGCGAAAATAATCATACCAAGCGCGATAGCACTCATAGCTTCGTACCGTTCCTTTTGGGTCGTTTTGTTCTCGATAAGCGTGGATAATACGCATAATCCGCCGGAAGTGGTATCCGGCTTAGCCAAAAACAGAGACTGACATCATGGATATCGTATTTATCGAGCAACTCACCGTGTTCACCCACATTGGCGTTTACGACTGGGAGCAAGGCATGCTACTGAAATTGGTGCTCGATGTCGAAATGGCATGGGACAACCGTCAGGCCGCGGCCAGCGATGATGTGAATGATTGTCTGAGCTATGCCGATGTCACCGAAGCGATCCTCAATCACCTACAAGGCCGGCGTTTTGCCCTCGTCGAAAGGGTGGCGGAAGAAATCGCCGATCTGTTGATGAATCGTTTCAAAACGCCGGGAGTACGCATAAAGGTAGGTAAACCGGGGGCTATCGCCCAGGCTGCGAGCGTTGGCGTGCGTATTGAGCGCGGGACTATTCCGAAATAAATCTTCCGTGATTGCCATCACAATGAAACCAAACCAAATTATGGTGTGTCTCACTTGAGGCCGCTGCGCTGACCAATCGATCGTGCCTGAATTTCTTAAGGTTTCCTTCAGCGTAGCGCAGGCATAATTTCAGGCGGTAGCCCTTTGCGACCGCCTTTTTACTGTTTAAAACGGATAGAGGATAAATTTTGATGGCAGACATTCATCAGCTTTGGGTAGCTGCAATCCTGGGGATTGTAGAAGGCCTCACGGAATTCCTGCCGGTCTCTTCCACGGGCCACATGATTATTGTTGGCCACCTGCTGGGTTTTGAAGGCGAGACCGCCGAAACCTTCGAAGTGGTGATCCAGCTGGGATCGATTCTGGCTGTGGTGGTGATGTTTTGGCGCCGACTGTTTGGTTTAATCGGCATTCACTTTGGTGAGGTCAAACACGAAGGTGTAGGGACCGGAAGGTTAACGCTGATTCATATTCTGCTGGGTATGGTGCCAGCGGTGGTAATTGGTTTGCTGCTGCACGATCAAATCAAAACGTTGTTTAACCCGATTAACGTGATGTACGCGCTGGTTGTCGGCGGTGTGCTGCTGTTGGTGGCCGAGTATTTCAAACCAAAACAACCCAAAGCCGTTGGCGTGGATGACATTACCTATCGCCAGGCATTTATGATTGGCTGCTTCCAGTGTCTGGCGCTGTGGCCGGGCTTCTCTCGCTCGGGAGCGACAATTTCGGGCGGTATGCTGATGGGCGTAAGCCGTTATGCGGCGTCGGAATTCTCGTTCATTCTGGCGGTGCCGATGATGATTGGTGCAACCGGCCTTGATCTCTATAAGAGTCTGGGATTCCTGACGATGCAGGATCTCCCGATGTTTGCGGTAGGTTTCGTGACCGCTTTCATTGTGGCGCTGCTGGCAATCAAAGTGTTCCTGGAGCTGATTAAGCGTATCTCGTTCGTCTCTTTCGCCATCTACCGCTTCATTATCGCGGCCGTGGTTTACGCCATCTTTATGTAAGTTATCCCGCGCGGCCGGTTACGCTGGCCGCGCGTTAATCAATTCCGCCTGCAGTACCGCAATACGTCGACGCGTTAACTCTTCCCGTACTTCAGCCCCTTTAAAACCTGCCGCAACCACTTCTTTAGTGGGCACCGCTTGCGCTAGCGTAAATGCCAGGCGCAAATAATCGCCTTGCGGATAAGCCATGCTTTCCAGGCCGCTTCGGCCGCGCGCATCGGCTTCGCTGGTCAGTGCCATTTTCTCTACGCGATCGGGTTTGCGCCAGGCATCTATGCGATCAAACAACGCGATGAGCGCATCGGCCGGCTGACGTTCAATGGTGTGCACCACGTCGTGGAATTCTGTGACGACCAACGCCAAATCACGCACGTGATTCGGCACGCGCAGGCGTTGGCACAGCGCTTCAACGATGGGCACTCCCGCCAGGCCGTGACCATGATGGCTAGGCCATTTGTCCGCTGGCGTTAGCGCTTTGCCGACATCGTGAAAGAGCGTGGCGAAACGGACATCAAGCTGATCCGAGAGCGCGGCGGATAACGTCAGCGTCATCAACGCGTGTATGCCGGTATCAATTTCTGGGTGCCATTTGATTGGCGCAGGGATGCCGTAAAGGTTATCAATTTCCGGGAACAAGACGTGCAGCGCGCCACAATCACGCAGTACCTGGAAATAGACCTGCGGATTATGCGTCAGCAACGCTTTTTCCGTCTCTTTCCACACGCGTTCTGCCGTGAGATGAGCCAGTTCACCGCTGGCGGCCATTTCACGCATCAGCGCCAGGGTTTCATCCGCAATCCGGAAATTAAGGTGGGCAAAGCGGGCGGCGAAACGCGCCACGCGCAGCACTCGCAGCGGATCTTCATTAAAAGCGGCAGAAACATGGCGAAGCTGGCGCTGAGCCAGATCGCGCTGGCCACCGTAAGGATCGATTAGCTCACCACTTTCATCTTGTGCGATGGCATTGATGGTAAGATCGCGGCGCTGCAGATCCTGCTCCAGCGTGACGTCAGGCGCGAATTGCGTCACAAAACCGGTGTAACCATTGCCGCTTTTACGCTCTGTTCGTGCCAGCGCGTACTCTTCACGGCTACGCGGATGCAAAAAAACCGGAAAATCCCGGCCTACCTGCTGATACCCTTCCGCCAGCATGGTATCGGCTGTAGCGCCGACTACCACCCAATCTCTATCTTTTACCGGTAAACGCAGCAAGGCATCGCGCACTGCGCCACCGACCAGAAACGTCTTCACTCAACCACTCCAGAAGCAAATCAGAAATTGCGTGCACAACACGCTTGTTGCTTTATTGTTGCATACTTTGGCTAAAAATCGGGCACGACAAAAAGGGCATCTTACGATCCCCTTGAATAAAAGAACAAATCTACATGGCGCGTTAATTCATCCAGCGATCGTTTTTCTTGCGGCGCGGCACCATGTGCGGCAGCAGCAGACCCAGCAGTAAGCCCACGCCCAGCACGCCGCCGCCATACATAAACCACTGCATGATGATGGTGCGCTGTTTGTCATCCAGCTGCACATTCGCGGCGCTGACTTTCTTCTGCGCGACGATCAGCTCGTTCTTCAGCTTCTGATTCTCAGCTTTAAGGCCGTCAATGGTGCCGTCGCTGTTGGCGACTTTGTTTTGCATCTCGGAGGTGCGTTGGTTCCAGCTGTTATCGATGTTCGCCAGCTTCGCAGTCAGGTCTTTAACCTGCTGCTCCAGCTGCGGCACGCGAGTGCGCAGGCTGGGATTGGCGCTCAGCTGCGACAGTGGAATCCAGTTAGTTTTACCTTCTGCATCACGGATTTGGCCATATTGGGAATCACTGTTGGTTTGCAGTAAGGTGACTTCCTCTCCGGCGTTCAGCTTGCCAATCAGGCGATATTGATCGCCTGGGCCGCTGCGCACCCAAGTGGATAATTCATCGGAGATATAACGCTTTTCGTCAGCAGCATGGGCAGGTGTGATGGCGCTGAAAGCCAGCAAAGAAAGAGCAGCGAGTGTGATTTTTTTCATTCGATATCGTTTTTTCTTAATGGCGTAAAATTACCGGCACAGTCTGGAGACGCTTCTCATAAATCTGAATGAGAACTATCCTGGTCTCAATCTGGTGCGAAAAGGGTCGTAAAAGCACAAGAAAGCGGAGACAGCGGGCTTCCGGTGCATTACTCTTCGCCAGATTAAACTCGTAAGTGCCAGCAGCGTATTGAATAAAAAATTATGACCATTGAAATCGAATTAAAGTTCATTGCCACTCCGCAAGCCGCCGAAAAACTGGCTGAAAAGCTTGCCGCCTGGCCACATCAGCATTTCGCCGCGCGCGATCTGACTAACATCTATTATGAAACCGACGACAACCAGCTGCGTCGCTGGGATATGGGCCTGCGCATTCGCGGCGTTGATCAACGTTATGAAATGACGCTGAAAGCCGCCGGTAAAACCGTGGGTGGCTTGCATCAGCGTCCGGAGTACAACGTTGATCTCACGGAGCCACAGCTGGATATTGCGCGTCTTCCCACTGAAATCTGGCCAGCAGGCACCGATATCACTGCGCTGCAATCGCAACTGCAACCGCTGTTTAGCACCCACTTCCAGCGTGAAACATGGCTGGTGGAGTTTGGCGGCAGTGAAATTGAAGTGGCGTTTGATCGCGGTGAGGTGACGGCGGGTGAGCTCAGTGAGCCGTTGTATGAAGTTGAGCTTGAGCTTAAAAGCGGGCAGCGCGATGACCTGCTGAAGTTTGCTGATGCTTTGATTGCGCTGGGTGGATTACGCCTCGGCAGCCTGAGCAAAGCGGCGCGCGGCTATCAGCTGGCGCAAGGCAATCTGCCTCGTCCAGTGCGTGCACTGCCGTTGCAGAAAATCGCCGCCAAAGCGTCGGTGGAGCAGGGCATGATCAACGCCATGACCGCCGCGCTGACGCATTGGCAATATCATGAAGAAGTTTGGCTGCGCGGCAATAAAAATGCCAAAGCGTCGGTGATTGAAGCGCTGGAAACGCTGCGCCAGGCCTTTTCACTGTTTGGTGCTTTGGTTCCACGTAAGGCCAGCAGCGATCTGCGTCAGAAGTTGACCCGTCTTGAAGAGATGCTGGCTGATGAAGAGAACAATGCGGAAGCAGCCTGCTTCTCACTCACCTCCGTCGAAGCCCAGTTAGCGCTTACTCACTGGCTGGTTGAGTCTCAGTGGCAGAATTGGCTCGACGATAAGAGTCGCAGCAAATTGCAGGGATCCTTCAAACGCTTCAGCGATATTATGCTGAGCCGTATTGCAGCCGACCTCAGAGAAACCTTCGATGGCGTTCAGCTGTTCAATGAGTTTCAGGATAAGGCGACGCGCCTAAATCGTCAGCTGCTGGCGGTTAATTTGCTGGCGGGCGCCTATCCGGCCGAGGATGTTAATAGCTGGCTGGAAGGGTGGCAGGAATTGCAGCATGCCATTCGGGAAAAGCAGGAGCGAGGCTTAATTCATCTGGCTAATCTCGCTATTCGGCCCGCGCCGTTCTGGCTCAATAGCGGAATCAAACGCTAACGAAAAATCCAATCAGGGAGAGACGATGTTGTTACCGTTACCAGCGCTGATGCAGGCGCAGTTGGCTAATGTGGCAGAGCGACTTGGTTTGCCACTCTCAGCGTTCACGCCAGAACAGGCTGGTGCGCTGACCTTTAGTGACTTTATCCTCGATAACCTGCAGCAGCATCCGGAATGGTGGCAGCATTTGCAGCAGCAAGCGCCCGCGCCAGATGAGTGGCAGCACTATGCCCGCTGGCTGAATGACGCGCTGCAAGCGGTTGATAACGAATCCTCCCTGATGCGCGAACTTCGTCTGTTCCGCCGGCATATGCTGGTGCGTATTGCCTGGATGCAGGCGCTGCAGCACTCCAGCACGGAACAGAGCTTGCAGCAGCTCAGCACGCTGGCGGAAATTCTGATTGCGGCAGCGCGCGATTGGGTATGGCAGGATTGCAGCCGTGATTTCGGCACCCCCTGCAATGACGCCGGAGAAGCCCAACCGATGCTGATCCTGGGTATGGGCAAACTGGGTGGCTGCGAGCTTAACTTCTCTTCTGATATCGACCTGATTTTTGCCTGGCCGGAAAACGGTGTCACGCACGGCGGACGGCGCGAACTCGACAATGCACAGTTCTTTACGCGCATGGGCCAGCGTCTGATCAAAGTGCTCGATCAGCCGACGGTAGATGGATTTGTCTATCGCGTGGATATGCGCCTGCGCCCGTTTGGTGACAGCGGTCCGCTGGTGCTGAGCTTTGCTGCACTGGAGGATTATTACCAGGAACAGGGGCGCGACTGGGAACGCTACGCGATGGTTAAAGCCCGGCTGATGGGCGATGACCGTGGCCACTGGAGCCAGGAATTGCAGCAAATGCTGCGCCCGTTTGTCTATCGGCGTTACATCGATTTCAGCGTGATCCAGTCGCTGCGTAACATGAAAGGTATGATTGCCCGCGAAGTGCGCCGAAGGGGCTTGAAAGACAACATCAAACTCGGTGCGGGCGGTATCCGTGAAACAGAATTCATCGTTCAGGTATTCCAGCTGATTCGAGGAGGACGTGAGCGCTCACTACAATTACGATCCTTGCTGCCTACGCTTGAAGCGATTGGCGAACTGACTTTACTTAGCCAGCAGCAGGTTGAACATCTGCGTGAAGCCTATCTGTTCCTGCGTCGCCTGGAAAACCTTCTGCAAAGTATTAATGACGAGCAGACGCAAACGCTGCCGGAAAATGAACTCGATCGCCAGCGCTTAGCCTGGGCAATGGGCGCGGTGGACTGGCATGCGCTGATGGTACAGCTTGAAGAGCACATGGCTGGCGTGCGCGCCATCTTTGATGAGTTGATTGGTGACGATGCGCCTGACGTTGACGATCAGCCACAGCTGGCTGAATTTGCCGGGCTATGGCAAGACACGTTGGAAGAGAACGACCTTATTCCGGTAGTGCCGCAGCTGAATGATGCGCAGCGTCACGCGCTTTACAATGCGCTAAACAATTTTCGCCAGGATGTGAGTCGCCGTACTATTGGCCCGCGCGGGCGTTTGGCGCTTGATCAGCTGATGCCGCGTCTGCTCAGTGAGGTTTGCCCACGCGAGGATGCGGATGTGCTGCTGAACCGCCTGACGCCGCTGCTGTTGGGCGTGTTGACGCGCAGTACCTATCTCGAGTTGTTAACCGAATATCATGGCGCGCTGCGCCATCTGATTCGCCTCTGCGCCGCATCACCGATGATTGCCAGCCAGCTGGCGCGTTATCCGCTGCTGCTGGATGAGCTGCTCGATCCGGCAACCCTTTATCAACCTACCGCTACCGATGCGTACCGCGATGAGTTACGTCAGTATCTGCTGCGCATCCCCACCGATGACGAAGAGCAACAGTTGGAAGCGCTGCGCCAATTTAAGCAGGCGCAGCATCTGCGCATTGCCGCTGCTGATATTGCTGAAACGCTGCCGGTCATGAAAGTGAGCGATCACTTAACCTGGCTGGCGGAGGCGATAATTGAATCGGTGGTGCAGCAAGCCTGGCAAATGATGGTGCAACGTTATGGGCGTCCATCACATCTCACCAGCGATAGCGAACGGGGTTTCGCGGTGGTGGGCTATGGCAAGCTCGGTGGCTGGGAACTGGGTTATAGCTCCGATCTCGATTTGGTCTTCCTGCACGATTGCCCTGATGATGCAGAAACGGATGGTGAACGCGTCATTGATGGCCGCCAGTTCTATCTACGCCTGGCACAGCGCGTGATGCATCTGTTCAGCACGCGTACCTCCTCCGGCATTTTGTATGAGGTGGATGCGCGTCTGCGTCCTTCTGGCGCCGCGGGGATGCTGGTGAGCACCTTTGCCGCCTTCAACGAGTATCAGCGTAGCGAAGCCTGGACCTGGGAACATCAAGCATTAGTGCGCGCGCGCATTGTGTTCGGTGAGCCGGCGCTCTGCGAACGTTTTGATGATATCCGGCGCGGTATTCTCTGCCTGCCGCGAGAGCGCGATACGTTGCAGAAAGAAGTGCGCGAAATGCGCGAAAAAATGCGCGCGCATCTCAGCAATAAACATAAAGGCCGCTGGGAGATTAAGACCGATGAGGGCGGTATCACCGATATTGAATTCATCGCACAATACTTTGTCTTAGGCTACGCCGCTGCACAGCCCGCATTGACGCGCTGGTCGGATAACGTGCGCATATTTGAGCTGATGGCCCGGCATAACATCATGCCGGAAGATGAGGCACAGGCACTGACGCACGCCTACGTAACGCTGCGTGATGCGCTACATCATCTTGCGCTACAGGAATTACCGGGACATGTTGCGCCCGACGCCTTTGCCGCTGAGCGAGCGGTGGTAAACAGCAGCTGGCAGCGTTGGTTGAACGTTGCCGAATCAGATCGCGCGGGACAGTAAGCCATAGGGCTTCGAAACCCTGCAACTTAACGTAGGAAGGGTATATGGTATTATCCGCGCATAATTTTGACCGTAGTCTGGAGTCTTTGGAATGAAAGTAACACTGCCCACCTTTGGCAAGGCCACCGTGTTGGTCGTCGGCGACGTGATGTTGGACCGCTATTGGTATGGCCCAACCAGCCGTATTTCGCCGGAAGCGCCGGTACCGGTGGTAAAAGTGGATACCATTGAAGAGCGTCCGGGCGGTGCGGCTAACGTTGCGATGAACATTGCCGCGCTCGGTGCTGCATCTCGCCTGATTGGTCTGACCGGTGCTGACGATGCCGCGCGAGTGTTAAGCGAAACGCTGCAGAAAGTGAAGGTTGACTGCGATTTTGTAGCAGTAAAAAGCCATCCGACCATTACCAAACTGCGCGTGTTATCCCGTAATCAGCAACTTATTCGCCTCGACTTCGAAGAAGGGTTTGAGGAAGTGGATCCGCAGCCGATTCACGATCGCATGCGTCAATCGCTGAAGCAGGCGGGTGCGCTGGTACTGTCAGACTACGCTAAAGGCGCGCTGAATAGCGTACAGACCATGATTCAGCTGGCGCGTGAAGCCAATGTGCCCGTGCTGATCGATCCAAAAGGCACGGATTTCCAACGTTATCGTGGTGCGACGCTGCTGACACCTAATTTGTCTGAGTTTGAAGCCGTGGTGGGTAAATGCAAAACCGTTGATGAGATTGTCAGCCGTGGTATGCAGCTGATTGCCGATTTCGAACTCTCCGCGCTGCTGGTTACCCGCTCAGAAAACGGAATGACGCTGCTCCAACCCGGCAAAGCGCCGCTGCATTTGCCCACGCAGGCGCAGGAAGTGTATGACGTCACCGGTGCCGGTGATACGGTGATTGGTGTGCTGGCGGCGGTATTGGCGGCGGGTGATAGCCTGGAGGAAGCCTGTTTCCTCGCCAATGCGGCGGCGGGTGTGGTGGTAGGCAAATTGGGTACTTCCACCGTCAGCACCGTTGAGTTGGAGAACGCCATTCATGCTCGTCCGGAAAGCGGTTTTGGCGTGATGAATGAGTCAGAGCTGAAAGCCGCTGTGGCGCAGGCGCGCCAGCGCGGTGAAAAAGTGGTTATGACCAACGGAGTATTCGATATCCTGCATGCGGGCCATGTTTCCTATCTGGCCAATGCGCGTAAGTTAGGCGATCGTCTGATTGTGGCGGTAAATAGCGATGCTTCTACCAGGCGGCTGAAAGGCGAAACGCGTCCGGTGAATCCGCAGGAAAACCGCATGATTGTGCTGGGTGCGCTGGAAGCCGTTGATTGGGTGGTATTGTTTGAAGAAGATACGCCACAGCGTCTCATCGCTGAAGTCCTGCCCGATCTGCTGGTGAAAGGCGGCGATTACAAGCCGGAAGATATCGCGGGAAGCAAAGAAGTGTGGGCGAACGGCGGCGACGTGCGTGTGCTCAACTTTGAAGATGGTATTTCAACCAGCAACATCATCAAAACCATTCGCAGCCATTAAGCTTGAGCTGGCGGGAGAATCTCTCCCGCCAAATACATTACTGCGGAGTATCGATTTTGCCAGCCGGATCGGGCGTGATGATCGCTGGAGCCGGTGCCGCTGGGCTCTCACTTTCCAACTTCGCCAAACGCTGTTCCAGTGCGGCAAGTTTCTCACGTGTGCGCAGTAAAACCTGCGTCTGTACGTCGAACTCTTCACGATTGACCAAATCCATGCGCGTCAATTGCGCCTGCAAAACCTGACGGATTTTCTTTTCGACATCGTCGCCAAAATCACGAATACCTTTCGGCATAGCTTCATGTACCTGGCGAGCCAGTTGTTCAATTTTTTTCGTGTCGATCATGATGATTTCCTGATTACGGTGGCCGATAGCAGTGCGTGTTCGGACTTA
Source organism: Candidatus Pantoea floridensis (assembly GCF_900215435.1). Classification (NCBI taxonomy): domain Bacteria; kingdom Pseudomonadati; phylum Pseudomonadota; class Gammaproteobacteria; order Enterobacterales; family Erwiniaceae; genus Pantoea; species Candidatus Pantoea floridensis. Next base: position 2,507,889 of record NZ_OCMY01000001.1, read on the forward strand.
ATAGCTATTAAGTGTAATGCCTGAAACGAAAAGGTTAAACCTGAATTCCGCAACGCAGGAAATGCAAAAGCATTTGCACTTTTGTCGATTGCCCGACCAGATGATTGGCGTTATAGTTTATCCGCTTATTCTCAGGGCGGGGCGAAATTCCCCACCGGCGGTAAATCAGCGTCTGCTGAAAGCCCGCGAGCGCTATCACTGCAAAGTGATAGGTCAGCAGATCCGGTGTGATTCCGGAGCCGACGGTTAGAGTCCGGATGGGAGAGGGTAACGACATCTGCCGGGCTTTGCCCGCATCACGTTATTGCCATGTGTTTTGTACGCACTCCTAAGCACGCCCTGGTTCTGGTAACTCATATTTTTATAAGGTTTTTTACCATGAATCAGACGCTTCTTTCTGAATTTGGCACGCCTGAACAGCGTGTAGAACGCGCCATTGATGCGCTGCGTAATGGTCGCGGTGTGATGGTGCTTGACGATGAAAATCGTGAAAACGAAGGCGATATGATTTTCGCTGCAGAGACCATGACCGTTGAACAGATGGCGTTAACTATCCGCCACGGTAGCGGCATTGTTTGTCTCTGTATCACTGAAGAGCATCGCAAACAGCTTGAACTGCCGATGATGGTTGAAGATAACACCAGCGCTTATGGCACCGGTTTTACTGTAACAATCGAAGCTGCAGCCGGCGTAACAACAGGCGTTTCTGCAGCCGATCGCATCACCACTATTCGTGCTGCGGTAGCGGATGGCGCTAAGCCTTCTGACTTAAATCGTCCGGGCCATGTTTTCCCGCTGCGTGCGCGTGAAGGCGGTGTGCTGACACGTGGTGGGCATACTGAAGCCACCATCGATCTGGTGACGTTGGCAGGATTCAAGCCTGCAGGCGTGCTGTGTGAATTGACCAACGATGATGGCAGCATGGCGCATGCGCCAGAAGCGATTGTGTTTGCTAAGCAACATGATATGCCGGTTGTTACCATCGAAGATCTGGTTGCATATCGCCGTCAGCGCGAGACGCGTCAGGCCAGCTAACTGGATGATGATAATAGAAAGGGCCGGAGACACTATCCGGCTTTTTTTATGCGTGCTCGTTTGGCGTAAAACACATGATTACCAATCACCACTGTGCGTTGGAACGTATGACGCCATGCCGGTTTAGCACCGTGTGCGTGAAAAAAGGTCGCTCCTTTCGTCACGTCTTTTAATTCCCCCTTTACGATCTTTTTCGCCAGCTTTCTGGCTTGCTGCCAGTTCTTGTCTTCTTTGGGCGGAGAACGATAAGGTTTTTTCCTGAGAGACGTCCAGGAGAACTGCTTCGGTGCGTACACCACAGGGCAGATCTCTTTGATCTCCCCTTTTGCCCGGTTCATGGTCAACGTACCTATGGCTATTTGTCCTTTAATCGGTTCACCACGCGCTTCATGGTAGATATTCATCGCCAGGCACAATATTGCTGCCTCAATTAACATAATGTTCCACCCTTCATGTTTGTTAAACCGAGTGGAGTGTAAGAATCAGATTTCGGCGATGTAACAAGACCTGTCTGGCTCGCCGCTGCCTGCAAGCTATGTGCCTGATAACTGAAGATGTCATTGTTAAGATTGCGACGAATCTTGCTTCAAAAAGAAAAGGGAAAGTGGTTAAGCCGGTGTGTTGACGTCAGGGGAAAAGCCATGGGCGTTTCAATGGAAAATTTGTTCAAATTAACTGATGAAGAACATCATGCTTATCAGCGTTAATCCGGCCATGAAAGCGCGTATCGTAGCGGTTAACAAAGCTACAATTCGCCAGAGGATTAATCATGAGCCACACCCGTATGCCCGCGCTGTTCCTTGGTCATGGCAGCCCAATGAACGTCCTGGAAGATAACCGTTATACCCAAGCCTGGCAGCATTTAGGTGCCACATTGCCGCGGCCGCGCGCTATTCTCGCCGTTTCGGCACATTGGTATACGCGGGGTACGGCCGTGACGGCGATGAAGAATCCACGCACCATCCATGACTTTGGCGGTTTCCCACAAGCGCTGTTTGATGTGCGCTACCCGGCGCCTGGATCGCCCGATTTAGCGCAGCAGGTGATTGATTTACTGGCGCCGATTGCAGTCAAGGCCGATCAGGAGTGGGGATTTGATCATGGATCCTGGGGCGTGCTGGCAAAAATGTATCCAGCTGCCGATATTCCCGTTGTGCAGCTGAGTATCGACGGCACTAAACCCGCCGCATGGCACTACGAAGTGGGGCAAAGGCTAGCCTCGTTACGCGACGAAGGTGTGATGATCGTTGCTAGCGGTAACGTGGTACATAATCTGCGTATGCTGCGCTGGCAGGGAGCAGAAACCGCTTATCCCTGGGCAGAGAGTTTTAATCAGTTCGTACGTGAGAACCTGAGCTTCCAGGGCGAGGTGGCGGATCATCCTCTGGTGAATTTTATGCAACATCCAGATGCGCAGCAGTCAAACCCAACGCCGGAACACTATCTGCCGCTGCTGTATATTCTGGGCGCACGCGCCGCTGATGAAGCGATTACGCTCCCGGTGGAAGGGATGGAGATGGGCGCGATCAGTATGATGTCAGTGCAGGTTGGTTAACTATTCTGGCCGCCCGAGGATTGCGGGCGGCGCAGCGTTTACTCAATAAAAGTGTGCGGATAAAAGCGAGACAGATCCTGAGTGATCAAGGCACGATCTTCACGCAGGCCAATGCCGGCAGGTTGATCGTCAATCAGCCAGCTACCAATCAGCGTGTAGCTATCACCAAATTTAGGTAACGGATAGAACTGCTGAATAATCATGCCTTCTTCGCCATACGGGCCGTCGGCACGCGCGATCTCCTGACCATTTTCAATGATGCGAATATTGGCCCCTTCGCGCGAAAACAGCGGTTTCACCACATATTTATCCATCTGCGGCGCGTTTTTGTCATCTGCAAAATAGGCGGGCAGCAGGTTAGGATGGTTAGGGAACATCTCCCACAGCAGCGGCAGCAGCGCCTTATTGGAAATAATGCTTTTCCACGCAGGCTCCAGCCAACGGACACCGGCATCCGCGAGCTTGGTAGAGAACACTTCGCGCAGCATGAATTCCCACGGATAGAGTTTAAATAGGTTGCTGATAACCTGATCGTTTACATCGGTAAACTGGCCTCTTTCGCCTAACCCAATTTCATCAATATAGAGAAATTCACTCGGCAGCCCGGCTTCGGTAGCGCAGTCCTGCAGATATTGCACCGTAGCGCGATCTTCTTCGGTGTCACGGCAGCAAGAAAAGTGCAGCCAGTTAAAACCGTGTTGCTGATGCAGTGTGGCAAAGCGATCAATCAACTTCTCTTGCAGGCTGTTGAATTGGTCACTGCCGTGCGGCAGATTGCCCGCTTTAACTTGATCTTCTAGCCAGATCCACTGAAAGAATGCCGCTTCATACAGCGAGGTTGGCGTATCGGCATTATTTTCCAGGAGTTTGGCATCACCTTTACCATCCCATGCCAGATCGAGGCGCGAATAAAGTGAAGGCTGACGTAGCTTCCAGGACTCACGCACAAAATCCCATGTGTGCTTAGGAATGCAGAAACGGGTGAGTAGCGCCTCGCTATTCACCACTTTTTCCACGGCCTGTAAACACATCTGATGCAGTTCGGCGGTGGTCTCTTCCAGCTGTTCAACCTGCGCTAGCGTGAACTGATAGTAAGCATCTTCACACCAGTACGGCTCGCCATACATGGTGTGAAACTGGAAGCCATACTCCGCTGCTTTTTCACGCCAGTCTGGGCGCTCGCTGATTGCAATACGTTGCATGCTGCGGCTTAGCCTCCCAGCGAACGGCTGCTGGTGCCGGAGGCACTGCTGCGCTGCATGGTGTTTTGCTTTGCCACGCTGTCACCGAAACCGCCACGGGTAATGGTGGAGGTGGTTGCCGGTTTAGGTGCCATGGCGGTTTTTGGCACGTTCATTGTGCGGCCTGAGGTGGCATTACCGTAATTTTTACCCGCTGCATCAACAAATTTGCCGTTTGCTGGGCTATTTGGATTCTTCGGTGAGAAGAGCGGTTGCTGGGCAAAGCCTGCGCCGCCGCTCATCATCCGGCCCATCATGTAACCGGCCATCAACGGCATCCAGAAGCTGCCGCTTTGCTGTGCTTCCGCGTTATTCGCGGTGGTACCAACGCCTGCCTGCGCCGGCGTTTGCTGGCACTGATTTTCACCAAACTCTGCAACGCAATCCTCACGCGTGGCATATTTTGGCGCGGTACGTTCGGCTTCTTTCAAGGCGTTATTGTACGCAGTGGTACATTGCGCGCTCTCGCCTGGATTGGCTTTTGCACAATCATCCGCGTTTTGGTAGAGGGAAACCGTTTCGTCACTCTGTTCGCAGCCTGCCAGCATAAACACTGCGCTAACGGCAAATGCAACCGGCGTTAAGTGGCGTGCCTGCCAGCTTTTACGGAAAGCGGCGTGGCGAATATTTTTCGTCCGTTTCATTATCTTTATCCTGTGCCCAAAGGTGGGGGTTAGGATAGGGGATGAGTGGTGGAAAATGAAGCGTGACGCCAGAGGGAGAGGGGATCTTTACGTTGTTATACGATTGAATGCGAAAGGGGCCGCAAGCGACCCCTTTATAAATCAATTACCGAAGGGATTTCCACTGCTGCGGGCGGCAGCGGGACGCGCTCGTGCGGCGCTTGAAGGCGCTGTCGTCTGCGGACCGTTATCCACGCGGGCGGCTTGCTGGTTGTTTTCCGGTGCAACAACTTCGGGTGCTGTCGTCACCTCTTTGCCGAGTGAACTGTTCAGCTGTTGCAGATCCTGCTCGTTCAGCGTACCCAGCGCATATTTAATATTCAGCTGGTTAATGAGGTAGCTGTAACGTGCGTCAGAAAGCTGCTGTTTAGCGTTGAACAGCGTGGTGGTGGCATCCAACACATCCACGATCGTCCGCGTACCCACCTGATAACCGGCTTCCATCGCATCAAGTGAACTCTGCGCAGAGACAACCGCCTGCTTGTAGGCATCGATGCTGCTGATAGACGCATTCACGTTGTTGAATGAGGAACGGACGGTTTGCACCGCGCTACGGTGCGCGCCTTCCAGCTGCTCGCTAGCGGCAACATAATTGTACTGCGCCTGTTTCACCTGTGAAGTCACAGAACCACCGCTGTACAGCGGCATGGTGAAGCTCAGGCCAACCTGGTTAGAACCGGTAATTGAGTCGGTGCTGCTTGCGCTCTGATTCGCGCGGCTGCCGCCATATTTGCTGTTAGACATACCGGTTGAGGCCGTCAAATCCAGCGTTGGCATGTGGCCGGTTTCCGCTGAACGAATCTGCTCACGTGCCAGATCCTGGCTCAGACGTGCAGAAAGCAAGTTCAGGTTACGGCTTTCAGCTTGTTTCAGCAGCGCAGCAACGGCATCGGGACGCGCCGTTTTAAAACGATCGATATTCAGTGAAGCCAGCGACAGATAATCCATGCCGGTAATCTGGCGCAGCGATTCCACGGCGTTATCGAGGTTGTTGCGGGCAGTGACTTCGTTAGCCAGTACGCTGTCATATTGCGCGCGGGCGTTTTGAACGTCAGTGATCGCCACCAGCCCAACGTTGAAGCGCTGGGTGGTTTGATCCAATTCGCGGTAGATCGATTGTTTCTGTGCTTCAGTGTAAGAAAGCGTATCGATCGCCTTCAACACGTTGAAATAGGCAGTTGCACTGTTCAGAATCAGGTCTTGCTGGGCAACCTGATAAGTGACGTCCTGGATACCAGCCGCTTTTTCCTGCAGTGACAGCGCGCGCCATTTCGACATGTCGAAAATAGTTTGAGTTAATTGCAGAGACGCGCTGGTCGTGTTGGAATGAAGTCCGCTGCTGTCGCGGTAGCCATTGTTATAAGTATAATCTGCGCCCAAGCCTAGCTGCGGCAATAAAGGACTACGCGCTTCATTGATCTTTTCAAATGCAGCGTCGCGATCCGCAGCGGAAGCACGCAGATCGGGGTTGCTAAGGCGCGCCTGCTGATAGACCTGCAACAGGTTTTCTGCCTGGCTGGCCAGGCTGAATCCGCCTAGGCTCAGTCCAATAAAAAGTGGGAGCAGTTTTTTCATTTGCATTCCTTTTGTTGCAGCAAATTGCACTGGTAGCGCTGCAGGTAAGCCAAAAAAATAATCGCCGATTCTACAGAGGCGGCGTCAGAGATAAGTTGGCTGAACGTGCCTTCTTCCCCTAATTTACGCAATTAATTCAAAAAGAACCACTCGGACGGAGCGGCGGGCTTGGCTTTTCTTTGCTCCACCCCAATCTGCATAAGGAATCAGACGATGGTAAGTGAAAAAAAATCCCCTGTGACTTTCACAAAAAACGATGTAGAAATTATTGCACGCGAAACGCGTTACGATGGTTTTTTTTCCATCGTGAGTTATCGTTTTCGTCACCGCCGTTTTAATGGCGAAATGAGTGGTGAAGTGGTACGCGAAGTTTTTGAGCGCGGTCACGCTGCCGTGCTGCTACCCTATGATCCCTTACGTGACGAAGTGGTGCTAATCGAACAAATCCGCATCCCGGCTTATGATTCCAGCCCAACGCCCTGGCTGCTGGAAATGGTGGCCGGCATTATCGAAACCGGTGAAACACCGGAAGATGTCGCGCGCCGTGAGGCGGTAGAAGAGGCCGGCCTCAAGGTTGGTCGCGTCAAACCGATAGTGAATTACTTAGCCAGCCCGGGCGGAACGTCTGAACGTTTGTCGGTGCTGGTGGGCGAAGTGGATGCCAGCCTGGCAGAGGGAAATCACGGGCTGGAGGAAGAGAATGAGGATATTCTTGTCCATGTGGTAAGCCGTGAACAGGCCTATCGCTGGGTGGAAGAGGGGATTATTGATAACGCAGCATCTGTCATCGCCTTGCAATGGCTGGCGTTGCACCATGAAAAACTACGAGAAGAGTGGAAGCTAAAATGAAACAGCGCTACACCCCTGACTTTCCCGAAATGATGCGTCTGTGCGAAACCAATTTCGCTCAGCTGCGCCGCCTGCTGCCGCGTAATGACGAAGCAGGCGCATCGGTGATTTATCAGGTGAACGGCGCCAGTTATCAGCTCACCATCGAAGAATCAACGCGCTACACCACGCTGGTTGAAGTGCGCCAGGTGGCGCCGGCGGTGAGCTACTGGAGCCTGCCATCCATGTCCGTGCGGCTCTATCATGATGCGATGGTCGCTGAAGTGTGTTCCACTAAACAGATCTACCGTTTTAAAGCGCGCTATGATTATCCTAATAAAAAACTGCATCAGCGCGATGAAAAACATCAGATTAACCAGTTCCTTGCGGATTGGCTGCGCTACTGCCTGGCGCACGGCGCTGTGGCCGTACCGGTCTGCTGATAGCGTAAAAAGCAACGATGGCGTGGAGATTAAGGAAACGCTTTGGATAGCCTGCTAACTCTTCCTGCGGTAGATGGGTCTGATATCAGGATTTTACAAATCACGGATACCCATCTTTTTGCTGGAAAACATCAATCGCTACTTGGGGTGAATACCTGGTCGAGTTTTGATGCCGTGCTGGACGCCATTGAGGCACAGCAGCATAACTATGATCTGATTATCGCCACAGGCGATCTCGCTCAGGATCACACCGTTGAAGCTTACCAACACTTTGTAGCGGGCATTTCACGTCTGCCAAAGCCTTGCGTCTGGCTGCCGGGTAATCACGATTTTCAGCCAGCGATGGTGGATACCTTAGCTGATGCCGGCATTAAGTCAGACAAGCATGTCTTATTAGGCGATCACTGGCAGCTGGTACTGCTGGATAGCCAGGTGTTTGGCGTGCCGCACGGCATGTTGAGTGAATATCAACTGGAGTGGCTGGATAGCGCTCTGCGCAAATATCCGGAGCGTCATACGCTGGTGCTGCTGCACCATCATCCACTCGCTTCCGGCTGTACCTGGTTAGATCAGCACAGTTTACGCAATCCTCATCAGCTGGAAGCGGTGTTGCAACACTTCCCCCTTGCGCGAAATCTGGTGTGCGGTCATATTCATCAGGAACTCGATCTCGATTGGCATGGCCGTCGCGTGCTGGCTTCGCCGTCAACCTGCGTACAGTTCAAACCTCACTGCACCAACTTCACCATTGATACGCTCGCCCCTGGCTGGCGCTGGTTGACCTTGCAACCGGACGGCACGCTGGAAACCGAAGTGAACCGCTTGCAAAGTGACATGTTCCGCCCCGATCTTGATTCTGAGGGCTACTAAGCGATGGCGGCGCTGATCTATCTGCATGGATTCAACAGTTCACCGCAATCGGCGAAAGCCACCCAGCTGCAACAATGGCTCAGCGAGCGGCATCCGCAGCTTCAGGTTATGGTGCCACAGCTGCCGGCTTTCCCGGCGGAAGCAGCCAGTATGCTGGAAGATCTGGTGATGCAATATGCGGGTGAACCGCTGGGGTTGGTAGGATCGTCGCTCGGCGGTTATTTTGCTACCTGGCTGTCGCAGTGTTTTATGTTGCCCGCGGTGGTGGTCAATCCCGCCGTGCGCCCGTTTGAGCTGCTGGTGGATTATCTGGGCGAAAATCGTAATCCCTACACCGGCCAGCAATATGTGTTAGAGTCTCGCCACATTTACGATCTGAAAGTCATGCAGATTGACCCTCTTGAAGCGCCCGATTTACTTTGGTTGCTGCAACAAACCGGCGATGAAATACTCGACTATCGCCAGGCGCTAGAGTATTACAGCGCATGCCGCCAGACGGTTGAAGAGGGCGGCAATCATGCCTATATCGGATTCGAACGCCATTTCGCACAAATTATTGATTTTCTGGGATTAAACGCTCAGTAATTTCGCGGAGTGGGGCCATTTTCTTATTGCTAATCAGACATTTACGATGAGCCAATCAAGCTATAATGCCGATGCCATTGAGGTCCTGACCGGCCTTGAACCGGTGCGTCGTCGTCCGGGGATGTACACCGATACCACGCGCCCGAACCATCTAGGCCAGGAAGTGATCGATAACAGCGTCGATGAGGCGCTGGCGGGTCATGCTAAACGCGTGGAAGTGATTCTTCATGCTGATCAGTCGCTGGAAGTGATTGATGACGGGCGTGGCATGCCGGTGGATATCCATCCCGAAGAGGGCGTGCCTGCGGTTGAGCTGATTCTTTGTCGGCTGCATGCGGGCGGCAAATTCTCCAATAAAAACTATCAGTTCTCCGGCGGTCTACACGGCGTGGGGATCTCGGTGGTTAACGCCTTATCTAAGCGGGTCGAAGTCACCGTGCGCCGCAACGGCGAAATCTACCAGATCGCCTTTGAAAATGGCGACAAAGTACAGGATCTTACGGTTACCGGCACCGTTGGCAAACGTAACACCGGCACCAGCGTGCATTTCTGGCCAGATGCCAGCTTCTTCGATAGCCCGCGCTTCTCAGTTTCCCGCTTATCGCATCTGTTAAAAGCCAAAGCCGTGTTGTGCCCAGGCGTGGAGATTGTCTTTAAAGACAAGGTTAACGACACCGAACAGACGTGGATGTATCAGGATGGTTTGACTGACTACCTCCGCGAAGCGGTCGATGGCCTGCCAACGCTGCCGGAAAAACCGTTCGTCGGCAGCTTTGCTGGCGATGTTGAAGCGGTAGATTGGGCGCTGCTGTGGCTGCCGGAAGGCGGTGAACTGCTGACAGAAAGCTACGTTAACCTGATCCCGACCATGCAAGGCGGCACGCACGTCAACGGCTTACGTCAGGGTTTGCTGGATGCGATGCGCGAGTTTTGTGAATTCCGCAATATTCTGCCGCGCGGCGTAAAGCTCTCAGCGGAAGATATCTGGGATCGCTGCGCTTACGTGCTGTCGGTGAAGATGCAGGATCCACAATTTGCCGGTCAGACTAAAGAACGCTTGTCGTCACGTCAGTGTGCGGCGTTTGTCTCAGCCGTAGTGAAAGATGCCTTTAGCCTGTGGCTGAACCAGAACGTGCAGGCAGCTGAAATGCTGGCCGAGCTGGCGATCTCCAGCGCCCAGCGCCGTATGCGTGCAGCGAAGAAGGTCGTGCGTAAAAAACTCACCAGCGGGCCGGCATTGCCCGGCAAACTAGCGGACTGCACCGCGCAGGATCTGAACAAGACGGAATTGTTCCTCGTGGAAGGGGATTCCGCCGGCGGATCGGCCAAACAGGCGCGCGATCGTGAATATCAGGCGATCATGCCGCTGAAAGGTAAGATCCTCAATACCTGGGAAGTCTCTTCAGATGAAGTGCTGGCCTCGCAGGAAGTGCATGATATCTCTGTGGCGATCGGTATCGATCCCGACAGTGACGATCTGAGCCAGCTGCGTTACGGCAAGATCTGTATCCTTGCGGATGCGGACTCGGATGGTTTACACATTGCGACCTTGCTGTGTGCGCTGTTTGTGAAGCATTTCCGCTCGCTGGTGCAGCACGGCCACGTGTATGTGGCGATGCCACCGCTCTATCGCATCGATCTCGGCAAGGAAGTCTATTACGCGCTGGACGAGGATGAGAAAGAGGGCGTGCTTGAGCAGCTGAAGCGCAAGAAAGGCAAGCCAAATGTGCAGCGCTTTAAAGGCCTCGGTGAAATGAACCCGCTGCAACTGCGTGAAACCACGCTCGACCCTAACACGCGTCGTCTGGTCCAGCTGACGGTGAGCGATGATGATGTGGAGCAAACGCTACGCGTTATGGATATGTTGCTGGCGAAGAAACGTTCGGAAGACCGCCGCAACTGGCTGCAAGAGAAAGGCGATTTAGCCGACCTCGAAGTCTAACAATAAGGGGCGCTGCGGCGTCCTTTATTATTTTGCTATTCGCCGGGGAAGGGAACGTGAAAATCACACTGGAAGAGTTACGCGCCTGGGTCGCGGTAGTGGATAGCGGATCGATTACCGCTGCCGCCGATCAGCTTGATCAAACCAGTTCAGGTATCAGTCGGGCGCTGAGCCGCCTCGAAGGTAAGTTACAAACCACGCTTTTACATCGTACTACCCGTCGCCTTGCGCTCACGGAAGAAGGCCTGATTTTTCTCGATCATGCGCGCCAGATCCTCTCCGCCGTCGAGCTAGCCGAAGAGCAGATCGCCCAGCGCCGTGAGATCCCATCCGGAAGATTACGGGTAAACGCCAACGCGCCGTTTATGCTGCATGTGATTGTGCCGCTGGTGGCTGAATTCCGTCAGCGTTATCCGCAAATCCTGCTGGAACTGAATACCGACGACATCATGATCGATCTGCTGGAGCAGCAAACCGATATTGCCATTCGTGTGGGGGAACTGCGTGATTCAACGCTACGCGCTCGCGTGCTGGGCAGCAGCGCCACGCGTTTAGTGGCCAGCCCGGCTTATTTGCAACAGCATGGCGCACCGGAGAGCGTTGCCGCTTTGTCCAGCCACCAGCTGCTCGGTTTTAGCCAGCTGGATGCACATAACATCTGGCCGGTATGGCAGCGCGAAGGCGAGTTTTTGCAGATAAAACCGACGCTCTCGGCGTCAAGCGGCGAAACGTTACGTCAGCTGGCGTTGGCCGGGCAGGGCATTGCACGATTATCGGATTTTGTCAGTCGTGAGGATCGTGAGCGAGGAAAGCTGGTGCAGGTACTGGAGCAGGAGACGCGTGAGCTTCGTCTACCGATTCATGCTGTCTATTACCGCAATCAATCTCTGACGTCGCGCATTACCTGCTTTCTCGATTTTCTGCGTGAGAAAATTGAAGAAAATCAGCTACTTTAGTAAAAAGCCTCTGCACCGGGCAGAGGCCTAAGCGCATTAGCCCACGGGTTCCAGCACGAGGATTTTCACATCCACCACGTCGTCTTTAATCACTGAGCGATGGGCATCCATGTGCGGCATCTGCTGATGCTGCTCGAGATGACGCAGTGATTCCCACTGTTCCAGCATAAAAATAGAGTCAGGCGAATTCTGTTTCCACGGCACCTGCGCCTGGTGGTCGACGAGTGCATCGTATTGATGGCACCCCTCTTCTTCCAGCACGGTAGGAATCAGTTTGTTGATGGCATCCAGCACGACCTTGCGGCGGCCTGGTTTCACACAAATTTCTGCAACGACGGTTAACATAGTGCTTCCTCTTTTCCCTGGGTGCTTACAGTTAAGCAAAAATCTGGCTGAGATGAGTCCGATAACGTTCAATATCGCGCGGCACGTCCGGCATTTTAATCACATCATTACAGATAAAGGTCGGCAAAGCGTCCATCCCCAGGAACTGATTGGCTTTGTGGAAGTGCAGATACAAACCATCCACGCCAACGCCTTCGAAGAACTGCTCTGGATCGTTAAAGGCTTCCAGCGGCGCATTCCAGGTCAATGACAGCATATATTTTTTGCCCTGGATTAACCCGCCAGAACCGTATTTTTTACCGGCATCGCTGCGCGTACGACCATCGCTGGCATACAGCGAACCGTGACCTTCGGTGAAGACATCATCGATGTATTTTTTTACGGTCCACGGCTCACCCATCCACCAACCCGGCATCTGGTAGATCACCACATCGCTATCGAGGTACTTTTGCACTTCTTCTGCCACGTTATAATCGCTGTCGGCAATGGTCACTTGCACCTTGTGGCCAAGGTCGCGCAGCTGGCTGGCAGCAACTTCTGTCAAAGTGTGGTTCAGCTCGCCTTTCGAATGGGCGAAGGTTTTGCCGCCGTCGATAATTAAAATATTGCTCATAACTCGCTCCGTTTCTCGTTGATGGCGCACACTCTACGCGCGCGCAGGAAAGAGAAAAATGCGTGATTGATCACAACACTTTTGCCAAAAAAGCAATAATGCGGCAGGTTATGAAACAATCCGAGCAAGCGGAATGGCAAAAAAATGCGCGATAAACCGCGCCGCTACACTCGCATTTTCTGTAGCGGCGCAATTTATTGCGCAAGGTAGCAGAACGATCAGTACAAACTCGCCTTACCCAACCCACCAAACAGATTCATTTTGTAGCGAATGACTTCCTTCGCCGCAGTGATGGCATCGGGGTAAATCACGTTGGGATCCCACCAGGTTTCGCGCGCCAGAATCTCACGCAGCTTAGCGAAGTAGGCGTATTTCATGTCGCTAGAGATATTGATTTTACCTACGCCCAACGTCACCGCTTCGGCGATCTCTGCATCTGGATTGGCCGAACCGCCGTGTAGCACCAGCGGGATGGTGAGGCGCTGCGAAATGTCTTTCAGGATATGCATCTGCAATTCTGGCTTCATATTTTTCGGGTAGATGCCGTGCGCGGTGCCGATCGCCACCGCCAGCGTATCCACGCCGGTGCGCTGTACAAAATCTTCCGCCTGCGCCGGTTCGGTGTAGATCACCTTACTCACGCCGCCTTCTACCGACGTTCCGGTATCGCCGATGGTGCCCAGTTCACCTTCCACCGAAACGCCTACAGAATGCGCCAGCTTCACCACCTCTTTAGTCAGCGCCACGTTCTCTTCATAAGGCAGCAGGGAACCATCGATCATCACCGAGGTGAAACCGCACTGAATGGCGCGCAGCACCTGAGCGATGGAGGCGCCGTGATCGAGGTGGATAGTGAAAGGCACCTTGCTCTTGAGCGTACGTTCACGCACATAGCCAAAGAATTCGTCAGTGACAAACTCCAGCTCGCTCGGGTGGATAGAGATGATGGCTGGCGTATGCGTGGCTTCGGCTTCTTCGACTACCGCGCGAATAAAGCAGCTGTCCGCCACGTTAAATGCGCCAATCGCGTAGCGGTGTTCACGAGTCGGTGCCAACATTTCTTTCATTGAAATCAACATGTTAATTTTTCCTCAGCGTGATGTTTACCGGAGCCGACGCGCGCGCCGACCCGATGATGGATATGAATGTGAAATTGATTATGCGATGTAGGGTCGCCATTCATGGCGACCGCCAATCAACTGATGGCTAAACCTTGCCCGCCGATCCCGACCAGCTCAGATACTCAGCCACCACCTCACGGCAGGCAGATTCCATGAGCCCAAGCAGATCGGCTAACTCGGCGTGGGGATGCTTTAGCGCCTGTTCGACGGCCCTTTTTCCGCCTTCAAACACCGCCGCACCGACGTTGATCTTGGCGACGCCAAACTCGCTCACGCGACGAATATCCTCCGCGGGCGTGCCTGAACCGCCATGCAGCGCCAGCGGCCGAGTGGAGACCGCGTGCAACTCCTCTAAGCGCTGGAAATCGATCTTCGGCTTCACCCCTGCCGGATAAAGTCCGTGCGCCGTGCCGACCGAAATCGCCAGCAGATCGATATGGGTTTGTTCGATAAACGGCAGCACGTCCGCCACCTGCGTCATCTTCACCGAGGCATCGGCCAGCTCATAGGTCGGCGCATCAGCGATATGTCCGAGCTCGCCTTCCACGCAAACGCCCGCAGTATGTGCCATCTTCACCACGGCGGCAGTCTGGCAAATGTTTTCTGCCAGCGGTTCAGATGAAGCATCAATCATCAGTCCGGTAAAGCCGGCGCGAAATGCCTGGCCAATCAGCGGAAACGCTTTGCCGTGATCGAGCGCCAGCGCCACCGGCACGCGAGCCGATTCGGCCAGCGCTTTTACCAATGGCACCGCCACCGCCGGCGGAAAGTGTGTGCTATGTCCCTGGTAAACATTCAGAATTAGCGGGGCGCGCTGCTGCTCAGCGGCCTGAATGGCGGCACGCGCGGTTTCAAGGTTGAAGCAGTTGATCGCCAGCACCGCGTAGCGCTGTTGGGCAGCGGCCTGAATCAGGTCATTCATCATGGCAAACATAGTGGCTCCTTATTCCAGAGTGAATTTGATCTCTTCATCGCGGACGCCGGGTGCTTCCACGTCATCGAACTCTTCATCCGCCTGGGTAACCGGTTTTTTCAGCACCGACAGCATCACGCCGCACACCGTGGTGCCGATGCCGAGCGCTAAGCAGAACAGCCAGGGTTTATTGAACAGCGGCACCACAAACATCCCGCCGTGCGGCACCGGCGCGCCCACGCCCCACACCATAATCAACCCACCGGCGATGGCCGAGGCCACAACACAGCTGCCGACCACGCGGAACAGGTCACGTGCTGCAATCGGAATCACTCCTTCGGTAATCATGCAGATGCCCATCGGGAAGGCGGCTTTCAGCGCCTCTTTTTCCGCTTTGGTGTACTTGTTGCGGCTCAGCAGATACGACAGCGTGATACCGAATGGCGGAATCATTGAGCCGACAAACTTCACCGCTTCCGGCCCGTAAATGCCGTCAACCAGCATGCCGTCGGCGAACAGTGACATGGTTTTGTTCACCGGTCCGCCGAAGTCGAAGGTGGCCATCGCGCCTAGAATCGCGCCCATCACAAACTTTGAGCCGCCCTGCATCGATTCCAGCAGCGCAATCAGCGCCTTTTGCAGCCAGACAATCGGCTGGCCGATAAAGGTCATCATCAGTAGTCCGGCAATAACGGTGCTGAGCACCGGCAGCACCATAATCGGCATTAATCCCTGCATTGATTTCGGCAGCCTGATGGTGCGGCGCAGCAGCAGCACCGTGTAACCGACGAGGAAACCCCCGAAAATGCCGCCAATAAAACCGGTGCCGATCTGGCCGCAGATAAAGCCGACGATCAGGCCGGGCGCAAAGCCGGGACGATCGGCGATCGAATAGGCGATCGCCGCGCTAATCAGCGGTACGATCAGGCCCATGCCCCAGCCGCCGATCTGATTAAGCATCCAGGCGAGGGTGCCGGTATGTTTGCCGACGTCCGGCCCACCGATCACCTGGCCAAGGGCGATACAGATCCCGGCGGCGACGATCAGCGGGATCATCCAGGAAATACCGGTGAGCAGATGGCCTTTGATCTCCTGACCGTACTGACGTTTGTTATCACTCATGATGGATCTCCTCAGGCGCGCGCCAGTGAATCCGCCACTTTTTCGAGGAATTTCACCGGTGACTTAATCACCACTTCGGTTTTCACTCGCACAATGGGTTTGCCCTGGAAGCGCTCTTCGCCTTTGATCTTCACGTCGACCGCAAGGATCACCACGTCAGCGGCGGCAATGTCCTCCTGCTTCAGCGCGGTTTCGGTGCCAATAGTGCCCTGCGTTTCCACGTGGATGGTGTGGCCCAGCGCGTGCGCGCCTTTGATCAGTTTCTCGCGCGCAATATAGGTATGCGCGATGCCTGCCGTGCAGGCTGCTACACAGACGATATTCATGTGTCACCTCAAAGCGTTAGGGTGTTAACAGAGATCGGTTTCGGCGTACTGACTAAACAGCCGGATGATATTGCTGGGATCGTTTTCTACCAGCAGTTGGGCTATCACCTCATCATCGGCCAGCGCGCTGGCCACCTGCGACAATAGGCGAATATGGGTGGTGTTCTGATCTTCCAGCCGCACGGCGAACAGGATGATGCAGCGCACCTGGCTGCCATCCAGCGTTTCCCACGGAATGTCGTGCTGGGTGCGGCCGATGGCAAGCGTGGTGTGCTTCACCGCCGCAGATTTACCGTGCGGGATGGCGATGTGATTTTCGAAGCCGGTGGAACCTTCGGCCTCGCGCAGCCAGACATCTTCGATAAATGCGGCGCGATCGCTGATGGCACCATCGTGGTAGAGCAAATCGGTCAGCTCATGAATCGCTTCTTCTTTGCTGGTGGCGGTTAGCGCCAGGTTAACGCGGCGTGGCGTGAGAATGCGGGAAATATCCATGGTGAATCCTCATTCAATTAATGTTCAGCCAACGCGCAGGACGCGCCGTCAGGTAGCTGGCTGCCAATCATGGCGTCAGTCACCCGCCGAATATCGTCATCGTTAAAGAAGGCACTGACATACACCGACGGAATTGCCGCGGCGTTGAGGTGAATGGTGGTAATCACCAGATCCACCGTTTGGTGCTGGCAGAAAGCCGCGTGATTGCTGGCCGATACCACGCCAACAATTTCCCAATCCGGGAAGGCGCGCAGGATGCGGCTCTTGAGCAAATGCGATGTACCCACCCCGCTGGAGCACACCACCAGGATGCGTTTATGGGCGATTTGCCGCTCCAGCGCGGCCTGGAAATGCACACACAAATAGCCTATTTCGTCATCCGCCACCGATGAAAGTCCCTGGCTGCGCGCGGTTAATTGCATTGCCTGTTTAGTCAGGAAAAATATTTCTTTCATTTCCTGCTGAATATCCTCCAGCAGCGGATTACGAATATGAATATGGTATTTGAGTCGATTTAATAAGGGCTTTATATGGACCAATAATCCTTCAAATAATAAACGGTCTTGCGCTAAGTCCTGCTGAATAAAAGATGAAAAGCGATCGATCAATTCACAGGTGATTTTTACTGATTCTGCAGTGGAAAATTGATTATGCAGCAGTGTATTGTCACCGCGTTCTTCCACGACAATGCCGGACGAAACGATATATTGATAAATAAAGCCCACTTCATCCGCTGGCAGCGCGCAGCACATCCGTTGCTCAATCTGCGTCACCATGTGCTGCGCAATAGTGAGAATGCGCTGATCGAGATCGTGCGCGCTGGTTAGCGTTTCCAGTGCCAGTGCATTACCCTGCGCCATTCGATGCATCATGATCAGAATATGAGTGCACAGGTTGAGATACCACGCATCGCCCAGCGGATAACTCAGCTGCTGCTCCATGTGCTTTAGGAGCCGCTGCACAAACGCCACATCTTCATCACCAAAATAGTGCACCAGCGCCTGCTGACTACCGGGATCGAGCCGCGGCAGCAGCGGTGTGCCAGCGACATTTTGCTGCATCACATCATTAATCAGCGACACCATCGCCTGGCGTAGCATCTGCTCATTGCCTTCAATATGGGTGCCGCTGGGGCCGCGCTGTAAAGTTAACCCCAGCGGTTGCAGCCACTCTTCAATCACCTTCAGATCGTTCACGATAGACGCATGGCTAATAAAGTAGCGTTCCGAAAGCTTGCTGATCGAGGTGGCGCGCGGCGCATCACTCAATAACTGCGAGGCAATCTTCACTCTTCGGCTATTGTGGCTGAGCGCTTCGGCGCTGCTCTCATCGCCGGTAAGCTGCTGCTCAAGCTGCAAGCGCAGTTGGATATCATCCACCCGCAGGCGTACGCCGCGTCCCGGCATTTTTTCCAGCTGCAGCGACCAGTTGCTGAGCCAGCTCTCAAGCCACTGCAAATCGCGCTGAATGGTTTTCTCAGACACGCCAAGCTGTAACGCTAACGCTTTACTGGGCTGCGGAGCGGCATGATGCAGCAGCAATTTTACTAATCGGTGTTGTCGTGAAGTCAGTATTTGCATGCGTTCACCCTTATTTTGGCAATACGTTAATGGCGACGTGATGTTTATATTTATTCCATGCCAGAAATCAGAAGCGCAAAAGTGTGGGTCTTGTGGAGTATGAATTTAGGAGAGTCAGGCGTAAGCAACAATACTAAATGTTGTCCGCGTGACAGGACATAATTAATATGCAAAACGAAAAAGGAAATTAATTGCGAGCTTGCTCACATAACATTGGCGATATTAAGTGTGATGTCGCTCGCATCCCCTTTTATTTTTCTAAGCGATATCACGTTATTTAGCGCCGCAGGAATCTTTTCGCTGCACCGGCTTCTTTGTGACTAAATCGCACGAATAAGGTAATATCCTCGCCAAATGAGCGCCGGATGACCCGTCGTTGCGGGCCACGAAGTGAGGATGCGATCTTAATGAGCGAATTGACGCAGGATGGTGCAGAGCGTCTAGCCCTGCACAAGTTTACGGAAAACGCGTACCTGAACTACTCCATGTACGTGATCATGGACCGTGCGTTGCCGTATATCGGCGACGGTCTCAAGCCAGTGCAGCGCCGCATTGTGTATGCCATGTCGGAATTGGGCCTGAATGCCAGTGCCAAATTCAAAAAATCGGCGCGTACCGTGGGTGACGTGCTGGGTAAATACCATCCGCATGGCGACAGCGCCTGCTATGAAGCGATGGTGTTAATGGCGCAGCCGTTCTCCTATCGCTATCCGCTGGTAGATGGCCAGGGAAACTGGGGTGCGCCGGACGATCCGAAATCTTTCGCCGCGATGCGTTACACCGAATCGCGCCTGTCAAAATACGCTGAAATCCTGCTGGGTGAACTCGGTCAGGGCACGTCTGATTACATCCCCAACTTTGACGGTACCTTGCAGGAACCGAAAATGTTGCCGGCACGCCTGCCCAACATTCTGCTGAACGGCACCACCGGCATTGCCGTGGGTATGGCAACCGACATTCCGCCGCACAACCTGCGCGAAGTGGCTGAAGCCGCGGTTAAACTGATCGATAGCCCGAATACCACGCTGAATGAGCTGCTGGAGATTGTGCAAGGCCCGGATTATCCGACCGAGGCCGAAATCATCACGCCACGCAGCGAAATCCGTAAGATCTATGAAAGCGGTCGCGGTTCCATTCGCCAGCGTGCGGTGTGGAAAAAGGAAGATGGCGACGTGGTGATCACCGCGCTGCCGCATCAGGTTTCTGGCGCGCGCGTGCTGGAGCAAATCGCTAACCAGATGCGCAACAAGAAGTTGCCGATGGTGGAAGATCTGCGCGATGAATCTAACCACGAGAACCCGACGCGGCTGGTGATTGTGCCGCGCTCCAATCGTGTTGATTTGGAGCAGGTGATGAATCATCTGTTTGCCACCACCGATCTGGAAAAAAGCTATCGCGTTAACCTGAATATGATCGGGCTGGATAACCGTCCGGCAGTGAAAAACCTGCTGGAAATCCTGTCGGAATGGTTGGTGTATCGTCGCGCGACCGTAACGCGCCG
This sequence comes from Candidatus Pantoea floridensis, assembly GCF_900215435.1. Taxonomy (NCBI): domain Bacteria; kingdom Pseudomonadati; phylum Pseudomonadota; class Gammaproteobacteria; order Enterobacterales; family Erwiniaceae; genus Pantoea; species Candidatus Pantoea floridensis. The sequence goes on from NZ_OCMY01000001.1 coordinate 2,527,618, forward strand.
CCTCAACTATCGCCTGGATCGCGTGTTGCGCCGCCTGCATATCCTTGAAGGTATGTTGGTGGCTTTCCTCAACATTGATGAAGTGATCCACATCATTCGTAATGAGGATGAGCCGAAGCCGGTGCTGATGTCGCGCTTTGAGATCAGCGAAACCCAGGCCGAAGCCATTCTTGAGTTAAAACTGCGTCATCTCGCCAAACTGGAAGAGATGAAGATTCGCGGTGAGCAAGCGGAACTGGAAAAAGAGCGTGACCAGCTGCAGGCGATTCTGGCGTCCGAGCGCAAGATGAGCAACCTGATGAAGAAAGAGCTGCTGGCCGATAGCCAAACCTACGGCGACGATCGCCGTTCACCGCTGCGCGAACGTGAAGAGGCGAAAGCGCTAAGCGAAACCGAGCTGGTGAGCGCCGAGCCGGTCACTATCGTGCTGTCGCAGATGGGCTGGGTGCGCAGCGCCAAAGGCCACGATATCGATCCCGCGGGCTTGAGCTACAAAGCGGGTGACAGCTATCTGGCTGCCGCGCGCGGTAAGAGTAATCAGCCAGTGGCCTTTATCGACTCCACCGGACGCAGCTATACGCTGGATCCCACCTCCTTGCCGTCAGCGCGCGGGCAGGGCGAGCCGCTTACCGGCAAACTGACGCCACCGCCGGGCGCGGTGATTGAGCAGGTGCTGATGGAACCCGACGATCAGAAACTGCTGATGGCATCAGATGCGGGCTACGGCTTTATCTGTACCTTTGCTGACCTGGTTTCGCGCAATCGCGCCGGTAAAGCGCTGCTGACGCTGCCGGAAAACGCTAAAGTGATGACGCCAATGGCGGTGCATTCCGGCGATGACATGCTGCTGGCGATTACCCAGGCTGGAAGGATGTTGATGTTCCCGGTCGGCGATCTGCCGCAAATGTCGAAAGGCAAGGGCAACAAAATCATCTCGATTCCGTCAGCGGATATCGCTGCCGGCACCGACAAACTCCAGTGGCTGCTGATTCTGCCACCGGGCGCTTCCATCACCGTCTATGTCGGCAAACGTAAGCTGATTATGCGTGATGAAGATCTGCAGAAAGTACGTGCCGATCGCGGTCGTCGCGGCAGCATCGCGCGCGGGCTGCAACGCATCGATAGCGTAGAAGTGAATGCACCAGCGCGTCCAAAAGCCGACGCGAGCGAAGAGTAACGCTTTAGTTCAGGGGATGGAATGCCCAATTTGAGGAATCTATGTTACTAATTTTACGCGCAATTATTGTTATTGTTTATTCGATTGTGGTGAGTATTATCGGTATTATCTGGTGTCTGTTTTCACCGCGTAATCCGCGTCACGTGGCGACGTTCGGCCATATGCTGGGTCGTCTGTCGACGGTGTTTGGCGTCAAAGTGGAATTGCGTAAGCCGCCAGAAGCCGCGCATTACGGAAACGCGATCTACATCGCCAACCATCAGAACAACTACGACATGATCACCGCCGCCAAAATTGTGCAGCCAACAACGGTCACCGTCGGCAAGAAAAGCCTGCTGTGGATTCCGTTTTTTGGCCAGCTGTATTGGCTAACCGGTAACTTGCTGATTGATCGGGATAATCGCTCAAAAGCGCACGGCACCATCAGTGAGCTGGTCAATCAGTTCAACAAAAAGCGCATCTCGTTCTGGATGTTCCCGGAAGGGACGCGCAGCCGTGGTCGTGGTCTGCTGCCGTTCAAAACCGGCGCGTTCCATGCGGCGGTGGCGGCTGGCGTACCGATCATTCCGATCGTGGTCTCCAACACTCATGACAAGATCAAACTGAACCGCTGGAATAACGGCCTGGTGATTGTTGAGATGCTGCCGCCGGTCGATACGTCGCAGTTTGCCACCACCTCGGTGCGCAAGCTCGCCACGCACTGCCGTGAATTAATGTCGGCTAAACTGGAAGAATTGAACGCTGAAGTCGCCGAGCGCGAAAAAAACGGTAAACTCTGACCAGCAAAAATGGGGCAGATGATCATCTGCCCCGTTCTCAAGCAGCACAGCAACTAATAATTAATTAGAACAACATGGACACGGCGTCTTCACGCCACGCTCAAAAGGTCTGAAGTTTTATGTCTTGCAGCAGACGTCAGTTTATTCAGCTATCTGCCGGTATCGCACTGGCTTCCGGTGCTATGCCTTACGCCGCCCGCGCTGCCGCGCCCATCGGCGACACGCCGCTTCCGATTCCTCCGCTGATTGAATCACGTCGCGGACAGCCGCTGTTTTTAACCTTGCAGCGCAGCCACTGGTCATTTAGCGGCAACAGTAACAAAGTTCCGGTGTGGGGCATTAACGGTATGTACCTCGGCCCAACGGTGCGCGTTTACAGCGGCGATGATGTGAAGCTGATTTACAGCAACCGCCTCAACGAGCCGGTATCCATGACCGTTAGCGGTTTGCAGGTGCCTGGCGCCTTGATGGGCGGCGCACCGCGCCTGATGTCCGCCGGCGCGGATTGGGCGCCAGTGCTGCCGATTCGCCAGGGTGCAGGCACGCTGTGGTATCACGCCAACACGCCAAACCGCATGGCGCCGCACGTCTACAATGGCCTGGCCGGCATGTGGCTGGTTGAAGATGACGTCAGCAAGTCGTTGCCTTTGCCGAAGCATTACGGTGTCGATGATTTCCCGCTGATCATTCAGGACAAGCGCCTCGATAATTTCGCCACGCCGGTTTACAACCCACCGTCCAACGGCGGTTTTATTGGCGACGTGCTGCTGGTGAATGGGGTACAAAATCCCTATGTGGAAGTGTCTCGCGGCTGGGTGCGCCTGCGCCTGCTAAATGGCTCGAACGCGCGCCGTTTCGATCTTAGCTTCTCCGATAATCGTCCCTTTACGGTAATCGCCAGCGATCAAGGGTTCTTGCCTGCACCGGTTGCGGTACAGCTGCTGTCACTGGCGCCGGGCGAACGTCGCGAAGTGTTGGTAGACATGTCGCAGGGGGATGAAGTCTCGATTACGGCCGGCACGGCGGCGGGCATTATGGATCGCCTGCGCGGCCTGTTTGAGCCATCCTCAATTCTGACCAACACGCTGGTGCTAAGCTTGCGCCCAACCGGTTTGTTGCCACTGGTGACGGATAATTTGCCAATGCGTTTGCTGGCGGATCAGATTCTCGACGGCGTAGCGGTACGCACGCGTGAATTCCGCATTGGTGACAGCGAGCCGGGTATTAACGGCGTGCTGTGGGATATGAATCGAATTGACACCACCGTGCAGCAGGGTACGTTTGAGCGCTGGATTATTCACGCCGATCGTCCGCAATCACTGCATATTCAGGGCGTGATGTTCCTGATTAAGAATGTGAATGGTGCGCAGCCGATGGGTGAAGATCGCGGCTGGAAAGATACGGTGTGGGTGGATGGCAGCGTTGAGCTGCTGGTGAGCTTCCCGCAGAGTTCGTCGGATCACTTCCCGTTTGTCTATTACAGCCAGGCGCTAGAGATGGCGGATCGCGGTACGGCGGGGCAGTTATTGGTGAATCCTACGTCTTAATTAAAACGGTGCGCATGTATGCGCACCGTAGGGTCGCCATGAATAGCGACCTTTTCAAAACGCTAGCCGTTAAACGCATCCGGATCCGGTCCCAGACGATTCCCGCTATCCAGCTTACTGATCTCACTCACCTCGGTCTTATCTAACCTGAAATCAAACACCTGGAAATTCTCGCGGATACGTTCCGGGGTGATCGACTTAGGAATCACCACTAAACCGCTATCCAGATGCCAGCGGATAACGATCTGTGCGGGCGTCTTACCGTACTTCTTCGCCAGCTCGCGGATGATCTCCTGATCAAACACGCCTTTGCCGCCCTGCGCCAGCGGACTCCAGGATTCGGTTTGAATCTGGTGCAGCGCATTCCACGCATGCAGCGTGCGCTGTTGCAGCATTGGATGCAGCTCCACCTGGTTCACCACCGGTGTTACGCCGGTTTCGTCGATCAAACGCTTGAGATGCGTCTCGTGGAAATTACACACGCCGATGCTTTTGGTTAAGCCCTGCTGCTGCAGCTCAATCATCCCTTTCCAGGCGTCGACGTAGTTATCTTTCTCCGGGCACGGCCAGTGCATCAGATACAAATCGACCTGCTCCAGCTGTAACTTCTGCAGGCTGGTTTCTATCGCCTGCTGCCAGTTGGTTTGGTCGTCATTCCACAGCTTGGTGGTGATAAAAATGTCTTCGCGCGCCACGTCAGTATCCTGCAGCGCCTGTCCTACCGCTTCCTCATTTTTATAGATGGCCGCGGTATCGATGGAGCGATAGCCGACTTTCAACGCTTCCAGTATCGCGTTGCGCGCATCTTCAATGCTTGCTTGCCAAACGCCAAGGCCAAGCTGCGGCATCATGTTGCCGTCGCGCAATTTAATGATGGGTTGCTCTGCCATAATTGCTCCTTATCAGTTGCAGTGACTTACCGTAGAAAAGATGTGCTTAAGTCTAGTCAACAAACCTTGCCTGCGGATCATTGTGGCAAGCGAGCAGCACTTTTGCCTGGGCGATTTCTGCAAAAATCTTGCCTGATTCTCCGGCATGATGGAGTTTTGAGCAGCGTTACGGCACACTGCGTTTTTGGCTGCCAGTGAGAGAACCATGTCCAACGACGTCCTTTGTCGCCAGCTGGCGCAGCGCGTGGTTGCTTTGATGAGCGACCTGAATAAACCGCTGTGCGCAGTAGAAAACGTGCGGTTAATCTATGCCTGCGAAACCTTGCCGCGTACGCCAATGATGTATCAGCCCGGCATTGTGATTCTTTTTCAGGGGCGCAAAACCGGTTATCTCGGCAGCACCGTCTTTCACTACGATGCCACCAAATATTTGATGCTCACCGTGCCGCTGCCGGTGGAGTGTGAAACCGAAGCCACGCTGGAAGAGCCGCTGGCGGGCATGTGTTTGAGCGTCGATATCGCCAGTCTGCAGGATTTGCTGATGGATATTGGTGATGACGAGCAGTTCCAGCCGCAGGCGCAAACGTCAGGTATTCACTCGGCGTTCATGAGTGATGAGATGCTCTGCGCCGCTGAGCGCTTGCTGGATGTCATGAACAATCCGCGTGATGCCCGCGTGCTCGGCCCGCAGCTGGTCCGCGAAATCATCTATTACGTATTAATCGGTCCCATTGGCGGCGCGCTGCTGTCGCTGGTGAATCGTCAGACGCAGTTCAGCCAAATTGCTCGCGCGTTACGTCGCATCGAAAACAACTTTGCCGAAAGCCTCAGCGTGGACATGCTGGCGGCCGAGGTGAACATGAGCATTTCGGCATTTCATCACAACTTCAAAGCGGTAACGCAAACTTCGCCGCTGCAGTATCTCAAACGCTATCGCCTGCATCAGGCGCGTCTGATGATGCTGCAGGATGGCATGAAAGCCAGCGCGGCAGCGGTGCGCGTGGGCTATGAAAGCCCGTCGCAATTTTCGCGGGAATTTAAGCGCTATTTCGGCGTGACGCCGGGAGAGGAGGCGAGCCGCGTGCGTCAAACCGTACCGGTATTACCGTTTGACGCCGCGTCGTAATCACGAGACTTTCTGGCGGCGTTTTTTCCAAATCACCACAATGCTGCCGGCAAGGCCGATAAACAGCAGCGCGATGGGCAGGATCATCAGGATAGCCATCACCTGATCTTCGTGGCGCTTGATAAAAGGCACGTGGCTGATGCCGTAGCCCAACGTCACCACAATCCCCACCCACAGTAGGCCGCTGAGCCAGTTAAACAGCTGAAAGCGGCCGTTTTTCAAACCCGAAATACCCGCCATGGTCGGCAGCAGCGTGCGCACAAAGGCGAGGAAGCGGCCCACCAGCAGCGCCATCAGGCCATGACGATCAAACATATTCCACGCGCGCTGGTGATATTGCGCCGGTAAATGCAATAACCAGCTTTTCACCAGTTTGGTGTTGCCCAGCCAGCGGCCTTGCAGATAGCTCAGCCAGCAGCCAAGGCTGGCCGCGGTGGTTAGAATCACAATGGTCGGCACGAAATCCATCACACCTTTCGCCACCATCGCACCCGCCAGTAACAGCAAGCTGTCACCCGGCAGAAACGAGGCGGGCAATAAACCGTTTTCCAGAAACAGCGTCAAAAACATCACGCCGTAGACAATCCACACGACATCCGGATTACCCAGCGCGGCAAAATCCTGATGCCAAAGCGCCTGGACAATCTCATGTAAAACACCCATCAGCTATTCCATCGAGTCACAAGGATTCTATTTTAACCTTCTGTGGCATGGCATTCGTTGATCTCTCATCGTCACCACAGCGTGGTTTATGTTCTGTTTAATTTTTTAAGCGAGCAAAGCCGGCTTTCAAGTCATCCAGCAGGTCATCCACATGCTCAAGGCCGATGTGCAAACGGACTAAGGTGCCGTCAAAATCGACGCCACCCGCCGGACGAATCGCCGCCAGTTCCTCAGGCTGATTGGCCAGAATCAGTGATTCATAGCCGCCCCATGAATAAGCCATGCTGAAATGGTGGAAGTGATCGAGGTAGTTTGCCAGCTGCTCACGACTTAATTTTTCATGCAGGATGAAAGAGAACAGACCGCTGCTGCCGCTGAAGTCGCGCTGCCAGAATGCGTGGCCTTTACACTGGGCCAGCGCCGGGTGATTAACGCGCGCCACTTCCGGCTGCGCGGCCAGCCACTCGGCTACCTGCAATCCGCTCTCTTCGTGCTGACGCAGGCGCGTCCCCAGCGTACGCAGGCCTCGGCTCGCCATATAGGCGGTATCGGCATCGACCATCTGGCCCATCAGATACGAATTCTCGCGCAGCTGCGCCCAGCAGCGCTCATTCGCCACGGCGGTGCCAATCATCGCATCGCTGTGCCCAATAATGTATTTGGTGCCGGCCTGGATCGAAATATCAATGCCATGCTCCAGCGCGTTAAACAATACGCCCGCCGCCCAGGTATTATCGATCATGATGATCGCGTCTGGCGCTTTCGCGCGCACCGCAGCCACAATCGCCGGGATATCCTGCACTTCCATGGTGATGGAAGCCGGCGATTCGAGGAAGACCACGCGCGTATTAGGCTGAACCAGCTCACCGATTTCGCTGCCGATGCAGTGATCGAAATAGGTAGTAGCGACATTCAGCTTGCTAAGAATTTTTGAGCAGAAATCCTGCGTCGGTTCGTAGACCGCACCGCTTACCAGAATATGGTCACCGGCTTCCACGAAGGACAAGATGGCATTCGATACCGCTGCGGCACCACAGGGATAGAGCATACAACCCGCGCCGCCTTCCAGCTCGGTCATGGCATCCTGCAGCGAGAAATGGGTGAGGGTGCCGCGGCGGCCATAAAACAGTTCGCCTTTAGCGCGACCGGCGGTGGAGCGTTTTTTGTCGGCGACCGTATCAAAAACCAGTGAGGAAGCGCGTTGAATCACGCTGTTAACTGAGCCCTGAGTGTAACGTTTGCTGCGTCCCGCGCTGACAAGCGTGGTGTCTATTTTTTTCGTTGCCATTACTGCCTTACCTGACATTTCCCACAAAACATCCACGTTACCACGAATCAGCGTAGTGGGTTGAGCCTGAATGCGGATTATCAGAGTGAGGCCAGTATTGTGCATAACGTCAGCTAAATGGTGGAAATAAATGACATCTTTGCTTTGTAAATAGTAATGAGAACCACTATCACTTCGGGCGCTTTTTTTGCTATGATCCGCGCTTCAATCGTGAACTGTGCAACAGAAGTTGGAGATGCAGCGTGGTAGCCAGTGATTTGATGCAAACGGATCTCTCCGTTTGGGGCATGTATCAGCATGCCGATATCGTGGTAAAGATTGTGATGATTGGCCTGTTAATGGCGTCTGTCGTCACCTGGGCGATTTTCTTCGGTAAGTTTGCTGAGCTGAGCGGGGCGAAACGTCGCCTGAAGCGCGAACAGCAGGCGCTGGGCGAAGCCCGATCGTTAAACGATGCGTACCGTGCTGCTGAAAACTTCAAAGGCAACAGCCACAGCGCTGTGTTGCTCAATGATGCGCAGAATGAGCTGGAGCTGTCAGCCGGCACTGAAGATCTCGACGGCATTAAAGAGCGCACCAGCTTCCGTCTGGACCGTCGCGTTGCGGCCTTCAGCCGTCATGCCGGTCGCGGCAATGGCTTCCTCGCCACCATCGGTTCGGTCGCGCCGTTTATCGGCCTGTTCGGTACCGTATGGGGGATCATGAACAGTTTTATCGGTATCGCTAAAACGCAAACCACCAATCTTGCTGTAGTAGCACCCGGCATCGCGGAAGCGCTGCTGGCAACGGCCATTGGTCTGGTTGCGGCGATTCCTGCGGTGGTTATCTATAACGTCTTCGCACGTATGATTGCCAGCTACAAAGCCTCGCTGGGCGATGTGGCCGCTCAGGTCATGCTGCTGCAGAGCCGCGACCTTGACCTCGGCAACGTTGATACCGCAAAAGAAGCCAACCGTCCGGCAGCGGCACAGAAACTGCGCGTAGGATAAGTATTATGGCGATGCGTTTAAACGATGATTCGGTAGGCGATGGCGAAATGCATGAAATCAACGTGACGCCGTTTATCGACGTCATGTTGGTTTTGCTGATCATCTTTATGGTTGCCGCGCCATTGGCGACGGTGGATGTACGCGTGAATCTGCCCGCTTCCACCAGCGCGCCTCAGCCGCGTCCGGAAAAACCGGTTTATCTCTCCATCAAGGAAGACAAGCAGATTTATATCGGTAACGATGCGGTGACGAAAGAGACGCTGGTGAATGCGCTGACGGCTCAAACAGAAGGCAACAAAGACACCACCATTTTCTTCCAGGCGGATAAATCCGTGGATTACGCCACGCTGATGAGCGTAATGGATCAGCTGCGCGAAGCCGGTTACCTGAAAATTGGGTTGATGGGCATGGAAACGGTGAAGAAGTAAGCTAATCTCACCCAACCTTCTCGTAGGGTCGCCATTCATGGCGGCCTTTTTTTATGTCCCGCACTCAACTTGTTAATTCCTTGTTACTTTTGGTCTCATTTTTGTAAACTGCAATGGTGAAGAAGATCACATCTATTCCTGGCTTAGCACGTTAAAACGGAAGAAAAACCAGGAAGGACAATATGAGCTCAAGTCACTCTTTACAAAAGTCGTCGCAGGGCGGTGCCAAAACCATCTTTAGCGTTACCAGCGGTAACTTCCTTGAGATGTACGATTTCATGGTATTTGGCTATTACGCCACGGCGATCGCCAAAACCTTTTTCCCCGGTGATGATCCCTTTGCCTCTTTGATGCTCACGCTGATGACCTTCGGTGCTGGCTTCCTGATGCGCCCGTTGGGAGCAATCATTCTCGGTGCCTACATCGATCATCACGGGCGTCGCAAAGGCCTGCTATTGACGCTGGGTTTGATGGCGATCGGGACGTTAACCATCGCGCTGGTGCCTGGCTATGCCACGCTGGGTGCCGCCGCGCCGATTTTAATTTTGCTGGGACGCTTATTGCAGGGCTTCTCCGCCGGCGTTGAATTGGGCGGCGTATCGGTTTACCTAGCCGAAGTGGCGCCGAAAGGGCGCAAAGGCTTTTATGTTAGCTGGCAATCGGGCAGCCAGCAGGTGGCGGTGATCTTCGCCGCGCTGCTTGGCCTGGGATTAAACCACCTGCTGGCGAAAGACGCCGTCACCGAATGGGGCTGGCGTATTCCGTTCGTAGTGGGCTGTATGATTGTGCCATTCCTGTTCTATATCCGCCGCATGCTGGAAGAGACGGAAGCGTTTAGCCAGCGTAAGCATCATCCCTCAATGAGCCAGATCGTGCGTTCAGTAGGTCAAAACTGGGCGCTGGTGCTGGCGGGCATGTTAATGGTGGTGACCACCACCGTGATGTTCTACATGATCACCGCCTTCACGCCCACTTTTGGCAAAACCGTGCTGATGATGAGCGACAAACAGAGCTTCCTCGTCACGCTGTTTGTCGGCATATCCAACCTGTTTTGGTTACCGGTGATGGGGGCGCTATCGGATCGCGTCGGTCGTCGCCCGCTGCTGATTATTTTCACGATACTGATGATTGTTACCACCTGGCCGGTACTGCACTGGCTCGTTGGATCGCCGACCTTCGCCCATCTGGTTGAAGCAGAGCTGTGGCTATCGTTCCTGTATGCCAGCTATAACGGTGCCATGGTGGTCTATCTGGCTGAGATCATGCCAGCCGAGGTGCGCGCCACCGGTTTTTCAATGGCTTATAGTCTGGCCACTGCGCTGTTTGGCGGTTTTACCCCAGCGGTATCGAGTTATCTGATTCATGCCACGGGCGATAAAGCAATGCCGGGCGTGTGGCTGTCGTTTGCTGCGGTGTGCGGATTGATTGGTACGCTGCTGATTGGCCGCATGGTGAAGCAGTATCAGGCGCGTCACGGCGCAGTCTCTCTAAGCGCGTCGTAAACCTGGTCGCCATGAATGGCGACCCTACGAAAACCGATGCATACATTGTAGGGTCGCCATTCATGGCGACCTGATCCCCATCTCCATACTAAAACGACACATCCACCACCACGCTATCGGTGTAATTCCCCGCCGCCGGCGTATTCTGCGTGGTCAAAATCTGCGCCGTATAAGTAAAGTTGCGCGTCACGGTATCGGCATTCAACGAGGTCGAGGTGCTACTGCTCCAGCGATCGGTGCCGGTTGGCCCCCAGCGAGACGTGGTGGTAGTGCCTTTGTAGATATCGTAAGCCAGCCGATTGGTGCCGCTCGCCATCTGGCGCGTGGTACCGCTGTAGTAGCTGCCGTTGCTCAAACCCACGGTATAAGTGCTGCCTTTCGAACACACCACGTTAATGGTTTGCTGCACCGTAGAAAAACTCCCCACCAGCGGTGCACTGCCAAAGCTGACATTGGGTGCGGTAATGGTGGTGCAGTCGTTGGTAATCACCAGATTAACCGTAATCGGCATTGCCGTGCCGGTGCTGGTCTGCACGGTTCCCACGCACAATCCCGCCACGTTTACTCCCGCGCACACCGTATAACTTACCGTCAACGTTATGGTGGTGGTATAGGTGCCTGCCGCCACCACCTGTCCGGGCACGGTGCGGAAAAAGAGCGGAATATTGAAGTTGAGGCTGTTTCCCAGTGCGAGCAAGGACGCTGAGCTCCAGCGATAGCTGCCACCCTGCTGTAATTCGGTGGCGCAGGCGCTATCAATGCACATCTGAATCGGGATGCTGTCGGTGCCGCTGGCCGCAGTTTTCAGCGCTGCACGGTTTCCGCTCAGATTGGAGGCGGTGGTAAAAGCGTAAGTAATGTTATCGCTACCCAACAACGAAAGCGTGCCCGAACCACAGTTAACATTGGTGGTACTTGAGGTGGTATTGGCGGTTGAACCCACGGAGAAAGTGGTGACCGAACCGAATGTGGCGGTCGGCGCCGATAAGGTACAGAGCGCAAAGCTGGTCATTGGCAATAAAAACAGCACCAGCAGGAGCAGAAGCCTTTTCATGGTGAAATCCCTGACTGTGAATTATCCGCGGTACTCACCGCAGAACCTTGCGCTGGCGGCGGCAGCGGGCAGGTAAGCGGCCCGTAAGTTTGCAGCGCTTTTGGCTGGCCGTCAGCGATATCCAACTGCGTATTGCAGCTGCGTCCATCCGGCGTAACCACATGTATCGGATTACTGGCGCCGAGATCTTCCATCCACACAATGCCATCCCAGCCGACGTATTCGGTGGCCTGATTAGGACGTAATACCTGGCTGGAAATCGGCAGCGGCTGCCCGCTGCTGTCATGCAGCACGACGCTGGCAGCGCGCAGACGCTCCACCGGGAAATTGAGCAAATAGCCACTTTTGCGCTTCACAGCGAAGCGCTGTTCGACCTTTGGCGCAGTGCGATCGGCTGGTAGATCGAGCGTATCGATGTCGTATTTCGCGCCGTAGTAGCTGCTGATGGACGGAACCAGCAGATAACCCTGTTTATCTGTGCGTCCCATCGATTGGTTTTCGTAACGCACCGTAACGTCCGGATAGTCGGTTTTCACCACGACGAACGCATCGTTGATGTCGTTGGCGGCAAAGACGCGGTTATCCATCAACACCAGCGAACCGGTGAAATCGGCCCATTGCGTGGTGTTATCGTTATCGCCGTAAAAACCGGCGGAGGTATCAATTTTATTATTACGATAGCGTAAGCTGGCCTGGCGATAATCGCCGCTGTCGCTGCCCTGATTGGCCCACGCCGCATCATAGGCGAAGCCGCCATCGGTTGGCATCGCGCGTGAAACATACAGGCGCTGATTATTGTTGCCCTGCTGATCGCGCTCCATGCTCACTGATGCGCTGCTCTGCTCACCAAATGGGATCACAAGGGAAATCGCGCCGCTCCAGTCACCCTGTTGCTGGTCGCGGCTGGCGGAGATATACACGCTGCTGTTGCCCCACAGATTTTTACTCCATGAGAGATTCATCAAGCGCGTGCGATCGCCGCTGCCGCCAGCGATATCAATATATGCCAGCCCCAGGCTGCCATAATCATTCAGCGACACGCTGGCGGTGTATTGTGCGCTGCGCCGCGACAGCGAGTAGCTGGTGTTCGCGTTGTCGCCGCGGCTGCCCACCAGTGCGAGATTGCCGAAATCGGCGGTGCGCAGAATGTGCTGAGTGCCAAGGCTGAACCAGCTATTGTTGTACTGATAACCCCAGCTGTACTGGGTGCCGGGATCACCAGCCATCTGGCTCTGCGCCAGCGCGCCATTAATCACACCCCAGCTGCCGAGCTTCAGCAGTCCGCCTGCGCCGCCCATGGCAACGCTGCTGCTGCCCTCCGCATGGCTTTCCAGCGTCAACCAATCCGTTAAGCCATAGCGATAGGAGCCGCTCGCCGCTGCAGCGCCATAATCAAAATTTTGCACGCCGTAATTTTCGCGTATCGCACCGGCGGAGAACGAATAATCGGATAACCCTTGTTTCAGCAAGCTGCTGGAGACGTAAAACGGCAGCGTGGTGGTGATTTGTCGGCCTACCGCATCGGTGGTGGTGATCACCGCATCACCGGCGCCGTTGACGAAAGGCACGTTAGTGAGCGACCACGGGCCGGGCTGCACGTCGGCCTGCGCGCTGCGGTAGCCGTTAATGAAGAGGTCGACCGAGGAGGGGACTGCCGCCTGGCCGGAAAACGCCGGCAAAGGATAGGTCACCAGATCGGGCCGTACGCTGAAATCACGCCCAATCTGCACGCCGCCGAGGCGCACGCTGTTGCTCCAGCTCAGGGCATCGGTAACCAAATCCCCGGCGCGCCAGCTGATAGCCGCGTTCTCGTTTTCATTGCTAAACCAGGTATCGTAACGAATATAGCCTTCCTGCTGACCGGAAACGCCGCCTTCCAGCTGCTGCACGTACACGCCGTTAGTGGAAAACTGGCCAATCGGTCCGAAGAAACGCAGTTCGTTCCAGCTGGAAAGACGCGAACCGGCGTTATCCGTCCGCGTGGCGTAGAAGTCGTAGTTGAGCAGGGCACCGTTACTGGCGCGCCCCGGAAAGCGCGGTGCGTTCTGTTGCTGACCAATGGTCTGTCCCGGCAGCCACGCGGCGGGTACCGTGAGCAATAGGCGTTGGCGCTGTTCGTCATACTCCACTTTGGCTAATTGATTCACATCGATCTGCTGACCTTGCAGCTTCTCGGCAGGAATACCGGCACGCTCTAAATCCCCGCGTCGTAGCCAGAAATCACCGTTTTTGCGTTCAACCGGTACGATATCGCCACGCCCGCCCTGATTCACCACCAGTTCCAGCATATATTGCTGACCGCTGGCGCTATTCTCCAGCGCAGGCGGTGGCGGCAGCTCAGAGAAGGTCTCGGCACTGCTGATCATCGGGCTGATGCAAAGCACGCTGGCAACCGCCAGCGCGCAGGGATGCGGCGTAAACTTCATCAACGCGCGGCAGCGCTGCTCCAGTGGCCTTTATTCATCTCGGCCGAGAGTTCACCGCTCACGCTGCTGGTTAACGGCCAGCGATGACTACTGTTGGCCAACACGTAACCGAATAAACCGTTACCCATGCGGCGTCCGCCGATGGTGACATTACTTAATCGCGCGTGACCGTTGCCGCGATTGGTCAGCTCCAGCCAGCGCTTGCCGCCGCTGTTTACCTCTTGCCAGCTCAACTGCGGTTGTGCCGTATCGCGCGTGACGCCGTTGCCATAGACGAATAACGGTACCGAATAGCGCATCTGGAAGGTAAGACCCGCCTGGTTTTCCCCCGGCGTGCGCGGCGTGGGGATTTCATCCAGTACCACGCGATACGACATTTCACGTCCGGCGGCGGGTGGCGTTTGCTTGATTAAACGCACCAGCTGTTTCTGCCCCGGTTCAAGACGCACCATCGGCGGGCTCGCCACCACTTGCTGTTGCGTTTGATACTGTTCCTGGCCGTTGATTTGCTGCCAGCTGAAGATGCGTACCTGCATCATGGTGGTGGCATTGCCGCGATTCTCCAGCCACAGTTCGCTGGCTTTTTCTTCGGGATCAATGGCCGGATCGATGGGCCAAACCATCAGTGAATTGGCTGCCTTCACCGCAGGTGTTAGTGCCACACATAACAAGAGTATCAGGGCGCGCAGGTTCATCATTTTGTCATCCTTCATGGTACTAACGTCACCAACTCAGGGTGACAGTTAAGGTATCGGTATACGTCCCGGCGCGCGTCGGGCCGGGTAGCGTTAGCAGGCCATAAATAGGCAGCGTAATGTTATTGGCATTGCTGTAGCTCAGCGCAACGGCGCTGTTCACCGGAATCGCCGTGGTATGAGCGGCATTGCTGTACAAGCTATACGCCACGGTATTGGTGTTGCTGGTGTGTTTGAGGTTGCGGGTCGCGGTGTAGTTGTTGCCGCCGTTGATGCTCATGCTGACAGCGGTGCCTGGCGTGCAGGCGAGCGTGATGGTGGTGCTTTGCACATAGCTGGCGCTGACGCTGCTGGAGGACACGCCCGGTTGTGTGCCGAAATTAAGCGTGCCGAATACCCCGGTATTGGTACCGGATACGACACAACCTGCCACTACTGATGCTGAGACCTGAAAGGTTGCCGTCGGCAACCCCCAGGCGGAGACACTCCCTATCAGCAGGGCAAGGCCACCTGCACAGTGCAGCCCACGCTGCACCACGGCCACCCTGAGAACCCTTACGCTTCTCTCAGTAATTCACCGCCACGTTAATCGTGTCCGTATAGGTACCAGCTGGGATCAGCGGGTTAAAGCCACCTCCCACCACGCGACCATAAATGGCGTAGTTGGTACCCAACGTCGGGTCGGTAGTGCCGCTGGGGGCGATATTGGTGTTATTGGCGATAGCGGTGGTAAATGCGGCATCGCTATACAGCGTATAGGCAATGCCCTGCGTATTGTTGGAGCCGAGAATCAGGTAGCGTGGCTGGCCACTCACCGTGCCGTAAATGGTCGCCGGTGCGGCGTTACTGCTGGTGACCTGTACGTTGAAGGTTTGCCCGGTGGTACAGCGAACGAATATGCCGTTGCCAGATGCGCCAACCAACGTCGCGTTCAATGTATCGAAGGTGGCTGCGCTGCTACCGAAGTTCAGGGTACCGAAGTTAACCCCGGTCGTTGCAGACTGACCATTCACTAAACAACCGGTGGTAAGCGTCAATGTGGCATTGATGGTTCCCGTTGTGGTGGCGGCAAAAACAGCGGTGGGAGCAAGGGCGGCGCTTAGGCTAGAAGCCACAAGAAAAAGCTTGAGTTTCATAATCATTCCTTACTGATTATCCAAGGTCAGTGCTTTTTCACCTGGTCATTCATTTATGAAAATACATCCGAAATCAAACAAGAGCCGCATTTGGCCCGACAGCGTAAGCGCCTACCACCTAAGAAAATTCCTGGATGGTGCATTAATGATTTATATCAGTTTTCTTTACTATAGATCAGCAAATCTGGCCTTGTGCACCCAGGGTTCATTTTTTCCCTAATCAATTGACGTTTTTCGCCGATAACTCAGTAATAACAAGGGGTGGCGGCCAGTTAAAAAAACTAAACAGCCGGCGATTTCCCCCTCTATCACGCGCGTCGGTTCAATGCTATGTTCGTGCATTAATCAGATATTATTAATTTTCCACCCGATGACTGATGATGAAAATAAAAATAAATAGCATGAGAGTTCCAGTTTTTACTGGACCTGGCATTCTCACTGTTTCGCCGCTAATGGTCATTATTCGCCCGTAATCGGCGCTTTATCTTCCTTGTTTTTATTTGATGACACCAAACCTGCTCCGTAGCAGGTTGAGTTTAGGAGCGCACATGCTGTTGGTTACCTGGGATAGCGTTCTGGTTTCCGTTTCACTGATTGTGGCCTTCATCGCCGCCTTTACCGCATTAGATACGGCAGGCCGCGTCGCCGTATCCCGCGGTTGCCTGGCAAAACTGTGGTTAGTGGGCGGCGGCACCGCAATGGGCATTGGCATCTGGGCGATGCACTTTATTGGCATGCTGGCGATGATGATGCCGGTGACCATGCGCTATGACATCCCGCTCACGGCACTCTCCTTACTGGTCGCTATTGCGACGTCTATCTTCGCGTTTGCCCAAAGCGTGCAGGGCAGTCACCTCACGCGCCGGCGCTTAATGCGCGGCACGTTAATACTCGGTAGCGGCGTGATTGCCATGCACTACATCGGCATGAACGCTCTAATGATTGAGACGGCGATTAGGTGGAATATGCCGCTGGTGACGTTATCCGTGGTGATTGCCTACGCGGCGTCCGGTGCCGCGCTGTGGCTGGCCTTTCATCTACGCCAGGGGGAAAGCCTGCTGATATTGCGTGTCTGTGCGGCGCTGGTGATGAGTATTGCCATTGCCGGCATGCATTACACCGGTATGGCCGCGGCGGACTACAGCCAGCCGATGATGATGCAGCATCACGGCGTCAGTGAAGAGGGGCTGGCGGTGTGGGTCACCATTATCACGCTGAGTATTCTTGGATTGACGCTGCTGATTTCAATGCTGGACGCTCAGCTGCGCGCGGCGCGTCTTGCAGCCAAATTGAAGCGCGCCAACAGCGAACTGCGCCAGCTTGCGCTGCATGACAACCTCACTGCGCTGCCGAACCGCGTGATGCTAGAGCAGCAGCTCACCACACAGATCAAGCAGGCTACGCTGCAGGATGAAACCTTCGCACTGATGTTTATGGACCTCGACGGGTTTAAAGCGGTCAACGATACCTGGGGCCATCATGTGGGGGATCGCTTGCTGATTGCGGTGGCCGATCGCTTGCAGGCGGAAGTCAGTGAAGATATTTTGCTGGCGCGTTTAGGCGGCGATGAATTTGTGCTGCTGTGCCCGCAGTACGCTGTTCATCAGGCGACAAATCTGGCGCAGCAGCTGGTGCAAGCCATTGATGTCCCCTTTGAGTTAGATCGTTATTCGCTGCGTGTTTCGCTCAGCATCGGCATTGTCATCTTCCCGCAGCACGGGCGCAGCCAGCAGGAGATGATGTTCAACGCCGATTCCGCCATGTATCACACCAAGCACAGCGGGCGTAACGGCTGGTGCCTGTTTGAACCGGCCATGAGTGCTGTTGCTCAGCATCAGCTGGCGCTCGCCAACGATCTGTGGAATGCCCTGGAATACCAGGAAATGCGTCTGTTCTATCAACCTAAATTTCGCGCCGGAGGCACGGTGCTGATGGGGTTTGAGGCGTTGCTGCGCTGGCAGCATCCGCGTCGTGGGCTGCTGATGCCGGACATGTTTCTGGCGCGAGCCGAGAAAACCGGCCAGATTGTGGCGCTGGGTAATTGGGTGATCAACGAAGCCTGCCGCCAGCTAAAACAGTGGCGCGATGAAGGCAACGGCGACTGGAGCGTATCGGTCAATCTCTCGGCGCTGCAATTCCAACAGCGCGATCTGATTGAAAGCCTGCACCAGGCGCTGCAGCGTCATCAGATCCCCGACGGGGCGCTGATGCTGGAAATTACTGAAAATATCGCCATGCGCAATCCGCAGTTTAGCCAGCAGCGCATTGCCGAGTTGCATCGGCTAGGGGTGAAAGTGGCTATCGATAATTTTGGCATCGGCTATGCCAATCTGCTGCATCTGAAACATCTGGAAGCGAGCGAGCTGAAAATCGATCGCGCCTTTATTAATAGTTTGCGCGCGGATAGCGAAGACGCCACGGTGGTCAGCGCGATGCTCACGCTGGCTCGCTCGCTGAACCTGCGCATGGTGGCAGAAGGCGTTGAAACGGAAGAGCAGCAGCGCTTATTAACCGGTTTAGGCTTCGATACCTTACAGGGCTATCTGCTGGGTAAACCGACTCCGGCGGAGCGCATCGGGGAGTTTACCGCTGCGCTGGCATTTACGGATAACGTCGTGTCCTCTGGCGCGTAATAATCATTTTTTGTGTTCTTCCGCATTGGAAGGTTTCATCGTTCATCGGCTCAGATCGGCAGGATAACTGCCGATAATTCCTACAATAAAACCAATAGATTTCACTCTTTTTAACCACACCACAGCTGACTTAAAACGGCTTCAACTTAGGAAATCACTATGTTAGTGACTTCGTATGACTCATTTACCGTCATCGTTTCGATTTTGGTAGCGATGCTGGCCTCGTTTACTGCGCTTGATATGGCAGGACGCGTGGCTTCCTCAACTGGCAAGGTGGCGCTGGTTTGGTTGCTTGGCGGTGGATTCGCCATGGGCGTCGGCGTCTGGGCAATGCACTTCATCGGCATGTTGTCGATGAGCCTCGATATGGTGATGAGCTACGATCCCCTGCTCACCGTCGCCTCAATGGTGGTGGCGGTGCTGGCCTCGATTTTTGCCCTGTGGCTGGCTTGTGCGACGAAGGAACTTCCCTGGACACGATTAATTGGCGGGGCACTGGTGCTGGGTTCCGGGGTCGTTGCCATGCACTACACCGGCATGGCGGCGCTGATGTTTGCACCGGGTATTAGCTGGAACTGGGGCTGGGTAGCCGCGTCGGTGGCCATCGCCATGGTCGCCTCCTGCGCGGCGCTGTGGCTGGCGTTTCACCTGCGCGAAGGACATGGCCGCGTGACGCTGCTGCGGCTCGGGGCATCGGTGGTGATGGGCTGTGCCATTGCAGGTATGCACTATACCGGCATGGCCGCCGCCAACTTTCCGATGCACAGCCACGCCACGCACATGGGCGTAAACAGTAACTGGTTGGCAATTGTGGTCACGGTGGTGACGCTGGCGATCCTTGGCATTACCTTGCTGGTATCGATGCTGGATGCCCGCATGCAGGCGCGCACCTCAATTCTGGCGCAATCACTGGCCGAAGCTAACCGCGAGCTGGCCCAGCTGGCCTTGCACGACAACCTGACGCGCTTGCCCAACCGTATTCTTTTGGAAGATCGCCTTGAACAAGCCATCAATAAAGCGAACCGCGAGAAATCACAGTTTGCGCTGATGTTTATGGATCTGGATGGCTTCAAGGCAGTCAATGACGCCTTTGGCCATCACGTTGGTGATAATCTGCTGATTGGCGTCACCGAGCGTATGACCGACCAGATGAAAGGGCACTACACGCTGGCGCGGATGGGCGGCGACGAATTTGTGCTGCTGCTGGAAATTGATGATCCGAACGATGCGGCGGCGGTAGCGGATACGCTGGTGAAGGCCATCGATCGCCCGTTTGACATCTCGCGCTATGAGCTGGTGGTGTCACTGAGTATTGGCATTGCCGTTTATCCGGGGGATGGCAAAGACGACCGCGAGCTGATGTTTAATGCCGATGCCGCCATGTATCACACTAAAAATAATGGCCGCAACGGTTACACCTTCTTCCAGCAGTCGATGAACACCCTGGCGCAGTCGCAGCTGCAGCTGAACAACGATCTGTGGCAAGCGCTGGATAATCAGGAACTGCGGCTGTTTTACCAACCTAAATACTGCGCACCGAGCGGACCGATCCTCGGCTTTGAAGCGCTGCTGCGCTGGCAACATCCTACGCGTGGCCTGCTGGCCCCGGATACCTTCCTGCCGATGGCGGAAAAAACCGGCATGATTGTGAACATTGGCAACTGGGTCATTAACGAAGCCTGTCGCCAGCTGCGCACATGGCATCTGCAGGGGCATCCGCATTGGTCCGTAGCGGTGAACCTGTCGGCGCTCCAGTTTGAGCAGAGCAATCTGGTGGAAACCGTGACCGAAGCGCTGGATAAGCACCAAATCCCGGCGGAGCTTTTAACGCTTGAGGTGACTGAAACCACGGCGATGCGCGATCCTGAAGTGAGCGTACGCATTCTGACCGAGCTCACCAATATGGGCGTCAAAGCCTCGATTGACGATTTCGGTACCGGCTACTCGAGTTTGTTGTATCTCAAGCGTTTACCGGCGAGTGAACTGAAGATCGACCGCGCTTTCGTCAATGAACTTCAGGCGCAGTCTGAAGATGCCACTATTGTTTCCGCCATCGTTGCCTTAGCGCAGTCGCTGCATCTAAAGGTGGTGGCCGAAGGGGTAGAAACCCAGGATCAGCAGGCGTTTCTTACCGGCTTGGGTTGCGATACCTTGCAGGGCTATTTGTTGGGCAAACCGGTCCCGCCAGAACGCATTGGCGAACTGCCGAATTTCTATGCAGAAGCGTTAGAGCTGGAGCGCGTCACTTAGCCAGCACGTTGTCTCTCCGATTCCTTCCCTCTCCCGCTTGCGGGAGAGGCATAGGGTGAGGGAAACTAGCCGCCAAATCCTCTACATGGGAGTTCGGGTGGCGAAATATCAGCAGTTGGTGGAACAGCTTCGCACGCAAATCGAGGCACGTATCTGGCCACCGGGTGAAAAACTGCCGTCGCTACGCCAGCAGGCTGAGCAGAGCGGGCTGAGCCTGATGACGGTGATGCACGCGTATGAGGTGCTGGAAAGCCAGGGCTGGATTGTGTCGAAGCCGCAATCGGGCTATTACGTGGCGCCGCGCGCCGCAGAAAGTCGTCCCCGTCTGCCCACCCGTGAAGTGGCGAAAACCGACCAAGCGGATACCAACAGCTTTGTGTTTGACGTGCTGCAGGCCACGCGTAATCCCGCCATCATGCCGTTTGGCTCTGCTTTTCCCGATCCTGAACTGTTCCCCCAGCGCCAGTTGATGCGCTCGTTGGTGAAAGTCTCCCATAATCTGAAGCCCACGGATGCGCTGAATAACTTGCCGCCGGGCAATGAAGCGCTGCGTAAAATTCTGGCTCAGCGCTATGCGCAACAGGGCATTACGCTATCGCCGGATGATATCGTCATCACCAACGGCGCGATGGAAGCGCTCAATCTGAGCCTGCAAGCCGTTACCGAACCCGGTGATTGGGTCATCCTCGAGAATCCCTCCTTTTATGGCGCTTTGCAGGCCATTGAACGCCTCAAGCTGAACGCCATTGCCATCGCCAGTGATGTTGAACACGGCATGGATCTGGCTGAGCTGGAGCAGGCGCTGCAGCGCTGGCCGGTGAAAGCCTGCTGGTTAATGACCAACCGGCAAAACCCACTCGGTTTCACCCTGAGCGCAGAGCGTAAACAGCAGCTGGTGGCTCTGCTGGCGCGCTATAACGTGGCAATGATCGAAGACGATGTGTATAGCGATTTGTATGAGGGACAAGATAAGCCGCTGCCGGCCAAAGCCTTTGATCGTGAGGGCAACGTGCTGCACTGCGGCAGCTTCTCGAAAAATCTGGTGGCGGGATTTCGCGTCGGTTGGGTAGCCGCTGGTCGGCATGCGCAGCGCGTGCAGCGTATTCAGCTGATGAGCACGTTATCGACCAGTGCACCAATGCAGCTGGCGTTAGCCGATTTTCTCAGCACGCGTAGCTACGATGCGCATTTGAAGAAGCTGCGTCAGACGCTGGCAAAACGTAAACAGCTGGCGCAACAGGCGCTGCGACGGGTATTGCCGGAAGCGGCAAGGATTAGCGATACGCCGGGCGGCTATTTTCTCTGGGTAACGCTGCCCGCGCAGATTAACACCACGCAGCTGTATCATCTGGCGCTACAGGAGGGGATCAGTATTGCTCCCGGCCAGCTGTTTTCCAGCAGCGAGGGCTTTAGCCACTGTTTTCGCTTTAACACCGCCTGGCCGTGGGATGCACGTGCCGAGGCGGCGGTAGAAACACTGGGCAAATTGATAGCTGGATTACATCGTTAAACCAGGGCTGCCTGCTGGTGGCCCCAGGTCAGATAATAAACGTCGTAGAAATCCACTTCGCCCTTCTGCTTCATCAATCGATCGATGCCGCTGCGCACGCGATCCGGCGTCTGCGGATTCTCAAGAATTTTGTCCAGCGCCTGCTGGGAAACCGGCTGCACGTAATACCATTCGCCGTTATAGCAAACGCGCAAATCCAGCGTATCGATATCTTCGAAGCGATATTTTGGATTGATATCCATCAGCATCAATACACTCATCACCAGCACAAACACAGTGGCAAACCAAAAGGCGGGCCAGCCGAGCATGTCGGTTGAGAAGATCAGCGCCACGCACAGCGCGTAGCACAGGTACATAATGGCCCAGAGTCCCGGATGGGTTTTCAGGAAGGAAAAGCTAAAGCGCGGCAAATTATCGCGCCGTCCCTCACGGTTCAGCGTGGCGATTTCGTCGAGCAGGATTTGTTTGATCGCGTCCATTGTTCACCTCTAATTATTACTACCTGCCAGTAAAGCACATAACAGTGAAGCGAATTAGTGACAGATTTACGGTGTTTTTTTATAACAGTTGTTGAAGGGGCGGCTGGTTCTGCACGTTGACCTTATAGCGCAATAGGCGCCGACGCGCGGTGAGAGGGTTTGGTTACAGAGGATATGTTCAGAGCAACGCTGTTTTATCGACGCGTGGGAAATAGTGGATCTCCATCACATCAGCGTGCATCACCTCAATTAACCACGCTACCTGCTCGATCCGGCTATTACCTGCTGAGCAGTATGCGCTATTAAGGTGGGTGTTTAGGTTACCGATTACTTCATTCATGAAAATAGAAACAATTCTCAATATTACAAAAAATGGTGAAAATTAATGATTTATTGTTTTTTTAACGGTGTTAATTATTAATTAATTTATTCAAATTATTGATTTTGCTTGATTAATATTTTAATTCATTAAACCTTATAGCTAAGAATATTCTGATGCGTATACTCATCGCCATTAAAGGTAACGGTGGCTATTAGTTATCAATAGCGGCTGATGCGGAGTCCGTATTAATAGCGTTAAGTATGGCTGTTATCTTTTTAACTCGCATGCATTGGCATACGTAATAAGACAACGCTTTTATTAATAAAGGCGCGATTTTTAATCGGCGTTCAGGACGTTTTTTATTATGAGTATCGGTGGGGCAATACAGAAAAATAATGATGGTCGCTTTATTTCTCAGGCGGGTTTCCCTATGAATCTGCCTGAGAAATATATCCATCAGCATGTATTGATTATATCGACTCCGGATACAGTGAAATCTCCGTCAAATCGCTATCAGTCGTTCAAGTCCGTCGCCAGACGGGTTTTGTCGTGAGGAGATTTCATGAGCGTATTCAATGAAGTCACCGAACTGACGCCTGTTGAAGAGACGCGCTACCTGCAACAGTGGCAGCCGCTGGTGAAGCGCGTAGTACGGCAGCTCTCCGCCCAAACGGATGCGGTGATGGATCGTGGCGATCTGGAACAAATTGCCTTTATGGGGCTGCTTGAATCGCTACGTCGTTATGGCCGTCCTGACGATCATTTTGCCGGTTACGCTTTACAGCGCGTGCGGGGAGCGGTGTTGGATCAGCTGCGTCTGCACGACTGGCGTCCGCGACGTCTGCGGCAGAAAACGCACAAAATCAATGATGCGGTGCGCGCACTCACGCGCCGTCTCGGCCACGAGCCGAACGAAGAAGAGTTGCGTCGACACCTCAAGCTCAGTCCGGAAGAGGTGCAGGAGTATTTGCTGCTGGAATCCGCTAGCGCGATGGAGAGTTTTGACGATCTGCTGGCAGGCGAAGCGCTGAGCAGTGTGTTAAGCGGACGTGCGCTGGAAGAGGAAATTAGCATTCAGCGCACGCTAAAGACCGCGCTGGCTTCGCTGAGCGAGCGCGAACAGTTGATTCTCAGCCTCTATTACCAGCACGAAATGAGCCTGAAAGAGATTGCGCTGGTGCTCGAGCTCACCGAAGCGCGCGTCTGCCAGATTAATAAGAAGATTGGCGTGAAGATTAAACAATTCTTTGAGTAGAGCATCCTGCAATTAACGTTCTGACATCAGAACGCTAAATGCCTGCGATAACCTGTCAGTGCCTTTGAATCCATTTGTGGGTTCGACCGGTGGCGAAATCCACCGGCTTTTTTTTGCCTGTAATTTGCCTGGTGCGCATTAATGCGCACCCTACAACAGCGCCGGAACTTTCGTAGTGTCGCCATTGATGGCGACCAGGTGCGCATAAATGCGCACCCTACGACAGCGCCGGAAGTCTCGCAGGGGCGCCATTAATGCGCACCCGGCAACAGCGCCGGAACCTCGTAGGGTCGCCATTGATGGCGACCAGGTGCGCATAAATGCGCACCCTACAACAGCGCCGGATCTCTTGTAGGATTGTCATTTAGGGTAACTGCAGAATGGCGGCACGAAATGTTAAATATGTTGCCAACTAATTTGGCTTTAGTTAGCTAAATCATTCTTTTATGTGAATTTTGTCGGCGGGCGCACATTGCAATGGCTGTGAGGTAAGCCACAATTAAGCCATGTGGTTAACCGGAGAAAGAGTATGACTGCCAACAACTCCAGCCTGCTGTTACTGATGTCTTTCGCCGCCGGCACCTTTTCCGCTGGATCGTCCAGCAATCCGCAACATTTGATGCTATCGCTGCCGTCCGGTGGCGTGCCTAACAATCCGCTGCCGCTGATTATCTGGCCCGGTATCGTGCCGGATGAAGATGAAGCGGCAGACAGCGCGGCCTGGTTTGAAAAAACCTTTACCCGCAACGGCTGGCCCGCTGCCTGGCGCTCGCCGATCTTCCCCTATACGCATTATCACCCCAACACGCATGAAGTCTTAGGCGTCGGCGCCGGCTGGGCGGAAGTGCTGTTTGGTGGGGACAGCGGTCGCATGGTGACGCTACGCGAAGGCGATGCGGTGCTGATCCCCGCCGGAGTGGGCCATAAGCAGGTATTTGCCTCTGAGGATTTTTTCACCGTGGGCGCCTATCCTGAAGGGATGTCCCCGGAAACCGTGCGTGATGAGCCATCGCGTTTACGTGCGTCGAAGGAGAAGATCCAGCATGTTCCCTTGCCGCATCGCGATCCCTTCACCGGTGGCGATGGCGCGATGACGGAGATTTGGCTGCCAATCGCGCAGCAGCTGATGCACCAGTAAGGTGCAAATCAGCCGTAATCGTCCGCGCGGCGCGTGTGCCATGCCGGGGCAAGCCTCTGGCACAGTTTGTGCAGGAGAGAGTGAGGTCCTCTGACAAGCGCCGGGTAAATCATGAAAGAAAGCTACCAGATAGCATCGCACTTCTATGATGAGATGTTGCTAAGCGATGGCCAACACCGCGCTCATTATCAGCAATACTGGGAATGGTTACAGCAGGCGGACGTCGATGCAGTGGCGCGCAAGCGCGAAGAGGCGGAACTGCTGTTTCATCGTGTGGGCATTACATTCAACGTATACGGTGACGATGGTGGAGCGGAGCGTTTAATTCCCTTCGACAGCGTGCCGCGCATCATACCTGCGCGAGAATGGGCAATGCTCGACCGCGGCATCCGCCAGCGCGTCCAGGCCCTTAACGCCTTCCTGCATGATATCTACCATCAGCAACACATCCTTAAAGCCGGAATTGTCCCCGCCGAACAGGTGCTGGTTAACGATCAGTATCAGCCCTGTATGCAGGGAGTCGATCTGCATCGCAACATATATGCGCACATTGTCGGCGTGGATATGGTGCGTAATAACGATGGCGACTATTACGTACTGGAGGACAATCTGCGCACGCCGTCCGGCGTCTCGTACATGCTGGAAAACCGCAAAATGATGATGCGGCTCTATCCGGAGCTGTTCGCCGAACAGCATATCGCGCCGGTAGAGCGTTACCCCTCGCACCTGCTGCAAACCCTGCGCGAAAGCTCGCCGGTTAACGATCCGGTGGTAGTGGTGCTGACGCCAGGCCGCTTCAACAGCGCCTACTTTGAACACAGCTTCCTCGCGCAGCAGATGGGCGTGGAGCTGGTGGAAAGCGCCGACCTGTTCGTGAAGGACGGCGCGGTGATGATGCGCACCACCGCCGGGCCGTGCAAGGTGGATGTGATCTACCGTCGCGTGGATGATGCCTTCCTCGATCCGCTGGCGTTTCGTCCTGATTCAATGCTCGGGGTGCCCGGTCTGCTGTCGGTGTATCGCTCCGGCAACGTGGTGCTGGCTAACGCCATCGGCACCGGCGTTGCCGATGATAAATCGATCTATCCTTATGTGCCGGAGATGATCCGCTTCTATCTCGATGAAGATCCGATCCTCAATAACGTGCCCACCTGGCAGTGTCGTAAACCGCAGGATCTCACCTATGTGCTTGCTAACCTCAGCAAAATGGTGGTGAAAGAGGTACATGGCGCCGGCGGTTACGGCATGTTGATTGGTCCGGTGGCAAGCCAGCAAGAGCTGAGTGATTTCCGCGATCGCCTCAAAGCGCGACCGGAAAACTACATCGCGCAGGACACGCTTTCGCTCTCCACTTGCCCAACCTTTATTGATAACGGCCTGGCGCCGCGCCATATCGATCTGCGACCGTTTGCCTTGTGCGGTGCCGACATTCGGCTGGTGCCCGGGGGGTTAACTCGCGTAGCGTTAAATGAAGGATCGCTGGTGGTGAACTCGTCGCAGGGCGGTGGCACTAAAGATACCTGGGTTTTGGAGGATGACGCATCATGCTAAGCCGCACCGCCAGTGGTCTTTATTGGATGGCGCGCTATCTGGAGCGCGCGGAACAACTCGCTCGTGTGTTAGACGTCACCAATCGCTTATCGTTGATGCCGGTGCGCGGTAGCCAGGGGGATGAGCTGCTGCTGCCGCTCAATCTTACCGGCACACGCGAGCTGTTTGAAACCCTCAACGGCCGTTTCACCATGGCGCAGCTGTTCAACTTCTTTGCCCTCGACGATCGCAATCCGAGCAGTATTTTCAGCTGCTGGCAGGAGGCGTGGAACAACGCGCATGCGGTGCGCGGCAGTTTGTCATCGGAAGTGTGGGAGAGCATTAATTCCACCTGGATTGAAATGCGCAATACGCGACGACGCGGTATTACCAGCGCCAATGCCGATACCTTTTTTGATTGGGTTAAAGAGCGCTCGCACCTGTTTCGCGGCGCGATGTTCGGCACTTTGCTGCGCGGCGATGCCATGTGTTTTATCCGTATCGGCACCCTGATGGAGCGCAGCGATGGCACCGCGCGTTTGCTGAGTGTGAATCAGCAGCTGCTGGAGCAGCAGTCGGATTCGGTACGCGAATATTATTGTCTCGATACCCTGCTGCGTGCAGTCTCAGCGCGCGAAGCCTATAACGCTATCTTTAAGCAGCAGCTGTTTCCCGATCTGGTGAACGAGATGCTGATCCTGCGCAGCGAAAGTCCGCGATCGCTGCACTCCTGCATTGATGAGATCGCTACCCAGCTGGAGCAGATCGGCAGCAGCGGCGAAGATCGTCCACGTTATCTGATCACCGTGCTACTGGCGGAGATGCGTTTCAGCACGTGGGAAAGCCTGACGCACGAAGGGTTAGATCGCTGGCTCAATCACTTCCTCACGCGTCTTAACGCGCTGGCCGAGAGTATTAATCACACCTATCTGGAGGCGAAATGAGACTGAACATTGAGCATAAAACCAGCTACGCCTACGAGCAGCAGGTAAAACTCAGCACCCAGTATCTGCGCCTGACGCCGCAAAACTCGGTGCATCAGCAGATTATCTCGTGGGATTTGGAGCTGCCGTGTGCCGCCACGCGTACAGAAGATGCCTACGGCAATGTGATGCATGTGCTGACGCTGGATACGCCGCATCAGCAATTGGCTATCGCAGCGCGCGGGGTGGTGGAGATCCTCGATGACGGCGAGTGGGCACCCGATCCGGAATGCGCGCTATCGCCGCTGGTGTTTCTGCGCTCAACGCCGTTAACCCAGCCCAACGGCGAGATTCGCGATTTTGCTCAGCGCTACTGGCGGCCAGAGAAGCCGCTGGCCAGCCTGGAAAAGCTCATGGACGAACTGCTGCTGAAAATGCCGTATCGTCCTGGCAGCACTCAGGTAACAGATGCCGCAGCGAAAGTATTTGCTGCCGGCAGCGGTGTTTGCCAGGATCACAGCCACGTTTTTCTCGCCTGCTGTCGCAGCCTTGGCATTCCGGCGCGC
The DNA here is from genome assembly GCF_900215435.1 of Candidatus Pantoea floridensis. NCBI lineage: Bacteria > Pseudomonadati > Pseudomonadota > Gammaproteobacteria > Enterobacterales > Erwiniaceae > Pantoea > Candidatus Pantoea floridensis. Next base: position 2,555,924 of record NZ_OCMY01000001.1, read on the forward strand.
TATGTCAGCGGCTATCTCTATACTGAAAACGTTGAGCACGTCGCCACTCATGCCTGGGTTGAAGCCTGGCTGGATGGCAGTTGGCACAGCTTTGATATCACCAATAATACCCGCAGTACGCGTCAGCATTTGCGGCTGGCGGTTGGCGTGGATTATCTCGATGCATGTCCGGTGCGCGGTATGCGGCTGGGCGGCGGCGGTGAAGATATGCTGGCGGTGGCTGCGGTGCTGCAGGTGCATGCGCAGTAGCAATCTGAATAGGCACGACTATGACTTATTGTGTGGCAATGCGTTTATCGTCAGGGATGATTTTTGTCTCCGATTCGCGCACCAATGCGGGCGTTGATCATATCTCCTCGTTCCGTAAACTGCATGTTTTTCAGGTGGATGATGAACGCACGCTGGTGCTGCAAAGCGCAGGCAATCTGGCCACCACGCAGAGCGTACTCAGCCTGCTGCGACGTAACAACGGCGATAGCGAACAGCCCAATTTGCTCAATGGGCGATCGCTGTATGACATTGCGCTGATGGTGGGGGAAACGCTGCGGGAGGTGATCAAACGCGATGGCGAAGAGTTTGGCGGCACGCTGCTGTTGGGCGGCCAGATTCGTGGCGAGGAGCCGCGTCTGTTCCAGATCTATCCGCAGGGTAATTTCATTGAGGCCAGCGTCGACACGCCTTATTTCCAGATTGGCGAGAGCAAATATGGCAAACCGATTATCGATCGCGTGCTGCGTTATGAAACGCCGCTTAGCCAGGCCATGCAGTGTGCGCTGATCTCAATGGATTCGACGCTCGCCAGTAATATTTCCGTGGGCCTGCCGCTGGATGTGATGGTGTATCACACCGACAGTTTCAGCGATAACCAGCAGTATCACATCACCGAGCAACACCCCTATTTTTCACAGATTCGTCAGCTGTGGAGCAAAGGCTTATTGAGCGTGTTTTCGCAGTTGCCCCCCCTGCAGCTGTAGCCTGAATGGCAGACGCCTCGCCGCGTTTGCCCCTTCTGATTTTTTCCTCGGTTAGTGCATCCCGGTCATAAATCTGAAAACAAGCCGTTTTAACGTCGAAGCGATTAATCGCTGCGCATAAAAAGGTGAATAATGTTTTCAGTTGATCAGCTTCTCGATACGTACTGGCCCGGTCACCAACCCGCGAACTGGCAAAAAAACGCGCTGAAATGGGCGGTTCGCGAACATGAATTCCAGGCATTTGCTGCCCGCTATCGCCACCTCAAAGGCGTGGATATGGTGGAGCAAGTGCTGGAGCACCTGGATGTGCGTTGTGAACTGAGCGAGCGCGATCTGGAACAAATCCCCACGCGTGGCCCGGTGGTGATTGTCGCTAATCATCCGCTGGGCGCCCTGGATGGATTAGCCCTGCTGGCGGCCGTTTCGCAGGTGCGGCGCGATGTGAAGATCGTGGCCAACCGCATGTTGATGATGCTGGAACCGATCAACAACATGATGCTGCCGGTGGATAACATGGGCAACCGCACTAGCCGCGAACAGTTCACGCGCATGCAGCAGCATCTTGATAATCAGGGTGTACTGATCATCTTCCCGGCGGGTGAAGTCTCGCGGCTTACCAGTCGAGGCGTGCGCGATCGTCACTGGCATCACAGCTTTCTGCGTCTCGCCGCGCGCGCGCGCGCGCCTATCGTACCGGTGCATGTGGTGGGGCGTAACAGCCTGGCATTTTACGCAGCAGCGAAAATTGCCGCACCGCTGGCGTTGCTGATGCTGGTACGTGAGATGTTTCGTCAGCGCGGCGCGCGCATCAAGCTGCATATCGGCGAGCAGATCCCCTTTGCGCATTGGCATGATGGCCATACGCCCGGCAAAGAGCTGGCGAAGCGGCTGCGTAAGCATCTGTATCGCATCGGGCAGGGGCGACGCGGCCTGTTCCAGACCGCAGCGGCGATTGCCCGCCCGGAAGATCGTGCCGAGCTGAAAAAAGCGCTGCTGGAGGGCGAACGACTCGGCACGCTGCCGGATGGCAAACAGATCTACCTGTGGCGACGTAATGGCGCGAGTTGGGTACCGCTGCTGCGCGAGCTGGGCCGTTTACGGGAAGTGGCGTTCCGCGCGGTCGGCGAGGGCAGCGGGCGCCGTCGCGATCTCGACAAATACGATGATGATTATTATCACCTGATTTTGTGGGATGACGATGAACTGGAAATTGTCGGTGCCTATCGCTTTATTCCGGGCGCCGAGCAGCTGGCGCGTCGCGGACTGGAGGGCATTTACAGCGACAGCCTGTTCCACTACGACGAGCGTATGCTGCCGATCATCCATCAAGGTCTCGAGCTGGGCCGCAGTTTTATTCAACCCGCTTACTGGGGGAAACGCGGCCTTGATTATCTGTGGATGGGGATTGGCGCCTATATCGCCAAATATCCCGAAACCCGCTATCTGTTCGGCCCGGTATCGATCTCCGGCGGGATGCCGCTGGCGGCGCGCGATTTGCTGGTGGCGTTCTATCGTCTCTATTTCCCTACCGAACTGCCGCTGGCAACCTCGCGTCGCCCCTATCCAGCATCGCTGCCGGAAGTGCTGGCGCAGTTCACCGGCGATAATTACAGCGAAGATTTGCGACGCCTTAAACACCTGCTGGCCAACCTCGGCACCGCTATTCCCACGCTGTACAAACAGTATTCGGAGGTATGCGAACCGGGCGGCGTGCAGTTTATCGATTTCGGCAGCGACCCCGATTTTAACCACTGTATTGATGGGTTAGTGCTGGTGGATCTCACCCGGGTGAAGCCCGCGCGCTATGAGCGTTATATCGGGATGCATCTGTGAATTGGTCGCCATAAATGGCGACCCTACGGCGAGGTGGCGGGGATCGTATGTTTATGTAGGGTCGCCATTTATGGCGACCAGGCTCAATGTCATGGAATCGTCATCACAGTGTCGTAGGGTCTTAGCCGGACTGATTAAGAAAGGCCCGAAACATGGCATCAATCATACTGCGCGGGCTGTGCAAATCCTTTGCGGCGCAGCCGGTGTTGCAAGATATCTCGCTGCAGATTGCGCAGGGAGAATTCATCGCCGTATTAGGCCCGTCGGGCTGCGGCAAAACCACGTTACTGCGCCTGCTGGCCGGATTTGAAACCGCCGATGCCGGGGAAATCCACGTTGGCAATCGCTGCTTTGCGGCTCCGGGCGTGCACGTGCCGCCGGAAGATCGTCAGCTTGGCGTGGTATTCCAAAGCTACGCGCTGTGGCCGCATATGACGGTTGCGGAAAATGTCGCCTACAGCCTGAAAGTCAATGGCGTGGCGCGTGCAGAACGCGAACGCCGCACCGAGCAGGCACTGGAACTGGTGGGATTGCAGGATTTTGCCACGCGTCGTCCCGCCGATCTCTCCGGTGGCCAGCGTCAGCGTGTGGCGCTGGCGCGTTGTCTGGTCGCGCAGCCAACGCTGGTATTGCTCGACGAACCGCTGGCGAATCTTGATGTGCACCTGCGCGCCACAATGGAAGAGGAGTTCCGCCGCTTCCACCATCACAGCCACGCGACTTTGCTTTATATCACTCACGATCAGCATGAAGCCATGGCGCTGGCCGACCGCATCGTGGTGATGGATGGCGGACGCGTGATGCAGTTTGCCACGCCGCACACGCTGTGGCGTGAACCGGCGAATGAGATGGTTGCCCGCTTTATTGATGACGGCAAAGTGCTGCCCATCCACGACATCGAACCGTTCGGCGCAGGCCGCGCGCAGGCCACGCTGTGCGGTTTGCGCGTGTCATTACGCTGCGCGCCTGAGCAGCGCCCGCAGCCGCACGGGCAAGCCAGTTTTCATGCGGTGGACTTCCGCCTGGCGCAGCCTGGCGAACCGCAGTTTGCCGCCCAGGTGCAGCGGGTGATTTATCGCGGCGGCCATTATCAGCTGATTGTCACGCCGCTGGCGGCACCTGAAACCCGCATCACGTTGCTGCTGGATGGGCCACCTTTACCCGTTGTCGACGCTACGCTGGGTGTGGCGCTGCGCGACGGTTGGATTCTGCCTTCTTAATCGTTATCAACTCAGGGAAATGCTATGCGTACGTCATTTAACGTTTTGATGTTAGCCGGATTACTCGTTTCAGCCGTCAGCCATGCCGACGACGCGCCAGCGGGAAAGCTGGTGGTTTACACCTCGCAGGCACCGGAAATTGCTCAGCAGACCATGGATGCATTCAGAGCAGCTTATCCGAATGTGCAGGTGGAGTGGACGCGTAACGGCACCACGCAATTGATGAATGTGCTGCGCACCGAGATGATGAGCGGCCAGGCGAAGCCCGATGTACTGCTGATTGCCGATGCCATTAACCTTGGCGCGCTCAAGAATGAAAACCAGCTCTACCGCTACAGCGACGCGCCACTCAGCCATATCAATCCGGCGTTTTACGATAAAGATAAAACCTTTTTTGGCACCAAAATCATCGCCACGGTGATTGCCTATAACACGCAGCACGCGCAGCCGATTGATAGCTGGAACGCGTTGGCGGTTGAAGCCAACAAGGGGCAGATTGCGGTGCCTAGCCCGCTCTATTCCGGCGCGGCGCTCTACAAGCTGCACACCGACATCAACACGCCGTCCATTGGCTGGAACTTCTATAAGCAGCTTGCGGCGATTGGCGTGGCGCCGCAGGGCGGTAACGGCCCGGCGCTGAAAGCCGTCGCCAGCGGGCTGGATAAATACGGCATCATCACCGATGCCGACGTGATTCTGGCGAAGAAAAAAGGCTCCCCGGTTGACCTGGTCTATCCGAAAGAAGGCGTTTCCTATGTGACCGAGCCGGTAGCCATCATGAAGTCGGTGCATAATCTGCCTGCCGCCAAGGCGTTTGTGAACTTTATGCTGTCGGAGCCGGGCCAGAAACTCGTGGTCGAACAGGGCAACCGTCCGGTGGACGATCGCGTTGCGGCGCCAGCAGGCTTCACGCCGATCGACCAGATCAAGCTGCTGTCGCCTGACGTCGCGAAAGCGATTAAAGAAGACGCCGCGGTGCGCGATCAATTCACCGCCCTGTTCGGCGGCTAAGCATGAGCGTGGTCAGCAACGAATGGCGCAGCGCGGCGCGCGGCGGTAAACGCGTTAACAGCGAACGCCTGGTTCTGGCGCTGATGGTAGTGCTGATTGGTTTACTGTCGGTCGCGCCACTGCTGCGGCTGGTATGGACCGCTATCGCGCCTGCCGGCGTGCCGGACATGGCGCGGTTAGCGCGTCTGCTGACCAGCGATCGCGTGCTTATCGCCAGCGGCAACACGTTGCTTATCGCACTCAGCTCCACCTTGATTTCCGTGGTGCTGGGCACCGCCGCCGCCTGGCTGGTGGCGCTCAGCAACCTGCGCGGCAAAACCGCGTGGGTATTTGCCTTTATTCTGCCGCTGATGATTCCGCCGCAGGTCACGGCGCTGGCCTGGCTACAGGCGCTGGCACCGGGCAGTCCGCTGGCGCTGCTGTGTGCCACGATGGGGCTGCCGTGGTTTGCGCCGGGTGAACAACCGCTCTATTCCCTTACCGGCATTGTGCTACTGCTGGGGACGCACAATGCGCCGCTGGTGTTTCTCACCGTGCGCGCCGGTTTGCGCCGTTTACCGGCAGACTTAGTCGAAGCGGCGCAGGCGAGCGGGGCGACGCGCCTGCGTGTGTTATTCACCGTTATTTTGCCGCTGGCACGGCCGGCGATTTTTGCCGGTGCCGCCCTCACTTTTGTTGCCGCAGCAGGCAATTTTGGTATTCAGGCCCTGCTCGGCATTCCGGCGCGCGTGCCAACGCTTATCACGCTAGTGTATCAGCAGCTCAATGGTATTGGCCCGAGTGCGCTGCCGAATACGGCGGTATACGCCTTGCTGATCGCGGCGATTACGCTGGCGGGCATGGCGGCCAGCGCGTGGCTGGGCGGGCGGCATGATGTGCGCGTTAACGGCGCACCGCGCCTGTGGCAGCAATCGCTGGGGCGCGCCCGTGTGGCTATTGAAGCGCTGGCGTGGTGGTGGATGGCATTGACGCTACTTTTACCGCTCAGTGCCTTGCTTATCACGGCGTTAACCCGCGGCTTTGGCCAGGCGCTGACCTGGCAAACGCTGACGCTGGAAAACTTCCGCGCCGCCTTGTGGGGCTATCCGGCTGTGCGTCAGGCTTTCCTCACCAGTCTGGGATTGACCACGCTAGCGGCGCTGATTCTGACGGTTTGCGCGTTATTCCTCGCTTACTTCCTTAGCTGGCGTCGTACAAAACTGGTGCGCGGCCTGTGGCTGGCGAGTGAACTCACCTACGCGCTGCCGGGAATTGTGACCGGCGTGGCGGCGATGCTGTTCTTCCTGCGCCCGCTGCCGATCGTCAACGTTTCGCTGTACGGCACGGTGTGGATCATCCTCGCCGCCTATCTGGCAAACTTCCTCGCGCTGGTGCTGCGTCCGACGCTGGCCGGATTCGCACAGCTGGAGCCGGCGCTGGATGAAGCGGCACGTTTGTGCGGTGCCGGCTTTATGCGGCGCATGCGCGATATTCTGCTGCCTTTGGCTGCGCCCGCCGCGCTGGCGGGCAGCGTGCTGGTCTTTCTCACCGCCCTGAATGAAATTCAGGTCTCGATATTGCTGGTCACTTCGCAAACCCAAACCATTGGACCTACCATTGTGTTTCTTGACGAAGGCGGATCGGCTTCGCTGGCGGCGGCAGTGGGCTGCCTGATGATTGTTGTGGTTTGCTTATTGATGACGCTCGCCACCTATCTGGCGCGACGCCTGCCGCAAGGCGTTCTTCCCTGGCAAGCGTAACGGGCGTTTCCGTCAACGCATGATGAATGGTTAAGTATCCCGCTGAACATTTTCTCGCCACTGCCGATAATCTACCTACCAACATTTGTCTGTGGGCGAATAGCGCTTGTCAGCGCTGCGTATTTGCGCTTAAGTCTGCATGATAATTAAGAATTTTCTTAAAAATTCTGCATAACACCAGGCCAGCAATAGGCGAATAACAATGAATAATAACTCTGACGTCATGTACCGACTCCTGGTGCAGAGCGTAGTGGATTACGCCATTTACATGCTCAAACCCGATGGCACCGTGGCGAACTGGAACACCGGGGCCGAACGCGCCAAGGGCTACACGCCCGACGAGATTGTTGGGAAGAATTTTGCGCTGTTCTACAGCGAAGACGATCGTAAGAACGGCGCACCGCAGCGTGGGCTTTCCATCGCTACAGCGACGGGACGTTTCGAAACCGAAGGTTGGCGCTATCGTAAAGACGGCAGCGCGTTTTGGGCACACGTGGTGATTGACGCCATTCGTGATGAGTACGGTGAGCTATTGGGCTTCGCCAAAATCACCCGCGACTGCACCGAACAACAGGCATTACAGCGGAAACAGCGGGAACAGGAGCAGCGTTTTCGTATGCTGGTGGAGGGCGTTAGCGATTACGCCATCTACATGCTCGATTTGGACGGCAACGTTGAAAATTGGAACGTAGGCGCACAGCGCGCAAAAGGCTACGTGGCGGAAGAGATCGTTGGGCAGCACTTCTCGCGCTTCTACAGTGCGCAGGATCGCCTCAATCACATCCCGGAGAAGAACCTCAGCACCGCGTTTAAAACCGGTCGATTTGAGGATGAAGGTTACCGTTATCGCAAAGACGGCAGCGCCTTTTGGGCGCACGTCATCATTGACGCAATTCGTGATGATGCCGGCAAGCTGATCGGCTACGCTAAAATCACCCGCGACTGTACCGAGCAGCAGGCGCTACTGCGCAAACAGCAGGAGCAAGAGAAAAACTTCCGCCTATTGGTTGAGGGCGTGCGCGATTACGCCATTTATATGCTGGATGTGCAGGGCCGAGTGGTGAACTGGAATAGCGGTGCACAGCGTGCCAAAGGCTATGTTGCCGATGAGATTATTGGCCAACACTTCTCGGTGTTTTACAGTTCAGCCGAGCGCAATGCCAATGCGCCTGAAGCGAATCTCGGGATTGCGTTGAAAACCGGGCGTTTTGAAGATGAAGGCTGGCGCTACCGTAAAGACGGTTCCGCCTTCTGGGCGCACGTGGTTATCGAAGCGATTAGCGATGAAACCGGCAAACTGATTGGCTTCGCCAAAATTACCCGCGACGTGACCGAGCGTCGTGAGAATGAGCAAAAGCTGCTGCGCGCGCGGGATTTGGCGCAGACGCAGAGCGCGAAAATGTCGGAGTTATCCGGCTTTCTCGACACCATCATCAGTAATATTCCCTCTTGTGTGATTGTTGAAGACGCCATCAGCCGTGAAATTTTGATGGTAAATGACAAAGCCGAGCAGCTGTTTGGCATCAACAAAGCGCTGATCATGCATAAACGCCCGCACGAATGTATGTCGCCGGAGCTGGGGGATTACTTCAACAGCCTGGCGGATGTGGCGTTGCGCAGCGAAGGTATTCATTCACGGGAACAGCTGCTGCTAACCGCCGGCGGCGAGCGCATTCTGCATACCCGCGCTACCACCATCAGCGGCAAGGATATGCGTCAAAACTACGTGATGCTGATTGTGGAAGACGTAACGGATCAGCGCGAAGCGGATGCGCGTATCCGCCATATGGCGCACCACGATAACCTCACCAGCCTGCCAAACCGCGTGCTGTTCCGCCAGAAGCTGAGCGAAGCGCTGCGGGTTGATAGCCAGAACAAGCACATCAGCGCGACGCTCTGTCTCGATCTCGACAACTTCAAGAATGTGAATGATGCGCTGGGCCACCAGATTGGTGACGATCTGTTGCGCGTGGTGGCGAAACGCCTGCGCAGCGCCCTGCGCGATCACGATACATTGGCACGCATTGGGGGCGATGAGTTTGCCATTGTGCTACCGAATGTTCGCGGTGCGGATGAAGCGGCGATGGTGGCGCAGCGGCTCATAGAAGCGATTCGTCCACCGGTGAACATTGAAGGGCATAATTTGTCGGTGGGCTTAAGCGTGGGAATTGCGCTGACGTCACAAACCACCAATACCCCCGAACATATGCTGCGCTGCGCCGATATGGCGCTGTACGAAGCCAAGCGCAATGGCCGCAACCGCTTTGAACACTTCACGCTGGCGATGGACGATCTGGCGCGCAGCCGTCGTGTGATCGAGAACGATCTGCGTGAAGCCATTACTGGCCGCCAGCTTAAGCTCTATTACCAGCCGATCACCGATGAGAACGGCATTATTGGCTATGAAGCGCTGATGCGCTGGCATCACCCGATTAAGGGGCTGATCATGCCGAATGATTTTATCCCCATCGCCGAAGAGACCGGCTTGATCCATATGCTCGGCGCGTATGCGCTGTATGAAGCCTGCCGCGAAGCGCAGAGCTGGGGTACGGAGCAATCGGTCTCGGTGAATTTGTCACCGCTGCAGTTCAAGAACAGCTCGCTGGTTTCGGTGGTCGAAGGCGCGCTGCGGGAATCAGGGCTTGCGCCGCATCGGCTGGAGGTGGAGATCACCGAATCGGTGCTGCTGGACGATACGCTCGGTAATATCCGCACGCTGCAAAGCCTGAAAACCCTCGGCGTGCAGATTGCGCTCGATGATTTTGGCACCGGCTATTCATCGCTGAGCTATTTGCGATCGTTCCCGTTCGACAAGATCAAAATCGATAAGTCGTTCATCAACGATATGGGCGATAGCCGCGAAGCGCTGGCGATTATCCGCGCCATTACCGGCATGAGCCGCAGTCTCGATATTCAGATCACCGCCGAAGGTGTAGAGAGCAGCGAGCAGTTTGCCAAGCTGCGCGAAGAGGGCTGTACGTTGTTCCAGGGCTATTTCTTTGGGCGTCCACAGCCATCGGAATTGCGTTTGAAAGCGTTGGATTAATTATCCTGGTCGCCATGAATGGCGACCTTACAATCTTCCCTGCGAAGCTATAAAAAAACGCCCGACATGTCGGGCGTTAGCGGTTTTGCTGTGTGTAATCTTTTTTTTTTATGCGCCGTGGCCGTCAACGGACATGTGGCCGAGATCTTTGTCCACCAGGAACAGGCCTTCGCCTTTATTGCCCACCAGCGCCAGTTTATCCAGCACGGTTTTGAACAGCTTCTCTTCTTCATGCTGCTCTGCCACGTACCACTGCAGGAAGTTGAAGGTTGAGTAATCCTGCGTGGTTAATGCCGAATGCACCAGCTCATTGATTTTTTTGGTGATCAGCTGCTCATGCTTCAGCGCTTCTTCCAGCACATCATTCAACGAGGTCCAGCTAATTGCCGGTGCAGCAATGCTGCCCAGAACCGGAAGGGCACCTGCATCGCTAACGTAATCGAACAGCTTTTGCATGTGCTGCATCTCTTCGCGTGAATGCATTTTCAGGAATGAAGCGGCACCTTCATAGCCTTTATCGCTGCACCAGGCGCTCATCTGCAGATACAGGTTGGCAGAAAAGAATTCCAGGTTCAGTTGGTCGTTTAAACGAGAGGTCATTTCAGCAGTTAACATGGCTGATTCCTTTTTAATTTATCAGGTGAAGTGCGATGAATTATGCATCAATCTATACTTTTTTGTGAAGGGTTTTCCGTAAAAAGGTTGAGTTTATCTTATTGATTGTAAATGGAATTATTCCACTTGTTGAATGCGAAGAGTTCTCAGTTTTGACTAATTTTCATTCACGCTGGATTGATTATAGCGGCACATCGGGCGATGCTGGGGCTTGCCTTTACTTGTCAGGAGCTTAGCGGTGTCGAATGTCTTAGAGCATTACCATTTTCTGCATGAAATCCCCGAGTTGGGTTTTCAGGAATTTAAAACCTCAGCTTATATTGCCGACCAGCTGGAAAGCGCTGGCATGAAGGTCACGCGCGGTATCAATAACACGACCGGTATCGTGGCGGAAATTGACAGCGGCGTGCCCGGCCCGGTGCTGGCGCTGCGGGCGGACATGGATGCGCTAGGTCATATTATTGATGGCGTGCCCTGCGCGCGTCATACCTGCGGCCACGATGGGCATTCGTCGGTGGTGCTAACGGCGGCGCAGGAGCTGCTGAAAGAGGGGGCAATCAAGAAAGGGCGGCTGAAGCTGCTGTTCCAGCCCGCGGAAGAGCTGGGGGCCGGTGCGCTGGCGATGATTGAGGGCGGCGCGCTTGATGACGTGGAGATGATCCTCGGCTTTCACGTGCGTCCGCTGGAAGAGTGCCATGTGGGACAGGCGACGCCGGCGGTGATCTATTCTGCCTGCAGCACGCTGGAAGCCACCATTAAAGGGGCTCCCGCGCATGCGGCGCGGCCACATTTGGGCGTCAACGCGTTGGATGCGGCAGTGCAAGCGGTGCAGGCGGTGAACGCCATCCATCTGCCGCCGGGATTAACCTGGAGCGTCAAAGCGACGCGCTTCCTGTGCGATGCCGGTGTCACCAACTCGGTACCGGATGAGGCGCGCGTGGTGTGGGATCTGCGGTCGCAGGAAAACGCGCCGATGGACTTGCTGAAAGAGAAGGTGACGCTGGCGATTCAGCACAGCGTGGCGGCGCTGGGCGCCACGGCCGATGTGGTGGTGTTGAAAGAGATGCCTGCCGCGGAGATCCATGAGGAAGCTACCGCGGTGATTCGCGCGGCGATTGTTGATGTGCTGGGCGAAGCGGGGCTGCTGGAGACCAAAACCACGCCGGGCAGCGAAGATTTCTTTTATTATCCGGTGAAAAATCCGCAGCTGAAAGCCGGTTTCTGGGGACTGGGAACCAATCTGGTGCCGGGCCTGCATCATCCTGATATGCGTTTTGAGCTGAGTTCGCTGGAGATTGGCGTGAAGATCTTTAAAGCGGCGGCGGTGCGGGTTCTGGGCTGAAACACGTAGGGTCAGCATTTATGCTGACCTGGACGCTCCCTGGTGCGCATGAATGCGCACCCTACAAGCCCGGCCATCCGACGATTTCCCCCCTCCGCGAAATATTGTATGCTATGCCGCCTCAATACTGATGGGACTTCAGGACTGCCGCCAATGTAGATCGCGCATATCTTGCTGTGAACTGACGCCGCTGCGTCACCATTGGCCGCGTTATCCCGCGGAATGACCCCGAAACGATTTATCGCAGCGCGCCACCCGCGCGCTGCCCTTGAAGAAGAATTCACTCATGTCGAATGCCCCCTTTTTAGAAGAAGTGGCGCGCCGCCGTACCTTTGCGATCATCTCGCACCCGGACGCCGGTAAAACCACAATTACCGAAAAAGTGCTGCTGTTCGGACAGGCGATTCAAACCGCCGGTACCGTTAAAGGCCGCGGCTCCAATCAGCACGCAAAATCAGACTGGATGGAGATGGAGAAACAACGTGGTATCTCCATCACCACCTCGGTGATGCAGTTCCCGTATCGCGATAGCCTTGTGAACCTGCTGGATACCCCAGGACACGAAGACTTCTCCGAAGATACTTACCGTACGCTAACGGCGGTCGACTGCTGTCTGATGGTGATTGACGCCGCGAAAGGTGTTGAAGATCGTACCCGCAAGCTGATGGAAGTCACACGCCTGCGCGATACGCCGATCATCACCTTCATGAACAAACTCGACCGTGACATCCGCGATCCGATGGAGTTGCTGGATGAAGTGGAGAGCGAGCTGAAGATTGCCTGCGCGCCAATCACTTGGCCGATTGGCTGCGGCAAGTTGTTCAAAGGGGTGTATCACCTCTATAACGACGAAACCTACCTGTATCAAACCGGTAAAGGTCACACCATTCAGGAAGTGCGCATCGTTAAAGGCCTGGCGAATCCAGAGCTGGACGCGGCGGTAGGCGAAGATCTGGCTCAGCAGCTGCGCGACGAGCTGGAGCTGGTGCAGGGCGCATCGCACGAGTTCGATCAAGAGCTGTTCCTGAGCGGCGAAATCACGCCGGTGTTCTTCGGTACCGCGCTGGGTAACTTCGGCGTTGACCATATGCTGGATGGCCTGGTTTCCTGGGCACCGCGTCCGATGCCACGCAACACTGACGCGCGTCTGGTGGAAGCGAAAGAAGAGAAGTTCAGCGGCTTCGTGTTTAAGATCCAGGCAAACATGGACCCGAAACACCGCGACCGCGTGGCATTTATGCGTGTGGTGTCCGGTAAATATGAAAAAGGCATGAAGCTGCGTCAGGTACGTACCGGTAAAGATGTGGTGATTTCCGATGCGCTGACCTTTATGGCGGGTGACCGTTCGCACGTTGAAGAAGCGTATCCTGGCGACATCATCGGTTTGCACAACCATGGCACTATCCAGATCGGCGACACCTTTACCCAGGGTGAAAACATGAAGTTCACCGGCATTCCGAACTTCGCGCCAGAGCTGTTCCGTCGTATTCGCCTGCGCGATCCGTTGAAGCAGAAACAGCTGCTGAAAGGGCTGGTTCAGCTGTCGGAAGAGGGCGCCGTGCAGGTGTTCCGCCCGGTGCATAACAACGATCTGATCGTCGGCGCGGTTGGTGTGCTGCAGTTTGAAGTGGTCGTGGCGCGCCTGAAAAGCGAATATAACGTTGAGGCGATTTACGAAGCGATCAACGTCTCTACGGCACGTTGGGTTGAGTGTAACGACGCGAAGAAATTCGACGATTTCCAGCGTAAAAACGAAGTTAACCTGGCGCTAGACGGCGGTGATAACCTCACTTATATCGCACCTACCATGGTAAACCTCAACATCACGCAGGAACGCTATCCTGACGTGACTTTCCGCAAAACGCGCGAGCACTAATTGGCGTTATCAGCAGGGCCAGTAATTTTCACTGGCCCTGTTTTCTTTGTTACAGACTCCTCCTAATTCCGCTGTTTTTTTCTCTTTTTGGCGATATATCAACCACAAGAGTCAGCAAAAGCTGTAATCCCTACTACTCTTATCCTGTCGGACGAGAAAAGAGACCTTTCAGGTTTCATTACGTCCATCAACTCAGCAACGCCGTTCGTTGCTGGCGCATCCGCGATAACGGATGAGTTAACTGATAGAAGGATGATATCGATGAATAAGACTAAGATTGCCAAAACCCTGATTGCTGCTCTGGCGGGTTCTGCTCTGTTGAGCGGTGCCGCTTTTGCCGATGAATCCATGTCGCAGAAAGCACAGCAAACCTCCGACAGCGCGGGTGCGAAAATCGATAGTTCTATGAAAAAAGTCGATGGTTATATGGATGACAGCGGCATCACCGCCAAAGCTAAAGCAGCGCTGGTGGATGATGAAGCGATTAAAAGCACGGATATCTCCGTCAAAACGCATGATGGCGTAGTGACCTTGAGCGGCTTCGTTGCTTCTCAGGATCAGGCGGAAAAAGCCGTCGCGCTGGTGCAGAAAGTCGAAGGTGTGAAATCCGTCAGTGACAAACTACACGTTAAAGACAGCAAAAATGCTTCGCTGAAGGGTTATGCCGGTGATACCGCCACCACCAGCGAAATTAAAGCTAAGCTTTTAGCAGATGACATCGTACCGTCGCGCAACGTGAAGGTGGAAACCACCGATGGCGTCGTGCAGTTATCTGGAGAGGTGGCGAACCAGGCACAGTCCGATCGTGCAGAGAAAATCGCTAAAGCCATTGAAGGCGTGAAAAGCGTGAAGAATGACCTGAAGGTGAAATCTTAACGCGAGCGTTACGGCATCATCTGATGCCGTTTCGTAATAAAAACAAAGGTGTAAATAAGCAGTTCGATTTTCACAATGGTAAAGGAGAGGCTTATGTTTCGTTGGGGTATTATCTTTCTGGTCATCGCTCTGATTGCTGCAGCATTAGGTTTCGGCGGTCTGGCGGGTACGGCAGCATGGGCAGCTAAAATTGTGTTCATTGTCGGTATTATTCTGTTCCTCGTGAGCCTGTTTACCGGGCGCAAACGACCCTGACTACTTGCGTCTTAGACGTTAACCCGCGAGTCACCTAAAGCGGAGACCAGTCATTTGCGGCATACTACGAAGCCGCGACGATTGCAGAAGCAATTGGTCAGGGAACGACAATGACTGGTTCTCCGGGATGCTGCCTCTGGCAGCTCCCTCAGAGCAAAACACTGAGGGATGTCCATGGGTACGCGTATTCCATTAACGTTGGGTTCTATTGAACCGCTTGCATTAGCGCCCTTCAAAGCCAATAAAATTGCCCTCGTATGCGAAGGCGGCGGTCAGCGCGGTATCTTCACTGCAGGTGTACTCGATGAGTTTCAACGCGCAGGATTCAATCCCTTTCAGCTATTACTCGGCACTTCAGCCGGTGCACAAAACTTGTCTGCCTTTGTCTGTGGCCAGCCCGGCTACGCGCGGCGCGTGATTTCTCGTTACACCACCAGCAAATTGTTTTTTGATCCGCTGCGTTTCGTGCGCGGTGGGCATCTTATCGATCTCGATTGGCTAATCGATATTACCAAGCAGGAGTTTCCGCTGGCGCTGACTACCGCCGAAGGGTTGTTTGCCAAAGGCAGCGAATTCTATATGTGCGCCTGCCGCAGCGATGATTATCGCGCGGAGTATTTCAATCCTACCAGCACCAACTGGCATGACATCATTAAGGCCTCCAGCGCCATTCCCGGCTTTTACCGCAGCGGCGTGCAGATGGACGGCGTAAGTTATCTGGATGGCGGTATCAGCGATGCGATTCCGGTGCGTGAAGCGGCACGACGAGGCGCAGACACTATTGTGGTGATCCGCACCGTACCTTCGCAGATGTCATACACGCCGAAGTGGTTTAAACGCATGGAGCGTTTTTTGTCCGACAGCGCCTTGCAGCCGATGATCAACATCTTGCATCAGCATGAAGAGAGCTATCGCGAGATTCAGCAGTTTATTGAGCAGCCACCGGATAATCTGCGCATCATTGAAATCTGTCCGCCGAAACCGCTGGCGAGCATGGCGCTCGGCAGCAGGATGTCGTCGCTGAATCAGGATTACCATTTAGGTCGGCGCAGCGGGCGTTATTTCCTCGCCACGCTTGGGCAATGGCTGAGCGACGCCGAGCCGTTTGTCCGTCAGATCACGGTAACGCCGCCGGCAGCCGTAGCGAATGCGCCAGATAATCGCGTTGTAATTACGCCTTCGCTGGCGGAAAACGATGCAGATTTTAATAAAGGTTCGCTGGCATGAGATTTATCGACACGCATTGCCACTTTGACTTTCCCCCATTTGTTGAGGATGCGCACGCTAGCATTGAGCGTGCCGCGCAGTCGGGCGTGGAGCGCATTATTGTGCCCAGCGTAGATGCCAGCCGTTTCGCTCGGGTTAGCCAGCTCGCGCAGCAACATGACGCGCTGTATGCCGCGCTGGGCCTGCATCCCATTAATATTGCGCAGCATCAGGAAGATGCGCATCTTGAGGCGCTGGAAAGCTGGCTGAAAAAGCCAGACAGCAAGCGCGTGGCGATCGGTGAGATCGGTCTCGATCTTTACATGGAAGATGCGCAATTCGCTAAGCAGACGCGGCTGCTCGATAAGCAGCTCAGGCTGGCGAAGCAGTACGATCTGCCGGTCATTCTGCACTCACGTCGCACCCACGATCAGTTAGCCATGCATTTACGTCGTCACGATCTGCCGCGTCGTGGCGTGGTACACGGTTTCGCCGGTAGCCAGCAGCAGGCTGATCGCTTTATTCAGCTCGGCTACGCGATTGGCGTCGGCGGCACTATCACCTATGAACGTGCCAGCAAAACCCGCAATACCATCGCCCATCTGCCGCTGGCGTCGCTGTTACTGGAAACCGATGCGCCGGATATGCCGCTGCAGGGTTTTCAGGGCCAGCCGAATCGCCCCGAGCGGGCGCGTAATGTGTTTGATGTGCTGTGCCAGCTGCGCAGTGAATCCCCTGAAACCATCGCCAATGCGTTATGGCATAACAGCCTGCGTCTTTTTGCGCTGCCAGCCTGATTCCCCACCCGACAAAATCTGCATTTACGCCACCTTACGTCTGATTAGCTACAGTGATAGAGCCGACAGTACACTTTTGCATCCTTTTTTGTGATAATACTAACAATGGCGAGCTGGGCGGTATTCTGGCTTGATTGGCAATTATTTGTGATGTTAATCACTAAATTATTGTATATGAATGACGGGTTTTCTGTTCATGTGTGACATGAAACGCAATTCGTTGTCACGGTAATTGTTAGAATTATCACATTCCCCGGTGGGTTGTGCCCGCCGATCTGAATTTTGGAGAGCATCATGACCGACCTGAAAGCAGCAGCACAGCGCGCATTGCAACTGATGGATTTAACAACCCTGAACGAAGACGACACCGACGAGAAGGTGATCGCGCTGTGCCGTCAGGCGAAATCGCCGGCCGGCAATACCGCTGCAATCTGTATCTATCCGCGCTTCATTCCGGCGGCGCGTAAAGCGCTGCGCGAGCAGGGTACACCAGAAATTCGCATTGCTACCGTCACCAACTTCCCGCACGGCAACGATGACATCGAGATTGCGCTGGCCGAAACCCGCGCGGCGATCGCCTACGGTGCCGACGAAGTTGACGTGGTGTTCCCGTATCGCGCGCTGATTGCCGGTAATCGCGACGTGGGTTTTGAACTGGTGAAAGCCTGTAAAAAAGCCTGCGCAGACGCCAATGTGCTGCTGAAAGTGATTATCGAAAGCGGTGAGCTGAAAGATGAAGCACTGATTCGTGCGGCTTCTGAGATTTCAATTGATGCGGGCGCCGATTTCATCAAAACCTCCACCGGTAAAGTGCCGGTCAACGCCACGCCTGAAGTGGCGGCCATCATGATGCAGGTGATCCGCGATAAAGGCGTGCAGCAGCAGGTCGGCTTTAAACCAGCGGGCGGCGTACGTACCGCTGAAGATGCGGCGCTGTATCTGAAGCTGGCTGACGACACGCTGGGTGAAGGCTGGGCGGATGCGCGTCATTTCCGCTTTGGCGCCTCTAGCCTGCTGGCAAGCCTGCTCAATACGCTGGGCCACGAAACCGCGACCAGTAAAGCGGGCTACTAAATCTCTTTCGCTGATGGTTCTGCGATTCGTAGCGGCGCGATTTATCGCGCTGGTTTTTACGCTTCAGCCCCGACTTAACATCGCGCGATAAATCGCGCCGCTACGGCAGGTGCTAGCTGCCGTATCATTTCAATTTCTACTCCTCCAGGGAGGCAACCGTGTTCCTGCCACAAGAAATTATTCGTAAAAAACGCGACGGCCAGGCGCTGAGTGAAGCAGAGATTCGCTTCTTTATTAACGGCGTGCGCGACAACAGCGTCTCGGAAGGTCAAATCGCCGCGCTGGCGATGACTATCTACTTCCATGACATGACGCTGGAAGAGCGCGTAGCGCTAACCATGGCGATGCGCGATTCCGGCACGGTGCTGAACTGGAAATCGCTCAACCTCAACGGCCCAATTGTGGATAAACACTCCACCGGCGGCGTGGGCGATGTGACCTCGCTGATGCTCGGCCCGATGGTAGCGGCCTGCGGTGGATATGTGCCGATGATCTCCGGTCGTGGCCTGGGGCACACCGGCGGCACGCTGGATAAACTGGAAGCGATTCCCGGCTTCGATATCTTCCCCAGCGACGATCGTTTCCGCGAGATTATTAAAGACGTGGGTATCGCCATTATCGGCCAGACCAACTCGCTGGCACCGGCCGACAAGCGTTTCTACGCCACGCGCGATATCACCGCCACCGTTGATTCGATTCCGCTGATCACCGCCTCGATCCTCGCCAAAAAACTGGCGGAAGGATTGGATGCACTGGTGATGGACGTCAAAGTGGGCTCCGGTGCCTTTATGCCGACCTTCGAAGCGTCAGAAAATCTGGCGCAGGCGATTGTCGGCGTGGCGAACGGTGCAGGATGTAAAACCACCGCGCTGCTTACCGACATGAACCAGGTGCTGGCGTCTACCGCCGGCAACGCGCTGGAAGTGCGTGAAGCGGTGCAATTCCTGACCGGCGTTGCGCGGAATCCACGTTTGCTGGAAGTGACGATGGCGCTGTGCTCAGAAATGCTGATCTCCGGCAAACTGGCGGAAAACGACGCCGATGCGCGCAAAAAACTGCAGCAGGTGCTGGATAACGGCAAAGCTGCTGAAGTGTTCGCCCGCATGGTAGCGGCGCAAAAGGGCCCGGTAGATTTCATCGAGCGGATGGACAACTATTTACCTGCACCTACCTTAAGCAAAGCGGTGTATGCCGACAGCGCCGGTATTGTCAGCGCCATGGATACGCGTGCGCTCGGCATGGCGGTGGTGTCACTCGGCGGTGGTCGCCAGCGCGCCAGCGACAGCATTGATTACAGCGTGGGCTTAAGCGATATGACCACGCTCGGCACCCCGATAGACGCGCAGCGTCCGCTGGCGATTATTCATGCCAGCTCTGAAGCGCAGTGGCAGCAGGCCGCCGCCGCGGTGAAAGCCGCGATTACGCTGAGCGACGCGGCCCCCGAAATTACACCGGTCGTTTATCGTCGCGTGAGCGAATAACGCACGCTTCCGCGTGCCAGGCAGCGGCCGTTCGGGTATACTGATCTGATCGCTTTTTTTTGACTTGTCATCGCGCATTGCGCAGGAGACTTGCATGAAACGTGCTTTTATTATGGTTCTCGACTCCTTCGGGATCGGTTCTAGCAAAGACGCCGATAAATTCGGTGATGAAGGATCGGACACCCTCGGCCATATCGCCGAAGCGTGTTTCGAAGGCCGCGCCAATGAAGGTCGCGAAGGCCCGCTGCACTTACCTAACCTGACTAAATTAGGACTCGGCAAAGCCGCTGAGCTTTCCACCGGTCGTTTCCCGCCAGGCCTCGATCCCAACGCGGAAATCATCGGTGCGTACGCGTACGCCAGCGAACTGTCGTCGGGTAAAGATACGCCGTCGGGCCACTGGGAAATTGCTGGCGTGCCGGTGCTGTTTGATTGGGGCTATTTCAGCGACAAAGAGAACAGCTTCCCGCAGGAATTGCTGGATATTCTGGTGAAGCGTGCCGATCTGCCGGGCTATCTTGGCAACTGCCACTCTTCAGGAACGGTCATTCTCGACCAGCTCGGCGAAGAGCATATGAAATCCGGTAAGCCGATTTTCTATACTTCGGCGGATTCAGTGTTCCAGATTGCCTGCCACGAAGAGACCTTTGGCCTCGATCGCCTGTATGAGCTGTGCGAAATCGCTCGTGAAGAGCTGACGAACGGTGGCTACAACATTGGCCGCGTGATTGCGCGTCCGTTTGTTGGCGACAAAGCCGGCCACTTCGAGCGTACCGGCAACCGTCACGATCTGGCCGTTGAACCGCCGTCGGCGACCATGCTGAAAAAACTGGTCGACGAGAAAGACGGCGAAGTGATTTCGGTGGGTAAAATCGCCGATATCTACGCCGAGCAGGGCATCACGCAGAAGGTGAAAGCCACCGGCTTAGATGCACTGTTCGACGCCACCATTGAGCAGATGAAGAAAGCGCCAGATACCTCGATTGTGTTCACCAACTTCGTTGATTTTGACTCAACGTGGGGACATCGTCGCGATATCGCCGGTTATGCGGGCGGGCTGGAGCTGTTCGATCGTCGCTTGCCCGAGCTGATGGAACTGGTGAAAGAGGGTGACATTTTGATCCTCACCGCCGATCACGGCTGCGATCCAAGCTGGGAAGGTACCGAACACACGCGTGAGCACATTCCAATTCTGATCTACGGCCCGCATGTGAAGCCTGGATCGCTGGGATATCGCGATACCTTTGCCGATATCGGCCAGACCATCGCAAAATATTTCGGCCTGTCCAGCATGGACTACGGCAAGAGCATGCTGTAAAACAGCGCACCAATTTTTATAAGGAAAATAAACATGGCAACGCCTCATATTAATGCAGAAATGGGTGATTTCGCGGACGTCGTACTGATGCCTGGCGATCCGCTGCGCGCTAAGCACATTGCTGAAACCTTCCTCGAAGATGTGGTGGAAGTGAACAACGTGCGCGGCATGCTCGGTTTCACCGGTACCTATAAAGGCCGCAAGATTTCTGTGATGGGTCACGGCATGGGTATCCCATCTTGCTCGATCTACACCAAAGAGCTGATCACTGATTTCGGCGTGAAGAAGATCATCCGCGTGGGTTCATGCGGCGCCGTGCGCGCTGACGTAAAACTGCGTGACGTGGTGATTGGTATGGGTGCCTGCACCGATTCCAAAGTGAACCGTATGCGTTTCAAGGATCACGATTTCGCCGCCATTGCTGATTTCGAGATGGTGCGTAACGCGGTTGACGCAGCGAAAGCGCTGGGCGTTGAGGCGCGCGTAGGTAACATCTTCTCCGCCGATCTGTTCTACACGCCAGATCCGCAGATGTTCGACGTGATGGAGAAGTACGGCATCCTGGGCGTGGAAATGGAAGCGGCGGGTATTTACGGCGTGGCAGCAGAGTTTGGTGCGAAAGCGCTGACTATCTGCACCGTGTCGGATCATATCCGCACCCACGAGCAGACCACCGCGGCTGAACGCCAGACCACCTTCAACGATATGATTAAGATCGCGCTGGAGTCGGTGCTGCTGGGGGATTAATTTCTACCCTTGCTGCGCATATGAACCAGGGCGGCATAAATGCCGCCCCTACAACGAACGTAGGCTCGGCATAAATGCCGTCCCTACAACGAACGTAGGCTCGGCATAAATGCCGCCCCTACAACGAACGTAGGGTCGCCATTCATGGCGACCTGGCTTCCCACCGTAAACATCTGACACACTTTTACCCAGGCTTGTGCATCTTCGTGCTGGCTCTGAAACGATCTCTGCTTATCATTAGCGTGATAACAAAGAGACTAAGCCCACCTGATGAATTTCCGTAATTTCGAAGCAGAAGAAAAGCTGTTTGCCCGCCGTGCGATTGTCGCTTTTGCCCTGGTTGTCATCTGCTTTACCATTTTAGGCGTTAACCTGTATCGCCTGCAGGTTGATGAGCACAGCTATTACCAGACGCGATCCAACGAAAACGACATCAAAATGATCCCTATCGCGCCGACTCGTGGTCTGATTTTCGATCGCAATGGTATTCCGCTGGTGCGTAACGTTAGCTGGTATGACATTCACATCACGCCGTACAAAATCGACAATATGCAGGAGACGCTGAAGGCGTTGACGCCGATTGTTGATCTGACGCCAGAAGAGATCGAAACCTTCGAGCACGATCTCAAACAGAGCAGCCGCTATAAGCCGGTCGAACTGAAAGCTGAGCTAACGGATGAGGAAGTGGCGCGCTTTGCCGTCAATCAGTTCCGCTTTACAGGCGTCACCGTCGATACCTACCAGGATCGCGAATACCCTTACGGCGCGGACCTGGCGCACGTGCTCGGTTACGTCTCTAAAATCAATGACAACGACTACAAACGCCTGAACGCGCAAGGGCTGGGCGAGAATTATGCCGCCGACCACAACATTGGTAAGCAGGGCATTGAAGGCTATTACGAAGCGCTGCTGCACGGCAAAACCGGCTATCAGGAAGTGGAAGTGGATAACCACGGGCGTATTGTGCGCGTGCTGAAGGAGGTGCCGCCGGTTGCGGGCCAGAACATCACGCTGACGCTCGATCTGCACCTGCAGCAGTACGTGGAGAGTCAGTTGGCAGGGCAACGCGCGGCGGCGCTGATTGAAGATCCGCACGACGGCAGCGTGCTGGCGATGGTTTCCGCGCCGAGTTACGATCCTAACCCGTTCGTCAAAGGCATCAGCTATAAAGCGTATAAAACGCTGTTGCAGGATAAAGACCTGCCGCTGATCAACCGCGTCACGCAAGGCTTGTATCCGCCGGCTTCCACGGTCAAACCCTATATGGCGATGTCGGCGCTGCTCAATAAAGTGATCACCCCAAGTACCACCTTCTTCGGCGCACCCACCTGGACGCTGCCGGGCACCGATCGTAAATACCGCGACTGGAAAAAATCGGGCCACGGCATGCTGGATGTGACGCGTGCTATTGAGGAATCGGCGGATACCTTCTTCTATCAGGTTGCTTTTATGATGGGCATCGATCGCATCCACACCATGCTAAGCCAGTTTGGCTATGGCAAATCGACCGGCATCGATCTCAACGAAGAGTATGCTGGGTTACTGCCAAGCCGCGAATGGAAGCAGAAGGTGCATAAACACGTATGGTATCAAGGCGATACGGTGTCGGTGGGCATTGGGCAAGGTTACTGGGTTGCGACGCCGATTCAGATGGTGAAAGCGATGGTGGCGCTGATCAATAACGGCCGCGTCATCACTCCGCATCTGCTGGAGAAATCGCAGCGCGGCACGGTGGTGCAGCTCTATCAGCCAAAACTGCCGCAGGCGCAGATTGGCGATGCCAAATCGCCGTACTGGTCGCTGGTGCGTCACGCCATGTTCGGCATGGCGAACGCGCCGAACGGCACGGGCTACAAATATTTCCATACCGCGCCTTACGGCATTGCGGCCAAATCGGGTACCTCACAAGTTTTCAGTCTGAAGCAGAATCAGATCTATAACGCCAAAATGACGCCGATGCGTCTGCGCGATCACATCTTCTACACCGCCTTTGCGCCGTTTAACGATCCGAAAGTGGCGGTGGCGTTGATTCTGGAGAACGGCGGTAATGAAGGCGTGACGGCGGCGCCGCTGATGCGCAACATCCTCGACCATATCTTTGTGCCGCCAGCTGCAGCGCCGCCGTTAGCAACAGCGGCGCAGTAGATAAGTGACTTAGCCCTCTTTCAATGCATCCGTAACGTGGCCGATGGCGCGTACCACTTCGCTGGAACTGCCGCGAATATCGGCCATCATGCCGCCGGCTTCTTGCGCTAGCACCACGCCCTGGTCGGCGCGCTTCAGGTTTGATGCGATACCTTTCAGCGCTTTCTCCGCCAATGTGTGGTTCTGCTGCACCCTATTCTCAATCTCGGTGGTGGCGCGGTTGATATTGGCCGCCAGCGTACGCACCTCATTAGCGACCACGGCAAAACTGCGGCCGTGTTGGCCGGCGCGCGCCGCCTCAACGGCGGCATTGAGCGCCAGCAGGTTGGTTTGATCGGCGATGCGGCGAATGCTCTCAACAATGGCACCAATGCGATCGGAGGATTCGCTCAGATTATTGATATCGCCGGAAATACCATGCAGCTCGCCCGCTAAATCGTTCATGGTCTGCACGCTGTTTTCAATTACCGTTGCGCCCAGTCGCGTGCTTTCGCTGGTTTGCAGCGCGGTTTGGTACGCTTGCTGCGCGGCCTCGCGCTCTTGCTGATTCTTCTCCACCTGAGCGGTGACATCGGTGGCGAACTTCACCACTTTGTACAGCTCACCCGCTTCATTGAACACCGGGTTGTAGGTGGCGCGCAGCCACACCGTTTGGCCGCGTTTGTTCACGCGCTGAAACTGACCGGAGATAAATTCGCCCTGATTGAGCTTGTGCCAGAAGCGGCGATATTCGTCGCTGTTACGCATCTCTGGCGGACAGAACTGGCGGTGATGCACGCCAACCACCTCCGCCGCGCTGTATCCCATGGTTTTCAGGAAGTTGTCGTTGGTCATCAACACTTCGCCCTGCAAGTTGAAGGCAATCACTGCCATGGAGCGCTCTATGGCAGTGGTCATCGCGCGCTGCTCCTGCGCATCCATAATGCGCGCGGTGATATCGCTTGCCAGCTTGACGATTTTAATCACCCGGCCGCTGCGATCCTGCACCGGCACATAGTTGGCTTCCAGCCAGATGGGACGGCTGTGTTTCGCCACGCGCAGGAATTTGTCGCTAAAACCTTCGCCACGGTTCAGGCGCCGCCAGAAGTCGCGATAGTGCGGAGAGGTGATCTGATCGGCGGTGCAGAACAGGCTGTGATGCTGGCCGACGATCTCGTTGAGCGTATACCCCATGCGCTCAAGAAACAGATCGTTGGCGGTGAGAATCTTCCCTTCGGGGGTGAATTCAACCATGGCGATAGCATCCTGCAACGAATTGAGCGTTGCTACGCTATGACCGCGTTTCTGCCACGCAAGGCGTGACAGGATTCCTGATGTAATGGTGCTGAACATGGTGGACCTTATTATTGGTATGAGTTGTCAGCACGGTTATCGGCACAAATGCTCAAAAATCCACCGCTAATATTAGTAGGTGAGGAGGTATTTTTACCGGTTGGTCTGGCGGTTGCTTTAAAAGGCATCAGTCAGCGGATTTTTGCCGAAAAGCGTTTGACGGTGCGGCGCGAGTAGGGTTTAATGCGCCCCGTTGCCCGGATAGCTCAGTCGGTAGAGCAGGGGATTGAAAATCCCCGTGTCCGTGGTTCGATTCCGCGTCCGGGCACCAACATTTAGAAAACCCAGCTTATGGCTGGGTTTTTGCTTTTCTGAGATTAGACACTCTTCAAACAATCCTGCGGCGATTATTGCTCGATGCGGTACTGAGTTATCGGAACCGCCAAAGGTAACATTTATTCTATTAAGCAGTAGGACGTTCGTTCCATGCATCTGTGAATTGGATATTGCCATCTACAATGCGCCAGGTAATTTTCTCATACTGCAAACTGACGCTTTCCGTATGGTTTAGTTTGTCATTGCCAGCCAGCTTCACGTTGGCCACGCCACAGTTAACACCGGTGACTTTCACGTTTTCCATGAGCACCGTGTAATAGCACACTTCTTGGCCTGCATCGCTGATGTTATAGAAGCGAAGCTCAGCGCTTTTAAGCGTCTGTCCGGTGGCCGCAGCCTTGTATAGATAAGGCGTGGAGCTATCCACTTCTTTCTCAATCATCATTGATGAATGCTGGCGCGTGCCGGTGATTCTACCGTTAGAGCCGTCCACCGGCAGGTTAATGCCGTGGCTCATGCCGATAATTTCAATGCTGCCTTCACGATCGTGAACATCGACAGATCCTCGAATATCTGCTCCACCATCATCTTTAAGCCACATATACGGAGGGATTGGCATTTCACTTGCTCCTTATTTTATTGATTAACTTCATGGTTATTAAGTAAACAGCCGTGGTGATGGACACCACAATGACAAAATCAATGTAGAAATAGGCGTCGTAGAGGGTTTCAATATTGGATGCGCCACTGATAAATACAGCAACCTTTCGGGCAAAATACTGGGAGATATAGGTTTCAGCGCCACCGAGCGATCTGCCCACAACAAGCATTATTAACAGGAATAAAATGCATTTTGCGGCCCTACGGGCAAGTGTTTGAGCCATTGGCGACAACCTCAATTAATCCTCGGGCCATCAACGAAGGCTTACTTGGCACGGATACCATTGAAGTGTTCATAAATGCCTGACGGATTCGTGCATAGTCAGAGTTATGGGGAATGGTAATGCAGCCTTCTGATATGGTGCCCGGATGAAGCCTAAATAATTCGCGGCGCACGCCTTCATACCATGTTTCATCGTCAATGGCTGCGTCCTCTCGGTATAGTGCGAACCATTCACTTCGACCAAAGGCTACGCCTTTCACGTATTTGTTCCAGGCATCCTGTATTTCCGCCTTTCGCTTACCAAAGAAGCCACCTGCGCCGCGATCGATAACCCAGTATTTCCCCGGTGGCAGTGGACCGTCACCCGCAACTGCGCCGCAGCCTCCTCGATTTCGGTAAGCGCCATTACCAGAAAACGCCATAAAAACGCCGACGCCATAGATGTTTAACGGTGCGTAATCTGCGTCGTTCAGAATCAATGTCCCTTGAAGTGCCATTACCTGCCCCTCATTTGAACCCACATAGTAACTGTGGGTTATGTTACTTCTGGCGGATATTCAGAGCCAGAAATAATAAGGGGATGTAATCAATTTTGTTTCGCCGCCCACATTATTTATGGCCGCCGGGAGAAAAAATTCGGCTATGTACGGTTGATGTTGAGCTCGCGACCTATATGAAAACTTGCACTGACAACTCAAATTAATTAGAAGGCACAGTTTCTCTTGAGTACAAATCTGCCTTACCGCTACTGTGGCTTGCCTGCTATCGTAGCGATAGCCTTTGTCCGGGAGATTGAATGTCCAGGGCCACGATCGCGTTCTGTGTGGCAGCTTGCGTGATGATTCAGCCATTGCTAATGGGTAGAGCGACTCACCTGGAGCGCCATGCTGCAGCGCGACTTCCTGATAACCTGACGGCACGCTTTGTATGTTGGTTGATGCCACTGAGCTGGCGGCACTCAGCAACAAAGCGGCGGTTAGAACGCAGCGATATGCCATCCGCTTTCCCCTGTTGCAGAAGAACCGGCATGATCCTCTTGCCGTAGCATCCAGCGGTCTGCATCGTTGTTCAGGGTGATACGGCGCTAGCGGACTTGTTCGGTAGGAATGGGGTGTTGTTGCGCCCAGCTACGAAGTTTCTTATCACTGCCTTCGCTATCGACAAGGTAAATATCAACGGGGCGTTTATCGGCGAGGACGGCAGAGAGGCGAGCATCGCAGCGCTGGCAATCTGATGCGCGCACGAACAGCGCGAGCCGGCCGCCTGAGTCATGCGCGATTCCTGCTGCGTTGCCCATATTCGCCGGCAGCATGTTGGATATCAGGCGCTTTCAGGCAGCATCAACTTCGCGCTGGAATTTGAGTTCTTTTTAGGTGCGCTAGTATTCCTATTTAACACATAGTTCGGCGTTGTTGCGGGCTTCAATACCCAATGCAGACATTGGATCAAGATTTAGAGATTGAATGCCTCGAACATCTTTCATAATAAGGTCATAACGATAGTTTTCTTGTTTGCTCATTTCATTAGAAGTGAATGCCATTTGCTAAAATTTAGGCTATTAATAGTTATATTTGTTGAGCTATAAGCAGACTCTTTATTGCCAGAGCCATAAGCAGGAACGAGAAAAAAACGATCATAAACCGGATAGCAATGACTTTATTATTCATAACCTAACCCCATAGAAGTGAAGATGTAATTGAGGTTATTTTAATGGAGGGTGATATTGCAAGATAAACAAATGAGAAATGAAAAGTAAATTATGGGGTGATTTTTTAACGCCATCTTTTGATGAGATGGCGTGGGTGATTTATCAGATATGATCTAGGTATGGAGAGTGCAGTAATTTGAAAACATCTCTCCATGCTTCTGGGATGGAATTAAAATCAGTCCAATTATCACTGATGTGTTTGTGAGCTTTGTAAGGTTTGTCTGAAGATGGGGGCGGATAGTTTAGAATATCTTCTATGCAATCTCTTATCATAATTCTTCTTTGTGCAGTGGAAACATTAAGAATCAGATCATTAAATATTCTCGCTCCTGCTTTCTGGCTATCTTCATCATGAAGTATAATATAATTCACATCAAGTGCGTTTAGATACTTCGCCAATGAAATGAACACGGCCTTTCCTCTTGCTCTTATTACTTCACAATTACCAATAACGCTGTCTCTGTCATTTTTAGTTAATCTTTTGATTGTTTCACGGATAACAACTTCCTCAGTATCTCCTTCAACGAAGATACACTTATTAGTAAAGAATACTCTCGAAACACAATCATCAACTTTTAAGAGCATTTTTAAATTAAGCTTTTCGTCACCTGCAATATCTTTAAAAGCGTCTGTTAAATTAAATGCATTGGTTTTAGTAAAGCCAGATTCTAACCTGCTGAATTTAGTAAGGCTCATTTTTTTATCAGTTGATAAGTCAACCATGTATGGAGAGTGAGTGGTTGCTACCACTTGGCAAGTTGCGCCAGCAAGGCTATACAGTGCATCCCTCATTTGATTAGCAGCTGCGGGGTGAAGATAGATTTCCGGCTCTTCGAAACAGAAGATTGTAGATCTTGGAATCAGAGCCTCGCGATTGTAAAAATCATGCGCAAAACGATAAAGCTGAAATGCAGTTGCTCTAATCATCCCGTGCCCTTGATATTTAACGGGAGTCTTAACGTTACTCTCCATTTCAACATTAAATATAGGCTGAATTACTTTTTCTGCGTCCTCCAAAGAAGCACCAACATGAACACTTGACTCAGGGAATACTGATTTTACCATTCCGTTTAAGTCACGCATTAGTTTACCAAAGTCGGTGTTTGCGTCAGAAGGGTCCATTTCCTTAGCTAAAGCATTCAAAAGAGTTTGAGCTTGTTGATAGTTTATTGACTTTTTCCGCACTGCTGCAAAAAGTTCAGTCATCAATAGGTGCAATGATCCTGATTTACTCTCTAGTTCAGAAAGGCAGGACTCAGCAGGAATTATAACAACCCTAGGGAGTTTAGATAAAACGTTACCTGGAATACCCCCAGGATTTTCAACCCAGTCCGCATCAGATTGCTCATTTACTTCCCAATAGTCACTAAGGCCTTTTAGTGTCGCACTTATATCTTTCAATGACAACTTGCTTTTTAATTTCTTTTCACCAAACATGTCTTTCAATAATTCTTCAGAAAAGTCATCTCCAATAAGGTCTTGTACGGTGGTTGCATCTTTATATTTTTCTTTAGGATATATATTGTATTCTTTTAAGAATACGTTCGGTTTGGATAGCTTTATGTCCCAAACTTTTTTATAAACGATTTTGTAAGGACTTTCTCCAGCTTTTGCTTTATCATTTAAAATTACACGGCCTTTAAATCCCAGCCAGTCTTTAGCTTCTTCGGGTATATTATGATACTCGGCAATAATTTCAACTTTATCCTCATACTGGAAACCATCAGATTCTACTTTTTCCTTAATCTCTTCATCACCAATTGTTTCATCAGGGCTTTCAGATTGATCATCTACTTGAACTTCCTCCCCTTTAACCTTTACAAACTTAGAATAGTCATCTCTTTGAAGGTTTTTATTGCCATGAAGATATTCAAGTGCTGCGAAAACGCTAGATTTACCAGAGTTGTTAGAACCAATTAAGAATGTGGCATCTTCAAAAAAGATCTCGCAATCTTTTATTTTTCTAAAGTTTTTGATGTTTACTTTGTGAAGTCTCATCTACATCCTCCTGATATGAAATGATAAGTTAATATTTAAATATCACTAACCCAGGAAAAATAACAATAATATTTAAGTTTAATTAATGTATCAAGTAAGCTTAACTGATTGATTTTTAGTTGGTTGGACAGCGAAGTTATGGTTTTTAATCCCGAGTAGTTCTTATAAATAAGTTTTTTATTTTTATAATAAGTGAAAAAATGCAACTTAATTTCAATGGGTGTGTAGTTAAAATGAATTAGCAGCATAGCTCTGACTAGGCTTAGTCTGAGCCGGTGGCGTTGACTTCACACGCTCAGCCTTATAAACCATCGCCTGACCAATCTTGATCCAATCGAACTCAATCAGTCTTGCTTTCAGGCCCACCCGCTGTTCGCCTGCATGATCACCTTTGTTGAGTGTGAAAATGTCTAATGTCAGGTTGCTGAGAGTAAGCCCAAACAGTACTCTCTAGCCCTCGCCCAAGGCTTTCTGTTAGCGGTCTATAAGGTCCGTTGCTTCCTTACTGGCGACAGTGGCATCAAAGCGCACATAGGTTGGGCTGTCAGTGGGGCTGCTCAGCGTATTAATCACCATACTAAGAAAGCGGCCATTGAGGGTTTCAATTCTGCGAATGTTGCTCAGATAGCACTGATACCCTTTTTTCATTGGTGCTCATCCGTAATATTCGCCTTTTCAGACATAAAAAAACGGATGGCGAACCATCCGTTTTTACTTACCTGTTAATGAAGTAAAACATCACATTGCTGTGTAGTTTTGCTCTTCAGGTTCAATCAGCGGCAACGCGCTGTTGTTCACCACACCAGACTGCGTTTCTACGGTCATATCGGCTTGCGCGATAGACAGTGGTTTTGCAGCAGGCTGCTGTGCTTCAACTTCTTCACTAAACAGCGCTTGCTCCGGGGAACTGAGAAGATCGGCAGCTGAGATATTCAGCGCTGATTCATTAGACTCAGCTTGCACCGTAAAGTTAAGCGGGTGACTCTCAAGATAGAGACCTTTAACCACAACGGTGTGCGCCCCATCATCACGCTCAGGTAGTGTAAATGACCACGAGCCATCCTGACCTGTCCGCACCTCACCGACCTTTTCATCATTGTCGTAAATTTCCAACATGATGCCTTGGCCAGCAACGCCTTTCAGGGTTGGGGTTGAGTCAGAGGTAGTACTACGAGGCACGATATAGCTATCGCCCTGTTCGTCGTCGTAGGCGCCGCAACGGATTTCAATATCATTTGGTGACTTGAGTTCGAAGCTAAAATCAACGCTTTCCTGTTGACCCTGGCCGGTGACTTTCACCAGATTCGCGCCTGATTCTAACGGCTCCTTGACGTCGAAGGTCCAGCGACCATATTCATTGGTGATTGCAGTGCCGAGCTCTTTACCGTTAATGGCGATGGTGACTACCGAGCCTACTGCCGCGATACCATTTAAGGATGGCGTGTTGTCGTAAATCGGTGAGCTATGGCCAATACCGAAATGCTCAGTACCGCCATCGAAACTACTCACTCCTTCCAGCACTAAAATACGGTCCGCTTCCGCAGGAACCACGGTGAAGGTAAATGCCTTACCGTGATAATCGGGACTCGAGCCTGCGGTGATGTTGTGTTCACCCAGTGATAATGCTGTTTCTGGTTTGAACGTCCAGAAGCCATTACCCTCAGCGCGCGTTTCGCCAATCAGAATGCCATTATCGAAGATCTTCACTACAGCCCATGCATCAGCCTTTCCGGTAAAGCGTGGGGTATAGTCATCACTTTCGCCATTTTCAGGAATGCGTCCCGATTCAAGCACGCTATCGTAGGCAGCGGTTACTTCATAAGTTGTGCCTTTCGGTAGTGGGTTTTCTGGATCAGGGGTAACCACGGTGAAGGTAAAGGCTGGGCCTTGATGTTCAGCATCTGGTCCTGCAGTGATGTTATGCTCACCAAGAGGCAACGCGGTTTCAGGTTTGAATGTCCAGAAACCTTGACCATCAGCGCGCGTTTCACCGATCTCAATGCCATTGTCGAAGATTTTCACTACTGCAAACCGTAAGGTATGTCCAGTAAAGCGTGGAACACTGTCATCGCTCTTGCCATTCGCAGGAATGAGCCCTGACTCCAGAACGCTATCGTATGCTGACTCGACGGTGGAGATAATTTCCGGTTCAACAGGCGGCTCAACTACCGTCGGAGCGGTGATGTTGAATGTGTAAGTCTCGCTGGCGTTGCCTGCTTCCGCGACTGCCACGATGCTATGTGGGCCAACGTTCAGTGGATCGGTAAAGGTAAAGGTCCAACTTCCGTCGGCTAAAGTCTTAACTGAACCAATCCAGTTTCCATCTTCATAAAGATTGATAACAACATTTTTCGGACCGCCGCCGCGTAGATCCGGCGTGGTATCGGAGGTTGAATTCCAGCCCGACTCCTCACCGGAGTTGGCGTACACAGAATTCGCACTCACCGGTACTTTTATCACCAGCTCAAACGGATCGCTTTCCTGACCATTGTCAGCTTTTGCCACAAAGTTGTGTGAGCCCTGTCCCAGATAGTCATGAACAATATATGACCATGTACCAAGGTCAGATGTTCTCGCCACTCCTATTTTTACACCATTATCATATATGGTAATGAGGCTGTTCGGCTCTGCAAAGCCGACAAACGAAGGCTTGTCATCCTGAATCACATCATGTGGTTTCAGATAACCAATTTTGTTACCGACATCTGAAAGACCGTAATTGATGCTGGTTTTACGAACGGGTTCAGGCTCGGGCTGTGGTTCAGGTTCAGGTTCAGGTTCAGGTTCAGGTTCAGGTTCAGGTTCAGGCTGTGGCTCAGGCTCAACTGGGATTACCGGTTCTACGGGTACATTGATATACAGCGTAAACGGATCACTTTCGCTGCCGTCAGCGGTTCTCACTGTAATGGTGTGCTCACCACCACCCAGCTCCTGCTCGAAGTTCCAGCGTCCGCCCCAGCTCGATACGACAGAGCCAATCTCAACGCCGTTGTCGTAAATAGTGATCAACGTATTTGGTGCCGCCGTGCCGTTAAAGCGTGGCGATGTGTCATTGACCGAGTCATTGTCGCCGACCTCACGATCATATGATCCGCTATTATCAAATGCGCGATCGATAGTGACGGGGATTGCTGGCACTTCTGGCTCAACCGGTACTTCTGGCTCCACAACAGGTGCGTTGATATACAGAGTAAAGGGATCGCTCATGCTGCCACCTGCGGCTTGCACCGTAATGATGTGCTTACCGCCGCCGAGTTCCTGCTCGAAGTTCCAGCGTCCGCCCCAGCTCGAGACGACAGAGCCGATCTCAACACCGTTATCGTAAATAGTGATCAGCGTATTCGGTGCCGCCGTGCCGTTAAAACGTGGCGATGTGTCTTTGACCGAGTCATTGTCGCCGACTTCACGATCGGACCATCCGCTATCATCAAATGCGCGATCGATAGTGGCTGGCTGGCTTTCTGGTGTTGTAATCGCGAAGCTAAACGGTTTGCTCTCGTTGCCCTGCGCGTCCTTAAAGCTGATGCTGTGCGCACCACCACCCAGTTCCGGCGTGAAGACCCACTCACCGCGGCTGTTCGAGGTGGTGACACCAATAGGCTGACCGTTGTCATACACGGTGATCTGCACGTTCGGGCTGGCCTTGCCGTTAAAGCGCGGCGTGGTGTCACGTGTGGTGCCGTTCTCACCAACCGGCTCCCAGCCGTAATTGATGTCCTGATTTACCGCTTCAATGGTGATGTTTGCATCGACGGTGAAGCTGAACGGTTTGCTCTCGTTGCCCTGCGCGTCCTTAAAGCTGATGCTGTGCGCACCGCCACCCAGTTCCGGCGTGAAGACCCACTCACCGCGGCTGTTCGAGGTGGTGACACCAATAGGCTGACCGTTGTCATACACGGTGATCTGCACGTTCGGGCTGGCCTTGCCGTTAAAGCGCGGCGTGGTGTCACGTGTGGTGCCGTTCTCACCAACCGGCTCCCAGCCGTAATTGATGTCCTGATTTACCGCTTCAATGGTGATGTTTGCATCGACGGTGAAGCTGAACGGTTTGCTCTCGTTACCCTGCGCGTCCTTAAAGCTGATGCTGTGCGCACCGCCACCCAGTTCTGGCGTGAAGACCCACTCACCGCGGCTGTTCGAGGTGGTGACACCAATAGGCTGACCGTTGTCATACACGGTGATCTGCACGTTCGGGCTGGCCTTGCCGTTAAAGCGCGGCGTGGTGTCACGTGTGGTGCCGTTCTCACCAATCGGTTCCCAGAAGTAATTGATGTCCTGATTTACCGCTTCAATGGTGATGTTTGCATCGACGGTGAAGCTGAACGGTTTGCTCTCGTTGCCCTGCGCGTCCTTAAAGCTGATGCTGTGCGCACCGCCACCCAGTTCCGGCGTGAAGACCCACTCACCACGGCTGTTTGAGGTGGTGATACCGATAGGCTGACCGTTGTCATACACGGTGATCTGCACGTTCGGGCTGGCCTTGCCGTTAAAGCGCGGCGTGGTGTCACGTGTGGTGCCGTTCTCACCAATCGGTTCCCAGCCGTAATTGATGTCCTGGTTCACCGCTTCAATGGTGATTGGCTGACTTTCCGGTGCTGTCACAGTGAAACTAAATGCATCGCTCAGGCTGCCTTTTCCTGCTTCAAAGGCGATGCTATGCGCGCCAGCGCCCAGCTTCGCCGTATAGGTCCAGTAACCTGCAGAATCTGCAACAGTTTCACCAACCGGATGCCCATTATCATACACAGTGATTTTTACATTCGGACCTGCACGCCCGGTAAAACGCGGTGTAGTGTCATTAGTGGTGGCGTTGCGGTCAAATTCACGTTCATAGCCGCGCGTATCGTCGTAGGCGTGATCGACAGTGATTGGCTGACTTTCCGGTGTGACTACCGTGAAGTTAAACGCATCGCTCAGGCTGCCTTTGCCTGCCTCAAAGGTGATGCTGTGCGCGCCGCTGCTCAGATCTGCTGTATAGGTCCAATAGCCCATGTCATTGGCATCAACGGTGCCGATAGGCTGACCGTTGTCATATACGGTGATTTTTGCATTCGGACCGGCGCTGCCGGTAAAGCGTGGCGTGGTATCGTTAGTGATGCCGTTGCGCTCAATATCGAGTTCATAGCCATGCGTATCATCGTAAGCGTTACCGATATTAATTTGCACACCCTGCGGGTCCACTATGGTGAAGCTGAAGGTATCGCTTTCATTACCGGTACTGGCTTTTGCGGTGATGTTGTGAGAGCCGTCAGACAGCTCGGCCGTAAATTCCCACTCGCCACGGCTGTTAGCCATTGCGGTACCAACAGGTTTGCCATTGTCAAAAATGGTGACCTCTACATTCGGTGCAGCATGACCGCGCAGAAGTGGTGTGGTGTCATTAGTGGTGTCGCCACGGTTAAGATAATTTTCATAGCCGCGGGAATCATCAATACCGTAATCAATGGTTGTTGCTACGGTTTCAGGACCAACGATTTCAAAATTAAAAGGTTGTGTGGTGTTGCCATTACCCGCATCAAATATCAGGTTATGTTCACCAACGCCCATTTCAGGGAAGAAGTACCAGTTTCCGTTGGCTTCAGCCGTGATTTCAGCAATCGGTTTGCCATTATCATAAACGGTAATGACGGCGCCAGGATCGGCACGTCCAGCAAAGCGTGGTGTAGTGTCGTGGATTTTATCGCCGGGAGCGATATAGCTGTTATGTTCGCCGCTGTCATCGACTGGCGGTGTCAGGGTGATAGGGGTTGTGCCTACGGGAAGAACAACAAAATCAAACGAAACGATCGATCCTGGCGTAGTGACGATCAGGTGGTGAGATCCCGCATCCAGTGCAGGCTTGACCGTGAAGCTCCAGAAACCCTTATCATCTGACATAGTGCTGCCGACCATTTTTTCACCATCAAAAATGGTAACTAAGGTATTTGGCGCTGCATCACCAATCAGACGTGGCGTGGAGTCGTAACTTTTGCTGCCCTCGACTATCTGCTTGCTGCGTTCATCATCGACGACAAAGGAAATTCTAACGGGTGCTCCAGGCTCCCGGATGCCAGGAATTTCTGGATCTACAACGATAGGCGTTTCCGGTTCCACAATGACAGGAACTTCAGGTTCCGCTGTACCGACGATTTCAAACGTAAACGGTTTAGTCGTATTACCATTGCCTGCATCGAAGGTCAGCGAGTGTGCCCCAGTTCCCAGCGTCGGGAAGAAGGACCAGTTGCCATTATCTTCAGAGGTGATTACCGCGATCGGTTGACCATTGTCGTAGACGGTGATCGTGGTATTAGGATCGGCCGTTCCGGCAAATCGTGGGGTGGTGTCCTGAATTTTATCGCCTGGCACAATCGTGTTGTTGCGCTCTCCGCTGTCATCGATTTGATAATCCAGCGAAATCACCGTCGTTCCCTCAGCAAGTAAGACAAAATTAAAGGAATCACTGGATTTATCTGAGCTGAAAGTAAGATTGCGTGCCCCGACTTCTAAGGGCGATGCTGGCGTGAACGTCCAGTTTCCGTTCTCATCAGATGTCGTTACACCAATTTGATTTTCACCATCGTAAATGATGATGGGCGTGTAGGGTTCAGCCGTACCAACAAAACGTGGGGTGGCGTCGTAGGTTATGCCGTCGGCAATGACCTGTTTAGCGTGCTCGTCATCGGCAACATACGAAACCTGAACCGGCTTTGCTTCTGCGAGCGCGGCGTTGGTGGTTGAGATCTGCCCAACCGCAGAATCTGCTGCATGATTGATGGCAGCTGCAGGCGCATCGGTTAAAACAGAGACGGTGGCGTTCTCGTGGCTGGAACGGTGCACATTACTCTTTTTCGATTCTTCCATGGTATTGACTCTCTATTACTTAGCTACATCCAGTACGTAACTAACGGCGCTATAATAAGGATTCAAAAAAATGCGCTTATGAGACGTGGCTCAATACGCGGTGAGACAGGATGATTTCTCTTGCATTGGATTAAAAATTCAATGAATACAATGGATTAAGTTGATGCTTAGAAGTTAAATTTTTCGTTATTATTTCACGTCACCTCAATCCACACTTTACTCGCATCTGGCGGGGCGAGGGCATTGAGTAGAGGACGACAGCATTAGTGCTATTAAATAATTTTAATTAGCATGTGAAAAATTTTTTAATAGCTGATGAAAAACTCCCCCGCAATAATACTCGTTTATAATATTTCTCCGCGCCGTAATGGGGATTATTTTAAATAAAAATACGCCTTATTTTAAAAAATAAATCACTTCAAAAACTCTCCTCCTCCTACACCCCATAGGGAAAAAGACTACAAAAGGAAGATAGCGTTCCGAATGACATTTAAAGGAATGTTTATCAATCTTGCATGAAGGATTTTATGTCTTTTTATTTCAGATGTATTCACGGTAGAAACACGTTCAAGGAGTAAGAATATGTTACCTAAATTAAAGTTATCCTTATTATCGCACCAATGTCTAATAGCTATCACCACGATGAGTATTTCATCGTTATCCTATGCGGATTCTCCCTGGAAAGTGACTGATGGTACTACTTTAACCGCGACAACGAGTTACTCTGGTCGTACGGTTGGAGATTATCCATTGTATGTATCCGGGGATAATAGCGTATTACAAACTATTGCTGGGTTAGATTTTCGTACTTCGGGTGATAATTATGCTGCTGCCCAGGTATTAGATCTTGGTACGTTAAATTTAGAAAGTTCGACGCTGGTTACCCGTGGCGCGAATTCGCATGGCATTAATGTTGATAATGGCACGGTGAATATCAACGGTGGATCAATCACCGTGGGCGGAGATAACAGTGATGGAATCCATGCCGACAATGGCGCCACACTCAATCTTAACGGTGTTGCCATTACGGCTGACGGCGTGGGTGGCAACGGCATCGCATTAAAAAATGGCAGCCTGACGGCGACAGATGTCAATATATTTGGCAATGGGCAAGCGGGAAATGGCCTCAAGCTGTTTGTCGATAATACCGCAAGTGATTCCCAGGCGACGCTTAAAAATGTTGATATCGTCATGCGTGGTAATGCCAATAGCGGTTTACTATTGGGTAATGGCAGCGTCAATGCAGACGAGCTAAATATATCTGCCAATGGCAGAACGCGCGGCATTGAAATTAACAGTGCCAGTAATGGCCGTGGCATAATGACCCTTGATAATAGTAATATTCACACGTCCGAGGGCGAGGCCATTTATGTGCAGTCCGGCGATATTGCTATTAGCAATACCATCATTAATACGGATAGCGGCATTGGCATTAATGTTGGCGATAATGCGACTGCCACCTTCAACGGTGGTAGCATTACTTCTCAGGATGATGACGGCACGGCAATATCTGTGGCGGGCAATAACTCTTCAGTAACCCTCTCAGATACCACACTCACCACTTACGGCAATGCCGCTCATACCCTGTTTGCTGATGCGGGCGGCACCATTAACGCTGACCATATTCAGGCTCTCACGCATGGTCAGGACGCTTATATTCTTGCCGCGCATTCAGGGAATTTTAATATCAGCAATAGCCAGCTGGAAACGCTTGGAGATGCACCAGCGTTATATGTCACCAGCGATACGGGGTTTAACACCAGCAACGTTGTGTTAGATAACACCTCGTTGGTGAGTAAAAGTGGTTCAGCGGTGATGGCCGATGGCGCCGCACTCGATTTAACCGTGAAGAATGGTTCGCAGCTGATTGCGGGTAACGGTATTTTGCTGGACAGTAAGAGCGGTACGCAACCGAGCAGGGTTAGCCTGAAGGCTGAAAATGATGTGCTGCTGAGCGGTGACATCATCGCGGAAAGTAACAATCGTGTGGATGTCGATCTTGCGCAATCGTCGCAATTAACCGGCGCCATACTCAACGGTTCGGCTATGACCATCGACGGCAGCAGCCGTTGGTTGATGACCAAAAACTCCGATCTCAAATCGCTGGCTTCAGCGGGTATGATTGAATTTGCCCACAGCGACGATGGCTTCAAAACGCTCGCGCTGGGCGATCTCTCCGGCAATAGCCAGTTTGCGATGACAACCGATCTGCAGAAACTCACGGGTGATCTGATTACCGTTAGCGGAAACGCCACGGGCGATCACGTTCTCTCGATTAACAATACCGGTCTGGAGCCGGGTGAAACGCACGATGTACTGGCGGTGGTAAAAACGGCTGGCAATGGCGATGAGCAGTTTACTTTGCAAAATGGCGTCGTGGATGCGGGTACCTACCAGTACGAGTTAAAGCATCAGGATAACGATTGGGTGTTAGCCCAGAAATTTAAAGAGGGCGGCGGCGGTGATGATGGCGGAGATCCCGTTGTGACGCCTTCAACAGCCACCGCGCTGGGCATTTTTAACGCGATGCCTTCCGCATGGTATGGCGAAATGACCACCTTGCGTACTCGCCTGGGCGATGTGCGTCAGGGCAAACAAAAGGGTGGTGCGTGGGTACGTGGCGTGGGCGGCGAATTTAAAATGCATGACGCCAACGGCGAAGGGTATAGCCAAAACCAGTCAGGTATTTCTGTTGGTGTAGACAGCGCAATCGATGTAGGGCAATCGCAAATGCTGCTGGGCCTGTTCAGCGGTTATAGCCGCAGTAACCTGGCGTTTACGCACAACAGTTCCGGCACTATCGACAGTTTCTTTATCGGCGGTTACTCCACTTTCCTGCTGCAGGATGGTTGGTTTATCGATAACGTCATCAAAGCAAACAACTTCAGCAACCATACTAACGCGCGTATGAGTGATGGCCAGCTCGCCAAAGGTGGCTACAGCACGCCGGCATTCGGGTTATCTGTTGAATTGGGTAAACGTATTGATTTTGATGGCGGCTGGTTCGCTGAGCCATCAGTGCAGTTATCAAGCGTATGGATCAAAGGCACGGGCTACCGTTTAGATAATGGCCTTAAAGCCGATAGTGACATGGCAACCTCTAAGCAGGCTGCATTGCATGGTGTTGTTGGAAAGAATATTGAATTAGAAAATGGCATGACAATTCAACCTTGGATACGTGCCTCACTCATTGAGGAGTTTGCAAAAAACAACAAGGTTCATATCAATGATAATGGTTTTAACA
Organism: Candidatus Pantoea floridensis; assembly: GCF_900215435.1. NCBI lineage: Bacteria > Pseudomonadati > Pseudomonadota > Gammaproteobacteria > Enterobacterales > Erwiniaceae > Pantoea > Candidatus Pantoea floridensis. Next base: position 2,595,760 of record NZ_OCMY01000001.1, read on the forward strand.
ATGATATGTCGGGCGTGCAGGGTAAATTTACATTAGGTACATCCGCGCAGCTCACTCAGGATGTGCAACTCTATAGCGAAGCGAATTACAGCAAAGGTTCCAAAACCGAAACACCATGGAATGCCAGCGTTGGGGTACGCTGGAGTTGGTAATGATTGGCTAATTTTTTGAAAGAGTAGTCAGCAAGTAAAATAGAGGCGATGAGTATTTTCATCGCCTTTTTAGTGCAAAAGAACGTACGTATGTATTTGGTGGTTAATTAAAAAGTAAGCTGTAGGGAATTTCCTGATGCTCAAAGCCATAATATGGCGAAGTGGCGCAATAAGAAGGACTTTTCTGAATGCGAGCGTAATGCTACAGCCAATTATGCGTGTGTCATGCCGCTAAAGATCGTAGCATAGTTGCCCTGACAATAATAATGAGTTGCCTTTCGAGACGTTTCCTATGTCAAGAGTGTTAATTATTGATGATCACCCAGTAACCCGACTTGCACTGCGTATTTTGTTGGAAAGTAAAGAGTATATTGTTGCCTCAGAGACCGGTGATGGCTTTGAAGGTATTAGCATGGCAAAAACGTTACAGCCCGACCTGGTTATTGTCGATATCGATATCCCCTCAATTAACGGCATTGAAGTGGTCAATAGATTACGTCGGCTTGGTTTTTCCGGTTATATTTTGGTGCTGACAGGGAAAAGAGAGCAGCATTATATTAACCTTAGCATTAAAGCGGGAGCGAATGGTTATATCAGCAAGGAGAATAATCTCTCCGAACTGCACGATGCCATTCGAGCGATCCAGTCCGGGTACAGCTATTTTCCTATGCCCGTATTGAACAATAAACAAACGTCGTCGATCCCTGATTCAGAAGGCGATTTTGTTTCTCTTCTGTCTGCGCGTGAATTGCAAATTTTGAAATACCTGGCAAGCGGTATGAAAAACATCGATATATCAAAAATTATGAAGCTGAGTGATAAAACGATCAGTACTTATAAAACCCGGTTGCTTAAAAAGTTACGTATGAGTAATCAGGTTGAACTCGCTAACTTTGCTCGCCGGCATAATCTGGACTGATCAATGCCCGTTAATGTGTGAAGCCTGATACTCACAACGCCAGGTGTATCGCCTGCTTTTCTCCCTCTTGTTGAGCGGGTAGCGCGCAACAAATCAATACTTCATCGTCCGCCACGCTGGCGCTGGGGGCCGTTTGATAGGTTACTGCGCCTTGCAGCAGTTTGGTTTTGCAGCTGCCGCAATGCCCGGCGCGACAGCTATAAGCCGGTCTCAGCCCGCGCGCTTCGGCCAGCTCCAGCAGTGAACCCGCATCCGGCGTCCAACGCGCCTCTTTTAATGAGTCCATAAATTTCACCGGCACCGATTGGGTTGCAACTGGCAACTGCGGCGTATCCTGCCGGGCAACATCCTGAGTGCGCTGCAGCGAGGAAGGGCCAAAGGCTTCCGCATGAATGCGATGATCGGCGATATTGTAAGCGCGCAGTCCGTCATACAGCGCCTGCGTGAATGCTGGCGGACCGCACAGATAGAAATCGTAATCGTTGAACGGTAGCACCTGCGAAAGCAGCGCCATATCAATGCGTCCAGCGATGTCGTAATCGAAGCCCTGTTCCGCATCCGTGGTGTGGCTTAGCACACGCACCAATTTGACGGCACCCTGCGCCTGTGCCAGCAGCTGATCAAGCTCACGCGCGAAAGGCCGCTCGGCTTTAGAGCGAGCCGATTGCAACAGAACCGTTGGCCGCATCCGCTGCTTACGCTGGCCTTCAAACACCAGATGCCGCAGCATCGCCAGCATGGGCGTAATGCCCACGCCGGCGGCAAGCAGTACCGCTGGACGCGTTTCGTTAGCATCGATAGTGAAATCGCCCGCCGGAGCACGCGCCTCAAGCGTATCGCCAACCGCAATCCCATCGTGAAGATAACGCGATACCGCACCCTCGCGCTTCACGCTGATACGATAAAACCCATCCGCAGGCGCGACCGAAAGCGTATAGGCGCGCATCAGCGGTTTCTCTGCACCTGGCAGCTGCACACGAATCGGCAGATGTTGGCCGGCCAGATGCGGCAGCACGCCGGCACCGTCATCCGGCTGTAAATACAACGAGCGAATAGTGCTGCTCTCTTCGACAATTTTTGTCACTTTAAACGGCCGCCAGCGCGAAGCCAGTTCCGCCGCACGCAGACGTTCGGCGGCGTTTTGCCAATCCCCCGTCATCAGCGAGCTCGCTTCTATGCTCTCTGCCGGTGTCATCCAGCGCAGGGCGAGGGCGGCACGACGACGTACGATGCGGCGCGCGCGAAACGTCCAGAGTCGCTCCGCGCCCTGAAAAGCGGCGATCTCTGGCGAGTCGAGGATCACTTCGGCATCACCGCTCAGCTGCAGCGTGTCGCCGCTGGCATAGTCGACAAACAGCAGCCCCGCTTTGCCGTTCAGGTGGATGTTGCCAAGGGTAGAGAAGAACAGATTGCCGTTGAAATCGGGAATCGTCAGCAGGCCGTCATCGCCGATGCGTACAAAGCCAGGTTTGCCGCCGCGATGGGAAACATCAACCTGCCGATGAGGCTGGTCGGCATAGCTGGCAACGTAGAATGCATCCGCTGTGCCGATAGTGGTGCGCGCTGCGTCATCCAGCGCGCTCAGGGTTTCTGCTGCTGCGTCATAGCGCTCGGCCGGATCGCGGGCAAAGCGGAAATCGCGTAGCGAGATATAGCGCGGACAGTTGCCAAAGCTTTGATCAACCTGCACGCGATACCCGCCGCCAATTGCCGTCAGAACGCCATTCATGCGATTGCGGCGACGAGTGTGCAGCTCGATGCCGAGCAGGCCAATCGGGGCAGCATCCTGCATCCCGGCCGCGGCCGGATCGCTGCTATCCGCACGCGCTGCGATGTCCAGCGTGGTGGCATTGGGTGAGAAGATAAAGCCGGGCTGGCCTTCCAGCAGCGTGGCCCAGGCATCGCCCTGCGCATCAACGCTACCTGCCACGATAAATGGCAGCTGCGCATAGAAGTCACGATGCTGATCGGGCATGTGATCGCGCACCACGCGCCGACCCACGTCCGCCATGCGCTCCGCCACGCCCGCCTGCTGTTGAAGGGCTATTTCACCCTGATGCCACACCGGCAGTTTCTTAATCATAATGGTACGCTCAGGCGACGCCGCGCAGGCCGGCAGCGGTTTGCGGGAAGGGCACAAAGCCCGGCAGCGCTTCGATACGGCGCAAGAGTGCCTTCACCGTCGGGTAGCCGGAAAGGTCGACGTTGCCTTCTGGTGCGCCCACGATATAGCTGTACTGTGCGATGTCAGCGATGGTTGGGCCATCGCCCACCAGCCATTCACGGTTCTGGAGGTGGTTTTCTATGCGTGACAGCACCAGGTGCGCGCGGGCGATGACCTCTTCCGCATTAAACGGCCGTCCAAACACGGTAATCAAGCGCGCTGCTGCCGGACCAAACGCGATATCGCCCGCTGCGACGGTCAGCCAGCGCTGTACCGCTGCTGCGCCCTGTGCATCTTCCGGCAGCCACTCGCTGCGGCCGGTTTTCTTTGCCAGATAGACCAGAATGGCGTTGGAATCGGCAATAAACGTACCGTCATCCTCCAGCACCGGCACTTGCCCGAACGGGTTCATGGCGAGAAATTCCGGCGTGTGGTGCTCGCCCGCTTTGAGATCAACATCGATAATTTCATGCGGTAAACCGAGCAGCGACAGAAACAGGCGTGCACGGTGTGCATGGCCGGAAAGGGGGAAATGATAGAGTTTCATCGTGTGCTTCCTTAGGTGATGCTCGGGACGATCCCGAGCCATGCCATAAGGTTCGCACAGACGATTTAGCGGCAGAATAGCCGAATTAGCGAAGTCATTATTGCGAAAAATGGAAGAGTCATGCTGTGCGCTTCGGCGTTATTTTTTCGCCTCAACGCCCGGCGTGGCAGAGCGAACCAAATACTGTTCCGTCACCACCGGCAGATTGTTCAGCGTCCATTCTGCCATCGCAATTTCCTGTTCACGAATACGATTAAAGATATCGACGCTTTCATGATCGTTGAGATGCTGGGCTGCGGCTATCAGCGAGGTGTAACTGGCAATCTCAAGATGCTCAAACACATTTCCGCTGATCGCGCCTTTCACCACTTCATCCTCTACCATCATGCCGCCCATCGCCTGACCAAAAGCGGATATTTTGCCGGCGATATTTTTTAATACCGATTGCGAGGTGGAGTAGCGGTCAATTACGCTTTGTACCAGCACCTGATGCTGGCGAGTTTCATCTATATGCTGTTCAACGCGTAATTTGAGATCGGGATAGTGCTCAAGGCGTGAGGCCATTTTTTCCAGCATACTTTCCGCTTGTTTTTCCATGGCATGGGCATCTCTGACCCAATCGAGAAAGTGTGTTTCGCTGTTATTGCTCATAATATGCTACCTTATTGAAAATAGGGTGCTGCGGCTATTTCACCTATTAATTGCTAGCCGCAGAGACGTTACTCAGGCGATTTATCCACGACGCGACGGCTTTTTTTTCCGCCTTTTCTCCCTGCTTCAATAGCGCGTTCCGGATTATTACGGAAATTACCGCCGCTAAGCTGGCCGCCTTTTTTTCCCGCTTCGCGGGCTCTTTCTGGGTCCATGGCAAAATTGCCAGAACCGCCACGTGGTGTTGTCATGATTATTGCCTCAAAAAGTTAGATAACTATTATTTCAGTTACACCTTAAGGCTAGTCGTTAAAGCCTAACGCACAAGGCGGACTAATTAGGAGTTATCTTATCGGTATTGAAAAGGCTCGATTATTTCTTAGAGTTTGCTTAATTATTTTTCGCGTAAGAATAAATAAATTTTCCTGGCTTGATTGTGTGCCAGGTAATTATCCGTACCGCTTATATTTATTTTTAATTACCAAGCTGATGAAATCAATCATCATTAATATTACTTTTTTGTTATGCTGAGAAATGATTGTGAATCGGATTATTAGCCCTTTTCTTGTAAGGGCTATGAATCATTTATTTACTTATATCGGGCGACTTAATTTCACCAGCACCTGTGCACCGCCATTTTTCTCCAGTCGACACACGTCGAATCACAGTATGCACGAGCCATAGCGGCGCAATTCATTGCGCCGCTATGGAAGGTGGGATGATTCAACCCGCACTGGGTTAAATCAGAGGGCTTCTGCCACGCTGGCTTTGGACGTAATAAACTGCACTACCGCACGCGTCACCTCGGCGGTGTTGGCCGTGCCGCCGACATCCGGGGTCAAAATGCCTTTGGCGCAGACAAACTCGATGCCTTGCATAATCAGCGCCGCCGCGTCGCGCTCGCCGAGATGCTCCAGCATCTGCACTGCGGTCCAGAAGGTGGCGATCGGGTTGGCAATGCCTTTGCCGGTGATATCAAACGCTGAGCCGTGAATCGGTTCGAACATCGACGGGAAGCGACGCTCGGGATCGATATTGGCGGTCGGCGCCACGCCGAGGCTGCCCGCCAGCGCACCCGCCAGATCCGACAGAATATCGGCGTGCAGGTTGGTGGCCACGATGGTGTCGAGGCTTTGTGGATGCAGCGTCATGCGGTGCGTCATGGCATCAACCAGCATTTTGTCCCACTGCACATCCGGAAACTCGATCGCCACTTCGGCGGCAATCTCATCCCACATCACCATGCCGTGACGCTGGGCGTTGGATTTGGTCACCACGGTGAGCAGTTTGCGCGGGCGCGACTGCGCCAGTTTGAAGGCATAACGCATGATGCGCGTTACGCCGACGCGGGTGAAAATCGCCACTTCGGTACCGACTTCCTCCGGCAAACCACGGTGCGCCCGCCCGCCGTTGCCGGAATATTCGCCTTCTGAGTTCTCCCGCACGATGACCCAATCAAGATCGCCAGGACCGCGATTGCGCAGCGGTGACGTCACGCCCGGCAGGATTTTGGTGGGGCGCACGTTGGCGTACTGATCAAAGCCCTGACAGATCGGCAGACGCAAACCCCACAGCGTGATGTGATCCGGCACGTCAGGCGCACCCACCGCACCGAAGTAAATCGCATCGAACTTCTTCAGCGTTTGCAGGCCATCTTCCGGCATCATCACGCCGTGTTGTTTGTAGTAATCCGAACCCCAGTCAAAGGTCTCGACATTGAACTTCAGCTGCGGATCCTGGCGCGTTAGCGCGTGCAAGATTTCCACACCGGCAGAGATCACTTCCGGGCCAATGCCGTCTGCGGGAATAGCGGCAATCGAATAGTTACGCATGTTGTATCTCCAGATTAATGAGTATGAGGATGAGGAAGCTCCGCCGTTTGCGGCTTATTGCCGCGGGTGGAGAGCAGCAGAACCACGATGGCGGAGATCGCCAGCAGTCCCGCCACGAAATAGAGTCCCCAGCTGTAGCTGCCGGTTTGCTGGCGAATCACGCCAATCATCATCGGGCCGACAAAACCGCCGAGGTTGCCAATCGAGTTGATGGTGGCGATGCCCGCTGCCGCCGCTGGACCACTGAGGAACAGCGTCGGCATGCTCCACAGCGGCGGTTTGGCGGCGCTGATGCCAACGGTGACCAGCGTCAGGGCGATAATCACCGTAAACAGCGTGCTGACGTTGCCGGCATAAATCAGTCCGGCCGCCGCCAGTAAACAGGCGCCGATCACGTGCCAGCTGCGCTCTTTGGTGCGATCCGAATGGCGCGCCCAGAGGATCATGCCGATCACGCCAATTACCGCCGGGAAGGCATTGAGGAAACCGATCTCCATTGAGGATGCGCCAAAGCTGCGGATAATTTGCGGTGACCAGATGCCCAGCGTGTACAAGCCCGCCGAGGTGCCGAAATAGACCAGCGCCAGCGCTAACACGCGCTTATCGGCCAGTCCGCGCCATGCGCTGCTGTGGCTCTGCCTAGTGGCGCGCGCCTGCTCTTCCGCCCGCAGGGTGTTTTCCAGCCAGGCGCGCTCCTCATCGTTCAGCCACTTGGCTTTTGCTGGCCGATCGGTGAGGTAGAACAGCACCACGATGCCGAACAGCAGCGCCGGGATGGCTTCCAGCACAAACATCCATTGCCAGCCGGCGTAGCCTAGCAGGCCGTGCATCTCAAGCAGCGCAGCAGAAATTGGCGAACCGAGCGCCGTCGAAAGCGGTGCGGCAGCCATAAAGATAGCGGTGACCTGCGCGCGTTTCGCCGCCGGGAACCAGTAGCTGAGATAGAGAATGATGCCGGGGAAGAATCCGGCTTCCGCTACGCCGAGCAGGAAGCGCAGCACATAGAAGCTGGTGGTGCCCTGCACGAAGGCCATGCAGCCGGAGACTAATCCCCAGGTAATCATCACGCGGGCGATCCAGATGCGTGCGCCGACTTTGTGCAGAATTAAATTCGACGGTACTTCAAACAGAAAATAACCGAGAAAGAAAATTCCGGCACCAAAACCAAACACCGTGGGCGAGAAACCTAAATCCTGATTCATGGTTAATGCAGCAAAACCAATATTGACGCGATCGAGAAAGGCGATGAAGTAGAGCAGCATGATGAAGGGCACAATGCGTAACGTCACTTTACGCATCACCCTTTTTTCGAGGTGAGAGTTCATATTAACGTGCTCCAGATTGTGTAGGGGTAGTATTATTTTTTTGTCTTCGCGTTCAGTATGCAGTTTTGCTTTGGGGGATCATCAGGCGTGGATTATATAAAGTATTTGCATAATCAACGGGCGAGGGAAATGTGGATATAAATCAATTGCGTTGTTTTGTCGCCGTGGGTAAAGAACTCCATTTCGGGCGCGCTGCTCAAAGAATGGAAATGATGCCTGCGTCACTTTCTCGCTTCATTCGTTTACTGGAAGAAGACCTTGGCGTGCGCTTGTTAAATCGCTCGACGCGTAATGTTTCATTAACCGCCGAAGGCGCGATATGTTTTGATGAGGCCAGCAAATTAATCGATCAATTTGATGCGCTGGCGCAGCGATTTAAAGTCGGATTAAAAGATGAGCGTCGTACATTACGCATTGGTGCCATCGATAGCGCCGCGCGCGGATTAGTTCCGGCGTTGCTTAACTTATTTGTGCCGCTGCATCCGCACAGTGATATTCATATTATTGAAGACAAAACCATTAATTTAATTCCGAAATTAAAATCGGGCTGGCTGGATATGATTTTTATCCGCGAACCGCAAAGTATTGATGCGTCTTTAGCGGTGCGCTTTATTACCCGTGAAAGCTGCGTGCTGGCGGTGCCAATTCAGCATGCGCTGGCGCAGCGCGAACGGGTGGCGGTGGTGGATTTCCAGCATGAAGCGATGATTATTCCCGATCGCCGCACGCGCCCGCACAGCCACGATTTGACGATGAGTTTGTTCAAACTGGCGGGACTCACGCCGCACATCGCGCAGTTCGCCGAAGAGAAACAAACCATTCTGAGTTTGGTATCGGCCGGTTTGGGATTGGCCGTGGTGCCCGCGTCGTACCGCACGATGAACAGCGACAGCGTGCGCTACATAGCGCTGGATCTGCCCGAACAAATCAAAGGCTTGCCGCTCAGTATTGCCTGGCAAAAGGGCAACGAAGACGCGTTTTTACTCGAGATGCTGCGGCTGCTGCATGAGAATGAATGTGAGTTGACGGAGAAGTTGTGATTTCCCTCACCCTAACCCTCTCCCAGAAGGAGAGGGAATGATTAGTTGGGAGAAAATGCTGAATTCCGCAGAGGACGGTTCCCTCTCCCAGAAGGAGAGGGAATGATTAGGTGGGAGAAAAATGCTGAATTCCGCAGAGGACTGTTCCCTCTCCCGCCTGCGGGAGAGGGCTAGGGTGAGGGACAAAGCGCACTGTCCACCCAGTGGCTAATTGCCGCGACTCTCTCTATGATGAAAACTTTCCCGCGCCAATGTCGGGAGTGATCAATGAGTTAGGGAAAAATCGCGCGATGACTATTTTAAACGACCTGGATTTGCGGCAGCTGGAGGCCTTCTCGGCGGTGATCTCTGCCGGTAGCGTTACGGCGGCAGCAAAGGCGCTCAATCGCTCGCAGCCGGCGGTGTCGCGCTTGATTCAGGAACTGGAACAGTCGCTCGGTTATCCGCTGTTTATCCGCAACGGCCCGCGTATCCATCCTTCGGAAGAGGCATTGCAGCTGCATCAATACGTGCAGAAAGCGCTGCTCTCGTTGCAGCAAATTCGCCTGCGTGCGCAGGAGATCGCCCATCAGCAGCATCGTCCACTGAGTATTGCCGCCACGCCCGCGCTGGCGGCGGGATTGCTGCCGCAGGCGCTGGCCGCGCTCAATTTGCAGAACAAAGTGCAGATCATCAGCGAATCCGCAGTTAATACCGCGCATGCCGTGATCACCGCAGAGGCCGATCTCGGTCTGTGCAGCTTGCCGCTGGAGCATCACGCGGTAGAGCTGCACTGGATTGGGCAGTCGCAGTGCGTCGTGGCGCTGCCGGAGAACGATGAGCTGGCGGCGCACACGCGGCTGTCGCTCAGCAGCCTGGCGGGACGCCGTTTGATTGCGCCGTGGAGCCCGCAGCGTCTGCGCGGGCGCTATGAAAAGGCGCTGAAAAAGGTCAAAACGCCGCTGCAGGAAACCATCGAGACTAACTCCTCCGCCAATATTCTCGGCTGTGTGCGCGCCGGATTGGGCGTAGCGATCCTTGAGCCGGTGACCGGTTGGGGCATGCCGCTGGCCGGTGTGGTGATTCGTCCGCTGGAGGAGGATATTCCGTACTACTTTGGCGTGATCACGCCGCAGGGGCGACAAATCTCCACCGCTGCACAGGCCTTGGTGGAGGCCTTAGCCGACGCTGCGGCTCATCTGCTGCCAGGCTTTGAGCGTCTGCCTGCCAGCGAGCATCCGCGCATTATGCGCCTGATTAATCAGGATTAAACAACAGTGCGGGTATCAACAAGGTCGTCATAAATGACGACCCTACAATCGCCTCGTGCAGCTCTTTCCCATGATAAATGACGACCAACCCGTAGGGTCGCCATTTATGGCGACCGCCAGCCAGCTCCCACCTCGCTTATAACAATTTCGGCATAAGATATAAGAAATCCATTGGTCAAAAGCTGAGCGAGATTGTTGACTCCGTTTTAGGGCAAGAGGATTATGCGAAACCTTAGCTCTTACTATGTGATTTGGTGATTAAAGCACACTAACTATGTGTTATCGAGATAATGAAAATACATAGTCACCAACGTACTTTAGTGGTTTCGCCCGCTTGCTGGCTGCCGCTTATTTCAGGGAAAACGCGTATGACGAATGCTGCCGACGGTCTTGCCGCGCTGGAAGCTCAGCTGCAGCAGGATCTGGAATATCTTGAACTGCCTGCAAAATCCTGGGTGCCAGCGCGCACGCAGGATGGCGCCCCGGTGCGTGATGTGGTGGTGATCGGTGCCGGTATGTGCGGCCTAGCGGCGCTGGCCAAATTGCAGCTAACCGGCATCAGTAACGTGGTGGCTTATGATGCCGCGCCCGCCGGGCTGGAAGGTCCGTGGGTGACCTTTGCGCGCATGGAAACGCTGCGATCGCCAAAGACATTACACGGCCCGGCGCTCGGCATGGCGCAGCTGACGTTCCGCGCGTGGTTCACCGCGCAATGGGGCAAAGAAGCCTGGCAGGAGCTGGATAAAATTCCCAAAGCGCAGTGGATGGATTATCTGATTTGGTATCGCAAGGTGCTGAATCTGCCGGTGCGCAACAATGTGCGCGTCACCATTATTACTTTCGAAGGTGAGTTAATCGCGCTCGATCTTAGTGGTGCCGAAACCGGCCGGATTTACACCCGCCGTTTGGTGCTGGCTACCGGACGCTCTGGCCTTGGCGGTTTTGCCGTGCCGGACTTCCTGCAAGGCATTGACCGCAAATTCTGGGCGCACTCCGCCGACGACATTGATTTCGCGGCCCTGCAGGGCAAACGCATTGCGGTGATTGGCGCGGGTGCATCGTCGATGGATAACGCCGCCACCGCGCTGGAAAACGGTGCCGGTGCAGTAGATCTATTGATCCGTCGCCCACAGATGCCGCGCATTAACAAAATGACCGGCATCGGCAGCCAGGGCGTGGTGCACGGGATGTATCAATTGCCGGACGCGTGGAAATGGAAGTTTGTGGATTACACTGCTACCACGCAAACGCCACCGCCGCGTTCTTCGACGCTGCGCGTTTCACGTCATGCCAATGCACGCTTCTTCCTCAACTGCGGCATCAAAGCGGTAAAACAGCAGGCCGAGGGTTTGCTGATCGAAACCACTCAGGGCGCGCTGCGCTACGACTTTTTGATTGCCGCCACTGGCTTTAGCAACGATTTCCACGGACGCCCAGAGTTTGCCGCCATCGCACCGCACATCCGCAGCTGGCGCGACGGGCGTTATCAGCCAGAAATGGGCGCGCCGCGTGCCAATCTGCTCGAAGCGCCGGATCTCGGTCCCGCCTTTGAGTTCCGCGAATTGACGCCCGGCGCGTGTCCCGGACTGGCGCATATTCACTGCTTCAACGATGCGGCGATGCTGACGCACGGCAAAGTCTCCGGTGATATTCCGGCGGTGAGCGCCGGTGTCGATCGTCTGGTGCGCGGCATCAGCGCGTCGCTGTTTGCTGAAGACGTCGAGCAGCATTACGCCAACTTACAGGCTTTTGACACCCCTGAATTGCAGGGCGATGAATGGGTGGATTCCACGCCCTTACTCAACCAGGAGAACGCGCAGTGAGTGACGCAATTGATCGCGCAGTCGGCTTAAACGCTGAAGATGCGCTGTACGGCACGCGCCGCCTGCGCCCGGAATTTGTTGATGGCGCAGAACAGTGCCGTATATCGGTGCTGGCACCTAATGATGATCAGGGCTTAGCACCGGATGTGCGTTTTGCGCTGGCGCAGCGCATGGCGAAGTTGAATGGCGATGCCGAGCTGCAGCGCGATTATCAGGCGCAGCTGGCGGCGTTGCAGCCATCAGACGCGCTGCTGGCGCTGGCGGCCGGTGCCAGCGATCTCGCCGAACCGCTGGCGACTATCGCGCGGCATGCCGATCTCGTCACGCAGCAGCCAATGAACGCCACCGAGCAGCACATTCGCCTGCTGGAACAGGCAGGATTGAGTAATCCACAGATCGTGGCGCTCTCAGAGCTGATCGCTTTTGTTAACTTCCAGACGCGCGTCGCGGCCGGATTACGTTTGTTGAGGTCTGCATGATTCCGTCGGTTAATCTCAAGCCGCTGCACTGGCATCCTTACATCGCGCCGGTTGAGGTGGCAGATGCCACGCCCGCGCAGCTTGATGCGATGAAAGTGACGCCCTCGAACAAGAAGATCTCCGAGTATGTGCGCACGCTGGCGCACGATCCCGACAGCTACGTGGCGCGTACCGTGCTGTTCAACGCCATTATGTATGTCGATGGCGGGCTGGATCGTGCAGATCGCGAGCTCGGTGCGCTGGGCGCTTCAATCGTTAACGGCTGCAAATATTGCGCGGTGGTGCATGCGCGCCGCCATGCGCAGCTGGCAGAAAGTGATGCGGTAGTGAGTGCGATTTACTTCGATCGTGCCGATGTGCTCGGCGAGCGCGATGCGGCGATCTACCGTTTTGCCCGTCATCTGTCCGTCACGCCATCAGAGGCCAGCGCCGAGGATATGGCGGCACTGCGCGCGGTCGGCATGAACGATCAGGAGATTATCGATCTGATCCACGCCATCGCCATTTTTGGCTGGGCCAACCGTCTGATGCATGTGCTTGGCCATGCTGACCTGAACAAATAGGGGCTGCTGCATGTTAGAACTCAACGATATCAAGCTCGCTTATGGCAGCACGCCGATCCTGAAAGGCGTCGATCTATCGGTAAAACGCGGCGACGTGGTGTCGATCATCGGGCCAAGCGGCACCGGTAAAACCACGCTGCTGCGCTGCATTAACTATCTGGCGAAACCGGCGTCCGGCACTATTCAGCTCGATCAGATCCGCATGGATTATCAGGCTCCGGACAAAGCGGCGATCCAGGCGATCCGCCTGCGCACCGCGATGGTGTTCCAGCAGTTCAACGTCTTCAAAAATATGACGGTGCTGGAAAACGTGATGGATCCGCTGATCGTCATCCAGCGTAAAAGCAAACAGCAGGCGCGCGATATCGCGGTGCAAGAACTGGAGCGCGTCGGTCTGGGCACCAAGCTGGATCACTATCCGTCGCAGCTTTCCGGTGGCCAGCTGCAGCGTACCGGCATCGCCCGCGCGCTGGCGGTGCGTCCGGACGTGATGCTGTTTGATGAACCGACCTCATCGCTCGATCCGGAGCTGGTGGGCGAGGTGCTGAAAGTGATTAAAGACGTGGCGTCGTCCGGCATTACCTCGCTGCTGGTGACGCACGAGATGCAGTTCGCGAAAAGCATCTCCAATCGCATCGTGTTTATGGATCAGGGCGTGGTGGCCGCGCAGGGCAGCCCGACTGAGATGTTCGATAATCCCACCCTGCCGCGCCTTGCTCAGTTCCTCAACTCAGAACGCGTATTCTAATAATTAAAGGAATCAACCACATGCCTGCAATCAAAACCACATTACGTCGCCTGGCCGTGCCTGGCATCATCGCACTGGCGCTCATTAGCGGTAACAGCTTTGCTGACGCCGTGCGCACCATCAAAATCGCCACCGCGGCGGAATCGAAACCGCTGTCGTGGGGCGCAATTGGTCACGAGCCGCAGGGTTACGAGCCGGACGTGCTGAAAGCCATCAACGCCAGGCTGCCGCAGTACAAATTCGTCATGGAAGGGGCGGCGGATATCGCCCAGGAAACCGGTCTGGCGACCGGTAAATATGACATGGCGACCGGCGGTTATTACAAAGCGCCGACCCGCAGCAAACAGTTCCTGATCCCGGATGCGCCAATCGGCGCCAGCCTGATGAAGATCTACAGCCGCAGCGATAGCAACATCAACGGCATGAAAGATCTGGTCGGTAAGAACATCGTGCCGGTGACTGCTGGCGGCGGCGTATACAAATTTGTGACCCAGTGGCAGCAGGAAAATCCGAACGACAAAGTGGCGATCAAGGCGTCGAGCGCCGGCGTGCCGTATCCGGATCGCCTGAAAGAAGTGCAAAGCGGTAAATATGATGCGCTGATCCTGCCTTCTAACCTCGGCGAGCAGACGGTGATCGACAACCAGAAGCTGGCGATCAAAGCCAGCGAGCCGGTGGCCATCAACAACACTTACGTGCTGATTCACCGCTCTGCTGAAAACCAGGCGCTGAACGATGACATCAACAAAACGCTGCAGCAGCTGAAGGCCGACGGCACGCTGGATAAGCTGGCGCAGAAGTGGTTCGGCGAAGACGTCACTAAATACATGAAGTAAGCGATTCACCTGAAGCCGCTGCGCCCGGTGCTGAGCCGGGCGCTGCTTCATTGTTAGCAGGAGTGTTTCACCGTGAATCTGACTTCGATGATTCCCGAGCTGCTCTCGGCGCTGCCGTTGACGCTCGGCATAATGTTTGTTGCGATGATCGTCGGGTTCTTCCTGGCGCTGATCGCCACCGTGTTCCGCGTGCGCCGCATCCCAGTAATTAGCCAGGTTGTGGATCTGTACGTCTCGTACGCGCGCAGCGTGCCGGTGGTGCTGCAGCTGTTTGTCGCCTTTTATGGCCTGCCGCTGGTGGCCGAGCAGTTTGGTTTCAGCGATTTTGTCACCGCCAATATCGCGGCGATGATTGGCCTGAGTCTTTACCACGGCGGTTATCTGTCGGAAGTGATGCGTCCGGCGTTTCTTGCCGTGGAGCGCGGCCAGCATGACGCCGCCGACAGCATGGGTTACAGCTTTCGCCAGAAAATGCTGCGCATTGTCGGTCCGCAGGCGGTGCACTATGCGCTGCCGGGCTACGGCAATGCGATTATCTATCTAATTCATAACGTGGCGTTGGTGATGTACATCGGTGCGGCGGATGTCATGGCGACGGCGCATCTGATTATGGAACGTGACTACAACCAATATCAGTTCGGTACCTATCTGGTGCTGGCGGTGCTCTATTCGCTGCTGTGCGGCGTGGCCTGGTTGATTATCCGTTTCTTCGAACAACGTCACGCGAAGTACAGCTCAAAAACCGCTGCGCGCGTTAAATTCACCAGCGTCTGATAAAGGGGAGCAACCATGTTTGATCTTGAGGTTTTGCTGCCAGACTTCTGGAGCATTCTCGATGCGGTGCCGGTTACGCTGCTGATGGCGGTGACGGTGTTTATCTGCTCAACGCTGCTCGGCGGGCTGTTTGCCTTTGTCGAGCATCGCCGCATTCCGGTACTGCGCCAGTTGGTGATCGCATACAAAATTGCCTTTAAAGGCGTGCCGATGGTGGTGGTAATTTTCCTCGCCTATTACGGTTTACCACCGGCGCTGCACTTTGTTGCCACACTGTTTGGCGTGGAAGTGAATGCGCACTCGCTGCCGAACTGGGTGATTATCATTGTCGCGCTCAGCGCCTGCGTGGCGGCGTTCCAGGCGGAAGTGTGGAAGGGCGCGCTGAATTCGTTTGATAGCGGCCAATCGGATGCGGCGCTATCGCTGGGCTATAGCGGCGGCCAGCTGTTCCGCCGCGTGATGTTTCCGCAAATTATTGTGGCGGCGATCCCCGATCTGGCGAATGCCTTTATGGTGATCATGAAAGCGCTGTCGCTGGCGTTTGCTATCGAAGTGGTGGATATCTTCGCTCAGGCGCAGTTGACTGCGGCGCTGAATTTCTACTACCTCGAAGCTTTCCTGATTGCGGTGGTGTTCTACATGGTGATTGCTTATGTGGTTACCAAGATTGCCGACAAGATTGAGGCTGCGCTGCGGGTGCGGACGTAAATCCTGGTCGCCATAAATGGCGACCCTACAAAACCCGCATACCCAATCACGTAAGGTGCGCATTTATGCGCACCTTTTTTATCGCCATAAATGGCGACCCGACAAATCCGTACCGAGTCGTTGTAGGGTGCGCATTTATGCGCACCTTTTTTATCGCTATCATAACTTTCATTATGCAAGTTACTTGCAAAATGAAAGTCACTCTGTAACAGTATCCCGCATCAGAAAGATGCGGATACCCAATCATGAAAAACCAACCCCTCTACAATATGCCGTGCCCCATCGCGCGCAGCCTGGGCCGTATTGGCGATGGCTGGAGCATGCTGATCATGCGTGATGCGCTGGCTGGCTTCACGCGTTTCGATGAGTTCCAGAAAAGCAGCGGCGTGGCACCCAACATTTTGTCGCGTCGGCTGAAAGAGCTGGTTGAAGATGGCCTGCTGCAGAAGGTGTGTTACAGCACCAGCCCCGCGCGCTATGAATATCACCTCACGCCTGCCGGACGTGATTTCCGCAGCGTGATTCTGGCGCTGGCAGAGTGGGGCAGCACCCACTTCTCGCCGGAAGGACGCCAGATACAGCTGATAGAAACCGCCACGCAGCGTCCGGTGAAGATGCAGCTGGTCGATAGCGAGAATGGTGAGCCGCTTACCCTGGACAAATATCAGATGGTACCCGGCCCGGCGGCGGTGCCGATGATGCACTATCGCCATGACTATCTGCAGAAAAAACGCGCCGGTGATAACGCCCAGAAATTTGCGCCGCCTTCGCTGACAGAGCCGCAATCATGATGCTGACGCGCAAAAAATCTGCGCTGTTGCTGGCGCTGGCGGCGGCAGGTATCGCGCTGGCCGGTTACGGTTATTACTGGTGGCACACCGCGCGCTTTATGCCTTCAACTGATGATGCCTACGTCGGCGCGGATATCAGCGCCATCTCGGCTAAAGTCTCCGGCTATATTCACACCATTGCGGTGCAGGATAACGCGCAGGTAAAGCAGGGCGATCTGCTGGTTCAGCTGGATAACCGTGATTATCTCGCGGCGGTGGAGCAGGCCTCGGGTGAAGTGGCCGCGCAGCAAGCGGCGCTGAGTGATATCGCCGCCACTCGCCAGCTGCAGCTCGCCACCATTGCCGGTGCGCACGCCTCGCTGCTGGCGGCGCAGGCGGTGACGCAAAAAACCACCTCCGATCAGCGGCGCTACACCCTGCTGGCCAGCAGTGCGGCGGTGTCGCAGCAGATCCGCGATCATGCGCAGGCCGATTACCATCAGGCGATTGCCGAAGAGAGCAAAACCCGCGCCGATAAAACGGTAGCGGAGCGACAGCTTCAGGTGTTAGACGCGCGTGAACTGCAGGCGAAAGCGGCATTGACCAAAGCACAGGCCGGGCTGGCGATGGCGAAGCTCAATCTTGAGTACACCGAAATTCGTGCGCCTTTTGCGGGTGTGGTGGGCAACCGTCGCGCGTGGTCCGGTTCGTTCGTCAGCAGCGGCACGCAGCTGCTGTCGCTGGTGCCGTCGCACGGCTTATGGATCGACGCTAATTTCAAAGAGAGCCAGCTGGCGAACATGCAGCCGGGACAGGCGGCGCACATCGTTGCCGATGTGTTACCAGGCCGGACCTTTAGCGGCCACGTTGCCAGCTTATCCCCGGCAACCGGTTCACGCTTCAGTATCCTGCCCGCAGAAAATGCTACCGGCAACTTCACCAAAATTGTCCAGCGCGTGCCGGT
The DNA here is from genome assembly GCF_900215435.1 of Candidatus Pantoea floridensis. Classification (NCBI taxonomy): domain Bacteria; kingdom Pseudomonadati; phylum Pseudomonadota; class Gammaproteobacteria; order Enterobacterales; family Erwiniaceae; genus Pantoea; species Candidatus Pantoea floridensis. The sequence continues at coordinate 2,613,305 of NZ_OCMY01000001.1, forward strand.
GCGCATCATGCTGGAGGGCGATGATGCGGCGCTCGGCCTGCTGCGTCCCGGCTTGTCGGTGACGGTCACGGTGGATGAGAGAAGCGCGCGATGAGCAGCGTCGCCGCACCGCTGGTGGCGCCGGCGCAAATGCCGGTGAGCAAGAAAATAGTGGCTTTCGCCACGCTGTGCATCGGCATGTTTATCGCGCTGCTGGATATCCAGATCGTGTCGGCGTCGCTACGTGATATCGGTGGCGGTTTGTCGGCCGGCGATGATGAAACCGTGTGGGTGCAGACCAGTTATCTGATCGCGGAGATCATCATCATTCCGCTCTCCGGCTGGCTGGCGAGCGTGATGTCAACGCGCTGGCTGTTTGCCACTTCGGCCTGCGGATTCACCATCATGAGTCTGCTGTGCGGTTGGGCATGGAACATTCAAAGCATGATTGCCTTCCGCGCGCTGCAGGGATTAGCCGGCGGTTCGATGATTCCGCTGGTGTTCACTTCCGCGTTTGCCTTTTTTCAGGGCAAGCAGCGGGTGATTGCGGCGGCCACGGTGGGCGCGCTGGCCTCCCTGGCGCCGACGCTAGGGCCGACGGTGGGCGGCTGGATTACCGACAACTACAGCTGGCACTGGCTGTTTTTCATCAACATCATTCCCGGCATTTACATTACTGTTGCCGTGCCGCTGCTGGTGAAAATCGACGCGCCGAATCGTGAACTGCTGCGTGGCGCCGATTACTTCAGCATTGTGCTGCTAGCGGCGTCGCTCGGCTGTCTGGAATACACGCTGGAAGAGGGGCCGCGCTGGGGCTGGTTTGACGATAGCACCATCGCGACCACTGGTTGGATCGCACTGGTATGCGGCGTGTTTTTTATTGTTCGTACGCTGCATCACGCCAGACCCATCATGGATTTACGCGCGCTGAAAGATCCTGGTTTTAGCCTCGGCTGTTACTTCTCATTTATGGCCGGTGTCGGCATCTTCGCCACCATTTATCTCACGCCGCTGTTTCTCAGCCAGGTGCGAGGGTTCAGCGCGCTGGAGATCGGGATGGCGATCTTCTCTACCGGTATTTTTCAGATCCTGTCGATCCCACTGTATGCCTGGCTGGCGAATCGCGTCGATCTGCGCATTCTACTGGCGTTTGGCCTGATGAGTTTTGGCGTGTCGATGTACTTTTTTGTGCCGATCACCCACGACTGGGGCGCCAAAGAGCTGCTGTTTCCGCAGGCGTTTCGCGGCATGGCGCAGCAGTTTGCCGTGGCGCCTACGGTAACGCTGACTTTGGGTAGCCTGCCCCCGGCGCGACTAAAATTAGCTTCAGGGCTGTTTAATCTGATGCGCAACCTCGGTGGCGCTATCGGTATCGCGCTGTGTGGCACGGTGCTCAACGATCGTACCAATCTGCACTTCAGCCGTCTGGCTGACCATCTCAACTCTGCCAGCCTGACGTTGGGTGACTATCTGCAATCACGCACGCTGGCGCTCATCGGCAGCGGCCTGAGTTCGGATGCGGCGCACACTGCGGCGCTGCAATCGCTGGCGCAGTTGACGCTCCGCGAGGCGCGCACGCAGGCATTTTCAGACGCATTCTGGCTGATTATGGTCGGATTTTGTATCGCCGCGCTGCTGGTTCCTTTTATGAAAAAGCCTGCGGCTTAAGGAGTTATCAATGAAACGTATTGTTATTACTGGCATGGGGCTGGTCTCGCCACTGGGTTGCGGCACGGAGGCGGTGTGGCAGTCGCTGCTGGCGGGAAAATCCGGCATCAGCGCGCTGCCGCCGGAGATGGTGCAGGATATCGCCTGTAAAGTAGCGGGCCAGGTGCCGACGCCAGAGCAGGATGCGCAGCACGGTTTTAACCCCGACGGCATTATCGCCGCCAAAGATCGCAAGAAGATGGATCGCTTTATCGAGTTCGCGCTGGTGGCTGCCCATGAAGCGCTGGCGCAGGCCAACTGGTCGCCGCAGGATGTGGCACAGCAGCAGCGTACTGCCACGGTGATCGCCACCGGCATCGGCGGCTTTAACGAAATCGCCAACGCGGTAGAAACCACCGCAGCGCGTGGACCTCGCCGTCTGTCGCCGTTCACCATTCCTTCGTTTCTCGCCAACCTGGCGGCGGGACACGTCTCGATTGCGCACGGTTTTCGCGGACCGATTGGTGCCCCGGTGACCGCCTGTGCGGCGGGGGCGCAGGCGATTGGCGATGCGGCGCGACTGATTCGCAGCGGCGAGGCGGATATTGCGCTGTGTGGCGGTACCGAAGCGGCGATTCATCGCGTCAGCCTGGCCGGTTTTGCCGCCGCAAAGGCGATGTCGGGCGGCTTTAACGATCGTCCGCAGCAGGCTTCGCGTCCGTTCGATCGCGACCGCGATGGCTTTGTGATGGGCGAGGGCGCCGGGTTACTGGTGATTGAATCGCTGGAGCATGCGCAGGCGCGCGGCGCTACGCCGCTGGCCGAGCTGGTGGGCTACGGCACCAGCGCCGATGCTTATCATCTCACCGCCGGCCCGGAAAATGGTGAAGGCGCGCGCCGGGCGATGGAAACTGCGCTGGCGCAGGCGGGCATTGCGGCTGCGGAGGTACAGCACATTAATGCGCATGCCACCTCGACGCCGGTGGGCGATAAAGGCGAGCTGGCGGCAATCCGTTCGCTCTTCGCGGGAAGCAAAGTGGCGATCACCTCAACCAAATCCGCTACCGGACATCTGCTGGGAGCGGCGGGTGGCGTGGAGGCGATCTTCTCCATTCTGGCGCTACGCGACCAGATTGCGCCGCCCACGCTGAACCTGCAAAATCCGGATGAGGCGGCGGCCGGGCTCAATCTGGTGGCGCTCACCGCGCAGCCAACGGCGATGACCTATGCGCTATCGAATGGGTTTGGCTTCGGTGGGGTTAATGCCAGTTTGTTGTTTAAAGCCTGGCGATAGATTTCCTATAATGGGGCAACGATAGCGTGCAGGAATGGCCCCCTTTGACTCCGAAATCCGAAACTCAGCAGCTGGCGGAAGAGCTCCGTCAGCTTGTCAGCCACTTCGTGCGTAACGTGCGGGTTGGTACTGCGACCGTGCGCACCTCGCAGTATGAAACCTTAGACTTGCTCGAAAGCCATCAGTCGCTCTCCATCGCCGAGCTCGCGCGGCTGCGCGGCGTGAAGCATCAAAGTATGCGGTTGGTGATTAACGAGCTGGAGTCGCAAGGTTTGGTACTGCGGCAAAAAAGCGCGCAGGACGCGCGAGCGCAGGTGATTGTGTTGAGGGATTGCGCACGCGCACACCTGGTCACGGCACGCGAACAGCGCACGGAGTGGATTGCGGCGCGCATTAACGCCAGCCTTGAGCAATCCGATCGTGACGATCTGCAGAAAGGCCTGGCTGCATTGCGCAAGCTGCTTTAAACCGACGGGCTGGCGCTACGCAGGTGATTGATCACCGCCGCCAGCGTGTTCATCCCCCAATGTTCAACGTATTGTCCGTTTTCAATGCGTACCATATCGATCACGGCGATCGTCACGGCTAAACCGGTGGGCGCAATGCCCATCAGCGATCCGCTGTGAACGCCGCCAATGCTTTTGCGCGTAGTGACCCAATCGCGCTCGGCGATTTGCTCCTCAATATTCACCTGTAAATTGGAGAGCGCGGGGCGCAGGATCCGATCGAAGGTGTGCCACAAACTTTCGCGATCGTTGGGTGCGCCCGCGGGTGCTGAGCGGTTAACGAAGTGTGCGGCGACGAGCCGATCAAAGGCCTGACGATCCCCCTCGGCGATCACTTGTTGGTTAAAGCGACGCACAACGGCTTTGTTCTGTTCAGACATGGTGATTCTCCGCAATATATACAGTTTAACTGTATATATTTAACGGCAAACGAGGAGCAGGGATTTGTTAAGTTGTGCTTTATACGGAGTTTGCTGCATTCTGATGCCCTAACCCCAGCCCTCTCCCACAGGGAGAGGGAGCAGAAAGAGCCATTTTCCGTGAAAGAGAGGGAGTGAGATAATGTTCGATGGGGCGCGATCGGTTCCCTCTCCCGCGGGCGGGAGAGGGTTAGGGTGAGGGAAAAAAACGCACCAAACTCAACGCTTACCCAGCGCTTCCCACAGCCCCAGCAGGTAGGTAGTACCCAGCGCGCGATCGTACAAACCATAGCCCGGACGACCGGTTTCGCCCCAGATAAAGCGACCATGATCCGAGCGGATGTAGCCATCGAAGCCGTTGTCGTACATCGATTGCAGCACTTTATACATATCCAGCGAGCCGTACTCCGTTGGGTGCGCGCACTCGTAGAAATCTTTGTCCTGAATAATTTTGATGTTACGCACGTGGGCAAAGGGAATGCGCCTGCGGCGGGAGAACTCGGCCAGAATGGCGTACACGTCATTGCTGGGATCTTCCGCAATCGATCCGGTACAAAGCGTGATGCCGTTAGCTTCGGAATCCACCACGTTACAGATCCAGTCAAGATCGTCGCGATTTTTCACCACGCGCGGCAGGCCAAAGATCGAATACGGCGGATCGTCCGGATGGATCGCCATCTTCACGCCCACCTCTTCACACACCGGGATCACCGCCTTGAGGAAGTAGGCGAGGTTTTCACGCAGCTTTGCGTCATCCACATCTTTGTATTGGGCAAACAGATCCTGCACTTTTGCCAGACGTTCGGGTTCCCAGCCGGGCAGGGCGAAACCATTCGCATTGCCGAGCACTTCCTGCACCACTTCATCAAGGCTCTTATCAATGCCTTTCTTCTCGAAAGCCATGGTGAGCGAGCCGTCGGGCAAAACATAGTTCATGTCGGTCTTCATCCAGTCGAACACCGGCATGAAGTTGTAGCAGATCACCTTAACGCCCGCGTTGGCCAGATTGCGGATGCTCTGCTGGTAATTTTCAATGTAGCGATCGCGGCTGGGCAGGCCGATTTTAATGTCGTCATGAATATTGACGCTTTCGATCACTTCCACCGTCAGACCGGCGGCGTGCACCTGCTCAACCAGCGCATTAATCTTTTCGACAGGCCAGGTTTCACCCACCGGCACGTCATAGAGCGCGCCAACCACGCCACGTACGCCCGGCACCTGGCGAATATATTCCAGCGAAACTTTATCTTCTTTCGGACCAAACCAACGCATTGTCAGCTGCATAATGTCATCCACCGTCATCGTGTCTGTGATGACTGATAAACTACCATTCTAGTAAACATGCTGACAACACGGCACCAACAATAAGCCTTGATCCGCGTCACAGAACACAATTTATCCGCCAGGTTCGGCCTTAATGGTGCAGCACGCCGCTGAAGTGATCCTTGTATTTGAATAATTCCAGATCGGATCGCAGCCCCAGTTTGCGCAGCGCAGTCTGCTTTTGCCCGCTGATGGTTTTGCGGCTGCGCGCATATTTCACCGCGATCTGCGTGATGCTCAAGCCATCAAGATAGCAGCGGATCACTTCGATCTCGCGTGGGCTGAGATCGCGCAGCAGCAGTTTGAGCTCATCACCCAGTTCGCGTGGCATTAAGTAGTCATGCATCTCCCGATCGCTTTCCTGGAACTTATCCATCTCCAGCAACATCTCTGAGGTGAGAAAACGCTTGTTGCGGCACACCTGATGAATAGCAGTCACTAATACTTCCTGCTCTTCGCTCTTACCGATAAAACCGTGTACACCCGCTTTTAACAGCAGCTGGACAATGGCCGGTTTCTCCATCGACGAGGAGACCAGAATTTTCAAATCGGGATAGCGCAGGCGAAGCTGTTTCACCATCTGCAAGCCGTCGAGATCCTCTTCGCCCAGCATGTAATCGAGTACCAGCACATCCACCGAATTCTGCTGCAGGAAACTCATCAGCTGCTGACGCTGGGCAAAAGTACCCACCAGCTCCAGCTCGGGTTCCTGTGCCAGGCGATACTGAATCGCTTTGCCAATCAGCGGATGGTCATCTAATACGGCGACCTGCCAAATCGCAGTTTCTTTCATGGTTTCACCTCATCAATGTGGTTTTTTTCTAGTGTATGTAGGAACAGTTCTTCCAGCTGCGCCACGGCAGCGATAACCGCTGGCAATTGCTGCTGCAGCAGCGCATGATCTTCTTCCTCAGCCGCTTGCTCGGCAGCGAGGCTGCTGTGTTGTAACGCTTCGGCATGCAGTAGCTTGGCGCTGCCGAGCAATTGGTGTGCGGCGTGGCGTGCGCTGGCAAAATTCGCTTCTTCCGTCGCCAGCTTTAGCTGCGCAAGATCGCGCGCGTTCTGCTGCTGGGCGGTGGTCACCAAATCGTGCCAGGCTTGCGGATCGTTGGCCGCAAGGTTTTCCAGCGTGAGTAATGTGTCAGGGCGTGAATGAGTCGGTGCTGCTCCCGTCACCACTTTCAGCAGCTGCGTGCTTTCCAGCGGTTTAAACAGGCAACCATTCATCCCCGCCTGAATGGCGAGCTGGGCAACGCGCTCTTCCGCCATGGCCGTGAGGCCATAAATGGGGACGATGCGGCGATTAAGGCGCTTCTCTTCTATACGGAGCTGACGGGTAAACTCGAAGCCGTCCATGCCGGGCATGTTGCAGTCGGTGATTACGCGATCGATTTCATGCTCACGCCATAATGTCAGCGCCGCTTCACCGCCATCCGCGACTAAAACGTGATGCCCGGCGTAACGCAGCTGCTGTGCCAACAGCAGCTGGTTGGTGGCGTTATCATCAACAATCAGCATGCGCAGTGATACGTGGGCAATGTCATCTACCTGCTCAGGCTCAACCTCTGCTTCAAACAGCGTGCTGGGCTGAGCGCTGAAGCGCAGCATAAATACGCTGCCTACTCCAGGCTCACTCTCTACGTGCAGCTCCGCTTCCAGCATCGCCGCCAGACGGCGGCAAATATTGAGCCCAAGTCCGGTACCGCTGACGCGGTTAGTGCCTTGATCAACCTGAATAAAGGGATCGAAAATAGCCTGCTGTTGTTCGGGCGTTAAACCCGAGCCGCTGTCACACACTTCCAGCACATAGTCGGGTTTACTGGTATCCGCTTGATACAGTACGACTTCCACTGCGCCGCTGGTGGTGAATTTGATGGCATTACTCACCAGATTCGACAAGATTTGCTTTAAAGCGACCGGATCAAACATCACACAATCCTGGTCAATTTCGAGTATCACATTCAGCGCTATGCCTTTATTGAGTGCCACCTGGTGGAATAGCGCTTCGGTGTCGTGAATCACATCGCTGAGCGACATCGTCATCGGGCGAATACTGAAATGGCCGGATTCGATTTTCGCCAGATCAAGGATGTCGCCAACCAGCGAAAGCAGTGAACGCGAGGATTGCCACGCCAGATCGATATTCTTCTGCCGCTGCTGCTGATCGCTCTGCCCCAAATGCTCGATTTCCAGCAGGCCAATCAGCGCCGCCAGCGGCGTGCGGATTTCGTGGCTCATGTGGGAGAGGAAGGTACTTTTCGCCTCGCTGGAACGTAACGCTGCCCGCTTGGCTTTGTGCACATCCTCCAGCAGTGTCTCGATGTAGTGCAGCTGCTGGCCCATCTCCTCTTCATGCTTGCGTTGCTTCGCGAGTGAGGATTTCAACAGATGGTTACGCCACAGGAAGAACAGCAAAAACAGGCCAGCGCCTATGCCGAAACGCAGCATATAACTGCGATAGCTCTGCCATGAGGTGCTGGTGGCGGGCGGCGTGTACTTAATCCAGCGTTCCATCAGCGATTGGATGGTGGGCTGCGGAATATCTGACAGCGCTTTATTCAGGATTGAAATGAGATGTTTATCCGCAACATTGGCGGCCATTGCCATGCGAAACATCGGTAATGGGGCGACAAACGCCACTTTGAAACGGTCATTGAAGTGATTATTGAGTAAAAACTGTGCCGATTCATAAGGCACGATAAAACCGTCTACCTGCTTATCCTGCAGCTGCCCGAGAAAATCAATCGAGACGGCATTTTCAACAAAATCTACCTCCGGCCAGCTACGACGAAGGTCGTTACGATAATAAACGCGTTCATACAGACCCACGCGTTTGCCTGCCATCTCATCCAGGCTGTGCCATTTACTCTCTTTTCGCGTGACGACCACCCAGGGTGAATAGATATATGAGCGCGAATAGCGGATATGTTTATTTTGTTGCGAAGCCGCGTCGCTCACCGCCAATAGCGAATGAGGCTGCTTGACCAGCGCATCACGCATCCTGTTTAAGCCATGCGTCGCCTGGTATTGAAAATGAATTCCCGTGCGTTGAGAGATGAGATTGAGCAGCTCTACGCTCAATCCCACCACGCGCTGTTTGGCATCGACAAAAGTAAAAGGGAGGTGCGAGGGATCGTAAAATACGGTGATATCGCGATGCTGCTCCAGCCATTTAGCCTCTTCATCACTGAGATCGAGGGGATGATTTTTCACTACCGAGCGATAATCCAGGCCCCAGGCCTCGGCGATTTGCACGGCGTTACGCAGTGGGATATTGGCGAGAATCTCATTAATGGCGGTGATAAGCGGATGATTGTCAGCGCGGGTGGCAAAACGGGCATCAACGTCATTGGTGTAGGGCGTGTCGTGTGACTCAATAATATTTTGCAGGCCGCGTTGCGATAAGTAACGCTGCGTGGCGGTATTGCTCCAAAACACCGTGTTGTTGCTCAATGCTGTTTCGGTGTACGCCCATAAATGCGGTGAAGCGGGCACTAAATAGGCCTTTGGATAACGCTGATGTAATAAGTTTTTGAGTGCGGTATCGCCGAAAAACATGAGTCGGTAATTAGCGTCTTTCAATTCCCGATCAAATTTTGCCTGACGACGACTAATTAACACGCTCTGTGCCAGCGAATAGGGGATGCTCAGTTCGAGGTGTGTGTCCTGGTTGGCTGCCTGGGTGTAATAGGGAGTGAGATCAATCTCGCCGGCTCGCAGCGCATCCACCATTTGCTGACGGGTGTCATATAACGTGATCTTCACCGGCAGGTTCATGGTTTTAGCGATGATGGCCAGGTAGTCAGCCGATAAGCCTTCGTAAGTTCCTTTTTCAAATTCAACCATATAGGGCGGAATGGCATTGTTCCATACGCCAACGCGCAGCACGGGATGACGCGACAGCCAGCGTTGGCTCGATGGGCTCAGCGACACTTCAGGAGAGACGAGTCCGTAACGTGGCGTGAAAGTTAATGGGGCAGCGCTCCAGGCTGAGAGACAGAGGCTCCACAGAACGATCATGCTTAGAATACGTATTACCACGACTCATCTCTTCCTTTTCGCTAACGGCGTCATGCACTGCCAGCGTGGCTGTGCAACTTTCTGGCGCAATCTTGACGCGCCCAATGACATCTCACAGCGGCACGCTGTTAAGCAGGAATTAAATGGCAGCTGAGAAAATTCTGGTAAATGACGGCTGAATGGGGCTATCGAATCGCCATTGGCGGGTAGCGGATGTGAGTGGATTTTACTAAAAGCTGGCGCTTAAATTAGTGAAGTTCGCTGTTTTTGCCGGTTACATTCGACGTTACTCCTGAGGTTGCTGCAATTTACCGCTACTAATCGGCTTTTCATTTGTTTTATTTACAGAAACTTCCTGGCAGGCAAAATAGCGCTTATTTCCTCGCCTTCAGCCAACCATGTCAGAAGAAGCGCTGCGTCAGCAGATCCAGATCCTGAAAAAGCACAATGCGCGCTTAAAGCGTATAGCGCATGACGCGCGTAATAAGTTAAGTGCTGCGCTGGATGGTACCGGGCTTTGCTTGTGGCAGCTGGATATTCCGAGCGGTAAGTTAGTGATTTTCAACCGCCGCTGGGGCGCCATGCTCGGTTTTCAGCCAAAAGAAACCAAAGCCCAGTTTGATGTGTGGCGTGAATGCCTGCATCCCGACGATGCCGACGACGTGCTGAAAGCCTTTTACGATCATATTGAGGGCCGCGCGCCTTACTACGAAGCGCTGCATCGCATGCTCGGTAAGAACGACAACATCAAGTGGGTGCTGGATCGCGGGCGCGTGACCGAATGGGATGATCAAGGTAATCCTATCAAGGTGACCGGTACGCACATTGATATGACCAAAGAGAAAGAGTACGAAGCGCAGCTCTCCTCGCTGGCGCATCACGATCCGCTTACTGGCCTTACCAATCGCCATGCGCTGCCCAGCCATTTTAATCAGATGAAAGCAAAGGGGCCGCTGTGCGTGGCGTTTGTCGATCTGGATAATTTTAAGCACGTCAACGATACGCTGGGTCATCGCAGCGGCGATGAAGTGTTAATTCAGCTCAGCCAGCGCATCAGCGCCGTGGTGCTGCCCAACGTGGTGATTGGACGCTTGGGCGGCGATGAGTTTGTGCTACTGATCCCTTTCCTTATCGATTATCCCAAAGTGCGCATTATGCTGCAGGCGGTGCTGGATGCCGCGCTACTGCCGTTTGATGTTGATAACGGGCATGCACAAATTGGCGCATCAATAGGCATCGCCCAGGTACAGGAGCTCGACCGTTTTGAGGATGCGCTAACCCGCGCCGACGAAGCGATGTATCAGATTAAGAAAAACGGCAAGCAAGGATTTGGCTTAGCGGGTTAACGCTGCCGAAAAAAAACGCCCACCTCTCTCCCATCCGCCGCCATGGCGCCTAAACTTGCTTACAGTAAACCGCCCGTCGTTCGATGTAGTTTTATTGGCAGACACACGACATCACTCACTAACGGAGCAAACGAATGAGTTCATTTAAGACGAAAGATGGCGTTAATCTTTATTTTAAAGATTGGGGTAAGGGCCAGCCGGTGCTGTTTAGTCACGGCTGGCCGCTGGATGCTGATATGTGGGACAGCCAGCTAAATTTTCTCGCCGAACGTGGCTATCGCGTGATTGCTTTTGACCGTCGCGGCTTCGGTCGCTCGATCAACCGTGGGAGGGTTATAACTACGATACCTTTGCCGATGATATTCACGGCCTGATTGAACATCTGCAGTTAGATGATGTGACGCTGGTGGGCTTTTCAATGGGCGGTGGCGATGTATCACGCTATATCGGCCGCTACGGCACGGCGAAGGTGAAAAGTTTAGTGCTGTTGGGGGCGGTAACGCCGATCTTTGGCAAAACGGCCGATCATCCAGAAGGCGTTGAGCAATCGGTATTTGACGGCATTAAAGATGGCTTACGCAAAGATCGTGCGCAATTTATTAAAGAGTTCGCAACGCCGTTCTATGGCATTAACGCGGGGCAAACGGTTTCTGACGGCGTGCTGACGCAAACTCTGAACATTGCGCTACTGGCATCGCTGAAAGGCACCATCGATTGCGTGACGGCGTTTTCTGAGACCGATTTCCGCGCAGATATTGCCAAAGTGGATGTGCCGACGCTGGTGATTCACGGCAGCAATGACCAGGTTGTGCCGTTCGAAGCCACCGGCAAACTGGTCCATGAGATGATTAAAGGATCGGAGCTTAAGGTTTACGAGAATGGTCCACATGGTTTTGCGGTGACGCATCAGGATCGGTTGAATGCGGATCTGCTGGCGTTTTTGCAGAAGTAATTGATGTTAAAAGGTCGCCATGAATGGCGACCCTACAGCGTTTATCAATCCGCCAGCAAATGCCCGTACATTGTCATCAGCCTGCGGGTGACACCGTTGGTCCAGCCGAAGCCATCCTGCAACGGATACTCACCGCCGCCACCCGGACGGGCGCGATCGCCACTGATGTCGTATTTTTCCACCAGCTTATGATGCAGCGAATAGAAATTATTCACCGTATTCAGCCAGTTGACGGCAATTTCTGTCGCCAGCGTCTCTTCACCGTAGTGATTCAAACCGACAACGGCCATCCACTGCAGCGGAGCCCAGGCATTGGGTTTATCCCACTGCTCGCCGCTTTCCACCATGGATGTTAACAAGCCACCTTGCGTGAGCAGCAACTGACGCAGCGCCACCGCCTGCAAATGCGCCTGTTCCGGCGAAGCGAGGCCGAGGAACAGCGGCACAACCGCCGCGGCGGTGAAGGCGCCGAAACGCTCGCGGCGCCAGTCGTAATCACGGTAAACCCCGGCGGTGTTATCCCACAGGTAACGGTGAATCGCCTGCTTGCGGCCATCGGCCTTTTTCTGCCATGCCAGCGCCGTCAGCTCTTCGCCTTTGGCATGCGACAGCGTTGAAATCATCAGTTCCAGTTTGTAGAGGAACGCGTTGAGATCGATCGGAATAAATTGTGTGGTGCGAATACTCGCCAGGCGCTGCGGATCGCGCAGCCAGCGTGAGGAGTAATCCCAACCCGAAGCCGCCCCGGCACGCAGATCGCGATAAACTTCGTTCGCTGGGCGGCTCGATTTTTTCGCGGTCTCGATATCTTCTAGCCACGACTCGTCTCGCGGCGTATCACGATCGTCCCAGTAACGATTTAGCAGCGAACCGTCGGGCATGCGCACCACATGGCGATAAGCCTGATGCGGCATCAGCTCGCCCGCGCCGTCCATCCAGAACTGGTACTCCTTCATCAGCTGATCGAGGTAGCGTTTCGCGCCGCGAATACCATCTTCTTCGAACAGCTCAACCATCAGCGCAAACACCGGCGGCTGCGAGCGGCTGAGATAGTAAGTACGGTTGCCGTTTGGCACGTGGCCGTAATTATCAATCAGCCAGGCAAAGTTATCCGCCATGTGGCGCAGCAAATCGTCGCGCCCCGCATCAGCAAGGCCCAGCATGCTGAAGTAAGAGTCCCAATAATAGGTTTCCCCGAAACGGCCACCGGGCACCACGTAAGGTTTCGGTAATGGCAGTAACGATGAGTGTGCTAAATGCTGCTGTGGCATTTTGGTTAACACGGGCCACAGGTCGTCAATATGTTCCGTTAAGGTTTTATCCGGATTAGAAACATAAAAGCTCTCATTCACCTGCGGTGAATAAAAATGTTCGTGCACAAAACTTTCAAGATCAAAATCCGCTGCGCGTTTACGGCGACGGAAGCGAATTAAAATATCCAGCGGATCGAATTTGGGTGCGCAGTCTGGAAACGTTTTGCTGTCGGCAAATATGTGCGAGGTTTGCACCTGCTCAAACAGCTCCATGTAGCGATCGGCAGGCGTCAGCGCATCCGGCGCGGGCAGACCTTCGATCAGCTCGGGTTCTGGCTCCGAATCTTGCACACCTTCACGAACAAATTCATGAGGATTATATTGATACTCCAGTTCAGCATCTGCGCGTCGATCCTCGAAAGCGTTATATTGCTGTTGGTTAGTATTAATAGCAGCCTCCTGGTAAAGTCTTGAATGCGTAAAGGACAAATTATAGAGGTTTGAGAGGGCTAAACAACAATGCGATTTATCTATGAACGTAATAAATCATGTCGATGGATAGCCTGTTTTTATGAATTTTGAGCGATTACAACGGGCTATATTTCAGGAAATGAAAGCAGTGCTTGAGATGGATGTTTAAATAGCTGCCCAGAATTATCTGTAATTAAGAAAATCGCTAAAATAAGACTAAAAAAGAGCGAGATGGCTTGATCAATTTATGGCAAACGCAGCGGGAGCTGAGCGGTTTTCCCCTCACCTTAACCCTCTCCCGCCGGCGGGAGAGGGAATGTTCAGCGGCTGAGACGAACTCGATCGGCTCCCTCGCCTGCGTGCGGGAGAGGGCTGGGGTGAGGGACCAAGCGCACCTTACTTCTTCAGCGCTGCCTTAATCACATCCGCGTACGGCGTGGTTGGGCGGCCAATCAGTTTACTCAACGTATGGCTATCATCGAACAATCCACCTTTTTCGGCTCCGGCATCTGAATCTGCCAGCATCTCAGACAGTCCATCCGGCAAACCGGCACCTTTCAGCGCCGCGGCGAACTCCGCCTGCGGCAGGTTGATGTATTCAACCTTTTCACCCGACTGTTTAGCGATTTCGGCACTGAATTGCGCCAGCGTATAACTGTCGTCACCGGCCAGCTCATACACTTTGCCAGCCTGATCGTCACGGCTGATCACTTCTGCCGCCGCAGCTGCATAATCGCTACGCGCCGCCGATGAGATGCGACCTTCACCAGCTGCGCCAATAAAGGCGTGTTGTGCCAGGGCGGGCGCAATGCTCGCCGCATAGTTCTCGGTATACCAGCCGTTGCGCAGCAGCGCGTAGGGAACGCCAGAGGCTTTCAAATCCGCTTCCGTTGCACGATGCTCAATGCCTAATCCTAATGGGGTGGTGTCGGCGTGCAGCAGGCTGGTGTAAGCAATTAAACTAACGCCTGCGGCTTTCGCGGCGTCGATCACCGCCTTGTGCTGGGCAACGCGCTGGCCGACTTCACTTGAGGAGATCAGCAGCACTTTATCTATGCCAGCAAAGGCGCTCTGTAGCGTTTCCGGTTTGCTGTAATCCGCCGCACGCAGCGTGACGCCCAGCGCTTTGAGATCCGCCGCTTTCTCGGGTGAACGCACCGCCGCAATCACGTCGCTGGCCGGCACTTTTTTCAGTAATTCGGTAATGACCAAACGGCCCAGTTGGCCAGTGGCACCTGTAATCGCAATCATGATGTTCTCCTTCAGTTTGAGCTGGTTTACAAACAGCCTACGAGATAAACTAACTTTTAGTAAGTACTTACAGATTTGTTAGTTTGGCGGAGATGGTTTAAGTGTCTGAAAAGATGAGTGATAAATTTACCCGTGGCGAGTTGCTTAATGTCAATTGCCCGTCACGCGAGGTGCTCAAGCGTATCACCAGCCGCTGGAGCGTACTGATATTATTAGCGCTGCGCGAAGAAACGCTGCGATTTAGCGAACTGCGCCGCAAGATTGGTGGCGTGAGTGAACGTATGCTGGCGCAGACGCTGCGCTATATGGAAGAAGATGGTTTTGTCGAGCGTATTGCTTATGAAGTGGTGCCGCCGCATGTGGAGTATCGTCTGACGTCTTTAGGGCATGAAGTGGAAGGGCAGGTGGTTGGGCTGGCGGATTGGTTAGAGAGCAACGTGCATCGCATTTTGAAGCCTGCGCATTAATCGGGTCGCCATAAATGGCGTAATGCCGACCAGTTAAGCAAAAAAATATCTTTTTATGCAGGTGCGCATGAATGCGCACCCTACAAAAAACCGGCTGTATCCGCGTAGGGTCGCCATTCATGGCACTCTTACGGCATCAGGCGTGCAAATACTTCTCAAACCAGCCCAGCGTGCGGCTCCAGGCCAACTCGGCGGCGGCTTTGTCGTAGCGCGGCGTCGAATCATTATGAAAACCGTGATTCACGCCGGGATAAACATAGCCTTCAAAGATTTTGTGGTTCGCCTTCAGCGCTTCTTCATAGGCGGGCCAGCCTTCGTTGATCCCTTTATCCAGCGCCGCATAGTGCAGTAGCAACGGAGCTTTGATACGCGGCACGTCCTCGGCTTTGGGCTGACGTCCATAAAATGGCACGGCGCAGGCTAAGTCGGGAAACGCCACCGCCGCCGCATTGGCAACGCCGCCGCCGTAGCAGAAACCGGTAATGCCCACTTTGCCGGTGCCTGCTTCGTGGTGCATCAGAAAATCTACCGCAGCAAAGAAATCATTCATCAGTTTGGTGGGGTCGACTTTGGCCTGCATGGTTTTACCTTCGTCATCGTTACCCGGATAACCCCCCAGCGAACTTAAGCCATCTGGCGCCAGCGCAATATAACCCGCTTTCGCCACGCGCCTTGCCACATCTTCGATATAAGGATTCAGGCCACGGTTCTCATGCACGACCACTACGGCGGGCACTTTGCCTGTAGCGTTTGCCGGACGCACCAGATAACCGCGTACCTCGCCGTGACCCTGCGGTGACGGATAGTGAATGTATTCGGGTTTGATCGCCGGATCGGTAAATTCAACCTGCTGCGCCAGCGCATAGTTGGGGCTCATTGCGCTCAACAACGTGGCACCCGTCATCCCGGCAATGGTGAATTTTGCCGCCAGAGAAATAAATTCGCGTTTGCTGATCTTGCCATGAGCGTAGTAATCGTAAAGTTCGAGCAATTCCTGAGGGAAATCCTGTGCAGTAAGACGGGTCATAACCACTCCTTCGCGGATTAACGGGTTGATTGCTGCTTTAAAAAAGCACAGCTCGTCCCCGCAGGCAAATGTTATGACTCAATGGGTTAACCACTACCGATTAACCTCATGTGGAAAATATTCAGCAGGAATATATCCATTTGCTCTAAAAATATTATCTTTTAATTAACATTTTAGATCCGTTGCGCCTGTCCGGAAATATTTACAGCTGAAATCGCCCTGGGAAAAATAATCGATCTATTCTCCGCACTAAAAAATAAATAAATGAAGTATTTACCTGATAAGTGCAGCGGCAATTACCTGAAAATAATAACAATATTGTCACAATGAATGAGGGTGATTAACCTTAACGTAGTGATTTTAAAGTATTAGTTTCCAAGGAAAACAATGATCGAAATCAAAAAACACTGTTATAGTTTTACCGACTTCCACTGTTTATTTTCGTTCGCACGGCTTCCTTTTACATTGGTGCGACATTTCTTTAAGCAAGGCGAAATATTGCGTTGCGATCTGCTTGTTAAATATAAGTAAAAATTCGGTGTAATTTGTGGCAATGAGGTAAGCAATGTTTGGATTAGATGCCTTTCATCTGGCAAGGATACAGTTCGCCTTTACTGTTTCCTTCCATATTATCTTCCCAGCCATCACCATCGGTCTCGCCAGTTTCCTGGCGGTGCTCGAAGGAATGTGGCTGAAAACCCGTAACGAGACCTATCGCGATCTCTACCATTTCTGGTCGAAAGCGTTTGCCGTTAACTTCGGTATGGGCGTGGTATCCGGTCTGGTGATGGCGTACCAGTTTGGTACCAACTGGAGTGGTTTCTCGCAGTTCGCAGGCAGTATTACCGGCCCGCTGCTCACCTATGAAGTGTTGACCGCCTTCTTCCTTGAAGCGGGCTTCCTCGGTGTGATGCTGTTTGGCTGGAACCGCGTCGGCCCTGGCTTGCACTTCTTTGCAACCTGCATGGTGGCGCTCGGCACCATCTTCTCCACCTTCTGGATCCTCGCCTCGAACAGCTGGATGCATACGCCGCAGGGCTACATCATTCAGAACGGCATTGTGGTACCGGAAGATTGGCTGAAAATCATCTTCAACCCCTCATTCCCTTACCGCTTGTTCCATATGTCGGTGGGTGCCTTCCTTGCCAGCGCCTTCTTTGTTGGTGCATCGGGCGCGTGGCATCTGCTGCGCGGCAATGACAATCCAGCGATTCGTAAGATGTTCTCCATGGCGCTGTGGATGGCACTGATTGTCGCGCCGATTCAGGCGATGATTGGTGACGCGCATGGTTTGAATACCCTTGAGCATCAGCCAGCGAAAATCGCTGCGATTGAAGGCCACTGGGAAAATAAACCGGGTGAAGCCTCGCCGCTGATTCTATTTGGCGTGCCGGATATGGATCAGGAGCGCACGAAGTATGCGGTTGAGATTCCGTATCTCGGCAGCCTGATTCTGACGCACAGCCTGGATAAGCAGATTCCTGCGCTGAAGAGCTTCCCGAAAGAGGATCGCCCTAACTCAACCATCATCTTCTGGTCATTCCGCGTGATGGTGGCGCTGGGCTTGCTGATGATTACGTTGGGCGTGGTCAGCCTGTGGCTGCGTTTCAAAGGTCGCTTGTATCATTCGCGTCCATTCTTATGGTTCACGCTGCTGATGGGGCCATCGGGTTTGATCGCCATTCTGGCCGGTTGGTTCACTACCGAAATTGGGCGTCAGCCGTGGGTGGTGTATGGCGTACAGCGCACCATTGATGCGGTTTCCGCGCATGGCGATATGCACATGAGCATCAGCCTGCTGGCATTCATTCTGGTTTACTCGTCGGTATTTGGCGTGGGCTACCTCTACATGATGCGTCTGATCAAAGAGGGTCCGGTGACCGGTGAAGGTAAAGAGGTTGATCACGGTGGTCCGGGTCAGCATCACACGCCAGCGCGTCCGCTGTCGGCGGCGAAAACCCATAGCGAAAAGAGTGGGGAGCACTAAGATGATCGACTTTTCAATTATCTGGTTTGCCATCATCGTCTTTGGCACCTTGATGTACATCGTCATGGATGGCTTCGATCTGGGTATCGGGCTGCTGCTGCCGTTCAATAAAGATCCTGTTGAACGCGACATGATGGTGAACACCGTTGCGCCGGTTTGGGATGGTAACGAAACCTGGCTGGTACTGGGCGGCGCGGCGCTGTATGGCGCGTTCCCGCTGGCGTATTCGGTGCTGCTGGATGCGCTGTCGATTCCGTTAACGGCGATGCTGATTGGCCTGATCTTCCGTGGTGTTGCTTTTGAGTTCCGCTTCAAAGCCACGTTGGAACACCGTGCGTTCTGGGATAAATCATTCATTGCCGGTTCACTGCTAGCGACCTTCAGCCAGGGCGTTGCGGTTGGCGCGATCCTGAATGGTTTCCCGGTGGTTGGCCGCGAATATGCGGGCTCAGCAATGAGCTGGCTGGCGCCGTTCCCGCTGTTCTGTGGCGTTGGTCTGGTCATCGCCTATGCGCTGCTGGGCTGTACCTGGCTCATCATGAAAACCGAACACGACTTGCACCGTAAAATGTCGGCGCTGGCCACGCCGTTGACGTTGACGCTGCTGCTGGTGGTGGGAATTATCAGCATCTGGACGCCGCTGACGCACGCCGATATCGCGCAGCGCTGGTTCACGCGTCCTAACCTGTTCTGGTTCCTGCCGGTTCCGGTGCTGGTGGTGCTGTGTTCGTGGGGGATTGTGCGTGCGATTAAACGCGAAGCGCATTACTCGCCGTTCATTCTAACGCTGGCGCTGATTTTCCTTGGCTTCTCGGGCCTTGGCATCAGCATCTGGCCGAACATCATTCCACCTTCTATCACTATCTGGCAGGCCGCTTCTCCGGCGAGTAGCCAGGCGTTTATGTTGGTGGGTGGCTTGCTGATTATTCCGGTAATTCTGGGTTACACCTTCTGGAGTTACTACGTGTTCCGCGGAAAAATCAAAGCCGACGAAGGATACCATTGATATGCAAACCGAGGTCAGCAACATGAAAACTCACTCAGAAACGAAGATTCCGTGGTGGAAACAGTTGATGTGGCTGGTGATCATTTACGGCGCAAGCGTGCTGGCACTGGGTGTAGTGGCATCACTGTTTCGTATGATGATGACGGCAGCGGGCATGCGCTCGCACTGAGTTATCTGCACTGAGGTGCGCATAAATGCGCACCCTACTAACACAGGTCTGCTTTGTCGAAAGGTCGCCATTCATGGCGACCTTTTCTATTTCCACGCAGAGAAAAACGTTAGTCACCTAAGCAATTAATGCTTTTCCCGCTTCGGTACGTTTACTCTTCCTTACGTTAGTAATACGTTTTTGTTATATTTATGTGACGAATAACGCAAATTCATTACGTTAACTACTTCATTCGATTATCAAAACCATGCTCAGCCTGAATCTAAAAAAACAGTACATCAATGATCTGGTGGACTGGATCGAGGCGAATCTGACTGACGAACTCAACGTCGATCTGATTACCCTAAAATCCGGTTACTCCAAATGGCACATGCAGCGCATGTTCAAAGAGATGACCGGACAAACGCTGGCGTCTTACACGCGCAAACGTCGTTTAACGATGGCGGCGATGGCGCTGCGTCTGACCAGCATGCCGCTGATCGATATTGCGGTGCGCTTTGGCTTTGATAATCAGCAGAATTTTACCCGAGTGTTTAAAAGTCATTTTTCAATGACGCCAGGTGCCTATCGCCGCATCCCGGATATGCTGATGAAGGATTTCCACAGCCGCATCTCAACTCAGCGTGAGTGGGTTAATGCGCATCTGGTGGAGAAGCCGGAGCTGCAGCTGTGTGGCGAGGTGATTGAGTGGGAGTGCCGTTTTGGCGAATACATCGATCACCACAATCATATTGTGGCGCAACACACGCGCGATTTTATTGCCTTTGCGGGTCAGCACGTGAACCGTGGCTGGCTGGGGTTCCAGTTTAGTCCCGGCGTGAATTCGGCCGACCAGCAGCATATTAGCCTGTTCCAGGCGCTGGAGAGTCAGTATGCCGATGTACTTCCACGTAATGTGCAGAACTGGACCGGTGAAAAGGGCTTGTATGCGGAAATAAACTGGCACGGCGCGCCGGAAGAGATCAACGCCTTTACCGCCGAGATCTATTACAACCATCTGCCAGCGCTGGGCGTGGCGCGACGGGCGGGCAAAGATTTACTCAAACTGGATCTGAAATACAGCACGCCCGATCTGCTGCAAGGGACGTTCTATATTCCTGTAGCGGTTAACTAATGCATAATTCGTGCGGTAAACCGTGACAAACCGCACGATTTTATAAACTCATCGCCCTGATTGGCGTAAAATTCTTCATCGAAACCTGATTGGCCGCGTAAATCACCAGCCGCCACGCATCAGGCTGGATAATCACCTGCATTTCTGGTCCATTCCGGACCGCTATAGTGAACAGATAAAAAAATTATGCGACTTCTACCGTTGTTCCTTATGACAGCGCTTGTAGCGTTTTCTTCGCTGGCAAGTGCACAGATGGCCGAGCCTTTTTCACCGCCGGGTGGCCTGCATCCGCATCAACCGCGTTGTGCACAGCATGAAATTCTGGGCGACAATGTGTTGCCGAACCATACCCAGGATGAGGGTAGCTTCGTCACCTGCGGTAACCATCAGGCTTAATACCCTTATAATTCCGGTCCAGACCGTCGCAACCTGTGCACGGTCTCGGCATTAATCCTTATCTCTGCATTGCGCAATAAATTGCGCCGCTACCAATCCTTAATGCTCGTTACTTAAGCGTGACTCGGTCACCATGAATGGCGACCCTACGTGGATATCGCCGGATTTTTGTAGGGTGCGCATTCATGCGCACCTGCATAAACAGGCATTTTTTGCTTAAGTGAGCGGTATTACGCTAACTTCCTGCCTTAAATTTGCTCCGCATCCCCGATCGCACTTCACCGTAGCGGCGTGATTCATCGCGCTATTTTGACCTTTTGATTCTCCCAATAGCATTTTTCGGCATTGCATCGAAGATATATCATAACTATTCTGACGCCATCAGATGAGAATGACTTTCACTATCTTTTAGGGAGACAACGCTTGCAAACTACCCCTTCCGCACGCGTACCGCGTCGCGTACGTAATGAATTGCGTTTCCGTCACATCACTGTGGTGAGCAAAACGCTGATTGCCGGTGCATTCTGGCGCATTGTGTTCAACGGCAACGATCTGGCAGGCTTCAATTCGCCGTCGTTTGACGATCACATCAAAGTATTCTTCCCGGAAAAAACCGGCGCTGAACTGGCGCTACCGAAGATGACGGATGACGGTATTGTCTGGCCGGGCGGGGTACGTCCTGCCGCGCGTGATTACACGCCGCTGGAATTTAACGGCATCGATTCACTGACCATCGATTTCTACATCCACGAGGGCGGCGTGGCCAGCAGTTGGGCTAATGAAGCCAAACCGGGCGATCAAATTGCCATGGGCGGTCCGCGCGGTTCGCTTATCGTGCCCGTCGATTATGCCTGCCAGATTTACGTTTGTGATGAAACCGGCCTGCCCGCGTTTAAGCGTCGCTACGCTGAGATGCAGGCGCAGGCGATCCATCTGCTGGCGTATGTCGATGAAGCGACCGGCCGCGATTATCTTGGCGAGTTGCCGAAAGTGCAGGTGAACTGGCTTGGCAGCGGTACTATGCAGGCGGATAACCTGGCCCCGCTAACTGCACGCTTAGAAAGCATTGCGCTGCCCGCTGACGACTACTTCATCTGGCTAACGGGCGAAGGTGAGGCGGTGAAATTGCTGAGCGATTACTTTACTCAAGGACGCGGTGCGCACACCGATTACGTGCGCGCTGTGGCCTACTGGCATCAGAAATAATTCCCGACTGGGCCGCCCGCTGCCGCCTGTGTTGAATTTTGCCATGCGGCAGACTACTATCAACCTCCCTTAATTGACGCTCAGGAAGGCAATGAAACAGCAGCGGGATTTTCCATGGCAGTCCGACCACGCACAGCGGACCATCTGTGCAGGCGCACGTAAGAAGCGTCGGGAGCGGATGCTGGATGCCAGCGATATCCGACTGTTAATGCTGCACTTTTTGGCGAACGGCTCTGCGCACGGCTATGAGCTGATCAAATCGGTTGAAGAACTCTCCAAAGGGGAATATTCCCCTAGCCCCGGTATCATTTATCCCAATCTCACCTTGCTTGAAGAGATGGACGCGATTCGCGTGGTCGATGCGCAGGCATCACGTAAAGCCTATGCGCTGAATGAGAGCGGGGCGGCACTGTTGGCGGAGAATCGTGACAGTGTGGAAGCGATTATTGAGCGCTTAACCTCGCTGGCGATTCTGGTGAATAACCGCAATATTCCGCAGGTTGAGCAGGCGATTCACCTGATAAAACACACGCTGAATCACCGCCTGGCGCAGGAAGATATTTCGGCTGAGGCGCTGGAGAGGGTGATCAGCGCGCTGCACGACGCGGCGGAGAAAATCGCCAAAAGTTAGCAGATCGCCCGTAGGGTCGCCATTCATGGCGACCGTTTCAATGACCACACGTCAATCACCTCAACTCTTCTTCTTGTCCACATGCCCCAACGCGCGATCCGGCCAGCAAACATCGCGCACGCGCTGCTTCAACGCCGCCGCATCCGGGAATCCGCCTTCCTGCTTACGCTCCCAAATTACCTGGCCATCAATGCTGATCTCAAACACGCCGCCGGTGCCCGGTTTAAGCGTAACTGCGCCTACATCTTCAGCAAACGTATGCAGTAATTCCTGCGCCATCCACGCGGAGCGCAGCAGCCAGTTGCATTGTGTGCAGTAATGAATAGTGATGGACGGTTTCTGAATCATAGATGTCTCTGCTTAATTATTGATAATAAACAAGTTAACAAATCGTGCGCTCTAAGATACATCTTAATGTAAATGCTATTGATAATGATTACCAGTTGCATTACATTTCTGTCGCAATCATTTATTACATAAAATAAGTCCGCAACTTTTTATGGTCTTTGCATCAAAGTCCGTACTTTCTGGCAGCAAGCAAGTGAGCGAATACTAACAATTAACCGGGTATTTCGCGCATGTCTTCACTCTTTCAGGGATTCACTCAGCAACGTCTTTTCAAAGTTGCCATTTTATCTTCGGCTATTCATGCCGCTTGCAGCTACGCCGCCAGCGATGAACCGGTATTGACCGTCACTGCGCCAAAACAGCAGGCCGGCAATAAAACCACGATTACAGCGCAAGAACTGCAAAAACGCGGCGCCAATGACTTCGGTTCGATCATGCGTTATGAACCGCTGATCAGCGCAACCGGCTCCAGCGGCGGTTCATCGGCGGGCAAAAGTGGCTTCGACCGCGCGGGCTACACCGGTTATAACATCCGTGGCCTGGAGAGTAACCGCGTGGGTATGGATATCGATGGCATCCCGATTCCGGATGCTACCGGTCGTCCGTACGTCAGCCGCACCGGTAACAATACCTTTGGGATTGGCCGCGACTACATCGATCCCTACATGTTCGGCAGCGTTGATATCGAGAAGGGCGCCACGGCGGTCGATCAACCCAACACCTCTATCGGCGGTAACGTGTCGTTTCACAACAAAACCGCCGATGACTACCTTAGCAGCGACAAAAATACGTACTTCGGTTACCAGAGTGATTATGACTCCTCGAACCGCAGCTGGCACAACGGCATTACTGCTGCAGCGGGTGATGACGAGCTGCGCGGCCTGTTTGTATATAGCCGCCGCGACGGTCAGGAAACCGAAAATAACAGCGGCGTGAAAGACGCCTATCCAGCTAACTGGCACTCCGATGCCTTTATGACGTCGGGCATCTGGCAGCCGAACGATCAGCATAAGCTGAGCGCCACTTTCGATTACTATCACAAAACCAATCACAGTCACTACGATACCTGGGACACCAGCGGTAACACCGTGTGGGGCAGCGCGCAGCAGCAGAGTGATACGCGCCGCTGGGGCATCAATCTGGCGGATGAGTGGACGCCGTACAATGACTTCATCGATACGTTGACCACGCGTGTTTACTGGCAGCAAACGCAGGCGCACGACAATACCTATCTGCCAACCAGCGCCAGTCAGTACGGCTTCGTCTATTCCGATTTCAATGTCGATACTTACGGCTTTGACACGCGCGGTACCAAAACGCTGGGACGTCATGAGCTCAGCGCCGGTGTCAATGCGCGTCTGGATAACAGCGAGCGTCCGTTCCGTCAGGAACCGGCACCCAGTACCTTCAGCGCCATCACGCAACCGCAGGCCGACAGCCGCACTTTCGCGGTGGCCGGTTATTTGCAGGATAAGATCAACTTCGATCTTGATAGCCACAACTTCGCGATCATTCCCGGCGTACGCGTGATGTATCAAAGCACTAAGCCGAAGGATCTGGGCGATCTTACCAATGGCAGCGCGGTGCTGACCGAAGAGCAGGTTGATGCGCTGTACGGCAAAACCAACTCCGATACTCAGGTGCTGCCATCACTGACCTTCCAGTACGATTTGACGCCCGCGCTGACCACCTATCTGCAATATAAACGCGGCGTGCAGTTCCCTACCACCAGCCAGCTGTATGGCTCATGGAACCTCGGTTCCAGCTATGCCGGTAGCGCGCAGTATGCGCTGATTGGTAATACCGATCTGAAAACCGAAACCAGCAACAACTTCGAGTGGGGCCTGAAAGGTCAGGCCACCGAAGGCGTAACGGTTAACACGTCGGTGTTCTACAACCAGTATAAAAACTTCATCGCTTATACCCGCTATCGTCGCGCCACTAATCCGGAGATGTTCGTCAACGTACCGAGCAACATCTACACCAGCTATCAGGCTGAAAACCGCGATAAGGCCTACATTTATGGTGCTGAGATCTCAACCAAAGTGAATTACGGCACTTGGTTCCCGCAGGTGGATGGCTTGAGCAGCACCTTTGCGCTGGGCTATAACGAAGGGAAATCGAAGTCCAGCTATGCCGGTGACAAGTACATCGATCTCGACAGCGTCGCGCCGTTGAAAGCCATTGTTGGACTGGCGTGGGATGACAAAGCGCGTGGCTATGGCGCCGCGTTGACCGCCACCTTTGTGAAAGGTAAGCAGGCTACCGCCACCAACCGCGAAAGCTATACCAACACTGGCACGCCGATCACCGATGCCACCACCGATTATATGCGCGTGCCGGGATACGGCATGGTTGATGCCACGGCTTACTGGCAGGCGACGAAAAACGTCAAGTTGAGCGGTGGCATCTACAACATTACCGATCGCAAATACTGGGATTACACCAGCAGTCGTACGCTGACCAGCAGCAATGCCCAGGAACGCAACGACATCAATCTGGCAGTGATGCCTGGCCGCACCTTCCAGCTGGGTGTGAACGTCGACTTCTAATCCCTTTTCGCCCTGCGGTGGCGCAGGGCATTTTCATGGAGCAAGGCAATGAACCCACGTTACGAACACTATCTGGCGCTGAAAGGCGAGCATCCGAAAAAGTACGCGCGCGATCTGGCGGCATTGATGGGCATTGGCGAAGCACAGCTGTGCGAAGCCCGCGTTAGTCAGGATGCGCAGGCATTAAAAGCCGATTTTCCCGCCTTGCTGGCGGCGCTGTCCGCTGTCGGCGAGACCAAAAGTATCACCCGCAATGAGTATGCGGTGCACGAGCAGGTGGGCAAGTATGAAAACCTGCATCTTGGCGAACATGCCGGGCTGATTCTCAATCCGCGTGCCCTCGATCAGCGCCTGTTTCTCAATCAGTGGCACAGCGCATTCTTTCTGCGTGAGCAGACCGCACACGGCGAACGTCAAAGCATTCAGATTTTTGATCGCCACGCCGATGCGGTACTGAAAATCTACGTCACCGACAACACCGATATCACCGCCTGGGATGCGCTGATTGCCGGGTTTGTGGTGGAGCGCGCGGCGACAGTAGATCCGCAGCCCGCCAGCGCGGCGCAATACAGCCGCACGGTGGATGCCAGCAAAGTGGAGGCCGAATGGCGTGCGATGACCGATGTGCATCAGTTCTTTGGGCTGCTGAAGCGTCATAATCTCTCACGCCCGCAGGCATTCCACGCGGTGCCGGACGATCTGGCGCGTCAGGTGAGTAATGATTCCCTGGCGCAGCTGCTGGATGCAGCACAGCAGGATGGCAACGAAATCATGATTTTCATTGGCAATCGTGGCTGCACGCAGATCTTCACCGGCGCGGTGCAGAAGCTGATGCCGATGGAGAACTGGATCAACATCTTCAATCCCACCTTCACGCTGCATCTGATGGCGGATCGCATCAGTGAAAGCTGGGTGACACGCAAACCGAGCGGCGACGGCTTCGTCACCAGTCTTGAACTGTTCGCTGCTGACGGCACGCAGATTGCGCAGCTGTATGGCCAGCGCAGCGAAGGCACGCCGGAACAGGCGCGCTGGCGCGAGCAGGTGACCTCGCTGAACAGCGCAGGGGCCACCGCATGAGACGACTTCTGGCACTGCTTTGCGCGCTGACGCTGCCCACCTTCGCGGCGGATCGAGTCATCTCCATCGGCGGCGATGTCACGCAGATTATCTATGCGCTGGATGCGCAGGCGAATTTGGTGGCACGCGACAGCACCAGCCAGCATCCGGCGCAGGCCAATAAGCTGCCGGATGTCGGTTATATGCGCCAGCTGAACGCCGAAGGGATTCTGGCGCTGAAGCCGACATTGGTGCTGAGCAGCGAGCTGGCCAAGCCGTCGCTGGTATTAGAGCAGGTGGCACAAGCCGGGGTAAAAGTGGTGGATGTCACCGGTAAAAATAGCCTTGATGCTATCGCGGAAAAAATCGCCACCATCGGCAAGGCGCTGCATCGTGAAGATGCAGCTAACGCGCTGATTGAAAAAGTGAACAAGCAGCGCGCACAGATCCCGCAAAAACCGTTACCGATCAAAGTGCTGTTTATTATGGCGCACGGCGGCATGCGTACCCAGGCGGCCGGTGCGCAAACCGGCGCCGACGGTGCGATTCGCAGCGCGGGACTGATCAACGCCATGGCCGCGGTGCCGCACTATCAGCAACTGTCGCAGGAGGGCGTGGTGGCGGCAGCACCGGATTTAATCGTGGTGGGCGAAGATGGTCTGCGCACGCTGGGCGGCGAAGAGAAAGTGTGGGCGCTGCCGGGGCTGGCAATGACGCCGGCCGGTCAGCATCGCGCGTTGCTGGTGGTGGATGAGATGGCGCTGCTGAGCTTTGGCCTGGATACGCCGGGTGCGATTGTGAAGTTGCGCCGTGCCGCTGAAGCCGCAAAACATGACTAATGCATCCGTGCTGCGCTGGCTGTGTTTGATGGGCATTAGCATGGTGATGTGCATGCTGCTGGCCGCCAACTTCGGCGCGATGCCACTTTCGATGCGTACCTTATGGCGCGCGCCGCTGAGCGATATGGCGTGGCAAATCTGGATCAATATCCGCCTGCCGCGCGTGCTGCTGGCGGTGCTGCTCGGCATGGCGCTGGCGGTTTCGGGCGCGGTGATGCAGGGATTGTTTCGCAACCCGCTGGCGGATCCCGGTTTACTCGGCATTAGCAGCGGTGCCGGTTTGGCGGTAGCGCTCTCGATCGTTATTCCGCTCGGCTTACCGCCGCTGCTGGCATTGTGGCTGCCGAGCATTGCCGCCTTCATCGGCAGCTTGGTCGTCACGCTGCTGATTTTCAGTTTTAGCCGCCTGGCGCTGGGCAATTTGTCGCGTTTGCTGCTGGTCGGCATCGCGATTAATGCCTTGTGCGGTGCGGCGGTTGGCGTGCTTTCCTGGCTGAGTAACGATCAGCAGCTGCGTCAGCTGGCGCTGTGGGGCATGGGCAGCCTGAGCGCGGCGCAATGGCCGAGTCTGGCGGTGTGTGCGGTGCTGATTCTGCCGGCGCTGATTGCTATCCAACTGCGCGCGCGTCGCCTCAACTTGCTGCAGCTCGGTGAGGAAGATGCGCATTATATGGGCATCGATGTGAAGCGTACGCAGCGTCAACTGCTGGTGCTGAGTGCGTTGTTGGTGGGAACAGCGGTCTCGGTGAGCGGCATTATTGGTTTCGTGGGTTTAGTGGTGCCACACCTGATGCGTTTTTGTCTGGGCAGCGATCATCGCTGGATGTTGCCGGGCTCGGCGCTGGCGGGCGCGATTTTGCTGCTGCTGGCGGATACGCTGGCGCGCACGGTGGTGATCCCGGCAGAAATGCCGGTTGGCCTGTTAACCAGCCTGCTCGGTGGCCCGTGGTTTCTCTGGCTGATTCTGCGTGAGCCCAAGGGGGATGAATGAGTGATTGCCTGCAGGCGCGCGGTCTGCGCTTTAGCCACGGCGCGCGCGCCTTAATCGATGACGTTTCGCTTAGCTTACAGCCCGGTGAAATGGTCGCGCTGATTGGTCCGAACGGCGCAGGGAAATCCACGCTGCTACGACTGCTAACTGGCTTTCTCATGCCAGAAGCAGGGGAATGCTGGCTCGGCGATCGCCCGTTAAATGCATGGCCGCGTGAACCGCTGGCGCAGCGCCGCGCCGTAATGCGTCAGCAAAACAGCCTCACCTTTCCGTTAGTGGCGGCTGAAGTGGTGGCGATGGGCCGTGCGCCCTGGCCGGCCAGCCAATCGAAAGCGGTTATCGAAGAGGTGATGTACATCACCGGCAGCCTCGAGCTGGCAAAGCGCGATTATCGCTCGCTCTCTGGCGGGGAGCAGCAGCGCGTGCAGCTGGCGCGCGTGCTGGCGCAGCTGTGGCATGGCGATGGTCCGCGCGGCTGGCTGTTTCTTGATGAACCGACGTCGGCGCTCGATCTGTACTGGCAGCAGCACAGTTTGCGTTTGCTGCACCGCTTAACGCGCAACGGACGCTTTAGCGTCTGTACCGTGCTGCACGATCTTAATCTCGCATCGCTGTGGTCGGATCGCGTGTTGTTGTTGCATCAGGGCAAACTGGTGGCGCAGGGCGCACCGCAGGAAGTGATGACCGAATCCACGCTGACGCGCTGGTATCAGGCGGAGCTGGATGTGGTGATGCAGGAGGGAAAGAGCAGGCCGCAAATCCAACTGCGAGCCTGATTGTAATGCCTGTGTTTTCGTAGGGTGGGCATTCATGCCCACCAGGTCGCCATGAATGGCGACCCTACGACACATCAGCGGCAATCAACGATTAACCGGCCACGCACTTTCCCCGCCAGCAGCTGCTCGGCACCTTCCCGCGCTTCGCTCAGCGGAATCACCTTGGTGAGTTGCTGCAGCAAGTCGCCATCCACCAGTTCCGCCAGACGCTGCCACGCCTGCTGACGCAGCGGTTTTGCGCACATCACGCTATCCACGCCCGCCAGAATCACGCCGCGCAGAATGAACGGCGCCACGCTGGTTGGCAGATCTAACCCTTGCGCCATGCCGCAGGCTGCGACCACGCCATCGCGCTTGATGCCTGCTAACACGTTAGCTAGCGTGTGGCTGCCAACGCTATCAATTGCTGCCGCCCAGCGCTCTTTCGCCAGCGGCTTGCCTGGCTCGCTCAGTTCCGCACGATCGATAACCGAGGCAGCGCCCAGCGTGTTGATCAGATAATCGCTGTCGCTGGCGCGCCCGCTGGAAGCCACTACTTCATAGCCAAGCCGCGCCAGCAGGCTAACGGCAAAGCTGCCGACACCGCCGCTCGCGCCGGTGACTAATACCGGACCATGCTGTGGCGTGATGCCCTGTTTCTCCAGCGCCAGCACGCACAGCATGGCGGTGAAACCGGCGGTGCCAATCGCCATGGTTTGCAGCGGGCTGAGCGCGGACGGCACTTTCACCAGCCAGTCACCCGAAACGCTGGCTTTCTGCGCCAGTCCGCCCCAATGTTTTTCACCCACGCCCCAGCCGGTGAGCAGCGCGACATCGTCCTGCTGCCATTCAGGATGGCGGCTGCTAATCACCCGGCCGACAAAATCGATGCCTGGCACCATTGGGAACTGACGCACAATCGGGCCTTTGTTGCAGATGGCGAGCGCGTCTTTGTAGTTGAGCGTGGAGTAGCTTACTTCGAGGGTGACATCCTGATCGGGAAGTTGTTTTTCTGAAAGGTCTTGCAAGGTGGTGCGATAACCCTGTTCGTCATTTTCAATGACCAATGCCTTAAACATGTAGCCTCCGGCTGGTTGAGGAAAGTTGAATAATAGTACTCCTTTTTTTCCCTCACCCTAACCCTCTCCCGCAAGCGGGCGAGGGAACCGATCCAGCAGCGCTTAATTATCGCTCCGACTGCTCCCTCTCCCGTATAACGGGAGAGGGCTGGGGTGAGGGTACGGTTGTTCCTGCAAAAAAAAGATGACATGATTGCGCCCCAGTCAGCCATCTACTCCCTTATGACTTTCGCCGAGGAAATCTCCTCATTGCTGTGCCATCGGCACCCACTCATCCTTGCTCAGGGATTTGTGTTATGAACCCATTGAAAATTGCTGCCAGCGTTGCTGTCGCGCCAAGTCTCAGCCTGAATACCACACGCGACGTGGTGACGCTGGACAATACTGATTTCACCGATGTCGCTGCGGTGGTGGTCACCCTGTCAGATACGCGCAGCGGTGTGTTAACGCTGTTGCAGAAGATCGGCTTTAATCTGCCGGTGTTTGTCGCCAATGCGTTCGATGAAGACGTACTAAAGCTGCCGGGCGTCACCGCTGAAATCAACGGCGCGCCGGAAGAGTGGCAGGCGCTGGAAGACGCGGCGCTGGCGTATGAATCAGCATTGCTGCCGCCGTTCTTCGATACGCTCACGCGCTACGTTGATATGCAGAACAGCACCTTTGCTTGCCCGGGACATCAGGGCGGCGCGTTTTTCCGCAAACATCCGGCGGGACGGCAGTTTTATGAGTTCTATGGCGAGAACGTGTTCCGTTCCGATATGTGCAACGCTGACGTCAAGCTGGGCGATTTGCTGATCCACGAAGGCTCCGCCAAAGATGCGCAGAAGTTCGCGGCCAAAGTGTTTAACGCCGACAAAACCTATTTCGTGCTTAACGGCACCTCCAGCGCCAATAAAGTGGTGACCAATGCGCTGCTAACGCGCGGCGATCTGGTGCTGTTTGACCGCAACAACCATAAATCCAATCACCACGGTGCGCTGATTCAGGCGGGCGCAACGCCGGTGTATCTGGAGGCGGCGCGTAACCCGTTTGGCTTTATCGGCGGCATTGATGCGCACTGCTTTGACGATGCCTATCTGCGTGAGCAGATTGCGAAAGTGGCGCCGCATCGCGCTCAGGATCAGCGGCCTTTCCGCCTGGCGATTATCCAGCTTGGTACTTATGACGGCACGGTGTACAACGCGCGGCAGGTGGTCGATCGCATCGGGCATCTGTGTGATTACATCCTGTTTGACTCAGCGTGGGTCGGCTATGAGCAGTTCATCCCGTTGATGGCCGGCTGCTCGCCGCTGACGCTGGAGTTGGACGCGAACGATCCCGGTATTTTTGTTACGCAGTCAGTGCACAAGCAGCTGGCCGGTTTCTCGCAGACCTCGCAAATCCACAAGAAAGACAATCACATCCGTGGGCAAAAGCGCTTCTGTCCGCACAAGCGCCTCAATAATGCCTTTATGCTGCACGCCTCCACCAGCCCGTTCTATCCGCTGTTTGCCGCGCTGGATATCAACGCCCGTATGCACCAAGGCGAAGCGGGGCGCAGCATGTGGCACGAGTGCGTCACCATCGGCATTGATGCGCGCAAAGCGATTCTGGAACGCTGTGAGATGATCCAACCGTTCCTGCCAGAAAAAGTGCACGGCAAGCTGTGGCAAACGGCGGAAACCGAAGCCATTGCCGCCGATCCTGCTTACTTTAGTCTTGAACCGGGGGCGAAGTGGCACGGTTTTGAAGGTTACGCGCAGGATCAGTATTTGGTCGACCCGTGTAAGCTGCTGCTCACCACGCCGGGCATTGATGCCGCCAGCGGTGAATACACCCGCTTCGGCATTCCCGCGACGATTCTGGCTAACTACCTGCGTGAGAACGGTATCGTGCCGGAAAAGTGCGACCTGAACTCGATTCTGTTCCTGCTGACGCCCGCTGAAACACCGGAGAAGATGGCGCATCTGGTGGCGATGCTGGTGCAGTTTGAGCAGCACGTGCGTGAGGATGCGCTGCTGGCGGAAGTGCTGCCGAGCGTCTATCGCAAGAATATCGAGCGTTACAAAGATTACACGCTGCGCCGCCTGTGCCAGGAGATGCACGATCTCTACGTCAGCTTCGACGTGAAGGATTTACAGAAAGCGATGTTCCGCTCGGCCTGTTTCCCACCGGTGAAAGTGAATCCGCAGGATGCGCATCAGGCGTATATTCGCGGCGAAGTGGAGCTGGTGCCCATTGCCAAAGCCGAAGGACGCATTGCGGCAGAAGGCGCATTGCCCTATCCGCCAGGCGTGCTGTGCGTGGTGCCGGGGGAAGTGTGGGGCGGGGCGGTGCAGCGCTATTTCCTCGCGCTGGAAGAGGGCATCAATCTCCTGCCGGGCTTTTCGCCGGAGCTGCAAGGGGTTTACACCGAGGAAGGGGAGAACGGGCGTAAGCATCTGGTGGCGAATATGATGGTTTAACAAGGTCGCCATAAATGGCGACCTTACGTGTAGGGTGGGCATTTATGCCCACCGTTTCAATCATCGCACCGTCCTAGAACCGACGATAGCTGCGCTGCGCCTGGCTCACTTTGTACAGATAACGACGCGATTCCGCCGATGGATGGTTGGTGGTCAGCGTCTGATATACCTCGGCTGGCGACATACCGTTAATCGACGAGAAGGCGCGATCTTTGTCGCTGGAGAACACGCGCAGCACGCTGCCCGCACCGCCGTTATACGCAGTGATCACCGCATAACGCCGCGAGACCGGATCCTGAATCCCACCTAAATAGCTTCTCTGCAGCAGCGACAAATACGCGGTGCCCGCATCAATATTATTCTCAGGATCAAGCAGATAGCTGCGGCTCGGCTTGCCGCCTTTGCCTTTCATGCGGAACACATCGACGCCGGCAGTATGCTGCACCACCTGCATCAGACCCAGCGCATCAGAATGGCTGACCGCATAGGGGTTGAAACTCGATTCAATCTGCATAATCGCCAGAATCAATGAGGCATCGACGCCATATTGTTCCGCCGCTTTACGCACCATCGGCAGATATTTGTGCGCACGCTTATCAAGGTGGTTCGGCACCATCGGAATGGTCACCGACCAGATGACATGCAATCCGGAAGTGCGCTTCTGCAGTTTGTTCTGAATCAGATAGTCAGCAAAGTTGCCGGCGCGGCCCTGCCAGCGAATCGGCTGACCGGTGTTATCCAGCACCTGGCCGTACAGCAGCGGCTCTTTACTGATTTGAATATCGTTGGCATCAGAGTAGAGATCGACATTACCCGGGTCTTCGCCAATCAACAGCGTGGTGATGATTGCCTGGCGCAGGCTGGCCATCGGATCGGTACCGGAAATGGTCTCAATGGTGATGCTACCGCTGTCAAAGTTGATGTGACTGCGGGTGTAATAACCATCGCTATATTTGACGTAGTCTTTCGGTCCGGCGATCAGAACCTCATTGATGCCCCAAATATTTTCAATGTTGTGGGCGAACTGACCCATCAGGATATCGAAACCGTTGGTGTCCTTGACCCACTCTTCATGATACTGCGATTTTTTTTGTCCGGAGCAGGAGACCAAAAGTGGTGCAATCACCAACAGTGCTATCAGTTTTTTATTCATTGTTAATGCGTGCCTGACTCGAAAAAGAGGGCTTCAAAGGGAAGCCCTGAACGGTTATTTTTCTGGCGGGGTGTAACCTTCAATGTGCACGTCTTTGCCTTCGAACAGGAAATTCACCATCTCCTTCTCCAGCACTTTGCGATCTTCCGGGTTCATCATGCTCAATTTTTTTTCATTGATCAGCATGGTCTGCTTGGACATCCACTGCTGCCAGGCTTCTTTGGAGATCTCATTGAAGATGCGCTTACCCAGTTCGCCAGGATAGAGCTGAAAGTCCTGGCCTTCAGCGTCGCGTTGCAGATAAGTACAAAAAATGGTGCGGCTCATTACTCTTCCTCTTCGGTCACGCCCGATCGACGCGTAAGCTGCTGGGGATGGCGCAGTTCATGCAACAAGCGCTCAACCGGCGCTGCCAAACCCACTGACGGTGGTTGCGCTAAGTTATACCAGAGACCGCCCGCTTCATCCATCAGCGACCCAGCGGAAGGCCACGCTAGCCACATAGGCACAATGTCTAAGTGGAAATGGCTAAAGGTATGACGAAACGCCGTGAGCTGCTGTGGCTTAGCCTGAATGCCACGGTCGCTTAGCCAGTCAGTTAGCGCTTGCTCACTGGTGAACTGCGGGAAGCAAAATAGCCCGCCCCATAAGCCGACCGGCGGACGCTGCTCTAGCCACACATCGTCGCCATCCTGCATCATCAGCATCCAGCCGCTACGTTCCGGCAAGGTCTGCTTCGGCTTCTTGCCGGGATAGTTGGTCCAGCTGTTATTGGCATAGGCCACGCAGCGGCTGTTCAGCGGGCAGATTTCACACTTAGGACGTGAGCGAGTACATACTAATGCCCCAAGGTCCATCATCGCCTGATTGAACTGGCTAACGCCTTCTGCGGGCGTAACCTCTTCGCTGATCTGCCACAGACGTTTCTCAACGTCTTTTTTGCCCGGCCAGCCGCCAACCGCGTAGCAGCGCGCCAGCACGCGCTTCACGTTACCATCCAGAATCGGGAAATGCAGGCCCAGCGACAGCGATAACACC
Source organism: Candidatus Pantoea floridensis (assembly GCF_900215435.1). Lineage (NCBI taxonomy): Bacteria > Pseudomonadati > Pseudomonadota > Gammaproteobacteria > Enterobacterales > Erwiniaceae > Pantoea > Candidatus Pantoea floridensis. The sequence goes on from NZ_OCMY01000001.1 coordinate 2,648,027, forward strand.
GCGCCAGCAGTCGATCGACCAATACCCGGCAATGCCGCCACATCATCAAAGTTGCGTGGGAACTCGCCGCCGTGCTTCTCCACCACCTGCTTAGCCGCTTTATGCAGATTGCGCGCCCGCGCGTAATAGCCAAGGCCGGTCCACAGATGCAGCACTTCGTCCAGCGGCGCGGCGGCCAGATCGCTGACCGTCGGGAAGCGCGCCATAAAGCGTTCAAAATAGGGAATAACGGTGGTCACTTGCGTTTGCTGCAGCATCACTTCAGAGAGCCACACTTTGTATGGCGTCTTCTCCTGCTGCCACGGCAGGGTTTTGCGACCGAAGCGCTGATACCAATCCAGCACTTGTTGCGCGAACGTCGGCGCTTGCATCATAAGAAGGAAATTTTCCGTGTTTACTCTACAATCAGGCAGGAATTCCAGCACAGAGACATCAGGGTGTAAACCGGAACATTGCAAAGGCTTGCTTCTGCTTTCTAACTTTGCATAATGCCCGTTTCCCAGAACAGGCTAACCAGCAGGCTTCAACATGATTAATGACGTCATCACCCCAGAATTTGATGAGAACGGGCGGCCATTACGCCGTATCCGCAGTTTTGTGCGCCGCCAGGGGCGCTTAACGAAAGGACAGCAGCTCGCGCTCGATAATTTATGGCCGGAGATGGGCGTTGAGTTCCAGCCGGAACCGCTGGATCTGGTGACGCTGTTTGGTCGTGACGCGCCGGTGGTGCTGGAAATTGGTTTCGGCATGGGCGCATCGCTGGTGACCATGGCGCAGAATAATCCGCACCAGAACTTCCTCGGGCTGGAAGTCCATGCGCCGGGCGTTGGCGCTTGCCTGGCCTCAGCCAAAGAAGCGGGCGTTGAGAACCTGCGCGTGATGTGTCACGACGCGGTGGAAGTGCTGCAGAAGATGATTCCGGACAACTCGCTGCGTATGGTGCAGCTGTTCTTCCCGGATCCGTGGCACAAAGCGCGCCATAACAAACGTCGCATCGTACAGGTGCCGTTTGCTGAGCTGGTGATGCGGAAGTTGAAGCTGGGCGGCGTGTTCCACATGGCAACCGACTGGGAAGCCTACGCCGAACACATGTTAGACGTGATGAGCAGCATCGACGGATATAAAAATCAGTCGGAAAGTAACAATTACGTGCCGCGTCCCGAAACGCGTCCGTTAACCAAGTTTGAGCAGCGCGGGCAGCGACTGGGCCATGGCGTATGGGATCTGATGTTTGAGAGGGTGAAATAATGGCCGTACAGCGTAGCCGCCGTTTGCGTAAAAAACTGCATATTGATGAGTTTCAGGAATTGGGTTTCTCCGTGGCCTGGCGTTTCGCCGAAGGCACAACTGAGGAGCAAATTGATGCGACTGTTGATCAGTTCATTAATGAAGTGATCGCACCGAATGGTCTGGCGTATGACGGCAGCGGTTATCTGGTGTGGGAAGGTCTGGTTTGCCTGCAGGAAACCGGCAAGTGCACCGATGAGCACCGCGAGCTGGTGCGTAAATGGCTTGAGCAGCATAACCTTTCTGATATTCAAGTAACTGAACTCTTCGACGTTTGGTGGGACTAATCTTTAATGGTTGATGCGTGTTGGTGGCCATCAATGGCCACCTTACGAAATCCGTCGTAGGGTCGCCATTTTTGGCGACCTTTTTATTGTTCAGGAGATTTCATGGTTCGTAAGGCACTTATCGCCGCGCTGCTGCTGGCGGCAACTCAGGCTCAGGCTGCGTATGAATGTAGCGTTAAGCCACAGGATGATGTGATTGTTAAACCACAGAGCGTGCAGGTGGTGGGCAGCAACGGCAACCTTGAAATCACGCCGCAGGGCGATGTGCAGTTTAATGGGCAGAAGGTCAGCGTTGACAACGCAACGCGCCAGAAAGCCATTGATTATCAAACCGCGCTGCGTCGCGATTTGCCGTGGATCGACAGCGGCGCGACCTCGCGTCTGGAGCGTAGCCGCGTGGCGCTGGACAAAGTGATTGTTGAGAAGCTTGGCGCTAACAGCAACGTACGCAATCGTCTCACCAAACTGGATGGCCAGCTCAAGCAGCAAATGAACCGTATCATTGAGCATCGCCCGGATGGATTAACCTTCCATCATCAGGCCATCGATCAGGTGCGTGCAGAAGGCGAGAAGCTGGTGCAGAGCACATTGGGCGGCATCATGCAGGATAGCCTCAACGAGATGGGCAGCAGCCAGGCGGCGAACGGCAGCAATCCGCTGCAGGCCATCATGGGCAACCTTGGCGGCTTACAGCAATCGGTGCAGGCGGAATGGAACAAGCAGGAACAGGATTTCCAGAATTTCGGCCACGAAGTGTGTAATCGCGTCACCGTGCTGGAAGATCAACGCAAAGGGTTGATGCAGGGCGTTAAAGGTTAACAAAGCAGAAGGCCGGTTTCCCGGCCTTCTGTTTATTCATCTTCGCTTAAAAACAGCTCCAGCAGCGAGTTCAGGAACAGCTTCCCTTTCTCAGTAATCTGCCAGTATTCAGCACTTTCCACCACGTATCCCACCGCTATCGCGGCATCAATTTGCGGGCGAATCACCTGCTCATCCATACCGGTATAGCGACGGAAATCCGCGCGCGGAGCGGCTTCCAGCAGACGGAAACGGTTCATAAAGAATTCGAACGGTTTGTCGTTTTCCGCCACCTCGTGCTTTTTATCGAGATAATTGCCTTTCATAAAGCCGCGTGGATGGCGCGTTTTAACGGTGCGCACGATGCGGCCATCCGGCTGCGTCAGCTTGCCGTGTGCGCCGCAGCCAATGCCCAGATAATCACCAAAGCGCCAGTAGTTTAGGTTGTGCTCGCAGCGATAGCCGGGTTTAGCGTAGGCCGAGGTTTCATATTGCTGATAGCCAGCGGCGCTCAGCAGCTGATGGCCTTGCTCAAAAATATCCCACAGCGCGTCGTCATCCGGCAGTTGCGGTGGACGCGAGCCAAATAAGGTATTCGGTTCGATCGTCAGCTGATACCACGATAGATGCGGTGGATTGAGGGCAATCGCCTGGCGCAGATCGTCCAGCGCCTCTTCCAGCGACTGATCCGGCAAGCCGTGCATCAGATCGAGGTTAAAGCTGCGCAGACCTAAGCCTTCCGCCAGCTGCGCCGCGCGTACCGCTTCTTCCGGTCCGTGAATGCGGCCCAGACGCTCCAGCTTTTGCGGGCTAAAGCTTTGCACGCCAATCGAAATACGGTTAATCCCCGCGCGCTGATAACCGCTGAAGCGATCGGCTTCCACGGTTCCGGGATTGGCTTCCATGGTGATTTCTGCGTCGGCAGCCAACGGCAAACGCGCGCGTACGCCGTCCATTAGCATCTGCATCGCATTGCTGCTCAGCAGGCTTGGCGTACCGCCACCAATGAAGATAGTGCGCACCTCGCGCCCCGCGGTGAGCGGCAAATCCTGTTCGAGATCGTTCAGCAGGTGCTGCACATACTCTATGTGCGGCACCTCGCCTTTTAACGCGTGAGAGTTGAAATCACAGTACGGGCACTTCTGCACACACCACGGAATGTGGATGTACAGGCTTAACGGAGGTAATTCAGGCATTGCGCATCGCTTCCAGCAGCAGCGTCAATGCTTTACCACGGTGAGAGACGGCGCGCTTTTCGTCTTTACTCAGCTCAGCCGCCGTTTTACCTAATTCAGGGACATAGAAGATGGGATCGTAACCAAAACCGCCTTCGCCAGCGGCTGAGCGGGTGATTTCACCGGCCCAGCTGCCGTGAAACACCAGCGGCGTAGGATCGGCCGCATGACGCACATACACCAGCACGCAGTGGAACTGCGCCTGACGTTCAGCGTCCGGCACCTTTTCCAGCGCCACCAGCAGCTTATCCAGATTTTGCTGGTCGCTGGCGTCAACGCCCGCATAGCGCGCGGAGTAGATACCCGGCGCGCCGCCCAGCGCATCGACCGCCAATCCGGAATCGTCGGCAATGGCTGGCAATCCAGTGATAGCAGCCGCATGACGCGCTTTGAGAATGGCATTTTCGATGAAAGTCAGGCCGGTTTCTTCCGCTGACTCCACGCCGAGTTCAGTTTGCGCCACAATATCGAGTCCGAAGGCCGCTAACAGATCGGCCAGCTCACGAACTTTGCCCGGATTACCGGTCGCGAGAACAACTTTTTGCATAACAGTTCCAGATTAACGAATTACAGCAAATACCAGAGACCTGGGAACAGGTCCATGCCGAGGAAATTCAGCGCGTACAGCACCAGAATCACAATCATGGCAGAGAAATCGATGCCGCCCATCGCGGGCAGAATACGGCGAATTGGTGACATCAGCGGTTCAGTCAGCTGCAGCAACACCTGATCCATCGGGCCGCGCCCCTGGCTGATCCAGCTCATCAGCGAACGAATGATGATCACCCAGAACACCAGATAACCGGCGGACTTTATTAGCGACAGCAGGCCAACCAATAAATTGGTGGGGTCCACTGAGAACACGCCGACCTGAATCAGCAGCAGCAGCGGATATTTTAGCGTAGTCAGCACAAACGCCAGCAGCAGCGATGCAGTATCAATCGGGCCAATCGCCGGAATGATACGGCGCAGTGGCTTGATAATCGGTTGGGTGATCTTCACGACAAACTGCGCCAGCGGGTTGTAGAAGTCACAGCGCGACCACTGCATCCAGATGCGCAGCAGCAGCACCATCACGTACAAATCGATCAGCGTTTTGACTAAAAACGTCAGTGTTAACATGAGGTTCCTCAATTATTGTTGTGAAGGTCGCGCATAATCCCGCGCGCCAAAAACGGCGGTGCCAATCCGCACCATGGTGCTGCCCGCGGCGATTGCCGCGTCCATATCGTCGCTCATTCCCAGAGAAAGCGTATCGACGTCAGGATAATCCTGTTGTAAGGCATGAAACGCGGCGGCCATCTTTTCGCAAACCGCCAGCTGACGTGCGTATTCTGTTTCTGGCGCTGGTATGGCCATCAGTCCTCGCAGGCGCAGATGCGGCAATGCGGCGATGTGCTGCGCCAGCTCCGGCAGCGCCTCCAGCATGATGCCAGATTTGCTGTTTTCGTCACTGATATTTACCTGAATTAACACGTTGAGCGGCGGTAACGACGCCGGGCGCTGATCGTTCAGGCGCTGCGCGATACGCTGTCGATCAACGGTATGGCACCAGGCAAAGTTTTCCGCCACCAGACGGCTTTTATTGGATTGTAACGGACCGATAAAGTGCCATTGCAAATCAGGATGTGCGGCCAGTTCGGCCACTTTTTCAACCCCTTCCTGCACGTAATTTTCACCAAACGCGCGTTGCCCCGCATTGATGGCTTCTGCGACCGCGCTCGCAGGCTTAGTTTTGCTCACTGCAAGCAGCGTAATTTCTTCTGGCGCGCGCCCGCAACGTGCGGCGGCAGCGGCGATACGCTCACGCACTTGCTGTAAGTTGTGCTCAATGGAAGTCATAGTCAGGAGAAGTTAAATGGAGTTGGATGAAATGGTGGCGCTTAGTGTAAAGCATAACGCCGCCGATCTGCACCTTTGCAGCGGACATTTGCCGCACTGGCGCCGACAAGGCGTGCTGGAGCCGATCCCGCAGCAAAGCGAGCTAGCAGGCGGCTGGCTGGAAAGCGTTATGCAGCAGTGGCTCACGGCACCGCAGCAGGCCGAGCTGGAGGAAAACGGCCACGTAGACTTTGCCATGACGCTGACCAGCGGCGTGCGACTGCGCGCCAACCTGTTTATGCAGCGTCACGGTTTATCGCTGGCGCTGAGGCTAATTGCCAGCAGTGCGCCGGATCTCAACAGCCTGCATTTGCCCGAAGTGGTGAGCCAGCTATTACAGCTGGAGGAGGGGCTAATTTTGATTACCGGCGCCACCGGCAGCGGCAAATCCACCACGCTGGCAGCGATGGTGGATAGCCTTAATCGCCAACAGGCGCGGCACATCCTGACGTTGGAAGACCCCGTCGAGTTTGTTCATCACAGTCAGCGATCGTTAATTCAGCAGCGCGAAGTAGGCGCGCACTGCGCCTCGTTTCAACATGGGCTAAAAGCCGCGCTGCGCGAAGATCCCGATGTGATTCTGCTTGGTGAACTGCGTGATAGCGAAACCATCCGCCTGGCGCTTACCGCGGCAGAAACCGGCCATTTAGTGCTGGCGACGCTGCATACGCGTGGTGCAACCCAGGCGGTGGATCGGCTAGTAGACGTGTTTCCCGCCGAGGAGAAAAACCTGGTGCGTACCCAATTAGCGGGCAGCCTTAAAGCGGTGCTGGCGCAACGTTTAGTGCCAGCAAAGGCGGGCGGACGCATTGGTTTATTTGAAGTGCTGGTGGCGACGCCGGCGGTGGCGAACCTGATCCGCGAAGGGAAAATGCACCAGTTGCCTGGCGTATTGCAAACCGGTGCGCAGGCCGGGATGCAAACCTTTGCCCAGAGCGAGCAGGCGCGTCAGCAGGCGGGGATGATTTGAACAGGGGTTGTAGCGGTCGCCATGAATGGCGACCCTACGAAAGTCACCCGTAGGGGGCGCATTTATGCGCACCTGGTTTTTGAATGCGTTTTAATGCGTATCGAACCAATCTTCGAGAATAATCACCGCCGATTGGGAATCGACCTGGCCTTTTTGCAGCGCACGAAAACCACCGCGTTCAAACAGGTCGGCACGCGCCTCAACGGTGCTCAGGCGTTCGTCCTGCAGCTCGACGCGTACGCCAAAGCGACCGTGCAGGCGATTGGCAAACTTACGCGCGCGCGCGGTGAGTTCTTGTTCGGTGCCATCCATATTCAGCGGCAATCCAACCACTACATAATTGGGTTGCCACTCTTTCAGCAGCTTTTCGATCAGGTTCCAGTCTGGCGTGCCGTCTTGCGCTTTCAGGGCCGTCAGCGCCCGCGCAGTGCCCGTAAGCTGCTGACCAATGGCAACGCCGATACTTTTGGTGCCGAAATCGAAGCCCAGTAAGGTTTCACTGGCCATCAGGCGTGCCCTGCATCGGTGGCGATATTGTGTATATCCACGCCTAAACCGCGCGCGGCTTCGCGCCAGCGCTCCGCAATGGGCGTCTGGAACAGAATGTTGGTGTTAGCCGGTGAGGTGAGCCAGGCGTTCTCCAGTAGCTCATCTTCAAGCTGACCTTTCTCCCAGGCACAATATCCCAGCGCGACCAGTACGTTATCTGGCTGCGAAGTGGTCCCGATCGCTTCCAGCACATCACGCGAGGTGGTAATGACGGTGGTATCGGAAATACGAATGCTTGAGGAGTAGATGCGCTGCGCGGAGTGCAGGATAAAACCACGATCCTCCGCCAGCGGACCACCGGCAAAGACCGGCTTATCCAGTTTGATGGCAGGGTCACGTTCGGATGCGCTAATTTTAAGCTTTTTAAGAATGCCTTCGACCGTCAGGTTTTCCATTGGTTTGTTTACGATCAAACCCATGGCGCCATCTTCATTGTGCTCGCAGATATACACCACGGAGCGTTTGAATAGCGGGTCCTGCAGCGACGGCATCGCAATTAAAAAATGATGCTGTAAATTCATTATCACTCGTATACCAAAAATAACCGACGCAGCCGCGACAGCGCCGGTTTTGGGTGTTCACGGAGCTCGCACTCCGACGGCATCAGCCCAGGCGTTTCTCAATGGCATCCATCAGCATGCCAGTGATTGATATCGGGAACGCGGCCTCGATTTCACGTACGCAGGTTGGGCTGGTTACGTTAACTTCAGTCAGTTTATCACCGATGATATCCAGGCCGACAAAAATCAGCCCTTTGGCTTTGAGCGTTGGACCGACGCGACGCGCGATTTCCCAATCGCTATCGCTGAGCGGACGCGCTTCACCTCGTCCACCGGCGGCCAGATTACCGCGTGTTTCGCCACCTTGTGGAATACGCGCCAGGCAGTAAGGCACCGGTTCGCCATCCACCACCAGCACGCGTTTGTCACCCTCTTTAATCGCCGGCAGATAGTTCTGCGCCATGCAGAAGTTCTGGCCGTGATTGGTCAGGGTTTCGGTGATCACGCCAAAGTTCGGGTCATCCTGCTTCACGCGGAAGATGGACGCGCCACCCATGCCGTCCAGTGGTTTCAGGATCACATCACCGTGCTCCTGCCAGAAGGCGCGCAGCTGCTCTTTGTTGCGCGTCACTAAGGTATCTGGCGTCAGGTCGGCGAACCAGGCGGTATACAGCTTTTCGTTGCAGTCGCGCAGGCTTTGCGGTTTGTTGACGATCAGCGTGCCTTGCTCTTCCGCGCGTTCCAGCAGGTAGGTTGCGTAGATAAATTCGGTGTCAAACGGCGGATCTTTACGCATCAGCACGACGTTGAGATCGGCCAGCGGAATAAGCTGCTCGTTACCAAAGGTGTACCAACTCTCGTAGTTCTGCTCAACGCTGAGCAAACGGGTGCGCGCGTAAGTCACACCACCGCGCAGGGAGAGATCGCTCATCTCCATGTAATGAATTTCGTAACCACGGCGCTGTGCTTCCAGCAACATGGCGAAGCTGGTGTCTTTTTTAATGTTGATGGACGAAATAGGGTCCATAACGATGCCAAGCTTGATCATTATTCTCTCCTCAAAGGGGTATTCAACCAAAAGTATCGCTTAACCGAGGTCGCCAAACCTCACCTGAAGTGCCGTGATGGCGGTGAGCGCGGTGGTTTCGGTACGTAACACGCGTGGTCCGAGCAAAATATCGGTGAAACCCTGCTGCGCCGTCATGGCAATTTCATCGGCAGATAAGCCGCCTTCCGGGCCAATCAGCAGACGAAGGCGCTCAACCGGCTGCGGCAGCGTATTAATGCTGTGGTTCGCGCGCGGATGCAAATTCAACTTCAGGCCTTCATCGGCTTCCGCACACCAGGCAAGCAGCGTCATCGGTTCGCGAATTTCTGGCACGCGATTGCGGCCGCACTGTTCACAGGCGGCAATCGCAATTTTCTGCCATTGCTGAATCTTTTTTGCCAGTCGCTCGGCATCCAGCTTTACGCCGCAGCGTTCAGAAAACAACGGCGTAATCACATTCACGCCAAGTTCGATCGATTTCTGGATGGTGAATTCCATTTTTTCACCGCGCGACATCACCTGGCCGAGGTGCAGATGCAGCGGGGATTCGCGGTTATCCGCCTGACTGGCAAGGACCCTTACTTTTACACGCTTTTTATCAGCCTGGGTGATTTCAGCGTGAAAAGTCAGATTACTGCCATCAAACAGTTCGATCTGCTGACCGGCCGTCATGCGTAGCACGCGTCCGACATGGTTAGCGGCGTCTTCATCAAGGAGGACTTCGCTGTTAACTTCGAGAGGTTCGGGATGATAAATGCGAGGTATACGCATGCGGTTCCTGCCAGCGTTATGCCGTGTCAGCGGACACGGCGCAATCGAAAAAAGCTAGTGTAGGGTAGCGCTTTCAGCGCTGGCAAGCCTGCTGAACGTAGGAATTATGATTTCCCTGTATTTTAGCGATGCGATTATCGCGCTCACACTCCCACTGCGTCACCGGATATTGCTTATCCCAGGCGGTGAAAAGCTGGGTTTGCTGACGTGACAGGCGCAGATGATATTGATCGCGCATATAGAAGTAAGTACGGGCAATCGCTCCGCGTGCCCGCTCTGGCGGTTGCGCCAGCTTCTGCTTGAAATCGATTTTCATGCTGCACTGGCCATACTGTTGCTCGCCCCCGTTCCACTGGCTGTACTGGAAGTTATTGCGATCGCCATTCACTTCGCCAATCGCCGGTTGCAGATTATGCAAATCGCTCTCGATACGGCGGTAATCGGCATCTTTACTGCAGCTTTTACGTCCGCCGTTCTGCCAGCACTGGCGCTGATGGCCGAATTCCCACGCCGGCATAACATGCTCCCACTCAATGCGCTCGGCGCGATTGGCGTTCTTACGCACGCTGTAGCCGCAACTGCTCAGATCCGGTACGCCTTTTTTGCCGTGCCAGCTGATTTTGCAGCCGCAGTAGAAGTCCGCGGGTGCATCAGCATTGATTTGTGCGGCATAGGCTTTGGCCTGCTGAAAGTTGTTTTGATGATAATTAGTGAAACTGAGGCTATAAGCACTAAGCGGAGCAACTAATAGGGTAAGAAACAGCAATGTTTTGCGAGACATATTCCAAAAATTAACCTGGTCCTGAAAAAGGGCGGCAGGGTAACAGAATGATGACGAACGGGATATGAGATTTCAGGACTAGGTTGCTGAGCTATGTTGCTAAAAACTCACCGGGTTGCAGCAGGGATTTGCAGTGTACGCAACGATATTCGCTTTCGCCGCGCAGCACGCGGTTGTGACGACGCACAGTCAGCTGGTGCTGCTGACAGCGGCAGCGATAGGGGAACGTATTGCTGCGCACCGAATCGATTTCAAACTGGTGGGTACGACGTGCCGGGACACCGAGTACGCTCTCCATCATCCATTTCCACTCTTTGCCGTGCGGGGGCACGCGGCCAAAGGTTTTCCACACCAGCAGATGCGCCAGTTCGTGCGGCACCACTTCATCAACAAACGCCTGTTGGTTCTCCAGCAGCAGCACAGGATTAATGCGGATTTCCCACTTTTCCAGCCATGCGGTGCCCGCCGCCGTGCCGCGCTGCTGATAAACCAGGTTTGGCTCATCAAAGCGACGCTCAAGTTTTTCATTCGCCAGCTGTAAAAAATGGCGCAGCGAGCGCATGACGGCTTGTTGTATGGCGATGGGAAGGCGCGGTGTTTTCATGTGGGGCAGCATAAAAGGTTGCAGCAGTTGAATCAACTTGTAGGGTCGCCATCAATGGCGACCTGGTGTTTGGTTAAATGTGAAGCGGTCGTCATAAATGACGACCCTACGAAAATTCCGCACCATAAACGTAGGGGCGCCATTTATATGGCGACCGCACGGTTATGTGGCGCGATGCGCAGTCCAAACAAAAAAGGGCTGCCCGTTGGCAGCCCTTGCATTCGCTTAGCGGGATTATTTCTGCCCGATATCGCGCAGTTTCTTGCCTGACATCAGATTGCGTTCGATGTGTTCCAGCGAGACGTTTTTGGTCTCTGGAATCAGCGTCAGCGTCAGCAGAATGAAGAATACGTTCAGACCGGCGTACACCCAGAAGGTTGGTGCATTGCCCAGCGTATTCAACATGGTCAGGAAGGTGGCACCGACAATCATGTTAGCAATCCAGTTGGTCGCGGTAGACACCGTAATACCAAAGTCGCGACCTTTCAGCGGCTGGATTTCTGAACACAGTACCCAAATCAGCGGACCGGCAGACATCGCAAAACCAACGATGAACATCAGCAGCATCGCAATAGCGAAGTACTGCGCTTCCGGCGAGTGAATGCCAATGTGCAGCATGGTACCCAGCACGCCCATACCGACGGCCATGACCAGGAAGCCCAGCAGCAGCGTAGGCTTACGGCCCCAGCGATCCACCAGACCAATCGCGATAAAGGTGGCCAGCACGTTCACCAGACCGACAATCACCGTGCCCCACATTTGTTGTGTGGTGTTGGCAAAGCCGGCGATTTCGAAAATTTTCGGCGCGTAATACATGATGACGTTCATACCGGTGAACTGCTGCATGACCTGCAACAGCACGCCGAGGAACACCGCGCGGCGGAAATTGCTGTTGCTCTGGAACAGCTGCCAGCCTGACTGTTTAATCTTCAGGCTTTCACGGATTTCATCCAGTTCGCGTTTTGCTTGTTCGCTGGTATCACGCAGACGCGATAACACGCGTTCAGCACTGCGGAAATCCCCTTTGGCGGCCAGCCAGCGTGGGCTGTTCGGCAGGAAGAACACGCCAATCAGCAGCAACACGGCAGGAATGGTGATAATGCCGAGCATCCAGCGCCATGCGCCAGCGTCACTGAACGCGGTATCGGAGAGATACGCGGCCAGAATACCGATGGTGATCATCAGCTGGTAGAGAGAAATCATACTGCCGCGAATTTTCTCCGGAGCGATCTCAGAGAGATACAGCGGAGCGGTATAGGACGCGACACCCACCGCCAGACCGAGCACCACACGTGCGGCGATCAGCATTTCTGGGCTGGTTGCACCCGCCGACCACAGCGAACCAATAACGAACAGAATGGCACCCGCCATCAGGCTCTTTTTACGACCCAGACGCGATGACATCCAGCCGCTACCAACCGCACCCACTGCAGCACCAAACATCATTGAGCTGACAATCCACTCTTGCTGGTGCGCAGTAACGTTAAAGTCTTTCGCGATGAAAGGCAGAGCACCGGCGATAACGCCGATATCCAGACCAAACAGCAAGCCGGCCAGCGCCGCTAAAAAGCAGACGAACAAGGTCATGACCTTATTCGACGTTCTGCCCTTGTGATTATTATTAGGCATGATGCCTCCAAAGTTTATCCATCGTTGTTGTTATCAATGTTATGAAACCTGTCAGCGGAAAAAAGTGAGAGCGATCACACCAGTGTAATCGGTTACACACGCCGGAACCCTGCAATCCAGCATTTTCCGCCCGAAATAGTTACGTAACCAGTAAGGTATAGCACCCTTTAAGTTTCTGACATCGCACTAATTATCGGCTATCAGACGACGCTGAAAATAACGCATTTTCACAGCAATAACTACGCTGAAAAATCTCTAAATTGCCGATTGTTAAAGGATTTCAAAATGTAATCGTTAACACTAAGTTGTAAGCGGGGTGAAAGAAGTGTAGACGCTAGTTGAAAAGGAACAATGTGCCTTAAATCGGAGGGTGAGGTGGGAAGTGATAGGGTGGTCGCCATAAATGGCGACCCTACGGTAATAGGGGAATCCCTCATTTGATGCGCGTAGGGTCGCCATTCATGGCGACCGGTTACACCTTCATGCGCTCATGGCATAAAAAAGCCCGCCAATGGCGGGCTCGATAAAAAAGGTTACGTCTTAGCTTACTTCAAACCCGCCGCTTCACGCAGCTGCGCAGCTTTATCCGTCTGCTCCCATGGGAAGTGCTCACGACCAAAGTGGCCGTATGCTGCCGTCTCTTTGTAGATCGGCTTCAGCAGATCCATCATCTGAATCAGACCGTATGGACGCAGGTCGAAGAACTCGCGCACCAGTAACGTCAGCTGTTCAGTTGGCACTTTTTCGGTACCGAAGGTTTCAACCATGATGGAGGTTGGCTCAGCCACGCCGATGGCATAGGAAACCTGGATTTCGCAACGGTCAGCCAGGCCAGCCGCGACGATGTTCTTCGCCACATAGCGCGCTGCATAAGCGGCAGAGCGGTCAACTTTTGACGGATCTTTACCTGAGAATGCGCCGCCACCGTGACGTGCCATGCCGCCGTAGGTATCCACGATGATTTTACGCCCGGTCAGGCCGCAGTCGCCCATTGGGCCACCGATCACAAAACGACCGGTTGGGTTGATGTGATATTTGGTGCTGGCGTTGATCCACTCCGTCGGCAGAACCGGCTTGATGATCTCTTCCATCACCGCTTCACGCAGATCGGCGGTGGTCACCTCTTCAGCGTGCTGAGTAGACAGCACAACCGCATCGATACCAACAATTTTGCCGTCATCGTACTGGAAGGTAATCTGGCTTTTCGCATCTGGACGCAGCCACGGCAGTGAACCGCTTTTACGCACTTCCGCCTGACGCTGCACCAAACGGTGCGCATAAGTGACCGGCGCTGGCATCAGCACATCCGTTTCGTTGCTGGCGTAACCGAACATCAGGCCCTGGTCGCCCGCGCCTTGCTCCAGCGGATCGGTGCGGTCAACGCCCTGGTTAATGTCTGGAGATTGCTTACCAATTGCGCTCAGTACCGCGCAAGAGTTGGCATCAAAGCCCATATCGGAATGGACATAACCGATTTCACGTACGGTATTACGGGTGATCTCTTCGATATCAACCCAAGCGCTGGTGGTGATTTCACCGCCAACCAGCACCATACCGGTCTTAACGTAAGTTTCGCAGGCCACGCGTGCTTTCGGATCCTGTTCCAGGATCGCATCGAGCACGGCATCGGAAATTTGGTCAGCGATTTTATCAGGATGTCCTTCTGATACGGACTCAGATGTAAAAAGGTGTTTAGCCATTCTGTTCTTTACCTTACAAATGGTTTGAATACGACTGCGTAGCGCAAGCTGGGCCAGGCCGACTCGACGCCCCTTCAGGCAAAGCCGCAAGCAGTAGGAAGCGGGAGCGTTGGCTCACACCGCCTGGATGTTAATCAGTTTAGATGGAAAACCATCTGGACGGCTATTCTAGGTTACTCAGTGAGCACTTTTCCAGTGCTTTTTCTGATCCCGCATTTTCCGCAACATTACAAGTGGAATAATTTCCTGACACCCCACGCAGTTAGCTGACAAAGATTTTGCATTTTCGCGCATCTGGCGGTATAAAACGCCGCTGCTGTTGCAGCGCAAAAAGGATGACGCCGCTGTGCGTCGCGCCGTCAGATGCCGTTTACTCTGACTTTCACCCAAGCCGTTTTTCGCATGCTGTTAGCAGGCGATGGAGGTGATTAAACTCAATGAACCACTCTTTCACTCTCTTTGGTTCACAGCGCGGCTTCAGCGCGCAGGCACTCCTTTCACATTCCCAATCTGTTCTTTTCTCCTGTCGATGTTTTGCCCGTTGCGATAATCAGCCCGACACGAGCGCCGGTTAACATTTCTCTGCATCTATTACTGCATTTCGCTGTCTACTGACCGTGGACGTCTCAGGCTATTTTGCCCCGACTCCGGCGCGGTGTTTTACACTTACAGTCAGCATTGCACGTTGCAACCTTACAGAGGCAGCAAGCAGGATGAGGCAATTTTTACCCGGCGTCACCATGACAAAACTCGGTAACAAATTCATATTTCAACGGAAAATTGAGGTCCGCGATGTCTGACGACATGAAGAATATCAAGGGTTCGTCAGCTGGCGAACAAGGTTCACTCCGCTCCATGCAGGAGGTGGCAATGAACGATCAGGAAGCAAGCAGAATGCTGCGTACCTACAACATTGCCTGGTGGGGAAATAACTATTACGACGTCAACGAGCTCGGGCACATCAGCGTGTGCCCCGATCCGGATCGGCCGGAAGTGCGCGTTGACCTGGCGAAACTGGTTAAAGAGCGCGAGGCCGACGGACAACGTCTGCCTGCGCTGTTCTGCTTTCCGCAGATCCTCCAGCATCGCCTGCGTTCGATTAACGCCGCTTTTAAACGGGCGCGTGAATCCTACGGCTATAAAGGTGACTACTTCCTGGTTTACCCCATCAAGGTTAACCAGCATAAGCGCGTGATTGAATCGCTGGTCAACTCTGGTGAACCTTTGGGCTTAGAAGCCGGTTCGAAAGCCGAACTGATGGCGGTGCTGGCACATGCGGGTAAAACCCGCTCGGTGATCGTCTGTAACGGCTACAAAGACCGCGAATACATTCGTCTGGCACTGATTGGTGAAAAGCTTGGGCATAAAGTCTATCTGGTGATCGAGAAGATGACTGAAGTGCGCCTGGTGCTGGAAGAAGCCGAGCGCTTGAGCGTGATACCGCGTCTCGGTATCCGTGCGCGTTTGGCTTCGCAGGGCTCGGGAAAATGGCAGTCGAGCGGCGGCGAGAAATCCAAATTTGGTCTGGCGGCATCGCAAGTGCTGCAGCTGGTGGACATCATGCGCAAGGCCGGCCGTCTCGACAGCCTGCAGCTGCTGCACTTCCATCTCGGTTCTCAGATGTCGAATATTCGCGACATCGCCACCGGCGTGCGTGAGTCGGCGCGTTTCTATGTTGAGCTGGCGAAGCTGGGCGTTAACATCAAATGTTTTGATGTGGGCGGCGGTTTGGGCGTGGACTATGAAGGTACGCGTTCGCAGTCCGATTGTTCGGTCAACTACGGTCTGAATGAATACGCCAACAACGTTATTTGGGCGATTGGTGATGCCTGCGAAGAGAACGGACTGGAACATCCAACGGTGATCACCGAATCTGGCCGTGCGGTAACGGCGCACCATACGGTGCTGGTATCCAATATTATTGGTGTGGAACGCAACGAATTCAGTACGCCGGTGGCGCCGGATGTGGATTCTCCGCGTCCGATTCAGAGCCTGTGGGATACGTGGCAGGAGATGCACGAACCTGATGTCCGCCGCTCGCTACGCGAATGGCTGCATGATAGCCAGATGGATCTGTTCGATATTCACACCGGCTACTCGTCAGGCACCTACGATCTTGGCCAGCGCGCCTGGGCTGAGCAGCTTTATCTAAGCATCTGCCACTATATTCAGCAGCATCTGGATCCGAGCAACCGCGCGCACCGCCCGATTATCGATGAGCTGCAGGAGCGGATGGCGGATAAAATTTACGTCAACTTCTCGCTGTTCCAGTCGATGCCGGATGCATGGGGCATCGATCAGCTGTTCCCGGTGCTGCCGCTGGAAGGGCTGAACAAAATGCCTAAGCGTCGCGCGGTGTTACTGGATATCACCTGTGACTCCGATGGCACCATCGATCACTACGTCGATGGCGATGGTATTGCGACCACCATGCCGATGCCGGAGTACGACATCGATAATCCGCCGATGCTTGGCTTCTTTATGGTGGGCGCGTATCAGGAAATCCTCGGTAACATGCACAACTTGTTCGGTGATACTGAAGCGGTTGATGTGTTTGCCTTCCCGGATGGCAGCGTAGAAGTACAGCTTTCCGATGAGGGCGATACCGTGGCGGATATGCTGGAGTATGTGCAGCTGAATCCTAACGATCTGATGACGCTGTTCCGCGATCAGGTAACCCAGCAGACCGATATTGATGAAGAGTTACGCGCACAGTTCCTTTCCGAATTTGAAAGTGGATTGTACGGCTATACCTATCTTGAAGACGAGTAAGTCATCGTGACTTAGCCGAGCTTCGTAAGAAGCTCGGTTTTTTTCTGGCAATATCCTCACTTCACAGCTTCTTTTTTATTAATTTGTGAAGGCTATCACCCTTCAATACTTTGTAACGTCCTGCCCACTAATCTGCATTAATAGCGTTCTCGCTATCTCATTCTTTTTGCTAATAAAGCGAATCGTCTTGTTCATTCCTTGCAGCAATATCTTTTCATTAGCCGCTGATTTGTCAGCCATTGAACAGGTAATCTGTTATGAAACAAGCTGCATGCATAATTAAAATTTAAACATTAAGGGTTGAATAGTCACTTTGGGTAATTTTGTTTTCTGGTATCTTTTGGAATCATGGATTCTGAATGTAATTTTACGCATTTTAAGTCAAAAATAAAAATCAATAGATATTGCTTTAATTTTTATTATTAAAATTCAATTAGGTACTGTTTTTCTGGCCTGTCAAGGTGAGCGATAACTTAAATTTTTCTAGGAATTATCTGATCATTATGTGAAATTTAAAGAAATTTACCTGCGTTATTGATTGGTTTAAACGATTAAAGGTGCCAGCAGTGTTTACTGAAATCTATTTCTCAAAGTGTTAGTTGTACGTTAACCTTCAGTTAAGGTATTAAGTTTTATCAATGTTTCCCTTACTTATTACATGAGTAATCCTGACAGTTTAGTGCTATCAGGCTGTTGCAGTAAGGAGCATGAAATGAGCAATCCACCGAAGAATCTCTTCATATTGGAGCCGGTGTACGATTTATCCGGTCAGGTGATTGCCCGAGAGTTGTTAACGCGTTTTATCGATGACGCAGAGATCAATAATAAGCGTAACCCCAAAAGGGATGCAGGTTTCTTCAGTCAGCTTTCTGCTGACGTTAAATGGCAGTTATTCCTCCACCAGATCGAAAAACTTATTCAGCTATACCAGAAAGGGTTTGATCAGATTGTCAGTGTCAATGTTGATCGCGATATCGTAGCCAGCATTTTTAAAGACGATGAAATACAAGCAAAACTGGCTCAACTGACGCAACTGCGTCTGGAAATATCAACATTTTTCACCGCACGTTTTAATAGTGCCGATCTGCTCATTTTAAAAGGTGTTGCGAAAGTGACGCCCGCCCCTTTATGGCTCGATGACTTTGGTCCGGGTTATTCCAACCTGAACATGCTCGATAGCGGAATATTTGAAATCGTCAAGATTGACAAAAGTTTTTTTTGGCAATTTGGCGACGGTCGCACCTTTGACATTCTGCTTGGCCATCTCAACGACTTATGCAACGGCGTGATCGTTGAGGGTGTTGAAACCCAACACCAGGTCGACCTGCTGTCGCACAAAGCGATTTTAGGCATGCAGGGCTATTTCTGGCAGAGCGTCTATCTCGATGATTTTATAGCGTAATTCTGATTGTTGTTGGATGGGTTTTATCCATTGGGAATGTGAAATATGTCTAAGTCTGGCCTCCAGGCATTTCATGTCATCTGTGCCCGGCCGGATGAAAATAAAACTATTTATCCCGTGGTGATTTTAAGAAATAAATCCAATCAGTTATCAGGATGGCGGCTAAGCAAAACTCAACGCGATTTCATCATGAGTTTGTATGAGATCGATCAAGAGAAGAAGTGAATAATCTTGATGATTATTCGCTGTAAAAGCCGGTATCTGCGGATGCCGGGTATTTTTATGGAATGAATATCTGCGCGGGATCTCGATAACATGAATAATATCTCAGTAACCCCAAAAGGTGGGACGATTGCTTCTGAGCTGAGTGGTAATCAAGTTAATTTGACCGCTCCGAGTGTAGTTCAGTTGCATCTTAATCAGTCTGATATTAAGTCTTTCACACGCAATGGTAATGATTTAGTTGTTACAACAAAGTCTGGTGAAGTGCTTGTTATTCATAATTTTTACAGCCCGAATGGCGATAGCGATCTGGTTCTGTTAGACGATCGCGGCGCGATGTGGTGGGTTGAAGATCCCGGTACAGAAGGTTTCCATTACGTCTCCATCGATAGCACTGAAGGCCTGTTAGCCGAAAACACCACTAACGACGGCACCATCGCCGCCTTTGGTATCGGTGGCGCAGCCCTGGCCGGTTTAGGTGCACTGATTGCAGGTGGCGGCGGCGGTGGTGGTGGGGGAAATTCCACGCCGGGCGACAATGAGGGTGGCAACAATGGCGGTAATAACGGCGGAAATAATGGGGGTAATAACGGCGGTAACAATGGCGGGGGCGATACCACAGCGCCAGGCGCCATTAGTGACCTGGCGATCGGTGACAACGTTGGCCCGTATCAGGGCACGATTGGCGCTGGTGCCATTACCGATGACAACACCCCAACCCTGAGTGGCACCGCCGAAGCGGGTGCGATTGTTAGCGTTTACGATGGCACCACGCTGCTCGGTACCGTTACCGTAGGGGCCGATGGCCGCTGGAGCTTTACCACACCTGCGCTGGCAGACGGCCAGCACAGCCTAACGGCAACGGTGACAGACGCTGCCGGTAATACCAGTGCCGCTACAAATCCGGTGGATTTCACCGTTGATACCGTACCCCCCGCGATTACTGGCGTGAGCGTGGAGAACAATAGCGGCTCTACCGTGCTGCCCGTGACCAACGGCGGCGCAACCAACGACACCACGCCAGTGCTCAGGGGCACGGCCGAAGCGGGCAGTATTATTACCATTCGTGATGGTGATACCGTGCTTGGCAGCGTTACCGTAGCAAGCAATGGCACATGGAGCTTTACCAGTCCAGCCCTCGATCAAGGCAGCCACACGCTGAGCATCACCGCCACCGATGCGGCAGGTAATTCCAGCCCCGCTACCACCATCACCTTTACCGTTGATACCGACGCGCCCGCCGCTGCGACGGGCCTCTCTCTTGGCGATGGTTCGGGCACGATAAATAACGGCGGCACAACGGATGACAGCACGCCAACGCTCAGTGGGATAGGTGAAGCGGGTGCCACAATCAGCGTGTATGACGGGCAAACGCTGCTCGGCACGGCGGTAGTCGACGCGAATGGCGCCTGGAGCTTCACGACGCCAACATTAAGTAACGGCGCTCATAGCTTTACCGTCACCCAAACCGATGCGGCCGGTAACGTTGGCCCGGCTTCTACGGCCTATGGCGTGACCATTCAGGCAGATGCCCCTCCAGCCACCACCTCACTGGAAATCACCGATGACTCCGGCAATACGCTGGTCCAGCTCGGCAATGGTGCCAGCACGCACGACAGCACGCCAACGCTCAGCGGTCTGGCCACGGCGGGGGCACTGATTACCCTGTACAACGGCAGCACGGTGCTGGGAAGCGTCGTTGCGGGTAGCGATGGACAGTGGACATTCACACCCGCCGCGCTCGCGGATGGCTCTTATGCGTTCCACGCCTCAGTGGAAGACACCTCTGGCAATGTCACCCAAACGCCAATCATCACCATCACCATTGATACCATCGCCCCGGCCGCGGCCGGTGATTTACAACTGAGTGACAACGCAGGCAGCACGGCAGAGCCTATCGCTTCTGGCGGTGCGACCAATACGACTACGCCGGTGCTGAGCGGGACGGCTGAACCCGGCAGCACTGTCACCGTGCGCGATGGCGCCACCGTGCTGGGCAGTGCTACCGTGGGCAGCAATGGCACGTGGAGTTTCACTTCACCCGTGCTCTCTGAAGGTGACCACAGTCTCACTACCACCGTCACCGATCCGGCGGGTAACGTGGGGCCGGCATCCGATCCGATCAACTTCAGCGTGGATACCCAGCCACCTGCGGCAGCCAGCAATGTGGTGGTAAGCGATGATGTTGGTGCTTCCACCGGCCCGCTGACCGCTGGCGCGACCACCGATGACAGCACGCCAACCTTAACCGGTAATGGCGAGGCGAACGCGATCGTTAAAATTTATGATGGCAGCACGCTGTTGGGCAGCGTTGCGGTGGGCAGCGACGGTAGCTGGAGCTTTACCACACCCGCGCTGAATAATGGCCCGCATACGTTAAGCGTGACGGTGACCGATGCGGCAGGCAACGTCAGTCAGGCGACAACCGGATTTGGTTTCACCGTGGATGCTGGCGTGCCGCCCACCAACAGTACGCTTGAGATCACCGACGACAGCGGTAATACCTTGAAAGTCCTGTCCGAGGGCGCCAGTACGCACGATACCACGCCAATCCTCAGCGGATTGGCCTCGGCAGGGGCGGTTGTCACACTCTACAACGGCACGGAAGTGCTGGGCAGCACCACGGCTGGAGCCGATGGGCAGTGGAGCTTCACGCCAGCCGCGCTGATCGACGGCACGTATGCCTTCCACGCAACGGCGACCGATACCGCCGGTAATGTAACCGATTCTGCTACTCTCACCATCATCATCGATACCGTGGCACCGTCCGCGACAGGCGATCTGCAATTGACCGTTAACAGCGGCAGCGTGGTGACACCGATTGAGTCAGGCAGCACCACCAACGACAACACGCCAATATTGCGTGGTACCGCGGAGCCGGGCAGCATCGTCACTGTCCTCGACGGGACGACGGTGCTGGGAAGCGCGACGGTAGGCAGCAACGGCAGCTGGAGCTTTACCTCGCCAACGCTGAGTGAGGGCAATCATAGCCTGACCACCACGGTCACCGATGCCGCCGGTAACACGGGCCCAGCTTCAACGCCGATTACACTCACTGTTGATACCACTCCGCCGGCGCAGGTGGGCGACCTGGTGATTGCGGATAACGTCGGCGCAATCCAGGGGCCCTTAACCTCCGGGGATATCACCGATGACCGTACCCCGACCCTCAGCGGCACCGGTGAGCCGAATGCCACTATCAGCATTTACGATGGCACGACGCTGCTGGGCATTACCAGCGTGGGCGCAGATGGCAGCTGGAGTTTTACCACGCCAACGCTGAGTAATGGCAGCCACACGTTCACCGTCACGGCCACCGATACCGCAGGCAACGTTGGTCCGGCCACGCCACCGGTAATCGTGACCGTGAACGCGGATATTCCACCCGCGAGCGCGTCACTGGAAGTTACTGATGAGAATGGCAACACCGTTGCACAGCTTACTGACGGTGCCAGCACCAATAACGACAGCCCGGTTCTCAGCGGTTTGGCGGGCGCGGGCAACATTATCACCTTGTATGACGGTAATACGCTGCTTGGTAGCACCACGGCCGACAGTAATGGTCAGTGGATTTTCTACACCCAAAACCTGTCCAATGGCGCGCACGCGCTGCACGGCACGATTACAGATGCGAACGGCAACGTCACCGATACGGCGACCATCAACATTACCGTTGATACCCTCGCACCGGATGCAGCGAGCGGTGTTGAACTGACCAATGACACCGGCAGCATCACGCAGCCGATCATCTCCGGCAGCGCCACCAATGACGCCACGCCAGTGCTAAGCGGTACGGCGGAAGCAGGCAGCAAAGTGACCATCCTTGATGGCACCACCGTGCTCGGTACGGTTACCGTAGGCGGCGATGGTAACTGGAGCTTCACGACTCCAGCGTTGGGCGACGGTAATCACAGCATCACCACCACCGTGACCGATGCGGCCGGTAACGTCAGCCCCGCGAGCGCGCCGATTGCCTTCAGTGTGGATACCAGCGCGCCAGCCGCAGTAAGCGGCCTTGTCGTGACCGATAATGTCGGCAGCAGCACGGGTCCGCTGGCCTCGGGCGCAACCACCGATGACAGTACGCCAACCCTTACGGGTACCGCCGAAGCGGGATCGGTGGTGCGGGTTTATGACGGCACTACGCTACTGGGCTCGACGACTGTCGGCGGCAACGGAAGCTGGAGCTTTACGCCAGAGGCGGCGCTGACCAACGGCCAGCACAGCCTGACCACCACGGTGACCGACGCGGCAGGCAATGTCAGCCCGACTTCACCGGCCTTTAGCCTTAATGTTGACGCCGGTGTTCCGGCCACCAACAGCTTGCTGATCGTGACGGATGACAGCGGCAGCACGATGGTTGAACTGCCAAACAACGCCAGCACCCACGACACGACGCCGATTTTGAGCGGGCAGGCGGGCGCGGGTGATGTAATCACGCTGTACAACGGTACGACGGTTATTGGCAGTGTGGTAGCAGGAACCGATGGTCAGTGGAACTTTACTCCAGCGGCTCTGGATGACGGCACGTACGCCTTCCACGCCACCGCCACCAATGCCACCACCGGCGTGGTAACGGATACGCCAACCATTACCATCACCATTGATACCGTGGTGCCGACGGCACCCGCTGACGTGGGGCTGACCGACGGCTCAGGCGATCCGATTCCACAAGGCGGCAGCACCAATAACAACACGCCGACCCTGACGGGAACCGGCGAAGCGGGCAGTACGGTGACCATCTCAGATGGTACCACCGTGCTTGGCACCACTACGGTGGATAGCGACGGCAACTGGAGTTACACCACGCCTGCGCTGAGCGATGGTAATCATAGCCTGACATCTACCGTTACCGATCCGGCTGGCAACACCAGCCCGGCCTCTTCACCTGTGACGGTGACGGTTGATACTCAACCGCCAGCCGCAGCAGGCAATGTCCACTTCAGTAACGAGGACGGCACGCCGATTGCGGCGGGCGGTTCCACCAATGACACAACGCCAACCTTAAGCGGCAGCGCGGAGCCGGGCAGCATCGTAACGGTCTCTGATGGCACCACCGTGTTGGGTACCGCCACCACCGGCAGCGATGGCAACTGGAGCTTTACGCCAGACAATGCGTTAAGCGAAGGACAGCACAATCTCACCACCACGGTTACCGATACGGCGGGTAACGTCGGTCCGGTTTCTTCCGTGGTGATTGTGATTGTTGATACCACACCACCGGCTGCGGCTACCGATCTGCAGCTCGCGAACGATAGCAGTGGTACGCCGGTGCCCGTGGCCGAGAACGGTGCCACCAACGATGTGACTCCCATGTTGAGCGGTCGCGCGGAGCCGGGCAGTACCGTCACCGTTTCTGATGGCACGACCGTGCTCGGCACCGCCACCGTCGGCAATGATGGCAGCTGGAGCTTTACCTCCCCGACACTTGGCGATGGCCCGCATAGCCTGACCACCACCGTGACCGATTCTGCCGGTAACGTTGGCGCGCCAAGTGCGCCATTGACCTTTACCATCGATACCACCGCACCTGCCGCACCCGGTGGTGTGCAGCTCAGTAACGATACCAGCGGCACGCCAGTACCGATTAGCTCCGGCGCGGCGACCAATGATCCTACGCCGGTGCTGAGCGGAACCGCCGCAGCAGGCAGTACGATTACGGTCTCTGATGGCGGCACCGTGCTGGGCAGCGTTACCGTGGGCAGCGGCGGGGAATGGAGCTTTACCACCCCAGCGCTGAACGAGGGCAACCATAGCCTGACCGCGACGGTGACCAGCCCGGCAGGCAACACCAGCGCCCCATCGGCACCGATTTTGGTTACCGTGGATATCACGCCGCCAGCAGCGGCGACCGATTTGCAATTGAGCAACAACGAAGGTGGCACATCCGTGCCGATTGCGGCAGGTGGCACCACTAACGACACCACTCCAGCGTTGAGCGGTACGGCGGAAGCGGGCAGCACCGTGACGGTGCTGGATGGATCCACCGTGCTGGGTACCGCCACCGTCGGCAGTGACGGAAGCTGGAGCTTTACTCCGACGACGCCGCTCACCGCTGGCGAACATACGCTTACCACGACGGTGACCGATGCGGCAGGCAACGTGGGCGCAGCGTCCTCGCCTATCACCGTAAACATTGACACCACTCAGCCGCCTGCGGCAGAAAACGTGGTGCTCAATAATGACGATGGCAGCACGCCGGTGCCGATTGCCTCCGGCGGTGCGACCAACGACACCACACCGGCGATCAGCGGTACGGCAACCGAAGGCAGCATTGTCACCATACGTGATGGCAACACGGTGCTGGGCAGCGTCACCGTCGGCAGCGATGGAAGCTGGAGCTTCACCACACCAACGCTGAGCGAGGGCGCACACAGCCTGACCACCACGGTGACCAGCTCGTCCGGTAACGTTAGCGAACCATCAACGCCGATTGCCTTTACCGTCGACACGCAGGCACCGGCAACGTCAAGTGAACTGCAACTCAGCAACGATGGCGGTACGGCGATTGCAGCAGGCGGGGTCACCAACGACAGCACGCCAGTGCTAACGGGCAGCGCAGAAGCCGGCAGTATCGTCACGGTACGTGATGGCAACGCCGTATTGGGCACGGCTAACGTTGATAGCGAGGGCAACTGGACCTTCACGCCCGCGACGCCGCTGGGCGAGGGCAGCCACAGTCTCACCACCACGGTAACCGATGCGGCAGGTAACAGCAGCGGGGCTTCCACGCCAATTGTCTTCACCGTGGATACCACGCCACCCGTCGCGGCCACCGATCTGCAACTCAGCAATGACAACAGCGGCACGGCGGTGCCAATTGATACCGGCGGCCGTACCAACGACACCACGCCAGTGCTGAGTGGTAATGCCGAAGCGGGCAGCATCGTCACGGTGCTTGATGGCACCACGGTGCTGGGCAGTACAACCGTAGGAACCGATGGTCAATGGAGCTTTACGCCTGCAACGCCGCTGGACACAGGCTTGCACAGTTTCACCACCACGGTAACCGATGCGGCCGGTAACGTCGGTCCGGCATCGGCGGCCATCGCGGTGACCATCGATACCACGCCACCGCCTGCTGCGGCTGACGTTGTGCTCAATAACGATCAGGGCACGACGCCAACACCCATCGCCTCCGGTGGTGCAACCAATGACACCACTCCGGTGTTGAGTGGTTCTGCGGAAACCAACAGCATCGTCACCGTGCGCGATGGCAACACGGTATTGGGCTCAGTCATTGTTGGTAGCGATGGCACATGGAGCTTCACCACTCCGGCCCTGAGCCAGGGCCAGCACAGCCTGACGGCGACGGTAACCGATGACGCAGGCAACATCAGCACGCCTTCCCCAGCCATCACCTTTACCGTGGATACCGAAGCGCCGTCTGCGGCCATTGGTCTGCAGCTGAGCAATGATTCAGGTGAAACGGCGATACCGATTGCCGCAGGCGGCGCGACCAATGACACCACGCCACTGTTGAGCGGCAGCGCCGAAGCGGGCAGTACGGTCATTATTTCTGATGGTAGCAACGTACTGGGCTCTGTAGTGGTTGGCGACGACGGCAACTGGAGCTTCACCTCGCCAACCCTCGGTGAGGGTCCACATAGCCTGACCACCACCGTGACCGATGCGGCGGGTAACGTTAGCGCACCATCCGCCGCACTGGAATTTAACATCGATCTTACGCCACCGGCGGCACCGAACGATATTACGCTGAGTAATAACAATGGCAGCTCGCCCGTCGCCATTGATGGGGGCAGCAGCACCAACGACGCCACACCGCTTATCACGGGAACGGCTGAAGCAGGTAGCACGGTAACCGTGCTGGATGGCGGCACCGTGCTGGGCACCGCGATTGTCGGCAGCGATGGTAACTGGAACTTCACTTCGCCGCTGCTGGGCGAAGGCGGCCACAGCCTGACGGCGACGGTGACCGATCCTGCAGGTAACGTGGGCCCGGCCTCTGCACCGGTTACGTTTAGCGTTGATACCGTTGCACCGGCTGTGGCGACTGACCTCGTGCTGAACAATGATAATGGCAGCACGCCGGTACCGATTGCCAACGACGGCACGACCAACGACAGCACGCCAGTGTTGAGCGGTGTGGCAGAAGCGAACAGCATTGTCATCGTCTCTGACGGCACCACCGTGTTAGGAAGCGCCATCGCCAATGCACAGGGCGACTGGAGCTTCTCACCGACGCTAACAGATGGCACACATAATCTGAGTGTCACCGTGCGCGATGCCGCAGGTAACACCAGCGCACCGAGCGCCACCGTGACGGTGACGGTGGATACCGTTGCGCCGCCGGCCGCAACTGAGCTGACGCTGACCAATGATGTAGGCGGTGCGGCCATCGCCATTCCAAACGGCGGTCTGACTAACGACAACACGCCAGTGCTAAGCGGTGCGGGGCAAGAAGGCAGCATCATTACCGTCTCCGATCAGAATGGCGTGCTGGGATCGGTCGCCGTCGGCGCTGGCGGTACATGGAGCTTCACCCCGCCTGTGGCGCTGGCTGATGGCTCTCACACGCTGAGCGTGACGGCAAGCGATGCCGCTGGCAACGTCAGCGCACCGACCACCATTAACGTGGTAGTGGACGCCACGCCGCCGGCCGCCGCCGCAGAGATTATCGTCAGCAATGATGATGGCGCCTCACCGGTTGCTATTGCTAATGGCAGTATCACCAATGACAACACGCCATTCCTTACCGGCACGGCAGAAGCGGGCAGCACGGTAATTATTCGTGATGGTGACGCGATTCTTGGCAGCGCTTCGGTGGGCAGTAACGGCCAGTGGAGCTTCGCCTCACCGGTGCTGGGTGACGGTCCGCATAGCCTGACCACCACGGTGGTTGATGCCGCTGGTAATGTGAGCCCGGCCTCAACGGCAATCGACTTCAACGTCGATACCTCGGTGCCTGCCGCCGCAACGCTGGAGGTCAGAAACGATGATGGTACGACGCCAGTGCTGGTACCGAATGGCACCAGCACCAATGACAACACGCCGCTGCTGAGTGGCAACGCCGAAGCGGGTAGCGTGGTGACCATTTACGATGGCAATGTGGTGATAGGTTCAACCACCGCGATTGCCGATGGCACATGGAGCTTCAACTCCCCGACCCTGACCGATGGTTCGCATACGTTGACCGCAACGGTTACCGATGAGGTGGGTAACGTCAGTGCGCCGTCGGCCAGCTTTACCGTGCTGGTGGATGCTACGGCTCCGCAGCCGGCGGAAGGTCTGCTGCTGCAGAACAATAACGGCGGCACGCCAGTCACCATTGCTGACGGCGGCATTACCAACGACAGCACGCCGGCGATCAGCGGTACGGCGGAAGCCAATGCCATCGTCAGAGCCTACGTCGGCACCACGCTGGTGGGGTCAGCGGTGGCAGGCAGCGACGGCGCATGGAGCATCACCACCACGGCGCTGGCCGATGCGACTCATACGCTGAACGTCACCGTGACGGATGCAGCCGGTAACGTCAGTTCCAATGCTGCGGTATCGCTAACGGTGGATACCTCAATACCAGCAGCGGTACTGAGCTTTGCTGTCTATAACGACGTCAGCACCACGCCGGTACAGGTAGCGGATAATGGGAATACCAACGACAACACGCCAGTCATTAGCGGGACCGGTGTGGCGGGTACGACCATCAATATCTACGACGGCGATAACCTGCTCGGCACCACCACGGTGGGCGATAACGGAGTCTGGCGCTTCGTAACCGCAGAGCTGGGCGAGGGGCAGCATAGTTTCACCGTCTCGGTGACCAACGCAGCGGGTACCACCGGTGCGGAAGCGATACCGATTACGATTAATATCGATACCGTGCCACCGGTGGCGGTCACCGATTTGGTGATCACCGATAATGTCGGCACCAGCACCGGTGAACTTACGCAAGGCCAGACTACCGATGACAACACGCCAACGCTAAGCGGCTCAGCCGAGAGCGGAAGTGTGGTCTCCATCTACGATGGCACCACGCTGTTAGGCAGTGTGACGGCCGTTAACGGCGCGTGGAGCTTCACCACCGCCGCGCTGAGCAATGGCAGCCATAGCTTCACCGTAACGGTGAAAGACGAAGCTGGCAACGTGGGCCCGGCATCGCCGGACTTCACCATCATCATCGAAGCCGGTTTACCACCGGCCACCACCACGCTGGAAATTACGGATAACAGCGGCAGCACGCTGGTCGAACTGACAAATGGCGCTTACACCAAAGACAGCACGCCAGCACTGAGTGGACTGACTGAACCAGGTAATATTGTCAGGATTTTCGATGGTGAAACCGAGCTGGGTAGCGTCACCGCCGATGCCAATGGGCAGTGGAGCTACACGCCTGCAGCATTGACGGAAGGGGCTCATGCTATCTCCGTGCTGGTGACAGATGCCACCGGCAACAACGGTGTCCAGTCAGATCCGATTACCATCAACGTTGACATCACGGCGCCCGTGGCGGTGACCGACCTTGAGGCCGCCAATAACAACGGCAGCACGCCGGTGCCGATTGCCAACAACGGCATCACCAACGACAGCACGCCGCAGCTCACCGGTACGACGGAAGCGAACGGCATTGTCACCGTTTACGATGGCAACACCGTTATCGGATCGACCACGGCGAATGGCAGCGGGGAGTGGAGCTTTACTTCTCCAACCCTTAATCAGGGTAACCATGCGCTGAGCGTAACGGTGACCGATGCCGCAGGTAACGTCGGACCTCGCTCTGAGGTGGTGAATCTCACCGTGGATACCGTGGCACCTAACGCCTCAACGCTGCTGGTCACCAATGATGTGACCAGCACGACGGTGCCGAACGGAGGTGCTACCAACGACAACACGCCAACCCTGAGCGGTACGGCGGAAGTCGGCAGTGTGATCACCGTGTATGACGGTACGACGGTGCTGGGTTCTGTGGCTGCCGGAACGGGCGGCGCGTGGAGCTTCACCACCGCCGAACTGGGTGAGGGTAGCCATTCATTCAGCGTGCGTGTCACCGATGCTGCGGGTAATACCAGCGTGGCATCAAGCACTGCTACAGTGGTGGTCGATACGGTGGCACCAGCGGGCATCGACGACCTTATCGCGGTGAACAACAACGGCAGCTCGCCGGTGCAGATTGCCGCAGGCGGCACCACCAACGACAGCACGCCAAACTTGAGCGGTACGGCGGAAGCGGGCAGCATCGTTAAAATTTTCGATGGCAGCACGCAGATTGGTTCGGTGACGGCGGGCAGCAATGGCGCGTGGAGCTTCACGTCGCCAACGCTCTCTGATGGTCTGCACACGCTGAACGTCACGGCGACCGATGCGGCAGGCAACGTTAGCCCGAACGCATCGGTCAGCCTCACCGTGATCACTGCGGCACCGACGCCCGTCAGCGATCTGGTGGTTTCTGACAACGTGGGCGCAACGCAAGGAGCGCTTGTCAACGGCGCCGCAACCGATGACAACACGCCAACGCTGAGTGGCACCGCGACAGCAGGCAACGTGGTGATTATCTCCGACGGCAACACGGTGCTTGGCTCGGTAGTGGCGGGCAGCAACGGCGCATGGAGCTTTACCCCGGCAGCCCTGAGCGAAGGTGCGCATCCGTTGAGCGTCACGGTGCGTGATGCGGCGGGTAACACCAGCAGCGCCACCACCTTCACCGTTAACGTGGATACGGTGGCACCCGCTAACGCCACGCTGCAGATCACCAATGACGCGACGGGCAATACGGTGCCGAACGGCGGATCCACCAACGACAGCACGCCAACGCTAAGCGGTACGGCGGAAGCGGGCAGTAAAGTGTCTATTTATGATGGCGCTACGCTGCTGGGCACGGCGACCGCCAGCGATACGGGCACCTGGAGCTTCACCACGGCTGCACTGGACCAGGGCGCGCACCCATTGAGCGTCACGGTGACGGATGCCGCAGGTAACGTCAGCGGCAGCACCTCGGCGACCGTCACCATCGATACCGTGGCACCGCCTGCGGTGACGGGGCTGGGCGCCGCCAACAACAACGGCAGCACGCCGATCGCGATTGCTGCGGGCGGTAGCACCAATGACAACACGCCAGCGCTGAGCGGCTCGGCGGAAGCGGGCAGTATCGTGAGAGTTTACGATGGCGGCACGCTGATCGGTTCGGTCACCGTAGGCAGTAACGGCAACTGGAGTTTCACCACGCCAACCCTGGCAGACGGCCCACACACGCTTAACGTTACGGCGACCGATGCGGCGGGCAACGTCAGTCCCAATGCTTCCTTCGCCTTGACGGTAGATACCGTGGTACCTGCGCCAGTGACGAACCTGGTGATCACCGATGATGTCGGTACCAGTCAGGGCCCGCTGGCCAACGGCGCGGTCACCGATGACGCCACGCCAACCCTGAGCGGCACGGCAGAAGCGAACGCGATTGTCACCATCTACGACGGCAGCACGGTGCTGGGTTCCGTTACTGCGGGCACCAACGGCGCCTGGACCTTTACCACGGCGACGCTCAGCAACGGGACCCACCCGCTGAGCGTGACGGTGAAAGATGCCGCGGGTAACACCAGTGCGGCCACCACGCCGGTTTCCATCACCGTGGATACCGTGGCGCCGACCGCCTCAACGCTGGTGATCACCAACGACGTCACCAATACCACGGTGCCGAGCGGCGGGGCCACCAACGACACCACGCCAACCCTGAGCGGCGTGGCGGAAGCGGGCAGCATCGTTAAAATTTTCGACGGCAGCACCCAGATTGGTTCGGTAACGGCGGGCAGCAACGGCGCGTGGACCTTCACCACCGCAGCACTGACGCAGGGCACGCATCCGCTGAGCGTGACGGTAACGGATGCCGCCGGCAACGTCAGCGGCACCACCTCGGCGTCGGTGATTATCGATACCACGCCGCCGGCAGCGGTTACCAACCTGGTGGCCTCGAACAACAACGGCAGCACGGCGGTGACCATCCCGAATAATGGTGCCACCAACGACAGCACGCCGCTGTTGACGGGTTCTGGTGAAATCGGTGCGAAGATCAGCGTCTACGACGGCAGCACGCTGCTGGGCACCACCACGGTGGGCAGCAACGGTACCTGGAGCTTCATTGCTACCACGCTGAGCAACGGTGCGCACACGCTGAACGTCACAGCAACCGATGCAGCGGGCAACGTGAGTCCGAATGCGTCAACGACGTTGACCATCGATACCGTCGCCCCTGCGCCGGTGACGAACCTGGTGATCACCGATGATGTCGGTACCAGTCAGGGCCCGTTGGCTAATGGTGCAATCACCGATGACGCCACGCCAACCCTGAGCGGCACGGCGGAAGCGAACGCGATTGTCACCATCTACGACGGCAGCACGGTGCTGGGATCGGTTACTGCGGGCACCAACGGCGCATGGACCTTCACCACGGCGACGCTCAGCAACGGGACCCATTCGCTGAGCGTAACGGTGAGCGATGCAGCGGGTAACACCAGTGCAGCCACCACGCCGGTTTCCATCACCGTGGATACCGTGGCACCAATAGCTTCAACGCTGGTGATCACCAACGACGTCACCAATACCACGGTGCCGAGCGGCGGTGCCACCAATGACACCACGCCAACCCTGAGCGGCGTGGCGGAAGCGGGCAGCATCGTTAAAATTTTCGACGGCAGCACCCAGATTGGTTCGGTGACGGCGGGCAGCAACGGCGCGTGGACCTTCACCACCGCAGCACTGACGCAGGGCACGCATCCGCTGAGCGTGACGGTAACGGATGCCGCCGGCAACGTCAGCGGCACTACCTCGGCGTCGGTGATTATCGATACCACGCCGCCGGCAGCGGTCACCAACCTGGTGGCCTCGAACAACAACGGCAGCACGGCGGTGACCATTCCCAACAACGGCATCACCAACGACAGCACACCGCTGTTGACCGGTAGCGGCGAAGTTGGCGCGAAGATCAGCGTCTACGATGGCAGCACGCTGCTGGGCACCACCACGGTGGGCAGCAACGGCAGCTGGAGCTTCATTGCTACCACGCTGAGCAACGGTGCGCACACGCTGAACGTTACGGCAACCGATGCGGCGGGCAACGTGAGCCCGAACGTGTCGACCACGCTGACCGTCGATACCGTCGCGCCAGCGGCCAGTACGCTCACCATTGTTGACGATGCGGGCAGTACGCCTGTGACGCTGACCAATGGCGCGTACACCCGCGACACCACTCCGGTGCTGAGCGGCACCGCGGAAGTCGGCGCAGTGGTGACCATTTTCGATGGCAGCACCGCGCTCGGTTCCGTCACGGTAGGCGCAGGGGGAAGCTGGACCTTCACCACCGCCGCGCTGGCAAACGGTGCGCATCCGTTGACCACCACCGTGACGGACTCGGCGGGCAACGTCAGCACCGGTAATACAGCGGTAACGGTGAACGTTGATACCGTGCCACCTGCTGCAGTGAGCGGTCTGGCGATTGACGCGACAGGTACCACCGTAACCGGTAGCGGCGAAGTCGGCGCGACGGTCACCGTGCGTGATGCCAGCGGGGCATCGCTGGGTACTGCGACGGTAGGCGCGGGCGGTGCATGGTCGGTTAACCTGACCACAGCCCAGACCACCGGTGCTTCCCTGTCGGTTATCCAGACGGACCGTGCGGGTAACGTCTCAACGAGCACACCGCTTACCGGGGCGATTCGTATTGTGGCCACCAATGACACCAACGAGGTGGACTACAGCACCACGCAGGCGACGGTCAACAACGGTACCACCAGCGTTTCGCATGTGGCACTTGCCAACGTGGGATTGGGCAGCGTCCTCAATGCTACCGTGCTCTCCAACGGTAATGCCTATGTGTTTAGCGTCGGCAACGACGATACGCGCAGCGTGACGCTCAACGGTTCGGTGGGCGGGATCAGTCTGATCTCAACCTACTCCATGTACCTCTATGAGCAGCAGACCAATGGCACCTGGCTGTTGATCAATACCCGATCTAATTACCTGTCAACCGGCTTGATTTCTCTGGGTACGCAAACCGGCGCCAACGTGACCTATAGCAATCTGGGCACCGGCACCTATGCCGTGGTGATTGGATCCAACGTGAGCGTCAACCTGCTGCCGACCACCACCATCAGCACGGTGTCCGATTTCACCACGCTGGCGGTAACGGTGGCGGCAACGGTGACAGGTAACTTGCTGACCAACGACACCAGCTCCGTCGCCGGTACGATTCCGACGGGGACGGCGATTACCACGGTGTCTGGCAGCGTGGTGGGATCGAGCGGGAACACGGTGATCAACACCACGTACGGTACGCTGACCATCGACTCGCACGGTAACTACACCTATGTACTGAAGGCCGGTCTGGATATCGACACGCTGCCTACCGCGGACACCTTTAGCTACTCGGTAAGGGATGCCAGCGGTGCGGTGACCTCGGCAACCTTGACGGTAAACCTGCATAACGGTGCGTCAACCAGCACGCTGGTAACCACCAACAGCCTGTTTACCGAAGCGGCAAATGACCACGATGCCAGCGGCAGCATCTACGGTTCGTCAACCGCCAGCCATAGCGGAACCTTGAGCATCACTAATGAACACGGCGATATCACCACCGTGCACAGCGTGGGCACAACGACGGTTGCGGGGGACTACGGGGTGCTGACGATTGCGGCCAACGGCAGCTATACCTACTCGCTTAATGCGGGCGTGGATGGACAATCTATCACGCACAAAGAGGTGTTCAGTTATACCCTGGCGGCCAGCGATGGCACCATCACCACGCAGTCGTTCACCATCGAGCTACACCCAACCATCACAGGCACCGCCGGGGCTGACACGCTTTCTGGCGGCGCTTACGACGACACCATCACCAGTGGTGCCGGCGCCGATACGTTGGTGTATCACTTGCTGGCGAGCGCCGATGCGACCGGCGGTAACGGTCACGATACCTGGACCGACTTCAATGTTGCGCAGGGCGACAAAATTGACGTCAGCAACTTGCTAATCGGCTGGAATGATTCCACAAGTAATATTAATGATTTCGTGAAAGTGGACCATACTTCAGACGGTAATACGGTGCTCTCAATTGACCGTGATGGTAGCGGTACGGGTTACAGCGCAACGCAGCTGATTACGCTGGAAGGCGTGAACGTTTCGCTGGAGGAGTTGCTGCAACAACCGCACCAAACCCACACGGTCTAGTAACTCGGTGAAGCAGGGATGCAGTAAGGGCACAAGGATGTGCCCCTTTCTCTTTAATGACTGGTGGACTATCGATGGAACTGATGCACTCAGGCGCAACTTTTCGCCGTTCGTTTAAGCTCAGCGTTCTCTGTGCGGGCATGGCTTTACTTTACAGTTCTCAACTTTTAGCGGCCAGTGACGCGTTAACCCGCGCGGGGCAGATCACCTCGGCAGGTTTAGCGCAACAGCAAGAACTCCCTTCATTAACCGGTGAGGTGGCCGAACCCGCACTGGCAAACGTACCCGACTTTCTCACCATCAACCAGGCGGTACAGCGCGCTGTCCAGTGGCATCCGGATATCGCCGAGGCCGTGGGCAAGATGCTGGAACAGGCCAATCAGGTTGATGTGGCGAAAGCCAAATACTATCCGCAGATCAGCGCCGGCATGAACAACGGCTACAGCAACGCCTACAGCGAGAAGGGCTTCAGCCCGTCGTTTGTGCTGTCGGTGTCGCAGATGCTGTATGACTTTGGCAAGGTGAGCAGCTCGGTACGCTCCGCCGAAGCTGGCGTGGCGCAGGAGCAGGCCAACGTATTGGTCAGCATCGATACCGTCGCGCACGATACCGCTGCGGCATTGGTGGAAGTGCAGGGTTATCAACAGCTGGTGACAATTGCCCAGCAGCAGCTGGCGGCGCTGAGTAAAATTGGCGATCTGGCGCGGCAGCGTAATGAAGAGGGCGCGGCTTCACTCTCCGATGCCACGCAAACTGACGCGCGTATCGAAGGTGCGCGCACCACGTTAATCCAGTATCAGGCCAATCTTGACCGCTGGCGCGCCACGCTGGCGACCTATCTCGGCTGGCCGCTGGTGAAGAAGGTTAGCGATGATTTCCCCGCCAAACTGACCCAATCCTGTCAGGTGGCGAAAGCCGATGACAAGCTCAATCCCTCGGTATTAGCGGCCTGGGCGCAGGCTAATCAGGCGCAGGCCAAGCTCGATAATGCCAATGCGCAGAACATGCCAACCCTCTCGCTGGAGCCGCAGGTAACGCACTATCTCAACAATCATTACTCCGGCAGCGAGACGCTGGATCGCACGCAATATTCGGCGTTTGTGAAAGTGGAAATGCCGCTGTATCAGGGCGGCGGTATCACCGCCAGCCGGGATGCGGCAGCCAATGCCTTGCAGGCCGCCAATGCGGCCGTCAACTCGGCGCGACTGAAAGCGCGCCAGCAGCTGAGTGAATCGCAGAACGAGTCGCAAAGCCTGTCGCTGAGCCTCGCGATTATGGGACGGCAGCAGTCGCTGGGCGAGAAAACCCAGTCGCTGTATCAGGATCAGTATCTGCAACTCGGCACGCGTCCTTTACTGGATGTTTTGAACGCCGAGCAGGAAGTGTTCCAGACGCGTTTCACCCTGCAGCAAACCATCAGCCAGTTACGCTCACTGCAGCTCGATTGCCTTTACAGCACCGGACATATGCGGTCAGCGTTTGCACTGAATAATCAGCGGATCCAGTCCGTGGAGATCCAGCCATGACGCAATTACAGATTCCCGATGCGCCCGACAGCGCCTCCGGGGGCAACGTGCCCTTACACGGATGGGCCACCGCCATCATCCTGATTGCCACCCATTATCGCTTGCCCTGTTCGCCGGGCATGATCATGGCCGCCGCCGAATGGCAGGGCAAACAGACGCGCGACAAAGCGCTGCGCCATCTGGCGCGTCAGGCGGGTTTATCGCTGCAGCTGTATGAAGAGAATAAGTGGGAGATCACCAGCTGGCGGCTGCCGCTGGCGATAGAGCTGGCCGATGGCCAGGTGGGCGTGATTACCCAGTTTGATGGGGACGATGAAGTGCGCGTGCACTTCGCCGGTGATGAGCAGCCCGCGCCGATTGCGCTGGCAACGCTGCTACCGGAAATCCGCTTTGCCGCCGCGCTGCGTCCGGTCACCGCGGCCAAGGACAGTCGCGTCGATCGCTATCTCGCCGGGGTAAAGCCGGATTGGCTGCGCCGCCTGGTACTGCACGATCTGCGACCTTACGGCTACGTGATGCTGGGATCGTTCCTGATCAACCTGCTGGCGCTGGTTGGCATCATCTTCTCGATGCAGGTGTACGATCGCGTGATTCCGGCGCAATCCTATCCAACGCTGTATGTGCTGTATATCGGCGTAATTATCTCGGTGGTGTTTACCTACATCCTGCGCGTCGGGCGCGATCACGTGACCGATCTGCTGGGTAAACGCGCCGATATGCGCGTTTCCGATCGGGTATTTGGTCACGCACTGCGGCTGCGCAACAGCGCCGTACCGCGCTCGACCGGCACCTTTATCTCACAGCTGCGCGAGCTGGAGTCGATCCGCGAAATGGTCACCTCCACCACGGTGACGGCGATTGTTGATATGCCGTTCTTCCTGCTGTTCCTGCTAGTGATGGCGATTATCGCGCCGCAGCTGGCGTGGATTGCGCCAGTGGCGGTGCTGTTGATGGTGCTGCCGGGCGTGATGAGCCAGAAAAAGCTGTCAAAACTGGCGCAGCAGAATCTCAAGGAGTCGACGCTGCGTAACGCGGTGCTGGTGGAGAGCGTGCAGGGGCTGGAAGACATCAAGCTGATGCAGGCGGAAGATCGTTTCCTGCAGCAGTGGAACAGCTACATTCGCATCACCGCGCAATCCGGCGTCGAGATGCGCAAAGTGATGCACTCGCTGATCACCTGGGGCGTAACGGTGCAAGGGTTGGTGTATGCCAGCGTGATCGTGATTGGTGCGCCGATGGTGATCGACGGCGATATCACCACCGGTGCGATTGTTGCCGCCTCGCTGCTCTCGTCGCGCATGATTGCGCCGATGGCCACGCTGTGCGGCGTGCTGGCGCGTTGGCAGCAGGTAAAAGCGGCAAAAGGCAGCCTCGATGCGCTGATGAACTTGCCAGTGGAAAACAGTAAGGACGAGACGCGGATCCACTCGCCGGTGCTGTTTGGTCACTACCAATTTACCGACGCGATGTTTCGTTACTACACCGATTCGCTGACTATCGCGCTGCGCATCAAAAGTCTGACCATCAAGCCCGGCGAGCGTGTTGCGGTGCTGGGGCGCAACGGATCGGGTAAATCAACGTTGCTGCAGGCGATGATCGGCGGCATCGATCTCGTCGGCGGCGAGCTGCGGCTGGATAACCTCAGCCTGCCACATATTGATGTGGCGGATGTGCGGCGCAACGTCGGCCTGCTGACGCAAAATGCGCGCCTGTTCCACGGCACGCTGCGTGAAAATCTCACCCTCGGCGCGGCACACGCCACCGATGATGCGATCTTCGGTGCGCTGACCGTGAGCGGTGGGGCAGATTTTATTCGTCGTCTGCCGCTCGGCCTCGATCATCCGATCATGGAAGGCGGCACGGGATTGTCCGGTGGCCAGCGCCAGTCGCTACTGCTGGCGCGCATGCTGTTGCGCGATCCCAATATTATCCTGCTGGATGAGCCGACGGCAGCGCTCGACGATCACACCGAGAAAGAGTTTATTGAGCGTCTCGGTCAGTGGTTGAACGGCCGCACGCTGATCGTGGCGACGCACCGCGCGGCGATCCTCGCGCTGGTGGATCGTGTGCTGGTGCTGAAGGAGGGACAGCTGGTGATGGATAGTCCGAAAGAGAATGCTCTGCCGCCGCCGCGCGCCAGTGGCGGCCAGCCGGAGGCGCAAGCATGATAAAACAACTCCCGGCACGACTGCGGCTGGTGACCGCAGCAGAAGTGGATTCCTCCGACGATCTGTTGGGCGAGCTGCGATCCGAAACTCACTACACCGGCGCGGTGCGCCTGATTGTCATCAGTACCGCGTTGATCCTGATTACGGTGATCTGGGCGTGGTTTGGCGTGCTGGATGAAGTTTCTACCGGCACCGGCAAAGTGATTCCCAGTTCGCGCGATCAGGTGTTGCAATCGCTGGAGGGCGGCATCCTGACTGAACTCTATGTGCATGAAGGCGATCAGGTGCAGGCCGGGCAAATCGTCGCGCGCCTTGATGCCACTCGCTCGCAATCCAACGTCGGAGAGAGTGCGGCACGCTATCGCGCTGCGCTGGCTGCGGCTGCGCGTCTGACTGCCGAAGTGAACGATCAGCCGCTGACGTTTCCGGCGGAGCTGGATAAATTTCCCGATCTGAAGGCCTCAGAAGCGCGGCTGTACAAAACCCGCCGCGCACAGCTCGCTGATGCCACCGCGCAGTTTAATCAGTCACTGGCGCTGGCCAACCGCGAGCTGGCTATCACTCAGCGGCTGGCTAAAACTGGCGCCGCCAGTAGCGTAGAGGTGCTGCGCCTGCAGCGTGATAAGTCGGATCTGGAGCTAAAGCTCACGGATATGCGGTCGCAATATTACGTGCAGGCGCGTGAAGAGCTGGCAAAGGCCAACGCCGAAGCCGACAGCATGGGACAAGTGGTGAAAGGGCGTGAAGACACGGTAACGCGTATGACCATTCGTTCGCCGATGCGCGGCATCGTGAAAAACATCAAAGTCTCCACCGTTGGCGGCGTAGTGCCACCGAATGGCGAGCTGATGAATATTGTGCCAATGAACGATCGCCTGCTGATTGAAGCGCGCCTTTCACCGCGTGATATCGCTTTTATCCATCCCGGCCAGCGCGCGGTGGTGAAGATCTCGGCTTATGATTACGCGATTTATGGCGGCCTTAACGGCGTGGTAGAGAGTATCTCGCCGGATACCATTCAGGATGAGGTCAAACCAGAGATTTACTATTACCGCGTGTTTATTCGCACCGATAACGACTATGTGCAGAATAAAGCCGGAAAACGCTTCTCCATCAGTCCGGGAATGGTGTCTGCGGTGGATATCAAAACCGGTGAGAAGACGATAATGGATTACCTGATCAAACCGTTTAACAAAGGTAAGGAGGCGATGCGCGAACGCTGATTTACGCGGGTCGCCAGGGACGGCGACCTAACAATACCTCTACCCATTCAAGCCTGTTTCTTCTTCCCTCTTCAGAATAAATCAATCCTTTCAATAAGAACGGCCTCAAAGCTTGCTAAAGGCGACATAACTGTCAGGTAACCGCACTTTTAGCTACGCGCAAAAAGCATAAAAATAGCGCCTGTTCGAATTTTCGACTGATTACACATTACGTCTTATGTATCAATGCCGTCACTGGGATGAAGGGGTTGCTACAGAATCTGCAACACCTTCACACACAGGAACTGGTATGTCTGCAACTCGCGTCTCCGCTGGTTCGGCGCAGAGCGTCGAGCCGATCGCCTCTGTCACCGCTAGTGAGACAGGCTCCATCGGCATATTTTCCTCCGGCATTTGGCGCATTCCGCATCTGCGCACTTTTCTGTCACAGCCGTGTCACAAGCTCTCTGCGCGCCGCGCGATACCTGACGACATCACCACCGTTGCGGTGTGGGGCCATCGGCCCAGCGCGCATAAGCCGGTGGAGATGGCGCTGGCGGCAGGTAAACCCATCTTGCGGCTGGAAGATGGGTTTATCCGCTCGCTGGATTTAGGCGTAAATGGCGCGCCGCCGCTCTCGATGGTGCTGGATAGTGAGGGCATCTATTACGATGCGCGCCAGCCCAGCACGCTGGAGCGATTGATCCAGGATCGTACTGGCAATCAGGCGCTGCATGCTGACGCACAGCAGGCGATGGATATTATCGTCGCGGGGGATTTGTCGAAATACAATCACGCCCCGGCATTTAGCGTGGGCGAAATGCTAAAGCGCGAAATCGTGCTGGTGGTGGATCAAACCTTCAACGATGTGTCGGTGCAATATGGCAACGCGTGTGCAGAGCATTTTGCTGCGATGTTACAGGCTGCGCTGGATGAAAACCCGCGCGCTATGGTGTGGGTGAAAGTCCATCCGGATGTGTTGCAGGGCAAAAAAGCCGGCTATTTCGCCCATCTGCAAGCCTCTGCGCGGGTGCATCTGATGGCGGATAACGTTAGCCCGCAGTCGCTGCTGCGTCACGTCTCGCGGGTGTATGCGGTGACGTCGCAGTATGGCTTTGAAGCGCTGCTGGCGGGTAAACCGGTGACCTGCTTTGGTCAGCCGTGGTATGCGGGCTGGGGCTTAACCGACGATCGCCATCCTAAGGCGCAACAGCTGGCGCAGCGTCGTGGCAACGCCACGCTGCATGAACTGTTTGCTGCCG
Organism: Candidatus Pantoea floridensis; assembly: GCF_900215435.1. NCBI lineage: Bacteria > Pseudomonadati > Pseudomonadota > Gammaproteobacteria > Enterobacterales > Erwiniaceae > Pantoea > Candidatus Pantoea floridensis. Next base: position 2,688,788 of record NZ_OCMY01000001.1, read on the forward strand.
CTTATCTGCGTTACTGCCGCTACATTCATCCGGTGAGCGGTACAGCCGGGACGCTGTTTGATGTGCTGAACTGGCTACAGTTGCAGCGCCGTCATCAGCAGCAGCGCCACGGACATTTATGGGCGCCGGGCTTAACGCTGTGGAAATCGACCATCCTCAAACCTTTTCTGCGTACGTCGGCTAATCGCTTGAGTTTTGCGCCGCGCAGCCGTCAGGCCACAGCCTGCGTGGTGTGGGGCGTGCGACATGAACAGCGCTGGCAGGACAAACTGCGCGGGCGGCATCTGCCGATCTGGCGTATGGAAGATGGCTTTTTGCGTTCCTCCGGTTTGGGCTCGGATCTGCTGGCGCCGCTGTCGCTGGTGCTGGATAAACGCGGCATTTATTACGATGCATCGCGGCCGAGCGATCTGGAAGAGTTGCTGAATAACAGCGATCTCACCCCGGCGCAGCGGATGCGTGCGGAGCAGCTGCACCAGCGCTTAGTGGCAACCAAAATCAGCAAATATAACCTTGGCGCGGAGTTCATCTTGCCGGCAGCAGCTAAGGGCAAACGCGTGCTGCTGGTGCCGGGCCAGGTGGAAGATGATGCCTCGATTGCAACCGGCACCTTCGCTATCAATACCAATCTGGCGCTGCTGCGTACCGTACGCGAACGCAATCCTGACGCGTTCATTATTTACAAACCCCATCCCGATGTGCTTGTCGGCAACCGTAAAGGTGATATTGCCGCCGAAGAGGTAGCGCGCTTAGCGGATTATCAGGCACTTGATGCCGATATTATCCAGTGCATTCAGCGCGTTGATGAGTTGCATACCATGACCTCGCTGTCTGGATTTGAAGCGTTACTGCACGGCAAGCAAGTGCACTGTTACGGCATGCCGTTTTACGCCAACTGGGGTGTGACCGTTGACGAATACCGCTCCAGCCGTCGCCAGCGTCAGTTAACGCTAGCGGACCTGGTTTATCAGGCGCTGATTGCCTATCCCACCTATATCCATCCGGTACGACAGAACGCGATAAGCGTGGAAGAGGCGGTGACGTGGCTGCATGAAGCGCCGCGAGCGCAGATGCAGCTTTGCAGCGGCAAAAAAGGCTATGCCATACGGCAATCACGCAAACTGGCGATGGTGCTAAAAGTCGCGCTGCGTAAATATCAATTTTAAATGAAGGTAAGTGATGAAAGGGAATGCCTTTAAAAAACTGATGGCCGGTAAAAAATATCTTTTACTGCAGGGCCCAATGGGACCTTTTTTTAACGATATTGCTGAATGGCTGGAATCTCACGATCGTGAAGCCGTGAATGTGGTATTTAACGGTGCCGATCGTTTTTACTGTCGCCAGCGTAAATATCTGCCTTATTTAAAATCAGAAAAACAATTTCCGACATGGCTGCGCGATACGCATCAGGAATATAATTTCGATACGATTCTTTGTTTCGGTGATTGTCGGCCTATGCATTTGGCGGCTAAGCGCTGGGCACAGGCGAGAGGAATTCGTTTTATTGCGTTTGAAGAGGGCTATTTGCGTCCGCACTTTATTACGGTAGAAGAGGGCGGCGTGAATGCCTTCTCATCATTACCGCGCGATCCCGAGTTCTATCGCCAATTACCTGAAATGCATGCGGTGCAGATTGAACCCTTCCAGCCTTCCACCCAGAAGCGCATTGGCCACGCCATGTGGTATTACGCCGTCGGCTGGTTTTATCGCCATGAATTTAAAAACTATCGCCACCATAAGTCCTTCTCACCCTGGTATGAAGCCCAGTGCTGGGTAAGGGCTTACTGGCGTAAGCAGTGGTACGGCTGGCGTCAGCGCAATGTGTTATCCCAACTGCAGTCCAGCCTGGATCAGCGTTTTTTCCTCGCGGTTTTGCAAGTCTACAATGACAGTCAGATTCGCAATCATAGTCCATATGAAGATGTGCGCGATTATATTAATGAAGTGATCTTTTCATTTTCAAAGGGCGCATCGCGTGATGCGTTTTTAGTGATTAAGCATCATCCCATGGATCGCGGGCACCGCTTATATGCACCTCTGATTAATAAGCTGTGCAAAGATTATGGCGTCGCGGGCAGAGTCATCTATGTTCACGATTTACCTTTGCCTGAACTGCTGAATCATGCAAAAGCCGTTATCACCATCAACAGTACTGTTGGGATCTCGGCATTAATCCATGGAAAGCCGCTAAAGGTCATGGGCAACGCGTTTTATGATATTCAGGGATTAACCTATCAGGGACAGCTGAATCAATTCTGGAATGCCAGCTTTAAACCGGATATGGGATTATTTAAGAAGTTCAGAACTCATATCATTGCTAATACGCAAATCAATGCGGTTTATTACGGTGGTGATAAACCGCGTCGTGAAGGGGAAAGGAGTGTGGTCTTCAGGGAGATGAATGAAAGAATGGATGTGGTGTGATTGCAGGGAACGTAATCAGAATTAAAGATAAAGGCGCAAAGTATTGCGCCTTTATAATATAGGTGGGGAATGGATGCTTTCTAACTTATCGTTGCCAGGGAATCGGCTTGTTCACTTAATGAACTATTAAGACTGTCGGCCAGTTTATCTTTTTCTGAAATAATCAGTTCAACATCAATATTCGGCCACGCGATACCAATTTCTGCATCATCCCAGCGGATACTGCGCTCATGTTGTGGTGAGTAATAGTTGGTTGTTTTGTAGAGAAACTCGACACTCTCACTCAGAGCCATAAACCCATGCGCAAAGCCTTCGGGTATCCATAGTTGGCGTTTATTTTCCGCGCTGAGTATTACCCCCACCCACTTGCCATAGGTTGCAGATCCCTGGCGGATATCCACCGCGACATCAAACACCTCGCCAACAGTGCAGCGCACCAGTTTACCCTGAGCCTGTGGGGCTAATTGATAATGTAATCCGCGTAATACACCCTTTCTCGATTTCGAGTGATTATCCTGGACAAAATTGACGGGGCGACCGACTGCGTTTTCGAAAGCTCGCTGATTGAAGCTTTCGCAAAAATATCCGCGGTCATCGCCATATACGGTGGGTTCAAAGATGATCACTTCTGGTATTGACGTTTTAATAATCTTCATGCTTATTTTTCTTAATAAGTTTTAATGCAAGTGGTGCGTTAGCGAGTTAAGTCTTGTTCTTAAGAAACAAGTTCTGAAACAACACGCGCCACATCGCAACGCCAGTCAGGCAGGGTTACAATAAATGCCTGCTGGAATTTTCTGTTGGATAGTCGTGAATTTAACGGTCTTCTGGCCGGAGTAGGATATTCAGCCGTTGATATACTGGTTACGGTATTTATCTTGCTGGCTGTATGATATTTTCTGGCCACGCTAAACGTATATTTTGCATACTCTAGCCATGAACATTCACCGCTAGCGACCAGATGATAAGTACCATATTTAGATTTATGCTGTATCTCATCCCGAATAGCGATGGCGGTACAATCAGCGATTAAGCTTGCGCTGGTCGGTGCGCCGATTTGATCGTTGATAATCGATAAACTCGATTTTTCATCAGCAAGTTTTAGCATCGTGCGCAGGAAGTTTTTTCCACGGCTGGCATACACCCAGCTGGTACGAAAAATAAAGTGGCGCGGATTGTGGCGAGCAATGGCGTGTTCACCGGCCAGCTTAGTCTGGCCATACACATTGAGTGGTCCGGTGGCTTCATGCTCTTTTCGGTAGTGGTCGCCGCTGCCATCGAAGACATAATCCGTAGAGTAATGCACCAACAAAGCACCAAGCTGGGCCGTCTCCCGCGCCATAACTTCCACGCTTTCGCTATTTACCAGCAATGCGGATTCCCTATCCTGTTCTGCAGTGTCTACCGCCGTATAGGCCGCGGCGTTAACCACCACATCAGGCTTGAGAGAGCGAATGGTATTTGCAATACCTTCAGGCTGGGTGAGATCGCCGCACAGCGCTTCATGGTGTCGATCAACGACCGTCACGCTCCCGAGAAGAGAGAGGGAACGTTGCAGTTCCCAAGCCACTTGTCCGCTGCGGCCAAACAGTAAAATATTCATACCGATCCCTTACTGCGTGGCGGATTCTAAGGCGATAAGCTGGTGCAGATAGCGGCCATAGTCAGATTTTTGCATCAGCTTAGCCTGCTTTAATACCTGTTCCTGATTTAGCCAGCCTTTATTGAAGGCAATTTCTTCCAGGCAAGCGACTTTCATTCCCTGCCGCTTTTCAATGGTATGAATAAATTGTGATGCTTCATTGAGACTGTCGTGGGTGCCGGTATCCAGCCAGGCGAAACCACGGCCTAATAATTCCACTTTCAAATTACCCTGTTCCAGGTACATTTGGTTTAACGTGGTTATTTCAAGTTCACCCCTTGCTGAGGGCTTAACCTGTTTAGCCATTTCAACCACATGGTTATCGTAAAAATAGAGACCGGTTACTGCGTAATTTGACTTAGGCTTGACCGGTTTTTCTTCTATCGATATCGCATTGAATTCAGGGTCAAATTCAACGACGCCAAAACGTTCAGGATCAATAACAGGATAACCAAATACCGTGGCTCCGCAGTTTAAGCTGGCCGCGCTCTCTAGTTTTTTACCAAAACTTTGTCCGAAGAAAATATTATCGCCCAGTACCAAAGCGCAGGAATCATTACCGATGAAATCCTCACCCAAAATAAATGCCTGAGCTAAACCATCTGGAGAGGGTTGTACTGCCCATGATAGTTCTATGCCAAATTGCTCACCGGTGCCCAGCAAGCGTTTGAAAGAAGGCATATCTTCCGGTGTGGTGATGATCAGGATTTCTCTAATGCCAGCGAGCATCAAAACAGAAATCGGATAATAAATCATCGGTTTGTCATATACCGGTAATAACTGCTTGGATACGCCCTGAGTAATAGGATAAAGGCGCGTGCCAGAACCTCCGGCGAGAATGATACCTTTCATCTTAATTTGTTTCCTCTGGCAAACCTAAGCGTTCGCCTGAATATGAACCGTCAATAACACGTTGCCACCAGGTTGGATTATTCAAAAACCACATCACGGTTTTCTCGATGCCACTTTCAAAGGTCTCTTCCGGTTGCCATCCGAGATCATTAAATATCTTGCTGGCATCAATCGCATAGCGCATATCATGGCCCGGTCGATCGGCCACGTAAGTAATGAGATCGGCGAAGTGTTTAATCCCTGCTGGTTTTTTCGTAATATAATTATCCAGGATTGAGCAAATCTCTTTTACAACATCGATATTCGCACGTTCGTTATGTCCGCCGATATTATAGGTTTCGCCAATTTCCCCCTCGGTTGCCACTTTAACCAGCGCGCGTGCGTGATCTTCGACATAAAGCCAGTCACGGATTTGCATACCATTACCGTAAATCGGTAAAGGCTTACCCGCGATGGCATTTAATATGGTGAGTGGAATAAGTTTTTCCGGGAAATGGTAAGGGCCATAATTGTTTGAACAATTGGTAATTAATACCGGAAAACCATAGGTACGATTCCATGCCCGTACCAGATGATCGCTGGCGGCCTTTGATGCCGAATACGGGCTGCTGGGCTGGTAAGGGGTATTTTCTGTAAAGAGGTCATCCACACCATGCAGATCACCATAAACTTCATCAGTAGAGATATGATGAAAACGAAATTGCTCTTTCAGCGCGGCAGGACGCTTACCGTAATATGCGCGGGCTGCTTCCAGTAAACAATAAGTACCAACAATGTTAGTTTGAATAAAGGCATCGGGTTTATCAATTGAGCGATCAACATGACTTTCAGCCGCTAAGTGCATCACAATGTCAGGTTGATGCTGAGCAAAGATGCGTTCCAGCTCGTGCTGTTGACAAATATCAACGTGTTCAAAGTGAAAACGTTCATTTTTGGCAACGTCACTGAGGGAATCGAGATTACCGGCGTAAGTTAGCTTGTCGATGACAATAACGTGATGATCAGTATTATTGATTAAGTGTCGTGCAACGGCAGAGCCAATAAAACCCGCACCGCCAGTGACAATGAATTTCATTTCGAAATAGCCTCAAGAGACTCTGCGTACAGAGTAAATTAAATATGAACATGCTATCGCTCTGGCTTAGAGCTGCCAGAGCGCTTAATAACTATTAATAGGATGGATAAGGCAGAAATCAGCGGGTCAGGTATCTGCTCAAAAGTTCAGCGTATTATACGCAATCAGTGAAAATTGAAATTGCATAAGACCGTGCAGAGTTGTCGGTATTTCACTGAGTAGATAAGGGTGATCATAAAGGGGAGTATGGTGTGATTATCTAACTCACTGAATGCAAGAGAAAATATCTAAAGATTCGTTAATGTCTGAGTAAACGCCAGGGCATTGCTTGCCAGATGTTGACGTTTTTGATCGGAATTAACCAATAGCGTCAGCGTTTCTACCCACTTCTGTGGATCGTTATTCAGCAGCACGCCATTGATATTTTGCTCGATAAAATCACTGTAGGGGGCGCAGTTGCTATATACGCCCACCGCGCCCATGCGGACGAAATCGTAAAATTTCACCGGCCCGCGTGCCTGGTTAAATTCTGATGCCAGCAAAGGAGCCAGGCCAATATCGACATGATGATGAAGGGTATAATCCAGATAATTTTGCCAGCTCATCGGATGCAGGATCGTCACTCGAGGCAGGTCACGGTAGAGTTTATAGATTTCGTGCTCGCCAAAAATTTCGAAACTGGCTTGTGGGCACGCCGTGAGTACCCCCTCGATCACTTGCCGCAGCCAGTATTTTTCCGCCTGATGCGAGCGAGAACCATGGTAGGCAATTTTCACGGGTTGCCGCTGCGTACACGTTCGGGATAGGGGCAACGGCGCAATTACGTCTGGCTTAAGATGCGCATATTTGTTCGCCAGAAACGGTGTTGAAACCCAGATAGTGTCGCAGTGTTCGGTGATCCAACGATGCTGGGACGCAGAGCGGCGGATTATTTTGGTTCGATAAGCTTTGGGCAGGGCTTCTAATGCTGAAGGATCAAACAGGTCATCATCCATAAAATAGATAACCTGCGAGAGCGCATCGATATTACGCTCGATTTCGCGTTGCCATTGCTGGGAAATAAAGCGGATAACCACGATGGCGGCACCCTTATCAAAGGTCATCGCCGGCGTCGTTAACGTATCTACTAACTGGCACTCTGCTGCGGGAAAGCGACATTTTATTGCCTCCGCAAAATACGCCAGCGTTGGCGAATCTCCCTCATGCAGAATTAATAATGAGCGGCATTCAGACCAGGCATCATGTTGATTGTCGATACTCTGCTTATTCAACCTTAAGTAGGGTCTAAAGAGTGCTTTTCTGATTAACTCATCCATGGGAGCACCACGTTGGGAGCATGACTTAAGGAGAAGTCAGGACGGTCATAGCTCAGGTTAGGATTGTAAGCAGGGTCGTGTTTTAACCGCTGCGCCCAGCGTTTTTTCATATATCGCAGTTCTCGTTGTGCACGCGCCAGCTGGTGCGGGGTGGCATCTTTTCCGCGAGATACTGATTCATGATGATAAAGTTCAGCAAACGGTGTCCACACGATCCGTTTCCCCGCTTCACCCACGCGCAGACAATAGTCTACGTCGTTAAATGCCACTGGCAGATTAACTTCATCCAAACCGCCCAGATCGAGGAAGAGCTGGCGATGGGTTAACAGGCAAGCAGCCGTCACTGCCGACAGTTCCTGCGCGCATACCGCTCGGCGCTGATAACCGGGTTTATCGGCAGCCAGGCCACTGTGAAAATGGTCGGCGCAGCCGCCTGGTCCGACGGCATCCCCTGCATGCTGAATACGTCCATCGGCGTAATAGAGTCGGGCACCGACCACGCCCACGCCAGGGCGCAGAACATGTGAGACCATCTCATCCAGCCATAATGGGTTGAGTACTTCGGTGTCATTATTGAGCAGGCAAACAAGTTCACCGGTTGCCTCGCGCACCGCAGCATTGTTGATAGCTGAATAATTAAACGGCTTATCCCAGCGAATAACCCGTACGCCATAGTCCGAGCTGATCTGCTCCAGATAAGCAAGAGTAGCAACATCGTCGCTCTGGTTGTCCATCACCACCATTTCGATATTAGGATAGCGGGTCTGCTGCGCGACACTTTCGATGCAAGCTTTAAGGTGCGTCAGGCCGTTGCGGGTGGGAATAATCACCGAGACCCGCGGCAAGGTTGCTGGCAGTGGCCAGCGCCAGCGACAGATACCGTGAGGAGCAGCTTCCACGACAACCCCGGCCGGGAAAGCGGATAACTGACGCGCAAGATTTTCATAGTCGTCAGGCTGTTGCGCGGCAGCAGGCAAATGCATTAACAGCGCGGGAATATGTGCAATATGAGAAGTCTCATGCTGGCTGGACAGCTGCAGCCACCAACCATGGCACTCTCCCTCATTTTGGGGGATGTGTGATGTGCCGTCTTCGCGCCACATGCCGCACCAGCCGATATAGTTTTGACTCTGCAGCAGCGTCTCATTCCAGTCCGGCTTAAAATTTGGCGCATTACGCTTACCTTTGTCATCCAGCAGATCATGATCGCCGTAAATCCACTGCGCATTAGGCGTTTGCCTTAGCTGATGTGCCAACCAGACGAGAGCTGCAGGAGCCAGCTCTGCCCCCATTGGGATCGTCCATTGCCATTCACCGGTAGGTCTGTTGGTTTGCGATGGCGTCGCACCATGTTCAACCACAGTGACGAGATCTGTCGGGTAGCAAAGCGCTGCAATGCTGGCCAGTGTGCGCCGACGAGCCGCGTTATCGTTGCCGTTAACCAGATGCAGACAGACACGGGGAAGGGTGTTCCAGCGAGCAAGCAGGCGTTCAATGGCCCGGCGCTCGCCGTGCTGTATTAGATCAAAATTGGCCAGCCAGTGTTCGTAGGCGTGTAGCGGTTTGTCATCGCGAATCTTACCCACCAGATCATAGGCCTGCTGCAAATCGGTAAACCATAAATGCCAGCTCAGCCCCAGCCGCCTCCGCTTGTGTGCGGTCAACCGCTGATAAAAAGGCCATACCCGACGCAACCGGCGCCACAGGCTTTCTTGTGAAGATATGCGTGCAAGGCGGATAACCTCAAACTGGCAATCCGCTCCTTCGCTACTGGCAAGCAGAAACAGCTGGTTAGCTCCCATTGGCAGGAAGACCATTTCCTGTAAGGTGCCACGGCGTGTGATCGGCAGAATCTGCTCGTACCATATTCCCCGGCGACACTGCCAGCGCAGTCGGGTTTCTCCGCGCGGTTGATGGGTGCGCAGAGTTCCCTGAATAAGTAACCAGCCAGCGCGCGTTGACCAGGAAGTGGGTAGCGCCAGAGGCTGCCAGTGGCAATTATGCATATGAGAATTCACGGACCGGGAGAGGGAAGGCCGCCTCCGGGCTCCTGTTGAAAGGTGATTCGGGAATATAAAAGGTGTGGTGCAGCTCAACCCAGCAAGGTTTTCATTCGCTTACCCAGCCAGGATGGCTTTTTCTGCGGTGTTTCTTCGGGCAGGGCATCCAGCAACTCTTGTAGCCGCGCCATTTCCACTTTCACTTTGGGCGCCAGTGACGCTGCAAGTAAGCAGGTTTCATCATTGCGGTCGTGGGCTTTGAAATAGGCTTTATGTTTAACGCGATTAGCTGTGGCCGCGCTGCCGCGCAGGTGCTTGCCGAGCAGGAACTCCTCCAGGGATTTGACGGCGTAGTGGTTAACGCGCACGCCGTCCCAGATGACTTCGTTACTCACTCCGTAACTGTGTTTTGGATGAGGAACCAGATCATTTCCCCGCGCATCGATATAACGGCCATAACGCAGATTAGCAAAGTGAGGGTTATGGAAATGATTGATGCGCTCCGGCCTCACTACACTCTTGAAGTTATGGTGAACGTTGAATTTTAGCGGCGCACGCTTGGTAAAGCGTTCTGTAACCAATCCTTCGTTAGCAAACACTTCTCCACTGGAGCCAAAGTTAGACCAGTTAAGAGCAATAGCGCTAACACTGTCATCCACGAAGCGCGCACCAAAGAATTCGGGTAAATTTATGTCCGTTGATAGCGGTAATAAAAATTCATCGGCATCGATAAAGGCCAGCAAATCAATATCGCGTGAACAGGTGCGCAAAATGCGATCGTAAGCGGGTATTTGGGGTTTTTGATTATAGAGATTTGGCTGATCGAATACGGTAACAATTCCCAAGCGCGCCAGGGAGGCGAGTAGCTCTCTGCTTCCGTCACGACTTCCGTTATCAGCAATAATAAAACCCGTTACGCCTAAAACGCGATGCCAGGCTATCCATTCAAGTAAGCCTGAGCATTCATCTTTTATGATGGCTGCAATATGAAGGTTCAAAGGATTATCCAATTTATTGGTCGAACCCTGTGCCAGCATCATATGTAATATGGAAAAGATGGCACAGGAAAGATATATTTTTAACGAATGGAAGTGAGGTTTAACTCAACTAGCCAGATAATTAATTTATCACACTTCAGAGTAATATTGAGTGGAGGGGGAGGATGAATTCAAGTTAAACCCTTATTTCAGATTGAGATGGTCCTCTGTTGGTTGCTGCAAAAATCAGTAATTACATATGAATTATTTATGCTAAATAGATGCTTGCGAGTGGAAGCGTTAATCCTGAAAGATAAGCATGAGAAACATGAGTTAATATCCATTATTAAAAAGAGGTGTGAGATGGTCTTTTCAATTTCACGTGCGGTTTTATTCAAGCTTCTATGATTGTTTGACTGAAAGAAAAGTATTTTGAAAGAAGGGGTAATATGATGAAAGTTTGATGTTTATATCATCTTCCATTCCCAATATTATCTCTCTCTAGTTCTTGCTTGTATTTCCATAATTGTTCCGCAAGTTTGAAATCATCTGGCCAGTCGATATCTAAAGATTTTATTTTTTCTTGCATGTAGATAAAAGGTTTTATTCCAATTCGGTCGGAAAGTTTATATAGTTATCTCTAGTGGTAATAAATGCTCCGCTATCAACTTCATAAAGAGGTTTTATTTTCTGAGTCATTGGCCATTTCAGTTCATCTCTATTATAACTAACAGGATGATACTCATTCCAAATAAAACCTTGCAACTTATGTGCGGTCATCAAAGAGTCGTAGCCCTGTTGAAGCACAGAAAAGTAAGAGTCTATTATTTTATTATAATCAATATCTGTTATAAATGGAGAAGTAACATGTGTCCAAATAATATGCTCGTCACTGATAATCGTAGGGACATATTTTATAAGGTCATCCGTAGTTGTGGCACAACTTCCTAAATGGTCAGGTCTTTCATCTAAAACTATTCTTGAATCCTTATCCTTACTGGCTAACTCTAACACTCTTTCATCATTTGATGATACGACTATTGAATGTATTAAAGAAGAGTTTTTCAATTGGTTTAATTTTATTCTTAATAATCCTCCTTTGATTCCAGAAAAATCCTTAATGTTTTTATCTGATATTCTTTGACTACCTTTACGGCAGGGAAGGAAAGCTGTAATCATTTAATGTCTCCCCATGAATTTATTACACTATGTCCATTATTCAGTGCCAGTTCTGTTAGTGAGGAACTAACATTTGAATGCTTTAAATATCCTATAAAATCAATTCCATTTTCTTTGGCCGCGATCAGGTCTGATACTGCGTCGCCAAACATTACTGCATTACTATTGTTCTCCTTTTTAAGAATTTTTAAAACCAGGTTTGATTTGCTCTCTGGCGAGCCATAAATATCAGAAAAATAGACATCTAAGCCTCTTTTTCGCAAAGAACGTACTAATCCGACTTGTTCTGAACCGCTGGCTATATATTTTTGCCCATGAATTGAGGAAATAAAATCTTCGAAACCAGAAGTGATACTTGCGGTGAGGTATAAGTCGTCACAATGAGATGCAAATCTTTCTAATATAGATGATTGAATGACTTGTTTTTCTTCATGTCGAACACCTAAAAAATTTTCCAGGAAAAATTTTACGTGATGAAAACGGGATAGGCCAAAGTTATTAGTGAAGTATTCTATACATTTGTCTACGCTGGATGTTTTAAAATAGAAACTATTTAATGTCTGAGTCATTGCATCGATTTTTAATCTATTTGAATCCAGAATAACACCGTCGCAATCAAAAATATAAATATCGTAATTATGAATGGATTGCATGAATTGATCCTTGATTAACTGGATATTCAGTCGGCGTTAAAGAGGTAAGCTCACATTTGGGACTTAGTTTTTTATATTCACCTAAAATTTCCAACATTTCATGTTGTCGATGATCGCCCTTACCATATCCATCGAAACCAACTAATTTTATTGACTTAGGATTAGCCATGGCTAAGAGTCCAAGTACATATGCACTTGTTAGATCATATGGAGAGTTAACAACATAATTTTTGATTGAATATGTAGTAGAAGAACTATTAAAGCCTACATCTATGATGTTCAGGTGTTCAATTTCTAACATTTCACTGCAACTAAAACGATGCTTAGGCAATATAAGAGTTTTGTTTAATTTTTTATATTTATGGAATTCAGAAAGGAATTTTACATTATGAGAAACGACGATGTAGTCTATCAATGATTCATTGATGTGTTTATTTAAATTTACGGAGATGACTATCGGTTTTTTTAATTTAATATATAGTTCAATGCTTTTTTTATAACGTTCACATGTTGAGCCATTAGCTAATAGAAGAACATCTTGTGCAAGGAATTTATTTTCAATTAGAGCTGTTCCTGATGGAGGAACTAAATCGGAGTTAAATTTCAATGCTGAATCAAGGACTGAGCCATTATAAGATGTAGCGCCTTCGAGATCACTTAAATATTTTATTGCACCAACGATTTCATCCGTTTCGTAGTGAGTGTTAGATAGTAAGTTTTGTATGTAAGTTGGATGAACATCATTCTGAGCGCCTAAGAAATAAAGTAAATTACTACCCCAGCCATACTCCTTTTGCATAGTTTCAAAGTGGCGAATTACAAGATCATAAATAGGCGATGGATTATATTTTTTATTATTTTTGTCTAAAATCGCAAGTAAGTATTCAGTTTGAGTATTTCCAGCACCACGACCCATACCGGTAATTGTACTATCAACCCATGTCACACCCTTATCAATAGCAGTAATTGTATTGTCTAAACCTTTACCCATGTTGTTATGAGTGTGAATTCCGATCGGTCCTCGCCATTCTGTGCGCAGAGCTGAAATAATACGCTCAACTTCCAAACTATCCATATTCCCAAGAGAATCAGCAAAGTAGAGTACATCTAATACATCCCATTCTCTTGCTAATCTTGCTTTTTCGGCGATAATATGGTCTGGTTTACCTCCAGCCTGCATAAGATTATAACCGACTAAATATCCCATCTCTTTAAGCTTTTTAACAATTGGTGCAGAGTGCTCAACTTCATTAAAGTGTGCTGCCACTCTTACTAATTTAACTTTACTCTTTTCCGCTGGTACAAAAAGCTTTTCAAGCGCATTTTCAATACCAATGCTTGCGCTAAGAATTGTTTTAGCATCAACCATTACGCCATATGTTGGTCCGCTTGGTAACTCCAGTGTGTTAAGATGTTGTTCGGTAGTATATGCATATGCACCTAAAAATCCTGATTGAGGGAAATTTCTAAGTCCGAGTTCTATATAATCTATATTCGCCTCAGCTGCAGATTTTAAGTATGAAGTTACAATGTTATCTGGAAAGTCCCAGTTGTTGTAATAGCCACCATCACGTAATGTACAATCTAAGATAAACATAAGCAGTTCCTAATAAAATGTTTGTTTAATGAGTCTTTGAATGCATTAATATCAAATTTATCTTGCGTGTTACCGTTCATTGAGCTCTTCAGTAATGCATATATAAACAGGAAGTTCGGGACGTCGTTCGTGATTTCAAAAATAATGCTAGATCGAAGTCTGTTTTTTAGATTTGGAAAATCAATGTAAGTTTTTTCTTTCCAGTTTGCTTTTTCTAAATAGGATTGTGCTTTTTCTCTTGCATATTCGTTTCTATATTCAGAGAAAAAAATTAGCCTTCTTTCTTCTTGTCGCTTAGTAAATAATGCATCATCAGCTCTTGATGTTTGCACGTTAACATTGAGAGATATAATGCCTTTGGATAAATAATAATGAATGGTTCTAAAAAAAACACCATTACCTATGATAACGGTTGGCTTAGAGCAGTTGAGTTCTTTATCAATAGCACACCTAAACCTTAAGCAAGAGAGGAAACTGTCAGTCACAGAATTGTTTGTTACTAAGTTTAGTAAGAAATTGTAGCCAAATATAGATGGATGCAAACTTGAATCTATAAACAGGAAGTCTAAGTCTAAATTATTTAATTCACTCAGAACTATTGTTTTAGAATGGTATCTTTTTTCAAAGAAAGCATAATTCCAATGGGGGTGGTTATATTCATCCCCCTCAGAATGTCTACCTGATTTTTTATTTGTGAATTCACGAATGTATAGATCCCAAAATATAAGCTTAACGTTTTTCATTTCACTAATTACATCAAGTGAATCAAGACATTTTGCTAGCATTATTGAATCATTTACACTGTTGATGTTCTCTTTTACAATTCCGAGGCTTCGTGTTTTTTCATTGTTTAAAACGGCATTTCCAAATCTAAAGTCGCCAATTAAAATATAAATCTCATCATATTTCTTAACTGCTTCATTTAAAAACGAAAGCAGTCCTTCATCCCATATAGGAAGCCCTCCTATAGCATAGTTATCATAATGAGGAAGTTCTGTAAGGACATTGTTGAATAATTGTTCCCACCGCACGATATGAGATGGCCCAATAATGCATTTTTTATTATTGATTCTTTCTGGCATCTATTTTCTCTTTAATGGTGTTAAAAAAATCGACTTTATTACTCAATGTTCTAAATCTAATGAACAAGGGTGATAATTCAACTATTTTATTATTTCCATTGAATGGTGATATTCTTGTAGAAGAATTAATGTTATTTTTAAGGCACCTGGTGGATATTATTAAGCTCAATTTTCCTAATTCCAGAAGTGCAGTGCAGTCAGATAACTGAGCAAGTAACCAATCATTTCTAGGATTGTAGAGGTCTATCAAGCTATTTCTAGAGAAAATAAACTGAGATAATAAAAGATTTCCTGCTAACTCCCACTGGTCATCTTCGATATATAACAGAGATAAAAGAATCATCCCTTGAATGGCATTCCAATAGCATAAAGGGTTAAGATTAATTCTATAATAATTTTTTTTTACTAAGTTAAGAAATTCTTTTGCTTCTTCTTTTCTATCTAGTGCTATTAGTAACATTGCTAATGTTGCAGAAGATGATATAAACCATCTTATCGAGTGCGGGTTGGTATCATCGACGGCTGCGTCGTACTTTCTTTTTAAACAAACAATGTCATCTATTATGTTTTTTCTCTTGTCAAGATCATCTATTATTCGATAGGAAATAATTGTTAGCATCGCTCCTAAATATGGGCAGTTAAGAGGTATTTTTTTGATGTTATTCTTAACAAGGAAATATAATTCATCATTTGTGAATTTTCTAGCTCCCGCATTTACGATACTCTCAGTCATGTAATCATCGTTAAAATAATTATTTTTATCTAATATGAATTTATCAAAATTAACATCAATTTCATTGACAGAGATAATGCTTTCAAAAATATCAATTGCATCAATTTGTATTATTAGAACATAACCATCTTTTTCTGCTTTTAATTCATAAGGTTTTTTTAATGGTAAGCCTTTTATTTCAATAAAAGGATCTTTACAACTGTCTAAAAGAATGTGAATGTTATTTTTTTCAATGATGATATTCATACTAGAGTTCCATAAATTTTAAAAAGTTCATCAACTTGTGAGCAATCAAAGCGAATCACTTTAGGGGGTGCAACCCCTTTAAATTTGACAGTGTTACAATTAATTGTGTTGAGTACTTTATTCAAACACTCTGCCTCAGGTTTTATTATAAATCCAGTTTCACCTTCAATGATATCTTCGCCTATGCCTCCGCGATCACTTGCTACTATCCAGCATCCACATGCTGCAGCCTCTCGAGTTACCAGTCCAAAACTTTCAGGCCATATTGATGGAGAAAAAAGTACATCTATTTGACGGTAAAGCTCAACAATATTATCTTGGGAGAATCTCCCCAAAATAGTTACCGGAACTATTCCCCATAGAGTTTTTTCTAAATAATTTTCGTCTTTGCTATGGTCTACAACAATTAATTCAATATTATTTGGTTGCAATTTTTCAATTGCTGATTTCAATAAGAAGTAGCCTTTATGTTCCGACATGCCACCGATATGTCCGCATATGACCTTTTTACTTTCACTGGTTTCCTTTAACGCCCAAGGTTGGTTAGAACTAATACCATTTCGATTGATATGAATTTGGTTGATACCGTTTTTACGATAAATTTCTGCAAATGATTCTGATACTGTTAATAACTTATTGGCACCTAATAATAAATCAGTAAGATATTCTGCACGCTCTATTGATTGTGAAAATGTAATGTTATTAGGTAGTGCCCTTGGAGCAAAACGATCTGGATGTCCTTCACTGTATACTTTGCCATTGGAATCTACCAAGAATTGGTAATCTGAAATCCACCATGCATCATGTACAGTAACAATATACGGAATGCCAGCATTCTTTGTAGCTTCCACTACTGAACCAGTTAGCCTTTGCACACAGTGGAAATGTACCAAATCAGGTTTTTCAAGCTCTAGAAATTTTTCAAAAAGTGAATACATCTCGGGATCTTGAGGATGCCAATCCATATTTTCACGATGAAGTACCGTTGAACGGTAAACGGTAATCCCTTCTTGCCTGTATGTTTCTAATTGATAAGGTTTGGTACAGCGTTCATCAGTAGTGAATACCGTAAGTTCAATGTCATTTCCGTACTTATGTTGAAGAATAGCTGCATTATCAGCTACGACGCGTGTAGCTCCACCAATGGACTGAGGAGGAAAAAAAACATTAACCAAAGCAATTTTATGTTTTTTAGGCTTTTTACTAACAAGACCATCAAGTTGAGTTGCGAATTGTCTGCCGAGAGAGTCAGTACTATAATTCTCTTCTGCCTTTGCAAAAGATTTTTGAGCTAATTGCTGTCTTAAATTTTTATTTTCAACTAATTTACATAATGCAGTAAACCACTCCTCTTTACTCGTGACAAGTAAAGCATCTTCTCCATCAATAAGTACATCTCTATAGTTCTGAGTGCTACTTAATACGGATGGGACGCTGAAGCGAGCGGCCTCTAACCATTTCAATTCGCTCTTACACGCATTTATTGGGTCATCATGTAATACTGCCAAATTAATATCAGCCTGTTGCAGTAAACTCAAGTAAGCTTTGATGCTTGATATTGGTGGAACTTGCTTCAACTGTGAAGAAAAATTTTCGATAAAATGAGTCGGTAGTTTTAAATAACCTACGATAATTAATCGTACGTGGGGATATTTTTGTAAAATTCGTGTTAGTGCAGGTAGGGCTAGCTCAGTGAAATCACTATTATGTGCCTGCGTACCACTTCCATAAAAAATATCAATAGTCCCATCATTTTTTTGTTCAACGTTTCTGAGAATATCACGATCATCTATCCCATTACGATGAAGAAGACACATACCATTTGAAACTAATACCTTAAGTTTTTCACAGAGAGGGAGTGTTGATGCGATACCGTACTGGCATAATCGTGCCGCTGCATAAAACAGCCCCATACCTTTACGCAACTCAATGTGAGTGTCTAATGTAACGTACCCACCATAACTCTCAAGATTTGCGGGATATAACGTATCAAAAAGTAGATCATCTATTTCAAAGAATGACAATTTTCCGGCAGCATTGACTTTTGCAATGGCTTTAATTACTTCTGGTACTGCTGGTACTCTATAAAATATGACTATATCATTTAAGGCTAATTCATTACTCTTGTCAGCTAAATCTGTCCAACTAATACAAGTGACAATTTTTCCTTGCCGCTTAAGCTGCTCTGCTTTTTGGTTGATACGATACCGTACACATTGAGGAATATGATAATCACCAACAATAAGGATTCGATTACTATTGAT
The DNA here is from genome assembly GCF_900215435.1 of Candidatus Pantoea floridensis. Taxonomy (NCBI): domain Bacteria; kingdom Pseudomonadati; phylum Pseudomonadota; class Gammaproteobacteria; order Enterobacterales; family Erwiniaceae; genus Pantoea; species Candidatus Pantoea floridensis. The sequence goes on from NZ_OCMY01000001.1 coordinate 2,706,828, forward strand.
GCTGACTTTTGGATTCGGATTATTTGTGTCCCCATAAGCAGAAAGGTATGACTTATAAATGTTTTCAGTACACTGCCAGGTAATATCTCGTAAATCTTTTCGCTTATCAAGTATCGCTAGTGATTGTAATTGACTTGAAAGACTAGTGAAATATTTTCTTGCATATAAATCTAATTGTTCTATTTGTTGTGTGAACTCTGGATGAGAATTGCAGCCTTTGGCAATGGTTGTTAATGCTTCATAATGCAAATGACATGCACTTTCGGCTTTTGCTAATGATGTATACAAGTAACGGCTTGAATTTTCCTTGTGATTTTTAGTTGTCTTTATTTGAGCTTCATAATATATATTTAATGCAGCCCTAAAATCTCCTGCATCTAAATAAGTGTTTCCAAGAAGTTCTAAAACGCGCGCTGTAGAATGAAAATACAGAGACAATTGATAAGCTGAACGAGCCGCTAGACGCTCATGTTCCGAACCTTTCTCTTTATAGGTGAGATAAAATGATTTACCAAGCCGTTCATAGAAACTTGCATTATCACCAGGATTATCAGCAAATTTTATAGGTTGAAATATTTTTCCTCTAAGAACGTCCTGGATCGTTTCTATTGTTACATGCTGGTCATTATCTTTGTTTAAATCTATAAACTTTTCAATATCGTTTTCATTTATTGATAGGGAAGCATAACCACCGTGTGTTTTCATCCATTCGGCCAATGTTCTAGCACGGCCTTCTTTTTTTCCATGGATTAGCCAGTGTATTTTTGCCTGGGTTTTATTCAATCCGCCACTTTGACCAATATCAGGGTAATTTCGGCAGTAAAAGTCAGGATCTATTTCAAATTCATATTCATTTATATTGTGTAATTCATGGTTTTTTAGTAGCTGCTGTATATTTGGACTGCGTCTTTCATGTATCCCATACTGTTGCCAATGTCGCTGTAAGTCTTCGTCGCTTTTATCGGAAAGATCGTTGTAATATTCCCCGTAAAATTCGGTATCTAATTCTGGTGATGATATGGTCTTCTTTTTTCGCTTAAACATAGATCCTACAATTTATATTGATGGTTTTTCAACCTATGAAAATAGTGGGGTGTTAGTTTTATTACAGTTCTAACAATAATAAAAATAAATATAGAGGTGTTTCAAAAATATAACCCAACTGTTTTAGTGTGGTTTGCGCTTATTAAATGTTTTAAGTGTTTTGTTTTTAAGGTTTTCACTTAATAAACTTCACTATGGCATTAATTTTAATTGCTCATTTAAATCTTTACACCTTTATTTCCATATGTTTTAAATACTAATCCTGATGCTCTCTCAAAGTAGCTAATCCCATCACAATCAAGCCATACATCAAACTAAGCAGTACGCCGACGGTAGCTAAGTTATAGAGGCGTCGCGGATATTCAGCATCTTCAGCGAGCGAAGGCTGGCTAACCACCAATAGATGCTTAAGTTTGCGGTATGCTTCGACTCTGGACTGCTCAAGGGTAATAAGCCCCGTTTTATAGATGTCCGCCGCCAGTGTTGCCTGGGTTTGTACATCTAAATAACTGGCGGTGACTTCATTCATGGCGTTTTTATCAACGCCCGTTAAGCGGTTTTGTTCCTGCGTTAGCTGCTGAGTTAATGCATTGACGGTGGCCTGCGCAGAGATAACGGCAGGTGCCGTTTCGTTCATGTAGCTTTGTAACTGTTTCAGTTGTGCCTGCTGACGCGCCAATTCGCCTTCAATTTGGCTTACCACACCCAAGCGGGCGCTGCTGGTAGATTCCGGGCTAATTAGGTGGTGGTTATTCTGGAACTCCAGCACTTTGACTTTCTCGGCTTGAAGCCGTTGGTAAGCACGGCCGACTTCTTTTTCAACAAAGGCGAGCTGTTCCAGCGCTACCTGGTGTCCCAATTTATTAATGAAGCGATCGGATTCTTGCAACATCAATTTGATGACTCTCTGGCCATACGCGGGATCAAAGGCCTGCAGTTCGATTGTCATTACGCCGGATATTTCATCCAGACGCAGCGCCAGATGATCGCGATAATATTTTAGGAATGCTTCCTGGCTGATGTTGCTACCGAGGCGGGAAAAAAAGTCTACTTGGTGGTTCTGGTAATGGGCTTTCAAGCCCAATTCTTTATCCAGTTTTGCCAGCAGATCGGGAGATTTAAGATACTCCTGGATAAGCTGCACATCTTGATGATTACTGCCACCCAGACCCAATAGTGATAGGGCATCGGGCAACATTTTAAGCTGGTCTGCTTGCTTTACAACGATCTCAGCCCGGCTGACATAGCGATCGGAGGCGATAAAACCAAAGTAGATTCCGGCTATGGCAAAACAGACCACCACCCATAGAAAGCTGCCAAGCTTAAGGCTTTTTTTCCAGGAACGATGAGCAAGGCTATAACCTTTAGAATCAACAATAAAACTCTTAGGCTTGGTTTTTAATTTTTTAAGTTTGCGCTTTAAACACGAAGCGGGTTTGGAACGAGTTGGCTGGTTCATGGTTTTATTGGCTTGTTATAAATTTTGATAAATACGAATGGCGTCTTCAATATCGTCAAACATCTCAAGAGTGTTATTACGCAGCACTATTCCCATGTCGCATTGCTGGCGTAAGTTCTTTATATCGTGTGTGACCATAATCAGGTTTGCGGTTTGGCGTTTTTCTGTGAAAACGTCAATGCACTTCTGTTTAAAGCGGGCATCGCCCACTGAGGTAATCTCGTCAGTCAGATAGATGTCAAAATCAAAGGCCATGCTCATGGCAAATGCGAATTTTGATTTCATACCACTGGAATAGGCTTTAATCGGCAATTCAAAATGCTGGCCGATTTCTGAGAACTCTTTCACCCACTCTTCAATAGCCTGTGTGTCGCGGACACCATGGATACGGCAGACAAAGCGGGTATTTTCTCGTCCGGTCATACTGCCCTGAAAACCACCGCCAAGAGCGAGTGGCCAGGAAACACGACAGTGACGCGTTAGCTTTCCTTTATTGGGCATATCCATCCCGCCCAGCAGGCGCAGCAGGGTGGATTTTCCTGCTCCGTTCGATCCTAAAATACCAATATTGCGATTGCGCGGTAATGTCAGGCTCACGTCACGTAATATATAGTTGCGGCCAAATTTGGTGGGATAATACTTCGTTACGTTATCAAGAATAATCATCTTATTAAGCCCTAGCTGGCGAGCAGTCGACGATGGCTCAGGCGATAGCAACTCATGGCAAATGTCAGTAGCACTAACGTTAAGCTGATTAGGTAGCTCCAGCTGACGTCAGGGCTGGCATAGCCCGTTATCCAGCCGCAGCGTATCAACTCAATGGCATGTACCAGCGGGTTCCAAATAAACCAGTGCTGAAACTGCGGTGGTACGGTTGCAAGGGGATACATAACGCAAGAGATAAACATCAGCGGCATCATCATCAGGCTGAGAAACTTATCTGCTTCTTTAAATAAATTACTTAGAACACAGAAATTTATACCGAGTGAAAATGAAAAAATCATCAGTAAGAAATAGATAAGAATGACCTGCAAAGGATCGTGCGGAATAGCATCAAAACCAAACCATAATAATCCCAATACCAGTACGCAGCCCACAAACAGGCCAATAATGGCTTCGAGAATAAAGCGAGCAACAAAAGTGGAGAACGGAGTGACCTGTCGATAACAAAACAGAGCTTTATTTGCACTGACTGCCAATTGCAGTTTACTCACCACATTTCGGAAAAACAAAAAGGGTAAATAACTGGCGGTTATAAATAGTGGTGCAGGTGCCCCGCCAAACCCACTTTGTCCGCGCATGCCAAAAATCAGGCTAAATACGCTAATCATCAGCAATGGATCCAATAAGGCCCACGCATACCCTAGTCGGTAGCTGCCAAAGCGGGTTTTCAATTCACGGATAAGCAGGCCAAAGGTGACATCGCGTAGCACCTGAAACGAGCTGCGCGGTATTTGGTTAAGAACGGGTTTAAACATAGAAAATTATGACCTTATGGTAGCCTCACCTGCAGGCGAGGCTACCTTGGGGATTATCTCAGGATAACGTTCGAAGCCACGGCAACTTGATAGATGATTTGGGTAATGTCCTTGATTGACTGCAGGGTTTTGCTATCAACTTTCGGCATGACCAGAATCTGATCGCCCGGCATCACATCGCCTTTGCCCATAAACTCCATTAGCCCGTTGGCATGAATAACCGCAATACGTTGGTCATTGGCGCGCTCAGTAAAGCCACCTGCCCAGGCTACATAGTCATCGAGGCTGGCATGTGGGTTAAAGACCACGGCCTGCGGCACCATAACTTCGCCACCCACCTGAATCAGGTCAGTTTTATACGGGATAACAATCTGATCGCCTTGCTCCAGCTGGATATTGGCAATCACACCTTTATCGGCGACCACCACTTTACCTAATGGCTGAACTTTGCGTGCTTTCTCCACAAACTTCATCACCAGTTCAGCTTCTTTGGCGCGAATAGAGGCTTCTCCATCCGAGCTGGCAGGAGCCGTAAATACGCTGCGTTCCAGGCGGTTCAGCGACTCATCCAGCATCTCTTTTTGCCGCGCCGCCACGCTTTTACGCATGACATAAATGGAGCCGTAATCTGCCAGGTTAGGATCAATCGGAATGTGATTTAGAAGGTCATGTAGTCGGGTTTCTCTGCGCACGGTGAAGAAAGAAGGCCCCTGATAACTGCCCGAAACCTGCACATCGTAAACCTGGGCATGCATATCATCGTTAAACAGGACTTTGTCACCGTCGTTAAGCTGGATGTGAGCAAAATCTTTGTATGGAAGATATACCGAGAAAGGTCCGGAAGAGCGGGTACCAATAACACCCACGTGACTGACTTTTGCCAGAGGGAGCGCATAGTCGATGAGCTCCGAGCCCAGCGTGTCATTTTCCTTCAACTCAAAACGGAAGGGATTACGCACTTTCCCCGCGACATTGATCATCGGACCTTGCGGTTCCACGAGGATGACGTCCTGATCTTTCAGCGAAAGTTTAGGCATCTTACCTTGCTGCATAAACTCGTAGAGATCTATCTGGCGAATAACCCGGTTATGACGGATGACTTTAATCTGACGATAGCTCCCACGATCGGGATCAATACCACCGGCGCGTTTCAGGTAATAAAGAACGCTGTCCGATGATTGTCCTGCATATTGCCCAGGACGGATCACTGGACCAGTAACAAATACGCTGACTGGGGTGGCTGTTAATAAATTGACGTAAACGCTAATATTATTGGTGAAAACATCGCTAATATGGCTACTGACCAAATTATTAACTTTGCTGGCCGCCACGTTCTGCACATTAATTGGGCCGACATCAGGAATGAAAATATTCCCCTGGTTATCAACCGTGACGACATTGGAGAAGTTCACTGCGCCCCAAATCCATATATTCAGTTTATCTCCTGGCGCGATGAGATAATTGTCATTCAATCCGTCGCTGCGCTCGGTTTCATAACCACCGGCAAACAAGTTTGCACCATAAGGTGGCGGCAAGCCTGATTCAGATTGTGGCAGAAGTTTTCTTACGTCTGTTTCACCCGGTAATAGCATGCCCTGACGGTTTTGCTGAGCAAACGTACCGGCTCCCGGTACAGCATTAGTCTGGCCACCCAACGTAGCCTGGCCGCCGAGCTGTGTACGCCCGCTGTCGGCTGCATTAGCGGGGGCATTCATGCCAAACGTGGGTACCTGATCCGACGTGTCGGCAGCGTGCGTTACAAAGGAGCTGCAAGCGGCGCACATTAGCAGCAGCAGGGCGGTTAATTGACGAAACTTGGTTTTTTTCACAACATTTATCATCGATTTATTACTCAGCGATCAGGTTTCTGACAGACGCCTGTTCCAGTTGTGGGATCAGATACCAGCGATCAGCGCTCTTACACGCGGTACGTTGGGACTGATTGCGGTTACTGTTGACTAACAACTCAACGCAATCCTGTCCGAGGGCGGAAACATAACGCTGGCCTAACGTAAAGGTGGCGCCATTGGCGCTCAGGGCAGCTCCCTGCGGCAGCGTATTCAGTGATTGCTGGAGATTTTCCGGCATAGCCTGGAGATGAGTGACATCGGACTTATTGACCAGCGGACGTGATGCATCGACCTGCTTGGGCGAATAGGCGCAGCCAGCAAGAGGCAGAGCGAGCAGCATCACCATAAAGCGAATAGTTTTGTTCATTTGCAAATAGTTTCCATGTACTTAAAACCTGACGTGTAAATATTGAAAAACCAATGCGGCATGGCATGAACAAAATATTCATGATGAGTAATGAAAAGAAGTAATTAACCGCATTTGAAAAAAGGCTTAGAAGAGAAAATGATAATCGACATCATGAGTAAAAAAGAGTGGGTGCACATTAGCCTTATGCGCCTCGAATCATTTTTTAACTAAGCGCCCCCAATAGAGTGGGGTGGAAATTGGTACGCTACCGCCCCAGGCTTTACAGCTACCTGTGCACTGGAACATTTCAAGTTCATTAGATAAAGCTATTTTCTGAGATGGGCTCCATGCTCAAAAAACAGCCGTATTATACGTGTCTTAAAATTATTGAATTTGCGTAAGAGCTGACAGAGTTGTAAGCATTTCGGTAACTAGAGGAGCGCGTGCGGAAAAGGGATTTTAAGTAGAGAGGAGTAACTTGCTGAAATGAAGCTTGATTATTTAATCAGCATCTTCAGGAATTATCATTCGCGCGCCCGAAAATGCACGTTTATCGGCTAATTGAAGCTGCTAAATGAAAATACGTCTATAGTCCGGTTTAAGATGACGGATAATTAAATTAATTGAAATTATCTTGTCCATTATCAATATTTCTTAGTGGCTATTTTGTTAATCGGCGTTGCAAGCGTCGATTGCAGGGCGAGGCAATCTTCGCGATAATCGCGCTTAACACATCCCTTCCTCGTCGGGCTAACGACGCGGAGGGGATTTTTTTCATCTATATCCGCCATACTTCATGCTGTAGGCGCGTTGGCTGCTCTCGTTCATCCCAATCACTTACCTAAGTAAGTTCATCGGGATTCGCTCGTTTGCCGCCGTCCTGCAACATGAAGTATTGAGGGTATTAAACCTAGCCTTTATAAGGAAGAGGACGATTTATGTATAACACCCTGGGCAATCAGTACGATAATTCCCTGGTTTCCAACGCCTTTGGTTTCATGCGTTTCCCGGTTAACTTCCAGCCTTACGACAGCGACGCCGAGTGGGTGATCACCGGTGTACCTTTCGATGCGGCAACATCAGGCCGTCCGGGCAGCCGTTTAGGACCCGGCGCCATCCGTCAGATCTCCACCAACCTGGCATGGGAAGGCTGCCGCTGGCCGTGGGATTTCGATTTGCGTCAGCGTCTGAATGTCGTCGATTGCGGCGATCTGGTTTATGCCTTCGGCGATTCGCAGGATCTGTCAGATAAACTGCAGGCGCACGCTGAGAAGCTGCTGGCGAACGGCAAGCGCATGCTGACCTTCGGTGGTGATCATTACGTGACGCTGCCGCTGCTGCGCGCGCACGCTAAGCACTTTGGCAAAATGGCGCTGGTGCACTTTGATGCGCATACCGATACCTATTCCAACGGTCCAACCTTCGATCACGGCACTATGTTCTTCACCGCGCCGAAAGAGGGCCTGATCGATCCACAGCACTCTGTGCAAATTGGTATCCGTACTGAGTTCGATAAGAGCCTCGGTTTTAACGTGCTGGATGCGGCGCAGGTCAACGATCGCAGCGTTGACGATATTCTGGCGGAAGTGAAGCGCACCGTTGGCGATCTGCCGGTGTATCTGACTTTTGATATCGATTGCCTCGATCCTGCACACGCGCCGGGCACCGGTACGCCAGTGATTGGCGGCCTGACCAGCGACAAAGCTACCAAGCTGATTCGTGGTTTGCAGGGCATGAATATTGTCGGTATGGATCTGGTGGAAGTGGCGCCGGGCTACGATCACGCGGATCTGACTTCGCTGGCGGCGGCGACGTTGGCACTCGATATGCTGCACGTACAGGCGGCGAATAAAGGTTAATCCTTGCGCTTGCGGCTACACTTACTGGCAGTCAATTAATCTGCGGAGGCAACGATGGGCTTACTTGATGATTTAGTTGGATCGCTGAGAAATAACAACGGAAGCGGGCAGGGCAATCAGCTCCAGCAGCTTATGGCTATCTGGAACTGGGTGCAGGAGCAGGGCGGCGTTGAAGTGTTGCTGCAAAAGTTCCAGCAGGGCGGCCTGGGGCAGGTGCTGAATACCTGGATTGGCAGCGGTAACAATCAACCGGTTAATAGCGGCGAGATTCAAAATGCGCTCGGCCAGGATCAGTTGCAGTCGCTGGCGGATAAGCTGGGTACCGATGTGAATGGTGCATCCGGCACGCTGGCGGCGCTGCTGCCGCAGGTAATTGATAAGCTGTCGCCGCAGGGACACATCGATACGTCCAGTACGCAGGATTTGGGCGCGATGGTGGACGGCTTGTTTAAGCGCTGAGTTTTGCCTGGTTGGCATGAATGCCAACCCTACGTGTTAAGGAGCGCTTTGATGCGCTCCTTTTTTATGCACATTACTTACCCGATGCAATCCGGTCACGAATATGTTGCGCGCGGGCTGCAGAATCAGGATGCGAATCAAACATTGTGCTCTGATGACCCTGTTCCAGCTTCGACAGTTTCTCAAAACTGGTTGCTAAGCCGAGTGGATTAATGCCACGCTTTTTCAGCAAATCGTAAGAGTAATCATCAGCTTGAGACTCCTGGGTTTGCGAGAATTGTGCATTCACTAATTTCTCACCCATTTCACCCAGTTCCGACTGCGATAGCGAGCCAATCACGCCGCCAACCGATGCCGCCGCGCTGCGCGTTGCCGTGGTGGTGAGCGCAACCTGCATCGCTTTGCGCGTATGGCCAAGCGCCACGTGGCCCATTTCATGGCCGAGTACGCCTTCCACTTCGTTGTCGGTCATCATATCCATCAACCCGCTGTAGACGCGGATGCAACCGTTCGCCATCGCCCAGGCATTGACGTCTTTGGTGAGGTACACCTTGTAGTTGGCCGGCACGCCGTTGATGTTGTCGCCCAGCGCGGCAGCGATTTTGTTCAGTCGCTGCTGATATTCACTGTTAGCGGGGGCCAGTTGGTTGTCTTTATCCATCTGCGCACAGGATTGATCGCTTAACGCCTTCACCTGTGAATCGTTCAACGTATAGGCCTGATAGGCCTGTGCGCCAGATTGCAGCAGCGCGTTGTTATCGAATCCCTGGCAACCGCTTAATAGCGAAGCCATGCCCAGAGCGAGAACGGTGGCTCTCATTTTCATATCATCATCCTTTGAGTAACAAGGTAAAGAAAACAAACACCTGAAACAGACACAGGCGTTTAAACGCTTTGGTTATAGCTCGCAAGTTGTTCACTTGCTAGCAGACAAGGCTGGAAATGCAACCGAATCGCCGTGATTTAGCACCCCGATGCATGTACTTTTGCCCTGATTTTCATGTACATTGATGTGCGACTTTTTTCTCGCTTCGCCTTATAACTGATTAATTACAATAAGTTAAGCGTGGCGGAGCATTAATCCGACCTGGAGTAGAAGATGCCCTCTCGTAAAGAGCTTGCCAACGCCATTCGCGCGTTAAGTATGGATGCAGTACAGAAAGCCAATTCGGGACATCCGGGTGCCCCAATGGGCATGGCGGACATCGCCGAAGTGCTGTGGCGTGACTTCCTGAACCATAACCCTACTAACCCGCTGTGGGCAGATCGCGACCGCTTCGTGCTGTCTAACGGTCACGGCTCAATGCTGATTTACAGCCTGCTGCATCTCACTGGCTACAACCTGCCAATGAGCGAACTGCAGAACTTCCGTCAGCTGCATTCTAAAACTCCAGGTCATCCGGAATACGGCTACACCGCTGGCGTGGAAACCACCACCGGCCCGCTGGGTCAGGGCATTGCAAACGCAGTCGGTTTTGCCATTGCCGAGCGCACGCTGGCGGCACAGTTCAACCGTCCCGGTCATGACATCGTAGACCATAACACCTACGTGTTTATGGGCGACGGCTGCATGATGGAAGGCATTTCTCACGAAGTGTGCTCCATCGCCGGTACCCTGAAGCTGGGCAAACTGGTTGCCTTCTATGATGACAACGGCATCTCTATCGACGGCCACGTGGATGGCTGGTTCACGGACGACACCGCGAAACGCTTCGAAGCCTACGGCTGGCACGTAGTGCGCGGCGTGGACGGTCACGACGCTGACGCGATTAAGAAAGCGGTGGAAGAAGCCAAAGCGGTTTCCGATAAACCTTCGCTGCTGATGTGCAAAACCGTGATCGGCTTCGGTTCGCCGAACAAAGCCGGCACGCACGACTCGCACGGCGCGCCGCTGGGTGCCGATGAAATCGCGCTGACCCGCAAGCAGCTGGGCTGGAACCACGGTCCGTTCGAAATCCCTTCAGACATTTACGCGCAGTGGGATGCTAAAGAAGCCGGCCAGGCGAAAGAGTCTGCGTGGGATAAGAAGTTTGCTGCCTACGCTGCCGCGCATCCGGAGCTGGCTGCTGAGTTCAAGCGTCGCGTGAACAACGAATTGCCAGCTAACTGGGCCAGCGAGTCGCAGAAATTCATTGAGCAGCTGCAGGCCAACCCGGCGAAAATCGCCAGCCGTAAAGCCTCGCAGAATGCCATTGAAGCATTTGGTAAAATCCTGCCGGAATACCTGGGCGGCTCCGCTGACCTGGCGCCAAGCAACCTCACCATGTGGTCGGGTTCTAAGCCGATCAATGAAGACGCGGCGGGCAACTATATTCACTACGGCGTGCGCGAATTCGGTATGACCGCTATCGCCAACGGTATTGCGCTGCACGGCGGCTTCCTGCCGTACACCGCCACCTTCCTGATGTTCGTTGAGTACGCGCGTAACGCCGCACGTATGGCCGCGCTGATGAAAATCCGTCAGATCATGGTCTACACGCATGACTCGATTGGCCTGGGCGAAGATGGCCCTACGCACCAGCCGGTTGAGCAGATGGCCAGCCTGCGCGTGACGCCAAACATGAGCCTGTGGCGCCCGTGCGACCAGGTTGAATCTGCAGTGGCGTGGAAGTACGCCATCGAGCGCGTTGACGGTCCATCGGCGCTGATCTTCTCGCGTCAGAACCTGGCACAGCAGGATCGCAGCGCTGAGCAGCTGGCTAATGTGGCGCGCGGCGGTTACGTGCTGAAAGACAGCCAGGGAACGCCTGAGCTGATCCTGATCGCTACCGGTTCCGAAGTGGAGCTGGCGGTGGCGGCGTATGAGCAGCTGACGGCCGAAGGCCGTAAGGTGCGCGTGGTCTCTATGCCGTCTACCGACGTCTTCGATAAGCAGGATGCGGCGTACCGTGAATCCGTGCTGCCGAAAGCCGTTGCCGCACGCGTGGCAATCGAAGCGGGCATCGCCGATTACTGGTTCAAATACACCGGCCTGAACGGCGCAATCGTCGGTATGACCACCTTCGGTGAGTCAGCGCCGGCGGATCAGCTGTTCAAAGAGTTTGGCTTCACCGTTGAGAACGTAGTTAAGACGGCGAAATCGATTCTGTAATTTTGCGTAATAAATTGCGCCGCTACCGGTTATGCACCGCCTGTAGCGGCGCGATTCATCGCGCGCATCTGTACCACATCTCCTACCTCTAACCTGAAACGGTTCAATTATTCCTGCAGTAATAATTTTTTCATGCAAAATTTGTGACGTAGATCCAATATTCTGCCACTCAATTGATCGCAATCATTCCCGTTATTCCTCTGTTGCATTACTCTAGCTGAACCGTTTCAGTCGTGAGCGAGTTTCTACATTTTGCCTCTGCTGACAGACAATAATTCCCTGTACAAAACGGTGTGAAACGCTCAGGCTAATCGGCACGTTTTTTCGGGTGTTGTTGAAGGTAGAGATGACCGTTCGCGTAGCAATAAATGGTTTTGGTCGTATCGGGCGTAACGTGTTGCGCGCTCTGTATGAAACCGGCCGCCGGGCTGAAATCACCGTGGTCGCCATTAACGAACTGGCGGACGCCGCCGGCATGGCGCATCTGCTGAAGTACGATACCAGCCATGGACGTTTTGCCTTTGATGTGCGCCAGGAGCGCGACCAACTGTTTGTTGGCGAGGACACCATCCGCATCCTGCATCAGGCCGAAATAGAGGTGCTGCCGTGGCGAGAATTGAATGTGGATATCGTGCTGGATTGCACCGGCGTTTACGGTAGCCGCGCCGATGGCGAGGCACATTTGCTGGCGGGCGCGAAGAAAGTGTTGTTCTCGCATCCTGGCGGTAACGATCTTGATGCCACCGTGGTGTTCGGTGTAAACGAACAAGCTCTTAAACAAACTGACCGCATCGTCTCCAACGCATCCTGTACCACCAACTGTATTATTCCGGTGATCAAATTGTTGGATGACGCGTTTGGCATTGAGTCGGGCACCGTAACCACCATTCACTCAGCGATGCACGATCAGCAGGTGATTGACGCCTATCACAGCGATCTGCGCCGTACCCGCGCCGCCAGTCAATCGATCATTCCGGTGGATACGCGTCTTGCTGCTGGCATTACCCGTATTTTTCCGAAATTTAACGATCGCTTCGAGGCTATTGCGGTGCGCGTACCCACCATCAACGTGACAGCCATTGATTTAAGCGTGTCTGTGCGCGAGGCGGTGAAGGCGTGTGAGGTCAACGCGTTGCTGCAAAACGCGTCAGAAGGGGCGTTTCGTGGTATAGTTGACTATACGGAATTACCGTTAGTCTCAGTAGATTTTAACCATGATCCGCACAGTGCCATCGTTGATGGCACGCAAACGCGGGTTAGTGGTCATCACCTTATCAAAACGCTGGTTTGGTGTGACAACGAGTGGGGCTTTGCTAACCGCATGATCGACACGACGTTAGCAATGGCCGCAAGCGGTTTCAGGTAAGACGCGGACTGCGTCTGGCAAAACTTATGAGAATCAACGAGAGGGTTCACCATGTCTGTAATTAAGATGACCGATCTGGATCTTGCTGGTAAACGCGTTCTGATCCGTGCCGATCTCAACGTGCCAGTGAAAGAAGGGAAAGTGACGTCAGATGCACGTATTCGTGCTTCTCTGCCTACCATCGAAGCGGCGTTGAAACAGGGCGCGAAAGTGATGGTTACCTCTCACCTAGGTCGTCCGACTGAAGGTGAATACAACGAAGAGTTCTCCCTGCTGCCGGTTGTTAACTACCTGAAAGAAAAACTGAACAGCACCAACGTAACCCTGGCGAAAGACTATCTCGAAGGCGTAGAAGTTGGCGCGGGTGAGCTGGTGGTGCTGGAAAACGTACGCTTTAACAAAGGCGAGAAAAAAGACGAAGAAACTTTGTCGAAGAAATATGCCGCGCTGTGCGACGTCTTCGTTATGGATGCGTTCGGTACTGCGCACCGTGCGCAGGCTTCTACCCACGGCGTGGGCAAGTTCGCGCCTATCGCTTGTGCCGGTCCGCTGCTGTCTGCTGAGCTGGAAGCATTGGGTAAAGTGATGAGCAATCCAGAGCGTCCGCTGGTTGCTGTGGTAGGCGGTTCTAAAGTTTCTACCAAATTTGACGTGCTGCAGTCGCTGGTTAAGATCGCCGACACCGTGATCGTGGGCGGTGGTATCGCGAATACCTTCGTTGCCATCGACAATAAAGTGGGCAAGTCACTGTACGAGCCAGACTTCGTTGAAGCGGCGAAAAAGCTGCGTGACGAGCACGGCATCCCGGTTCCTACTGATTCCCGCGTAGGCACGGAATTCTCTGAAACTGCACCGGCAACCGTGAAAAAGGTTACCGAAGTTGCGGATAACGAAGAGATTATGGACTTCGGCGACGAAACTGCGAACGCGATGGCTGCGATCCTGAAAGACGCGAAAACCATCCTGTGGAACGGTCCGGTTGGCGTGTTCGAATTCCCTAACTTCCGTAAAGGTACCGAGATCGTGGCCAACGCCATCGCTGATAGCAATGCATTCTCTGTTGCCGGTGGCGGCGATACGCTGGCCGCTATCGACCTGTTCGGTATCGAAGATAAGATCTCCTATATCTCTACCGGCGGCGGCGCATTCCTCGAGTTCGTGGAAGGCAAAAAACTGCCAGCAGTTGCTATGCTGGAAGAGCGCGCGAAGCAGTAACTCTTTGGGGGCGGCGCTTCGGCGTCGCCTGAAGGCTAGCCCTTTTTGGGCAATCAAATCGCAATCCCTTCGGGGATGAACGGTAACGAAACGGGACACAACCATGTCTAAAATTTTTGATTTCGTAAAACCCGGCGTTGTCACTGGTGACGACGTTCAGAAAATTTTCCAAGTAGCGAAAGAAAACAAATTCGCTCTGCCTGCAGTTAACTGCGTTGGCACGGATTCCATCAACGCGGTACTGGAAGCTGCGGCCAAAGTGAAAGCGCCGGTCATCGTTCAGTTCTCCAATGGTGGTGCTGCCTTCATCGCCGGTAAAGGTTTTAAAACTGATGAGCCACAAGGCGCGGCAATCGCTGGTGCTATTGCGGGTGCCTATCATGTGCATCTGATGGCTGAAAAATACGGCGTGCCAGTTATCCTGCACACCGACCACTGCGCGAAGAAACTGCTGCCGTGGATCGATGGTCTGCTGGACGCTGGCGAAGAGCACTTCAAGAAAACCGGTAAGCCACTGTTCTCCTCGCACATGATTGATCTGTCTGAAGAGTCACTGGAAGAGAACATCGAGATCTCCTCTAAGTATCTGGCGCGTATGGCTAAGCTGGATATGACCCTGGAAATCGAACTGGGTTGCACCGGTGGCGAAGAAGACGGCGTGGACAACAGCCACATGGACGCTTCTGCCCTGTACACCCAGCCAGAAGACGTTGATTACGCCTACACCGAGCTGAACAAAATCAGCCCACGTTTCACTATCGCGGCTTCCTTCGGTAACGTGCACGGCGTGTACAAGCCAGGCAATGTGAAACTGACCCCAACCATCCTGCGTGATTCTCAGGAATACGTAACCAAGAAACATAATCTGCCGCACAACGCGCTTAACTTCGTGTTCCACGGTGGTTCAGGTTCTTCTGCGGCAGAAATCGAAGAATCAATCGGTTACGGCGTAATCAAAATGAACATCGATACCGACACCCAGTGGGCAACTTGGGACGGTATCCTGCAGTACTACAAAAAGAACGAAGCCTATCTGCAAGGCCAGCTGGGTAACCCGAACGGCGCTGATAGCCCGAACAAGAAATACTACGATCCACGCGTTTGGCTGCGTTCAGCGCAGGCATCAATGGTTGTTCGTCTGGAACAAGCATTCAAAGAACTTAACGCTGTCGACGTTCTGTAATTATTCCTTACAGTACAAAAAAGGCCCGAAAGGGCCTTTTTTTATGCGTCTCGTCTGGAAAATCCCACGAATTCAGGCCATTTTTGGCGCTTCGCCCTATTTTTGTTTAACCTTGTAATCGGAGTGTCGGAGTCAATCTGGCAGTTTTTTGCATTTTCCCGCGGGAAACTCAATAACAGGGCTAACAAATGGAAGACTTAAATGTCGTTAATGGCATTAACAGTGCCGGTGGATGGCTGGTACGTAATCAGGCACTGATCCTTAGCTATGCGGTCAATATTGTGGCGGCGATCGTTACCATCATCATTGGTATGTTCATCGCACGCATTATTTCAAATGCCATTAACCGCGTGCTGCTGGCGCGTCATATTGATGCCACCGTGGCTGATTTCCTCTCGGCGATGGTGCGATACGGCGTTATCGCGTTCACCATTATTGCTGCATTGGGTCGCGTTGGCGTGCAAACCGCCTCGGTGATCGCCGTGCTGGGTGCCGCTGGTTTGGCCGTGGGTTTAGCATTGCAAGGGTCGCTGTCGAATCTTGCTGCCGGCGTGCTGCTGGTGACCTTCCGTCCGTTCAAAACCGGTGAGTTTGTTGATCTTGGTGGTGTGATGGGTACCGTGCAGAACGTACAGATTTTCTCTACGACCCTGAAAAGCGCCGATGGCAAAATTGTGGTGGTGCCAAACGGTAAAATCATTGCCGGCAACATCATTAACTATTCACGTGAACCGATTCGTCGTAATGAATTCATCATTGGCGTGGCCTACGATGCGGATGTTGATCAGGTCATTGCACTGTTACAGGAAGTGGTGGAAGCGGATGAGCGCGTCTTAAAAGATCTCGGTATCCAGATTGGCCTGAACGAACTGGCGGCCTCCTCGCTCAACTTTGTCGTGCGTTGCTGGAGCAAAAGCAGCGATCTGCAAAACGTCTATTGGGACCTGATGAAGAACTTCAAGCGCACGCTGGATGCGAATGGAATTGGTATTCCTTATCCGCAGATGGATGTGCATCTGCATCAGGTGAAAAGCGAGCAACAGCTGCCCGCTCGCACCGAGTAATTGAGCAAGAGGCACCTGCGGGTGCCTTTTTTATTAATGAAACTAATGAGCAATTAATTCTTTCAATTTCCTCTAATACTCTCACCTCACTATACTGCACAGCATCTTCTTATTGTTCAGGAATGACACTGTGTTATCTGTTTATTTACAAGGGCTTGCCCTTGGTGCCGCGCTAATCCTGCCATTAGGTCCGCAAAATGCTTTCGTGATGAATCAGGGCATTAAGCGCCATTACCATCTGATGACCGCTGCGCTCTGTACCCTTAGCGATATTGCGCTGATCTGTGGTGGAATTTTTGGCGGCAGCGCGTTGCTGAACCAATCACCCATCTTACTGATGATCATTACCTGGGCGGGCGTGGCATTTTTACTGTGGTATGGCTGGGGTGCGTTGCGCAGTGCATGGCAAGGTGATGTGTCGTTGGCTTCTGAAGCCGAGCTGAAGCAGGGACGTTGGCGCATTATCGCCACACTATTGGCGGTAACCTGGCTCAATCCGCACGTCTATCTCGATACTTTTGTAGTACTTGGCAGCCTGGGCAGTCAGTTGCCATCAGTGGACGCACGCCGCTGGTTTGCCTTTGGCACCGTTAGCGCGTCAATTATTTGGTTCTTTGGCCTGGCACTGATGGCGGCATGGCTGTCACCACGATTGCGCACCGTGCGGGCGCAACGCGTTATTAATCTGCTGGTTGGTGGCGTGATGTGGTTTATCGCCATCCAGCTGGCGCGCCAGGGGATAGCTGCGTTCTAATGCAGATGTAAGCCGTAAAGTGCGGGCAGCGAACCCGCACTGGCGAGCAGTTCCAGCCTGATCTGGCGGAAACGCATTTCCTGCGGCACAAGGTGATGACACAGTGAATGGTGATTTTCCTGCACTTCAACCAGTAATGTGTCATCCAGCCACAAGCGATAATGCGTGGTGCAGTGTGGCGTTATCGACTGCGCATGCCCCATCTGCACCGTCTCCATCGCATGATCGAAATCGTTATCAAATAACAAGGTGAGTTGGCGCGCCTGCTGCGGTTCCCGCCATTGCCAGCTTACGTGGGGATGTGCGTCGTCCAGCGCCGGTACCCAACAGTTTGTGTGGCGTTCCGGACGTAACTTGCCATTCAGCAAATAATCGCGATGCCACAGCTGCAGCGGCGCTTCCAGCGCAAAGGCCAGCAGGATTTGCTGCGGCGCGCGACGCGGCAACCAAAAATCAAACTCATCAACCCCGTAATCACCATCATTAATCTGACGGGTACGTTTTGCTACGCGAGGGTTGAGGCTATTAAACACCATCATCACGCCCGGCAAACGCTGGCTGGTCAGCGCCATCTCAATATCCGGATTCTCTGCAAAAGCGATAAACAGATAGCGATCGCTATCGGCCAGATAATCAAAATTCAGGCGATAAGCGCCCTGATCGTTGACCTCGATGCGTTGCGCGGCGAGCGGGCGATCGCCGCAGGTATTGGCGGGGTTGTCACTGGTGAGCAGCGACACCTGTAAGGTTTGCGCCCGCGCGGCACGCAGTTGCACGGTGATGGCCGGCAACCGTTCGCCTGCTTTTATCGGCAGCAGCAGTGCGCAGCGAGATGTCATGGGCTGCCATCCTGCATCCGCGGGCAGGGCGCGCAGCTGTAGCGTACTGCTGACCGTAACCTGTGCGTCTCGGGCGGGATTCGCCAGCGGCACGCGCGGTATAAATGCGCCCTGACGCAGCAACTGTTGCTGCAAGTCTCCCACCCGATCCGGCTGCGCCAGCTCGGCGGGCGTAAGCTGTTGCCGCTGACAGATGGCGGCTGCGCGTCCCACGGCTTCACCCAGTACGCCGCAGGTACACATCACGCGTGCGCTGCCAAATGCCACGTGTGTTGCGGAGATAAGGCGGCCGGTTAACAGCAAATTATCCAGCGATTGGCTGTACAGCGCGCGGAATGGAATGGTGTAGGTGCCTTTGCTGTGAAACTGACGACACCCTTCGTGTTGGCTATAGACGCCGTCGGCCGGATGCAAATCAATCGACCAGCCGCCATACGCCACGGCATCGTAGTGATCGCGCTGCTCAATGATGTCCTGCTGGCAGAGCAGCGTATCGCCAAGAAAACGTCGGCTCTCGCGCTTGCCGGGAATGAGCCCAACCCATTCAATGGTGAGGTTAGCGGCATCCGGGAATTCACCGGCGTTTTTGATGTAATCCCACACGCCCCAGACAATTTTCCACAGTTCCCACTTAATGGTTTCGCTTTCGTGCACGGTATCCAGCCGTCCGCCCCATTCCAGCCACCATAAATCGCATCCGTTGAGAGTGGCATTCAGGCGTTGGTAGCGCGGAATAGCGCTGATCTCTTTCAGGGCAAAAGAGGGCGGTACAAAACGGACGGGCTGTGCGGTGCGTTTGGTGTAAAAGTAGATCGAATGCCCGAGCTTGTGACCAAAATTTTCGCCTGGCGCCATTTTCTCGCCAAACTCGTCAACGGATTCTGCGCCGACACGATGTGCGGCACCGGCCAGATAGCCCAGGACGCCATCTCCGCTGGCATCAATAAACTGCGCGGCCGAAACCCGATAGTGCGTCTGGTTGATAGCGTTAAATGCCTGTACGGCCTGCAGGCGGCGGCCAGATTTTTCGATATCAGTAACCACAGTATTGAGCAGTAAGGTCAGTCCCGGCTGTGCCTGCACAATATCCAGCAGCACCAGATCAAACAGCACGGGATTGCCCTCTTTATTACGCCACAGATTCTCCTCCATGATCTCGCCCATGATGCCGCCTTCGCGCGCCCAGCGGTTGTTATTGCCCATGTGAGAAGTGGCACCGTTAGCCCACAGGCGTACCTCACTGGAGGCGTTGCCGCCCAGCACCGGGCGATCCTGAATCAACACCACGCTCAGCCCCTCGCGTGCAGCGGCTAAAGCGGCACACACGCCCGCTAAACCTCCACCGGCAACCAATAAGTCTGCCTGCAGCTGTTGCTGAGGAAAGTCGCGTGCATTTTGTGATGAGAAAATTTGCATCATTTCATTCCTCTATGGCTAAGGCTAAGATTGAGTTTTACCCGCCGCAGGTGATCTATGTCTTCTCAACCCAACCAAAGCCTGATTGATGGTATTCGCTGCCTGCAATATCTGGTTTCCAGCGACAAAGCCGTAGGTTGTCGTGAATTGGCACGTCAGATGGGGATGAATAGCACGCGGGTTAATCGGCTGCTGATGACCATGGCTGCAATAGGTCTGACGACGCAGGATGAACATCGGCGTTATCTGCCTGGTCCTGGCATTCACGCGCTGGCGGCGCAGGCGATTCGCGGCTCTTCGCTGTTTGCGCAGGCTTTGCCACAGCTGGAACTTCACGCGCCGCGTGATATCGTGGTTGCCCTGGGCGTACTGTGGGAAGATCAGGTGATCTATATCTGGCACTCTGAGCCCGGCGAACGTACCAGCGCCAGTCAGGCGCTGGCTGGCTTTCGTATGCTGCCTGCCTGGCAATCGGTAATTGGCGTGTCGCTGCTGGCGGCTGAAAGTGATGAGGCGCTGCAACCGCGCTTTAGCGATGCGCAGTGGCAACAAATTGCTCCGCTGCTGGCGCGCAAGCGTGGTGAAGACCATCTGATTTGGCATCGTGATGACGGTGAAATCAGCATGGCGCAGCCAATCGATAACAATCGCGCGGCGCTGGCCTTTGCTAAAATCTGGCAGCCTGATGAGGCGCATCTCGCGGAGCGTCTGCAACAGCTGCAAACTCTGGCGCAGGTTTTGATTAGCCCGCACTAACATGGTCAATTTTCCCCACAATAAATAGATAGCTACCGATACCAATAGCGGCCAGCACGGCGATAAACGCCAAAGCTGGTGCGAAGTTGTCGCCATCAATCAAGGCGCCAATGGCAATTGGCACCACGATGGAAGAGAGCGCCCCCGTAAAGTTAAACACGCCGCCCGCCAGGCCAATCAAATGGCGCGGAGCCAGTGCGGTGACAAAAACCCAGGTGATGGTTGCCAAACCGTTGCCGAAGAATGCCAGCGACATAAACACAATGATCAGTGTCGAATCGTCGGTGTAATTGGCACCGAGGATGAAAAGCGTCAGGAACAGCCCGAGGATCACCGGTAACTTGCGTGCCACGCTGGTGGATACACCCCGTCGCATCATGCGATCTGAGGCAAATCCGGCCAGCAGCACACCGCAGAAAGCGGCGAAGTAGGGCACCGATGCCACATAGCCACTTTTGATGAACCCCATGTGGCGATACTCCACCAGATAGGTGGGAAACCAGGTGAGAAAGAACCAGAAGGTGGCGGAGATGGTGAATTGTCCAATATAGATGCCGACCAATTTGCGGCTGCGGAACATCTGCGCTAAATCACGCCAGCATGCTTTGGTGGGGTGATGGCCTTGCTCGCTCTGCAGTAGCGCGCCGTTATGGCGCAAGTAGTTCAGTTCTGCTGCGGAGACCCGTTTATGTTGATGTGGCTCGCGGTAAAGCCAATACCACAGCAGCGCCCAAACCATGCCCGCCAACCCGGTGATGAGAAACAGGCCGCGCCAGCCAAACGCATCCTGCACGTGGAACAGCAGCGGCGTCATACAGGCCAGCCCGACAAACTGTGCGGATGAGTAGATACCAATGGCGCTGGCGCGCTCGTGCTCCGGAAACCAGCTGGAAATCACCCGATTATTGGCGGGCATCACCGGTGCTTCAAACGCGCCGACACCCAAGCGCAGGCCAAACAGCGCGGCGAACGTGCTGGCAAAAGCATGCAGTAGGGTAATGAGCGACCAGACAAATAAGCCAACCCCGTAGACCAGGCGAGCTCCGAGACGATCGATGAGAAATCCTCCGGGAATCTGCAAGGCGGCATAGATCCAGCCGAAGGCGGAAAAGATTAACCCCATCTCCATCGGCGTGAAGCGTAATTCGCCAGCCATCTCAGTGGCGGCAACCGACAGATTGGTGCGGTCCATGTAGTTGATAATGATATTAATAAACACCAAACCCAGCATCAGAAAGCGGGTACGTCCTGCTCGCATGCTGGTAGCGGTTTGGCTAAGCGGTTGTTCAGTCATTATGCAACTCCCGAATGCCGAGTGTTTCTTTAATAGAAACGATTTAGTGGGATTTTGGCGAATCTGTTCACCAAACTTTGCGATCGCGGCGACGTTAAAACAGCAGATTGCCCGAACTTTTTGTCAATTCAAAACTCAGACCATCACGCATGGTAATGTGTTTTGGGTTTAGCCATAGTGGCGACCTGCAAATTGAATCCCTCAAGGAGGACTTTCGTGAAACTGAAAGCACTGGCGCTAGCCGCCGTAATGAGCACTGGCGCAATGTCCGGTGTAGTCCAGGCGGGTGAATTGCCAAATGGACCGCATGTGGTGACTTCTGGGCAAGCAAGTGTTGATGCCAAACCCGATATTGCGACGCTCGCTATTGTGGTTAATGTTTCCTCGAAAGACGCGGCGGAAGCAAAAAAACAAGCTGATGACCGCGTGGCGCAATACTTCGATTTCCTGCAAAAGAATGGTATTGAGAAAAAAGATATCGATGCGGCAAACCTGAGTACGCAGCCGGAGTACGACTACACCAAAGAGGGTAAGTCAGTACTGAAAGGTTATCGTGCTGAGCGTCAGGTCCAGGTGACGTTGCGTAAGCTAGATAAGCTGAACGAACTGCTGGATGGTGCGCTGAAATCGGGCCTGAATGAGATCCGTTCAGTGGAGTTGGGCGTGGCGAATCCGGACAGCTATAAAGAGCAGGCGCGTAAAGTGGCGATCGCCAATGCGACGCAGCAGGCAAATGCGCTGGCAGAAGGTTTCAACGCAAAATTGGGTTCGGTGTACAGCATTCGTTATCACGTTGCTAACTACCAGCCAATGCCGATGGCGCGCATGTATAAAGCCGCCGCCGCACCCGCAGACACCACCGCGCAGCAAACTTACGAGCAGCAGAGCATTCACTTCGACGATCAGGTGGATGTAGTATTCGAAATCAAACCGAATACGCCGTAACGCTTGATATCAGGTCGCCATTTATGGCGACCTGAACATTACACCGGCGAAACATCCTGACGCAGCACGCGATGACCATGCGCGATCAGCGCATCTGTTACGCTGCGCATCAAGCGACTTTCCGGAGCAAAACGGTGCCAATACAGCATCCGACGCTGGTACAAACCCGGCGTTAAATCCACCAGCTCACCTTGCGCCAGCTCGCGCTCAATTTGCAGATGCGGAATCATACAGCACACGGAACCCTGGCGGGCTAACTGCACAAAGGCTTCTGATGAGTTAACGATGTGGCAGGGCACGCTGCCCGGCGACAGGTCAAAGTTCTGCTGTAAAAATGCCTGATGCATATCATCCAGATGGTCGAATGCCACCGCCGGCGCTTTCAGTAACGCCGAGCGCGTAACGCCGTTTGGGAAATAGCGTGCGGCAAATTCTGGCGATGCGCAGAACAGATAATCCAATGCGCCCAGTTGATCCACCAAACAGCTTGGTAGCGGTTGCGGCTGAATACTCACTGCACCAACCACTTCACCGCGACGCAGACGTTCCTGGGTGCGGGTTTCATCTTCCACCTGCAAATTCAGACGCACAGGCGAATCGGCCAGCACATCTTTTAGCGCCGGCAGCAGCCAGGTTGCCAGACTGTCGGCGTTGACCGCCAGCGACAGCAGCAGTGGCGTTGTTCCGCCGTTATCGTCACCTAGCCACTCCTCTTCCAGTAGCTCAACCTGATGCAATAACGCCAGCAATTTTTGTCCCTGCTCGGTGGGACGCGGCGGTACGGTACGCACTAGCAGCGGCTGACCGAATAAATTCTCCAGCTGTTTAATACGCTGAGAAACCGCAGATTGCGTAATACAAAGTTTTTGTGCCGCGCGCTCAAAGCCGCGCTCACGAATCACAGCATCCAGCGCCTGAAGCGTTCGATAATCCGGGCGTTTCATTGTTGTTCTCTCTCGTTCAGGTGGACATTACTATGCCATAAAACTGTCAAATTGTGCTGCGGCGCTTTTTTGCGGGCTGGCTTCCAAAGACGTAAATCGGCGGTTTAACAGTCGCGCTTTTTTACGACGCCTTGTTTTATACTACGCACACTTCGATGTCGCACAGGTTTTAAACATACCATGACCCAGGATGAACTGAAAAAAGCGGTAGGTTGGGCAGCGCTAAAATACGTAGAGCCGGGCACGATTGTCGGTGTTGGTACAGGTTCAACCGCAGCGCATTTCATTGATGCGCTCGGCACCATCAAGAATCAGATTGAAGGCGCGGTTTCCAGCTCGGAAGCCTCAACCGAGAAACTGAAAGCCTTAGGCATCCATGTCTTCGATCTTAACGAGATTGATGAGCTGTCGGTTTACGTAGATGGTGCTGATGAAATCAACCCGCAGATGCAGATGATCAAAGGCGGTGGCGCCGCGCTAACCCGCGAGAAAATCGTCGCCGCAGTGGCGAAGAAATTTATCTGTATTGCGGATGCGTCGAAAGAAGTTGATGTACTGGGCCACTTCCCGCTGCCGGTTGAGGTCATTCCCATGGCGCGTTCCTTTGTGGCACGTGAACTGGTGAAGCTGGGCGGCTTGCCCGAGTATCGTCAGAACGTTATCACCGATAACGGCAACATTATTCTCGACGTACATAATCTGCGTATTCTTAATCCCATCGAGCTGGAAAAAACCATTAACGCGCTGCCAGGCGTGGTGACGGTTGGCCTGTTTGCCGCGCGCGGTGCCGATGTTGCGCTGATTGGCAGCGCTGAAGGCGTGAAAACCATCGTAAAATGATCTGTCCGGCGCAGGCAGTGCGCCGGTTATTTCCATGCGCAAAACATCTTTTCTCGCCAGGCTGAAATTTGGTGACTTATGTCACAAAAGGTTCATCAGCAGCAGGTTCGTACTCTGTCCTATAGAGATGCCATGATTTTGTACGGCTTTGTGCTGTCTACGCATGGGCGCGTGCTGGTCGCCAGGCAATCGTTTGTATTGCTGCGCACGAAATATTTGATATTTTGACAGAAGGCTACCTTATGGTAGTCCTCGTTGAATTCTGAATAGGGTCGGGAAATGGCAAAGGTATCACTGGAAAAAGACAAGATTAAGTTCCTGCTGGTGGAAGGCGTTCACCAGAGTGCGCTGGAAAACCTGCGTGCAGCAGGCTACACCAACATCGAGTTTCACAAAGGGGCGCTGGATGCGGAGTCGCTGAAATCCTCCATCCGCGATGCGCACTTCATTGGTATCCGTTCCCGCACCCAACTGACTGAAGAGATCTTTGCTGCCGCTGAAAAGCTGGTGGCTGTCGGCTGCTTCTGTATCGGTACTAATCAGGTTGATCTTGGCGCTGCGGCGAAACGCGGCGTACCGGTGTTCAACGCACCGTTCTCGAATACCCGTTCGGTTGCTGAGCTGGTGATTGGCGAAATGCTGCTGATGCTGCGCGGTATTCCGGAGGCGAACGCCAAAGCACACCGTGGTATCTGGAATAAAGTCGCTAACGGTTCCTACGAAGCGCGTGGCAAAAAACTGGGTATCATCGGCTATGGCCATATCGGCATGCAGCTGGGTGTGCTGGCCGAGAGCCTGGGTATGCACGTGTTCTTCTACGATATCGAAAGCAAACTGCCGCTGGGTAACGCTACGCAGGTTCGTCATCTCTCTGACTTGCTCAACATGAGCGATGTGGTCAGCCTGCACGTGCCAGAAACGCCATCGACGCAAAATATGATGGGTGCTGAAGAGCTGGCGCTAATGAAGCCCGGCTCGCTGCTGATCAACGCCGCGCGCGGAACCGTGATTGATATTCCCGCGTTGTGTAATGCGCTGGCAAACAAGCATCTGGCCGGTGCCGCTATTGACGTCTTCCCGGTTGAACCTGCCACCAACAGCGATCCTTTCAACTCTCCGCTGTGCGAGTTCGACAATGTGATTTTGACGCCGCACATTGGTGGTTCAACCCAGGAAGCGCAGGAAAATATCGGCTTAGAAGTGTCTGGCAAGCTGGCAAAGTACTCTGACAACGGCTCTACTTTGTCTGCAGTTAACTTCCCGGAAGTGTCATTGCCGATGCACGCAGCCAGCGTCAGCCGTCTGCTGCACATCCATGAAAACCGTCCGGGTGTATTGACGGCTATCAACCAGATTTTTGCTGAGCAGGGCATCAACATTGCTGCGCAGTATCTGCAAACCACACCGATAATGGGCTACGTGGTCATTGATATTGATGCGTCAGAAGATGTGGCGGATAAAGCGCTACAGGCGATGAAGGCCATTCCAGGCACCATTCGCGCTCGTCTGTTGTACTGATCGAACAGGGCGCCGTTGGCGCCCTTTGTTTTTTCTGCTTACGCTTCCCATTGCCACAGTTTAGATGGCGTCAATATTGCTGGCAGCGGGACATCCCATGCCGCGACGGGGAGTGCATCCACGCGCTGGCAATCATGCGCAATGCCCACCGGAAGAAAACCATGCTGCTGCCAGTTTTGCAGCGTGCGATCGTAGAATCCACCGCCCATCCCCAAACGTTGGCCCTGATGGTCAAACGCCACCAGCGGCACCAGCATTACATCTAATTGGTCCAGCGTGGCCAGTTGCGTGATATCTAACGGCGGTTCCGGAATGCGCAGTTTATTAGGCGTAAGGGTGGTTTCGGGCGTGTAGCGAATAAACAGCAGATTGCCTGGCGAGAAAGGGTGCAGCACCGGCAGATAAACCTGCTTTTTTTGCTGCCACAGTTTGGCGATCAGCGGTCGGGTATTGATTTCACCATCAACCGATAAAAACAGCGCGATGCGTTGGGCATTGGCGATCGGCGCAATATTAATGGCGTGTTCAGCCAGCTGATCGGCGGCCTGTTCCTGCTGCTCAGACGTGAGGTTGCGGCGCAAATGGCGCACATGTTGACGAATATCGTGACGGTCGAGAAGTGAGGGCGCTGGCATGGTATCTACATCCCCGGAATAATCGCTTTTTAAAAGCGATTATATCATGCGAACCGGGGAAACAGATTTACTACTGAAGGGAGATCTCCGAGATGCCGCCGCAGGCTGTAACCCTTGAACCCTTGGTTCAAGGTGAACATGCCGTCACAACTATTAGGCTTCTCGGACGGACCGAGCATGCGCACAAATTGTGGAGCGTCACATTCTGTTGGTATGAAATATCGGCTCAGGGGACTGGCCCGCTTGCAAACATCTCAGAGAAAATGTACTTCACCGTCACTCTAGCATGAGGACCATGAAGCTTTATTCAAAATTAGGGCCCTGGCGATCGGTTATGCGACCTTGCTCAACTAACGCTTGTTCAATGGTCTGTTGCAGCATGCGGATACGTTGTTCCATGTTTGCTGCATAGTCGCGCGTCTTACCTTTCTCTTGTGCCAACTCGTGGCAGATGTTTAACGCGGCGATGAACACCAGTTGCTCTGTATTGGTGACTCTAGTGCGAACTTTTAAATCTTGCAACCGTTGATTGAGATCCTCTGCGGCCAGATTCAGCGCATCTTGCTGTTCAGGCGGACAATTCACTCTCAATGAACGACCAAAAATTTGAATATCTACTGGTTGTGCAGACATGCCACCATCCTGACTGATTACTTCGATCGCATCTCCCTTACCGGTCAATGGGTTGGGAGGAGCGAAACTATATATACCCGAGTTATAACTTACAACCCCTTTTCTGGAAACCCAGAGGCACCTGGTGGTAGCATAACACGAACTTATTCTGTCAACGACGACCAAAGCTTATGTCTTTACCGAACGCATCGCCTAGTTACAACGCGCTGGCCGCGGCCCTTTCTCAGCAGGGCGTGGGTATGACGCCAGCCGAAATGCACGGACTTCTCTCTGGGATTCTGTGCGGCGGCAATCAGGATACCAGCTGGAAAACCATGGTTCACGATCTTACCAACGAAGGCATGGCGTTTTCACAAAGCCTGTCTCAGCCGTTGCAGGCGCTGCATGAAAGCCTGGCGAATACGCTGGAAGACGAAGGCTTTATGTTCCAGTTGATGTTGCCGGAAGATGATGACATCACGGTATTCGATCGCGCGGATGCGCTGGCCGGTTGGGTAAACCATTTCCTGCTCGGTTTAGGGGTTACACAACCTAAGCTGGAAAAAGTCACCGGCGAAACCGGTGAAGCCATCGACGATCTGCGCACCATCGCGCAACTTGGTTATGACGAAGACGAAGATCAGGAAGAGCTGGAGCAGTCGCTGGAAGAGGTGATTGAGTACGTGCGCGTAGCCGCTCTGCTGTGCCACGACACCTTCACACGTCAGCATCAGCCAACGGCACCCGAAGTGCAGAAACCGACGTTACACTAAGCGCGTCAATGCGGGTACGTTGTGGCCCGTTTTCAACAGGGAGTGCAAACATGATTACTCTGGATACGTTTCAACAGCGTCGTCAGGCGCTGATTGCCCGCATGGCGCCAGGCAGTGCCGCATTGATTTTTGCTGCACCTGAAGTGACGCGCAGCAACGATACCGAATATAACTTTCGTCAAAACAGTGATTTTTGGTATTTCACGGGCTTTAACGAACCGCAGGCGCTGCTGGTATTAATCAAAAGCGATGACACGCATAACCACAGCGTGTTGTTCAATCGTGTGCGCGATCTGACCGCCGAAATCTGGTTTGGTCGCCGTCTTGGTCAGGACGCCGCACCGGCTAAATTGGGTGTCGATCGCGCCTTGCCTTGGGATGACATCGGCGAGCAGCTGCATCAATTGCTGAATGGTTTGGACGTGGTGTACCACGCGCAGGGCGAATACGCTGAGGCGGATCAGCTGGTGTTTAGCGCGCTGGATAAATTGCGTCGCGGCTTCCGTCAAAACCTCAGTGCGCCGGATACGATCACCGACTGGCGTCCGTGGGTGCATGAGATGCGCCTGTTCAAAAGTGCGCAAGAGATTGAGATTCTGCGCCGTGCGGGCAAAATCAGCGCGCTGGCGCACACGCGAGCCATGCAGGCCTGTCGTCCTGGTATGTTCGAATATCAGCTGGAAGGTGAAATTCATCATGAATTCAATCGCCACGGCGCGCGTTTTCCCTCTTACAACACTATCGTTGGTTCTGGCGAAAACGGCTGCATTCTGCACTACACCGAAAACGAATCGGAAATGCGCGACGGCGATTTAGTGCTGATTGATGCTGGCTGCGAATTCCATGGCTACGCGGGTGATATCACCCGCACCTTCCCGGTCAACGGCACGTTTAGTGAGCCGCAGCGCGCCATCTACGACATCGTGCTCGCTTCGCTGTACAAAGCGTTGTCGATGTTCCGCCCGGGTATCAGCATCCATGACGTTAATGACGAAGTGGTGCGCATCATGATTACCGGCCTGGTCGATCTCGGCATTCTGGATGGCAATATCGATACGCTGTTTGAAGAGCAGGCGCACCGCCCGTTCTTTATGCACGGTTTGAGCCACTGGCTGGGGCTGGATGTGCACGACGTCGGCCATTACGGCACGCCAAGCCGCGACCGTATTCTTGAGCCGGGCATGGTGCTGACCGTTGAGCCTGGCTTGTATATCGCGCCAGATGCCAAAGTGCCGCCGCAATATCGTGGCATTGGTATTCGCATCGAAGATGACATCGTCATCACCGCGGACGGCAACGAAAATCTTACCGACAGCGTGGTGAAAGATGCTGACGCGATCGAAGCGCTGATGGCGGCGGCACGCCACGCATGAGTATTTTAATTGCCGGCGGCGGCATGACTGGTGCGACTCTGGCGCTGGCGATTTCTCACCTGACGCAAGGCCAGCTACCGGTCACCTTGATTGAGCGTAGCCAACCCGATAGCCGTGCGCATCCGGGCTTCGATGGCCGTGCCATTGCATTGGCGGCTGGCACTTGCCAGCAATTAGCCGATATCGACCTATGGCGTTCACTGGCGGATTGCGCCACTGCTATCACCGATATCCACGTCTCCGATCGCGGTCATACCGGCTTCGTCTCGCTCAAAGCGGACGATCATCAACTGCCTGCGCTCGGTCAGGTGGTGGAACTTTTTGATGTTGGGCAGCGCCTTTTTCAGCGTCTGAAAACGGCTCCCGGCGTTACGCTACGCTGTCCGGATCACGTCACTTCTGTGACACGCACGCCGGATAGCGTACAGGTTACGCTCAGCAGCGGCGAACAGCTGGATGGCGCATTATTAGTAGCCGCCGATGGCTCGCGTTCACCTTTGGGCGCCTCCTGCGGCATCACCTGGCAGCGCGATGATTATCAACAGTTGGCCGTTATCGCCAATGTTGCAACGCAATTGCCGCACCAGGGCCGCGCCTTCGAACGTTTTACCGAACATGGCCCGCTGGCGTTGCTGCCGATGTCCGGCAACCGTATGTCGCTGGTGTGGTGTCACCCGATTGCTGCGCAAGCAACCATTAAGCAATGGGACGAGGCGACTTTCCTGCAAGCGCTCCAGCGTGCGTTTGGCTGGCGATTGGGGCGTTTCACCCACGCCGGGCAACGCGAACATTATCCCCTGGCGCTGCAAACCGCCGAACGTCAGGTAACGCATCGGCTGGCGCTGGTGGGCAATGCGGCGCAGACGCTGCACCCGATCGCCGGACAAGGTTTCAATCTTGGCCTGCGCGATGTGATGTCACTGGCAGAGACGTTAGCAGGGGCGTGGCGTCAGCAGCACGATCCCGGCAGTTTTGCCGTATTGCAGCACTTTGCCGCGCGGCGTCAGCCCGATCGTGCCGCCACAATTGGCGTTACAGACGGTTTAGTCCGACTGTTTGCTAACCGCTATGCGCCGTTAGTAGCAGGACGAAATCTTGGGCTGGTGGCAATGGACCATCTGCCTTGGCTGCGAAACCCACTTGCCGCGCGCACGCTCGGCTGGGTGAAGCGTTAAGCACGAACTAAGGGGCAGCAATGCAAACTTTTGATGTGGCAATCGCCGGTGGCGGCATGGTGGGGTTGGCCCTCGCCTGCGGATTACAAGGTAGCGGCTTACGCGTTGCCGTGCTGGAAAAGGCACCTGAGCCACAATTTGATCCGGCGGCTAACGCGTCGATTCGCGTTTCTGCCATCAATGCTGCCAGCGAACGTCTGCTGCAAAAGCTTGACGTGTGGTCAAGCATTCTGGCCCTGCGTGCCAGCGCCTATCACGGTATGGAAGTGTGGGATCAGGACAGCTTCGGCTCGATCAGCTTTGATGATGAACAGCAGGGGCTATCGCATCTCGGCCATATTATCGAAAACGAAGTGATTCATAGCGCTTTGTGGCAGCGTGCCAGCAACAGCAGCGATATCACGCTGTTTGCGCCCGCGCAGTTGCAGCAGGTGGCCTTTGGCGATAACGAAGCCTTCATTACGTTGCAAGATGGCAGCATGATGAGCGCACGTTTGCTGGTTGCCGCTGACGGCGCAAATTCCTGGCTGCGTGATAAAGCCGATATCCCGCTCACCTTCTGGGATTATGAGCATCATGCATTAGTGGCCAATATCCGCACCGACATGCCGCATGATGCCATCGCGCGTCAGGTGTTTCATGGCGATGGCATTCTGGCGTTCCTGCCGATGCAGGATCCGCACCTGTGTTCAATTGTGTGGTCGCTCTCGCCGCAGGAAGCTACGCGCCTGCAATCCATGCCGCAAGCGCTGTTTAACCAACAGCTGTCGGTGGCGTTTGATATGCGCCTGGGCCTGTGTCAGGTCGAGAGTGAGCGCAGAACCTTCCCACTGACGGCACGTTATGCACGTAACTTCGCCGCGCACCGCTTGGCATTGGTGGGTGATGCAGCACACACCATTCATCCGCTGGCCGGACAGGGTGTGAATCTCGGCTTTATGGATGCCGCAGAATTGATTGGTGAGATCCGTCGACTGCATCAGGAAGGTAAAGACATTGGGCAGCATCTCTATTTGCGCCGCTATGAGCGCAGCCGCAAGCACAGTGCCGCGATGATGTTGGCGGGGATGCAAGGTTTCCGCGAGCTGTTTGCCGGCACGCATCCGGCGAAAAAACTGCTGCGTGATGTCGGTCTGAAGCTGGCCGATACTTTACCGGGCGTTAAACCCATGATGCTTAAACAGGCAATGGGGCTGAACGACTTGCCCAGCTGGATCCGCTAATTCACCTTGCTGACGGCGCCCAATTGGGCGCCGTTTTTGTCTATTGCACCGTAAAGATGCACCGCTGCACCGCGATCGCGCCTCGTTTGATTTATTCTAATTTTACCCCTTAATTCGCATTAGTTTATCTCATGCTGCATCAGTGTTGCCGCCATGCTCATCCTTAAGTTTGTGGTCCTGATTCACTCAGTTTGCTGCATGAAAGTAATTTAGTCGTATTTTGTGCGAGGCTAATCACAATAATGCAGTGATTTATGCTGTTCTGTGTTCGATGAGGTGTTGAAAAGTGCTAGGGTTTCACCCTCGTTTTGCTTATGGTTAATTGCCGCATTCGGTGATAACTTCAGCACAAAGAGAACGTTTGCGTCAGCCTGATAAGGCGACGCAGGCGCGTCACACTTACTTGTTTTCACAGGATGGTTATGACTCAGCAAACGCCTCTATTCGAACAGCATCAGGCATGCGGTGCCCGCATGGTGGACTTCCACGGTTGGATGATGCCGCTGCATTACGGCTCGCAAATGGATGAGCATCACGCGGTGCGCAACGATGCCGGCATGTTTGATGTTTCCCACATGACCATCGTCGATCTGCGCGGTGCACGTACCCGCGAGTTTCTGCGCTATCTATTGGCAAATGATGTCGCCAAATTGACTCAGCCCGGCAAAGCGCTTTACACCGGCATGTTGAATGCCTCGGCTGGCGTCATCGATGATTTGATTGTTTACTTTATGAGCGAAGATTTCTTCCGTCTGGTGGTTAACTCCGCCACGCGTGAGAAAGATTTGGCGTGGATTAAACAGCATGCGCAGCCGTTTGGCGTGGAATTGACTGAGCGTGACGATCTGGCGCTGATTGCGGTGCAAGGTCCGAATGCGCAGCAGAAAGCGCAAACGCTGTTTAGCGCCGCTCAGCGAGACGCCGTGACCGGCATGAAGCCGTTCTTCGGTGTACAAGCGGAAAACCTGTTCATCGCAACGACCGGTTACACCGGCGAAGCAGGCTACGAGATTGCCATGCCTGCCACTGAAGCCGCTGCTTTTTGGCAGCAGCTGTTGGCCGCAGGTGTTAAACCGGCGGGTTTAGGCGCGCGTGACACGCTGCGCCTGGAAGCGGGCATGAATCTGTATGGTCAGGAGATGGATGAAGGCGTTTCGCCGTTGGCTGCTAACATGGGCTGGACCATCAGCTGGGAGCCCGCCGATCGTGATTTTATTGGTCGTGATGCCCTGCAAGCGCAGCGCGAAAAAGGCACCGAAAAATTGGTTGGTTTAGTGATGACCGAAAAAGGGGTGCTGCGTAACGGTCTCACTGTGCGCTTCACCGATGAACAAGGCCAGCCGCAGCAGGGTATTATCACCAGTGGTTCCTTCTCGCCAACGCTGGGTTACAGCATTGCGCTGGCACGTGTGCCGGCGGGAATTGGCGAGCAGGCGATTGTGGAAATCCGCAATCGTGAAATGCCAGTAAAAGTCACTAAACCGATTTTTGTTCGCGCCGGTAAGCCGGTCGCCCAGTAATTTTTTTTCAGGAGAAATGGCCAATGAGCAATGTGCCAAGTGAATTGAAATACCGCGATAGCCACGAATGGGTCCGTAAAGAAGCTGACGGCACCTTCACGGTAGGTATCACCGAACACGCACAGGAACTGCTGGGCGATATGGTGTTTGTCGATCTGCCAGACGTCGGCGTCTCCTTCGCGGCCGGTGATGACTGCGCGGTCGCGGAGTCGGTGAAAGCCGCTTCTGACATCTATGCACCCTTAAGTGGTGAAATCGTCGCGGTGAATGATCAGCTAGGCGATTCGCCGGAACTGGTTAACAGCGCGCCGTACGCCGAGGGTTGGCTGTTCCGCATCAAAGCCAGCGACGAATCAGAGCTCGACTCCATGCTGGATGCCGATGCCTACAAAGCCGCGATTGACGAGTAACCGGTAGTGACAGAAGGTGACGCACAGCGGCGCCTTCTTTTTTTATCTGCTTGACTTAACGCCATTTTTGTAACCCAGCCCGATTCAGGATTTACTGCAAATGACCCAGACTCTCAGCCAGCTCGAACATAACGGTGCTTTCATTGAGCGCCACATCGGTCCTACGCCGGAACAACAGGCCTTAATGCTGGAAGCGATTGGTGCCCGTTCGCTCTCATCATTGATCAGTTCTATTGTGCCTGCCGATATCCAGCTGCCAGGCCCGCCTGCAGTGGGCGATGCCGCGACCGAGCAGCAAGCGCTGGCAGAGCTGAAAGCCATTGCCAGTCAGAACCACCGCTACAAATCCTGGATCGGCATGGGCTACAGCGCGGTGATCACGCCGCCGGTTATCCTGCGCAATATGCTGGAAAATCCGGGCTGGTACACCGCGTATACGCCGTATCAGCCAGAAGTGTCGCAGGGCCGCCTGGAAGCGCTGCTGAACTTCCAAACCCTGACGCTGGATCTAACCGGTCTGGACATCGCGTCCGCCTCGTTGCTGGACGAAGCCACCGCCGCCGCAGAAGCCATGGCGATGGCTAAGCGCGTCAGCAAATTGAAAAACGCGACAAAATTCTTCATCGCCAATGACATTCATCCACAAACGCTGGATGTGGTGCGAACTCGCGCCGAGACCTTTGGTTTCGAATTGATTATTGATAGTGCAGACAAGGCGCTGGATCACGACGATCTGTTTGGCGTGCTGCTACAACAGGTGGGTACGCACGGTGAAGTGCACGATTACCGTTCACTGATTACCGAGCTGAAAAGCCGCAAAGTGGTGGTGAGCGTCGCGGCAGACTTTATGGCGCTGGTGCAGTTAGAAGCGCCAGGCAAGCAGGGCGCAGATATCGTGTTCGGTTCCGCACAGCGTTTCGGCGTGCCGATGGGTTATGGCGGACCGCACGCTGCGTTCTTCGCCAGTCGCGACGAACACAAGCGCTCGATGCCGGGTCGTATCATTGGCGTATCACGCGATGCCGCCGGTAACACCGCGCTGCGCATGGCGATGCAAACCCGTGAGCAGCATATCCGCCGTGAGAAAGCCAACTCCAACATCTGTACTTCTCAGGTGCTGTTGGCGAATATCGCCGGTCTTTATGCTGTTTATCACGGCCCGGCTGGCCTGAAGCGCATTGCTTCCCGCATTCATCGTCTGACCAGCATTCTGGCCGCTGGCCTGCAGAACGGCGGCCTGAAACTGCGTCACAACAGCTGGTTTGATACGCTGACGGTAGAAGTTGCTGATAAAGCCGCGGTGCTGAACCATGCACTGAGCTTTGGCGTCAATCTGCGCAGTGATATCCATAATGCCGTTGGCATTACGCTGGATGAAACCACCACGCGTGAAGACGTGCTGGCACTGTTCGCCATCCTGCTGGGCGATGCGCACGGCCAGGATATTGATGCGCTGGATACGGCGGTGGCGGCGGAAAACAGTGCGATTCCGGCCGGTCAGGTGCGTGAAAGCGCCTTCCTGACGCATCCGGTGTTCAACCGTCATCACAGTGAAACTGAGATGATGCGTTATATGCACAGTCTGGAGAAAAAGGATTTGGCGCTGAATCAGGCGATGATCCCACTCGGCTCGTGCACCATGAAACTTAACGCCGCTGCTGAAATGATTCCGATCACCTGGCCTGAATTTGCCGAGCTGCATCCGTTCTGCCCGGCAGATCAGGCTTCGGGTTACCTGCAGATGATTGGTCAGCTATCGCAATGGCTGGTACAGCTAACTGGCTACGACGCGCTGTGCATGCAGCCAAACTCAGGCGCACAGGGTGAATATGCGGGTCTGTTGGCGATTCGTCGTTACCATGAAAGCCGCAACGAAGGCGGCCGTAATGTCTGCCTGATCCCAAGCTCGGCCCACGGCACCAACCCGGCGTCAGCGCAGATGGCGGGCATGTCGGTTGTCGTTGTGGCTTGCGATAAACAAGGCAATATCGATCTTGGCGATTTGCGTGAGAAAGCCGCACAGGTTGGCGAGCAGCTCTCGTGCATTATGGTGACCTATCCGTCAACGCATGGGGTTTATGAAGAGACCATTCGCGAAGTGTGCCAGATCGTGCATCAGCACGGCGGCCAGGTGTATCTCGACGGCGCTAACATGAACGCGCAGGTGGGGATCACCACGCCAGGTTACATCGGCGCGGATGTCTCGCACCTCAACCTGCACAAAACCTTCTGCATCCCGCACGGCGGCGGTGGCCCGGGCATGGGCCCCATCGGCGTGAAAGCGCATCTGGCGCCGTTCGTGCCGGGTCACAGCGTGGTACAAATTGACGGCGTGCTGACGCAGCAGGGCGCAGTTTCTGCAGCTCCTTTCGGTAGCGCCTCGATTCTGCCAATCAGCTGGATGTATATCCGCATGATGGGCGCGGAAGGCCTGAAGCAGGCGAGTTCAGTGGCGATTCTGAATGCCAACTACATCGCCAGCCGTCTGCAATCCGCTTATCCGATTCTGTACGCAGGTCGCGATGGCCGCGTGGCGCACGAATGTATTCTTGATATTCGTCCGCTGAAAGAGCAAACCGGCATTAGCGAACTGGATATCGCCAAGCGTCTGATCGATTACGGTTTCCACGCACCTACCATGTCATTCCCGGTTGCGGGTACGCTGATGGTTGAGCCAACGGAATCGGAAAGCAAAATTGAGCTGGACCGCTTTATCGATGCGATGCTGGCCATCCGCATGGAGATCGACCGCGTTGCCGATGGCGAGTGGCCGCTGGAGGATAACCCCTTGGTGAACGCCCCGCACACGCAGACAGAAATCGTCGGTGACTGGGCACACCCGTACACCCGCGAGCTGGCGGTGTTCCCGGCAGGCAGCGCTAACAAATACTGGCCGACCGTTAAACGTCTGGACGATGTATTTGGTGACCGCAACGTGTTCTGTTCGTGTGTACCCATGAGCGAATACCAGTAATTTAGCCGTCATACCTTAAGCTGCAGCGGCGTTGGCTGCGGTCCTTCATCCCGGTCACTTACCGATGTAAGCTCCCGAGGATGTACGAGCTTGCCGCCTTGCTGCATCTCAAATTATCTAGGCTAAAATTCCGGATATATTTTATTAAGGGCCGACTATTCGGCCCTTTTGTTTTGGAGGCAAAAATGGATCTGGCATTGGTGACGGGCGGCAGTCGCGGCATTGGACGTGCAACGGCCTTATTGCTGGCGCAGGCCGGTTATCGTGTAGCGATTAACTATCGCCAGCGTGCAGCTGAAGCGGCGAGCGTGGTGGCAGAAATCGAAGCGCAGGGCGGCAGCGCTTTTGCGCTACAAGCCGATATCGCTGATGAGGCACAGGTGATGCGCATGTTTGCCCAACTGGATGAGCAAGACGGCGCGCTGCGCGTGTTGGTGAATAACGCCGGAATTTTGTTTACCCAGTGTCGGGTTGAAGAGTTGGATGCCGAGCGCATTCAGCGCGTGTTCGCCACCAACGTCCTCGGTACCTTTATCTGCTGCCGCGAAGCGGTTAAACGCATGGGCACGCATCATGGTGGCAAAGGTGGTGCCATCGTCAATGTGTCATCTGCCGCGTCACGCCTTGGTGCGCCAGGTGAATATGTGGATTACGCCGCGTCGAAAGGGGCGATGGATACGCTAACTAAAGGCTTATCGCTGGAAGTGGCGGCGCAGGGCATTCGCGTTAACAGCGTGCGTCCAGGCCTGATTTATACCGAAATGCACGCCGATGGCGGCGAACCGGGCCGAGTGGATCGTTTAGCGAGTGCGCTTCCCATGGCGCGCGGCGGCCAGGCGGAAGAGATCGCCGAGGCAATTGTCTGGCTGGCAAGTGATGCTGCGTCGTACGTGACGGGCACTTTTATTGATGCCGCCGGCGGACGCTAATTGACCTGTTTGGCATGTATGCTGTCCCTATAAAAGCCGTTCCAAAATCGTACCCGAATATTGTAGGGTCGCCATTCATGGCGACTGATACCTGTTAATGCAGCCAAATTTGCGCGCTAGCCGTTCACACCCGCTGACACATTTATTTTAGCGTACATGTGTACTCTGAAATTTATCTTCGCTACTCTGGTTGCTCAGAAATAGCACACTCGCTTTTTCCGTTGTTCAGGAAT
Source organism: Candidatus Pantoea floridensis (assembly GCF_900215435.1). Classification (NCBI taxonomy): domain Bacteria; kingdom Pseudomonadati; phylum Pseudomonadota; class Gammaproteobacteria; order Enterobacterales; family Erwiniaceae; genus Pantoea; species Candidatus Pantoea floridensis. The sequence continues at coordinate 2,744,408 of NZ_OCMY01000001.1, forward strand.
CCCCTTCCATGGTACAGAACCGAATTATTGCCGAGGGCTACTCATTGGCAGAAGAGATTGCCAATAGCATCAGCCACGGAATTGGCTGCATTTTCGGCATCATCGGCTTGGTCTTAATGCTAACGCAAGCCGTCGAATCTCAAGCTAACATCACAGCCATTACCAGCTACAGTTTGTATGGCGGCAGCATTATTTTGCTGTACCTTGCCTCAACGCTTTATCATGCAATTCCGCATCAGAGAGCCAAATACTGGCTGAAAAAATTCGACCACTGCGCCATCTATGTTTTGATTGCCGGCACTTATACACCGTTTTTGCTGGTAGGCCTTAACTCGCCGCTAGCGCAGGGCTTGATGGTGGTGATCTGGAGTCTGGCGCTGATCGGCGTGCTGTTCAAAATCGCCTTTGCCCACCGCTTTGAAGCGCTGTCGCTGGTGACCTATCTCAGCATGGGATGGTTGTCGTTGGTGGTGATTTATCAGCTGGCAATCAAACTGTCGCCGGGCGGGATTTGGCTGCTGGCAGCCGGTGGCGTGGTCTATTCGCTCGGGGTGATTTTCTACGTCTCGCGCCGCATTCCTTACAGCCACGCTATCTGGCATGGCTTTGTGCTTGGTGGCAGCGTATTGCACTTCTGCGCAATCTATTTTTATGTGATGTAACTTGCGGCCAGGTCGCCATAAGTGGCGTAATGCTGGTCACTTAAGCAAAAAATTCCTGTTTATGCAGGTGCGCATGAATGCGCACCCTACAAAAACCCGGCTATATCCACGTTGGGTCACCATTCATGGTGACCGATCCACGCTTAACTAACGGGCATTACGCCATAAATGGCGGCCCTACATTAGAACCGCACGAACTTCGTAGGGTGCACATTCATGTGCACCTAAAACAGCGTCAATCATTCTGCCAATGAATACGGCAGCGGCTGAATCGTCAGTTTGCCGCTTTCGTCGCCTTCCACACGCAGCACGCTTTCCGGCTCCAGATCATTGTTCATCACCACTTGCACCCACACGCTGCCGTCATCCAGCTGCACGCCAGTGAGCACAGTACCGGTACGACGCCATTTGTCGCCCATTTGCAGTTCCAGCGAGCCACCAACGTCGGGTACCTTGCTGGCGCTGCCAGCCAGCCAATAAAGTGCACGTTTGTTAGCGCCGCGGAATTTAGCGCGCGCAACCATTTCCTGGCCGGTGTAGCAGCCTTTTTTGAAACTGATGGCATCTAGCGCCTGCAGATTGGTGGCTTGCGGAATCAGCTGTGCGCTGGTGGCGCTTTCAATTACCGGAATACCCGCTTCGATATCCAGCGCCAGCCACTGCAGGCTGTCGTTAAACTGTGCTTCACCGGCGAGTTTCTCTTTAAGCACCTGCGCCTGTTCTGGCGTCGTCACCAGCAGAAAACGCTCAGCGGGCTGCGCAAACCACAGCAGCGTGCTCTCATCCTGCTGCACCACCGGCGTTTCCGCATCCGGGAGCGTGCTGAACAGGTTTGCCAGCGCGGCACGTGCCTGGAAACCGGCGACGCCCAGCAACACCGCATCATCATCAGCGACGAGTGTTACCTTGGCGAACACCGCATATTTCTTCAGCTCATTCAGCTGCTGCTCGCGCAGGTTGCGACGAACCGTGTAGGCATAACCTTCACCACGATGGAACAGACGAATGTTGCTCCACATCTTCCCCTTAGCATCGCAGTGTGCGGCCGGGCGATGTTGTGTTGCATCCATGGCGGCGACATCCAACGTCAACTGACCTTGCAGATAAGAGGTGCTGTCCTTGCCCTGCACCTTAACCAGTGCCCATTCGTCGAGCGACATCAGGGTTAAAGGCAGGCGTGCCGATGCAGCAGGCTGGCGGGGAGGAAGGGTAAAAATCGACATGGGTCATTCCTGATTAATGAGGTAATAGGTAGCAATGGTAAAAGAGCAGTGCGGCTTTGCAACCTGTTTACTGAATCTGGCGCACAAATCGCGTGATGTCCTTTGCAAATCAAGGGCCGTAACGCCGAGACATTGCACAGGGATAAGCACAGCGCCTGCAGCGAGAAAAAAAAGCAGGTACACTGAGCTCCACTGTTTTTAGCCATGGAATGAGAGACATGGAAATTAATGACAAAGCCCGCGTCCAATGGGCGTGCCGCCGCGGTATGCTGGAACTGGATATCGCTATTATGCCGTTCTTTAAGTACGAATATGATTCGCTTAATGATACCGACAAACAGGTGTTTATCGCGCTGCTGAAGAGTGACGATCCTGACTTGTTCAACTGGTTGATGAATCACGGTGAACCGGTGGATCCCGAGTTCAAACGCATGGTGAAACTGATTCAGCAGCGCAATCGTGAACGCGGTCCGGTGGCGATGTAATCTGCGGGCGTCACCCAGTGCGCGAGCACTGAATGTGGCGCTGTTTGCGCTGTGCGTGGCTTTACTGCTGAGCCTGAGCTGGCCAGACGAATGGGCGTGGTGTATAGCGCCGATTTTAGTACTGCTGCTGGTGGAAGGCTGGCGTAACGAGCGACATCTGGTGCAGCGCGTAGGCTGTCTGGCGTTGGACGTGAACGGCGAGTGGCTGTGGCGTGAGGCGCGCTGGCGAACAGAACGTAAAGCGGATTGGCTGCCGTTTGGCGTCTTGCTGGTGCTGCGTAATCAGCAGGGTAAGCGCTGGCGGCTGTGGCTGATGCACGATAATCTGCCGCCCGGCGAATGGCGCACGTTACGCGCCTGCTGTTTTCTGCATGAGGAGCAAACGCTGCCCTAAAGCAGCGCCGCGGTTTCTGTCAGAATCTGTTCGCACCACTGTTCGATGCGCTCATCACTCAATTCGAACTGATTCACATCATCAAGCGCTAAACCCACAAACTGTGCGCCGTCGGCAGTCAGCGGTTTTTTACTGGTGAACTCGTAGCCTTCTAGCGGCCAGTAACCGACAAACTGCACGCCCATTGGCTGCAGCAGCTCGTGCAGCATGCCGAGCGCATCGAGAAACCATTCGGCATATTCACCCTGGTCGCCCATGCCGTACAGCGCCACGATTTTGCCGCGCAGATTCAGGGCCGGGATTTGCGGCCAAATCGCTTCCCAGTCTTCCTGCAACTCACCAAAATCCCACGTGGGAATACCCAGGATCAGCAAATCGTACTGCTCCATCAGCGACGGATCGTCATCTTTCAAATTGTGCAGCGTGACTAATTCTTCGCCGATAAAGTCGCGAATTTTCTCCGCAGTCATCTCGGTGTAACAGGTACTGGAACCGTAAAATAATCCAATATTCATGCAATTAATGCTCTGACTGAAACTGACTCGGGGGCAATTGTACCAGAAGCAGGCTACTTTCAGGCATAATGAGCACGATTTCACACGGGCGGAGATAACAGTGCAGGACAGCGATCTGATCGAACAGTTTCTCGATGCGCTTTGGATTGAACGTAATCTGGCGCAGAACACGCTCGCGTCCTACCGGCAGGATTTGCAAACGCTGATCGGTTGGCTGCACCATCACGATCGTACGCTGTTGACGCTAGAAGCGCTTGATTTACAGCAGTTTCTCGCCGAGCGCGTCGAGGGCGGCTATAAAGCCACCAGCTCCGCGCGCACCCTCAGCGCCATTCGCCGCTTGTGCCAATATTTGTATCGGGAAAAAGTGCGCAGCGACGATCCCAGCGCGCTGCTTTCTGCCCCTAAGCTGCCGCAGCGCTTGCCGAAAGATCTCAGCGAAAATCAGGTTGAACGCTTGTTACAGGCACCCAGCATTGATGTGCCGCTGGAACTGCGTGATAAAGCGATGCTGGAGCTGCTGTACGCCACCGGATTACGCGTTACCGAGCTGGTAGGGTTAACCATCAGTGATATCAGCCTGCGCCAGGGCGTGGTGCGGGTCATCGGTAAAGGCAACAAAGAGCGCCTTGTGCCCTTAGGTGAAGAGGCGGTTTACTGGATTGAATACTATATGGAACATGGCCGGCCGTGGCTGCTGAATGGGCAAACGCTGGATGTGATGTTCCCCAGCCAGCGTGCGCAACAAATGACGCGACAGACCTTCTGGCATCGCATCAAACACTATGCGACCCTTGCCGGTATTGATAGCGAAAAGCTGTCGCCGCACGTGTTGCGCCACGCATTTGCCACACATTTACTGAACCATGGCGCCGATTTACGCGTCGTACAGATGTTGCTGGGCCACAGCGACCTCTCGACGACGCAAATTTATACGCATGTCGCCACTGAGCGCCTGCGTCTGTTACATCAACAGCATCATCCGCGCGCTTAAGAAGCGGTAACAAGGATTTAAGATGAAAAAGCAGCTCACGATGCTGGCTCTGCTGGTCAGCGCATTCACTGGATTGGCGCATGCCGATGACAACGCCATTCAGCAAACGCTGAAAAAACTGGGCCTGCAACAGGCGGAAATCCAGCCCTCACCGCTGCCGGGCATGAAAACCGTGCTGACAGAAAGTGGCGTGCTGTATGTTTCTGAAGACGGTAAACATATGATTCAGGGGCCGCTTTATGATGTTAGCGGCACTCAGCCGGTTAACGTCACCAATCAGCTGCTGGACAAAAAAGTCAGCGCGCTGGCGCCTGACATGATTGTCTACAAAGCGCCTAAAGAGCAGCACGTCATTACCGTGTTCACCGATATCACCTGTGGCTACTGCCGTAAGCTGCATGAGCAGATGGCGGACTACAATGCGCTCGGCATCACCGTTCGTTATCTGGCTTTCCCGCGTGAAGGGCTGAACGGTCAGGTTGAAAAAGCCATGCGTGCCATCTGGTGCAGTGCCGATCGCAACAAAGCTTTCGATGCCGCGATGAAAGGCGATGCGCCGCAAATGGATGCGCCCGCCACCTGCAAAATCAATATCGAACAGCAGTACAAACTGGGCATCCTGTTTGGTATTCAGGGCACGCCGGCCATTCTTACCGATAGCGGTATGATGATTCCTGGCTATCAGGGACCGCAAGAGCTGAAGCAAGTGCTTGACGGCCAGAAGCGTGGCGGTTAACGCACAGTGATTCATTCTGTTGAACTCCGTCGGCGCGAAGCTGAGGCCGACGCCAGCTTGCCCGCTGATTTGCCCCCTTTGCTTCGTCGTCTGTACCTGCAACGCGGCGTGAAAGATGCGCTGGAACTGGAACGTGGTGCCAAACATTTGCTGCCGTGGCAAACCCTCGGCGGTATTGAAGGCGCAGTTACGCTGCTGCATCAGATGCTGCAAACCGGCAAGCGCATCGTGGTAGTTGGTGACTTTGATGCCGATGGCGCCACCAGCACGGCGCTAACCGTGCTGGCACTGCGTAGCCTGGGCGGTAACGTTGATTATCTGGTGCCAAACCGCTTTGAAGATGGCTACGGATTGAGTCCGGAAGTGGTTGAGCAGGCCAAAGCGCGCGGTGCAGAGATGATCCTCACCGTCGATAACGGTATCTCCTCGCACGCCGGCGTCGATACTGCGCATCAGCATGGCATTCCGGTGCTGGTTACCGATCACCATCTGCCGGGCGACACCTTGCCCGCCGCCGAAGCGATTGTGAATCCCAATCTCAACGACAGCGCATTCCCTTCGCGCTCGCTGGCGGGTGTTGGCGTTGCTTTCTATCTGATGCTGGCGCTGCGTGCGCATCTGCGTCAGCAAAACTGGTTTAGTGCCGGTCGTGCGGAGCCAAATCTGGCGGAACTGCTGGATCTGGTGGCGCTGGGCACCGTGGCGGACGTGGTACCACTTGATGCCAATAACCGCATTCTGGTGTGGCAAGGCTTAAGCCGCATTCGTGCGGGTAAGTGCCGCGCGGGTATTCGCGCGCTGTTAGAAATTGCCAATCGCGATGCGCGTCAGCTCGCCGCCAGCGATCTCGGTTTTGCTGTCGGTCCGCGTCTCAATGCCGCCGGTCGTCTGGATGATATGTCGGTCGGCGTGGCGCTGCTGCTCACCGAGGATATTTCTCAGGCACGCATGCTGGCGAATGAACTCGATGCGCTCAATCAGACGCGCAAAGAGATTGAGCAGGGCATGAAGAGCGAAGCGCTGGCGTTGTGCGATGAGCTCGAGCGCCAGCATACCGATCTGCCGCTTGGCCTGGCGTTCTATCATCCGGAGTGGCATCAGGGCGTGGTCGGCATCCTCGCTTCGCGGCTGAAAGAGCGCTTTCATCGCCCGGTGATTGCTTTCGCGCCTGCCGGCGACGGCACGCTGAAAGGTTCCGGTCGCTCAATTGCCGGTTTACATCTGCGCGATGCGCTGGAGCGTCTCGACACGCTGTACCCCGGCATGATGATTAAGTTTGGCGGTCATGCGATGGCGGCAGGTTTGTCGCTGCAAAGCGAAAAGTACGAACCATTCCGTGAACGTTTTGCCGCGCTTATTGATGAGTGGCTGGATGGCGAAGCGTTGCAGGGCGTGATTTGGTCAGACGGCGAACTGCATGCGCAGGAGTTTACGCTGCACACCGCTGAAATGCTGCGCGAAGCGGGTCCATGGGGTCAGGCATTCCCGGAACCGGTATTCGACGGTAAATTCAAACTGCTGCAGCAGCGCCTGGTGGGCGAACGCCATCTGAAAGTGATGATCGAGCCTATCGGCGGCGGCCCGCTGTTAGATGGCATCGCCTTCAACGTGGATACTACGCTGTGGCCAGACACCAGCGTGCGGCAGGTGCAGTTGGCCTATAAACTGGATATCAATGAGTATCGCGGCAATCGCTCGGTGCAGCTGATCATCGATCATCTCTGGCCGATGTAGGAAAAATGAAGTCGCCATCAATCCGCTACTGGTTGTCCGTTAAGGCATGAAAAACCCTCATTATCGAAAGCACACATGGTAGCGGCGCAATTCAATGCGCGATAAATCGCGCCGCTACAAAGTGGGTGTGCTTTCGGGTAAACTAGCGCGTTAGTTTTTATCTCCTTTCACCGAATCGTCAAAAAAGACTGAAAAGCCATGTTTGAAATTAATCCGGTCAAAAATCGTATTCAGGACCTCAGTGAGCGCAGCGACGTTCTTCGGGGGTATCTTTGACTACGATGCCAAGAAAGAACGCCTTGAAGAAGTAAACGCCGAGCTGGAACAGCCGGACGTCTGGAACGAACCCGATCGCGCGCAAGCGCTGGGTAAAGAACGTGCTTCGCTTGAGGCGGTGGTTGAAACCCTAGATCATATGCGTCAGGGCCTGGAAGATGTGCAGGGCCTGCTGGATCTGGCGGTAGAAGCCGACGACGAAGAGACCTTCAACGAAGCCGTTGCCGAGCTGGATGCGCTGGAAGTGAAGCTGGGCGAACTGGAATTCCGCCGCATGTTCTCTGGCGAATATGACAGCGCTGACTGCTACATGGATATTCAGGCCGGTTCCGGCGGCACCGAAGCGCAGGATTGGGCCAGCATGCTGCTGCGTATGTATCTGCGCTGGGCCGAAGCCAAAGGCTATAAAACCGAAATTATCGAAGAGTCAGACGGTGAAGTGGCTGGTACCAAATCCGCTACCATTAAAATCATCGGCGACTACGCGTTTGGCTGGTTGCGCACCGAAACCGGCGTTCATCGCCTGGTGCGTAAGAGCCCATTCGATTCCGGCGGCCGTCGCCATACCTCATTCAGTTCGGTGTTTATCTACCCGGAAGTGGATGACAACATCGATATCGACATTAACCCCGCCGATCTGCGTATCGACGTTTACCGCGCCTCCGGTGCGGGCGGCCAGCACGTTAACAAAACCGAGTCTGCGGTGCGTATTACCCACTTGCCGACCAACATTGTGGTGCAGTGCCAGAACGACCGTTCACAGCACAAGAACAAAGATCAGGCCTTCAAGCAGTTACGCGCCAAGCTGTACGAATATGAGATGCAGAAGAAAAACGCGGACAAGCAGGCAGCGGAAGATAACAAGTCTGATATCGGCTGGGGCAGCCAGATCCGTTCTTATGTTCTCGACGATTCACGCATCAAGGATCTGCGCACCGGCGTAGAAACCCGCAACACCCAGGCGGTGTTGGATGGCGATATCGATCGTTTTATTGAAGCAAGTTTAAAAGCAGGGCTATAAGGAACCGACATGTCTGAACAACAACCGCAGAGCGCTGATGCCGCCCTTGAGTTAAATAACGAACTGAAAGCGCGTCGCGAAAAACTCAACGCGCTGCGTGAAAAAGGCGTGGCGTTTCCCAACGATTTCCGCCGTGATACCACGGCCGATCTGCTGCACGCCAGCTATGACGAAAAGAGCAACGAAGAGCTGGAAGCGCTGGGCGTCGAAGTGAGCGTGGCCGGTCGTATGATGACGCGCCGCATCATGGGTAAAGCCTCCTTCGCCACCCTGCAGGATGTCGGCGGCCAGATTCAGATCTACGTATCTCGCGACGATCTGCCAGAAGGCGTTTACAACGAGCAGTTCAAAAAGTGGGATCTCGGCGATATCCTTGGCGCGCGCGGTAAGCTGTTCAAGACCAAAACCGGTGAGCTGTCGATCCACATCTCTGAGCTGCGTCTGCTGACCAAAGCGCTGCGTCCGCTGCCGGATAAATTCCACGGCCTGGCCGATCAGGAAACCCGTTATCGTCAGCGTTACCTGGACCTGATCTCTAACGACGAATCACGTAACACCTTCAAAGTACGCTCAAAGATCATGGCCGGCATTCGCCAGTTCATGGTTAACCGCGACTTCATGGAAGTGGAAACGCCAATGATGCAGGTGATTCCTGGCGGTGCCTCTGCGCGTCCGTTCATCACCCATCACAATGCGCTCGACATCGATATGTACCTGCGTATTGCGCCAGAGCTGTACCTGAAGCGTCTGGTGGTAGGCGGTTTTGATCGCGTGTTCGAGATCAACCGTAACTTCCGTAACGAAGGTATTTCGCCGCGTCATAACCCAGAGTTCACTATGATGGAGCTCTATATGGCGTATGCGGATTACAAAGATCTGATCGAGCTGACCGAAAGCCTGTTCCGCACTCTGGCGCAGGATGTGTTGGGCACCACCAAAGTGCCGTATGGCGATCACAGCTTCGATTTCGGCAAGCCGTTTGAGAAGCTCACCATGCGTGAAGCGATCAAGAAATACCGTCCGGAAACCGACCTGAGCGATCTGGAAGACTTCGATAAAGCGGTGGCGATTGCTAACTCGCTGCATATCAAAGTTGAGAAGAGCTGGGGACTGGGCCGCGTGGTCACGGAGATCTTCGAAGAGACCGCCGAAGCGCACCTGATTCAGCCAACCTTCATCACCGAATATCCGGCTGAGGTTTCCCCGCTGGCGCGTCGTAACGACGAGAACCCGGAAATCACCGATCGCTTTGAATTCTTCATCGGCGGCCGTGAAATCGGTAACGGCTTCTCGGAGCTGAACGATGCAGAAGATCAGGCTGAGCGTTTCCTGCAGCAGGTGAATGCCAAAGATGCCGGTGATGACGAAGCGATGTTCTACGATGAAGATTACGTCACCGCATTGGAGCACGGCCTGCCACCAACCGCAGGTTTGGGTATTGGTATTGACCGTATGGTGATGCTGTTTACCAACAGCCACACCATCCGCGACGTGATCCTGTTCCCGGCACTGCGTCCAACCGGCAAGTAATCCTCTCCGATATCTCGTAGGGTCGCCATTCATGGCGACCTTTTTTTATTCCAGCGGCATAAAACAAAATTCCTGATGACAACCCGGCACGCTCTGTGCAGGATGGTTTTTTTCATTTTCAGGGAAACACCATGAGTGCAAAAGCGGCAACGTTAGAGGGCCGGATTCGTCAGCACTGGGATCAGCTCTCCAGCCACGAACAGCGCTTAGCCGACGTGCTTCTCGCCGCGCCCGGGCAGTTAGCCATGAACACCGCCACTGAACTGGCGCACAGCGCAGGCGTCTCGAAAGCCACCACCACACGTTTCTTTCGCCATCTCGGCTATGAGAGTTATGAAGCCGCACGCCGTCAGGCGCGCGAGATGCAGAGCAGCGGTTCGCCGCTTTATCTGCAACCGGCACCCAGCGCATCGCCACTGGCCAGCATCATGCAGCAGCACCTGGAAAAAGAGATCGCCAACCTGGTCAACAGCTATCGCACGCTGGATAGCGAACAGCTGCAGCAGGCGGTGACGGCTATCAGCCAGGCACGCCGTGTGGTGGTGATGGGCTGGCGCCACAGCCAAACCATTGCGCATTTGATCTATCGCGATCTGATTCATATCCATTCTGATGTACGCCTGCTGCCGCGTCCGGGCGATTCGCTGGCGGAACATATGGCGGCGCTGACGGCGCAAGACGTGGTAATTTGCGTCGGACTGCGCCGCCGTATGCCGGCGCTGGAAACGGCCATGAATGCATTAGCCGAGCGCAATGTGCCCATGCTGTATATCGCCGACGTGCTCTCCGGCAAACCGGCGCGCCACGCGCAATGGGTGATTCGCTGCCATACCGATAGCAGCCTGATCTTCGATAGCACCGCCGCGCTCTCTGGTGTGTGTAATCTGCTCTGCTCACTGGTGGCCCGACAAATGGGTAAAGCCAGTAACGATCATCTCGCGCAAATTGAAGCGCTGCACCAATCCCTCGATGAACTAGAATAGTGCGCCGTGCTGGCGCACTGCGCGCCAGAAATCTCACCAAAGCAGTGCAATCCTGCCAACTCTCTCTCCAGCAACAGCCGCCGTCCCGCTCGCCTGTGAAACCAAAGAAATTAAAAATAAAAAAAAGAAACAGTTGTTTCCAATTGATTTTACTAGCTAAAGATTGACCTGGCGTGATGCCCTCTGCGCAGTGGTGAAAAAACTGGCACAAAACATGCTCAGTAGAAAAAGACATTTCACCAACACCAGGGAAACACCATAATGAAAAAAACAGCACTGCTGATCGCCGCACTTCTTTCCGTTGGCACCGTGGCGCAGGCGCAAGCCGACACGCTGTCCGACATCAAAAGCAGCGGCAAAATCACCGTCGGTATCGATCCAACCTTTCCGCCATACGAATACACCGACGACAAAGGCGAGATCACCGGTTACAGCGTGGCGATCATGCAATCCTTCGCAAAAGATCTCGGCGTGAAACTCGAGTTTCAGAAAACCGCCTTCAGCGGCATTCTGCCGGGCCTGATCTCTGGCTCCTTCAATGCTGAAGGCTCCTCTCTCAACGTTACCGCTGAACGCGCGAAGAAAGTGTTGTTCACCGTGCCGTACAGCAAAACCGTTAACGGCGTGCTGGTGCGCGAAGCAGAGGCGAAAACCTTCAGCGGTAAAACCCTGAGTCCGGAAAGTTTGTCTGGCCTGCGCGGCGCAGTGAAAACCGCCAGCGTGCCCGAACAGCTGCTCAAGGGTTTCAACGAGCAGCTGAAGAAAGAGGGTAAAAAACCCATCGTCATTATCAACGTGGATTCGCTGGACCAAACCGTCAGCACGCTGATGACCAAACGCGCCGATTTCGTCTATGACGACATCTCAGTACTGGCGCCGGTAGCGAAAAAATACGCCGGTAAAGTGGCACAGGTGGGCGAAGTTGGTCCGTCACAGTGGATGGGTTGGGCGACGCGTAAAGAAGATGGCAGCCTGAACAAAGCCATTAGCGATCATATTCTGGCGATGCAGAAAGATGGCGAGCTGACCAAACTGCAACAGCAGTATCTCGGCACCACCTTCACCGTGCCCGCCAGCGACTTCATTCCGCAGGAGTAACTATGTGCCAGTCCAACCTGACGGTGCCCGCCGGCTTTGGCAAAACCTTTCGCGTGCGTAAAGGCCAGTTTATTACCGTAATTGATAGTGCAGGGCAGCAGGCCGCCGATTTTGTCGCGGTTAACGCCGACGATCTCAACGAAAAGCTGTCGCCGGTGCATACGCGCCAGCAGCTGCGGTCGCTGTTCTTCAAACCCGGCGATGCGCTGTGGTCGAGTGAAAACCGCCCGATGCTGCGCATTCTTGCCGACAGCATCGGCATTCACGATGCCAACGTACCGGCCTGCGATCGCACGCGCTTTAGCGTCGATTTCGGCGTGGAAGGGCATCGCAACTGCGTTGATAACCTGCTGGAAGGGATGAAGGCATTTGGGGTGACCTACTTCTCGCTGCCGGAGCCGTTCAACCTGTTCCAAAACGGTCCGGTTACCGCCGATGGCCGCATGGAAGTCACCGATCCCAACAGCAAAGCGGGCGATAGCATCACCTTTGAAGCGCTGTGCGACCTGATCTGCGCGGTGTCATCCTGCCCGCAGGACATCATTCCCGGCAACGGTTTGCAGGTGACGCCCATCGACATCGTGGTCAGCGACCATTTTCACGCTCAGGAGATGAATCATGCTGTTAATGCGTGAAAGTTATGAAGAAACCGCCGTGCGCACGCTGGCTGAACCGGTGCAGGTTGCGCCGGGCAGCGTAGGTTCGATTCGCGTGCTGCGCGGTCAGCTGCTGCGCATCACCGCGCTGGGCGAGGGGGCCGTCGCGTCGCTGTTTGGCTTTAGCCTTGCCGATCCCGCCGTATGGTTGTCGGTGCACCACACGCGGGTATTCAGCAACAGTTATCTGCTCGGTTCCGGGATGCGTCTGGTGAATAACCGTCGCCGTCCGATGATGGTGCTGGGCAAAGACAGCGTAAAGCGTCACGATCTGCTGCTGCCCGCCTCGACCACCGCGTTTCTCGCCGAGCGTGGCTATCAGGGCGAGGGTTGCCTTGAGGGCGTGCGCGGCGAGCTGGCACGTCTTGGTCGGGTGGTGCCGAAGCTGCCCGATCCGATCAACTTGTTTATGCACGTCAAGCTCACGCGCGAGGGCGATATTCTGCCGGAAACCAATCAGACCAAAGCCGGCGACAGCATTACCTGTCGCGTGGTGATGGATACCGAGTTCATCGTCTCCGCCTGCAACACCGGCATTGAGGGTAACGATAAGCCCGCGCCGCTGCTGCTGTCGGTGGCGGAAAACCTGCACGACTTTAACGCGGAGTAACGCATGGGGCTGGATCAACAGGTAGTGGCCGCGCTGCCGGAACTCGGACGCGGCCTGCTGATGACGTTGCTGCTCACCGTGCTGGCGTCGCTCGTCAGCGTAGTGATGGGGCAGCTTGGCTGCTTCCTGCAGCTGCGTCGCGCCTGGATCTGGCGCACCATCGGCCGCCTGTATGTCAGCGTGATGCGCGGCACCCCGGCGATTGTGCAGCTGTTTGTGGTGTTTTTCACCTTGCCGCGCCTGGGGTTGGGTGGCCAGCCGATGCTGGCGGCGGTGATTGCTATCGGCCTCAACAGCGGCGCTTACGTGGCGGAAATCCTGCGCGTTAATCGCAGTTTGGTGACGCGCGGGCAGCTTGAAGCGGCGCGCACGCTGGGCCTGAGCCGTTTTCTCAGCTGGTGGTATGTGATCAATCCACAGGTGATGCGCGCCAGCCTGCCGATGCTGGTCAACGAGTTCACCATTCTGCTAAAAACCACGCCGCTGGCCTCGGTGGTGGCGCTGACCGAGTTGACCTACGCCGGGCAAATCGTCATCGCCCGCACCTACGAAGCCACCCAGGTGCTGCTGCTGGTGGCGGCCGGATATCTGTTGATCGCCATGCCGTTGATTGCAGCGGCGCGGCGTCTGGAAGCAAAACGGAGGATGGCATAATGGATTGGCAGGCAATTATCACTTCCTTGCCGTCGCTCGCTGACGGCCTGGTGGCTACCCTGCAGCTCTGTTTAGTGGCGGCACTTTGTTCGCTGCTGTGGGGCGCGCTGCTGGCCGTACTGCTGATGCGCGCCTCGCCGTTTTGGCTGCGTCTGCTCAATCTGTACTGCGGGCTAACCCTCGCGCTGCCGCTGCTGGTGGTGATCTATCTGCTCTACTTCGTGCTGCCGGAATATGACATCACGCTGTCGTCGCCGGTAGTGGGTGTGCTGGCGCTAACGCTCTACTACGCGCCCTACATTGCGCAGGTGGTTCGCTCGGCGATTGATGCGCTGCCGAAAGGGCAGTGGGAAGCGTGCCGCGTGTTGGGCTTAAGCCGCCGCGAGCAGCTGCGCGATGTGGTGCTGCCGCAAACCCTGCCGCAGATGCTGTCGCCGTTGGTCGGGCTGATGATCGGATTGATTAAAGACTCGGCGCTGCTATCGATTGTCTCGGTGCAGGAGTTTATGTACGCCGCCAAACAGGCGATTTCGGATACCTACGCGCCGCTGGAGATCTATCTCACCGTGGCGCTCTGTTACTGGCTGCTCAACAGCGCGATCGACTGGCTGGCGCGCGGCCTTGAATCCCGCATGACGCGCTATCGTCGCGCCATGCAGCATTAATCTGGAGAACAACATGTCAGCTGAATTTCAGCACCGTGAAGCGATTACCATCCCGGCACGCTACGGCAAAGCGGTGCGCCTGAAGCAGGGCGAAGCGGTACAGGTGATTAACCTGCACGGTACCCAGGTGGTAGATTGCTGGGCCTATAACGCCGAGGATGTGAGCGAATATATGTGTATGGAGGCGACGCGCGTGTGGAATCAGCGTCTCAATCCTAAAGTGGGCGACAGCTTCATCACCAGCCAGCGCCATCCGATTTTGACGCTGGTGGCGGATACGTCGCCCGGCGTGCACGATACCTTTATGGCCGCCTGCGACGCGCGGCGCTATGAGCTGCTCGGCTGTACCGAACCGCATCGCAACTGCCATGACAATCTGTTTGAGGGGATGCGCGAGCTGGGCGTGACGCTGCCGCACGGTAATCTGGCGTCATTTAATATCTTTATGAATATTCAGGTGCAGCCGGACGGCATTACGCTAAAGACGCTGCCGGTAGTGACCAAACCGGGCGACTACATCGTGCTGCGCGCCGAGATGGATTGTTTTGTGGCGTTCTCGGCCTGTCCGCAGGATATCGTTAGCATTCAGGGGCAGGGCGATAATACGCCGCGTGATGCCGAGCTGCGCATTTTGACCAGCGGATTCCCGCAGGTGCAGCTGAAGGGCGCGTGGGTTCCCGCGTAATTTCCCGGTGCGCATTAATGCATCATCAGATTTCGCGCGTACCTTGAAACGGTGCGCATAAATGCGCACCCTACGACACCTGTAGGGGCGCCATTCATGGCGACCTTGTTGTGATCCGCACAATCTACGACTTAACCACCCCATCCAGCCACGCCTGAAAACGCGCATAGGGCACATACAGCGCCACATTTTTATACAGCGTTTTACCGCTCTTATTATCGTCGATCTGGCTGCTATAACCGACAATCACACCCGCCAGCGTATCGTCGCTGGCGTTATACACTGCGCCGCCGGACATGCCTTTCACCACGCCGGCATTGGCCGCCACCACTACACAGCTGGCCTTATTCCAGTCATTCGCCAGCGTGGTGTTGATCAAATTCTTGCCGCTTGATGACACCGGCATCGCCGAAATAAAGCTGTAGCCATACAAATTCACGTTGTCGCCAATATGGCTGTTGCGAAACGGCGGTGGCAAATTAGCTTCACTGTTTTTGTGGTACACCACCGCGATATCACATTCAGGATGCCAGGCTTTGACCCGATACAAGGAAAACTTCGCCACGTGCGCCGCCGTCAGGCTGTAGTCACGCGTAAGAGGAATGGTGGTGCCGAGCGCACCAATACCCAGAACGGTGGGAATACCGGTGACGGTCATATCGACGCGTTTTGCTGCTTCTTTGCTGTATTCGTAATGCCCAACAGAACAGCCACTCAGGCAGCCAACCGTTAGCGCAATGAGCCATCGCATACGCTCTCCCCTCGATTTTTGACACCCCCTAACCGGGCAATCCATTGAGGTATCGGCAGTACGCGTCCATCCTTTACTGACTGATTTATTGCCAAAAACTGTTCCACTGTGACCACCGTCACATCCTGCTACAAGCGTAGCGTGAAAACGTCAATCTGTCTCAATGGTTGGTTTCGGTCATTTTTCCGCGCGGCGATTATTGCTGTGCGGGCAAAATAGCCTTGCGCCACGCGGGGTGGTTGCGGTGCAAGGGCTATGCTTTAATAACAATGTGACGCAGTTCAAATTTTAATAAGCGTCTGTTGTAACCGTACTGCGCTCGCAGTGCGGCCCGCCTGCAAAAAATTTATTGGGAGAGTGTGTTATGCCTGTTGCATTACTGGCGCTGGCGCTGAGTGCGTTCGCCATCGGCACCACGGAATTTGTCATCATGGGATTACTGCCGGATGTGGCGGGCGATCTTCAGGTGTCGATTCCCTCTGCGGGATGGTTGATCAGCGGTTACGCGCTGGGCGTGGCCATTGGTGCGCCGATCATGGCGCTGCTGACCGCTAAACTGCCGCGGAAGAAGACGCTGATTCTACTGATGATCATCTTCATCATCGGTAACGTGCTCTGTGCGTTGGCCTACACTTATAACCTGCTGATGCTGGCGCGTGTGGTGACAGCGCTGTGTCACGGCGCCTTCTTCGGCATTGGCGCGGTGGTGGCCGCCAGCCTGGTGGCACCGAGTCGTCAGGCTTCTGCCGTGGCGCTGATGTTCACCGGCCTGACGTTGGCCAACGTGCTCGGCGTGCCGTTGGGTACCTGGTTCGGTCAGATGTTTGGCTGGCGTGCCACCTTCTGGGGCGTGGCGATTATCGGCATCTTCGCCTTTATCGCGCTGATTGTTAGCCTGCCGAACAACAAAGAAGAGAAGCCGGTGCACCTGGCGAGTGAAATCAGCGCGCTGGCGAATGGCAAACTGTGGCTATCGCTGCTGATGACGGTGTTCTTCGCGGCGGCGATGTTTGCGCTGTTCAGCTATATCGCTCCGCTGTTGCTGCAGGTGACCGGGATTAGCGATCGTGGCGTCAGCTGGACGCTGTTCCTGATCGGCGCTGGTTTAACGGTCGGCAACATCCTCGGCGGTAAGCTGGCCGACTGGAAAGTGTCGTTCAGCCTGATCCTCAGCTTTGTACTGATTGCGGTATTCTCGCTGCTGTTCAGCTGGACCAGCCATGCGCTGTGGCTGGCGGAAATTACGTTGTTCCTGTGGGCAATGGCGACCTTTGCTACCGTGCCGGGTCTGCAGATTAACGTGGTGCGCCACGGTAAAGATGCGCCAAACCTGGTTTCCACGCTCAACATCTCCGCCTTCAACGTCGGTAACGCGCTTGGCGCATGGGTCGGTGGTGCGGTGATCGAGAAAGGTTACGGCCTGACGTCGGTGCCGGTTGCGGCGGCGGCGCTGGCGGCTATCGGATTGGTGATCTGCCTCGTCACCTTCCGCAAATCGGGCGGGCAGGGCGAAGCAGTCAACGCTTAAGCTAATTGCTCGGCAATACGTTGTGGAAACGCGGCTACCTGCTGTTGCAGGTGGTCGCAGAAGTGATCGACCAGCGCCGAAGCCGGTCGATGCTGTGGCCGCACCAGGCTGACGGTAAACGGTACGGTGATACTGAAGCGGCGCATCACCACTCCGCTGGCGGCGTAATCAAGTGCCGTCAGCGGATTCACAATCGAAATCCCCACGCCCGCGCGCACCATCGCGCATACCGACGCCGCACTGTGCGTCTCCAGCACCAATCGACGATCCACCTCCTGCTCATGAAACAGCGAATCCAATAGCTGGCGATAGCTATCGCTGCGCGACAGGCTGACGTAATTCTCGCCATGGAAATCCTGCGGCGTCAGCACCGCGCGCTGGCACAGCGGATGCTGCGGCGGCAGCACGCACACTTCATCACAGGTCAGCAGCGGCAGGCGCTCGGTGCCGGCAGGTGCATGCTGGGTTTCGGTCAGACCGAGATCGTAGCGCTGCGCCGATAGCCACTCTTCCAGCAGCGGCGACTCCTGCGGAATGATATTCAGGCTAACCTGTGGATAGCGCTGCAAAAAAGGTTGCAGCAGCGGCGGCAGCAGCGACTGCGAAAATACCGGCAAACAGGCAATAGACAGTTCGCCCTGGCGAAACTCACGTAATCCTTCGGCGGCATCCATGATGCGATCGAGACCGTACCACGAGCGCTGCACCTCTTCGTATAGCCGCAGGCCTTGCACCGTCGGCTGCAGGCGTCCGCGCACCCGCTCAAACAGCTGCAGGCCGAGCTGCTGCTCCAGCCGCGCCAGCTCGCGGCTTACCGTCGGCTGCGAGGTGCGCAGCAGCGTCGCCGCCTGCGTCAGGTTGCCGCTGGTCATCACCGCGTGAAAAATTTCGATATGTCGCCAGTTAATTTTTGCCATTGCGCCCTCTGCTAAAGCCATATCATATTTGTATAGCTGTCGCTAAAACAGATATTTTTCTGAATCGCTGTGCTGTGGCTAAATACGTTCAATGACACAGGAGAATTGACATGCCCCGTCCACTGAACAACACCGAAACGGCGTTAACCGCCGCCCATTTACTGCCGCTGGCGCAGCGTTATGTCGGTCCATTTTGGGCTTACGATGCGGCGATCATCCAGCAGCGCATTGCCCAGCTGAGCGCGTTCGACGTAGTGCGTTTTGCGCAGAAAGCCTGCTCCAATATTCACATTCTGCGGTTGATGCGTGCGGCGGGCGTTAAAGTGGATTCGGTATCGCTGGGGGAAATCGAGCGCGCCATCGCCGCCGGTTATCAGCCCGGGGGCGAAGATATCGTCTTCACCGCCGACGTGTTCGACCAGCCCACGCTGGCGCGCATCGCCGAGCTGAAGGTGCCGGTCAACGCCGGTTCAGTGGATATGCTGCATCAGCTGGGCGAACTGTCGCCGGGCCACGCGGTGTGGCTGCGCATCAATCCCGGTTTTGGTCATGGTCATAGCCAGAAAACCAACACCGGCGGCGAGAACAGCAAGCACGGCATCTGGCACAGCGATCTACCGCTGGCGCTGGCGGCGATCCAGCAGCATGGTCTGCATCTGGTGGGCTTGCATATGCACATCGGTTCCGGCGTGGATTACGGCCACCTGCAACAGGTGTGTGACGCGATGGTCGATCAGGTGGTGGCGTTTGGTCAGGACCTCGAGGCGATTTCCGCCGGCGGCGGTTTGTCGATTCCTTATCGTTTTGGTGAAGAGGCCATTGATACTCAACACTATTACGGCTTGTGGAACGGCGCGCGCGAGCGCATTGCTGCGCATCTTGGTCATCCGGTGAAGCTGGAGATTGAGCCGGGCCGCTTCCTCGTCGCGGAATCAGGCGTGCTGGTTTCACAGGTGCGGGCGGTGAAAGATATGGGCAGTCGCCATTTTGTGTTGGTTGATGCCGGTTTCAGCGATTTGATGCGCCCATCAATGTATGGCAGCTATCACCATATTTCGCTGCTGCCGGCAGATGGCCGTGCATTGGGTGATGACACGATTGAAAGTGTGGTGGCCGGTCCGCTGTGTGAATCGGGTGACGTGTTTACCCAGCTGGAAGGCGGCAAAGTGGAAACCCGTGCGCTGCCAGCGGCGCAGGTGGGTGATTATCTGGTGTTTCATGATACCGGCGCGTACGGCGCATCGATGTCGTCGAACTACAACAGCCGCCCGCTGATTCCGGAAGTGCTGTTTGAGAACGGCAAGGTGCGGGAAATTCGTCGCGCGCAGACCATTCAGGAACTGCTGGCGCTGGAACTGCACGGATGAAGATCGTTGCGCTTAGCGCGGTGCCGCATCATGCCACACAGATCACCGATTGGTTGTGGCAGGCGTTTGGCGATGGCACCTCGCGCGAGTTTTACGACAGCATTGTGCGCAGCAGCCTCAACGGTGCCGATTTCCCGGTGACCTTTGTGGCGCTCGATGGCGATACGCCGCTGGGTACGGTGGGATTTTGGCGCTGCGATTTGATCAGTCGTCAGGATCTCTATCCGTGGGTGGCCGCGTTATTTGTTGAGGAATCCGCGCGCGGCAAGGGATTGAGCGAAGCGCTACAGCAGCATGTGATTGCGTTCGCGCGTCAGCGTGGGTATGACAAGCTGTGGTTATGGTCGACGTTTGGTGGTTATTACGAACGTTTTGGCTGGCAGTATCAGTGCGAGGCGCTGGAGTTCCCGGACGTGCGGGTGAAGGTGTACGCGCGGGAGTTGTAGTTGCACAATGCACTGAGTCGTAGCGGCGCGATTTATCGCGCAATAAATTGCGCCGCTACAAATTGTGCGGCGCGCAATCTTGCTTAACCCGGTCCACTCACCGAATGCCGTCTCACCAGCGTTGGGCTAAACATATTGGTGACTTCCGGCATCTCGCTGCCATTGGCTAACGCCAGCGCCAGCTGCGCCGCCTGTTGCGCCATGGTCACTATCGGATAGCGCACCGTGGTCAATCGCGGACGCACATAGCGCGACACCAGCACATCATCGAAGCCAATCAGCGACATCTCTTCCGGCACGCGGATGCCGTTATCGCTCAGCACCGCCAGCGCACCGGCCGCCATCGAATCGTTATAGCAGGCCACCGCGGTGAATTGCTTGCCGCGCCCCATCAACTCCGTCATGGCCTGTTCGCCGCCCACTTCGTCCGGTTCGCCCCACGCCACTAAACGATCGTTACACGGCAACCCGTGCTCTTTCAGCGCATCGTAATAGCCCTGCAGGCGATCTTCGGCATCGGAAATGGTGTGGGTGGAACAGATAAAGGCGATTTGCGTGTGGCCCTGCTGAATCAGATGACGGGTTGCCAGCCACGCGCCGTAGCGGTCATCCAGCGCGATGCAGCGATTCTCAAAGCCTTTTAGCAAGCGATTCAGCAGCACCATGCCCGGCACCTGCTTCATCAGCATCTCTAAATCGTCGTCGGGAATTTTCTTGGCGTGCACCACCAGCGCGGCGCAGCGATGACGCATGAGCTGCTCAATCGCCTGACGCTCTTTTTGCTCATTATGGTAACCGTTACCAATCAGCAAAAAGTTGCCGGTCTGCCCTGCGACTTCATCCACCGCTTTGACCATCGCGCCAAAAAACGGATCGGACACATCGCCCACCACCAAACCCAGGGTTTCAGTGGATTGTTGCGCCAGGGCGCGCGCATTGGCGTTCGGGTGATACTGCAACTGCTCCATTGCCTGCGTCACGGCGAGGCGAGAGCTCTCGCTGGCTTTGGGCGAATTATTGATGACGCGAGAGACGGTTGCGACCGAAACCCCCGCCATGCGGGCAACATCCTTAATGGTAGCCATGCGATTATCGACATCCGGGAAAACGTTTACACATGCCATCAGTGTTACGGAAAACACCCCCTGTAGCAACCCGCCAGAATGCCAGCGCTGTCGCAAAAGCACGGAAAATCAGGCGCTCACGACCGCACTTTAGCTCATTGTTCGCCTCATGGTATGCTGCCAACCTTAATCACACCTGCCTGCCGGACTTAAAACCATGAAAACTCGCGTGCCGCATCTGGCGCACTGGGGCGCCTTCACCGCCGTCACTGAAAACGATCGCCTGATTGGCTGCGAACCATTTTTTGCTGATGCCGATCCGTCGCCGATGCTTAACACCATCCCTGAACTGGTCTATTCGGATAAGCGTATCCGCCAGCCGATGGTGCGCCGTTCCTGGCTTAAGTCACGCGAGCACAGCGATCGCACCTTACGTGGCCGTGAAGATTTTGTGGCGGTGGATTGGGATACCGCGCTGGATTTGGTGGCGGAAGAGAATCGCCGCGTGCGCGATCGCTACGGCGCATCGGGCATTTTCAATGGCTCTTACGGCTGGTCATCGGCGGGACGCGTCAACCACGCGCGCACGCTGATTCGCCGCTTCTATTTTCAGGGCGGCGGCGGGGTGGATCAGCAAGGTAACTACAGCTGGGGCGCAGCGCAGTTCTTCCTGCCGTATGTGATTGGCACCTATATGCCGCTGACTGGCCGCGTGACTGACTGGCCGCAAGTGGTGGAACACGCCGACATCTTTATCGCCTTTGGTGGTCTGGCGCTGAAAAACGCCCAGGTGGCATCCGGCGGTGCCGGGCAGCACAGCCTGAAACCGGCGCTGGAACAGCTCAGCGCCAAAGGCACGCCGATCGTTAACATCAGCCCGATGCGCGATGATTGCCCGGCGTTCGTCAATGCCGAGTGGATTCCGATTCGCCCCAACACCGATGTCGCGCTGATGCTGGCGCTCGGATATGAAATAACGCGCCGCAACGGCATTGATGAACGCTTCCTCGCCAGCCACTGCACCGGCTGGCCGCAGCTGCGCGGCTATTTGCTGGGCGAGAGCGATGGCATTGCTAAAACGCCTGCGTGGGCGAGTGCGATCACCGGCATTCCGGCGGCGCGCATTGCCCTGCTGGCGCAGCAGCTCATTGGCAAACGTAGCTTTATTACCTGTTCCTATTCGGTGCAGCGCGCGCATCGCGGCGAGCAGCCGTACTGGATGATGATTGCGCTGTCATCAATGCTCGGCCAGCCAGGCTTGCCGGGGGGCGGCTTCTCGTTTGGTCACGGTTCGATGAATAGCGTCGGCAATCCGCGTCAGGATGGCCCGGCACCGATGATGAGCACCGGGCCGAATCCGGGCAATCTGTCGATTCCGGTGGCGCGCATCAGCGACATGCTGCTCAATCCGGGCCAGCCCTATCATTTTCAGGGGGAAACCCAGCACTATCCGGATATCCATTTGGTGCACTGGGCGGGCGGCAATCCGTTCCATCATCATCAGCAGCTCAATCGTCTGGTGGAAGGCTGGCAGCGCCCGGACACCGTGATTGTGCAGGATATTGTCTGGACGCCGGCGGCCCAGATGGCGGATATCGTGTTGCCCGCCACCACGACGCTGGAGCGCAACGACATTGGCGGCTCATCGCGCGATCGCTTCGTGCTGGCGATGCATCAGGCGATCAAGCCGCAGCATCAGGCGCGTAACGATTTCGATATCTTCGCCGATATTGCCGATCGCCTCGGCTATCGCGATGTTTTCACCGAAGGCCGTAGCGAGATGCAGTGGATTGAACATCTGTATCAGCAGTGCGCCACCGCGCATGCGCGCAGAGATATTCATTTCCCAGAGTTTGGTGAGTTTTGGCAGCGCGGGTATGTCGAGATCCCGGAAGGCGGCAAGCCTTACGTATTTATGGATGATTTTCGTGTTGATCCGCAAAGTCACCCGATTCAAACCGCCAGCGGCAAGATCGAACTGTTTAGCCAAACCATCGCGGACTATCAGCTGGAAGATTTCGCCGGCCATCCCGAATGGCGCGAGCCGCAAGAGTGGCTGGGCGCGCCGCTCAGCGCGCAGTTCCCGCTGCATATGATCTCCATTCAACCGTCGGATCGTTTGCACAGCCAGATGGATGCGACCGCCAGCGTACAAGCCAATAAAACCGCCGGACATGAAACCTTGTATATGCATCCGCAGGATGCCGCCGCGCGCGCGATTGCGGATGGCGATGAGATTGAGGTGAGCAACGCGCGGGGCCGCATGCTGGCTGGCGTACGCCTTACCGATGGTTTAACGCCGGGTGTGGTGATCATCGCCACCGGCGCGTGGTTCGATCCCGGATTTGGTCGCGCGTGGCAGCCGTGGGATCGTGCCGGCAACCCCAATGTGTTGACGCTGGATATCGGCACCTCGTCGCTGACGCAGGGGCCAAACGCCATGAGTTGCCTGGTAGAAATCAAAAAACATCGGATTTGCACAAACGGTTAACAATCTCACCGCTGGTTACATTTTGCGGGTAACTGTTGCGTTTAGGCGATGGTTTCTCATCATGCCGCCTTGCTACAGTCAGGGTCCCAGAGGTATTGATGGGTGAACATCAAAAAGTTTTCTTGATTACACCGACCTGCGCAGATGCGCAGGTTTTTTTTTGAAACATAGTTTTCCTGTCAACTCGCTTTACGTTTCTTTATAACTGCTGGCATTAAGCCTGATTTTCGCCTCAGTGGATTACCATGCCTCCTATTAAAAAATTTCTGGGAAAAGACCAGATCAAAGCCCCCTTTAACCCGTTTCGTTTTCGCCTGATTTGCCTCGGCGTTTTCTGCTGTCTGGTGCTATTACTGATCTGTGTCGGCGACCTGCAACTGATTAAACATCCGATGCTGGAACACGAGGCCGATCAGCGCTCGCTGCGCACCGTCACGCTGCCCACCAACCGTGGCACCTTGCTGGATCGCGATGGTCAGGCGCTGGCGCTGAGTGTGCCAGCGCGCGATATCATCGCCGATCCGATGCGCGTGCTGGAGGCCAATCCTGATTTCACCAGCGCCAAATGGGCCTATCTGGCGGCGGCGCTCAATCTGCGTCCGGAAGATCTGCGCGCGCAAATCACCGCTAACCCGAAAAAGCGCTTCCTTTATCTGGGACGCAAGATCGAACTCGGCATCGCTAAAGACATCGCCGAGCTGAAACTGAAAGGCATCAGCTCGGTGTATAACGACAGCCGTTTCTATCCGATGAGTGAAGCGGCCGCGCCGCTGATTGGTATCGTCGGCGCCGACAGCAATGGCCTGAACGGCATCGAAAAAGGCTTCGATCATGTGTTGCAGGGCGATCCGGGCAAAGAGGTTTATCGTCAGGATGGTGAAGGCAACATCATTGCGATGATCGATTACCAGCCGCCGCAGCAGCCGCCAACGGTGCAGCTCAGCATCGACAAATTCGACCAGTTCACGCTTTACAGCAAACTGCGCGACGGCGTGCTGCTCAACAAAGCGGATTCGGGCGCGGCGGTGCTGGTAAAAATCGATACCGGCGAAATTCTGGCGATGGCCTCTTATCCGTCTTTCAACCCGAACAATTATGAGAACGCCACGCCGGCACAGATGCGTAACTCGGCGATCAACGACAGCTACGAACCGGGCTCAACGGTGAAACCGCTGGTGGTGATGGAAGGGCTGGAGCGCCATTTGGTGCGCGCCGATTCGGTGATTGATACCACGCCCTACAGCGTAAATGGCCACCTGATCCGCGACGTTGGCCACTGGCCGCGACTTACCATGACCGGCATTTTGCAAAAATCGAGTGATATCGGCGTGTCGCACATTGCGCTGGCAATGCCCGCCGAAGCGCTGGTCAACACCTATCAGGCGTTTGGATTGGGTAAACCCACCGGACTGGGCCTGACCGGCGAAAGCGTCGGCTACTTCCCGCTGCATCGTGAACGCTGGGCCGACATCGAACGCGCTACCTTCGCTTTTGGCTACGGCCTGCGCGTGACGCCGCTGCAAATTGCCCGTGAATACGCCACGCTCGGTTCGTACGGTATTTATCGCCCGCTGTCGATCACCAAGGTGACGCCGCCGGTGCTGGGCAAGCAGGTGGCCAATCCGCAGGTGGTGCAAACCGTGGTGCACATGCTGGAGAGTGATGTGCTGCCGGGCGGCACCGGCGTGAGAGCCGCGGTGCCGGGATATCGTCTGGCGACCAAAACCGGTACGGCGGAGAAGATGGGCTCCAGCGGTAAGTACGATGGCGGCTACATCAACTATACCGCCGGCATCGCGCCGGCCAGCCATCCGGAAGTGGCGCTGGTGGTGATGATCAACCATCCCACCGCGGGCGATCACTTTGGTGGATCGGTGGCCGCCCCGATCTTCGGCAATATCATGGGCCCGGTGCTGAAGCACATGAATGTGGCACCGGATGCCATCTACAGTAAGCCGCCTTCAGATAAATCTCAGTGAAATCAAAATGTAATTAAGGTGTGGAGAAAATTCACACCTCGTTTCACTTCGCCGAACACCGTTGCTTTTTGCACCTGTCTTTCACCGGCGGTTCGGTGCCAATATGGTCATCCCAGAGGTATTGATGGGTGTGAAACAACGCTGCTTTGCAGCATCCCTGTTATTACACCGACCCACGCAGATGCGTGGGTTTTTTTTGCCTGCAATTTACCAAAACGCGTAGGGCCGTCATTCATGACGACATTTAACTGACCGCACGGTGCGGCCAATAACCAAGTCGCCATGAATGGCGACCCTACGGTTAAACCCACAAAACGCTAAAAATCCCAACGATTTATGGCACGAAAGGTTTACCATTTTCCTTTGGAAAATATATTTTACGCAACCTTAACAACCTCGCTTAACCCGCCTCCCTACAATGGCTTTTTAGCGTCATTACCTTCGTGACTATTCCCCTCCTATCTTTTAGAGAACAACTATGCGCCTGAAACTTCTTTCTGCCAGCGTGGTGTTTTTACTGGCAGCCTGTGACCAGGGCGGAGCTAAACCCGCCGCATCCGCCACGCCGCAAGTTGGCGTGGTAAACCTGAAAGCCGAACCCGTTACGCTTGTTACCCAATTGCCTGGCCGTACCACGGCGGTGCGAACGGCGCAGGTACGTCCGCAGGTAAGCGGCGTGATTGAAAAAATCCTGTTTACCGAAGGCGGTGAAGTGAAAGCCGGCCAGCCGCTGTATCAGATTGATCCCGCCACCTATAAAGCGGCCTACGATAAAGCCATGGCAACCTGGCAGAACGATGCCATGGTGGTGAAACGCTATCAGCCGCTGGCCAATGCGCACGCTATCAGCCAGCAGACATACGATGATGCAGTTGCTGCCGCGCGCGAAGCGCAGGCCGATGTTGAAACCGCCAAGGTCAATCTCGATTACACGCTGGTGAAAGCGCCCATTTCCGGCCACATCAGCCGTTCGCTGTACACCGCCGGTGCACTGGTGACCAATGGCCAAACCGATTATCTCGCCACCATTACCCAGCTCGATCCGATCTATGTGGATGTCAGTGAATCGGCAACCGATCTGCTGCGTCTGCGTCGCGCATTAGCCGATGGTAAAATTGCCAAAGTGGCCGATAACACCGCGGCAGTGGGGTTATCGCTGGAGGATAACAGCCAATATGCCGAACAGGGCAAGCTGGCATTTTCGGAGGTAAACGTTGATACCACCACCGGCACCGTGGTGCTGCGCGCGGTATTCCCCAATCCGCATAACGAACTGCTGCCGGGCATGTACGTGCATGCCAGTTTCCCGCAGGGCATTCAGCAGCAGGGGATTTTGCTGCCGCAAGAGGCAATCATGCATGACACCAAAGGCCAGCCGTATGTCTTCGTGGTCAAAAGTGACAGCACTATTGAGCAGCGCAGCATCCATACCGGCGAGATGATCAAAGGAGAATGGCTGGTGACGTCGGGCTTGCAGCAAGGGGAAAACGTGGTGGTGAACAACCTGCAAAGCGTGCGCAGCGGAGAGAAAGTTACCACTACGGCGGCCAATACCGATGACACGCCATCCGCCAACGCGGTCAGCCTTTCCATGACCGACGCAGCAGCGCAATAGGGGGCGGCATGTCGAAGTTTTTTATTGAACGTCCCATCTTCGCCTGGGTTATCGCGATTATCGTGATGCTGGTCGGCGCGATTGCCGCCATCAGTCTGCCGGTTAATCAATACCCCAATATCTCACCGCCGGCAGTGTCGATCTCCGTCACGTATCCGGGTGCCAGCGCTGAAACCACGCAAAACACCGTAGTGCAGGTGATTGAGCAGCAGCTCAATGGTCTGGATGGCCTGCGTTATCTGGAGTCGAGCAGCGCCTCAGACGGCAGCGCACAGATCATCGCCACCTTTAATCAGGGCATCAATCCGGATATCGCCCAAGTACAAGTGCAAGACCGCGTGTCGCTCGCCGAGTCGCAGCTGCCAACTGATGTGACGCAGCAAGGGATTCGCATCCGTAAGTACCAGAAAAACTTCATGATGGTCATCGGCTTGATCTCCAAAGACGGCAAGCTGACCAACGGCGATCTGGCCGACATGCTGGTATCGAAGCTAGAAGATCCGATCTCGCGTACGCCGGGCGTCGGCGACTTTATGGTGCTGGGTTCGGAATACGCGATGCGCATCTGGCTCGATCCGGCAAAGCTGTACAAATACAACCTGATGCCAAGCGACGTTACTACCGCCATCGATAACCAGAACGTGCAGGTTTCATCCGGTTCTCTCGGCGGCTTGCCGACCATTCAGGGGGCAAAAACGCAGGCGACGATTCTTGGCAAAACCCGTTTCACTACCGTGCAGCAATTTGAGAATGTGCTGCTGAAAGTGAACAGCGACGGTTCGCAGGTGCGGCTGAAAGACGTGGCGAGCGTGGCGCTGGGTCCGCAGAGCTACGGCATTGATGCAACTATGAACGGCAAGCCCGCCGCCGGTATCGCACTGCGTCTGGCGACCGGTGCCAATGAACTGGATACCGCCAAAGCGGTGCGCCAAACCATCGCCGATTTAAAAGATTCGCTGCCGGACAACGTCGAAATTCAGTATCCGTACGACACCTCGCCGGTGGTGAGCGCCTCAATTGAGGAGGTGGTGAAAACGCTGATCGAAGCGGTGGTGCTGGTGTTCTTTGTGATGCTGATCTTCCTGCAAAACCTGCGTGCGACGCTGATCACCACGCTGGTGGTGCCGGTAGTGCTGCTCGGTACCTTCGGCATTCTATCGGCGTTTGGCTACAGCATTAACACCCTAACCATGTTCGGCATGGTGCTGGCCATCGGGCTCTTGGTGGATGATGCGATTGTGGTGGTGGAGAACGTTGAGCGCGTAATGCACGAAGAGCAGCTCGACCCGAAAACCGCCACCATTAAATCGATGCAGCAAATTCAGGGCGCGCTGTTTGGTATCGCGCTAGTGCTGTCGGCGGTGCTGCTGCCGATGGCGTTCTTCTCCGGATCGACCGGCGTCATCTATCGTCAGTTCTCCATCACCATCGTGTCGGCGATGGCGCTGTCGGTGATCATGGCGCTGATCTTCACCCCGGCGCTGTGCGCCACCTTGCTGAAACCGGCGGCAGCAGAGCACAAAACCACCGGCTTCGCCGGCTGGTTCAACCGCAAGTTCGATAGCGGCGCGATGCACTATACCCACGGCGTCAGCAAAGTGATTTCCCGTCGCGGCCTGTTCCTGGTGATCTATCTGGTCATCGTCGGCGTGACGGGCTTTCTCTTCACCCGCGTGCCGACCACCTTCCTGCCGGGAGAAGATCAGGGCCTGATGATGGTGCAGATGACGCTGCCAGTGAATGCGTCTTCACAGCGTACACAGCAGGTGATTAACGATCTCAATGATTATCTGGAGAAGAACGAAGCCTCGGTGGTGACCACCACCTTTGGCGTGGCGGGCTTTAACTTTGCCGGTCGCGGTCAAAGCAACGCCATGGCCTTCGTACGCCTGAAAGATTGGGGCGATCGTACCCACCGCGGGCAAAGCGTGCAGGATTTGGCGAACCGCGTGATGGCGCACTTTGCCAACTACCAGAACGCTAAAATCTTTGCCATGGTGCCGCCTGCGGTGATGGAGCTGGGGAATGCCACCGGTTTTGACCTTTATCTGCAGGATACCAGCGCGCACACCCATCAGCAGATGATGGATGCCGCACATCAGCTGATTACGCTGGCGAACAACGATCCGCATCTGGCGCAGGTGCGCCTCAACGGCCTGGAAGATGAGCCGCAGTATCAGCTGGAGATCAATGATGAGAGGGCGAGCGCGCTCGGCCTGAGCATGACCGATATCAACAACACCTTGTCGGTGGCGTGGGGATCCAGCTACATCGATCAGTTCATGTATAACGGCCGCGTCAAAGAGGTGTATCTGATGGGCAAAGCGGATTCCCGCGTCACGCCGTCAGATCTCGACAAATGGTACTTCCGCAACAGCAGCGGCACCATGGTGCCATTCTCCGCCTTTGCTTCCGGTAAATGGGTGTACGGTTCGCCGCACTTTGAACGCTTTAACGGCTTAACCGCCGAGGAGATCCTCGGATCGCCAGCGGCGGGCCAAAGCACTGGTGAAGCAATGAAGGCGGTGGAACAGCTGGCGAAGCAGCTGCCGCACGGTTTTCGCGTGCAGTGGTACGGCATTTCGTATGAGGAGCAGGCGTCTGGCAACCAAACCACCCAGCTCTATCTGATCTCGATTGTGGTGGTGTTCCTGTGCCTGGCAGCGCTGTACGAGAGCTGGTCGATTCCGTTCTCGGTGATCATGGTGGTGCCGCTCGGCATCCTCGGCACCATCAGCGCAGTGCTGCTGCGCGGCCTGCAAAACGATGTGTTTTTCCAGGTGGGCTTGCTGACCACGGTGGGGCTGGCGGCGAAAAACGCCATTCTGATCGTCGAGTTTGCCAAAGAGCTGCATGAGCGCGAGGGCAAAACGCTGGTGGACGCGGCGGTGGAAGCGGCGCGGCTGCGTATCCGACCCATCATCATGACGTCCATGGCGTTTATCCTCGGCGTGCTGCCGCTCACCATTTCTAACGGCGCAGGCGCGGGCAGCCAGCACTCGATTGGTACCGCGGTGGCGGGCGGCATGATTACCGCCACCTTCCTCGCCATCTTCTTTGTGCCGATGTTTTACGTGGTGGTTTCACAGCTGTTTGCGCGCAAGAAAAAAACATCCACAGAGGTCGTGCAAGATCGTTAAGCGGCCGCCATGAATGGCGACCCTACGTGTGAGGTGTGTTACGTAGGGTGCGCATTAATGCGCACCTGGCAAACTGCACGGCATAACCTATTGAGAATATTGACAATGAACAGTAAAAATTTCCGTCTGGCGCTATTGCCGCTGGCACTGGTGCTGGCCGGTTGCTCGCTGGCGCCGCACTATCAGCGTCCGGCAATGCCGGTGGACGCCAAATACGACCAGCCAACGCCGGTCGGCAACGTTGCCGATCTGCCGTGGCAGAACTTTTTCACCGACGCCACGCTGCGCAACCTGATTCAGCTGTCGCTCGACAACAACCGCGACCTGCGCGTGGCGGCATTGAATGTTGAAGAGGCGCAGCAGGGCGTCACGGTGCAGCGAGCGGCGCTGATGCCGTCGATCAACGCCACTGCCAGCCAGACCTCAGCGCATGAGCCGGCCAATCTCTATAACACCAAAAGCACCGGCGCGGTGACCTATCACGAACTCAACAGCGGCTTGAGCGTCACCTCATGGGAGCTGGATTTCTTTGGCCGCCTGCAGAGCCTGAGCGATCAGGCGCAGGAAACCTATTTGTCGAGCGCGGCTACCGAGCGCGCCACGCGCATTTCGCTGATCTCGGAAGTGGCGACGGCATGGCTGACGCTGAGTTCAGATAACGATCTGCTGCATCTGGCGCAAAGCACGGCCAACAGCCAGCAGGAATCGTATCGCATCACCAAACTCAGCTATGACGGCGGCGCCAGCAGCGCGATGGATCTGGCGCAGGCCGAAAGTACGGTACGTGCGGCGCAGGCGGATGTGGCGAGCTATACCCGTCAGGTGCGGCAGGACGTTGATGCGCTGCGCCTGCTGGTTGGCACCGATCTGCCCGCTACGCTGCTGTCGCACGCCACGCTTGATGCCCACTGGCAGTTCCCGGCCACACCCGCTGGTTTACCGTCGGATCTGCTGACGCGTCGTCCGGATATCATGGCTGCCGAGCACTCACTGAAAGCGGCCAACGCCAATATCGGCGCGGCGCGTGCCGCCTTCTTCCCCAGCATCACGCTGACGGCATCCGGCGGCTCGACCAGCAGTTCACTCGGCAGTTTACTGGGCGGCGGCACCGGCGCGTGGTCGTTTATGCCATCGATTAACCTGCCGATTTTTGACGGTGGTAAAAACGAGGCTAATCTCAATATCGCGCATATCGAGAAACGTATTGAAATTGCTGACTATGAGAAGACGATCCAGACCGCGTTTAAAGAGGTGAATGATGCGCTGGCCGGCCAGGATACCTGGCAGGATCAGCTGACGGCGCTGCAGCAGGAAGTGGGCGCCAACCAACGCGACTACGATTATTCAGAATTGCGCTTTAAGCAGGGCGTCGACAATTATCTCAATGTGTTAGTGGCCCAGCGATCGCTTTACAGTTCGCAGCAGTCATTGATTAGCGCGCATCTGGGCCAGCTCAGCCAGAAAATCACCCTGTACAAGGCGCTGGGCGGCGGCTGGCAATCCTGACAATCTTAACGAAACCCTTACGGTTCGCGTATGGAATTCGCGCGGGCATTCAGCCGATAATGCGGCAAGTGATGATTTCCCATTGAAATAATCCCCTGTTTTGCAGGGGATTTTCCATTTCCTTGTTAACCTGAAGACTCTGATGACTAACAACGCTTCCCGCTCCTCCTCTTTCCGCTGGCTGAAATGGCTGCTTCTTTTGCTTGTGCTATTGATCGTAGCTGGCGTGGTCTGGCGCGTGGTGGGCGGACACGGCGGCATGCCGCCAGGCGCGGAGAAGGGCGCACGCGGCGGACATCGCGGTGGCGCAGGCGTTAGGCCTGGTATGGCGATGACGGGCGGTGCGACGCTGGTGCACAGCGGCGTAGCCAGCACGGCGGATGTGCCGCAGTATCTCAACGCGCTTGGCACGGTGCTCCCTAACGCCAGCGTCACGGTCACCAGCCGCGTGGCCGGTCAGCTGGAAAAAGTGTTCTTTACCGAAGGGCAGAAAGTCAGCGCCGGTCAGCTGCTGGCACAGATCGATCCGCGCAGCTATCAGGCGACGCTGGCGCAATATCAGGGCGATCTCAATCAGAATCAGGCGTTGCTAAAAAGCGCCCAGTTAACCTTAACGCGCTATCAGAAACTGGCGGCGCAGGATTCGCTGTCGCGTCAGGATCTCGACACGCAAACCGCCACCGTCGGGCAATACAAAGGCGCGGTGGCCGCCGATGAAGCGCAGATCGCCAGCGCCAAGCTGGATATCGACTACGCGCGCATCACTTCACCGATTAGCGGACGCGTCGGTTTACGCCTGGTCGATCCCGGCAACATGGTGCAAACCACCGACACCACCGGCATTGTGGTGGTGACGCAGATGCAACCCGCCGCCGTGACGTTTAGCGTGCCGCAGAGCAACATCCCGCAGTTGACCAAAGCGCTGCATGGTGGACAAAGCCTGCCCGCCACCGCCTTCGATCAGGACAACACCACACCGCTGGCGCAGGGCGAGGTGCAGTTCATCAGCAACCAGATCGATACCGCGACCGGCACCATCGCGCTGAAAGCCACCTTCCCGAATGAAGATGAAACGCTGTTTGCCAATCAGTTTGTCAATCTGCGGTTGCAAATCAACATTCTGAAAAATGCCACGGTGATCCCGGCGCAGGCGTTGCAACTGAGCAGTGACGGCAGCTTCGTGTTTGTCATCAATAAAGACAACACCGTGACGCGCAAAGCCGTCACCACCGGGCCGAGCTTTGGTGACGATCGGCAGGCGATCCTGAAAGGAGTGGAACCGGGCGATCGTCTGGTGACCGAAGGCATTGATCGTCTAACCAACGGCAGCAAAGTGCAGCTGGCCGATGAGAGCAAAACCAGCGCGGGCGCGGCGAGCCAATGAATCCGTCTCGCCTGTTTATCCAGCGTCCGGTCGCCACCATTCTGCTGATGGTCGGCGTGCTGATCGCCGGTATCTTTTCCTATCGCTTTCTCTCGACTTCGGCGCTGCCGCAGGTGGATTACCCGACCATTCAGGTCACCACGCTCTATCCCGGCGCCAGCCCGGATGTCATGGCGTCATCCGTCACCTCGCCGCTGGAGCGCCAGCTGGGGCAGATGGCGGGATTAAGCCAGATGACCTCGACCAGCTCGAGCGGATCGTCAATCGTCACGCTGAAATTCAGCCTCGATCTGTCGCTGGATGTCGCCGAGCAGGAAGTGCAGGCGGCGATCAACGCCGCCAATAATCTGCTGCCGAGCGATCTGCCTAATCCGCCGACGTATAAAAAGGTTAACCCGGCCGATACGGCAGTGATCACGCTGGCGGTGAGTTCCGACACGCTGCCGCTGACGCAGGTGCAGGATCTGGTCAATACCCGCGTGGCGCTCAAGCTGTCGCAGATTAACGGTGTCGGCATGGTGACGCTGGCAGGCGGCCATCAGCCAGCGATCCGCGTGCAGATGGATCCGAAAGCGCTCGCGGCGCACAAGCTGTCGCTGGAAGACGTCAATACGCTCATCAGCAACAGCAACGTTAACGGCTCGAAAGGTGGCTTTGACGGCAAATATCACTCGGTGACCATCGACGCTAACGACCAGCTGCGCACCGCCGATGAGTACGGCAATCTGATTATCACTTATCAGAACGGTGCGGCGCTGCGGCTGAAAGATATCGCGCATATCGAACAGGGCCCTGAGAACAGCTTCCAGTCGGCGTGGGCGAATAACAGCCCGGCGATTGTAGTTAGCGTGCAGCGTCAGCCTGGCGCTAACGTGATTCAGGTGGTGGACAGCATCAAAGCGCAGCTGCCGAAGCTGCAGGCGGCGCTGCCGGACGGCGTGAAGATGAGCATTCTGTCGGATCGTACGCAAACCATTCGCGCCTCCATCAGCGACGTGCAGTTTGAGCTGATGCTGTCGGTGGCGCTGGTGGTGATGGTGACGTTCCTGTTCCTGCGTAACGTGGCGGCGACCTTGATTCCGAGCGTGGCGGTGCCGCTGTCGCTGATTGGCACCTTCGGCGTGATGTATCTGGCCGACTTCAGCCTGAATAACCTGTCGTTGATGGCGCTGACCATCGCCACCGGCTTCGTTATCGACGATGCCATCGTGGTGGTGGAGAACATTTCGCGGCGGCTGGAGGAGGGCGAAACGCCGATGCAGGCGGCGCTGAAAGGATCGCAGCAGATTGGCTTCACCATCATCTCGCTGACCTTCTCGCTGATTGCGGTGCTGATTCCGCTGCTGTTTATGGGCGATGTGGTCGGGCGGCTGTTCCGCGAATTCGCCATCACGCTGGCGGTATCCATTCTGGTGTCGATGGTGGTATCGCTGACGCTCACGCCGATGCTGTGCGCCTATCTGCTGCAGCATATTCCGCCGGAGAAACAGTCACGCTTTTCACGCAAAGGCGGCGAGGTGTTCGACAAGCTGGTGCGCGGCTATGACCGGTTGCTGACGGTGGTGTTGAATCATCAGAAGCTGACGCTGCTGGTGGCGCTGGCGACCTTTGCGCTCACCGCGCTGCTGTATATCGCCATCCCGAAAGGCTTCTTCCCGACCCAGGATACCGGCCTGATTCAGGGCGTTACCGTGGCGTCGCAGGATGTGTCGTTTAGCGAGATGTCGAAACGTCAGCAGGCGCTGGCGCAAGTGATTTTGCAAAACCCGTCGGTGGAGAGTTTGTCCTCGACCATTGGCATCGACGGCAGCAATACCAGCCTGAACAGCGGGCGCATCCAGATCAACCTCAAGTCGTTTGACGATCGCGATGACAAAGCTGACGTGGTGATTAAACAGCTGCAACAGGCGGCGGTGCAGGTGGCGGGCATTCAGCTCTATCTGCAACCGGCGCAGGATTTAACCGTTAACGATCAGGTGTCGCCGAGCCAGTACCAGTTCACGCTCGATGATGCCGACAGTGAAAATCTGGTGAGCTGGACGCCGAAGATGGTCGCCGCGTTGCAGCAGCGTCCGGAGTTCAACGGCGTGGTGAGCAACCTGCAGGATCAGGGCCGCGTGGCCTACGTGGAATTGAACCGTGATAAGGCGGCGCGCTACGGCATCACCGCCGCCGATGTCGACACCGCGCTGTATAACAGCTTCGGCCAGCGGCTGGTCTCCACCATCTTTACCCAGGCTAATCAGTATCGCGTGGTGCTGGAAGTGGCACCGCAGTATCAGCAATCGCCAGCCTCGTTTGATGATGTTTATCTGCCGGTGACCAGCAGCAGCACTTCATCCAGCGACGACAGCAGCACGTCGTCGTCATCGTCGGATGACACCAGTACAACGACCGGCATGGTGAAACTGACGTCCATCGCCACTATTCATCAGCGCACCGGCTCGCTGATGCACATGCGCCTCAACCAGTTCCCGGCGGTGATGGTGTCGTTCAACCTCAACAGCGGTTACTCGCTGGAGGATGGACAGAAGGCGATTGCCGAAGTGACGCAGCAGCTCAATCTACCGTCGAGCATCACCCTGCGCTATCAGGGCGAAACCTCGGCGTTCCAGAGCGCTACCGGCAACACGCTGTGGCTGATTCTGGCGGCGCTGATCACCATGTACGTGGTGCTCGGCATTCTGTATGAGAGCTTTATCCACCCGGTAACCATCCTCTCGACGCTGCCGTCGGCGGCGGTTGGCGCGTTGCTGACGCTGCTGCTGGCCGGCAGCGAGTTCAGCTTGATTGCGCTGATTGGTGTGATCCTGCTGATCGGCATCGTCAAAAAGAACGCGATTATGATGATCGACTTCGCGCTGGAAGCGGAGAACAAACAGCACATGAGCGCGCGCGAGGCAATTCATCAAGCCTGTTTGCTGCGCTTCCGCCCGATTTTGATGACCACCATGGCGGCGCTGCTCGGCGCGCTACCGCTGATGCTGGCGTCCGGTTCCGGTGCCGAACTGCGCCAGCCGCTCGGGTTGGTGATTGTTGGCGGCCTGATTGTCAGCCAGGTGCTAACGCTGTTCTCCACGCCAGTGATTTACCTGTGGTTTGATGGCATCGCCCAGCGCGGCAAGCGCTATATGCAGCGCAAGCAGCAACAGGCGCGGGGCGATCGATGAACTTAACCCGGCTGTTTATCTTCCGTCCGGTCGCCACGCTGCTGCTGACGCTGGCGATCCTGCTGCTTGGTGCGCTGGGCTATCGGCTGCTGCCGGTGGCACCGCTGCCGCAGGTGGATTTCCCCACCATCATGGTCAGCGCCAGCTTAGCGGGTGCCAGCCCGGAAACCATGGCGGCCACCGTGGCGACGCCGCTGGAGCGTTCGCTCGGGCAGATCGCGGGTGTCACCGAGATGACCTCGACCAGTTCGCAGGGATCGACCAGCGTGATTTTGCAGTTTGATCTCGATCGCGACATCAACGGCGCGGCGCGTGACGTGCAGGCGGCGATCAACGCCGCGCGCAGCCTGCTGCCAAGCGCGATGGAGTCATTGCCGACCTACCGCAAAGCTAACCCATCGGATGCGCCGATTGTGATGCTGGCGCTGACGTCCGCCACGCGCACGCCGGGCGAACTCTACGACCTTGCTGAAAGCAAAATCGAGCAGGCGCTGGGGCAGGTGCAAGGCGTGGGCGAAGTGTCATTGATGGGCAGCGCCTTGCCGGCGGTGCGCATCGATTTGCAGCCGCTGAAGCTGACGCAATACGGCATTTCGCTCGATACGGTGCGCAGCGCCATCGCCAACGGCACCACCAATAAGCCGAAGGGCATTTTGCAGGGCAGCAGCCAATCCTGGGTGGTGGACAGCAACGGCCAGCTGGATAAAGCCGCGCAGTACCAGGATCTGATCGTCAGCTATCAGGACGGCAAAGCGGTGCGCCTGCACGATGTCGCCACGGTGTACGATTCGGTAGAAGATCAATATCAGGCCGGTTTTCTGGATTCGAAGCCGTCGGTGATGGTGGGCATTAAGCGCCAGGCCGGCGCCAATATGCTCGACACCATCGATGCCATCAAAGCGCAACTGCCGGCGCTGGAGAAAGATTTGCCCGCCGATACCCAGCTGAAAGTGGTGGTGGATCGTTCGCCAACGGTGCGCGCGTCGCTGTACGACACCGAAGAGACGCTGCTGGTGGCGATGCTGCTGGTGATCGCCGTGGTGTTTGTCTTCCTGCGCAACGTACAGGCGGTGGTGATCCCGGCGCTGGCGCTGCCGGTGTCGCTGGTTGGCACCTGCGCGGTAATGTATCTGCTCGGTTACAGCCTCGATAACCTGTCGCTGATGGCGCTGATTATCGCCACCGGCTTTGTGGTGGATGATGCGATTGTGGTGCTGGAAAATATCACCCGCCATATCGAAGAGGGACTGAGTCCGCTGCGTGCGGCGCTGCGTGGCGCGCAGGAAGTGAGTTTTACCGTGCTATCGATGACCATGTCGTTGATTGCGGTGTTTATCCCCATTCTGCTGATGGGCAGCATTGTCGGCCGCCTGTTCCGCGAGTTTGCCGTGACGCTGACGGTGTCGCTGCTGATCTCGATGTTTGTGTCGCTGAGCCTGACGCCGATGCTGTGCGCGCGCTTACTCAAGCCGAAAGCGAAAGTCACTCAGCGGCCGCATCCGCTGTATCAGTTTATCGAAAACCAGCTTAATGGTTTGTTGGCGGCCTACTCGCGCGGCTTAAGCTGGGTGATGGCGCACCAAAAGCTGACGATGTTTAGCCTGGTGCTGACCGTGCTGCTCAATCTGTTCCTGTTTTCGGTGGTTCAAAAAGGCTTCTTCCCCAATCAGGATACCGGCCTGCTGATGGGCGCGCTGCGTGCCGATCAGAACATCTCCTTCCAGGCGATGAAACCGAAAATGCTGCAGTTCACCCACATCATCCAGTCCGATCCGGCGGTGGAAAGCGTGATGTCGTCGATGGGCAGCGGCATGTTCGGTTCGCGCAACAGCGCCAACTTTTTTGTGCGGCTGAAGGATTTTGATCAGCGTGATGCCACCGCCACCGAAGTGGCGAATCGCCTGAGCATGAAAACCAGCCACATCGCCGGGGCGCAGATGTTCCTGATGGCGGCGCAGGATTTGCATATCGGCGGGCGCAGCGCCAACGCCACCTATCAGTACAGCCTGCAGGCCGACGACCTCGATCTGCTACGCACCTGGACGCCGAAAGTGCAGGCGGCGCTGGCGGCGATCCCGCAGCTCAACAGCGTGGATTCCGATGCGCAAACCGGCGGTCAGGAGGTGGTGATCAACATCGATCGCGATCGCGCCATGCGGCTGGGCGTTAACGTGCAGATGCTCGACACCATGCTGAATAACGCCTTCAGCCAGCGCCAGGTCGCCACGCTGTACCACACGCTCAATCAGTATCATGTGGTGATGTCGTTGCAGGACAGCTACACGCGCGATCCGGCGATTCTCCAGCAGCTGTATGTGATCAACGACAGTGGCGATCGCGTGCCGCTGGCGGCGTTCGCCAGCTTCAAAGGCGGCAACGCGCCGCTGTCGGTGGCGCATCAGGGGCAATCGGCCACCAGCACCGTGGCGTTCAACCTGAATGATGGCGTATCGCTGGAGCAGGCGCAGGGACTGATCAAGCAGGCGATGGCGCAGCTCGGCTTGCCGTCCACCATTCAGGCCGGTTTTGCCGGCACCGCCGCGGCGTTTTCACAGCTCACTGCCACCATGCCATGGCTGATTATCGCCGCGCTGGCGGCGGTGTATATCGTGCTCGGCGTGCTGTATGAGAGCTATATCCACCCAATCACTATTCTCTCGACGCTGCCGTCGGCGGGCGTCGGTGCGCTGTTACTGCTGCTGCTCACCAATACGCAGCTGACGGTAATCGCGCTGATCGGCATCATCCTGCTGATCGGTATCGTGAAAAAGAACGCCATTATGATGATTGATTTTGCCATACACGCCGAGCGTACGCAGGGCATGTCGCCGCAGCAGGCGATCACCCAAGCCTGTTTGATGCGCTTCCGCCCGATCATGATGACCACGCTGGCCGCCTTCTTCGGCGCGCTGCCGCTGGCGCTGGGCAGCGGTGGCGATGCCGACTTGCGCAGCCCGCTCGGGCTGGCGATTGCCGGTGGTCTGGCGCTCAGCCAGCTGCTGACGCTGTTTACTACGCCGGTGGTTTATCTCTGGCTCGATCGTTTAAGCCGTGCCACGCAGCGTCAATGGCTGCGGTTGCGTCATGTGGAATCCCGATAGATGAAAATGTCCCTGAAAATTACCCCCGTACTGTTGGTGTTGTTGCTGGCCGGTTGCGCGGTTGGTCCGGATTATCAGCGCCCGACCATGGCGATGCCGACCCATTTTAAAGAAGCCAAAGGCTGGCAGCAGGCCACGCCGCAGGATGCCGTGAGTAAAGGCGAGTGGTGGCAGGTGTATCACGATGCCACGCTGGATAGCCTGCTGAAGCAGGTCAGCATTTCCAATCAGAATGTCGCCAACTATGCCGCGCAGTACCGTGAAGCGCAGGCGCTAACGTCGCAGTCACGCGCCGCACTGTTGCCGTCCGTTGGCTACGACGCCAGCAGCACGCGCAGCGGTAGCCGTGCCAGTACCAGCGGACAGCGCAGCGTCAGCAACAGCCATGCCGCCGATCTCAGCGCCAGCTGGGAGCTGGATTTGTGGGGTAAACTGCGCCGCACGCTGGAGGAGAACAACGCCAGCGCCGAAGCCAGCAAAGCTGAACTGGCGAATATCACCCTGAGCGCGCAGTCCGAACTGGCGCAGGACTATTTCCAGCTGCGCATCATCGACGAGAAAATTGCGCTGTATCAGCGCAGCATTGAGGCGTATCAGCGCTATCTGACGGTGATTGAAAACAAATATGCCGCTGGCAGCGAATCACGCGCCACCTTAGCGCAGGCGCAGATGCAGCTGGAGAGCGCGCGCGCCTCGGCGCAGGATTATCAATGGCAGCGGGCCCAGATGGAGCACGCGATTGCGCTGCTGCTGGGCCGCGCGCCGGCCGATTTTTCCCTGCCGGTGGCGAAGCTGGATGCCGCGTTACCTGCGATCCCCAATAGCGTGCCCTCGCAGCTGTTGCAGCGCCGTCCCGATATCGCCTATGCCGAGCGTAACGTGGCGGCGGCCAATGCGGCGGTGGGCGTGGCGATTGCCGGTTACTATCCCGACCTGACATTGAGCGCCAGCGGCGGCGTGAGTTCATCGGCGATTAATAGCTTGTTCTCACTGCCCAATCGCGTCTGGTCATTGGGGCCGGAGCTGAGCGGTACGCTGTTAGACTTCGGTGCCACCTCGTCGAAGGTGGAGCAGGCGCGTGCGGCTTATGATGCCAGCGTCGCCAGCTATCGCCAGTCGGTGCTGGAAGGGATGCAGGAAGTGGAGGATTATCTGGTGCAGTTGAATACCCTGCAGGGTGAAATTGCCTCGCAGCAGCGCGCCACCGACGCGGCGCAGGAATCGGCGCGCGTCACGCGCAATCAGTATGAGGCGGGCATGATCGATTATCTCGACGTCGCCACTACCGAAAACAGCAGCCTGAGCGCACAGCAGAGTTTGCTGTCATTGCAGAGCACGCAGTGGGTCAGCAGCGTGGCGCTGATCGCCGCCCTGGGCGGCGGCTGGCAGGCGGATCCGCAGTAACCCAGGTCGCCATAAATGGCGACCCTACGTGTAGGGTGCGCATTTATGCGCACCGTCCAGCAACGCGCAGAAATTCTGATGACGCATATATGCGCACCGCCCAGCAACGCGCAGAAATTTTGATGACGCATATATGCTTACCTGCTCGCAAAGCGCAACTGTGTTTAAATCATCCCGCCACTTGTCGAATATCCCCAGATCCTGCATCGTAAGAGCCATTTTTTACGATTGCTAGGGAGCTGGCATGCTACTCACCTTTTTCCGTTTCCTGTTCCGCCTGCTGTGGCGCGTGGAACTGCGTGGCGACCTCACTGCACTACACAAAGAAAAAGTGCTGATCACACCTAACCACATGTCATTTCTTGATGGGGTGCTGGTGGCGCTGTTTCTGCCGATCAAACCGGTGTTCGCCGTCTACTCGTCGATCAGCGAACAGTGGTACATGCGCCTGCTGAAGCCGATTATCGACTTCGTGCCGCTCGATCCTACCAGACCGATGTCAGTCAAACATCTGGTGCGGATGATCAATGAAGGCCGTCCGGTGGTGATCTTCCCGGAAGGGCGCATTACCGTGACCGGCTCGCTGATGAAGATCTACAGCGGTGCGGGTTTTGTTGCGGCAAAATCCGGCGCGACCGTGGTGCCGATGCGTATCGAAGGGGCGGAATATACGCCGTTTGGTCGGCTGGCGGGCGTATTTAAACGTCGCTTGTTCCCGCGCATCACCTTAACGGTGCTACCGGCGACAGTGATTCCGATGCCTGAAGCGAAACGCGCGCGCGATCGCCGCCAGCTGGCGGGTGAGCACTTACACCATGTGATGATGGAGGCGCGCATGGCGGTGCGTCCGCGAGAAACGCTGTTCGAAGCGTTCCTCAGTGCGCGCCAGCGTTATGGGCTGATGAAACCGTGCATTGAAGACATCAATTTCAAGCCCGACAGCTATACCGGCTTGCTGAAGAAATCGCTCGGCGTGGGTCGCATTCTTGAACGCTATAGTCAGCAAGGCGAATACGTGGGCCTGCTGCTGCCGAACGCTACCGTCACCGCGGCGGC
Source organism: Candidatus Pantoea floridensis (assembly GCF_900215435.1). Lineage (NCBI taxonomy): Bacteria > Pseudomonadati > Pseudomonadota > Gammaproteobacteria > Enterobacterales > Erwiniaceae > Pantoea > Candidatus Pantoea floridensis. Next base: position 2,786,248 of record NZ_OCMY01000001.1, read on the forward strand.
GATTCTTGGCGCGTCGCTGCGCGGACGTATTCCGGCCATGCTGAATTACACCGCTGGCGTAAAAGGTATGCGCGCGGCGCTCACCGCTTCACAGGTGAAAACCGTCTTCACCTCGCGCCAGTTCCTCGAAAAGGGCAACTTGTGGCACTTGCCGCAGGGCCTCAGCGACGTGCAGTGGATCTATCTGGAAGATCTGAAAGATACCGTCACACTGAAAGACAAGCTGTGGATTGTGGCGCATCTGCTGATGCCGCACCGTGCACAGGTGCAGCAGCAGCCGGAAGATGCGGCGATGGTGCTGTTTACCTCGGGTTCGGAAGGCAATCCCAAAGGCGTGGTGCATTCACACAAAAGCCTGCTGGCGAACGTGGAACAGATTCGTACCGTGGCGGACTTCACGCCGCGTGACCGCTTTATGTCTGCGCTGCCGCTGTTCCATGCTTTCGGTCTGACCGTTGGCCTGTTTACGCCGCTGCTGACCGGCGCGCAGGTATTTCTCTATCCGAGCCCGCTGCATTACCGCATTGTGCCAGAGCTGGTGTATGACCGTAACTGCACCGTGCTGTTTGGCACTTCGACCTTCCTTGGCAACTACGCGCGCTTCGCCAGCCCATATGATTTTGCGCGGCTGCGCTATGTGGTAGCCGGCGCAGAGAAACTGCAGGAAGCGACGCGCCAGATTTACATGGAGAAGTACGGCATCCGCATTCTTGAAGGCTACGGCGTGACGGAATGCGCGCCGGTAGTGGCGATCAACGTGCCGATGGCGGCAAAAAGTCACACGGTAGGCCGTATTCTACCCGGCATGGATTCGCGTTTGATTTCGGTGCCGGGCATTGAGCAGGGCGGTCGCCTGCAGTTGCGTGGTCCAAACGTGATGAACGGTTATCTGCGCGTAGAGAATCCAGGCGTGCTGGAAGTGCCGGTGGCCGATAACGGCGAAGGCGAGATGGAAGCAGGCTGGTACGACACCGGCGATATCGTCAGCTTTGATGAAGGCGGTTTCTGTCAGATTCAGGGCCGTGCGAAGCGCTTCGCAAAAATTGCCGGTGAGATGGTATCGCTGGAAATCGTTGAGCAGATTGCGCTGAAAGCCTCGCATGAGAAGCAGCATGCCGCATCGCTGCGTCCGGACGGCAATCGTGGTGAAGCGTTGGTGTTGTTCACCACTGACACGCTATTGAGTCGCGACTCGCTGCTGAAAGCCGCGCGTGAGATTGGTGCGCCGGAGCTGGCGGTGCCGCGCGACATCCGCGTGATGAAGCAGTTGCCAATGCTGGGCAGCGGCAAACCGGACTATGTCAGCCTCAGACAGCTGGCGGAAGAGGAGCAGGTATGAGCCAGCCGTTAAATAGGGATGCACCGCTGCTATCGCGCAGCATGCTGGCGGTAATTGTGGCGCAGTTCTTCTCAGCGTTTGGCGACAACGCGCTGCTGTTCGTGACGCTGGCGGTGCTGAAAAATCAGTACTATCCGGACTGGAGCCAGCCGATCCTGCAAATGCTGTTTGTGGCGACTTACATTCTGCTCGCACCGTTTGTCGGTCAGATGGCGGATAGCTTCGCCAAAGGCCGGGTAATGATGTTTGCCAACAGCCTCAAGCTGCTGGGCGCGCTAATCATCTGCTTTGGCTTCAATCCGTTCCTCGGCTACACGCTGGTGGGAATTGGTGCGGCGTCCTACTCGCCGGCCAAGTACGGCATCCTGACGGAAATCACCCACGGTGAACGCTTAGTTAAAGCCAATGGCTTAATGGAAGGCTCGACCATAGCGGCGATTCTGCTGGGCTCCGTGGCGGGCGGTATTCTGGCGGACTGGAACCTGGTCGCCGCGCTGGTGGTGTGCGCCATGACGTATGCGATGGCGGTGGTGGCGAATATCTTTATTCCGCGTCTAACGGCGGCGCGTCCGGGCCAGAGCTGGCACTTTGGCGCGATGCTGCGCAGTTTCGTGGCGGCGACCAAAATACTGTGGCGCAACGGCGAGACGCGTTTCTCGCTGCTCGGCACCAGCTTGTTCTGGGGCGCGGGCGTGACGCTGCGTTTCCTGCTGGTGCTGTGGGTGCCGGTGGCGCTCGGCATCAGCGACAATAAAACACCAACCACGCTGAATGCGATGGTGGCGATTGGCATCGTAATTGGTGCGGCGGCGGCGGCGAAACTGGTGACGCTGCAAACCGTGCGCCGTTGCATGCCAGCTGGCGTGCTGATTGGGGTGATGGTGGTCGTGTTCGCGCTGCAACAGAGTTTGCTGAATGCCTATCTGATATTAATGCTGATTGGTGCACTGGGCGGTTTCTTCGTGGTGCCGCTCAATGCGCTACTGCAGGAGCGCGGCAAGGATACCGTGGGTTCGGGTAACGCGATTGCGGTGCAGAACCTTGGTGAGAACACCGCCATGCTGCTGATGCTGGGATTGTACACGGTGGCGATCAAGCTGGGTGCGCCAGCAGTGGCGACCGGCGTAGGATTCGGTGCGATCTTCGCCGTGGCGATTGCGCTCTTATGGTGGAAAAGCCGTCGTTAAATCGTGCGGTAAATGAATGGGTCGCCATGAATGGCGACCCTACGATTGACATGTAGGGTGCGCATTAATGCGCACCTGGTTTTAAGGCGCGGGATAAGTAAACTGGCGATGAATCGCTTCCAGCTCCTCTAACACCTCGGCGTTCAGCGTCAGATTGAAACTCTCCACGTTAACCTTCAGTTGCTCCATCGTGGTGGCGCCCAATAGGGTGCTGGCGACAAACGGCTGCTGACGCACATAGGCCAGCGCCATCTGCGAGGGATCCAGGTTGTGCTTCTTCGCAAGATCCACGTAGGCAGCAATCGCCTGCTGTGACTGATCGCCGCTGTAGCGCGTGAAGCGGCTGAATAGCGTATTGCGCGCACCGGCCGGTTTTGCCCCGTTCAGATATTTACCGCTCAAGGTACCAAACGCCAGGCTGGAGTAAGCCAACAGCTCAACGCCTTCATGCTGGCTGATCTCTGCCAAACCCACCTCGAAACTCCGGTTCAGCAGGCTATACGGATTCTGGATGGTGACGATACGCGGCAGCTCATGCTTTTCCGCCAGCTGCAGGTAGCGCATCACGCCCCACGCGGTTTCATTCGATACACCAATGTAACGAATCTTACCGGCGCGCACTTGTTCCGTCAGCGCTTCCAGTGTTTCCAGCAGCGTCACTGGCACGCTGGAATCGGTATATTGATAGCCCAGCTTGCCAAAATAGTTGGTCTGGCGCTGCGGCCAGTGCAGCTGATAGAGATCGAGATAGTCGGTATTCAGGCGTTTCAGGCTGGCATCCAGCGCTTCACGGATGTTTTTGCGATCCAGCGCCTGGTGCGGGCGAATCGATGCATCGGCACCGCGCACTGGCCCCGCTACTTTACTGGCCAGAATGATTTTGTCGCGGCTGCCGCGCTTTTTCAGCCAGCTACCAATGTACTGTTCAGTTAAACCCTGGGTTTCCGGGCGCGGCGGCACCGGATACATTTCCGCAGTATCAATCAGATTTATGCCGCTGCTAACTGCGTAATCGAGTTGTGCGTGGGCGTCGGCTTCGCTGTTCTGCTCACCAAACGTCATGGTTCCAAGCCCCAGCTGACTCACTTCCAGCGTGCTATGGGGAATACGGTGATAGTGCATGTGCCGGCATCCTATTTTCATTATGAAAGGGAATGTTGTGTCCTGTGGGACTATAGCGTGTGAAGCGGCGCGGAAGGAAGGGGGGAAAGTTCGGGAAACCGCCTGCACAGGGAGAAAACGTGTGCAGGCGATGTAATTTGGCACTTAACGCTCAATGATGGTCGAGACCTCATCACCATTGATCTGCATCTGATGGCCTTGCTCATCGGTGTACTGCACTAAACCGGTCTCTTTATCAATGGCGGGCTTACCATCGGTCATAATCATACGACCATCTTTGGTCGCCATCACGTAATCACTACTGCAACCACTCATCAATACCGCAGCCAACATGACACCCACTGCACTTACCAACCCTTTCATTCTTCTCTCCTTCCAACGACTTCAACAGCAAAAGTGTAGTAATAAATGCTTTCGCCGTTAGGAGTAATCGCATCATTCCTAAAATTTATCGGCAGAAAAGTGCATTTACATTAGAAAATGACGGGCGAGCAAAGGACCGGTGAAGCTTTTCTTTAAATAAAAACCGCGTGGCAGCGTCATGATAGGCTCGCCGTGTTGGCCAATGGCTTCCGTCAACGCTTTGCTGTTCGCCGCTTTAGGACGGATTTGTAGCCAGGCGCCGTGACGTGCGGTGATGCGCTCTACCTGACCCAGCACAATCATATCCATTAGCTCTTCCCAATCCTCACGCAGTTGCTGTTCCTCTTCTTCACTGGGATGCCACAGCAAAGGCGATCCCACGCGGCGATCGGCTAGCGGTATGCCACGATCGCCTTCGATCGGGATCCACAGCACGCGCGCCAGTTTGTGGCGCACATGGCTGGTTTCCCAGGTGACGCCGCTGTTACCGGTAAGCGGCGCAACGCACACGAAGGTGGTTTCCAGCGGTTTGCCTTGCGCATCCACCGGTATGGTTTTCAATTCAATGCCGAGATGGGCGAAATCCTGCTCGGCTTTGCTGCCCGCGCTGGCGCCCAGATGCAGCTCTAACAGCATACCCACCCAGCCTTTGTCACGCTTCAGGTTTGGCGGAATGGGCAGGTTAAGCTGTGCCGCCAGCGCGGCAAATGTTTGGCCGGCCAGTCGCTGTGCGCGCTGCAGTAATTCCGCTTCATTTTCCGGTGGCGACGGCAATAACGGTGAGGAGTGCATGGTAAAACTCACATTGGTTGAAGAGTGAACAGTAAAAGCTGGCTGAATTTGTCCACATGGCAGATACGTGAATAAGTGTGATAATAGCATGATTCAGCGTGCTTTTTTTAGATTGATGCCCGTTAACAGCAGAAGTGCTATTAAGGTTATCCCAGCTTGTTATCGACAATGAACAGATGTTGAACCTAGTTATCCACAGAAAAGTGGGATAACCCCTGGTTATGAAGATACCTGTTTCCATTTACAGCCTTGACTTTCGCGTTTTGAACGCTTTTTTTCCTTTCTTTGACCAGGTTTAGGGCATTCTCTGTGGATAAAAACGCCGCTGATGGATCTTTAACCGATCGCCAAAAAGCAAATGTGAGTAAAGGACGATCCTCTTAGGATTTAGTCGACGATTTTTTAATAACTCGCTGAAAAATAATTTTTTTTGTGCGTTTCACTTATTGTTTTGTAAGAGTTTTCTGAAGTGGTTATTCACTTCATTCCCGTGTTCTGCACAACGCTATCCACAGAAAAGGTGAATAAGATCGCCCATAATTCCCGCTTGCTGTTTATAACTTGGCTTATCTCTGTGAGTTATCCTGTTTTTATTCCGTTATCACCCTCAGTATCCAGTGGTTTACCGCCTGTAAGGAGTGTGAAACAATCAGGCTATTCAAATTTAGCTTTGAGGTAGTCCAGTGATCGATGATGATGGCTACCGCCCGAATGTTGGTATCGTAATCTGCAACAGGCAAGGACAAGTGTTATGGGCCAGGCGCTTTGGACAGCACTCCTGGCAATTTCCTCAGGGAGGCATCAATCCGGGTGAAACTGCTGAACAGGCGATGTATCGCGAACTGTTCGAAGAAGTGGGCTTACACCGCAAAGATGTTCGAATACTTGCTTCAACCCGTAACTGGTTACGTTACAAGTTGCCAAAACGTTTGGTGCGTTGGGACACAAAGCCGGTGTGTATCGGCCAGAAACAAAAGTGGTTTCTTCTGCAGTTAATGTGTAGTGACGCGGAGATCAATGTGCAGCACAGCAGCACGCCCGAGTTTGATGGTTGGCGCTGGGTTAGCTTCTGGTATCCGGTACGTCAGGTCGTCTCTTTCAAGCGCGATGTTTATCGCCGCGTAATGAAAGAATTCGCTGGCGTGGTGATGTCTATGCAGGAGAGTGCGGGGCAGCGCAATAACGCCGCCCAACGACGTAAAAGAGGATAGGCCACGCCCTTTATGCTCACTCAGTTGCGCGAAATAGTAGAAAAAGTGGCGAGTGCTCCACGTCTGAATGAAGCACTCGACATTCTGGTAAACGAAATTTGCCTTGCGATGGAAACCGAGGTTTGCTCGGTTTATCTCGCCGATCACGATCGTCGTTGCTACTACCTGATGGCGACACGCGGACTAAAAAAGCCGCGTGGTCGTACGGTCACGCTGGCATTTGACGAAGGCATTGTTGGCCTTGTCGGACGCTTAGCCGAGCCGATCAACCTCGCCGATGCTCAGAGCCATCCCAGCTTCAAATACATTCCTTCTGTTAAAGAGGAGCGTTATCGCTCCTTCCTCGGTGTCCCGATTATCAGCCGCCGCCAGCTGCTTGGCGTGTTGGTTGTGCAGCAGCGCGAACACCGCCAGTTCGATGAAAGCGAAGAGTCGTTTCTCGTCACGCTTGCCACGCAAATGGCCGGCTTACTGTCGCAATCGCAGCTTGGCCAACTGTTTGGCCAATTCCGCCAGACGCGCGTCAAAGCGATTGCCGCTGCGCCTGGCGTGGCGGTTGCGCCAGGTTGGGTAGATGAAACCCAGCCGCTGCTCGATCAGGTCACTGCCGCTTCCACGCTGGACGTGCAGCGCGAGCGCGAGCGCCTGGTGCTGGCAATGGGTGAGGCGGGCAACGAATTTCGCCGCTTCAGTAAACGCTTTGCCGCCAGCGTGCAGAAAGAGAGTGCGGCGATCTTCGATCTCTATTCGCATCTGCTCACGGATGCGCGGCTGAAAAAAGATCTTTTTGACGAGATCGATCGCGGATCGGTCGCGGAATGGGCAGTCAAGACGGTAATCGAGAAGTTCGCCGAACAGTTCGCTAATCTGCAGGATCAATATTTACGCGAGCGCGCCGGCGATTTGCGCGTGCTCGGTCAGCGTCTGCTCTTTCACCTCGATGATTCGCTGGTGGGCACCAATGCCTGGCCGGAACGCTTCGTACTGGTTGCCGATGAACTCACAGCCACCACCCTGGCCGAACTGCCGCAGGAGCGTTTAGCCGGCGTGGTGGTCCGCGACGGTGCGTCCAACTCGCATGCGGCGATTTTGACGCGCGCGATGGGCATTCCAACCGTGATGGGCGCGGATATCCTGCCCGCGCAGCTTAACAAACGCCTGCTGATTGTTGACGGCTACCGCGGCGAAGTGCTGATCGATCCTGAACCGGTGTTGGTACAGGAATATCAGCGTTTGATCAGCGAAGAGAACGCGCTGAGCAAAATGGCTGAAGGCGTGGTTGAGCAATCCGGTGAGCTGAAAAGCGGCGAGCGCGTGCAGGTGATGCTGAATGCAGGCCTCAGCCCGGAACATGAACAGGCGCTCGACAGCTGGGTTGACGGCATTGGCCTGTATCGCACCGAAATCCCGTTTATGCTGCACAACGGTTTCCCTTCCGAAGAGGAACAGGTGGCGCAGTACCAGGGCATGCTGCAGCTGTTTTATGATAAGCCGGTCACGCTACGCACGCTGGATGTGGGGGCTGATAAACAGCTGCCGTATATGCCGATCAGTGAAGAGAATCCCTGCCTTGGCTGGCGCGGTATTCGTTTAACGCTCGATCAGCCGGAAATCTTCCTGGTGCAGGTGCGTGCCATGCTGCGTGCCAATGTGGCATCTGGCAACCTGAGCATTTTACTGCCGATGATTAGCCATATTGATGAGATCGATGAAGCGCGTCGTCTGATTGATCGTGCTGGTCGTGAAGTGGAAGAGATGCTGGGGTATGTGATTCCCAAGCCGCGGATTGGTATCATGATCGAAGTGCCCTCGATGCTATTTATGATCCCGCATCTGGCGGATCGCATTGATTTTATTTCGGTGGGCACCAACGATCTCACGCAATATTTGCTGGCAGTGGATCGCAACAACACGCGCGTGGCGAACTTGTATGATTCGCTGCATCCGGCAATGCTGCGGGCGCTGCACACCATTGCCAGCGAAGCCCGCGAGGCCAAACTGGAGCTCTGCTTGTGTGGTGAAATGGCCGGCGATCCGATGTGTGTCGCGCTGTTAGTGGGCATGGGCTATCACCACCTCAGCATGAACGGCAAGAACGTGCCGCGCGTGAAATATCTGTTGCGTCATCTCGATTTCGAGGAAGCGCAGAAATTGAGCGAGCATGGATTGGCGGCGCATACGGCATCAGAAGTACGTCACCTGGTTTCAACCTTTATGGAGCGTCGCGGTTTAGGCGGCCTGATTCGCGGCGGGCGTTAACGGTTACATCTTGCCGACCTGTGTACAACCCGGCTGTGCTATTATGCGCAGCCTTTTATTGTCCCGTTTAAGGGCAGAAGAACGATGGTGAAAGATGACTAACGGCTACATTTCGTTTCCCCAATTCGATCCGGTGATTTTCTCAATCGGACCGATTTCGCTTCACTGGTACGGTTTGATGTATCTGGTGGGCTTTATTTTTGCCATGTGGCTGGCGACGCGCCGTGCTAACAAACCTGGCAGCGGCTGGAAAAAAGAGGAAGTGGAGAATCTGCTGTACGCAGGTTTCCTCGGCGTGTTCCTCGGCGGACGTATTGGCTATGTGCTGTTCTACAACCTGCCGCTGTTCCTGGAGAATCCGCTTTATCTGTTTAAGGTCTGGGATGGCGGTATGTCGTTCCACGGCGGCTTAATCGGCGTAATTGTGGTGATGCTGATCTTTGCACGTCGTACCAAACGCACTTTCTTCCAGGTAGCCGATTTTATTGCGCCACTGATCCCGTTTGGTTTAGGTGCCGGTCGTCTGGGCAATTTCATCAACGGCGAACTGTGGGGCCGCGTGGCGCCAGATTTCAAATTCGCCATGCTGTTTCCGGGTTCGCGTAGCGAAGATATCGCGCTGGCGGCCAATAATCCGCAATACCAGGAATTGCTGAACACCTACGGCGTGCTGCCGCGTCATGCCTCGCAGCTGTATGAGCTGTGCCTCGAAGGTATTGTGCTGTTCATCATTCTTAATCTGTTTATTCGCAAGCCGCGTCCGATGGGCAGCGTATCTGGCCTGTTCCTGATTGGCTACGGCGCATTCCGCATCATCGTTGAGTTCTTCCGTCAGCCCGATGCGCAGCTTGGTCTGTTCGAAGGCGGCGTCAGCATGGGACAAATTCTCTCAATCCCCATGATTCTGGCCGGTGTGATTATGATGGTTTGGGCGTATCGCCGTCGCCCGCAGCAACAAACGCGTGAGGTAAAATGAAACAATATCTGGACTTAATGCAACATGTGCTGAATGAAGGCGCAGAAAAGGCCGACCGTACCGGAACCGGCACGCTCTCCATTTTTGGCCACCAGATGCGTTTCAATTTGCAGGACGGTTTTCCGCTGGTTACGACCAAGAAAGTGCATCTGCGCTCAATTATTCATGAGCTGCTGTGGTTCCTCAAAGGCGAAACCAACATCGGTTATCTGAAAGAGAACAAGGTAACCATTTGGGATGAGTGGGCCGATGAGAACGGCGATCTTGGCCCGGTGTACGGTAAGCAGTGGCGCAGCTGGGGCAACGCTTCGGGCGAAGAAATCGATCAGATTAGCAAAGTGATTGAGCAGCTGAAGCGCGATCCGGATTCCCGCCGCATCATCGTTTCGGCGTGGAACGTGGGTGAGCTGGACCAGATGGCGCTGGCGCCTTGTCATGCCTTCTTCCAGTTCTACGTCGCTAACGGCAAGCTCTCTTGCCAGCTGTATCAGCGCTCGTGCGATATCTTCCTCGGTCTGCCGTTTAATATCGCCAGCTATGCGCTGCTGGTGCATATGGTGGCGCAGCAGTGCGACCTCGAAGTGGGTGATTTTGTCTGGACGGGTGGCGATACGCATCTCTACAGCAACCATCTGGAACAGGCACGCCTGCAATTGACGCGCGAACCGCGTCCGTTGCCGAAGCTGGTGATCAAGCGCAAACCGGCCTCCATCTTCGATTATCAATTCGAAGATTTCGACATTGAAGGCTACGATCCGCATCCGGCGATTAAAGCACCCGTAGCGATTTAACGCTATTTATCCGTAGGGTCGCCATTTATGGCGACCACTTACCAACCGCACCTCAATTCCCAACCACACCTCAGTTCTGAATCCGCCTCGCAAAAATCTGTATCTCTCTGCACCTCTCAGCGATTTCCTGCGCAGCATTTTCCAAAGCACTAATCCTCCGCTTGTTGAGCGTCATCCCAACCGGCAAATTACCCGGCATGAACAGAAACATTCACCACGGATTCACCTTGCCTGAACTGTTATTGGTGATGGTGATTGCCGGCATACTCAGCGTGGGTGCCTTACAAGGCTGGCAGCGCTGGCAGCACTATCAACAGCTACGCGAAAGCGTTGCGCAACTGCAGGGATTTCTGCTGCGGGCCCGCGCTTACGCGAGCTGGCACAATCGCGATCTTGTTCTGTGGTTGCAGCCAGGGGAAAACGGCTGCCTTGGCGCGGGGCAAAAGCCTGTGGAAGGCTGTGCGTTGGCATCTCGTTGGCTATTCAGGCCGCCACATGCCAGCGTGCGCATTGCCGGCATGACGGGTGAAGTGGGGTTTTATGGGCGACGTGATGTGGCACGCCCTGGCAGTATCGATCTCATTAGCGATGCCGGACACTGGCGTCTAATCATCTCCGCCAGAGCGCGTATCCGAGCCTGTCAGCCGGGAGAGAAAGGATGCGAATAGCGCAAAGGGGTTTTAGCCTGCTGGAAATGCTGATTGCTATGGCGATTGGTGCCATTTTGATGCTCAGCGTAGGGCGCTTTTTGCCCCTGCTACTGGAGCAGAATCTGCGCCTGCAGCAGCGTGTGCAGCTGCAACAGGAACTGCAGCAGATCGCCAATACCTTACAGAAGGCACTGCGACGAGCGGGCTATTGTCACGGGCAGTGCAACGGTGCTGCGCTAACGCTTGCGGCGAATGGCAGCTGCGTTTTACTGCGCTGGGATGAGAACAGCAACGGGCGCTGGGAAGGTGTGGGGCACAACGAAAGTGACTATTACGGCTATCGGCTGCGCAGTGGACAGCTGGAAATGCAGCGTGGTGTGGATGAGTGCAGCAGCAGCGGGTGGGAGAGAGTGTCCGATCCGGCCTTTCTCACCCTCGACACCTTCAAACTTGAACGACAGGGAACACGCCTTATCCTGCAACTGGCAGGGCATGCGGCTAGCCAAAGCGTGACGTTGGAACACTGGATTGAAGGAATCAATCTATGAAGCAACGCGGCAACAGCACATTGGGTATGGTGCTGATGATGTTAATCATGGGTGGACTGACGTTGCATGCAACGCGCAGCCAGCTGTCGCAAGGGATGGTATCAGTGGCGGACGAGCAGCAGCATCACCAGGATTTCTGGCAGGCGCAGTCCGCACTGGAGTGGGGGAGCGTGCAAAACTGGCCGCAGGCGACCGGCTGGCAGTGCCAGCAGTGGGCGGCAGAGCAGTGGCAAAGCTGTCTATTACGTATGGAGGATGACAATGCGTTGTTATCAGCACATGGAGAAGGGCGAGCGCTGTGGCTCTATCGTTGGGTTTCTCTACGTAACTCGCAGACCCAGCGGCAAGAACATGGCTGGATCGATTATTGCCCGCTTTCGCAGCCGGAGCTGTGTCAGCCAGAAGCAACAGGGCTTTAGCCTGGCGGAAACGCTGGTGGCGATGCTGCTGCTGGCAATGACCATCAGCACTTTGTTGCAATATCATCGGGCGCTGGCACTGGGTTTTAGCCAGCAGTGGCAGCAGCGGCAGGCCTGGCGTGCTGCAGGGCAGGCGCTGCTTGGTCATGACGTAGCGGGCTGGCAGAGCCAGCGCCAGCAGCAAAGCATCGCAGGCGGCTGTACACTTGAGCAGGTCACGGTGACGGGACCGCAACAGCGCTCGGCCTCATTAGGACAGCTCAATTGCCGCTGAGATGGCCTCAGCGGTAGGCATCAATGGCGATAAACGGTAGAGTGGCTCGGCTGAGTGCGTGCAGCTAACGCACCTGCAGCTTGAAGTAGGGTGGGTATATCTTTGAAGGAGAGTTATGTTCCGGGTCTATCATTCCAATCAGCTCGATCTGTTGAAAAATCTGGCAGGTATTCTGATTGAAAACCAGCCGCTAGCCGATCCGCTTGCTGCTGAACAGGTGCTGGTACAGAGTCCCGGTATGGCGCAATGGCTGCAAATGGAGCTGGCTAACAGTTTCGGTATCGCCGCCAACATCGAGTTTCCTTTGCCCGCCAGTTTTATCTGGAACATGTTCGTTAAGGTGCTACCCGATATCCCTGAAGAGAGCGCCTTCACCAAAGCCAGCATGAGCTGGAAGCTGATGCATCGGCTGCCGACCTTGCTGGAGCAGGAGGCCTTCCAGCCGCTGCGGCACTATCTCAATGACGACGATGATAAGCGTAAGCTGTATCAGCTCAGCGCCCGCGTCGCCGACCTGTTTGACCAATATCTGGTGTACCGCTCGGACTGGCTCAATAGCTGGGAGCGCGGTGAACGAATTGATGGCTTAGGCGAATCGCAGCATTGGCAGGCACCGCTGTGGTGCGATCTGGTCAGCTTTACGGAGAGCCTCGGCCAGCCGATGTGGCATCGTGCCAATCTTTATGCGCGCTTTATCCGTGAACTGGAACAGGCAAACACGCCGCCGCCAGGTCTGCCACAGCGCGTATTCATTTGCGGTATTTCCGCGCTGCCGCCGGTCTATCTTCAGGCGTTAGAAGCGCTGGGACGGCATATCGATATCCATCTGCTGTTCACCAATCCATGTCGCCACTATTGGGGTGACATTCAGGATTATGCTTTCCTGGCGAAGCTGCAAAGCCGCCAGCGGCGTCGTTTACAATCAGATGAGCTACAGCCGCTGTTTCGCGATCCGGCTAGCGCCACGTCGTTATTTAACGATCTCGGCGAGCAACAGCTCACCAATCCACTGCTCGCGTCATGGGGCAAGTTGGGGCGCGATAATCTGTTTTTACTGAGCCAGATGGAATCCGCCGCCAACGACATTGATGCCTTTGTGGAATTGCCCCAAGACAATCTGCTGCACAGTCTGCAGTCGGACCTGCTCAATCTCGACGATAAAGCGGTGATTGGACTGAACGCCGGTGAACTGGCCGACAGCAGTGAGAAACGCCAGCTTGATCCGCACGATCGCTCGATCACGCTGCAGGTGTGCCATAGTGCGCAGCGTGAAGTTGAAGTGTTGCAGGATCACCTGCTAACGCTAATGGAAGCCGATCCCGAGCTCAAGCCGCGCGACATCATTGTCATGGTGGCAGACATTGACAGTTATGCCCCCTTTATTCAGGCCGCTTTTGCCAGCGCGCCGAGTAAGCGCTATTTACCCTTTGCCATTTCAGACCGCCGCGCCAGCCAGGCGCACCCGGCTATATTGGCGTTGATCGGTTTACTGGCATTGCCGGAAAGCCGTTTTGCTTCGGAAGATGTGCTGGCGTTGCTGGAAGTGCCAGCGCTGGCGCAACGCTTCTCAGTGGATGAAAGCGGGCTGCGACTGCTACGCCGTTGGGTGATGGAATCCGGTATCCGCTGGGGGTTGGATGATGCCAGTGTGGAAGCGTTGGCGCTGCCGGTGACCGGACAACATACCTGGCGTTTTGGTCTGCAGCGCATGCTGCTGGGCTACGCGCTAGAAAGTGGCAACGGCGACTGGCAGGGTATTTTGCCGTATGACGAGTCCAGTGGCCTCATCGCTGAGCTGGCGGGACATCTGGCCGAATTACTCTCTCGGCTTGAAGAGTGGCGCGCGCGTCTGGCGCAAGAGCGCACGCTTGAGGATTGGTTGCCATTATGTCGCGAGCTGATCACCAGCTTCTTCAGCGGTGATGCCGAAAGTGACGCCGCACTGCTGCTGGTGGAAACGCAGTGGCAGGAGATTATTGAACAGGGTATGCAAGCGGCTTATCACCAGCCGATTCCGGTCACATTACTGCGCGATGAGCTGCGTTCGCGCCTCGATCAGCAGCGGATTAGCCAACGTTTTCTTGCCGGCCCGATCAACTTTTGTACGCTGATGCCAATGCGCTCTATTCCCTTCAAGGTGGTGTGTTTGCTGGGCATGAACGACGGGGTTTACCCGCGCACATTAGCGCCACTTGGTTTCGACCTCATGCAGCAGCAGATGCGTAAGGGCGATCGCAGTCGCCGTGATGATGACCGCTACCTGTTCCTCGAAGCGTTAATTTCGGCGCAGCAGCAGCTGTATATCAGCTATATCGGCCGCGCTATTCAGGACAACACCGAGCGCTATCCCTCAGTATTAGTGAGTGAGCTGGTGGATTATCTTGGGCAGAGTTTCTGTTTACCCGGCGACGAAGCCTGTGAGCCTGACGTCAGCGAGCAGCATGTGCGTGAACATCTACAAACGCTACATAGCCGAATGCCTTTTGCGGCGGAGAACTTCCAACCGGGCGCATATGGCCAAAGTTTTGCGGCGGAATGGCTACCTGCCGCAACCGGCAGCGGGGTCGCGCAACCTGATTTTGTCCAGCCTTTACCGCCTGTGCCATTGGAAACGTTGTCGCTGGAGCAACTGCTGCGTTTCTGGCGCCATCCGGTGCGCGCCTGGTTCCAGCAGCGCTTAGGCGTCGCATTTTGGATGGAAGAGAGCGAACTGCCCGACAGCGAACCCTTCGCTCCCGACAGTCTGGAGCGTTATCAAATCAACGCCCAGCTGTTAAATACGCTGGTCAACGGTGACGATCCGGCGCAGCTGTATGCTCGCCATCGTGCCGCAGGCAATCTACCGTACGGCGCTTTTGGGGAAATTTTCTGGCAGAGCCAGACCGAAGAGATGCAGGAAGTGGCGGCGGAGGTGAGCGGTCAACGCCAGCCGGCGGAGAGTTGGGAGATCAATCTGAAGCTGGGCGATGTGCAATTGACCGGCTGGCTGACCCAGGTGCAAGCTGATGGGCTGCTGCGCTGGCGTCCGGGCGTGCTTAATATGAACGATGGACTGTTGTTATGGATCGAACATCTGGTGTATTGCGCGTTAGGCGGTACGGGTGAAAGCCGTATGTACGGTCGTAAACAGAGTCACTGGCGTTTTACGGCACTGGATGCCGATCGGGCATTAGTTTTGCTGAGCGAGTATGTTGGGGGTTATCAGGCGGGATTAGTACAGCCGCTGATGCTGCTCAATAAATCGGGTGGGGCCTGGCTGGAGGCCAGCTTTGATAGCAAGGCGCACCTGCTGCTGGAAGACGAAGCAACGCAGAAAAAGGCACTTAACAAACTGCTGCAAGCCTGGCAGGGTGGTTTCCAGGTTGAAGGCGAGAGCAGCGATCCCTATCTTCAGCGCCTTAGCCGAACACTTGATGAAGAGGCTATCCAGGCGATTACCGCTGCCGCACGGCAATGGTATTTGCCGGTGCGCCTTGCGCATCAACATGATGAATAGCAATCGGGAACAGCCTCGTTAACGCTGTTCTCACTACTATAAAAAAGTTTTTCTATTTCACCGCTGGGCACACAGACAGCGGAAAAGGGTAACGTAAGGGGTTTAAATGCGGATTTACGCACGCTGGATTGGAGCGCTGCTGCTGAGCATGCTGGCGCTGAATGCCTTTGCCGATACCGATCGCGGCTGGCAACCCATTAATGACACCATTCGTAAAAGCGATCACGATCCACGCAGCTATCAGGCGATTACCTTAAGTAACGGCATGACCGTGCTGCTGGTCTCGGACGCAGAAGCACCGAAATCCCTGGCGGCGCTGACGTTGCCGATAGGTTCGCTGGATGATCCTAATCAGCAACTGGGCCTGGCGCACTATCTGGAACATATGGTGCTGATGGGATCTAAGCTTTATCCGCAGCCTGACAATCTTGCAGAATTTCTGAAGAAGCACGGTGGTAGCCATAATGCCAGCACGGCCTCCTATCGTACGGCGTTCTATCTTGAAGTGGAGAACGATGCACTGCAGCCGGCTGTCGATCGCCTGGCTGATGCGATTGCTGAACCGCTGTTGGATCCGATCAATGCTGACCGTGAACGCCACGCTGTTAACGCTGAGCTCACCATGGCCCGCTCGCGTGATGGTTTGCGTATGTCGCAAGTGGGTGCAGAAACCCTAAACCCTGCACATCCGGGTTCACGTTATTCCGGCGGTAACCTTGATACGCTGAGTGATAAGCCCGACAGCAAATTACATCAGGCGCTAACCGATTTTTATCACAGCCATTATTCGGCGAATCTGATGAAGGCGGTGATTTACAGCAACAAGCCGCTGCCAGAGATGGCCGACATTGCAGTAAAGACCTTTGGTCGAGTGGCCAATCATCAGACGGCAGTGCCTGAGATAGATGTCCCCGTGGTCACCGATGCACAAAAGGGCATCATTATTCATTACGTGCCTGCACAGCCGCGCAAGCAGTTAAAAATCGAATTCCGTATTGCCAATAACAGCGGCCAGTTCCGCAGTAAAACGGATACGTTGATTAGTTATATTCTGGGCAACCGCAGCAAGAATACCCTTAATGACTGGCTGCAAAAGCAGGGGCTGGCTGACGGTGTCAGCGCGGGTGCCGATCCGATGACCGAGCGCAACAGCGGCGTGTTTGCTATCAGCGTATCGCTCACCGATAAAGGGTTGGCACAGCGCGATGAGGTCGTAGCCGCAGTATTTAGCTACCTGGATCTGCTGCGTAGTAAAGGCATCAGCAAAGAGTACTTTGATGAAGTCTCTCATGTACTGGCACTGGATTTCCGCTATCCATCAATCACGCGCGATATGGATTACATCGAATGGTTGGTGGACACCATGCTACGTGTGCCAGTTGAACATACGCTGGACGCGCCATATCTGGCCGATCAATTCGACCCAGCCGCCATCAAATCACGTCTTGATGAGATGACGCCGCAGAACGCGCGTATCTGGTACATCAGTCCGCAGGAGCCGCACAACAAAGAAGCCTATTTTGTGAACGCGCCTTACCAGGTGGATAAAATCAGCGCCGCGCAGTTCAGTGACTGGCAGCAGCGTGCCACTCAGCTGCAGCTATCGATGCCGGCCCTGAATCCCTATATTCCGTCTGATTTCACCATCATGCCTTCCACAGGTAAAACCTACGATCATCCCGTGGCGCTCACCAGCGGTGACAGCATGCGCATCTACTGGATGCCAAGCCAGATGTTTGCCAGTGAACCCAAAGCGGCGATCACCCTGGCACTGCGCAACAAAGCCGCGATTAGCGATGCCCGCCAGCAGGTGCTGTTTGGGTTGAATGACTATCTCTCCAGTCTGGCTCTGGATCAGCTCAACTCGCAGGCATCGGTTGGCGGCATCAGCTTCTCCACCGGTGAAGATGATGGCATCGTGTTTAGCGCCAGCGGGTTTACCCAACGCTTGCCGGAACTGCTGAAAAAACTGGTGGAAGGCTACGCCACGTTTACCCCGGATCAACAGCAGCTGGAACAGGCCAAATCCTGGTATCTGGATCGATTGGAGGCGGCTGAAAAAGGCAAAGCGTTTGAGCAAGCCATTCAGCCAATGCAAATGCTCTCGCAGCTGCCCTATACCCAGCGCGAAACGCGCCGCAAGCTGGTCAAAGAGATCACGTTGAAAGAGGTCACTGACTATCGTGATGCGATGATTCATCACGCAACACCAGAGATGATGGTGGTGGGGAATCTATCAGCCGATCGCGTTATACAGTTGGGTGATGAACTTAAACAGCAGTTGCAGAGCGATGGCCACGGCTACTGGCACAGTGATTATGTGGTCGTCGATAAGGCGATGAAGGCCAACCTGCAGAAAGCAGGTAGCAGCACCGATTCCGCGCTGGCGGCGCTGTATGTGCCGTTGGGCTACAGCGAGTATCAAAGCATGGCTAACAGCACCATGCTCAGCCAGATAGTGCAGCCGTGGTTCTACAATCAGTTGCGTACCGAAGAGCAACTCGGCTATGCGGTGTTTGCCTACCAGATGCCGATTGGTCGCCAATGGGGGATCGGTTTCTTACTGCAAAGTAACAGCAAACAACCCGCCTTCTTACTGCAACGCTTCCAGGCCTTTTATCCGCAGGCTGAACAGCGTCTGCGCACCATGAAACCGGAAGATTTCGCCCAGTATCAGCAGGCGTTGATCAACGATATGAAGCAGCGTCCACAAACGCTGGATGAAGAGGCGAACCGCTTTAACCGCGACTTCAATCGCCAGAATTTTGCTTTCAATACGCGTGAAAAAGCGATTGAGCAAATTCAAAAGCTGACGCCAGCGGGTCTGGCCGACTTCTTCCATCAGGCGGTGTTAGCGCAGCAGGGCATGGCGATGATTTCGCAGATTGGCGGTAGCCATGATGGTGCGACCAAAGATGATTACGCGCCATTGCCGGACTGGACCACGTGGGATGAGGTGCAGAAATTGCAGCAATCATTGCCAGTGAAGAGTGATGCGCAATGAGTTTGTTACCTGAAACCCTCAATCCCCTGACGCTGCCGCTGCGCGGTGAGCGTCTGATTGAAGCCTCAGCCGGAACAGGCAAGACCTTTACCATCGGTCTGCTCTATCTGCGCCTGCTGCTCGGGTTAGGTGGACAAAATGCATATTCCCGCCCACTGTCGGTAGAAGAAATTCTGGTGGTGACCTTTACCGAGGCTGCTACCGCCGAGCTGCGTGGACGTATTCGTGCCAATATTCACGAACTGCGATTGGCCTGCCTGCGCGGCGTCAGCGGCAACCCGATGCTGATGCAACTGTTGCAGGAGATTCCGCAACCTGCCGATGCGGCTTCACTGCTGCTTGCTGCCGAGCGCCAGATGGACGAAGCGGCGATATTCACTATTCACGGCTTCTGCCAGCGCATGCTCAATCTCAATGCCTTTGAGTCAGGGATGCTGTTTGAACAGCAGCTGATTGAGGATGAACAGCTTCTGCTGCGGCAGGCGACGGCCGATTTTTGGCGCCGCCACTGCTATCCACTGACGCTGGATATTGCGCGCGTGATTGTCAGCGAGTGGAGCGGCCCGGAGCAGTTGTTGGCAACCTTGCGTCCATGGTTACAGGGCGAGTCTCCCAGCCTGCGTCTTCCGCCTGCCGAGGGTGAAACGCTGGCCTCACGCCACAGTGAAAATCTGGCGCGTATCGCCGCCATGAAAGCGCAGTGGCTGGCGGTCAGCGAAGAGGTGCTGACGCTGGTTGGACAATCGGATGTGGATAAGCGTAGCTACAGCAGTAAAAATTTGCCGGTTTGGGTTAACAAGGTTAGCTTCTGGGCACAAAGCGAAACGTGCGATTATCAGGTTCCTGCCGAGCTGGCGCGCTTTGGCCAGCAGGTGCTGATAGAGAAGACCAAAAAGGGCCTTCCGCCACAGCATGGCTTATTTGACGCCATTGATAGCTTTATCGCGCAGCCGCTGTCGCTGCGTGATTTGGTAATTGCCCGTGCGCTGGTTGAGGTGCGCGCTGCGGTACGTAAAGAAAAGCGCCAGCAGGCACTGCTAGGTTTTGATGACCTGCTAAGCCGTCTGGACGAAGCGCTGCAGCAGCCCAGTGGTGAACAGCTGGCGCAGGCCATCCGTCAGCGTTTTCCGGTGGCGTTAATTGATGAATTTCAGGATACCGATCCGCTGCAATACCGCATTTTCCGCACGCTTTACATCAATCAACCAGCGCATGCGCTGCTGCTGATTGGCGATCCAAAACAGGCGATTTACGCGTTTCGTGGCGCGGATATTTTTACCTATATTCGGGCACGGAGTGAGGTAAGCGCGCACTATACGCTGGATACCAACTGGCGCTCATCGCCGGCGATGGTTAGCAGCGTCAATCAGCTGTTTATGCGTCTTGAAGCGCCATTTTTGTTCGCTGACATTCCCTTCCAGCCGGTGCAGTTCGCGCCACCTAATCAGCGTCTGTCGCTCAGCATTGATCAGGTTGAGCAAGCGGCATTGCGCTTCTGGCTGCAACCCGGGACAGGTTGCAGCGTGGGAGACTATCAGCAACGGATGGCGCAGCAGTGTGCGGCCGACATAAGCCGCTGGCTACAGGCTGGGCAGCAACAGCGCGCGATGCTGGGCAAAGCTCCTGCACTGCGCCCGGTACAAGCTTCAGATATCACCGTGCTGGTGCGCAGCCGTAACGAAGCTAATCTGATTCGCGAAGCGTTAAATCTGCTGGGGATTCCGTCGGTGTATCTCTCTAACCGCGACAGCGTCTACACCACGCCGGAAGCGCGCGAGCTGTTGTGGCTGCTGCAGGCGGTGCTGGCGCCGGAACAGGAGCGTATGCTGCGTACGGCGCTGGCTACCTCGCTGTTTGCCTTTGATGCCTCGCAGCTGGATGCGCTGGATCAGGATGCGCGTGGTTGGGATGAATTGGTCGATACCTTTGCTCGCTGGCAGCTGGTGTGGCAGCAACGTGGCGTGTTGCCGATGCTGCGCGAGATGATGCTGGAGCGTCAGCTGGCAGAGAATTTGCTGGCATCAGACAACGGTGAACGCCGCCTGACCGATTTACTGCATCTGGGCGAACTGTTACAGGAGGCGGCAGCACAGCTGGATAGTCCACATGCGCTGGTGCGCCATCTGGCGCAGCAGATCGCACGTCCGGATAGTCAGTCTGCCAGCCAGCAGCTGCGTCTGGAGAGCGATCGCCATCTGGTACAGATTGTCACCATTCACAAGTCCAAAGGACTGCAATATCCGTTAGTGTGGCTGCCATTCGCCGCCGGTTTCCGCGAAGCCGATACCGCGCTGTATCACGATCGTGAAAGTTTTGGGGCGGTGCTGGATCTGCAAGCGGATGAGGCGAGTCTGGCGCTGGCCGAGCAGGAGCGTCTCGCGGAAGATTTGCGTCTGCTGTACGTGGCGCTGACCCGCTCGATTTATCACTGCAGCGTTGGGGTGGCGCCGCTGTTTCGTGGCACGCGTAAGAAAGAGGGCGAGAGCGATGTGCACAAAAGCGCACTCGGGTTCTTGTTGCAGCGTGGTGAAGCGGCCACGGCAGAGCAGTTGGCTATTCTGCTCAATGATATGGAGGCAGTAGGCACCGATGTGGTGCTGGCGGATGATATCCATGCCGAGCGCTGGCAGAATGATGCCGTTGCCGATAGCGAACTTGCCGCACGTGCCGTAACGCGTGTGTTGGCCGATCCGTGGCGGGTAACCAGCTACTCCGGTTTGCAGCAGCATGGCACTCATCGCCTGCTGGATGTGATGCCAAACTTCGATGTAGAAGCAGCGGGCGAGGAGAACCATGAGGAGACGCTGGAAGCGACGTTAACACCCCACCATTTCCCGCGCGGTGCTGCACCGGGGACGTTTTTACATGAGCTGTTTGAATCACTGGATTTCCCACAGCCGCCCTCCGCAGAGAAGCTGACGCAGCATCTGCAGCAAAACGGTTACCCGCTCCATTGGCAGCCGATGCTCAGCGAGTGGATTGCACGCGTGGTCACTACGCCGCTGAATGCGCAGGGCATCCATCTAGCGGGCGTTCACCGTCACGATTGTTTGGTTGAAATGGCCTTCTATCTGCCAATTGATAACGTGCTGACGGCGCATGAACTCAGTGCATTAATCGCTCAGGATGCGTTATCGGCACAGGCTCCGCCGCTTGATTTCCGTCAGGTGCAGGGCATGCTAAAAGGCTTTATTGACCTGGTGTTTCGCTGGCAGGGTAAATACTACCTGCTGGATTATAAATCCAACTGGCTGGGTGACAGCCACGAAGCTTATACACCGCAGGCGATGGCGCAGGCGATGATCGACCACCGCTACGATTTGCAGTATCAGCTCTATACGCTGGCGCTGCATCGCTATTTACAGCATCGTGTGCCTGATTACGATTATGAACAGCACTTTGGCGGCGTGTTCTATCTTTTCCTGCGCGGCATGGATGGTAGCTCACCCGATAATGGCGTGTTCCATACGCGTCCAAGCTTCGATTTTGTTTCACAACTGGACAGCCTGTTTCGCGGGCCAGGAGAGTCTGCATGAGCGGTATGACGGCGCTTTTGGCACAGGCGGCTGAGCTGCGCTTGCTGCGGCCGCTGGATGTCCAGTTTGCCCAACTGTTGGCCGATGATGATTATCCGGCGCGATTACTGCTGGCAGCATGCCTGAGTGCAGAAGCAGGGGATGGGCATGTCTGTTTACCGCTGACGCAGCTGAGCCGCGACAACCTGTTTAATGGTCGTCATGAGGAGCTGGCGCACGCTATCTGGCAAGCTGCCGGGGAGCCGCAAGATTGGCACGCAGAACTGAGTGACTGGCCTGCGTTGCACAGTCACGATCGGGCGGCGCCGATCGTATTGAGCGAGAATCGTCTCTATCTGCATCGCTTATGGCATCACGAAGGGCAGGTGGCACGCTTCTTCCAGTCACAGGCCACAGCGCAGCAGTTTGCATCTGAGCAGGTAAGAGAAGTACTGGATCAGCTGTTTGGTATCGCGCCGGATAACTGGCAGAAAATTGCGGCCGCCGTAGCATTGACGCAAAAAACCGCGGTTATTTCTGGCGGCCCCGGCACCGGTAAAACCACTACGGTGGCAAAACTACTGGCAGCGCTCATTCGCCTGAGTGGGGACGCACTTCGTATTCAATTGGCTGCTCCAACCGGCAAGGCCGCGGCGCGTCTCACCGAATCACTGGGTAAGGCGCTGCAAAAGCTGCCGGTTAGCGAGGCGGAACGACTACGCTTTCCGGCTGAGGCCACTACGTTGCACCGTCTGTTAGGCGCACAACCGGAAACGCAGCGTCTGCGCTATCACGCGGGAAATCCATTGCATCTGGATGTGCTGGTGGTGGATGAAGCCTCCATGGTCGATCTCGGTATGATGGCCAATCTTATCGCCGCGTTGCCTCCGCAGGCGCGAGTCATTTTCCTGGGCGATCGCGATCAACTTGCATCCGTTGAAGCGGGCGCGGTGCTCGGCGATATCTGCCGCTGCGCTGAGGCCGGCTACAGTGCCGCGCGTGCGTTACAACTCAGTGAAATTACTGGCTGTGCAGTGGCGGGCAATGATGAGCACAGCGCTCCCCCTGTGCGCGACTCTATTTGCCTGCTGCGCAAAAGTTATCGCTTTGACGCCAACTCCGGCATCGGGCAGCTGGCTAGCGCCGTTAATGCAGGTGATGCGAAAGCAGTCGAGGCGGCATTGCAGGCAGGGTTTAGTGATATCGCGCGTAAACCTTTAAATGATGCGGAGGCTTATCAGGCGATGCTGGCGGAGATTGCAGCAGGCTATCAGCCTTTCCTGAAACTGATTAGCCAGCGAGCAGATCCGGCAGAGATTATCGCGGCATTTGGTCGCTATCAGCTGCTGTGTGCGCTACGCGAAGGGCCTTTTGGCGTGCAGGGGCTGAATCAACGTATTGAACAGAAGTTGATGCAGCTGCAACTGATTCGTCGTCCCACCGGCGGCAGTCGTTGGTATCAGGGACGTCCGGTGATGGTGACGCGCAACGATAGCGCGTTGGGCCTGTTTAACGGCGATATCGGCATTACGCTGTTTGATGATGAAGGTCTGCTGAAAGTGTTTTTCCCATTGCCAGATGGCAGCATCAAAGCGGTACAGCCAAGTCGTTTACCCACGCACGATACCGCGTGGGCAATGACGGTGCACAAATCGCAGGGATCGGAGTTTGATCATACGGCGTTAGTGATGCCGGCGCAGTTTTTACCGGTGCTAACGCGTGAACTGATTTATACCGCCATTACGCGTGCGCGAAAGCAGCTGACGTTGTACAGCGATGAAAGCGTATTCCGCCGGGCGGTACAGCTGCGTACCCAACGGCGCAGCGGATTGCTCGAGCGGTTGAGCGGGGAATAAACCCTGGTCGGCATAAATGCCGCCCCTACAAATGCACCAGAGGGTCGCCATTCATGGCGACCTCTTCCCGATGCGCATGAATGCCGGCCCTACAAATGCACCGTAGGGTCGCCATTCATGGCGACCTCTTCCCGATGCGCATAAATGCCGCCCCTACAAATGCACCGTAGGGGCGCCATTCATGGCGTAATGCCGCTCACTTAAGCAAAAAAATGCCTGTTTATGCAGGTGCGCATGAATGCGCACCCTACGAAAACCCGGCGATATCCACGTAGGGTCACCATTCATGGTGACCGATTCATGCTTAACTGACGAGCATTACGCCATTCATGGCGACCTCTTCCCGATGCGCATAAATGCCCACCAGCAAGTGCTAACCCAAGTCTGCCATCAGCACTTTCGAACGGCGCTGGTAGTTGTACATCTGCTTTTTGCTCTCGGGCAGCGACTCAATATCCACCGGCGTAAAACCGCGTTCCTGGAACCAGTGAATACTGCGGGTCGTCAACACAAACAGCTTTTTCAGCCCCATTTGACGCGCCTGCAGCGCTACGCGTTCTAAGAGCAATTCGCCGCGCGATGAGCTGCGATAATCTGGATGTACCGCGACACAGGCCATCTCACCAATCTGCTCGTCCGGGAACGGATACAGCGCTGCACAGGCAATGGTCAGATTATCGCGCTGGATGATGGTGAATTTATCAATCTCCATCTCCAGCTGCTCGCGTGAACGGCGCACCAGAATGCCCTGCTGCTCCAGCGGACGAATCAGCTCCAAAATACCGCCGATATCATTGATGTTGGCGCGGCGAATCTGCTCGGCCGATTCCATAACAATCTGCGTGCCGATACCGTCGCGGGAGAACAGTTCTTGCAGTAACGCTCCGTCTTCCTGATAGCTGATCAGATGGCTGCGACGCACCCCGCTGCGGCAGGCTTTAACCGCACCGCGCAGGAAGCGTACGGTGCCCGAAAGGAAATCGCCATCGCTCTCCATTTCGTCAATGCGCGCCTGGGCTTCATTGGGAAACAGCTCGGAAATGATGTTACCTTCGCGATCGGTGACGCCCTGCTCGGAGCAGAAACCAATCATTTTCTCGGCCTTCAATTTGATGGCCAGCTGCGTCGCGACTTCTTCTGACGTCAGGTTAAAGCTTTCGCCGGTCACTGAAACGGCCACTGGTCCCAGCAGCACGATCGCATCATTATCCAGTTGGCGATGAATCGCCTCTTCATCAATACGACGGATACGGCCGCTATGGCAGTAATCGACGCCATCATCCACGCCTAGCGGCTGCGCAATAATAAAGTTGCCGCTCACGACGTTAATATGAGCACCTTGCAGCGGCGTGTTATTAAGACTCATCGAGAGACGCGCGGTGATATCCAGCTGCAGTCGACCAGCTGCCTGCTTGACCAGCTCGAGCGACTGCGCATCGGTGACGCGCGTGTGTTTATGGTAAATCGGTTCCAGCTGTTGCTGCGCCAGGCTGGCATCAATCTGCGGACGGGCACCGTAGACCACCACCAGCCGAATGCCAAGACTATGCAACAGGCCGATATCATTTACGATGCTTGAGAAGTTCTCATGCTCGATGGCTTCACCACCCAGCATGATGACAAAGGTCTTGTCGCGGTGGGTATTTATATAGGGAACGGTATGGCGAAAACCCTGAACCAGTTCTGTACTGCGTTCCTTCACGGCAAACCCTCTTTGCATTTTTATTCGTAATTTTCGTATTTTTATGCTCTTTCGCAAATTAATGCAAGTGCCCGGCCTGACGTTACTTTACGATTTTCCTGATGCAACACTCGCTAACAGACTGCATTATCTGGTTTTTCCGGCAAGACAAGACATTTCTGACCGAACAAAGTTTTCGCTTTCTTGCCATCATTTGACGTTTTTTTAGACATAACATAGCAAGTGGAGCGGCATGTCCGAAGCTTTTACACGACGACGATTATTACAGGGCGCTGGGGCATTATGGCTGTTGAGCGTCACGCGCACTGGAGTGGCAGCCAGCCAGCATATTGTGGCGGTGCGCATCTGGCCATCCTCAACATACTCCCGCGTTACACTGGAATCGAATGTTCCCCTCAAGTACAAGCAATTCACGCTGAGTAATCCCGATCGTCTGGTTATTGATATCGAAAATATGCACATCAATCCGGTACTAAAAGGCGTGGATAAGCTGGTGCGTATGGACGATCCCTACATCAAAACCGCGCGCGTTGGTCAATTCGATACGAATACGGTGCGCATCGTGCTGGAGCTCAAGCGCAGTATCGCGCCGAAGACCTTCACTCTGGCGCCGGTGGCGGGCATTAAGCATCGTTTAGTCGTGGATCTCTATCCCAGCCAAAAGTCACAGGAAGAGGATCCGCTTCTGGCGTTACTGCAGGATTACAATCAGGGCGATCTCGAACGCGATCAGCCCGTGCAGGCTGCGCTGCCGGGCAAAGCAGGGCGCGATCGGCCAATTATTATCATGATCGATCCTGGGCATGGCGGTGAAGATCCGGGCGCACATGGTAAATATAAAACGCGTGAGAAAGATATCGTGCTGAAAATCGGGCGCTATCTGAAGGCGCTGATCGATAAAGAGCGCAACATGAAAGCCTACATGACGCGCAACGAAGATGTCTTTATTCCATTACGTGTAAGGGTCGCGAAAGCACGTAAGCAGCGTGCTGATCTGTTTATCTCGATCCACGC
Organism: Candidatus Pantoea floridensis; assembly: GCF_900215435.1. Lineage (NCBI taxonomy): Bacteria > Pseudomonadati > Pseudomonadota > Gammaproteobacteria > Enterobacterales > Erwiniaceae > Pantoea > Candidatus Pantoea floridensis. The sequence continues at coordinate 2,812,766 of NZ_OCMY01000001.1, forward strand.
CGATGCCTTCACCAGCCGGGCGGCGCGTGGATCATCGGTGTTTGCACTCTCAACGCGGGGCGCAACCTCGACGGCAGCGCGCTTCCTGGCGCAGACGCAGAATGAAGCCGATTTGATTGGGGGTGTCAGCATGAGCGGCGATCGCTATCTCGATCACACCATGTTCGATATGGTGCAGCGTCAAACGATCAGCGACAGCCTGAAGTTCGGCAAAGAGGTGCTGGCGCGTATGGGGCACATTAATCATCTGCATAAGCGCACGGTTGATCAGGCTGGATTTGCCGTGCTGAAAGCGCCTGATATTCCTTCCATTCTGGTAGAAACCGCGTTTATCAGTAATGTGGAGGAGGAGCGTAAGCTGCGTACCGCGCGCTATCAGCATCAGGTGGCTGAGGCGATTTTGCATGGTATCAAGGCGTATTTTGATAAAGGGGCGGCGCTGGCGCATCGTTGAAGCGGGCGGCAGAAATGCCGCTTTTAGCGTAGGCAGAAACAAAAAAACACCCGTTAAGGTGTTTAAATGATTGGTTGCGGGGGCCGGATTCGAACCGACGACCTTCGGGTTATGAGCCCGACGAGCTACCAGGCTGCTCCACCCCGCGTCCGTCTGTCGCGTTAAGCGACAATTCACATTGTATTCTTCTTATAGACAATTGGTTGCGGGGGCCGGATTCGAACCGACGACCTTCGGGTTATGAGCCCGACGAGCTACCAGGCTGCTCCACCCCGCGTCCGTCTGACGCGTTACACGACACTTCACATTGTCTCTTCACTTAAGAAGAATTGGTTGCGGGGGCCGGATTCGAACCGACGACCTTCGGGTTATGAGCCCGACGAGCTACCAGGCTGCTCCACCCCGCGTCCGTGGATGCGCACTATACTCTGGACGCGCGGCGATGCAACTCCTTTTTGAGACAAATCACTAAATTTACAGTTAGTTGATGAATAAAGTCGCCAATCGTCGCTTTATTATACAGATGTGAGCAAGGCAGGTTGTGGTGGATTTCATTCTCTCCGCCCGTTTGCTATCGTCGCCGGGCAAACAATCGATAAAAAGAGAAGGGTATGAAAGGACATTGGGCGAAGTATGCACTGACTGGCGCATTTTTCGCGCTGTTAGCGGGTTGTAGTTCTAAACCGACCGATCGTGGTCAGCAATATATCGATGGCAAGCTGGAGCAGCCGCTCGGGCTGGTGAATCAGCCCAATGCCAAAGGGCGTCCGGTCAACGGTAAAGACTTTAGCGATCAGGTTGTGCAGATTCAAACGGCCTCTTCCGGTCTGTTCGGACGCAACAACGGCACCTATAGCGCGGTGCAAAACTGGCTGCTGTCCGGTGCCGATACGCGCCAGCTCAACCAGTTTGGTTTGAATGCTTATCAGATGGAAGGCACCGACAATTATGGCAACGTGCAATTCACTGGCTACTACACGCCGGTAGTGGAAGCGCGTTATACCCGTCAGGGCGAGTTCCAGTATCCAATCTATCGCATGCCACCGCGTCCGCGCGGACAGAAACTGCCGAGCCGCGCTTCTATCTATAGTGGCGGCCTTGATGAGCGCTACGTGATCGCTTACAGCAATTCGCTGATCGATAATTTCATGATGGATGTGCAGGGCAGCGGTTATGTTGATTTTGGTGATGGTCGCCCGCTGCGCTTCTTTGGCTACGGCGGCAAAAATGGCTGGGCGTACCACAGCGTCGGAAAAGAGCTGATCGATCGCGGTGAAGTGAAGCGCGAAGATATGTCGATGCAGGCAATTCGTCAGTGGGCGCAAGACCATTCGCCGCAGGAAGTGCGTTCGGTGCTGGAAACCAACCAATCCTTCGTGTTTTTCAAGCCAGAAGAGTACGTGCCGGTTCGCGGTGCCAGCGCGGTGCCGCTAATCGCTAAGGCTTCGGTTGCATCCGATCGGTCGCTGATCCCTGCCGGGACCGTGCTATTAGCGGAAGTGCCGCAGCTGAACGAGAAGGGTAAATTCAACGGAAAATATGAGATGCGCTTGATGGTGGCGCTAGATGTGGGCGGCGCGATTAAAGGCCAGCACTTCGATATCTATCAGGGCGTGGGCCCGGATGCCGCGCATCTGGCCGGATTTTACAACCATTATGGTCGCGTTTGGGTGTTGAAAGCCGCGCCGGGCACCGGTCAGCCGGTGTTTAGCAACCCACAAAATGGCAACAATGGTTCACTGCTATTGGGGTCTAATTGATGTTCCGTCTTGTTGAGAAAGGTTTGTTATGACTGTGGTAAGCGATGCCTGGCGTCAACGTTTTGGCGGCACGGCGCGTCTATATGGGCAGGATGCGTTACAGCGTTTTGCCGACGCCCATTTTTGTGTGATTGGTATTGGCGGCGTGGGCTCGTGGGCGGCGGAAGCGCTAGCGCGCACCGGCATCGGTAAAATCACCCTGATCGATATGGACGATGTTTGCATCACCAATACCAACCGGCAAATTCATGCGCTGCAGGGTAAAGTTGGCCAGGCGAAAACCGAGGTCATGGCGGAGCGGATGCGTGCTATCAACCCTGAATGCGAAGTGATTTGCATTGATGATTTCATCACGCCGGAGAATACCGCTGAACTGTTGTCCGCAGGATTTGACTATGTGATTGATGCGATTGATAGCGTGCGTCCGAAAGCGGCGTTGATTGCCTGGTGTCGGCGTAACAAGATCCCGCTGATCACCACTGGCGGCGCAGGCGGCCAGATCGATCCCACGCAGATTCAGGTTAGCGATCTGGCGAAAACCATTCAGGACCCGCTGGCGGCCAAGCTGCGCGAACGATTGAAAGGCGATTTTGGCGTGGTGAAGAACAGTAAAGGAAAGCTCGGCATCGACTGCGTGTTTTCGACAGAAGCGCTGATGTATCCGCAGCCTGATGGCAGCGTGTGTACCTCACGGAGTACCGCCGAAGGGCCAAAACGCATGGATTGTGCCGCCGGGTTTGGGGCTGCCACCATGGTAACCGCCACCTTTGGCTTTGTGGCGGTTGCTCATGCGCTGAAGAAGTTTCTTGCTAAGGCGGCGCGTCAAACGGCCTGAGTGTGCTCGCGTGCGGCGCGTTGCACCGCATCCGCCAGCGCCTGTAAACCGCTGCTGCGCGATGCACTCAGCTGCGCGCGCAAACCTAACGTATCAAACAGCGCCAGCGGATCTTGCTCAAGCAAGTCGGCTGGCGTTTTGCCTTCTACCGCCGTCAATAACACCGCCAGTAAACCACGCACGATACGTCCTTCACTGTCGCCGTAAAAGTGCAGCGTGCCGTTGTTCAGCAGCTGGCTACTGAGCCAGACGCGGTTCTCACAGCCACTTAGCTCGATTTCCGCTGTCTTTAATTCTTCCGATAATGCAGGCAGCTGGCGGCTGAGCTGGATCAGCTGACGATAGCGATCTTCCCACTGATGAAAATGGGTAAATTTCTCTGTCAGGCTGGCTTCAGTAATCAAATCGCCAAACGGATGCGGAGCGAGCAGGGATGATGTCATGGGATTATTCACTCAGTAGGTCAATGGCGTGGTGCATGGCGCGCACCAGCGCATCCACGTCCTGCAGATTATTATAGGGGGCGAATGAGACGCGCAATGTGCCAGTGACGCCCAGCGCCGCCATTAAGGGTTGCGCACAGTGCTGCCCGGCGCGTAACGCAATACCTTGCTCGGCGAGTAGCGTAACGATATCGCTGTGGTGAATACCTTCTATATCAAACGCCAGCAGGCTGGCATTGCCACAGCGAAAGCTACGGAAGCCGGGGATCTCGCTCAATTGCTCTTCAGCCAGACTTGCCAGTTGCTGGCTCCACATTTCGGCCTTTTCGGCATGATGCTGCGCCAGCCACTCCAATGCAGCGCTTAATCCCACCACGCCCGCCACATTCGGCGTGCCAGCTTCAAAGCGCCACGGCACCGGCTGCGGTGTGAACCCGTTGAAATCAACCTGCGTCAGCATCTTGCCGCCACCCTGCCATGGCTGCATCGCCTCCAGTAATTCAGCCTTGCCATACAGCACGCCAATGCCCATTGGCCCATAAAGCTTGTGACCTGAGAACGCATAGAAGTCGATATCCTGCGCCTGTACATCGGGTGGGCAATGCACCACGCCCTGCGCGCCATCGACCATCACTTTTGCGCCCACGTCATGGGCTAAACGAATTGCCTGCGCCAGATCGGGGCAGCCACCGGTGACGTTCGACATCTGACCCACGGCGAGTAATCGGGTGCGGCCGTTGAGCAAAGCGGGCAGTTGAGCGATATCCGGCAGGCGATCGGCACCCAGCGGCCATTTCACCACTTTTGCGCCGCAGGCCTGCGCCACCATCAGCCACGGCACCAGATTGGCATGGTGCTCGGCTTCGCTCACCACAATCTCATCACCTGCCTGCAGGCGCGGTGCCAGCCAGCCATTGGCGACCAGATTAATCGCCTCAGTGGTGCCGCGCGTCCAGACAATCTGACGATCGTCAGCCGCGTTAAGCCAGCCAGCAACCAGACCGCGCGCCTGCTCATACTTTTCCGTCAGTGCGCGGGCAGCGGCGAATTGGCTGCGATGTACGGTGCCGGCGCTTAAGCTATAAAACTGCGTGGTAGCGTCAATCACGGCCTGCGGTTTTAATGCAGTGGCAGCGCTATCAAGATAGATACCGGCATCGCTCAGCGCGGGAAACTGCTGGCGAAAGGCGCCAGGGGAAAAAATGGTCATACTCAGCCCACTCTTAATCATGTTAGGACCAGGACGAAAGCTGGCCGGTTGCCTGGCAAAGCTGGAAAAGCGCGTTATGCTAATTATTGCAAGGTTTGAACCGAAACCCGCATATCGAGTCGCGATTCTTGGTCGATTTCACTAGTGCCACCGCTGGTTGGCGCATGCGGGTGGTTTAATGCAATCAATCTGCAAGGAGATAGAAGATGAATAAACTCACCGCAGTGCTGGCCGTGTGCACCATGGCCTTTACCCTGACCGCTTGTTCCAGCAATTATGTCATGCACACTAACGATGGTCGCACTATCGTAGCCGATGGCAAACCCAAAGTTGATGATGAAACCGGTATGATCAGCTATAAGGATGCCAATGGCAACAAGCAGCAGATTAACCGCTCTGATGTCAAAGAGATGGTAGAGATGGGTCAGTAAAGACGTAAAAAAAAGCACCGCAATTTGCGGTGCTATTTAAAATCACTATGGACAGACAGGGTAAATCTACAGGAATTAAAAGCTTGATCTGCAAGCGTCAGATCAAAATGCAAACACAACATCACGACCACAAGCCAAAAGCTCTCCAAAAGTCTGCGATCTCTCGCACGTTTCTAGAAATCTTTTCGTTCCGGCTTAGGAAGTGCGGCAACTATAGGTATTTGCTGGAGCTTCCTCAACGGACAAATTATAATGTCTCGGATTAAAAAAACTAATACGTAGCGACTTTGTATAAGTTGAAGTATTACCTTATCAATCCGGATACGGAAAACCATGTCTAAACGCCTTCCGCCGCTCAATGCCCTACGCGTCTTTGATGCTGCTGCCCGTCATTTAAGCTTTACCAAAGCCGCCGAAGAGCTGTTTGTTACCCAGGCTGCTGTCAGCCATCAGATTAAATCTCTGGAGGATTTCCTTGGTCTAAAGCTGTTTCGCCGGAGGAATCGTTCGCTTTTACTGACGGAAGAAGGGCAAAGCTACTATTTGGATATCAAGGAGATTTTCTCCGCACTGAATGATGCAACGCGCAAGTTACAAGCGCGTAGCGCTAAGGGCGCGCTGACCGTCAGTTTGCTACCAAGCTTCGCCATTCAGTGGCTGGTGCCTCGCCTTTCCAGCTTTAATATGGCTTATCCGGGCATCGACGTACGCATTCAGGCGGTGGACCGCGACGAAGAGAAATTAGCCGACGATGTCGACGTGGCAATTTTCTATGGTCGCGGTAACTGGCCGGGCCTGCGCGTGGAAAAATTGTACGCCGAATATTTGCTGCCGGTTTGTTCTCCGATGTTGCTCACTGGCGATCATCCCCTCAAATCGCCTGCGGATTTGGCGCACTGCACGTTGCTGCATGATGCGTCGCGCCGTGATTGGCAATCGTATATTCGCCAGCTCGGCCTGCAGCATATTAATGTGCAGCAGGGGCCGATTTTTAGTCACAGTGCGATGGTGCTACAGGCGGCCATTCATGGCCAGGGCGTGGCGCTGGCCAACAATGTGATGGCGCAGAGTGAAATCGAAGCCGGGCGTCTGGTCTGTCCTTTTAACGATGTATTGGTCAGTAAAAATGCTTTTTATCTGGTTTGTCATGACAGCCAGGCAGAACTGGGTAAAATAGCCGCCTTTCGCCAGTGGATCCTGGAAAAAGCGGCCAATGAACAAGAAAAATTCCGTTTTCGCTACGATCATTAACGCGTTAATGGCTGCACGGTAACGTGCGCAATACCTTGAGGATTCTTTGATGTCCAGTCGTGCCATGTTTGTTTTTGCTGCCATTAGCGGATTTCTGCTGGTGGCATTTGGTGCTTTCGGGGCGCATGTGCTGAGCAAATCGCTCGGTCCTGCTGAAATGGCGTGGATACATACCGGCCTCGAATATCAGGCTTATCACACGCTTGCGGTCATTGGCTTGGGAGCCGCTATGCTGCGCCGCGCCAATATCTGGTTTTACTGGAGTAGCGCCGCGATGGCGTTGGGTACCGTGTTGTTCAGTGGCAGTCTCTATTGTCTGGCGCTGTCGCATATGAAGTTTTGGGTTTTTGTTACGCCAGTGGGCGGCTTGTGCTTCCTGATTGGCTGGTTCTTGATGTTGATTGGCGCACTGCGTCTGAAACGAAAGGCAGATCGCCATGAATAAAGTTTTACTCTATTGCCGTCCGGGATTTGAGAAAGAGTGTGCGGCAGAAATCAGCGCGAAAGCGGCTGAACGCGAAGTTTACGGTTTCCCACGCGTAAAAGATGACTCGGGTTATGTGCTGTATGAATGCTATCAACCGGAAGACGCGGAGAAGCTGATCCAAACGTTGCCGTTTGCTGAGCTGATTTTTGCGCGTCAGATGTTAGTGGTTGGCGAATTGCTGCGTGATTTACCCCAGGAAGATCGCATCACCCCGATTGTCGGTATGCTGACCGGCGTGGTGGAGAAAGGCGGTGAACTGCGGGTTGAAGTGCCAGACACCAATGAAGCGAAGGAACTCACTAAGTTCTGCCGTAAATTAACCGTACCGCTGCGCGCCAGCCTGCGTGAAAGCAAAATCCTGCTTAACTATGAAACGGCGAAACGCCCGGTAGTGCACGTCTTCTTTATTGCGCCAGGTACCTGTTATGTTGGCTATTCGCTGCCAGAAAACAACTCGCCGTTCTACATGGGCATTCCGCGTCTGAAGTTTCCTTCGGATGCACCGAGCCGTTCGACGCTGAAGCTCGAAGAAGCTTTTCACGTGTTCGTGCCCGCCGATGAGTGGGATGAGCGTTTAGCCAGCGGCATGTACGCCGTCGATCTCGGCGCTTGCCCGGGCGGTTGGACCTATCAATTGGTGAAACGCAGCATGTGGGTTTTTGCGGTCGATAACGGTCCAATGGCGCCAAGCCTGATGGATACCGGACAGGTCACTCACTGCCGTGAAGACGGATTTAAATTTCGTCCGCCGCGTACCAACATCAGTTGGCTGGTGTGCGACATGGTGGAAAAACCGGTGCGCGTGGCCAGTCTGATGACCGAATGGCTGGTGAATGGCTGGTGTCGTGAAGCCATCTTCAATCTCAAGTTGCCGATGAAGAAGCGCTACGAAGAGGTTACGCAGAACCTGGCAATGATTGATGACGCGCTAAAAGCGCAGGGCATCAATGCGCAAATCCAGGCACGCCAGCTGTATCACGATCGCGAAGAAGTCACCGTTCATGTACGTCGTCTTTGGGCGGCAGTTGGCGGCCGTCGCGACGAGCGCTAATCCTGCTTCATACTTTGCGCTGCAGCTGCGTTGGCTGCGTTTGCTCGCCCCGGTCACATACTGATGTATGCTCCCGGGGACTCGCGCACTTGCCGCCTTGCTGTAGCGCAAATTATTTCGCAGGATGCGTTTGATAACGAAACGCCAGGATGCGTTTGATAACGAAACGCAGGATGCGTTTGATAACGAACTGTTTCGTAGGGGCGCCATTTATGGCGACCGCTATTTAGCTTGATATCTCAACGTGTTGAGATTGCCCTGCAACACCAAATCCCGCTTTAACGTTGATACTTGCCGACAAATTTCTGCCATTTCCCGCTGTTCCTGCAATTTTCCCTGCCACTTGCTCGGTACTTTTTCCCATTGCTGATAGATCGCATCCAGCGAGCCAAACTGCATTAACAACTCGCGCGCGCTTTTTGGGCCAATCCCTGGAACGCCCGGGATTTTACTGCTGCTGATGCCGCATAATCCCCAGTAATCCGGTAACTGCACCGGTGAGACACCAAACTCCTGCTCGATAAAAGGTACATCCAGCCAGCGCTTCTGGAAGTAGTCGCGAATGCGAATATTGGGTGCCAGCAGCTGGCAGTAGCCTTTATCGGTGGACACAATCGTCGCCTGATGACCGGCATCCGCCATTTTTACCGCCAGCGTAGCGGCGAGATCGTCGGCTTCATCGGTATCGGCTACCCAGCAGCTGACGCCCGCGACGCGAAAGGCTTCCTGTAAGGCCGGCATTTCATGATGTAAATCGTCTGGCATTGGCGGGCGGCCCGCTTTGTAATCCGGCAGAAGTTGATGACGCCAACCCGGTTGACGCTCAACGCCATCAAAAACCGCCACCACGTGCGTGGGCTGTGTGTGACCTAATAGCTGATGCAAAGCCGCAACACAGCTATCACGGCACGGCGAGCCTTGAACGGCATGCAGGCGACGAATCAGGTTTAATGCATCAATGATAAGAAGATGAAGCGACATAGCGATAGCGGCAGCCCGCAGGCTGCCTTCCTGAGAGGTTATTTGATGATTTCATAGCAGGGCGTGTAAGCACTGCCCGGCAGCTTCATACGCTGCTGCGCAACAAAGCCCTGCAGCAGTTCGTCCATGCGGTGCATAAGATCCGCATCGCCATGCAGCTTGTACGGCCCTTTTTCACGAATTTCGCGGATACCCACCTCTTTAACGTTACCGGCCACAATCCCGGAGAAGGCACGACGTAAGTCTGCCGCTAACTGCTCGGCAGGTTGATTCGGGAACAGCTTCAGGTTAGCCATGTTCTCGTGCGTTGGCAGGAAGGGCACCTGTAGATCGGGTGCGATACGAATTGACCAGTTGAAGCTGTATGCATCGCCGGTTTCGCGACGATACTCTTTCACCTGCGGCATGGCCTTCTTCATCAAACGCGCCACTTCAGCTGCGTCATCAATGATGATTTTGTAATGCTTACGCGCGTCTTCGCCCAGCGTGTTAACAATGAAGTCATCCAGTACGCGGAAGTAATCGGCGCTCTCTTTTGGTCCGGTTAGAATCAGCGGCAATACCTGATCGCGATTGTGCGGATTCATCAGAATACCCAGCAGATACAGCAGTTCCTCGGCCGTCCCTACGCCGCCGGGGAAAATCACGATGCCGTGGGCGATACGCACGAAGGCTTCGAGGCGTTTTTCGATATCCGGCATGATGATCAATTCATTAACCAGCGGATTCGGTGGCTCAGCGGCGATGATTGAAGGTTCAGTCAGGCCGATAAAGCGGCTGTCATGATAGCGCTGCTGTGCATGGCCAACCGCGGCACCTTTCATTGGCGCTTCCATCACACCCGGCCCGCAGCCGGTACAGATGTTGAGTTCGCGCAGGCCCATTTGGGTGCCGACATTACGGCAATATTGATACTCCACCGCATTAATGGAGTGGCCACCCCAACACACCACCGTGTTCGGGTATTCGCCGATATGAAGTGCACGTGCGTTACGCAAAATCGAGAATACCTGGTTGGTGATGTGCGCGGAATCTTCGGTATCTTCTGGCTGGAAACGCTCGATCGCGGAGAGATGACCATTTACAAACAGAATGTCACGCAGCACGGCGAAGAGGTTGGCCTGCAGCGAACGGATGATACGGCCATCAACAAAGGCTTCTTCCGGCGGGTTGATGAGCTCTAACTTCACACCGCGTTCACGGCGCAACACATTGATATCAAAGTTTTCGAAGCGTGAAAGCAATTCGTGGCTGCTATCGGTCTGGCTACCAGAATTAAGTACCGCAAGAGAACAGTTGCGGAAAAGCTGATACAGGTCGCTGCTCGCCGTGCGCTTCAGCATATCGACTTCAAATTGTGAAAGCAGATCCATCGAGCCAAGGGGGCTGATATGTGTAATCAAGAGAACTCCTTTACACGCAAATGCGTGACTGATGACGCTACGCTTAACATATTGAGCGCAGTGACGAAAATCCCTGGTCGCGCCTGCTGTAACGATCGCGCCTTCACCAGAGTAACGTTGTCCGCCGTGAATGCTCAAGAGGAACCGCGCATCCGTGCAGCGGCCTGCGAGGCGTCTCGCAATCTGTTACTGGCGAACCAAGCGGGAAAATCCCGGAGAGAAGGGCACGTTGCTGCGCCATGGGTTGATATCCAGGCCTCCACGACGGGTATAGCGCGCATAAACGGTTAAAGCTTCTGGCTGACAAAAGCGCTGAATATCATTGAAAATGCGCTCAACACACTGTTCATGGAACTCATTGTGCTGGCGGAAGGAGATCAGGTAACGCAGCAGTGCTTCGCGATCGATACGTGGACCTTTATAGCGAATCATCACCGATCCCCAATCGGGTTGATTGGTGATTAAACAGTTGGATTTCAGCAAATGGCTGACCAGCGTTTCTTCGACACTCTCGCGTCCTGTTGCCTGCGCCAGATAATCCGCATTGAAAGCGTAGTCGTGAATTTCGATATCTTGTTCGTCAATCACTTCACCGCTGAAGTGACCAATAGGTTGGCCTTCCACTTCGTTCAGACGAAACAGTGCCACGCTGACGTCGCCGTTGGCACAGGCGCTGAGATCGCGCTCTAACGTCTGGCGTACTTCGCCCCAGTCAGCGAAAACTGTCTGGTTAAAACTGTTAAGATAAAGCTTGAAGCTCTTGGACTCGATCAGGTTCTGGCTATCGGCGCGCAGTACCACTTCACCTACGGCCACTTGCGGTACGCCTTTGCTATTCAACCAGGAGAGTTCATACAGCGTCCAGATATCTGCGCCCGTAAAAGGCAGACTATCAGGGTAAAGTCCTAGCGGTTCACGGTTCAGGCTGCGCGGTACGGATTGCAGCAGCGTGTTATCGTAGCGATCGACATAAGCCGTGGGCTTGCCTAAGGTCAGGCCGCTTAGTGCCGGATCGCGGTTTTCAGAAGACATAACGGTTACCACTAAATTTCATCAAAGTGGATAAGTGTAACCCAACACCGACGAGAATATGAATGATGCAGCAAACCGCAGAGGCTCTGCGTGAGTTTACCGCCCGCTACGTAAGCCATTGGCAGCAACACACAGGGCATTTACCTGCCAGCACAGATCTACTTGGCGTTCCTTCCGAATGTATTATCAGCACGCTGAACGATCGCGTGCTGTGGCAGCCGCAGCCCTTTACTCTGCCCGCTACGCTTGAAGCAGTAGAGCGTGCGCTGGATATTCAGCTGCAGCCCGAAATCACGGCGTTCTATACCACGCAATTTGCCGGCGATATGACGGCCTCATTTGAGCAGCAGCCGGTGACGCTGCTGCAGGTGTGGAGCGAGGCTGATTTCACTCGCTTGCAGGAGAATCTGATTGGGCACCTGGTTATGAAGCGCCGCTTAAGACAAGCGCCAACCCTATTTGTCGCCACAACCGACTCGGAGAGTGAGGTGATTGCCCTGTGTAATCTTACCGGGGAGGTTATTCTAGAAGAGCCTGGTACTAAAAAGCGTGAGGTGTTGTCACAAAGCATTAAGACATTTCTTAATGATTTACAACCGGTTAGTGGATGAGCTACAGATTTTTCGCGTGGCTGCTGTGAGAGATCTCTCACGTGAGGTGTAAGAGATCGCTTGATCATTCTGCAGACTTCCGGAAACCGGAGATGTAAAAAGATTGTGAATCATGAACTTATGGTATCAATCTGAAAAACAAGACAGGACTTGATCCATTAACACCTCTTACCTGGTTGTTATTGTGATGGTTTCTGGGAGAATAGTCACCACTGGCAGGATGCTAAGGATTAAGAGACGTTCAGGAGAAAGTCAGCCAGGAGGCGGGAACGTAACGGAGTTTACGGCACATGGAAGGCTTCAGGATGAAGCAGGACACTCAGGATTGAGTCAGGGACACCTCCAGGACGGAGAATGAGAGCCACGCGGATTGTGGCGGGCCAGGATGCTAAGGATTCATGTCATGATGACAAGCGATGGATAGCGCAGGAAAAGTTGTCATGGATGAGCAGGGAGCACTGCGGTGGCTGGAATGCTGCGAACGAAAACCGGGAGCACTGTAACAACAGTGCTCCCTTTTTTTATGCGTTTTTTGCGCATCGCGCGACTGATGATATGCTTGCCGCCCAATTTTTCTCTGGAGGTGGCGCATGTCGTCGCAAATGATTATTCAGCGCCTGCAGCAGGTCGAAACGGTGATGCGCGAGCACGACCATTGGCAGACGCAATCGCCTGAGGCGAATGCCTTCGCCAGTACCGAGCCTTTCTGTCTCGACACCATGGAGCCGCTGCAGTGGCTGCAATGGGTATTGATGCCGCGTTTTTATGCGCTACTCGAGAGCGGTGCTCCACTGCCGCAAAACTTCGCTATCGCACCCTATTATGAAGTGGCACTGCCGAACGATACGCCCGGTTATGCTGCATTATTATTGGTTCTCAATGAGTTTGACGCGCTCTTCCAGGACGCTGCTGTCTGATGCTCGAAATCCTCTATCAAGATGAATGGCTGGTCGCGGTGAATAAACCGGCTGGTTGGCTGGTGCATCGCAGCTGGCTCGACCGCAACGAAAAAGTGGTGGTGATGCAAACGGTGCGCGATCAAATTGGTCAGCACGTTTTCACTGTGCATCGTCTCGATCGTCCAACGTCCGGCGTGCTGCTGATGGCCTTATCAAGCGAGGTTGCCCATTTACTGGCGCAACAGTTTGAGCAGCATCACATGCAGAAAACCTATCATGCGGTGCTGCGCGGCTGGCTTGAAGGTGGTGCGACGCTGGATTATCCGCTGGTGGAAGAGCTGGATAAGATTGCCGACAAATTCGCCACGCAAGAACCCGTAGCACAACCAGCGGTAACGGATTATCAGGCGCTGGCGCACGTTGAGATGCCGGTCGCAATCAGTCGTTATAACACCGCGCGCTATACGCTGGTGGAGATGGCGCCACATACCGGCCGCAAGCATCAGCTGCGTCGTCATATGGTGCATTTGCGGCACCCGATTATTGGCGACAGTGCACATGGCGATCTGCGGCAGAATCGTGGCGCGGCGGCGCATTTTGGGCTTAACCGTCTGATGTTGCATGCTAGCGCGCTCAGCTTCACGCATCCGGTAACCGGTGAGCCGCTAATAATCCGTGCCGGATTGGACCGCGTCTGGCAGCAGATGCTCGAGCAGTTTGGCTGGCAGGATCAGATCCCTGATGTTCCCAGGGTTGAGTTTGCCCTTGATGCAGTCCAGGATAAGCCGACAGAATAAAGGGAGCGGCAAGATGGCAAAGATTGGCATTTTTACAGGTACGGTTTACGGCAATGCGCTGCTGGTGGCTGAAGAAGCACAGACGGTGCTGGAAGAGCAGGGCCACGAGGTGAAGGTATTTGAAGATCCGTCGCTGGCGGATTGGCAGGCTTACAGCAAAGACGTGGTGCTGATCGTGACTTCAACCACCGGTCAGGGCGACTTCCCGGACAACATTGCCCGCCTGTATGTCGCGGTGCGTGATGATCTCGGTTATCAGCCTGAGCTACGTTATGGCGTGATTGGGCTGGGCGACAGCAGCTATGACAATTTCTGCGGTGCCGGTAAAACCTTCGATGTCACCTTGCAGGATCAAAGCGCCAAGCGTGTTGGAGAGGTGTTGCTGGTGGATGCGACGGAACATCCTGAGCCAGAATCGGTAACGTCACCGTGGGTGGAGAGCTGGGGTAAGTTGCTGTAATACATAAGGTCGCCATGAATGGCGACCCTACATTAACCTGCCAGATTAGCAATCACGTCACCGGCGCAGGATTAAACACCGCCAGCTGATTGCGGATCCCCCATCGATCTGACCACGTTTGTTTGCGCCCGCTGGCAATATCCAGAATCAACTCAAACAATCGCCAGCCGACCTGCTCAATACTCTCTTCGCCCGTCGCAATGGTTCCGGCATTGATATCCATCAAATCATGCCAGCGTTCGGCCAGCGCATTGCGCGTCGCCATTTTAATCACCGGAATCGCCGCCAAACCGTAAGGCGTGCCGCGCCCGGTAGTGAACACTTGCAACGTAATACCCGATGCCATCTGCTGCGTGCCGCATACGAAATCACTGGCGGGCGTCGCGGCATAAATCAGCCCGCGCTGGGTTGGACGTTGGCCTGGTGACAACACCTCGACGATCGGACTACGGCCCGATTTGGCAATCGATCCCAGGGCTTTTTCAACCACGTTTGCCAGCCCACCTTTTTTATTACCCGGTGAGGGATTTGCACTGCGATCGGTCTGGCCCTGGCTGAGATAATCGTCATACCACGCCATCTCTTCCAGTAGCCGCTTGCCGACGGTTTCATCCACCACGCGTGGCGTCAGCAGATGAATGGCATCGCGCACTTCAGTCACTTCCGAGAACATCACCGTCGCGCCGCAGCGCACCAGCAAATCAGAAGCAAAGCCTACCGCCGGATTCGCCGTTACACCGGAAAAGGCGTCGCTGCCGCCGCACTGCGTGCCGATCACTAGCTCAGAGGCCGGGCAGGTTTCCCGCTGGCGTTGATTGAGCTTTTTCAGATGACGTTCGGCGACCTGCAGGATTTCATCCACCATCGCTCCAAAGCCCACCAGTCGCTCATCTTGCAGACGCACAATGTCGTTATCATCGAGCGAAATGGCCTGCACGTCCGGCGTACCGGTCAGCAGACGCTCCGGCTGTAATTTTTCGCAGCCGAGGCTGACGATCATCACTTCACCGCCAAAATTAGGATTGAGCGCGAGATTATGAATGGTGCGAATCGGCACCACCGCGGCAGGCGCATTGATCGCGACCCCGCAGCCATACAGATGATTCAGCGCCACCACGCCATCGACATGGGGATAACGCGGCAGCAAATCTCGTTCAATGATCTGCACCACGTAATCCACTACCCCAGCCACGCAGTGCACGCTGGTAGTGATACCGAGCAGGTTGCGTGTTCCTACGCTGCCATCGGCGTTGCGATAACCCTCAAAGGTATAACCCTCCAGCGGTGGCAGGGCGGGCGGCACATTGTTTGCCAGCGGTAAACTGTTGAGCGGCGGCGCTTCGGGTAGCGCCACCAGCGATTCTTCAATCCAGCTGCCTTGTGCAATCGGGCGTAGCGCGTAGCCAATCACTTCACCGTAGCGCAGGATAGCGCCATCCTGTGGGATATTGCTCAGCGCGACTTTATGCCCCTGCGGCACATGTTCGGTTAGCTGCAGTCCGTCGTCGAAACGTGTGCCGGACGGCAATCCCTGATTATTGACCACGATCGCCACGTTATCGGCATCGTGTACTTTGATATAGAGCGGTTTTTCAGTCAGAGGACGGTTCATTGCTCACCTTCCAGTTCGTCGCGCGGTACATAGCGGCGCGGTTTAAAAATGCTTCCATCACGTCATCGTTTTTTGCCAGCCTCAGTATATGCAGGGGTATTGGCCTGCGCATTGTGCAACTGACTGGCTTTAAGGGGATTTATCACGGCAAATTGGTTCGTTTAACCAAAAGCAAGTGAAGAGACTCACAAAGTATCGTTAGCTTGTGCGTTTAATGAGCAACTTTACGGGGTAACGAACCGTTCCGTGAGCCACGCCGCAGCGTTATGTGCAGATGCCACAAAAACAGTACTAATAACCCCGAATCCTCATGCGTTCTTCCAGTGTATCGCCGCCTGGCTGTTCCTATACTGATTCTCGTTCTTCAACGTTAGGTTATTCGTCACGACGCATCATCGTATTGCCACTATAAAAATCGCCGTGTTTAACCCAACTTCTCTCTGATACCCAACGCGATGTGTATGCAGTCAGAGCGAATGTAGCTCACGCTATATTTCAGGAGTGCATCATGAATAGTTTCAGCCAGACAGCGGAAGCGGTGCAAAAGCGCACCAATGCCCGTTACTGGATTGTGGTGATGTTATTTATCGTTACCTCGTTCAACTACGGTGACCGCGCCACCATTTCGATCGCCGGTTCGGCGATGTCTAAAGAGATCGGTCTCGATTCAGTCGGATTAGGCTACATCTTCTCAGCGTTCTCATGGGCTTACGTTATCGGTCAGATTCCGGGCGGCTGGTTGCTTGACCGCTTCGGCTCGAAACGCGTCTATTTCTGGAGCATCTTTACCTGGTCGCTGTTTACCCTGCTGCAAGGGTTTGTCGACGTGTTCAGCGGCTTTGGCATCATCGTTTCGCTGTTTATGTTGCGCTTCCTGGTGGGGCTGGCAGAAGCACCTTCCTTCCCTGGCAACAGCCGCATTGTCGCGGCCTGGTTCCCGGCGCAGGAGCGTGGCACAGCGGTGGCCATTTTCAACTCGGCGCAATATTTCGCCACGGTAATCTTTGCGCCAATCATGGGCTGGCTGGTGTCAGAAGTGGGCTGGGCGCACGTGTTCTGGTTCATGGGCGGATTGGGCATCATCCTCAGCTTCATCTGGCTGAAAGTGATCCACGATCCCACCGATCATCCGGGCGTCAACAAAGCCGAACTGGAGTACATGGAGCAGGGCGGTGCGCTGATCAACATGGATGCTAAAAAAGCCGAACGCAAAGTGAGCTGGAGCGAGAAGTGGTTCCAGATTAAACAGCTGCTCACCTCCCGCATGATGCTGGGCATCTACCTCGGCCAATACTGCGTCAACGCCTTAACCTACTTCTTTATTACCTGGTTCCCGGTATATCTGGTGCAGGCGCGCGGCATGTCGATTTTGAAAGCCGGCTTTATCGCCTCGATTCCGGCGGTATGCGGCTTCCTCGGCGGCGTATTGGGCGGAGTGATCTCCGATTACCTGATGCGTAAAACCGGCTCGCTGAATATCGCACGTAAAACGCCGATTGTGCTCGGCATGCTGCTCTCCATTTCGATGGTGATGTGTAACTACACCGACACCGAATGGGTGGTGGTGTTCTTCATGGCGCTGGCATTCTTTGGGAAAGGCATTGGTGCGCTGGGTTGGGCGGTGATGGCGGATACCGCACCGAAAGAGATCAGTGGCCTGAGCGGCGGTCTGTTCAACATGTTCGGTAATTTCTCCGGCATCGTCACGCCGATTGCCATCGGGTACATCATCGCCACCAGCGGATCGTTTGAAGGCGCGCTGATTTATGTCGGTATCCATGCCTTTGTCGCCGCGTTTAGCTTCCTGGTGATTGCGGGCGATATCAAACGCGTCGAACTGAAAACCCGAGCATAAGGACGGACTATGACTACGCAAAGCACGCCGGTGATCACCGAAATGCAGGTGATTCCGGTTGCCGGTTACGACAGCATGCTGCTGAACATCGGGGGCGCGCACAGCGCCTGCTTCACCCGCAATATTGTGGTGCTCACCGATAGTGCGGGACATACCGGCGTGGGGGAAGCGCCCGGCGGCGAAACCATCTACCAAACGCTGGTTGAGGCGATTCCGCAGGTTAAAGGCCAGCAGGTGGCACGCATGAATCGCCTGGTGCAGCAGGTGCACAAAGGCAATCAGTCGGCGGACTTTGATACCTTCGGCAAAGGCGCCTGGACCTTCGAACTGCGCGTCAACGCGGTTGCTGCGCTGGAAGCGGCGCTGCTCGATTTACTCGGCCAATGCCTTGGCGTGCCGGTGGCAGAGCTGCTTGGTCCGGGCCAGCAGCGCGATGAAGTGACGGTGCTGGGTTATCTGTTCTATCTCGGCGATCGTCGTAAAACCGACTTACCGTATCTGACCGGCGAAGGGGCTAGCCACGATTGGTATCACCTGCGTCATCAGGAAGCGTTGACGCCGCAATCCGTGGTGCGTCTGGCGGAAGCGGCACAGGACAAATACGGCTTCAAAGATTTCAAACTCAAAGGCGGCGTGCTGCCCGGTGAACAGGAGATTGAATCGGCGGCGGCGTTGAAAAAGCGCTTCCCCGATGCGCGCATCACCGTTGATCCCAACGGTGCCTGGACGCTTGATGAAGCGATTCGCTTATGTAAGGGCATGGGCGATGTGCTGACCTACGCCGAAGATCCGTGCGGTGCCGAGCAAGGCTACTCCGGTCGCGAAGTGATGGCTGAATTCCGCCGCGCCACCGGGTTGCCGGTGGCTACCAATATGATCGCCACCAACTGGCGCGAGATGAACCACGCGGTAATGCTTAACTCAGTCGATATCCCGCTGGCCGATCCGCACTTCTGGACGCTGAGCGGTGCGGTGCGCGTGGCGCAGCTGTGCGATGACTGGGGCTTAACCTGGGGTTGTCACTCCAATAACCACTTCGATATTTCGCTGGCGATGTTCACGCATGTTGGCGCGGCTGCGCCCGGCAAACCCACCGCCATTGATACGCACTGGATTTGGCAGGAAGGCGATCAGCGCCTGACCAAAGAGCCGCTGCAAATTCGCAACGGCAAAATCGCCGTGCCGGATAAGCCGGGCCTTGGCGTCGAGCTGGATTGGGATCGCCTGCATCAGGCTAACGCGCTGTACACATCACTGCCGGCTGGCGCGCGTAATGACGCCACTGCGATGCAGTATCTGGTGCCCAATTGGTCATTCGACCGCAAGCGTCCGGCCTTCGGTCGCGATAAAGTCTAAGGAGCAGGAAATGAGTCAGACACCGAAAATTACATCGCTGCAGGTCATCCCAGTGGCCGGTTACGACAGCATGTTGCTCAATCTGAGCGGCGCACATTCGCCGTTCTTTACCCGCAACATTGTCATTATTAAAGATAACGCCGGGCATACCGGCGTGGGGGAAATCCCAGGCGGAGAAAAGATTCGTCAGACGTTGGTCGAGGCTGAAGCGCTGGTGGTGCAGAAAACCGTCGGTGAATACAAAAACATTCTCAATCTGGTGCGCAGCACCTTTGCCGACCGCGACGCCAGCGGGCGCGGCAATCAAACCTTCGACCTGCGTACCACCATTCACGTGGTGACCGGCATTGAAGCGGCGCTGCTCGATCTGCTGGGTCAGCATTTAGGCGTTAACGTTGCATCACTGCTTGGCGATGGCCAGCAGCGCGATCGCGTTGAGATGCTGGGCTACCTGTTCTACGTCGGCGATCGCAAGAAAACCGCGTTGCCGTATCAGAGCCAGGAAAATGACAAATGCGATTGGTATCGTCTGCGTCATGAAGAGGCGCTCACGCCGGAAACGGTGGTGCGTCTGGCGGAAGCGGCCTACGAAAAATACGGCTTTAACGATTTCAAATTGAAAGGCGGCGTGCTGCGCGGTGGCGAAGAGGCTGAAGCGGTAACGGCGCTGGCGAAGCGCTTCCCGCAGGCGCGCGTGACGCTTGATCCCAATGGTGCCTGGTCACTGAACGAAGCGATTCTGCTCGGCAAGCAGCTGAAAGGCGTGCTGGCTTATGCGGAAGATCCGTGCGGTGCTGAGCAGGGCTATTCCGGTCGCGAAGTGATGGCTGAGTTCCGCCGCGCCACTGGCATGCCGACCGCCACCAATATGATTGCCACCGACTGGCGTCAGATGGGCCACACGCTGTCGTTGCAATCGGTCGATATTCCGCTGGCGGATCCACACTTCTGGACGATGCAGGGCTCGGTGCGCGTGGCGCAGATGTGCCATGACTTTGGCCTGACGTGGGGCTCGCACTCTAACAATCACTTCGATATCTCGCTGGCGATGTTCACGCATGTGGCTGCCGCCGCGCCGGGAGCGATTACCGCTATCGATACGCACTGGATTTGGCAGGAAGGCAATCAGCGACTGACCAAAGAGCCGTTCCAGATTAAAGGCGGCATGGTGCAAGTGCCGCAGAAACCGGGACTGGGCGTCGAGCTGGATATGGATCAGGTGATGCAGGCCAACGCGCTATATCAGCAACACGGTTTGGGCGCGCGCGATGATGCGCAGGCTATGCAGTTCCTGGTACCGAACTGGACCTTTGATAACAAGCGTCCGTGCCTGGTGCGCTAACTTTTCCGGCTCCCCGCGCGGGAGCCTGCTGTAACCGACAGGAGTGAAAACAATGAGCAATGCCTGGCCGAACAATTTTCGTCGCCGTTTGCTGGCAGGAGAAACCCTGATTGGCAGCTGGTGTGCGCTGGCTAATCCACTCACCACCGAAGTGCTGGGACTGGCGGGCTTTGACTGGCTGGTGCTGGATGGCGAACATGCGCCGAACGACATCACTACCTTTGTGCCGCAGCTGATGGCGCTGAAGGGCAGCCACAGCGCGCCGGTGGTGCGTCCGCCGTGCAACGAACCGATTATCATCAAGCGTCTGCTGGATATTGGTTTCTACAACTTCCTGGTGCCGTTTGTGGAAACCGAGGAAGAGGCGATTCGCGCGGTGGCTTCCACCCGCTACCCACCGGCTGGCATTCGCGGCGTATCGGTTTCGCATCGCAGCAACATGTACGGCACGCTGTCGGACTACAACAGCACCATCAACGACAACATTACCGTTCTGGTGCAGATCGAAACCCAGCAGGCAGTAGACAACATTGATGCCATCGCTGCGGTGGACGGCGTTGATGGCATCTTCGTCGGACCGGGCGATCTGTCGGCGGCGCTGGGCTATCTCGGTCAACCGGCACATCCTGAAGTATTGAAAGTGATTAAACACGTATTTGAACGCGCCAAAGCAGCGGGTAAACCGAGCGGCATTCTGGCACCGGTTGAAGCCGATGCGCGTCGCTACCTGGAGTGGGGCGCCAGCTTTGTGGCGGTCGGCAGCGATTTGGGTGTTTTCCGCAACGCCACGCAGGCGCTGTGTGACAGATTCAAAAAATAACTGACGTAGGGGAAAGGCAATGAAAATTGGATTTATCGGCCTCGGTATCATGGGCAAACCGATGAGTAAGAACCTGGTGAAAGCCGGTTATGCGCTGGTGGTGCGTGACCACAATGCCAGCAACGAAGCAGAATTAGTTGAGCTGGGCGCTACCGTGGCGAAAAGCGCTAAAGAGGTAGCCGAGCAGGTTGACGTGGTGATTACTATGGTGCCGAACTCACCGCAGGTAAAAGAAGCCTGCCTGGGACCCAACGGTATTATTGAAGGCGCGAAGCCAGGCCTCATCGTCATCGATATGAGCTCTATCGCACCGTTAGCCAGCCGCGAAGTGCACGATGCGCTGGCGGCGAAAGGCATCAAAATGCTCGATGCGCCAGTGAGCGGCGGCGAGCCGAAGGCGATTGAAGGCACCTTGTCAGTGATGGTTGGCGGTGATAAAGCGGTATTCGACCAGTGTTACGACATCATGAAAGCGATGGCGGGTTCGGTGGTACACACCGGCGACATCGGCGCGGGTAACGTCACGAAGCTGGCCAATCAGGTGATTGTGGCGCTGAACATCGCGGCGATGTCGGAGGCGCTGTCGCTGGCAACCAAAGCGGGCGTGAATCCGGAACTGGTGTATCAGGCCATTCGTGGAGGCTTAGCGGGCAGCACCGTGCTGGATGCCAAAGCGCCGATGGTGCTGGATCGTAACTTCAAGCCGGGCTTCCGTATCGATTTACATATCAAAGATTTGGCCAATGCGCTGGACACTTCACACGAGATTGGCGCGCATCTGCCGCTGACCGCCGCGGTGATGGAGATGATGCAGGCGCTAAAAGTGGACGGACAGGGTACGTCGGATCATAGCGCGCTGGCCTGCTATTATGAAAAATTAGCAAAAGTTGAGATCACCCGGTAGTGCATGCGCCCGGCGTCTGCGGATGCCGGGCGGCTCGCTGCCATAGCAAGGACGGATGTCCGTCATCAACCGCGCTGGATTGCCTATGAAAATTGTCATCGCACCGGATTCATATAAAGAGAGTTTATCCGCCCTGGAAGTGGCTTCGGCGATTGAAGCGGGTTTCCGCGAGATCTTTCCTGAAGCTGACTACGTGAAAATACCGGTTGCCGACGGTGGCGAAGGCACGGTTGAAGCGATGGTGGCGGCAACGCAGGGAAACATTGTCCGGCTGACGGTTACAGGACCGCTCGGCAAACCCGTGGATGCGTTCTACGGCTTATCAGGCGACGCGCGCACCGCGTTTATCGAAATGGCGGCGGCCAGCGGGCTGGAACTCGTGCCGGCCGCGCAGCGCGATCCGCTGATTACCACCTCGTTTGGCACCGGTGAGCTGATTAAAGATGCGCTCGATCGCGGTGTCGACCACGTCATTATCGGCATTGGCGGATCTGCCACCAACGATGGCGGATCCGGCATGGTGCAGGCGCTTGGTGCGCATTTACTGGATGAGCATGGCGAGCAAATTGCCTTCGGTGGCGGCGCGTTGCCACAGCTGGTGCGGATTGATATTGAGCAGCTTGATCCACGCATTAAGCAGTGTCGCTTCGAAGTGGCCTGCGATGTCACCAATCCATTGACCGGTGATAAAGGAGCGTCGGCGATTTTCGGCCCACAAAAGGGCGCGACGCCAGCGTTGGTCCAGCAGCTGGATCAGGCCCTGGAACACTACGCGCAGATTATTCATCGCGATTTGGATATTGATGTGCTGCATATCGACGGCGGCGGCGCGGCAGGTGGCATGGGCGCGGCGTTGCACGCATTTTGTCAGGCCGAGTTGCGCAGCGGCATTGAGATCGTCACCGAAGCGTTGGGCCTGGCCGAGCAGGTGAAAGATGCCGATCTGGTGATTACAGGCGAAGGGCGCATCGACAGCCAAAGCGTCAATGGCAAGGTGCCGGTCGGCGTTGCGAAAGTCGCGAAGCTGTATCACAAGCCGGTGATTGGCATCGCCGGGAGTTTGACGGCCGATGTTGGCGTGGTGCATCAGCATGGGTTAGATGCGGTGTTCAGCGTGCTGTTTAGCATCTGCTCCCTGGAAGAAGCGCTGGCGAATGCGGCGCAGAATGTGCGCTTGACGGCGCGCAATGTGGCGGCGACGATAAAGGCGGGGCAGGGGTTGTGATGGTTTTTCCTGTTGCCCTCACCCTAACCCTCTCCCACAAGTGGGAGAGGGAACCGTTCGGACAGGCGATGTATTTTGCACTCAAATTCAACTTCGTATAGGACGGCCCCGTCGGCCGCTAGTGGGTGAGTGAACCGTTCGTAGAGGTGAAGTATTTTGCACTCATCTCCAACTCCGCATAGGACAGCCCCCTCGCCCGCTTGCGGGAGAGGGCTGGGGTGAGGGGAAACGTGGCACAACATTAACCCAACGCTAACAGCTTCCTCGCCTCACGCGCCACGTTCGCCATCTCATCGCTTAACTCCAGCAGCTCCGGCTCAAGCGCCTCGATATCGCTCTCCTGATGCAGACTCTTCTCCAGCTGCTGACACAGCTGTTTCAAACGCGGTACGCCGCTGTAGCTGGCGCTGCCGTGCAGCTTGTGAATAATCTCGCGCAGGCCAACCACATCGTTCCTCGCCATCGCGCTTTCAACGCGCTCTTCCACTTCCGGCAGGAAATCGAGCAGCATTTGCAGCAGGTCGCGGGCTAAATCGGGTTTATTCGCGGCCTGACGCAGTGCCAGCGCCCAATCCAGCGACGGCGCAACATCCGGCCGCAGCGGCTGTGGCGCCGCGCGAGGTGGCGCATAACGCTGCAGTAACTGGCTGAGTTTATCTTCATCAATCGGCTTGGCCAGATAGTCATTCATGCCAGCATTAATCAGCTGCTCACGCTCGCCATCCAGCGCGTGCGCGGTAACGGCAACAATCGGCGTGGTGGCATGCAGCGGCAGGCTGCGGATGATTTCGCTGGCGCGAATGCCGTCAATATCCGGCATTTGAATATCCATCAAAATCACGTCCAGTTTGTGCAGGCGTGCCTGGCGAATGGCCTGCTCGGCGTTATCACACAGAATAATGTGCTGTACCTGCTCCTCCAGCAGGGCGCCAATCAGTTTCAGATTGGCGGGATTGTCATCCACCGCCATTACCGTGAGCGGCTGCCGCGTTCCTCGCGGCTGCGCATCACGCTGCCAGTCATCTAAATCCAGTAACATTGGCAGCAGGCGCGTGAGTGATACCGGTTTCGCAATGCAGCCCGCAATGCCGCGAGCCCGCAGATCGTCGGCAAACAGCATCATTTCGCTGGGCAGCGCCAGCAGCACGGAATCAGCGCGCGCGTGCAGCTGTTTTATTAAGGCATCGGGCAGCGTGGCAGGATGGGTCTCTGAAACCGGCAATCCCATCAACAGCAGCGGGAAGTGCGTATCGGGCATCTCTTCCAGAGTGGTGAAATGCTGCACCTGTAACGGCGTGATGCTCAGCATCTCCTGCACCGCTTTGGCGACTGCAGGATGTGGCTCAATATAGGCGAGCGGCGTGGCGCGTAAATCGCCCAACATGCGCGGAATGGTGGGGGCGTTCGGATTGAGATCGAGATGAATGTGTACCCAGAACGTCGAACCCTGATTTTGACGGCTGTGGAACGCAATCTCACCGCCCATTTCACTCACCAGTTTTTGCGTGATAACCAGGCCTAAACCGGTACCGCCGTGGCGGCGTGTAATGCTGGCATCGGCCTGGCGGAATGCCTGGAACAGCTGCGACTGCTGCTGTTCAGAAATGCCGATACCGGTGTCATGTACCTGTATTTCCAGCTCGACACGTGTCGTGTTAATGCTGCGCAGTTCAACGCGCAGATCAATATGACCGTGCTCGGTAAATTTGATGGCGTTGCCAATCAGGTTGATCATGATTTGCTGTAGACGCAGCGGGTCACCAATCACATTGTCTGGCACCTGTTTTTCCAGGCACACGGTGATTTCCAACCCTTTGTCATGCGCGGAGGGTGCCAATAATACCAGCGTTTCATCCAGCGTGGCGCGTAGCGGGAAGGGAATGGATTCCAGTACCAGCTTGCCGGCTTCCAGCTTCGAGAAATCGAGCACGTCGTTGATGATACTGAGCAAATTATTGGCCGAGCGCTCAATGGTGCTCATGTAATCGTGCTGGTTGGTACTCAGCCCGGTTTTTAGCATCTGACGGGTAAAACCGATGACGCCGTTGAGCGGCGTGCGTAACTCGTGCGACATATTGGCAAGGAACTCGGACTTAATGCGCGCCGCTTCCTGGGCGCGCTTCTTCGCCAGATCCAGCTCAACGTTTTGAATCTCCAGCTGTTCCAGCGTTTCACGCAGATCGTAAGTTGCCTGATCGATATTCTGCTGCATCTCTTCGTGATAAGCCGTAAGCGACATCGCCATGGCATTAATGCCGTTCTTCAGGATGCTCAGTTCACCCAGCATGTAGCCATCGACGCGGCTATCGAGCTGGCCGCGGCGAATGCGGTCAACGGTGGTCACCATATTACGAATCGGCCCGGTGACATCGCGCATCAGGCGATAGGCAAACAGCATGGCGATGCACAAGCAAAACAGCAGCAGCAGCGTGGCAACAAATACCTCTTTGTACTGCTCCAGCCGCACCGATTGCAGATCCAACTCGATGGCCACATAACCTAACGGATTGCCCGCAGGTTTAGCGTCTTCGCCCGGGAGTTCATCTACCGAGTAGCGTTCAGAAATAATCGGCGTGCGCAGGATCATCAAATTGCCCTGGCGCTCAACGGAGACGCTATCTTCCAGCGTGGAGATGTCCTCTTTTTGCAGCAGTGCCAGATTCTGATTGTTATTCGAGGTGACGTAGACGTGATTATTGTTGTCGAAAATGGTGATGGCACGGACAATATTAGAGTGGCGACGATGTAGCAGGCTCACTAACTCGCGAATAGCATCGCGATTATGCCACGTCATGCCGTATTCACTGGAGACCGCCAACGGTTCGATAATATTCGCCCCGGCGTCCTGCACCTGGTGTTGTAATTCGTTATAGCGGTGAACCACGAAGAAGGTACTGAGCAGCAGGCCAATCATCAGCGTTGGCGCCAGTATCAAAATCATCATTCGCGCCCGCAGGCTATATTTGGTCATAATTGTGGCCTGGCGACTCCTGGCATTTTTATCCCTGTGCAACGGCCGTGATTGGCTGCACACCCAATAAAATAGAGATTTCACAATACTATGGCGCAATTTTACTCGGCAAAACAGCGTGTGGCGACAAAGCAACGCTTATCCGTCACCATCGAAGACCTTGATCCCTTTGGACAAGGTGTTGCGCGCCATAAAGGCAAGGCGATGTTTGTTAGCGGTGCGCTGCCGGGTGAACAGGCGGACGTTACGGTGCAGGAAGATAAGCGTCAGTATGCGCGCGCCAAAGCTACCAAGATTATCAATCCTAGCCCACAGCGTGAAAAACCGCGCTGCGTTCATTTCGGCGTGTGTGGCGGTTGCCAGCAACAGCATGCCTCAGTGGCGTTACAACAGGAGAGCAAAGCGCGCGCATTAAGCCGTATGTTGAGCCGTGATGCGCCACTGCCGGTTATCGTTGATGAGATTATCAGCGGCGATGCCTGGGGCTATCGCCGTCGTGCCCGTTTAGGGTTGCAGTGGCAGCCAAAACAGCAGCGT
This sequence comes from Candidatus Pantoea floridensis, assembly GCF_900215435.1. Taxonomy (NCBI): domain Bacteria; kingdom Pseudomonadati; phylum Pseudomonadota; class Gammaproteobacteria; order Enterobacterales; family Erwiniaceae; genus Pantoea; species Candidatus Pantoea floridensis. The sequence continues at coordinate 2,839,493 of NZ_OCMY01000001.1, forward strand.
CTGCAAATGGGTTTTCGTCAGGCGGCCAGCAATGACCTGGTTGAACTGAAGCAATGCCCGGTTTTGGTGCCCGAACTTGAAGCGTTGTTAGCGCCGTTGTACCGCTGTCTGAGTGAACTAAGCGCGGCTCGACGTTTGGGCCACGTTGAATTGGTGCTGGCAGACAATGGTCCGCTGATGGTACTTCGTCATCTTGATGCGTTATCGCTAGGCGATCGTGCAAAGCTGGAACGCTTTTCGCATGAGCAGCAGGTAATGCTCTATTTGGCTGATGGCAGTGACACTTTGCAGGCCCTGAGCGATCGCGAACCGTTTTATCGTTCTTATGATTTACCTCTCACTTTTAGCCCGCAAAATTTTATTCAGGTGAACGATAGGGTGAACCAGCAGATGGTGGCAAAAGCCATTGAGTGGCTGGATTTACAGCCGGAAGATCGCGTGCTGGATCTGTTCTGTGGCATGGGAAATTTCACTTTGCCTGTGGGAAAATTCGTACAAAATGCAGTAGGTGTGGAGGGTGTTGCAGCATTAGTGCAACAGGCAGCGTATAATGCATCCCAGAATAATCTTGGGAATGTTCGCTTTTTCCAGCATAACCTGGAAGAGGACGTGACGCGTCAGCCTTGGGCGACGCAGGGATTTAACAAGGTGTTACTGGATCCAGCACGTGCTGGGGCTGCGGGCGTAATGGCGCATGTGGTTAAACTTGCGCCGGAACGTGTGGTCTATGTTTCCTGTAACCCAACAACACTTGCACGCGACAGTCAAACATTGCTGTCAGCGGGCTACCAATTGGAAAGGGTTGCGATGCTGGATATGTTCCCACATACCAGTCATCTCGAGTCCATGGTGCTATTTAGCAAAACATAAGCGATGTCCACATCGCTGTGGCAGGAGAGGATATGGTTGCGGTTAGAAGTGCGCATTTAAATACGGCGGGTGAGTTTGCCCTTGACCAGTGGATCGCCAGTTTAAGTATCAACAATCCGCAATCTTGCCAGCGACTGGCGGATGCGTGGCGCTACTGTGAAGCCGAAACGCACAACCATCCTGATCAGGCTCTGCTGCTGTGGCGTGGCATTGAGATGGTGGAAATCCTCACCATGCTCAGCATGGACATTGATAGCCTGCGCGCTGCGCTGCTGTTTCCGTTAGCCAATGCCGATGTGGTGAGCGAAGAGGATCTGGAGCAAGCGTTCGGCAAAGGCATTGTCATGCTGGTGCACGGCGTACGCGATATGGATGCCATTCGCCAGCTGAAAGCCATTCATAACGATTCGATGGCCTCTGAGCAGGTGGATAATGTCCGCCGTATGCTGCTGGCGATGGTGGAAGATTTCCGCTGCGTGGTCATCAAGCTCGCCGAACGCATTGCGCATCTGCGTGAAATGAAAGATGCGCCTGAAGATGAGCGCGTGCTTGCGGCGAAAGAGAGCACCAATATCTACGCGCCGCTGGCCAATCGTCTGGGTATCGGTCAGCTCAAATGGGAGCTGGAAGACTACTGCTTCCGCTATCTGCACCCCGACGAATATAAGCGCATCGCTAAATTGCTGCATGAGCGCCGTATCGACCGCGAAGGGTATATTGAGAGCTTCGTGGAGAACCTGCGCGCAGAAATGCAGAAAGAGGGCGTGCGGGCAGAAGTGTACGGCCGCCCGAAACACATCTACAGCATCTGGCGCAAGATGCAGAAGAAGTCATTAGCGTTTGATGAACTGTTTGACGTACGCGCGGTGCGTATTGTCGCTGAGCGTCTGCAGGATTGCTACGGCGCGCTGGGAACGGTGCACACGCTGTACCGCCATTTGCCGAGTGAGTTTGACGATTACGTCGCTAATCCGAAACCCAACGGCTATCAATCCATTCATACCGTGGTGCTGGGACCGCAGGGCAAAACGGTTGAAATCCAGATTCGTACGCGTCAAATGCACGAAGATGCGGAACTGGGCGTAGCGGCGCACTGGAAGTACAAAGAAGGGCCGACCACCAGCAACGCGCGCGGCGCGGCGGGACACGAAGAGCGCATTGCCTGGCTGCGTAAGCTGATTACCTGGCAGGAAGAGATGGCCGATTCTGGCGAGATGCTGGAAGAGGTGCGCAGCCAGGTGTTTGACGATCGCGTGTACGTGTTTACGCCGAAAGGCGATGTGGTCGATCTGCCAGCGGGCTCAACGCCGCTCGATTTCGCCTACCATATTCATAGCGATATCGGCCACCGCTGCATTGGCGCTAAGATCAGCGGACGCATCGTACCGTTCACCTATCAGCTGCAGATGGGCGATCAGATTGAAGTGATCACCCAAAAGCAGCCAAATCCAAGCCGCGACTGGCTGAATCCGAACCTCGGCTATATCACCACCAGCCGCGGCCGTTCGAAAATTCACGCCTGGTTCCGTAAGCAGGATCGTGACAAAAATATTATTGCCGGCCGTCAGATCCTCGAAAGCGAGCTGAATCAGATGGATATCAGCATGCGCGAGGCCGAGAAACTGCTGCTGCCGCGCTATAACGTCAGCTCGCAGGATGAATTGCTGGCGATGATTGGCGGCGGTGATATTCGCCTCAATCAGATGGTGAACTTCCTGCAGGGCAAGCTCAACAAGCCGAGTGCGGAAGAGGAAGATCGCGAAGCGCTGCGCCAGCTGACGCAGAAGTCGCATGCATCGTCTTCACGCAAAGAGAGCGGACGCGTGGTGGTGGAAGGTGTGGGCAATCTACTGCACCACATCGCACGCTGCTGCCAGCCGATTCCCGGTGATGATATCGTGGGCTTTATCACGCAAGGTCGCGGCATCTCGATTCACCGCGCGGATTGCGACCAGTTAACCGAACTCATTTCCCACGCGCCGGAACGTATCGTTGATGCCGTGTGGGGTGAAGATTACTCCAGCGGTTACTCGCTGGTGGTGCGCGTCACCGCCAACGATCGCAGCGGTCTGCTGCGTGACATCACCACGATTCTGGCTAACGAAAAGGTCAATGTACTGGGCGTTTCCAGCCGCAGCGATACCAAAAAGCAGCTTGCCACCATCGATATGGATATTGAGATCTATAACCAGCAGGTGCTCGGCCGCGTGCTGGCGCGTCTTAATCAGGTGCCGGATATTATCGACGCGCGCCGTTTGCATTGATTTCCAGGTCGCCATGAATGGCGACCCTACAAATTACGCCGTAGGGTCGCCATTTATGGCGACCTTTTTACATAGCAGCCCCAAAGGATCCCTTCATGACCCCGTTAAACCGCCTGCTCACCATCATGCAAACCCTGCGCGATCCGCAACGTGGCTGCCCGTGGGATCGTCAGCAAACTTTCTCCTCGATCGCGCCTTACACGCTGGAAGAAACCTACGAAGTCATCGATGCCATTCAGCGCGAGGATTTTGATGATTTACGCGGTGAACTCGGCGATCTGCTGTTTCAGGTGGTGTTCTACGCTCAAATGGCCGATGAGCAGCAGCGCTTTAATTTCGACGACATCTGCAATGCCATCAGTGACAAACTTGAGCGGCGTCATCCGCACATTTTTGGCGACGTTCAGGCCGAAACCAGCGAAGACGTGCTGAAAAACTGGGAAGCGATCAAACACAGTGAACGCGCGGAAAAATCGCAGCATTCAGTTTTAGATGACATTCCCAAAGCGTTGCCTGCCTTAATGCGCGCGCACAAAATTCAGAAGCGTTGCAGCACGGTCGGTTTCGACTGGAACAATCTCGGCCCGGTGCTGGATAAAGTGCATGAAGAGATTGATGAAGTGATGCATGAAGCGCAGCAAGCGGTGGTCGATAAAGACAAGCTGGAAGAGGAAATCGGCGATTTACTCTTCGCCACCGTCAATTTGTCGCGCCATTTAGGCAGCAAAGCGGAAGTTGCTTTGCAGAAAGCTAACGATAAGTTTGAGCGCCGCTTCCGCCAGGTTGAGTCAATTATCGCATCGCAAGGGTTAGCGATGAGCGATGCAACTTTGGCTCAGATGGAAGAGGCCTGGCAGCAGGTTAAAGTTAGCGAGAACAAAGGTTAAGCGTAATCTGGTGATTATTCCAGCACTGCGCATAATTTCACCGCTTGAGCTTACTCGATTCAGCTTTGCGGTGACTTTGTGACGTACATCAACATTTCACCCCCCGCTATCCGCTATGTTACCGGCCTACATGCGTAGGAGGATGGTGTGATTCATCAATTGTGGCTTAAGACGACTTCGGGTATACTATTTTCCCGTCTTGGTTATTCCACCGTCTTTAAACCTAAACTCTCAGGTTCAGCATGACAACGAATTATATTTTTGTGACCGGCGGGGTCGTTTCCTCTCTGGGGAAAGGCATTGCCGCAGCCTCCCTCGCAGCCATCCTTGAAGCACGTGGTCTGAATGTGACCATCATGAAACTCGATCCGTACATCAACGTCGATCCGGGTACCATGAGCCCTACGCAGCACGGTGAAGTGTTTGTTACCGATGATGGGGCCGAAACCGATCTGGATTTAGGTCACTACGAGCGCTTCATCCGTACCAAAATGTCGCGCCGCAATAACTTTACTACCGGTCGTATCTACTCAGAAGTGCTGCGCAAAGAGCGTCGCGGCGACTATCTGGGCGCCACGATTCAGGTCATCCCGCACATCACTAATGCCATCAAAGAACGCATTATTGAAGGTGGCGAAGGTCATGACGTCGTTCTGGTTGAGATCGGCGGTACCGTGGGTGATATCGAATCTCTGCCGTTCCTCGAAGCGATTCGCCAGATGGCGGTCGATGTCGGTCGTGAACACACCATGTATATGCACCTGACGCTGGTGCCCTATATGGCGGCCGCAGGCGAAGTGAAAACCAAGCCAACCCAGCATTCAGTGAAAGAGCTGTTGTCGATCGGGATTCAGCCAGATGTGCTGATCTGCCGTTCGGACCGTGCGGTGCCTGCCAACGAACGCGCTAAAATCGCGCTGTTCTGTAACGTGCCGGAAAAAGCGGTTATTTCCCTGAAAGATGTGGATTCCATCTACAAAATTCCAGGCATGCTGAAGTCGCAAGGTCTGGATGATTACATCTGCAAGCGTTTCAATCTGAACGCGCCGGAAGCGAACCTGGCCGAATGGGAACAGGTTATCTACGAAGAAGCTAATCCGGGTGGCGAAGTGACCATCGGTATGGTCGGCAAATATGTCGAACTGCCGGATGCGTACAAATCGGTGATTGAAGCGTTGAAACACGGCGGCCTGAAAAATCGCGTGACCGTGAATATCAAGCTGATCGACTCGCAGGATGTGGAAACGCGCGGTGTCGAATTACTGAAAGATCTTGATGCTATTCTGATCCCTGGCGGCTTCGGCTACCGCGGTGTGGAAGGCAAAATGATGACGGCGCAATACGCCCGTGAGAACAATGTGCCTTATCTCGGTATTTGCCTGGGTATGCAGGTTGCGCTGATGGAATTTGCCCGCAACGTTGCCGGTATGGAAGGCGCGAACTCTACTGAATTTGTGCCAGACTGTAAGTATCCGGTGGTGGCGCTTATCACCGAATGGCGTGACGAAGAGGGCAACGTGGAGCAGCGTACTGAGCAGAGCGATCTGGGCGGCACCATGCGTCTAGGCAGCCAGCAGTGCCAGTTGACGCCGGAAAGCAAGGTGCGTCAGTTGTACGGTTCTGAAATCATTACCGAACGCCACCGTCATCGTTACGAAGTAAACAATATGCTGTTGAAGCCGATTGAAGCGGCGGGTCTGCATATTGCCGGTCGTTCCGGCGACGATCAGCTGGTTGAGATCATTGAGATCCCGAATCACCCGTGGTTTGTTGCCTGTCAGTTCCACCCGGAATTCACATCGACCCCGCGTGATGGTCATCCGCTGTTCGCTGGCTTTGTAAAAGCCGCGCAGGAGCACCAGAAGCGTTTAGCGAAGTAAGTTTCACGAGCAGCGCGCGAACTTTTCGCGCGTTGTTTGTCTTAGGATTGACTAACTTGTACTGAGGAAAATCGAATGTCCAAAATCGTAAAAGTCATCGGTCGCGAAATCATCGACTCCCGTGGCAACCCAACTGTTGAAGCAGAAGTGCATCTGGAAGGCGGTTTCGTTGGTCTGGCTGCTGCGCCATCAGGTGCATCTACCGGTTCTCGTGAAGCACTGGAGCTGCGTGACGGTGACAAATCTCGTTTCCTGGGCAAAGGCGTAACCAAAGCTGTTGCTGCGGTTAATGGTCCGATTGCTGAAGCGGTAAAAGGCAAAGACGCGAAAGACCAGGCGAACATCGATAAGATCATGATCGAGCTGGACGGTACTGAGAACAAATCTAACTTCGGTGCAAACGCCATTCTGGCGGTTTCACTGGCTGCTGCTAAAGCTGCTGCTGCCTCTAAAGGCCTGCCGCTGTATGCACACATCGCTGACCTGAACGGCACTCCGGGCAAATTCTCTATGCCATTGCCAATGATGAACATCATCAACGGTGGTGAGCATGCGGATAACAACGTCGACATTCAGGAGTTCATGATTCAGCCGGTTGGCGCGAAAACCCTGAAAGAAGCCGTGCGTATGGGTTCTGAAGTGTTCCATCACCTGGCGAAAGTGCTGAAGTCTAAAGGCATGAACACCGCAGTCGGTGACGAAGGTGGCTATGCACCAAACCTGGGTTCTAACGCCGAAGCACTGGCTGTTATCGCTGAAGCGGTAAAAGCAGCGGGCTATGAGCTGGGCAAAGACATCACTCTGGCGATGGACTGCGCAGCATCTGAATTCTACAAAGACGGCAAATATGTGCTGGCTGGCGAAGGCAACAAAGCCTTCACTTCAGAAGAGTTCACGCACTTCCTGGAAGACCTGACCAAACAGTACCCAATCGTTTCTATCGAAGATGGTCTGGACGAATCTGACTGGGCTGGTTTCGCATACCAGACCAAAGTGCTGGGCGACAAAATCCAGCTGGTTGGTGACGATCTGTTCGTAACCAACACCAAGATCCTGAAAGAAGGTATCGATAAAGGTATCGCTAACTCCATCCTGATCAAATTCAACCAGATCGGTTCACTGACCGAAACCCTGGCTGCAATCAAGATGGCGAAAGATGCTGGCTACACCGCGGTGATTTCACACCGTTCAGGTGAAACCGAAGACGCCACCATCGCTGACCTGGCGGTAGGTACTGCGGCTGGCCAGATCAAAACCGGTTCTATGAGCCGTTCTGACCGCGTTGCTAAGTACAACCAGCTGATTCGTATCGAAGAAGCGCTGGGCGAAAAAGCACCGTTTAACGGTCTGAAAGAAGTTAAAGGCCAGGCATAATCGCCTGAGTATGCTGCCTGCGGGCAGCATCGTCCGAATGAAGCCCCGCCTTGTGCGGGGCTTTTGCTTTTATTTGGCACGAAGCAGCTGTTACTCGGCGCGCAAGATCTGCCATAATCTGCGCCTCAAATTTTAGATGTGAGTGAAAAATGTTCTACCCGATTAACGAAATGTTCCAGACGCTGCAGGGCGAAGGTTTTTACACCGGTGTTCCGGCGCTGTTCATCCGCTTACAAGGATGTCCGGTGGGCTGTAGCTGGTGTGATACCAAACATACCTGGGAAAAGCGGGCGGATCGGGAGACCTCGCTGGGTGATATTTTGGTGAAGACCGTGGAGAGCGATGCGTGGGGCAGCGCCGATGCCGCGATGCTTCTCGACACTATCCAGCGTCAAGGCTGGACCGCACGTCATGTCGTGATTACCGGCGGTGAACCGGCGATTTTCGACCTGCGTCCATTGACGGAAGCGTTAGAAGTGGCGGGATTTGCGTGCCAGATCGAAACCAGCGGCACGCATGAAGTGCAGTGTTCAGAGGCGACCTGGGTGACGGTTTCACCAAAGGTGAATATGCGCGGTGGTTACGATGTGCTGCCGCAGGCGCTACAACGTGCGGATGAAATTAAACATCCGGTAGCGCGTGAGCGTGACGTCGAAGCGCTGGATGCGTTGCTGGCAGGATTGCACGACGATAAAAAGCGCATTGTGGCGCTACAGCCGATCAGTCGCGGTGATGCTGCCACCAAACTGTGTATTGAAACCTGTATCGCCCGTAACTGGCGGCTTTCAATGCAGACGCACAAATATCTGAATATTGCCTGAGTCGGCACGGTACGCATGAATGCGCACCCTACGAAAAACCCAGCTCTGTAAACGTAGGGTCGCCATTCATGGCGACCTCACTCAACGGTTACTGCTTCACTGACCTCAACCGCGATACACGCAACCTGCGGTACAGGTCTCTTTAATCATCACCGCACTCAACTCGGGCAGAAGCGGCTTCATTTGATCCCAAATCCACTTGGCCAGCACTTCGCTGGTAGGATTCTCCAGTCCCGGAATGTCATTCAGATAGTGATGATCGAGACGTTCATATAGAGGCTTAAATGCCGCCTTGAGTTCGGCAAAATCCATTACCCAACCGGTATGCGCATCCACTTCGCCGGTAATTTCTAATCGCACCAGGAACGAATGGCCGTGCAAGCGTCCACACTTGTGGCCTTCCGGCACATGTGGCAGACGATGTGCAGATTCAAACTGGAACTCTTTAAATAAGGTGGTAGACATAATGGCTCTCAGACTTAAAAACCGCTGAAGTCTACCTGAAATGCAGATTTTTCGCACCCGCTCGCCGTGAAAAGGGCATTTTACGCTGGCGCACCGCGAAAAACGCCTAATTAACTCATTGAATCGTATCGCCTTCATTTACCACTTTTGCTGGTTAACTTTACCCGAAAAACCACTTAGTCATTTTGGTTATTTAATATGTCGAAGGCGTATTTAATCGTTAATATACAGCCCGGTAACCTACGCACTCTTCCGCAACATATTGATCCGGACTTCTGACACTGGAATTTTTAACGCAATGACGACTCAGGCACCAGGTTCACTGCTTCCGCTTTCACCGGAGCAACTCGCGCGCTTACAGGCGGCGACCACGGATTTCAACACCACGCAGATGGCCTGGCTCTCTGGCTACTTTTGGGGCATGGTCAACCAAACGCCGGGTGCGGCTGCCGCCCCCGCGCCGATTCAGTCAGAAGCACCGACCATCACGCTGATCTCCGCCTCGCAGACCGGTAACGCACGTCGCCTCGCTGAGCAGCTGCGCGATGACCTATTGGCCGCGAAGCTGAGCGTTAACCTGGTAAATGCCGGCGATTATAAATTCAAGCAAATTGGCCAGGAAAAGCTGCTGGTGGTCGTGACGTCCACGCAGGGCGAAGGCGAGCCGCCGGAAGAGGCCGTTGCGCTGCATAAGTTCCTGCTATCGAAGAAAGCGCCGAAGTTCGCAGGCACCGCCTTTGCCGTCTTCGGCCTTGGCGATACCTCTTATGAATTTTTCAGCAAAGCCGGAAAAGATTTTGATGAACGTCTGGCTGAGCTGGGCGCAGAGCGCCTGCTGGATCGCGTGGATGCCGATGTTGAATACAAAGAGCAGGCCAGTGCCTGGCGTCAGCAGATTACTGAGATTCTCAAAGCCCGGGTGCCAAGTGAGTCGCCAGCGCAGGCGGCCGTCACCGCGGCGGGCGCCGTCAATGAAGTCGACAGCAGCCCCTATACTAAAGAAGCGCCATTAACCGCCAGCTTTGCCGCTAACCAGAAAATCACGGGCCGTGATTCAGATAAAGATGTGCGTCACATCGAAATCGACCTTGGCGATTCGGGCCTGCGCTATCAGCCGGGCGATGCGCTCGGGGTGTGGTTTGAAAACGATGTCGAGCTGGTGCAGGAACTGCTGCAGCTGGTGTGGCTCAAAGGTGACGAGCCGGTTGAGGTGCAGGGCACAACGCTGCCGCTGGCTGAAGCGCTGCAAAAACATTTCGAATTGACGGTGAACACGCCGCAAATTGTCGAGCAGTATGCTGCCTTGTCACGCAACGATGCGCTGCTGGCGCTGGCCGGCGACAAGCCGAAGTTGCAGAGCTATGCGCAGAGTTTCCCGATTGTCGATATGGTGCGTCAGGCACCTACTGAATTGAATGCAGAACAACTTACCGGTCTGCTGCGTCCGCTGACGCCGCGCCTTTACTCCATCGCCTCTTCGCAAGCGGAAACCGAAAGCGAAGTGCATATCACCGTGGGTGCGGTGCGCTTTGAGATCGATGGTCGCCAGCGCGGCGGCGGGGCATCCACCTGGCTGGCCGATCGCATTGAAGAAGAGGGCGAAATCCGCGTCTTCATCGAACATAACGACAATTTCCGCCTGCCGGCAAATCCGGAAACCCCGGTGATAATGATTGGCCCGGGCACCGGCATCGCGCCGTTCCGCGCCTTTATGCAGCAGCGTGATAACGATGGCGCAGGCGGCAAAAACTGGCTGTTCTTTGGCAACCCGCACTTCACCGATGATTTCCTCTATCAGGTGGAGTGGCAGAAGTACGTCAAAGATGGCTTGCTGACAAATATCGATCTGGCATGGTCGCGCGATCAGGCCGAGAAAGTTTACGTACAAGATAAAATCCGTGCGAAAGGCGCGGAAGTGTGGCGCTGGATTGAAGAGGGCGCGCACCTTTACGTCTGCGGCGATGCTAATCGCATGGCGAAAGACGTTGAGCAAGCATTACTGGATGTGGTGGTCGAACACGGCGGCATGGATCGTGAAACGGCTGACGAATTTTTGAGTGAGCTGCGCATTGAGCGCCGTTATCAGCGAGACGTTTACTAATGAGCGAAAAACATCCTGGACCGCTGGTCGTTGAAGGCAAGCTGGTCGACGCTGAGCGTCTAAAAAAACAGAGCAACTATCTGCGCGGTACCATCCTCGACGATCTCGACGATGGCCTGACCGGCGGTTTCACTGGCGATAACTTCCTGCTAATCCGTTTCCACGGCATGTATCAGCAGGATGACCGCGACATCCGTGCCGAGCGCGCCGCGCAGAAGCTTGAGCCGCGTCACGCCATGATGCTGCGCTGCCGTCTGCCGGGCGGCATCATCACGCCAACGCAGTGGCTGGCGATTGATAAGTTCGCCACCGATAAAACCATTTACGGCAGCATTCGTTTAACCAACCGCCAAACCTTCCAGTTTCACGGCATTCTGAAGAAGAACGTGAAACCGACACACCAGATGCTGCACGAGGTCGGACTGGATGCGCTGGCAACGGCGAACGATGTAAACCGTAACGTGCTGTGCACTTCAAATCCGGTTGAGTCAGAACTGCATCAGGAAGCGTACGAGTGGGCGAAGAAGCTCTCTGAACATCTGCTGCCGCAAACCCGTGCTTATGCTGAGATTTGGTGGGATAAAGAGAAAGTCGCCACCACCGATCAAGAACCGATTCTGGGTGAAACCTATCTGCCGCGAAAATTCAAAACCACGGTAGTGGTGCCGCCGCATAACGATGTCGATCTGCACGCCAATGACATGAACTTCATCGCTATTGCCGAGCAGGGCAAGCTGATTGGTTTTAACCTGCTGGTCGGCGGGGGTTTGTCGATCGATCACGGTAACAAAGCCACCTATGCGCGCACCGCCAGTGAATTCGGTTTCCTGCCGCTGGAAAAGGTGCTTGATGTTGCGGCCGCAGTTGTCACCACCCAGCGTGATTGGGGTAATCGTACCGATCGTAAAAATGCCAAAACCAAATACACGCTAGAACGTGTCGGCGTCGAAACGTTTAAAGCTGAAGTGGAAAAACGTGCCGGTATTACCTTTGAGCCAATCCGCCCCTATACGTTCACCACGCGCGGCGACCGCATCGGCTGGGTGAAAGGCATTGATAAAAAATGGCACCTGACGCTGTTCATCGAGAACGGGCGTCTGCTGGATTATCCGGGCCGCCCGCTGAAACGCGGTATCGCCGAAATCGCCAAAGTTCATCAGGGTGATTTCCGTCTGACTGCTAATCAGAACCTGATTGTGGCTGGCGTACCCGAGAAGCAAAAAGCACAGATTGAAGCCATCGCCCGTGAACACGGTTTGATGGAAGCCGTGACGGCGCAACGTGAAAACTCGATGGCGTGCGTGGCGTTCCCGACCTGTCCGCTGGCCATGGCCGAGGCCGAGCGCTTCCTGCCGTCGTTCGTCACCAAGGTGGAAGAGATCATGCATAAGCATGGCGTGGGTGAAGAGCACATAGTGCTACGCGTTACCGGTTGCCCGAACGGTTGCGGACGTGCTTTGCTGGCTGAGTTGGGTCTGGTGGGTAAAGCGCCGGGTCGATACAACTTACATATTGGTGGCAACCGCGTGGGTACGCGTATTCCGCGCATGTATCGCGAGAATATCAACGAAGGCGAAATCCTCGCCAGTATCGATGAGCTGGTGGCGCGCTGGGCAACCGAGCGTCAGGCCGATGAAGGTTTCGGTGACTTTGTGATTCGTGCAGGCATCATTAAAGCCGTGGTTGATCCCGCCCGTGATTTTTGGGACTCGGAGGCAGTATGACGGTACTCGATCTCGCAGCACTGAATGGTTCATCAAAAGTGGATCGCATTATGGCGTTGGCAGAGAGCAACGTGCAGCTGGAGAAGCGCTCGGCCGAAGAGCGCGTCAGCTGGGCACTGGAACATCTGCCGGGTGCATTTGTACTGTCATCCAGCTTTGGTATTCAGGCGGCGGTTTTGCTGCATATGGTAACGCAGCAAAAACCGGACATCCCGGTGATCCTGACCGATACCGGCTATCTGTTCCCGGAAACCTATCGCTTTATTGATGAGCTGACGGACAAGCTCAATCTCAACCTGCAGATCTTCCGCGCGGAGACCTCCGCGGCGTGGCAGGAAGCGCGTTACGGCAAACTGTGGGAGCAGGGTGTCGAAGGGATTGAGCAGTACAACCAGATTAATAAAGTCGAGCCGATGAACCGCGCGCTGGAAACGCTGGGGGCGCAAACCTGGTTTGCTGGCCTGCGCCGCGATCAATCGGGCAGTCGCGCCAGTTTGCCAGTGTTGGCGGTGCAGCGCGGCGTGTTGAAAATTCTGCCGATCATTGATTGGGATAACCGCCAGGTGCACCAGTATCTGAAGCAGCACGGACTGAAATACCATCCGCTGTGGGATGAAGGGTATCTGTCAGTCGGCGATACGCACACCACCAGGAAGTGGGAGCCGGGCATGGCCGAAGAGGAGACGCGTTTCTTCGGCCTGAAGCGCGAGTGCGGGTTGCATGAAGGGTGATTAGCCAGGTCGGCATAAATGCCGACCCTACAACGTAGGGAGCGCATTCATGCGCTCCTTTTTGTTCAATCCCCTTGCAGCCCCGCAAACGCCTCCGCCGCCCGCGTCACATTCACCTTCGTCACCTCATAATGCGCCACCGCGACAAACGGATCTTCCGCCAGGATGGTATCCAACCGGGCGCGATCGATATCCTTAGCCAGGATCACGCCGCCGGTGCGCGGCTCTTTACGTCCCGCCGCGATAAACACGCCATTGGCGAAATAGCGGTCCAGCCATTCGATATGCGGTGCCAGCAACGCTTCGACTTCTTCTACCGGACGAAAATAGTTCAGATATATCACGTACATAGTGAATCCTTAGGTTGTCGGATTGGCGAGTTCGGTCAGCAGCGGCAGCAAAATCTTTACGCTATCGCGCGTGCGTTGGGTAATACGGCCTGGCAGCCAGCGATCGAGATAATTCAGGTTATCGCGATCGGTTTGATGGCGCACGTTGCCTTCCGGAAAATGGCTGGAACGCGCGCGCTGCTGCTGTCCATCTTTATTGCCCAGCGTCCAGTTGGCGGCGGTGACATCCATTAACGGCATACCGGCTTTATCAAACGGATTCACGCCCGGATAATCACGTGCGGTCATAATATGGCTGGCGGCGGAAATACCATAACGACGTGCGATCTGCACCGCGCGCGCGCTGGTCTGCTTGCGCACCGCCGACGGCGTATTGATGCCGCTATTAAAGTAGAGATGATCGCCCACAATCAGGCTATTGAGATCAACCACCAACAGCGTGTTCTTCTTCTCCTGCGCGCTCATGCGCGCCAGGTAATCATCCATGCCGTGCAGGCCTGCCTCACCGGCGCTCAGCGCCACAAAGCGCACGCCATAGTGTAGCGGGGTTTTGCTCAGCGCCTGTGCCAGCTCCAGCATCACGCCAAGGCCAGACGCATTGTCATCCACGCCCTGCAAACGCAGGCCGCCGAGATTGTTATCGGCCTCATGGCGGCTGAGCGGTGTCCAGGTATCCAGGTGGGTAACGATCAGGATCTCCTGCGGCACTTCCCCGGCACGTGCGGCAATCACCGACGTGGCGGTGACTTTATGGGTGCGACTCTCACCCTTTTTCTCCACCCATTCATAGCGGGTGTTGAATTGGCGGGTATTGCTCTGATAACCGAGCTGGTCAAACTGCTGCTGTAAATAATCGGCGGTCAGCAATTCGGCCGGACTGCCGCTCATGCGGCCAGGAAAATAGGTGGCGATATGGCGTAGCTGCTGTTCTGCAAAGTGTCCCGGCGCGAGGGGATTCGCTGCCTGAACAAAGAAAGGCAAACCGCCCGCAATCAGTGCAGCCAGCACGCTGCGGCGGAGAGTGGCAAACATAGTTATTATCCTTTTCTGACATCCCGTCATGCTAAAAAAATTCCGAGATAGTATGAAACTGTGACGACGCTTGCACAATTTGATTTGCTCCGAAACACCAGCAATATCATTTGTTAAGCACAAAATGTTATCAGTAATCCTGGGTCGTTATTCCATTCGGTAACTACTCATTCCAATTCGTAATTTCATCTGCCGGAAGGGCGGGACGTATAGTCGCGTTAACTTATTGTAAAACTAGCAAGGTTAACGTGGATTATCTGCCTCTCTTTGCCGATCTCAAAAGCCGTCCGGTGCTGGTTGTCGGCGGTGGCGACATTGCTGCGCGCAAAATTGAGCTGCTGCGGCGCGCCGGCGCGCGCGTGCTGGTAGCGGCGCGCGATCTCGGCCATGAACTGCAGGCGTTGCTGGAGATTAAGGCGATTGAATGGATCGCCCACAGCTTCGATCCGGCCCAGCTGGACGGCGTGTTCCTCGTGATTGCCGCTACCGATGACAACGCGCTCAATGCCCAGGTATTTGAAGCCGCCAACGCGCGCCACAAGCTGGTGAACGTGGTGGACGATCAGCCGAAATGCAGCTTTATCTTCCCATCGATTGTCGATCGCTCGCCGCTGGTGGTTGCGATCTCCTCCAGCGGCACCGCGCCGGTGCTGGCCCGTCTGCTGCGTGAAAAGATTGAGGCGTTGTTGCCTGCCAACCTTGGGCAGATGGCCGAAGTGGCGGGACAGTGGCGCGACAAAGTGAAGCAGCGCTATCACCGCATGTCTGAACGTCGTCGTTTTTGGGAGCGCGCCTTTAACGGGCTGTTCGCCAGCCAGATGGCGGCGGGCAACGTGAACGAAGCGCGCCGCACGCTCGATCATGAGCTGGAGAATGACAGCGATAACCAGGGCGAAATTACGCTGGTTGGCGCCGGTCCAGGCGACAGCGGGTTGCTGACGCTGCGGGGCTTACAGGTGATGCAGTTGGCTGATGTGGTGTTGTATGACCATCTGGTCAGCGACGAAGTGTTAGAGCTGGTGCGCCGCGATGCCGATCGCATCTGCGTCGGCAAACGCGCCGGTGCGCATTCGGTGCCGCAGGAAGAGACCAATCAGCTGTTGGTGAGCCTGGCGCAGCAGGGTAAACGCGTGGTGCGTCTGAAAGGTGGCGATCCGTTTATTTTTGGTCGCGGTGGCGAAGAGCTGCAGGCCGCGCAGGCCGCCGGGATTCCCTTCCAGGTGGTGCCCGGCATTACCGCGGCAGCGGGCGCAACCGCCTATGCTGGTATCCCGCTCACTCATCGCGACTACGCGCAGAGCGTGTTGTTTATTACCGGGCACTGCCGCGCGGAGGGTGACGGCATTGATTGGCCGTCGCTGGCGCGCGCACGGCAAACCTTAGCGATTTACATGGGCACGGTGAAAGCAGCGGAAATCGCCGCCGGGCTTATCGAACATGGGCGCGCGGCCTCCACGCCGGTGGCGGTGATTGGCCGCGGCACGCGTCAGGATCAGCAGGTGCTGACCGGGACATTAGATCAACTGGAGTCGCTGGCAGCCGCCGCGCCCACGCCCGCACTGTTAGTGATTGGCGAAGTAGTGAATTTGCACGGGCAATTGGCCTGGTTCCAACATTCGGCACAGCAGGGGGCTCGCGAGTCCGCCGTTGTCAATTTGGCTTGAGGAAAAATTATGGACCAAAATCGTCTTACTCATCTGCGCCAGCTGGAGGCAGAGAGTATCCATATCATCCGCGAGGTGGCGGCCGAGTTCAGTAATCCGGTGATGATGTACTCCATCGGCAAAGACTCCTCGGTGATGCTGCATCTGGCACGCAAAGCCTTCTATCCAGGCACGCTGCCATTTCCGCTGCTGCATGTTGATACCGGCTGGAAGTTCCGTGAAATGTACGAGTTCCGCGATCGCACCGTGAAAGCGATGGGTGCGGAGCTGCTGGTGCACCGCAACCCGGAAGGCGTGGCGATGGGCATAAATCCCTTCGTACACGGTAGTGCCAAGCATACCGACATCATGAAAACCGAAGGCCTGAAGCAGGCGCTGAATAAATATGGCTTCGATGCGGCCTTTGGCGGCGCACGTCGTGACGAAGAGAAGTCTCGCGCTAAAGAGCGTATCTACTCGTTCCGCGATCGCTTCCACCGCTGGGACCCGAAAAACCAGCGCCCGGAGCTGTGGCACAACTACAACGGCCAGATTAACAAAGGCGAAAGTATTCGCGTGTTCCCGCTCTCCAACTGGACCGAGCTGGATATCTGGCAGTACATCTTCCTAGAAAATATCGAAATCGTGCCGCTGTACCTTGCTGCGCCGCGCCCGGTGCTGGAGCGTGACGGTATGCTGATGATGATCGATGACGACCGTATCGATCTGCAGCCCGGCGAAGTGATCAAACAGCGTATGGTGCGTTTCCGTACCCTCGGCTGCTGGCCGTTAACCGGCGCGGTGGAATCCGAAGCGCAGACGCTGCCGGAAATTATTGAAGAGATGCTGGTCTCCACCACCAGTGAACGCCAGGGGCGCGTGATTGACCGCGACCAGGCCGGTTCGATGGAAATGAAAAAACGTCAGGGTTATTTCTAAGGAGACGCAGATGAATACCGTTATTGCACAACAGATTGCCGATCAGGGCGGCGTAGAAGCCTGGCTGACCGCGCAACAACACAAAAGCCTGCTGCGTTTCCTCACCTGTGGTAGCGTCGACGACGGCAAAAGTACGCTGATTGGTCGCCTGCTGCACGACACGCGTCAAATTTATGAAGATCAGCTTTCCTCGCTGCACAACGACAGCAAACGTCACGGTACCCAAGGCGAGAAGCTTGACCTCGCCTTGTTGGTCGATGGTTTGCAGGCCGAGCGCGAGCAGGGCATCACTATTGATGTGGCATACCGCTACTTCTCCACCGAGAAGCGCAAATTTATCATTGCCGACACGCCGGGACACGAACAGTACACGCGCAATATGGCGACGGGCGCCTCGACCTGCGATTTAGCGATCCTGCTGATCGACGCGCGTAAAGGCGTGCTGGATCAGACGCGCCGTCACAGTTTTATCTCCACGCTGCTGGGCATCAAACATCTGGTGGTCGCCATCAACAAGATGGATCTGGTGGAGTATAAGCAAGAGACCTTCGAACAAATCAAACAGGATTACCTCGATTTCGCCGCGCAGTTGCCGGACGATCTCGATATTCGCTTTGTGCCGATGTCGGCGCTGGAAGGCGACAACGTGGCGACGCCGAGCGTGACCATGCCGTGGTACAGCGGCCCAACGCTGCTCGACGTACTGGAAACCGTGGAGCTGAACCGCGTGGTGGATCATCAGCCGATGCGTTTCCCGGTGCAGTATGTCAATCGTCCCAACCTCGATTTCCGCGGTTATGCCGGTACGCTGGCATCTGGCGTGGTGAAAGTGGGCCAGCGCGTGAAAGTGCTGCCATCAGGCGTGGAATCCACCATTTCACGCATCGTCACCTTCGATGGCGACTTGCCTGAAGCGGGTGCCGGTGAAGCCATTACGCTGGTGCTGAAAGATGAGATCGACATCAGCCGTGGCGATCTGCTGGTAGATGCCGCTGCCGATCTGCAAGCGGTGCAATCCGCCACGGTGGACGTGGTGTGGATGGCCGAGCAGCCGCTGCAGCCGGGTCAAAGCTATGAAGTGAAGATCGCCGGGAAGAAAACCCGTGCGCGCGTGGAGAAAGTGATTCATCAGGTGGAGATTAACTCGCTAGAGAAACGCACGGTTGATAGCCTGCCGCTCAACGGCATCGGCCTGGTGGAACTGACCTTTGACGAACCGATGGTGCTGGATGCCTATCGTCAGAATCCGGTCACCGGCGGCATGATCTTTATCGATCGCCTGAGCAACGTCACGGTCGGCGCGGGGATGATCAATCAGCCGCTTAGCGATGTGCGTGCGCAAGCAGGTCAGTTCAGCGATTTCGAGCTGGAGCTGAACGCGCTGGTGCGTCGTCACTTCCCGCACTGGAACGCACGCGATCTGCTGGGCGGTCAGTAATGGCGCAGCACGATGAAAACGTGGTGTGGCACGATCATCCGGTAACGCGTGAGGAGCGTGAACAGCAGCATGGCCATCAAGGCGTGGTGCTGTGGTTCACCGGACTTTCCGGCTCGGGCAAATCCACCGTGGCCGGCGCGCTGGAGCAGGCGCTGTATCGCGCCGGGGTGAACACTTACCTGCTGGATGGCGACAACGTGCGTCACGGCCTGTGCCGTGACCTTGGTTTTAGCGATGACGATCGTAAAGAGAACATCCGCCGCGTGGGCGAAGTGGCGAAATTAATGGTCGATGCCGGTTTAGTGGTGTTGACCGCCTTTATCTCGCCGCATCGTGCCGAGCGTCAAATGGTGCGGGATTTGCTCGCTGAAGGGCAGTTCATCGAAGTGTTTGTCGATACACCATTAGCAGTATGCGAAGCGCGCGATCCCAAAGGTCTCTACAAAAAAGCCCGTGCCGGCGAGCTGCGTAATTTCACCGGCATTGATAGCGTATATGAAGCGCCAGATGCCCCTGAAATCCATCTTGATGGCGAACAATTGGTTACAAAACTGACCGGCCAATTGTTAGACCTGCTGCGTCACCGCGATATCATCAAATCCTGAATCGACAGCGGCGAATCCTCTTGGGTTTGCCGCGCTTAGCGTCAACAGGATCTCTATGCAGAACGTAACGCCCATGCTAGCCCGTAAAGATGAACGCACCCCAGATGAGCCTCGCTCATCGCTGCCGGGCGGCGTGATTGGCTTTCTCTCGTACTGGTGCGCGCTGGCGATTCCGTTCTTGCTCTACGGCTCCAACACGCTGTTCTTCTTCCTCTACACCTGGCCCTTCTTCCTCGCGCTATTACCGGTTTCGGTGCTGATTGGCATCGTGCTGAGCCTGACTTTCCGCACCCACTTATTCTGGAGCGGTATCGCCACGGCGATGGTGGTGGTGTGCCTGTTCTGGCTGCTGTTCTCATTTCTTTCAGGTTGGTAACCCGCACCTGATGTGCAAACGCATCGGCTGGTTACAAAACTTTACCTGCCGTCTCGCGCCTCTCTCTGTCATTATTTGTCCGGATCATCGCGGGTACGCAGCATTTTCGCCGCCGCAGTGGAGTCCTGCGTCAAGTTATGGGATGATTGGGCCGTTTTTCAGGGGGCGGGGATGGGAAAACTGACGTTACTGCTACTCGTGCTGCTGGGATGGCTCCAATATTCCCTGTGGCTGGGTAAGAACGGTATTCATGACTATACGCGCGTCAACGATGACGTGGCGTCACAACAGGCGAATAACGCCAAACTTAAAGCGCGTAACGATCAGCTGTTTGCCGAAATTGACGATCTCAATGGCGGCTCTGAAGCGATCGAGGAACGCGCACGCAATGAACTGGGCATGATTAAGCCCGGTGAGACTTTCTATCGTCTGGTGCCAGACCAGAACAAACGTAACGCGCAACAAGCTGCGCAAAACCAACAACGATAAGCCATGAACCAGCGCCCGATCCTTGCGGATGTGATTGCCGTGGTGCCCGCCGCAGGTGTGGGCAGCCGTATGCAGGCTGCCTGCCCAAAACAGTATCTGACCATTGGTCAATTCACCCTTCTTGAACACAGCGTCGCACGGCTTCTGGCTCATCCGGCGGTTAAACAGGTCATTGTGCCGGTCAGTAACGACGACGGCTGGTTTGATTCGCTGCCGCTGGCGCAGGATTCGCGAATTGTCAGAGTGACGGGTGGCGACACGCGCGCCGAATCGGTGCTGGCGGGTTTAAACGCCATTCAGCATCACGAATGGGTGCTGGTACACGACGCTGCGCGTCCGTGTTTGCATCCTGACGATTTAGCGCGCCTGCTGGCAATACGTGAATACAGCAAGGTGGGCGGGATTTTAGCCGCGCCGGTACGCGACACCATGAAACGCGGCGAGCCGGGCAAAAACGCCATTGCGCATACCGTGGATCGCGAAGATTTATGGCATGCGTTAACACCCCAATTTTTCCCGCAGCAACTGCTCACCGCTTGCCTGACGCGCGCACTCCATGAAGGCGCTACCATTACTGATGAAGCGTCAGCGCTGGAGTATTGCGGTTATCATCCTGAGTTGGTGAGCGGGCGCAGTGACAATATTAAGGTGACGCGGCCAGAAGATCTGGCGCTGGCGGCCTTCTATCTTACCCAGATTCAGTTACAGGAGAGCGCATAATGCGTATCGGTCACGGTTTTGACGTTCACGCTTTTGGCGGCGAAGGTCCGTTAGTGATTGGTGGGGTGCGTATTCCCTTCGAACACGGTTTTATCGCCCATTCTGATGGCGATGTGGCGCTGCATGCGTTGACGGACGCCTTGCTCGGCGCCGTGGCGATGGGCGATATCGGCAAGTTATTCCCCGATACCGATCCGGCGTTTAAGGGCGCGGACAGCCGCGGCCTGCTGCGCGAAGCCTGGCGTCGTATCCAGCAGAAAGGCTACCGCATCGGCAACGTTGATGTGACGATCATTGCGCAGGCCCCCAAAATGCTGCCACACGTGCCACAAATGCGCGTCAATATCGCCGAAGATCTCGGTTGTCACATGGATGAAGTTAACGTTAAAGCGACGACCACAGAAAAGCTCGGCTTTACCGGTCGCGGTGAGGGCATTGCCTGTGAGGCGGTTGCGCTGCTGATTAAGGCCGATCGGGCATGAGTGAGCTGCGTTACCTGCACGGCGTCCCCAATGCCAGCGGCGTGATTAAAGCCAATCCCGAAGATTTTGTCGTGATTGAAGATCTTGGCTATCCGTTCGATGGCGAAGGGGAGCAGGTTTTAGTTCGCATTCGTAAAATTGGCTGCAACACCCGCTTTGTCGCCGAAGCTATCGCTAAATTTCTTAAGGTGCCGGTACGCGATCTCAGCTATGCCGGCATGAAAGATCGTCATGCCGTCACCGAGCAGACGCTGTGCTTCCGCGTGCCGGGCAATGCGATGCCCAATCTGGCCGGTTTTCAGCTGGAGGGCGTCGAAATTCTGCAGGTGATCCGTCACAAACGCAAACTGCGCACCGGCGCGCTGGCAGGCAACGCCTTTCGGTTAATCGTGCGCCAGATTTCCGATCGCAGCGACGTTGAAACGCGCCTGCAGCAAATCCAGCAGCACGGCGTGCCGAACTATTTTGGCGAGCAGCGCTTTGGTCGCGGTGGTAACAACCTGACGCAGGCGAAATTGTGGGCTGAGGGTAAATTCCGCCCGCGCGATCGCAGTATGAAAGGCATTTTACTCTCCGCTACGCGCAGCCAGCTGTTCAACCAGCTCACCAGCGCGCGACTGGTAAGCGAAGGTTCCCTCGATCGCGTACAGGTAGGCGATGCACTGCAGCTGGCCGGTCGCGGCAGTTGGTTTGTCGCGCAAGCTGAAGAGCTGCCGTCGCTGCAACAGCGCGTTGCGAACCATGAGCTGCGTATCACCGCGCCACTGGCCGGACGCGGGGAATTAGGGACCCAGGGTGAGGTGCTGGCGTTCGAACAGGAACAGCTGGCGACCGCATCCGATCTGCTGGCTTTGCTGGATCGCGAACGCGTTGATGCGGCACGTCGCGCCATGCTCGTGGTACCAAAAGATCTGCGCTGGAGCTGGTGGGATGATGTCACGCTGGAGATGCAGTTTTGGCTACCCGCCGGAAGCTTTGCTACCAGCGTCGTGCGTGAGCTGCTGAGCAACGGTGCGGCAGCGCCGATTGGCGATGAATAGGCTCATTCGGCAATCATGAGCAAAAATCTCACTATTAAGGATATTGCGCTGCTCGCCGGTGTTTCCATTACTACCGTCTCGCGCGTGCTCAATAAGCATGCGTGGGTTTCAGAAAAGACGCGCGCGCGCGTCGATAAAGTGATTGCTGAGCATCAGTTCAGTCCTAACCTGATGGCGCGCGGCATGATTTCGCGCCAGAGTTACACTCTGGCTGTCATCGTTTCCGATATCACCAACCCCTACTTCGTTACGCTGGTGGCGCAGATTCAGCAAGCCTGCCTGGCCATCGGCTATAAAATTACGCTTTACGATACGCAGTCCGCCAACCGCAGTCAGGAGGCTTCAGGCGACGAAAGCGCTATTTTTCAATCAATTATTGATAGCCAAATTGATGGCGTGATCGTGTTGGGTGGTCATAGCGACTATGCGCCTATTCCTCCGAGCTATCTGGCGATGCTGGACACGCTGATGAGCAAAATGGCGGTGGTAGTGGTGGGGCAACCTCATCCGGATAATCTCTGGCCGTGCGTGATGCGCGACCACCAACACTGTGTCGAGCTGGCGGTTAATCATTTGCTGTCGCGTGGTCTGCGTGATATCGCCTTTATCGGCGGGTCGCGCAAAGTATGGGTTACGCGCGAGCGCGTCAGCCATTTTCGTCGCGCTCTTGAACAGGGGGGCGTTACGCCGTGCGAGGCGTGGATTTGCCTGAATAACTTCTATCCGCAGCACGGTTATCAAGCAGTTGAAACGCTATGGGATTTGCCTCAGCCGCCGCAGGCGCTGGTGGCTATCAACGATCGTGTGGCGATGGGGGCCATTCGCGCCCTCAACGATCGCGCCATTCAGGTGCCTCAACAGGTTGCCGTGATCAGCTGCGAGCGCTTTCCCGGTAGTGAATTCTTCATTCCCCGCATCACCAGCGTCGATCATCAAAATCCGCTTCTTGGGCAGAACATCATCACGATGATGATGGCCCAACTCGACGGGATCTTAGCCGATGAGGCGCGTCGAACTGCACCGCCGCTACCGGCGCTGATCGCCGGCGAATCCGCCTGATTCTTTACGCGCTCCTTTAATTCCCAGCGATCCGCGCTTTGTTAGCGCGATCGCATTTTGTCGATCATCTCGTTGACTTAATCTGCGCCATTAAATAAGTTTGCCTGCAACCTGAAAACGTTTTCAGGTTTTTTCAGGAAATCGGTTTAAGGAGCGGCAATGAAACCCACCATGATGACTTACATCCACCAGCAGCCTGAGGTGCTGAGCAACCTGCTAGCGAACTATCCAGAAGGTTTGCCCGCGCTTGGCGCTGCAAAATCGGTGCTGGTGCTTGCCACAGGCTCCAGCATTAACGCCGCACTAAGCGCAAAATATTATGTTGAACGGCTAACGGGCGTGCGCATCAGCGTGCAGGAGCCGTTTCATTTCCAGCATTACGAGCAGTGGGATCCCACCACCGATCTGGTTTTCGCGATTTCACAAAGCGGTGAAAGCACTTCAACGTTGGCCGCCATTGAGGCGCTCAAGCAGCAGCACGGCGTGGCAACCTGGGGAATGACCAGCAAGATGGCGAGTCCTCTCGCTCAGACGGTGGATCGCGCCGTGGAGATCCGCAGCGGCGAAGAGCGCGTTGGCTATGTTACGAAAGGCTATTTAGCCACCATCATGACGCTGATGCTCATCGGCCTGCATAGCGCTCGCCAGAGCGGCCGTTTGAGTGCTGAACAAGAGCAACAAGAACTCGCGATGCTGCAGCGCGGTGCGGCAGCCCTTCCAGACATTATTGCGCGTACCGAAACCTTCTGGCAGCGCTGGCAGGCAGATCTTACCGCCGCGCCACGTTTTATCTCGATTGGCTTTGGTCCAGCGTTGGGTGTGATTAAGGAGATGGAGACCAAGTTCAGTGAAACGGTGCGCGTACCTTCGCAGGGAATTGAGCTAGAGGCGTTTATGCACGGCCCCTATTTTGAGATTAACCCGCAGCACCGCCTGTTCTTTATTGATGTTGATGCGCCTGTTCGCGAACGTCTGCGCCTGCTACGTGACTATGAACAGCGCGTGACGCCTCATGTCTGGAGCCTGTGCCTGGGCGAAAGCAATGACGAACGCACGCTGGCGCTGGGTGTAGAAGTGAGCGAATGGATCGCGCCGCTGCTGCTGGTGGTGCCCTTCCAAATCCTGGCGCACCACATTGCGGAAGCGAAGGGCAACAATCTGCCGCAGCGTATTTTCACCGACTTTGGTGTGTCGATGAAGAGCAAAACCAAACCGGGCGATTACGACTAACATCGGGCGCGATGTAATAAGGATAATAACGATGAAACTCGATTACGTGAAGCTGGCGCAAGCCATCAAAGAGCAGATCGGCGGCGACGATAATATCAGCCATATCTCGCACTGTGCGACTCGCTTACGCCTGGCTATTCACGATATAGCCAAGGTCGATATCCCCGCAATTAGCGGTTTGCCGGGGGTGATTCGCGTCGTGAATGCACCTGGACAACTGCAGGTAGTCGTAGGCCCGCAGGTTGAGCAGCTGTATCAGGCCATGCAGCACGGTGCTGCACCGGTAGTGGAGCCCGCTAAACCGGGTACTGACGAACGCGGCCTTGCTGGAAAAATGCTGGCGACGCTTGGCGCCATTTTCACCCCCTATATCGGCGTGCTGGCTGGAATTGGCGTCATCAAAGGGGTTATGGTGCTGCTGCAAACGCAGGGTCTGGTTTCCAGTGATGACCTGCTTTTTGCCATGTTCAATGCCCTGGCCAGCGGCGTATTTGTCTTCTTGCCGCTGTTTATCGCCGTGACTGCCGCCGATCGTTTCGGGGCCAGCCGCTTCACCGCGCTGGCGCTAACCGCAGCAATGGTATTTCCTCTTACGCAGCCCGATCTGCCGCAGCACTTCGCCCTGTTTGGTTTGAGTATCAGCCTGAAAATTTACGGTGGAGCGGTGATCCCCGCGATTCTGGCGGTCCTGCTGCTGAGCAAAGTTGAACGCAAACTGAAGCAGTGGATTCCGGACGTCGCGGCGCTGGTTTTTGTGCCGTGTCTCGCGCTGATTATCTGTGGCTTTGTGGTATTTACCATCATCGGCCCGCTGGCCGATTACGTGGGGATCGGTATCGCCAATGGTTACAGCTGGCTATATCAGCTCAGTCCTATGATCTCCGGCGCTCTACTGGCGGGTATTGGCCAGCTGTTCGTGGTATTCGGTGTGCATTGGGGCATCATCCCCCTCGCGCTGATTAATATTCAGGTGCAGGGCTATGACACCATCATGGCGATGTTCATGTCGGCGGTGATGGGGCAGTTTGGCGCGGTGAGCGGCGCGATCTTTATTGCCCGTAATCTTCGTGACCGCCAGATTGCCATCTCGGCTTCGCTCTCCGCTTTCTTCGGCATTACTGAACCCGCGCTGTACGGCGTAAACCTCAAATTCCGCATGTTGTTTATCTTCGGCTGCATCGGTGCGGCGTTGGGCGGCGGCATTACCGGACTGCTACAGGTAAAAACCTACAGCTTCCTGCCAGTACTAAACGTGTTTGAACTCGGTCTGTTTGAAGGACCCGAGTCGAAAATGATTTATGAAGTGGCGGCAATTGCCGTGGCCTTCCTGGTCCCCTTCATTCTAACGCTGATTTATGGTCGCTGGACGCGGCCGAGTGTGACGACGCCCCGCGCCTGACGCGCAACATTTTTTAAATACTGACCAACAGGGAATAGGTATGCGGCCGCTATCGCAGGGTTGCGTACACCTTAAGGAAATATAATGAACGCTTTACTTCAGGGAAAAAAAGTGGCGCTGCTGCCGTTGGCAACGTTGATGTTGTTTGCGGCACCGCCCGCGGTTGAAGCCGCAGGTTTTATTGAAGACAGCAAATTAGATGGCACGCTGTACTACTGGCAGCGCCATCGCGAACGCAAAGATCTCAATCCCGATAGTAGCCATTACCAGCACTATCAAACCAATTTGCATCACAGCACGCTGACTGGCGCGCTGGATTATCAATCGGGCTATCTGGCGGACGTTGTCGGCGTTGATATCGCCGCCTTTGGAACCTGGGATCTGTTTGAAGGAAGCCCGGCACATCCTAACGAAATTAGCTTTAGCCATGGTCCCTCTATGTGGGAAGACCGCGGCGTCGGCGAAAAAAATAGCCTCGATCTTTATCGTGCAGCGCTGAAGGTCAATGCCGGTGATTATTGGCTACGTGCCGGTTATATCCAGCCGAGCGGCCAGACGTTGTTGGGTACGCAGTGGGGATTTTTACCCGGCACTTATCAGGGTGTTGAAGTCGGAGCTGTATATGATTATGGCTCAGCCGGGGCGCTGTCGCTTTCATGGATGGGAGCCAACAAATATAAAGCGCCGTGGTATCGCAAAATGTACGAGTTTCGCGAAATTGACCGCCA
This sequence comes from Candidatus Pantoea floridensis, assembly GCF_900215435.1. Taxonomy (NCBI): domain Bacteria; kingdom Pseudomonadati; phylum Pseudomonadota; class Gammaproteobacteria; order Enterobacterales; family Erwiniaceae; genus Pantoea; species Candidatus Pantoea floridensis. The sequence continues at coordinate 2,866,140 of NZ_OCMY01000001.1, forward strand.
GACGCGCATTCGCTATTTGCATTCGTTAGGCGGCAAATACGACTTCAAAAACGGCAACACGCTTGAGCTGGCGTGGGGAGAATCACCGCACTATCTCGATAAATATTTCGCCAAGGCCGCGCGTCAAACCACGCTTTGGGAAAATCCGCTGAGCATGAGCTGGCAATTTTACGGCTCGCAGGATCGTACGGGCCGCCATGATGTTTATGATGAATTCGCCTGGCAACAAGGGTTAACGCTGTCGTATCAGGTGGATCGTTATCAGTTCCGTCTGGAGGGCAGTGTGGTGCACTCGCCGGGTAAACAGGGCTATTACACCGTCGCGATGACACCGATTTACCCTAACTCCGCAGGCCGCATCGATATGTGGTGGGACTCGCGTTCTGACTTCAATGCCGACGGCGAGAAGGCGTTGTTTGCCGGCATGATGGTCGATCTCAGCGATATCGTCTGGCCTGGCGTTAGCATCGGCGGCTCCTTTGCTTGGGGCTGGGATGGCAAACCGGCGCGCGGTGGTGATTGGTCACAGAACCAGCGCCTGACCGAAACCGCCATTAATGGCGATCTGGTCTGGCAGGTGCAATCTGGCTGGGCTAAAGACACCGTATTCAAACTGCATCTCACCGCCTTCAATAATCATAGCGATAACCCAAGTTGGGGTGGTGGCTATGGCAACGTTTTCCAGGACGAAAAGGACATCAAATTCCTGATGATTGCCCCTTTTAGCCTGTTTTAATCACTCACGACACAAAGGATGATGAGTATGAGGATTCGTTTCTCCGCGCTAACCGCAGCGCTGCTGGTGGCCGGTCTCGCGCACGCCGAAACCCAGGTTTTAATTAATCAGGTGGGCTACGACATTGCCGCACCGAAAAACGCGATAGTGCAATTGACTGGCGAATCACGCGTTAAACCGCCGGTCAACTTTGTATTGCTCGACAGTGAAACCAATCAGCAAGTGCTGAGCGGCACTTTGCAGCCGCAGGGTGAAGTGCAGAGTTGGGGCGATCGCACCTTCTACCGTGCCGATTTCTCGGATTGGAAAAAAGCGGGGCGCTACGTGCTGCAAACCACCAGTAGCGATGGTGACGTCCGTTCGGGGCCCTTTATCATCGGTGCCGATTTGCTGGAACGCTACACGCTTTCTGATGTGATTGCTTACTTCAAAAGCCAGCGCGTTACCGGCCTGTTTGACAAAGCCGATCGGAAACTCCCGCTGCCAGCCGGCACAGGATCGGGCACCGTTGATGTGCACGGTGGCTGGTATGATGCCACCGGCGATTACGGTGTACACCTGTCACACCAAAATCTGACCTCCTATTTCAATCCACAGCAGGCTCCGCTGGTGGCCTGGAGCCTCTTGCGTGGATATCAACATCTTGGCGAACGGCATAATCAGAATTTTGATGAGTATCGCCAACGTATGCTGGATGAAGGTCTCTACGGCGCAGATTTCCTGGTGCGCATGAAACGTCCTGGTGAATCGTTCTTCCAGGCGATCTCCTCTCCGGGTAAAGAGAAGCTGGCGCAGGATCGGGTCATTGCTAATCCGAATTGGCGTACGCAGATTAAAGAGAAAGAGTCAGATTCAACCATTGTTGAGGAAGATGCCGTTGGGCCACTGGCGTGGCAGGCAAGCTTCCGTTCCGGTGCCGGTATGTCGATTGCCGCGCTGGCGCTGGCTAGCACCATGGAAAATGACGGTAACTTCAGTCGCAAACAGTATCTGCAAACCGCCGAAGACGCCTTTGCTTTCCTGCAAAAACACAATGTGCAGATGGTTAACGACGGTAAGGAAAATATCGTTGATGACTATACCGCGCTGTTGGCGGCAACTGAACTGTATCGTGCTTCGCATAAAGCTGACTATTTGGCGGCAGCACAACAGCGGGCGCAAAGCCTGATGGCGCGCCTGACATCCCTGGATAACTGGCATGATTACTGGAGAGCGGATGCGCAGCAGCGTCCCTTCTTCCACCCATCGGATGCTGGCCTGCCGGTGATCGCGCTGCTGGAGTATGCCCGCATTGCGTCCCCCGATCAGCAGACAAAAATCAAAGATACGGTGAAACGTTCACTGGGCTTTGAGCTGGCGGTGACAAAAGAAACCAGTAATCCGTTTGGCTATGCACGCCAGTTGATTCAGCTAAAAAATGGCGAGAAGCGCACCAGCTTCTTCTTCCCGCATGACAGTGAAGCCGCGCCGTGGTGGCAGGGTGAAAATGCGCGCGTCGCGTCGCTGGCTGCGGCGGCACGTCAGGCAATGCCGCTGTTTGCTGAAGACAAAGCCTTTACGCTGCAGCTGCAAAATTATGCCTGGGATCAGCTTAACTGGATTCTGGGGAACAATCCGTATGATGTCAGCATGCTGACTGGCAGCGGTTATCGCCATATCAGCTATCTGTTCTTCAATTCATGGAAATACACCACGCTGCCGGGTGGCATTGTTAACGGTATTACCGGTGCATCCAATCAGGTTGCCGATGGCATCGCCTTCGACGAAGGTTATGCGGTTACACGAAAAGACGATGACTGGCGCTGGGCGGAGGGTTGGTTGCCTCATTCGGCCTGGTACTTGTATGCGGTCAGCTTACCTGACCGTCAGTAATCTTCACATTTGCCCGGCTTTTTCGCCGGGCATTTCTGTTTCACGCATCATCACTAATTGCATATTGTTACGGCAAACACCGGCAGTTCCTTGATTTTCGCCTACCACTTCCCGCGCCTCACCGCTAGAATGCAAACATCCTTGTCCCGCCAGATTGCCTCTTTTTACGGTTGAGCTGCGTTTAGCAGGTGGGTTGAGGGCCAGTTGAATGAACAAAGGTCAGGAATAGATGCGGATATTGCTCAGCAACGACGATGGAATTCATGCTCCCGGCATTCAGACGCTGGCTCGCGCGCTACGTGAGTTTGCTGAGGTGCAGGTGGTTGCGCCCGATCGCAATCGCAGTGGCGCATCAAACTCTCTGACATTAGAAACCCCGTTGCGCACTTTTACCCATGAAAATGGCGATATTGCCGTACAGATGGGGACGCCGACCGATTGCGTGTTTCTCGGTGTCAACAAGCTGATGCAGCCGCGTCCCGACATTGTCGTGTCGGGTATTAACGCCGGGCCTAATCTTGGCGATGACGTGATCTATTCCGGAACGGTTGCTGCGGCCATGGAGGGCCGGCATCTTGGACTGCCTGCACTCGCCGTCTCGCTCAATGGACATCAGCACTATGCTACCGCTGCGAGCGTAACCTGCACTCTGCTGCGCGCGCTCTCGCGGGCGCCATTACGTACCGGCCGCATTCTCAATATCAATGTCCCCGATCTACCGTTAGCCGAAATCAAAGGTTTTCGCGTCACACGCTGTGGTAGCCGCCATCCGGCCGATCAGGTGATCTGTACCGAGGATCCGCGCGGCCAGCCACTGTACTGGATTGGTCCGCCGGGTGAGAAGCTGGATGCTGGTCCGGATACGGATTTTGCCGCCGTCGATGCGGGCTATGTATCGCTTACCGCGCTACATGTGGATCTGACTGCACATGCTGCGCAAGAGGTATTGAGCGACTGGCTGCTGCAAGCCGAGGTAAAGCTGGCATGGTGAATCGGCGCATCGAAACGCTTTTGGAGCAACTGCGCGCGCAGGGCATTCATGATGAAAACCTGCTGAAAGCCATTGCTGAAGTGCCTCGTGAGCGTTTTATCGATGAGGCATTTGAGCATAAAGCGTGGGAAAACGTTGCCCTGCCCATTGGCAGCGGTCAGACCATCTCACAGCCTTATATGGTGGCGCGGATGACCGCACTGCTCGAACTCACACCGGAATCGCGCGTGTTGGAAATCGGCACCGGTTCGGGTTATCAGACCGCGATTCTGGCGCATCTGGTCAATCATGTTTACTCCGTAGAACGAATCAAAGGGTTGCAGTGGCAGGCTAAGCGCCGCCTCAAGCAACTCGATCTGCATAACATTTCAACGCGGCATGGTGATGGCTGGCAGGGCTGGGCAGCGCGCGGTCCGTTCGATGCCATTATCGTGACTGCAGCGCCACCTGAAATTCCGACTTTGCTGATAGCGCAATTGGGCGAAGGCGGCAAAATGGTGCTGCCGGTGGGCGACGACCAGCAAGTGTTGAAGCGTTTACGTCGCCAGGGCGGAGAACTGATTGAAGAAATCATAGAACCTGTCCGGTTTGTACCGCTGGTGCAGGGCGATCTGGCCTGAGCCGTTATTACGCAATTCTTCACAACTGTTACATGGCACGGCACAGTTGATATTGTTACTATCCTTGTTTATCAATGCTAAAAACCGTTTTTGACGTTACGCGCAGTGAATAATGCGGTTTCAGTCGTTACACATTAATATTCAGGGTTGCCATCACGGGGGATCAGTGAGCATGGGAAGCACAGTATTTCAATTACGCCGTTTGGCGGCACTTTCTTTGGTAGGTTTTTGGCTGGCGGGCTGTAGCTCAGGCGATAATACTCAGGCACCCATTAGCCAGGTAGGCAGTAACGGCGGCGACAGCGGTATGGCTTCAGCCCCAAGTGGTGGCATGATCTCCTCGCAAAACAGCGGTGTGCCAGCGATGCCGCGTGGTGGAATGTTAAGTGGCGGTACTTCTTCAGCGCCAACCTCTGGTGCAATGGTTAGTGATAATAATAATGTGACCACAGAAAATGGTCATATTGTGTACAATCGAAATTATGGGAATATTCCGAAAGGTAGCTACGGTGGCGAGACTTATACCGTAAAACGCGGTGATACCCTGTTCTATATTGCCTGGATTACCGGCAACGATTTTCGCGATCTGGCTCAGCGCAATAACATTGCAGCCCCGTATGGCTTGACCGCAGGCCAAACGCTGCAGGTAGGTAACGCGAATGGCCAGACGATTACCGGCGGCAATGCGATAACCGTAGCGGATGCAACCCAGGGGGGCGTACCTGCAACGCCAAACCAGACGCAAATTAAATCGACCCCTGTTGCACAGCAACCTGTTATTACGTATTCTGATGATTCGGGTAATTCGTCAGGTAGCAAATTGCTGCCGTCGAAAGGAGCAAATAATGTGGCAACGACCACAGCTCCGGTTGTCGCACCACCTACAGTCAGCAGCACGACAAATAGCACAACTCCAGTGGGAAGCTGGCGTTGGCCGACTGATGGGAAGATCATCGATAACTTCTCCGCTGCGGAAGGCGGAAACAAAGGAATCGATATCGCCGGTTCGCGTGGACAACCTGTTGTCGCCACAGCTTCGGGAAGAGTGGTGTACGCAGGCAACGCGCTCCGCGGGTATGGCAATTTAATCATCATCAAACACAATGATGACTACCTGAGTGCCTACGCCCACAACGACTCTATGCTGGTCCGGGAACAACAGGAAGTTAAGGCGGGGCAAAAAATCGCTACCATGGGTAGCACCGGTACCAGTTCAGTAAGATTGCACTTTGAAATTCGTTACAAGGGGAAATCCGTAAACCCGTTGCGTTATTTACCGCAGCGATAATCCGGCAGAACCTTGGTTCTGCCCTTGGATCACGGGTAGGAGCCGCTAATGAACCAGAATACGCTGAAAGTTACCGATTTAAATGAAGATGCGGAATTCGAGGAAAACAACGGAGCTGAGGTTTTTGATGAGAAGGCTCTCGTTGAGAACGAACCTAGTGATAACAACGACGTAGCGGAAGAAGAGCTGTTGTCACAGGGTGCGACGCAACGCGTTTTGGATGCGACGCAGCTTTACCTCGGAGAGATTGGTTACTCACCACTGCTGACGGCAGAAGAAGAAGTCTTCTTTGCGCGCCGTGCACTGCGGGGTGATATTCCTTCTCGCCGCCGCATGATTGAAAGTAACTTACGCTTGGTGGTAAAGATTGCCCGCCGTTATAGCAATCGTGGTCTGGCTCTGCTGGATCTGATTGAAGAGGGTAATCTTGGCCTGATTCGCGCTGTAGAGAAGTTTGACCCAGAACGTGGGTTCCGTTTCTCAACATACGCCACCTGGTGGATTCGTCAGACAATTGAACGGGCGATCATGAATCAAACCCGTACTATCCGTCTGCCAATTCACATTGTTAAAGAGCTGAATGTTTATCTGCGTACCGCGCGTGAACTTTCGCACAAGCTTGATCATGAGCCAAGTGCTGAAGAGATTGCCGAGCAGTTAGACAAGCCAGTTGATGATGTCAGCCGTATGCTGCGTCTCAACGAGCGCATCACCTCGGTTGATACACCTTTAGGTGGCGATTCCGAAAAAGCGCTGCTGGATATCCTGGCCGATGAAAAAGACAACGGCCCGGAAGACACCACGCAGGACGATGATATGAAACAAAGCATCGTTAAGTGGTTGTTTGAACTTAATGCCAAGCAGCGTGAAGTGTTGGCGCGTCGTTTCGGCCTGTTAGGCTATGAAGCGGCAACGCTGGAAGATGTGGGCCGTGAAATCGGGTTGACCCGTGAACGTGTCCGTCAGATTCAGGTGGAAGGGCTGCGTCGTCTGCGCGAAATCCTGCAGACACAGGGCCTGAACATTGAAGCACTGTTTCGTGAATAAGCGTTAACTAACCAGTAAAAAAGGTGACCTAAAGGTCACCTTTTTTTTGTCCTGTATTCAGACGATTATGAGGATACGCAATGCACTGATTGCTTATCCCCAGCTAATGCTAGACCAGCGTTTTGAGCCGGTAAATCCATTCCAGCGCTTGTTTTGGCGTTAGACTATCGGGATCCAGCGCCTCAAGAGCGTCGACCGCCGGAGAGGTTTCAGCGACCAAAAGCTGCATTTGTGATCCTTCAACCGTTGATGCAGCAGAACTGCCAGATAACGCTTCCAGCTCTTTAAGCTTGTTACGCGCGCGCTTAATTACCTCTTTAGGTACGCCCGCCAACGCTGCTACAGCAAGACCATAACTTTTACTCGCCGCACCATCCTGTACGCTGTGCATAAAGGCGATGGTATCGCCATGCTCAACGGCATCCAGGTGCACATTCACCACGCCTTCCATTTTCTCAGGCAGGGTTGTCAGCTCAAAATAGTGGGTGGCGAACAGCGTCATGGCCTTAATGCGATTTGCCAGGCTCTCGGCGCACGCCCATGCCAGCGATAGCCCATCATAGGTAGAAGTGCCGCGACCAATTTCATCCATCAACACCAGGCTATTTTCGGTGGCGTTATGCAGAATGTTGGCGGTTTCAGTCATCTCTACCATAAAGGTTGAGCGACCAGAAGCCAGATCGTCGGCTGCACCAACGCGGGTAAAAATACGATCAATTGGGCCGATGACCGTCTCTTCCGCCGGCACATAGCTGCCAATCCACGCCATTAATGCAATCAATGCAGTCTGGCGCATATAGGTACTTTTACCACCCATATTCGGCCCGGTGATGATCAACATGCGACGCTGGGGTGAGAGCGATAGCGGGTTAGCGATAAAGGGCTCTTTTAGCACCTGTTCCACCACAGGATGGCGCCCAGCAGTAATACGAATGCCGGCTTTTTCTTGTAACACCGGACGGCAGTAATTAAGTGTCCAGGCACGTTCGGCCAGGTTTGCTAACACGTCCAGTTCTGATAGCGCGGCCGCGCTGATTTGCAGCGCTTCGAGATGTGGCAATAAGCGATCGAATAACTCATCATAAAGGCCTTTTTCCAGCGCCAGCGCTTTGCCTTTCGAGGTCAGAACTTTGTCTTCGTACTCTTTCAGTTCAGGAATGATATAACGCTCGGCATTTTTAAGCGTCTGGCGGCGTACGTAGTGAATTGGTACCAGATGACTTTGTCCGCGACTAACCTGAATGTAATAGCCGTGGATGGCATTAAAGCCGACTTTTAGCGTGTCCAGCCCCAGCTTTTCACGCTCACGGATCTCCAGACGATCAAGATAATCGGTCGCGCCATCCGCCAAAGCCCGCCATTCATCCAGTTCTGCATTATAGCCGGGTGCAATCACGCCACCGTCGCGCACCAGTACCGGCGGAGATTCAATGATGGCCTGCTCCAGCAGCTCGCGCAGTTCCTTGAACTCACCCATTTGCGATCGCAGATTGACCAGCTGAGTTGCCTCAGCCCCTTCAAGCAGCTGATTTAATTCCGGGAGCTGCTGGAAAGCATGGCGCATACGCGCTAGATCGCGTGGGCGAGCGGTGCGGAGTGCCAGGCGCGCCAGAATACGCTCCAGATCGCCTACCTGCCGCAACACCGGCTGCAAATCCTGGCTAAGCGATTGCAACTCAGCGATAGATTCCTGACGGCGTGCGATAGTGGTGACATCGCGCAGCGGCATATGCAGCCAGCGTTTCAGCATGCGGCTGCCCATTGGCGTAACTGTTTTATCCAGGATCGCCGCCAGCGTATTCTCGATGCCGCCTGCCAGATTCTGAGTGATCTCCAGATTACGGCGCGTAGCAGCATCCATAATCACGCTGTCCTGCTGACGTTCCATACTCAGCGAGCGGATATGCGGCAGCGAGGTGCGTTGCGTATCTTTGACATATTGCAGCAGGCATCCTGCGGCGCGCAGGGCAAGGTGCGCCTGTTCGACGCCAAAGCCACTGAGATCGCGGGTGCCAAATTGCAGATTGAGCTGCTGGCGCGCAGTATCGATTTCATACTCCCAAAGAGGACGACGGCGCAGGCCGCGGCGCTGGTCAATCAGCGCCATGGCCTGAAAATCTTCGGGGTAGAGTAACTCGGCCGGATTAGTGCGCTGCAACTCGGCTGCCATGGTTTCCAAATCGGCAGGTTCACTTAGGCGGAATCGACCAGAACTGATATCCAGTGTTGCATAGCCAAAACCGCGCTGGCTCTGGAAGATGGCGGCGAGGAGATTATCCTGACGCTCTTGTAGCAACGCTTCATCACTGATGGTGCCGGGCGTAACAATGCGCACGACTTTGCGCTCTACCGGGCCTTTGCTCAGGGCGGGATCGCCAATCTGCTCACAGATCGCCACTGATTCGCCGAGTTGGATCAGTTTTGCCAGATAACCTTCTACTGCATGGTAAGGCACGCCGGCCATTGGAATCGGTTCACCCGCGGATGCACCGCGTTTGGTTAACGAGATTTCCAGCAGCTGCGAGGCGCGTTTCGCATCATCGTAAAACAGCTCATAGAAATCGCCCATGCGATAAAACAGCAGAATGTCAGGATGATCGGCCTTCAGGCGCAGGTATTGCTGCATCATCGGCGTATGGGTTGAAAAGTCCTTATCTGTAGACTCTTTCATATTGAATTAACTCATTTTTATGGCTTTAGAAGTACTCAAGTGGCCCCATTTGAAACCCTGATAAATCCATCTAAATCCGAAAGTTTGTATGCCAGATGTATTCTAGCTACTATCAAGAATACAACATGGCTCTTTTGGTATACTTGAGGCAACAACAGTGAAGATGACTCTGAATCAATCAATAATTATCAATAAGTTATCGATAGAAACCAAACCTGAGTTAGATTCAGACGGACGAGTTGTGTATGTGCCTAACATTTCTGGTAAGCCGTATCTTATCACTGACAGCCACCGTGATTCACCCGTAGGCTTTGGTGTAAAGATCAGTGCAACGAAGAAGACCTATATCATCCAGAGAAGAGTTTCAGGAGGGGACAGAAGTCCTTCAGAGGGCAAGTCACCTTCACAGGTAATCAGAGCGACGATAGGTAATGTATCGGATTTTGCATCGATTGATCAGGCTCGTGAAGTTGCGAGAACCTATGCACAATCGATGAAATCTACTAAAAGAAACCCAAATACAGTTAAACGAGAAGCTGATATCGCAGAGCTAACCCTCAGTGAGATTTTTACTCAATATCGTCAGCACCTGCTAGGACGAAGCAAACCAGCAAAACCAAATTCAATCCGGGTGCTGGATAAAGCGGAACAAAAGCTTAAAGAGTGGGAGCGGTATAGGGTCCGTGACCTCACAGGAAGCCTCATTCTTAAGAAGTTTGATGAGATAGCCTCAAAAACCAGAACGACGGCTGAGCAGACTTTCAGGTGGGCAAATGTGGCAGTTCAACATTCTATCGATGTAGAGGCGATGAATGCACAGAGCCAGCAACGACTTCCTGTTCTCACTTACAACCCATTCACTGTGCTCAGAGTGCAAAAGAAATATCGTAGTCGCTCTGAACTGGAAGAAAGCTATCAGTCAAAAGGTGTGAGAAATCCGCTTTCAGCAAAAGATACATTGGGTAAGTTTCTGGAGGCGCTGAACAACAAGAGAAGCTTTAACCGCCTTGGTTGCGATTATCTCCTTCTAACGGTGTTGCTTGGTGCGAGAAAGGAAGAAACGGCTTCTCTATGCTGGAGAGAGGAGCTATCGGCAGAAGAAGCAAAGTCTACGAGCTATGTCGATTTGGTTAATAAGAAAATTTTCTTCTTTGATACCAAGAACAGGACTAATCATGAGCTTCCCATCTGTGATGCTGTCAAGTGTTTATTAGAGCAAAGAAGGGATATCGTTTTTGATAAAGAAGTAAAAGCGAGTCGCAGAAAATGGGTGTTTCCAGCACGATCACCTCGAAGCAAAAGCGGGCACTATAGTGATAGTAAAACACTTAGAGAATACCTATGTGCAGAAGCCGGAATCGCTAAGGTAGGCACTCATGACCTGAGAAGAACCTTTGGCAGGATCGCTGAAGAGATTGGCTCCTATGCTGTTGTAAAGAAGCTCCTGAATCACCGTAACACAACCGATCCTACCGAGAGGTATGCTGAACCGGACAAAAACCGAGTGTTTGAGGCACTACAGCGGATTGAGCTACATATACTGATGACTGCGCCAGGGTTATATAATAATTTACTGGCTTCAGCAAAATACCCACCAATACCTGAATATTCTGGGAAGCAAGCATGAGTGCTATTGAAACCTTGAGAGAGATGTCAGAGGTCTGGAGTTTGTTCGGCGACATGCCGGATGATGCCACCATTGGTGTAGATTTAGCGGCATTGTATTTAGGGGTAAGTGTTAAAACCCTTGCTCGTTATCGCCAGAATGGAGATGGCCCACCCTATGTGCAGTATCAGTCTTCTGAAAGCAAAGCCCGAAATCAGCGAGTAAACTATCTTCTTGGCGATCTTAGAGCTTGGCGAAACAATCATAGAGTTAGTGGCACCATGCAGGCCGCTCAGGTTAGGGGATTGGCATTCACATCCCTATCAGATTTTACTTGCCCGCAACCATTTTGGACCATAAGTAACGGGAGGGCGATTGTCGGTCATGCTCTCAGGGTTACAGATGACTATTTTAAAATTTACATGAAAGATAGTGATTATGGTTTGATATGGCTTTCAATTGAAGAAGCTCTACTTAAAGATTGGGTATGGGCAGATGAGAGAGAAATTTGGCATTCAACATTTGTTAAATTCTTAAAGCGAATGATATTGAATTCTATTACGATGCAAGAAAAGCACGAAATAAATAAATTTCTGAAAAATTCTTTGGAACTCTAAAAGAATCTCTAGATTTGATCTTTCTTACATAATTTTAGTTTTATAGGGTGACACTCAGAATTCTTCGTCTAAAATCATTGAGTAAACCACTTGTAGTTCTTATTGTAGTTCTTAAAAATTTTAAAATGGGAAAATTTGCAATGAGTGAAGAGTTTAAAGCATTTAGCAACATTCGGACTTTAAGAGCAAAATCACGTGAAACCTCACTAGAAATTCTCGAAGAAATTCTTGAAAAACTGACATCAATCGTTGAAGAAAAACGTCACGAAGAAGAGTCAGGCATGAAAGAAAAAGAAGAGAGGAAAGTAAAACTTGACGCTATCCGAGAGCAACTCCTTGCAGATGGAATCGATCCACAGGAATTACTTGGTCATTATGGTTCAAGCTCAGCTTCAAAAAAACAAAAGTCAAGCCGCAATCCTCGACCTGCAAAATATAAATATACCGACGAAAATGGCAATGAGAAAAGCTGGACAGGGCAGGGGCGTACACCTAAAGCTATAAAAAGCGCTCTCGACACTGGTAAAAATCTTGATGATTTTATGATCTAGAAAATATTTTAGCCAATCCATTTTATTGGGTTGGCCTTTCTTTAATTTTGTTTTTAATGAAATTATTTTTAGTGCTAAGCTAAACCCCTTCTATTAATACTCCCTTATTAAAATTGGTTCTTATCATTATAACTACCATCCTCATCCATGATTATCAATGTTAGTAAAATATCAACTTTAAAAATCTTTTAAAAGATCCTTAATTCGGTAGTGGACAAATAGAATGGCATATTAAATTTGACTAAGTGTTTTTGGTGTGCTAATTAAATAATCATTCTAAGGAATAAATGAATTAAAATTAATTTAAAAATGCAAGATATAAATGATTTATTCAAGGGTATGTTGCAAAATACTTTACTGGAATTATTTAAAAGTGAGAGATACCAAGGGATAAAGTAGTGAATAGTTAGTATCAGGTAAATAGAATAAACCTTCTATCTACCTTATATATAAATGTAAAAATAATTTTAGATCCACTTGATATTACTGGATTTATTAAGTAAAAGACAATAATTTATTTGCAAGATACTTATAGGTCATTTTCTATGTAGGTTATACATATACCTATTTTGCAAGATTTTTAATTAAGAATGGAACTAAAATAATGTAAATAAAATAAGGAGACATATGGATAGAATAGTAACTAATACAATAAAAATGGATACTGGAGAGAGATGTTGTTTGATCACTGATAAAGTTTCAAAAGTGCCGCTTTATTATCCGTGTTTGTATATATCAACTGAGTTAAGAAAGAAAAACGAATCAATTTCAACTATTGAGCTACATTCAGCGAGTATAGCTCTTTTTTATAGATTTCTGAATCTCAAGAACATAGACATAGAAGCAAGGATCAGAACAGCAGAGTTTCTTCATCTTCAAGAGATTGATGGACTAAAAGAATTTATAACTAAGAGAATGAAAAAAGAGAAGGTTGCAAATCTTGATAGCGGGTGCAGGGTTAATAGTAATACTCAGTACTTCAGATTAACAGCAATTATTAAATATCTTGAATGGTTATGTGACTTCTTCACAGTGAGTTATAAAAGAGATCACAAACTTATTGAAAAATTCATTGCGAAATTGAAAAGTCACAGACCTAAGATCAGATTCAAAAACCAAGATCCAGCAAAAGATAGAAACCTCAATCAAAATCAAATTAATATTTTGTTTGAGATTTTGAAAATAGGTTCAGAAATGAATCCATTTAATTCTGATGTTCAAAGGCGAAACAGACTAATGATACTGATTCTTTATAACTTGGGATTAAGGGCAGGAGAGTTACTAAACATCAAAATCGCAGATATTGATATAGGTTCTCAGACAATTTTTATCAACAGGAGAGCTGATGATCCTCATGACTCAAGGATTAAACAACCACTTGTTAAAACCCTAAGTAGGAAGTTATCAATATCTGATGACTTAAGTCAGGAAATTTCCAATTATATTAAAGTAGAAAGAAGAAAGCACAGAATGAAAAAAGATAATGGTTATCTTTTTATTTGTCATAAAAAGGGAAATACGTTTGGAGAACCATTATCTATTCAGGCATATCATAAAATAATTAATGCCTTAAGGATATCTTGCCCCGACCTTTCTAGAATGACAGGGCATAAATTAAGACACACCTGGAATTATGAATTTTCTTCAAAGATGGACCGTATGGAGAGTCCACCTAATCAATATGAGCAAGAACAAATGAGGTCTTTACTCATGGGCTGGAAAGAGGGTTCGGGGACTGCTTCTACTTATAACAGAAGATTCATCGAAAACAAGGCCGCAGAGTTAGCTCTGAATATGCAGAAAGATATGATCAATAGAGGAGGTGTTTAATGTTAAAAGTATATGTTAATGGTGAAGATAATGGGAGCGCTTATGAAGCTAAAACGAAAGGTTATTACTTTTTCCTAAATGATGAGGCATGGAGACTAAGCCGAAATGTGACGGTAAATATCAAAATGGTTAAGGATGTAATTGATAAAGAATTAATGGAAGGATATTTAAAGGTGCTTAAATATCTGGCTTGTGAATTAAGCCCTGCTTCAGTTAAAGTAATAAATAATAATTTCAGGAGGTTTATTGTAAGTGTAGAGCCAAAGCGAGTTGATGAGTTTTCCCTTGTGAGGTTTAGAGGATCTGATGGCAAGAACAATAATATTATGTCATCGGTAAGGATACTCATAAAAAAATGGTATGAATTGGGTTACTCTGGAATAGATGAAGATGCATATGATTTCTTGTGTAAATTGATAATCACTGACAACAAAAAAGGAGAAGTTGTAAGAAGAAGAGATAAAGTTAAAGGCCCACTTACTGATATAGAATTACAATCTTTTCTTGAAGCTTGCTATAGAGCATATGAAAAAGGAAACATAGATATTACTCAATTAGCGATGGCTTTGCTGACAAGCGCAACCGGAAGAAGGCCACTACAGATTTCACAGATGAAGGTATCTGATATAAGAAGGCTAAAAGTAAATGAGAATAGCTATTCATATGTCATTAGCATCCCAAGGATAAAGCAAGGCTTGGGATTCAGGGAAGCTTGCAGAAATTTTCAAGTGACAAAAGAATTATACGATTTACTCCGTAAGCAGTGCGATTTGAGCATCGAGCAAATTCGTAGCATACTTAAAAGAGAGCTAACTAACAAAGAGATTGAAAATACACCGCTATTTATATCAATGCAAAAGTTAGAAAGCTTCAAAATAAATAATGAATTGAGAGAGATATTTGTATCGGATAAAGCTCACGAATACTCTGTAAAGATAAATAAGACACTTGCTTTTATTGCTAAAACAGAAAATGTTATTTCGGAAAGAACTTATGAAAGATTAAATGTAAACCCTCGACGATTTCGTTATACGGTTGGCACAAGAGCTGCGAGAGAAGGTGCCAGCGAATTAGTTATTGCAGAACTATTAGATCACTCTACAACTCAATATACGGGGGTATACGTTGAATTTAATGCTGATCATGTTGCAAGAATTGATGATGCAGTGGGAAATCATATGAAAAAATATGCTGGTTTTTTCCAAGGTAAAATTCAGGGTGATGACTCAATAAAGAAAAATGAATTAGCAGTTAGGGATTTATCAGGGGATGTCACTGGAGCATGTGGTGGTTGTAAATCATGTCGGGCTAATGTTCCTGTCCCTTGTTATACCTGCCATCACTTTCGCCCATTTATTGATGCACCACATATAGAACTACGAGATCATTTATTAAAACAAAGAGAAAGAATTATGACTGATACTAATGATGAAACTATGAGTAAAACATTAGACAGAACAATAATGGCTGTAGAAGAAGTAGTGAAAAAATGTGAGACTTTAAAATTACAAAGGAGCAATAGGTATGAATGAAAGTGATATAATTAATTTTAGGAATAAAACAGAAATCTTAGCAGGGGAAAATCTTAACGAATTTATTCTAAATTGTAAAGAACAACTAAGTGGCAATCTACTTGATAACAAATGGGAGAGTAATCATTGGAAGAAAATATTTAAATTTTCTAAATTTAAGATGAAGAATGTCAAGTTGGATTCGTTCATTAAAGCTGAAGATCTTGATTCCTCTTACATTGAATTTTGCAAATCATATGTAGCTTATATTTTTTGCTCTAATCTTAAAGGATTTGATAAACTAACTTTTCCAATTGTGCTTAGGGTGATTGAAAAAAATTTATTAGTTTTTACTGGGTCTGGTGATATAAAATCACTAAACCAAGTCATTCTCGATGAGTGCTTGTCCGACATTAATAAAAACTACACTAAAGGAGTTGCATATAGTTGTGGTAAATTTATGGAGAGATTGGTTGCTTTCCTGAATGAGAAAGAATTCCTTAATTGTGGATTAATGAAGTGGAGTAGTTACATCAGACCACCTGAATCAAGGCTGTCGATTTCTGATAATGCAGACAATACCAGATTAGCGAAACTGCCTAATGAAAGAGCATTACGAGCAATTGGTGAAATCTTTTCAATGCAGGATTATGACCTTCACGAAAGAGACCTGTTTGTTACTTCAGTGTTTGCATTGCTGATGTGCGCACCCAGTCGTATATCTGAAATATTATCACTTAGAGCTGATTGTGAAATTGTTGAGAAGAACAGGGAAGGAAAGGAATGCTATGGCCTGAGATTCTATTCACTGAAAGGTTTTGGGGCAAACATTAAGTGGATACCTGAAATTATGGTTCCTACTGCCAAACTTGCAATTAAGAGATTGTTAAAGTTATCTGAAAATTCAAGAGCAAGAAGTAAGATGCTTGAGGAAGAAATAAAAAATGGGTCAGGTGGAACAATCTGGTTTGATAAAGAGAAAGATGTTCGCTTCAGTAATGCTCTATGTGCTCTCCTCAATAACCAGCTCAGTATGAAACGACGAACAGGTAATGATCTGTTTAAAATAACAAATGCTTTCTTCTCTAAAGAGTTAGGCTATTCAAAAATCAGTAAGCATAAGAATCTTTTCGAAAGGCATGGTTATCACGATGAGGATAATAAACCTTTCTTTCTTAGAACTCATCAAGCCAGACATCTACTTAACACTCTCGCCCAAAGAGGGGGCCTCGGAGAACTGGACATAGCAAAGTGGTCAGGCAGAGTGTCCATTACCCAGAACAGAGTTTACAACCACATCACTGAAGACGAAATGATTGAAAAAGTGAAAGCTCTGGGCATTAATCAAAATAATATAATTCCCTGCGATAGTGATGTGAATGGGAACTTTGAAATTTCAACTATTCATGAATTAAAAAATGAGTTAGAGCATGGTGCTGTTCATACTACTGAGTATGGATATTGTGTTCATGATTATACTTTTGCTCCCTGTAGCAAATACTTTGATTGTATCAACTGTAGTGAGCAGGTATGTGTCAAAGGGGAGAAGCAGAAACTTGAAAGGCTCAGGTCCTTACTTGATACGACTGAAGACCTCGTTGATAAGGCTAAAGAAGCTATCAGTGAAGAGGAACTTGGAGCTGACAAGTGGTATCAGCATCAAACGAAGACACTTGAAAGAGTGAAGGGGATTATTGCATTGATGGAATATCCCGAACTACCTGATGGTTCGCTTGTAAGAACGCATGGGGACGATTTTTCACACTTTTCTCGTATTTTAGAAATGAAGAAGGATAACAAGATAACTAACAAGGAGAGTAATAATGGCCAAACACCTTACTAATAAAGATCTACAAATAATTATAAATTCTATAGCAGGATGGCAGACCTTAAGGCAGGGGAAGTTTACCTGGGAAAACCTTTGTGACTCTGTTACCGAGCTTTTGGGTAAGAGACCAACGAGACAGTCTCTAAGTCAGCATACAGCTATAGTCAGGGCTTTTGAGCTTCAAAAGAAGAACATAAAATCTGGAGCATCTGAAGTCAAAAGACCTGCAAACCTCAGCATAGCTTCACAGCAGATAAAAAATTTGCAGTTGAAAAATGAATCGCTCAAAGAAGAAGTCAGAGTTTTAAAACAGCAATTTGTGATATGGCAATATAATGCTCACAAACATGGAATTAAAGAACATCAACTCAATGAACCCTTAATTTCAGTTGATAGAGAAAGGAGTTAAGATTAGGTTTAATTTATGTAAGTAATTGAATTTTAACGATTAATATTGCACTTTAAAGTTAAGTAACTTTTATTGATCACCGTGTTGTCATTTCGTTACTATGTTGTTAAAGGCAACTTAACGAGGGCATGAGTTTTGACGGTAGCGAAGGATAGTTCAACTGATGATATTGTGCATGGTAATGACCTTAGGGGTATGGATGATTTTTATGTTCGAACAACTGAATTTTTATGCCCCTATCTGAAGTGCAGAATAAAAGCGACACCTTGCAGTTACAGATCCGAGAATGTTAATCAATCATATTTCAAATATACTGGCGAGCACAAGTCAGGTTGTGGCATACATGATGCAAAAAATCGCAACCGAAACAACTCTAATGATGAAAAAACACATAACTCTCCTCCAGCTCCATTCATTTCAATTCTTCGTCTGGAAAATGATGAAAGAATTCACAGAGAAAAAAACGATAATAGGACCAGAAAAGTAAACGATGAAGAAGTTGTTGTAAGAGAACATCCTGTTTCGTCTTCAAGTATTAAACCAATAGTTGATTACTATCTTTCAGGAGTCAACAATAACGAGTTCCTTTCAATACCGCCCTATGAAAAAAGGACTTATAATGAGACATTTCAGAAGTTAAAATATAAACCAGATGTTAAGTATTTTAAACCCGCAATATATTTTGGTGCACTACAATCTAATCTTACTTTAGATCCTAATGCAGATGAGTATGAGATTGTTTTTCTTGCTCGCAAAAAAGGAACAAAAGAAGCCTTTAAGCTTAAAGTTGATGCATCAAACTGGAACTCAAGCCAGAAAGATGTTTTCTTTAAAGAGTATGAAAAGCAAAGAGAGAAAGCTGAGAGGTACAGGAAGTCCCTTTTTGATAAAAAAACAAAGTCCTATAAAAAAGCTAATAAGTTTCTAACTGTTTTCTTTTTTGGTTTTCCTGATGATAAAGAACCACTGTTGCTACATACAAATCATTTCAAATTGGTTTATGTTTCTTTTATCGATGATGTTAAAGATACTTTCAATACGAGTAATGAAATTTCGATAGTTTCACAAACTAACTTATACGAACTGACTGCGAATGAGACAAATATATCGGATTTTGAAGCTAATGATGTTAGCTATGTTGACTCAGACTATCTAAATTCAGCATCGTTCCTGCCTGAGCCTGAGCCTGAGCCTGAGCCTGAGCCTGAGCCTGAGCCTGAGCCTGAGCCTGAGCCTGAGCCTGAGCCTGAGCCTGAGCCTGAGCCTGAGCCTGAGCCTGAGCCTGAGCCTGAGCCTGAGCCTGAGGCAGAAGAACCAAAATCGCGCGGAGGTTTTTTAAATGGTTTGAAAGCAATTATTGAAAAGTTTCGAAGATAGTTTAGCTATTGATTTTTAGTTCATATGCGTTATAAGTAACATGTCAAGGATGACAACTTAGCAAGGATGCTTATTATGGATAAATTACAAAAATATTTGCCTGATCAAAGGTTTTTGATTCTTCTTAATCGATTTATCATACGATACGATGAGTCACAATGTAATAAAAATAAAGTTGTTAAAGATGCCTATCTTTTCTGTGTGGGTTACTTCTTTAAATATCAGCAAGATTACGAAAATCCTTATCTAAAAGGGCCCAGCAATATTATTGCTATTTTGAGTTCGGCTTTACTTAGTCCAAACTTCTATGCAATACCTTCGAACATTAGTCTTGATCGTGTTT
Source organism: Candidatus Pantoea floridensis (assembly GCF_900215435.1). NCBI lineage: Bacteria > Pseudomonadati > Pseudomonadota > Gammaproteobacteria > Enterobacterales > Erwiniaceae > Pantoea > Candidatus Pantoea floridensis. Next base: position 2,885,437 of record NZ_OCMY01000001.1, read on the forward strand.
TATATTTTTATAAATTCATTATTGAATACATAATATGGAATGAGTATGAAGTTGAGGCTGTATTCAGAACTCAGAAGCTAATTTTTAGAAAAGAGATTCCCTATGAAATTAAAGACCCAACTTCTTGTAAGAAAAAGAGGTTGTAATAACTTTTCATTAGTTAATCCCAGGTTAATAACTTCTTCAGTAATGGCTTTTCGACTTTCTCAAAGGGCAGTCATACAGGCCATTTTTTTAAGCATTTACAGCTCCTCACTCACTTGTCCTGCTTCCTGCTTCCTGCTTCCTGCTTCCTGCTTCCTGCTGAACCCTGAACCCTGAACCCTGAACCGTGCTGTCATAAGTTTACCAACTAAGTAAGAATTCTAACTATTTCTTAGGGTTACTAATGAGTGCTTTTCAAGTTGCACTTTTTAAGTGCATGTTAACAAAATGCTGATAAAAACATTATTGGCATGATCTAAGTTCAGAATTTTCTTGTAAATATAGGGGGTTGTTCTTTTAAGATTTCAAATTAACAAAGAGTATGGCTTTTTACCGCTAGGGTTATTGACGAGGAAATCATTAATGTTGTTTATTGGAGTGGTATCGATACACAAACACAACTTTACAAACCTAACTGAACAAGCAAGAGGGTATCACTATGATCAAGTTCTCTACTCTGTCTCAGCGCATTTCTGCTATCACTGAAGAAAATGCTATGTATACCAAAGGTCAGGTTATCGTCCTTAGCTGATAACGTATGACAAAGGCCGCATCTCGTATGCGGCCTTACTTTTTTTGGAGCACACCATGTCACTAACGAATATTAAACCCCTCATTAAAGAATCTCATCACATCATTCTCGCAGATGATGGAGATATTTGTATTGGAGAAATCCCAGGAGTATCTCAGGTCATCAATGATCCTCCTTCCTGGGTAAGACCAGCTCTTGCCAAAATGGATGGTAAAAGGACAGTTCCCCGGATTTTTAAAGAACTGGTCAGTGAGGGTGTCCAGATTGAAAGTGAACATCTGGATGGACTGGTTGCGGGCCTGGCGGAAAGGAAGCTCCTTCAGGACAACTCCTTCTTCTCAAAAGTGCTGTCTGGTGAGGAAGTAGAAAGGTACAACAGGCAAATTCTTCAGTTCTCCCTGATAGATGCTGATAACCAACATCCTTTCGTGTATCAGGAACGGCTAAAGCAAAGTAAGGTAGCCATCTTCGGGATGGGAGGATGGGGCACATGGTGTGCACTTCAACTGGCTATGTCAGGTATAGGCACCTTAAGACTCATTGATGGGGATGATGTCGAGTTGTCAAACATCAACCGGCAGGTGTTGTATCGCACAGATGATGTAGGCAAGAACAAAGTTGATGCGGCCAAAGATACGATCCTTGCCTATAACGAAAACGTGAATGTGGAGACATTCTTTGAGTTCGCTTCTCCCGACAGAACAAGACTTGAAGAACTCATTGGTGACAGCACCTTCATCATCCTTGCCTGGGCAGCACTGGGTTACTATCGTAAGGACACTGCTGAAGAAATCATCCATAGCATAGCTAAAGACAAAGCCATCCCTGTTATTGAGCTGGGTGGTGATCCTTTAGAGATCTCCGTTGGTCCCATCTACCTCAATGATGGTGTTCATAGTGGATTCGATGAAGTTAAGAATTCTGTTAAGGATAAATATTACGACAGCAATTCAAACATTAGAAAGTTTCAGGAAGCCCGCCTTAAGCACTCGTTCATAGATGGTGACAGGAAGGTAAATGCCTGGCAAAGTGCTCCCTCATTATCAATCATGGCTGGTATTGTTACGGATCAGGTTGTCAAAACTATAACTGGCTACGACAAACCACACCTTGTGGGTAAAAAATTCATTCTTTCATTGCAAGATTTCAAGTCTCGCGAAGAAGAGATTTTTTAAATGAGCATTGATAGTATTGCCTTTAACGACAAAGGTTATCTTACCAAAAACATACAATCTCAATTCGCTTCAAAAATTTATGAGATTATGGAGTCGTCACAGGATTCATCAGAGGAGTCCTGGACTTACATATACAAAAATTCCTTAGAACAAAAAGATCTCTCATTCTTGACTCCGGCAGATGAGATTGAAAAGAGTTTCAATTCTTGTTTTGCAGATTTTTGCGATAATAAATTCAGTTTCTTCTTCAGAAGAATCTCCAATGAAGTGAAAGATAATGTTGCTTCATGTGAAGCTTCAACAATTGCTTATAACTTTTGTAACTCCGATGAGTTTAAAGATCTGATTACTTGCTTAACCGGAAGGAAGATAGGGAATACCGACCTTTTCTATATCAATCGTTTCGATAAAGGCCATTTTCTCAACACCCATACGGATTCAGGTAACAATGTCGGGGTGGCCTTGAATATTACTCAAAATTGGGACCCGAACTTTGGTGGTTTAACACATATACTTGATCAGGATAGAAAGAAGGTAGTTGATACATTGACCCCAGGTTTTGCTGAGTTGTTTCTTTTTGATACATCAGAGAAACAGGTTCCTCATTTCGTATCGATGGTTACAGCTAATCAGAAAAGCAGGCGAATGTCTGTTATAGCAAGGTATGGGAAGGCATAGATTAATGACTAAAAGTTCTTTTTGGCTTACGATGTTAATGGCTTCAATATGGGGCACTTCATTTCCTGTTTCAAAAATTGCGATCAATGTGATAGGGCCTTATGCATTCCGAATGGCGGGTTCTCTTGTATCATGTAGTATTATTTTTTTGATATTCAACAAAAGTATCCGTGAAAGCCTTAAAACCCTTAACTATGATGAATTTTTAAGAATCGCAATAATTGCGGTGCCAAATGTTTTCCTGGTTCCAACGCTCAATAGCATCGCACTTCACTTCACCTCTGTTACGAATGCGACAATCCTTGTTTACACAATGCCTTGCTTTACCTCGATTATCCTGATGGGCTTAGCAAGAAAGCTGAACTTACTCTCCCTGTTCTCACTCCTTCTTTGTATCTCGGGGATCTTGTTGATACTTAAAGAAGTGCATGTTGGGTTGGGTGAGGTTGTAATTCTGTGTAGTGCCATTTTCTGGGCTATGGGAGCTGTCGTTTCTCAAAAGATAGTGACTGTCACTCCATTTAAGGCGAGATTATTCTGGCAGATATTGGTTTCAACTATTCTGGTTTCCATTACTTATCCTTTCTTTCAATCAGGTCCATTATTACAACCTATTGTCACTGCTTTCACTAATACTGAGTGTCTTCTTTGTGTTCTCTATCTCGGTATTGTAGGTAATGCACTGGTATATTTCATCTGGTTTTATCTCATTCAGAACGAGAGTGCAGAATTCGCAAGCTATGCGACTCTGCTATCACCCGTTATAACAGTAATTATTGCTTCAACATTTCTCGATGAACAACCTACAAGCAAGCAAGTAATTGGTTTTAGCCTGATTTTAGTTAGTGCTCTTTTGGTGAATGTTATAAGGCCATATTTTTTTAAAAAATCTTAGCATTATATTTTTTATGATTATTTCATTTTAGCATGGTTATAAAAACGTGCTAAATTTAATGCATTCTAAAATGTTATTAGGAGAGGTGAAGTAATTTAATAAACGGGGTTGTCACTGAAAGGCAAGACCTTGACAGCATTTAACTTTCATTTGGCAAGCTCATGCTAAATGCGAAAGTTTCGCCAATTAAAATAAATAAAGATTTTTTATCATGTATTTTTCATCTTATTTATATTTCTAACCCTAACTATTTTGTTTAATTGTATCGATTTTTTAATTTATTTTTTTATGCGGAGTTTTTTATATATTGCATTAAGCTTTTTATAAGAGGTTTGTTCTTACTAACATGCAAAAAGATAGGTTTTTTTAGTTTTTACGACATTGTTGCTTTGATAATTAGGGTTAAAATTAATCGAAGTATTTTTCAATATTCGCAATCATCGTCAAGGCTAAGGTATATTTCAAACATATTCTTAAGCAGGTGGTGGGGTATTTATCTAATATAATGGTATGTTAAATCTAACTTGATTCAGGCGATAACATAATCATTAACATAAAATGATGTTTGTCTGTGGAGTGAATTATGCTAGCTAAATCACTCCATAAATTCTTATTTTACTTAGTTAAGTAGTGAAATAAATCGTTCACTATATTCTTCTTCAGACTCCGTGTCATTATTAAGTATCCATATTGTTTGTCCTTTATAATAAATCATGAAAATAATATCTAAGTTCTTGCGGTATTCAGCTATTTTCCATAACAAAATATGGCAACGTTTAAATAAATGGTCAAATCTTTGATTAAAAAGATAGTTGTAAACATTTCTCAATTTAGCAATATCTTCATCCTGAATGTTTTCAAGCATATTATTTTCTTCGAACGTTTCATACTTAACGAGAAGTGCACGGCATTGATTATATGAGCTTGTTTCATAATGCAAAACTTCATCAAGAGATGATATTCTATCCTGTGGTTTTCTTTCCTTGTTCAAGTCAAGAGAAATGTTATTTGCAAGAGTGTGGAAGTTGAGTTTTCTGGATTTTCTAACTAATGAAGTTAGCGATTTAATACGTTCTTGTTTTGGCTTATTTAAGGACAAAACGCTATCAGATACAATATGTGCTATTGAGCTTGTTCTGAATTCTTTCTTTCTCCTTTTTGCTAATTCAATAGCTTTGCCTTCATCTGTTTTCTCTAAAAGATAAAGTTCCTGAACGTAACATTCAGATAAGGTAGGTTTGTCATCTGAAGGACATGTATTAAGACATTTTTCTAAGTATGTTTTAGCATCTTTATACTTGCCAAGAATACGAAATGATGATGCTATAAATAAATAGTATTTGTAATAATGTGGAGGCGGAGTATCACCATAAGCCTCAAGCAGTTCAAGGCTAGAAGATATTACTTCATTATAGACGCAGGCGTTCTTTAAAGCATATACATATCTTAATGATAAAGTTGATAGTCGTGATAAATGACGAAGATGGCGCTCATACTCTTCAGGTGTGTCAACGAATTTATCTAAATTATGCTTACATTCGAATATATTTCGAACAAGTAAATAACATCCATTGTCTCCTTCTGTGCTATAACCCTGCTCAAGAACTCTTCTGTTTGTAGAGTTTATTTTTAAGCCATCTTTAGTTTCAACAATAGTTATATTTAAAAACTCACTCGAAATAGCATTAATTTCTTCTATTTGCATTCCCGAAATAATATAGTCTTTTACAATAGGATTGATTTTTGCTATGTGAGTGTTATTGTCTATCATGATGGTTTTTGCTATACCCATATCAACAATTTTTTTGATGTTATCTAAGTCTATATCTCTGCCAATTTTGCTTTTTGTAATATTTTTTAATGACTCCCCATTTTTTAAAATTGAGAGTATTTTTATTAGAGTGAAACTTAAAGTATCACTTGTGGATGTTTTTAAAGTTTCTATCTGTTTTAAAGTTTTTTCAGATATGGTTTCAAAATAGCTAACGCCAACAAAAAGTGATTTTTTTTCAATTACGTCCTGTGCAGATGCATCATCCAAGTAGTATATAATACGGTCAAGTTTCTTTACAATACCTTCTGATAATGTATGAAAAGAGTGAAGTTCTTCATGAGAGAAAGTTCTTTCTTCAAAGCGGTTTTTAAGTATTAATGATACTTCATTGTAGGAAAGACTATCGAGCTTGACTGAAATGTCTCTAAATGCCCTGATAAATACATCAGAGGAGAAAACTATTATTGAATTTGGGTTGGTAGATGATATCTGATTTGTTAAGGATCGTAGATAGGATACTGCATCTTCGTCGAGATCATTCGAGCAGTTTTTAAAATGTAAAATTATTTTCTCATCGTGATGACTTATATAATGAAAAATTATCTGCGAAATATCTGCTCCAGCATCTGTTTTTATCTTGGATTCAAGCTGTTTTTTAGATATAACTTCAGAGAGATCAATCTGAATTAGCGCAGAGTCATCAAAATCCATTGCATCTGCTATTGAGTATAAGAAATCAGATAAGCCATAACCAAGACCTGACTCAATAAAAACATTTTGCTTTTCAGTTAGAAAAGTCAGAGCCTTATTTTTTTCATTTTGTCGAGTATACAAATAATGAGTTCTTCTATCGAAATGAGAAAAGTTAAAGCTCTGTGAGATGTTAGCTGCTGCTTTAGATACTACTTTTTTTTTTGAACTTCTACTAAGTTCTCATCTTTAAAAAATACTGAACAGTCGATACCTTTGAAAAACTGAATTCTTCCTTGTGCGATTGCGGGTGATAGCCGATCAAACCATTTTTCAAAGCTATCTTCTATCGTTTCAATTGAAGTTGGATAAAAACACCATGCAATTTTATAATCAGCATTTGGAAAATTTACTATATTGCTTAATGTACGTGTAAAGCTATCCTCCCATCCTCCATAAGCCATTATGACAACTGAAGTATTTAAAAATAACTCGTGTAGAGAACCTTCCAGTTTTTCTCTTTTGACATTTAACTGGCTATGCGAGTGCATAGTATCATTTTTGCTCCAGACACCATGAATATGGAATATATTTAATTCATCGTTGTGTCCTTCTGACAGGTGCGAATCTGAAACCATGCTGAAGCAATTAGTCTTAATGTTTTTTTCTTCAAAAGATTCTTCAATTAAAGTGTCAAAGTTTGTAGTAACGATGTTTGCTACTCTATATTCTCCGTTTGCTATTGAAGATGTAAACTCATCGATAGCAGTAGGTATCCTGTGTTTATTTGTGCTGAGATCAATGTTGTCAGTAACAATTTTTTTTATAATATCATTTATACCATTCTGACCTTGAATTGATGAAATAAATTCAAAGAGAGATTTGTACTCATCATTAAGACTGTTTTCTAATAGAAATTCTTCGTACTCGAAGGTTCTGTTTCTTTTCGAAATTACGTCTTTGATTAGAGCCGATGTTTCTTGAACATCACATATACCAACGCCTTCTTTTTTTCTTGAAATAGCAGAACCCAGAACAAAAGTTATGGGTTTTTCTTCATCTCTAAGTCTGACTTTTAACGCATTTTGATTGTGATAAATTCTTTTTTTTGTCACGATTACAATCCTTTATATTAGGTGTTTTTTAGGTTGTTATGATTAATAAAAAAGATTAAATGTTGCAAATCTTTTTTTAAAGTATTTTTAAAGATTATTTTTCCAACAATTATTCTTTTTTTTGAAAGATTAGAAGGCTTTTCGTTCGTGTATCAGACGCTCTAAACTGTTAATCTTTAATTCTTTAGCAATGCACTGCTATCAATGAAGGTTTTACGTGCTACATTTCCAACAATATTAGTTGAAATTCCATCGAAAGTACCGCCTATGATTCCACCGACTACGGGTATCATCTTGCCTAAGTTTATGGCTCCTTTTTCCCCAAATTTCGTTAGTAATCTAAAACCCACCTGCTTATTGATAGCAAAAATAGTTTCCTTTGAAATACTTTTGATCAACTGAGTAGACATTTTGGAACCGATGATGATGCCTGTACTTTTTAGTATGTCTTTAGCGGCATTTCCAGCAAGGCAGCTATAGACAATGGTTTTTACACGATCATCTTTTACATCATATCCGCCCATGATAGCGATGGCTGTAATCATACGGATTTGGACGTAAATGACTGTAGCTATACTGGCAGGGATTGCAACCGGGAGGGTGATGACTCCACCAACACCTGAGATGAATCCAGCAGTGGCTGATTTGGTATTTTGCCAACGAATTAATGATTTTACTTTTTCTGCTAAACTGTCGTTACTTTTAAGATAGCTTTCGGCCATTTCATAGGCTGAATCTGTTCCTGGTAAGCTTCCATCCAGAGCCTTATCGTAAGCCCAATTGAGAGCCTGCATGATTTTACCTTCGTTTAATGCTTCAGACATTTTATTTCCCTATTAAAATTTGATGAAACATATAACTTATCGGGATCGTTAAGATAATCTTTAGGGTGGTGAGCCAAAAAAAAACCAATCATAAGATTGGTTTTTATAATCTATTGATAAGTAATCATTTTTAAATTTATCGATTGATGATTTTATCGAAGATGTGCATCCACCGCTTAAGTTGCAGTTCCGTATCACGGATACCTTCCTGTGAGTTGAAGTCACCTTTTTGAGGAAAGAACATTACCCGCCATTCTGGATACTGAACATCGTCTACTGCGATGTAAAACCCTGATTCTCTGAAGTCATGGGTGCGGTCGAGTTCTCTATCCAAGCCTGTTCTTTGTCTTGTGGTAGACAAGTTGTATCTCCACTCCTTGACCGCAGAGAAGGGATAGGTCTTATGTTTATTCTCTTCCCTGAGATGAATCAGTCCTCTGTGCTGGTCGAGCTTCATTGAAGTAGGGCCAAATTCATGGCTCCACATCCCGTCCTGCTCGCCAAAATGGTCCCTGGTGCTGGCATTCCACTTTTTGATGCGGAATTTTTTATAAGCAAACATCAAAAGCATGATGCTTGCGAAAACCCAAATAATAGCGAGTTGCACTAATCCTCTCATACCCAAGAAGTAGAAGATGACAATTGGCAGAGCGATGGCAATCCATACTCGTTTCATCATTAGGAAATTAGGCTGCTTAACTTCAGTCATTGTTGTCATAAGACCATCCGGTATCGTTTCGTTGTATTCAGATCGCACTGATCCTTCAGTTTATTTTGCTGATAAATCAGTGAGCTATATCGCTTCGTTTGAAGTTACATTACGGCCAGTAATGAGTGTCTAGCAAATCATTTGTACCGATCGATCAGATCTTTTTGATAGTTATAAACTATCATGATATAAAAATTGATCTGTAAAAACGATCGATCGGTTTTTCCTATCAATATGATTATTAATAAGGATATAAAGCGTATTTGACTTAATGTTTAGTTTTAAGCTACTGATAACTAGAAGGTTTAAGAGGCATCAAATAGAAAATCTTTTTTTCCCGGTGGTGCTTTCTTTGATGATTGCGAGTGATTTTTTATCGCCAGTGTTTTGGGTGGGAGTAACGATGTGGAAAGGTTTCATCTTGATTGACGGCTTAAGAATACTCAGACCCGTTGCTTTCAAGGCTTGGATAATCTGTTTCAGGTATGGGACCCATAGTAGCCAGCGAACCTGTTTAGTATTCGTCTCCTCAATATGTGGAATAGCAGGGGAGTGGAACACAGGCTCGTCTTCTATGTCCGTCACTCTTTCCACTGCTACTAACTCCTCTTCAGGCAACTCTGTATCAGCTATCTTCTGAGGCTCGACAGCAGCGGTGAGGATAACCCTCTTACTCAGGCTCGACCATGAGTAGGCTTTACCTAACTGAGATGCTTTGAAGGCGATTCCTGCATACTCAAATGAGAAGCCATTCATTTTACCCGTAGAAGCAATGCTCGCTTTGGCTGTTATCTTTAGCTTGCTGAGTTCATAAACAAAATCTTCAATGGTGATGGTGCCATAGAAACTGAGCACCGCCTCAATTGCTTCCTGGATGATTTTTTTTGGTGCTTTGTTGCCTGTCCTTGCTTCCATCATTTCTTCATTCCTGCCAGTTTTCCTGACTTTGGGTGTTGAAGGAAGAGATAGACCTTTAGTTCGAGTAAGATTATGGTCTCGCTCAAGTTCCTGAATGATACGAGTGCTCTTAAGGTTCTCGTTCCTACCCAAGTAAAACAGGCCATCTGCTAAAACGTTTATGCGAGAAGCAATTATATGTATGTGCTGGCCGGCCTCATCATCGTGTAGGACATAACAACGAAGATGAGTGTCACAGAAGCCCATTCGCTTCATGTAGTCGTCAGCAACAAGCTTCCACTGCTCATTACTGATTGATTCTCCTATAGGAAGGCGAAGGGAGTTGTGCCAGACAGGTTTCTGCACATCTGGGCGGAGCTTATGTGTTCGCATGAACTCAACAGTCAGCTCAACGACAGATAAGCCAATCATGTTACCGCCGATTATCATGGGATCTGTCTTGTGATGAGGTGCTGGGGCAAGTACATATGAGACGACACCTTTGAAGCTCTTACCCCTGCGGATTTTCTGCATTCCTTTCACGAGCAGAGCATCACTTATCGAGTGAGAGCAGGGCATTTCTCACATGAGACAGCTTTAGCTTGAGAGTATCTACCTCATTACTCAAAGGCTGAGCATCAGTTCCGCGACGAATGAGATATGAACCGAGGTCATTCAATTTTTGCAGAGAAGCCGTCAGTTGATGCCAGGCTTCTTTGTTTACCTCTGGAACTGAGGGAGGCAATTGTTTGAGAGCTGAAGATCTCAGCCAACAGCTCCTGCTTAGCTGTCCTCTGGACTGGTTTACTTGACTCAGCTCAACTTCATTTAATCTTACAGTTACTGAGTAACTGCGACGACGATTGGGTGGTAGCTTCTTTGCGATAGGAACATTGGTAAACGAAGAAGGAAACTCATCATCGAAAATAATATTTAATTTTTCCATATCAACTCCTTTTGATATTTAGGCTTAATAGCAAACCCATATGCTATATATAATAAATACCATAAAGAACAATGGTGTCAATGGTTTGGCATTTGATTGCGGGGTGGCTTTGATCTTTCTTTTTCAACCGAAGGGCGGAAAAAGCAAGGCAACTGAGCATCGCTCAGTTAGCCCTTGCTTTTTCACAATATTATTCTCTTCAAATCTTGACAAAATTATTTATTATTATATTGATATTAGATGCCATTTAATTAATTCGGAGGTTTAATGATAATTTTTACATTGATAGTGGTCCTTATAAATATAATTGTTACTTTTTTTTCGCCTGAATATATACGTGGCATGGTAATGATGGACATAACAGCTGTTATAATAATAGTTGCTTATATGTGTTCAAGGGTTATGCCTAACGATGAATAACCACATAAATGAAAGGAGATGCTGATAGCAAAATCGCAATGGTTACAAGTGAAACAATAATTGATTTTTTTGAAGGGGGGACGTATAGAATCGACAGAATATTGTTTACTTTTCCGTATTTATTCGAATGTGAGGTAATGGACTCGCCACTTATACTCTTGTTTTTTTTATTAGATAGAGATACGGATATTTTTTCATGTAAAACCATACCATCTTTTGAATGCTCAATTGCATAATCAAAGGATAAATTATCGAGTTCGTTTTTTGGGAAAGAATCTAGTGCAATGATGGGTGTTACAGGGTTACCTTCCAACATGATGGGAGAAATTACTGTTTTTTTTTCTAATAAGCCAGCAGTAGTTTGATCAATAATTTTAATTGGTATATTCCTTTGGTTATCTTCATTCTTTATATCTTTTTTCTTTCGTGATTCTGCGTCTTCTTTTGTCCATTCAGTGATGAACTCACTAAACGTGATAATGGTTTTGCCAATAGTGCAAATTAATATAGATATCTTTGAGTAAAATAATAGAGGATCGACCAATACTTCGGTTATATTTTTGGTTTTATCATAAAGGGAAGTGTCGAATAAAAAAAGATATAAGGCATATGCAGATGTAGAAAATAAAACACAATCATTTAGAGATTTTATAGATTTTCCTCGATAAAGAAATAAAGCTGTTATAAATAGTCCACCCGAAAATGCAGGGAGAATGCTTATGTAATCTGGTAAATTTTTGAAGCTTTCAGATAAAGAAATGAATTTAGGATTCTTGATCATCATTTCACCAAATAACCAACCACCTGATAGTATTAAAAACAGTAAAATCAAGTCGTATGGTAATCTTGGTTTAATTTCGTTTTTAGAGGGTTCGATAGATGTGGCAGTATTTTTTTCTTTACTCATGCTATTTTTCTCTCGACAAGATTGTAATCTAATACGCAATCATTAATTAACTTAATGTAATAAATCGATTAAATCAACATGTTTATTAAAAATTAGCAAAAAAACTAAGAGTAATATTATTTCTTTGAAATTAAAGGTTTTTTTATTTTTCTGGTTGATTTTCAGTTGGATAAGACGTTATCTCTTTCTATTTTTAAGGTTGAAAAGTGATTGTAAAATGAACTTCTAACACTGCTTACGATTATTCACTCAGAAGTTACATTAATTAGTAGGTTGCCTAGCAAAAATAAAACTTAATAAAAAAAACCAATAAAAACAACTGGTTGTATTTTTCTCGGTTGAGCTTCACATCCTGAAAAAAATTAAATCATGTAAAAATAATGCACAGTAATTTATAAAAAATATTTACATTTTAATTTTAATGGTTAAGATAAATTAAGAAATATCCTACTAAAAAATAAAAGTTAACATAAATCAATCGGTTATTATCTTATTTCTAAGCTTGCTGTGTGGTTTTTTCACTATAGCGAAAGAAAATTCTGTATTTTGCATTTTACTTTATTGGTGATGATGTGATTGAAAAAAATATAGATAAAACAGTGCATTCTGAGTGGGTGGTGAGGAGTAGTCTCTATTGGATGAGCACTGTCACCCGCTGGAAGCTGGATGAAGACAATGAGTACTGGCTCGTCTCGTTCGATGACTGGAATGACGGGGTTGAGTTCGAGTTTGAGCGACTTCTGAATGATTACAAACTTAGAGAGAAGCTTCAGGCACAAACCGGCCAAGTCAGGTCTTCTATCATCGATAATGTTCTGAGGAGTATTGATTCGAGACTCTCTCAATGAACACTATGCCATTCAACTTTGACCGCCTGAGCAATGGCAAAGTCTTCATCAGCAACCTTGCTGGCTTTCACAGCTTCGTTAATAACGAAGAACTGAGCTTACTTGCCGATAACAGCTTTCCTCCAGAGCAAACCACCTCCCGACTACTTGAAAGCCGATTGTTCATTGCTGACGATGCAACTCAGGCAGTTTCAAAAGCTTCTCTGAGTTCAGCCTTTGCCAAACGACTGATGAATGAACTGGCCGTCCGTCCAATCTTCATGATAGTGCCGACTCTCAGGTGCGATCACACTTGCAAGTATTGCCAGGTCAGCAGAGCATCGGTCACCGCTGATGGTTACGATCTGAATCCAAAACTGATACCACAAATCGTAAGCACCATTAAGAAGCTGGGCATCCCACCTTACAAGATTGAAGTGCAGGGCGGAGAACCGCTTCTCAGGTTCGATCTCGTCCAGTCAATTTATGATGAGTGTGTGAGTTCGTTAGGTAGTGATGCTTTCGAAATGGTTATTGCTACCAGTCTCTCAATACTGGATGAAGGCATTCTCTCATGGGTGAAAGAACGGAATATCACCTTCTCCGCTTCTCTTGATGGTAATGAAGCTGTCCACAATAAAAACCGTATCCTTACCGATTATCAGGCTCACAACAAAGCCGTCACGGGCATTAGAAAAATCACAGAAGAGCTGGGAGCAAACCGGGTAGCTACGGTAACCACAGTTACTAAGGAGCTGACAAAAGAGCCAGCTTCCATAGTGGATGCTCATCTGTCTCTTGGCATCACTGACATGTTTATCCGGCCTGTAAGTCCCTACGGGTTTGCTCAGAAGCAGAGCTTTGCTTTTTCAATGCCTGAATATTTTGAGTTTTATAAAAAGTTAATGCAGGAAGTGTTGCTTCAGAACCAGAAGGGCATACCTGTCGTTGAGCATTCGGCTTCAATCCATCTAAAGCGGATTTTCAATCCGGGTTTCAGTGGTTATGCAGATCTGAAATCACCAAGCGGAGTAGTGCTGAACTGCATCCTGTTCAACTATGACGGTAAGGTCTACGGTAGTGACGAAAGCCGTATGCTCCAGAAAGTAAATCCCGAAGCAGATTTCAGTGCCGGAGAGTTTGCCTCACTCTCATTCAGTAGCAACGAATACTACCGTTCCGCTCTCTCATCATCATTCAACTTCGCCATGCCAGGTTGTGACACCTGCGCTTATCAGCCTTTCTGTGGAGCAGATCCTTGCCAGAACATCAGTGTTCATGGGGAGCCTGTTGGAGATAAGAGTCGATCAACCTTCTGCCAGTATCACAAGGGGATGTTCCGCTTCCTCCTGAATGAAATCTCTCAGGATGGACCAATGGCTGAGATGCTCAAAAGGTGGGCTTATGTCTGAGGTGCTGAGAAACGATATTTTCCGGTTTTCATCAGATTTACCCGTTCAGCAAGGCTTCTATTGCCTGTGTAAAACCAAGCCCGAGAATCCTCAATTCTATCTGCCAAATTTGCTTGTCACTTCAACACAACTCGATTCCAGACTGCCTGCATATTTTGCAGACTCGATTGTGAGCCAGGAACTTTTCGATTCCATTGAAAATGGTGACATTGGGATTGTGAACAACGGAAACATGCTCCGGGTGATACTGTCCCGTAGAGCAAACCACAACACTGTCCTTGTCACTGAAAGGTGCAACAACAGTTGCCTGTTTTGTTCTCAGCCTCCTAAAGCTGGAAACGATGACTGGCTTCTTAACAAGTCAGCTCTGGCTATAGCTTCCTTTTCTCTGAATGGAGTAGTGGGAGTGAGCGGGGGAGAGCCTTTGCTCTATGGCGAAGACTTCCTGCATTTTCTGGACTTCATAATCGAAAATTCCCCTGACACAGCACTGCATGTTCTTACCAACGGACGGAAATTTGCGGATGTCAGCTTTACCCAGCAGATGAAAGAAAGAAGCGAGAAGATCAAAATCACGTTTGGGATACCGCTTTATTCCTCAAGAGCATCAGTGCACGACTACCTTGTCGGAAGCGAGGGAGCATTTGATGAAACAGTCAGGGGAATGATCAATGCCGGTAACTCAGGGATCAACATAGAACTGAGAGTCATCCCTACTCAGGCGAACTTCAAAGAGCTTGATGACATAGTAGAGTTTGCTGGTCGTGTGTTCTCGAACATTAACCAGATCTCCCTGATGGGACTTGAGTCGATTGGATGGGCCCGTAAAAACTGGTCATCAATCTTTATAGAGCACGACAACTACAGCGAACAAATCCTTTCGGCTGTAGACACTGCACACAGGTCAGGTATCCCTCTTACCATCTTCAATTATCCACTGTGTCACCTTCCTGAAAGGGCATGGGATTTTGCTACACAGTCCATCTCAGACTGGAAAAATTACTATCCCAAAGAATGTGATGAATGCACTCAGAAGTCTTCCTGTGCTGGTTATTTCAGTTCGTCAAAAGGCCGTTTTCATCAACCTCCGAGACCAATAATATGAAAAAGTTTAATTTCGCGGCTCTGCTTCCTGGATTTTTGGCTCTTAATAACTCTGTATGGGCAAGTGATTCATCTACTGGTGCCAGTGATTTACCTGGCATGACCCTGAACGAACATGATTTGGTGATAGCCCCGCTCAACACCGAAGTGCCGTTCTACATTGCAGGACACAGAAGTCACAGTTCTCACCGTAGCCACAGCTCACACCGTTCCTCATCAGGCGGTGGTTACTATGGCGGAAGCACTCCTTACTATCCCAAAACATACAGCTCGCCAAGCACTTCAGACTCATCCAGTTCAGGAACTCGTTCGTCGTCCTCCTCCTCCTCAGTCCGTTCGCTTCGTTCTAATGACACGGATAGCTCAACTACAACAAGCTCAGCAGGAACCACAGGTGCCAACCGTGCAAGTAGTGGGCTGACTGCTGATACAGAAAAACGTAAGCGGTTAATCATGAGAGTGCAGTTCGCCTTGCTCGATAAAGGTTTTTACAACGGTAATATTGACGGGAGCATGGGGCCAGCCACAAGGACAGCAATTAAGAATTATAGGGTTGCGAATGGATTGCCTACTCCAGTAAGAGAAACATTAGACACTCAGCTATTGAACTCCTTAAATATACTGGCCCGATAAGACATTGGGAGTAAATATAATGAAGATAAAACTTTCAATTTATAAAACAAAAAAAATTACTGATGACATTGATCAGGTTTTGAATTTGGAAAAAGTCCAAAAACCTATTGAATTTGAAATGGATGATGCAAGAGCATACCTCTTTGCAAAGCAAATTTCTGACCCAGTGCTACCTGAATGGACTACTTTATTTACAAGCCAAAAGGCAGACATAAAGCCCGATTTTTTTGGTATGAATAGTAGCACTGGAGCAGTACTGGTGGTTGAGGTTGATAACTCAAGGTATCTTATTCCGTTTGGAACTGGTCATCACTTAATTAATGATAGTTGCATTGTCAAAGGTTTTGGACTGAAAACAACCCTTAAATGTATTGAACATAAAAAAATCCGTAGCCTGGATAAAGGTAGTCATAACGAAACCAATCTTTTAACCCGTAGTCAAAGTAGTAAAGAAGTCGATATATATAATCTTAAAATAGATTCTGAGATGGATATTCTCACGACCCTCACGGGCACTTCCACTGAAGATGTTTTAGGAAATAAAATAACTGGAAAAGATGCTTTTGTAATTATGCCTGATATTGAATTGAAAGCTATTCCCGAATTGTTATCTAAAATAAATTCTATTTATCTTTTACCACTTCCTGAAGAATTCGAGTGGGTTAATAATATTAAAGAAGCCGACGAAGAAGAAATTGAAATATTGGATCTCATTTTAATTGAGAAAATAAAATCAAGAGAATTTGATGATGTATGGATTGGAGAGCCTGAAATAGTTGACTGGGAAAATCAAATAGGTTATTGCTTCGAGAAGAGACAACGATTTGTACATGAAAACTTGTCAGTAGAACAAGTTTGTGATTTTTTCGACAGTAAAAATACAGAGATAACTATTGACGATCTTAAAAAAAATTGCCTGCATGTTTTGAATGCCGATTTTGAATCCATAAAAAAATGGTCCCTATATAGATGCTTTTATGCTGAGATAAAAGAGGGCGACCAGAACTATATTTTAAGAGACTCGATATGGTATGTTGCCGATAGAAAATTCGTAACAACCATTGATGATGAGATGAAAAAGATTCTACATTATGAGGAGTCTGATAAGTTTCCGGTATACTCTTATAAAAGAGAAGAAGATTACAATAAAAATGTTTGTCTTGGTGACACATCATTTACACACATGGATCAAAAATTTATTCATCATGGTGGAGGAAAAAGTAAAATTGAATTTTGCGACCTTATAAAAGATGCATCAGATTTTATTCATGTGAAATATTATAGTGGTTCACAAAGTATGAGCCACCTTTTCTCACAAGGATTTGTCGGTTCTGAACTTTTTATAAGCGATTCAGAGTTCCGTGGGAAACTTAATGAGAAGCTTCCTGACCATATAAAATTAGCTGATCATGTAAAGCGACCTGATGCCAAAAATTATAAACTAGTTTTCGCCATAGCTACGAACAAAAAACTGCCTGAAGATTTGCCTTTGTTTTCAAAAATCAATTTAAAAAACTTTCACAAGAGTATTAGAAATTTTGGTTACGAAGTCAGGATCTGCAAAATAGATGTAGATCCTAATATTTACAAAAGGAAATTATGTAAGCCACAAAAAAACAAGCTTTAAGTTAGTTTGTTAATGTCGGAGATTTCTGTCAGCTCATTCAAGTAATCGCTTTTATTTCTCAGAAGCCAATGAAAAACTTTTGGGTTCTCAAGCAGTTTCTTAATATGAGATATGATAATCGTGAGCTTTAAACTATTCGAGCCGTAGGTTTCTTTGATTTTTTGAGTGTCAAAATGAACTTGAGCCATTTCTTTCTCAAGTCGTTCTATCGCTTTCCTGTTCGCAAGTTTTGAGTCTGATTTCTTTTTTGGGAGCTGTATAAGGTATTCAGGAGAGGAACTGTGATATAGCGATTCTGAAAATAGGGTTGAATAATTTTCAAACTTTACCATCAGGTTCGCACATTCTATCTGTCTTAAAGGAACCATTTTTTTTAATGTTCTAAAAGTATTAACTGGGATATCTTTATCGTTAAACAAATCTATCACTTCCGGGCAGATCCCCTTTAAAACTGACAGGTTAGATTTCAGAGACTCAATACTTATATTTAATGCGGTGCAAAGCATTTCAACAGGAACTCCTACTCTTACTGCTTCTTTTAGCATTCGTTGAATCTGTATAATTGTTATCCGGTTGACTTTTTTATTTGGTGTGTAAGTATCGTATGTGGTCGAAATAAGACAGTTAACTTTATCTTCGCCTAAGTCTTTAAGGGCCTCAACCCTAAGGTGACCATCGAGAATCTTCACAGAGTTGTCTGTTTGATCAATGAAGACAAGTATTGGTTCTACTAAGCCGATGGCTAATATAGTGCTTTTTATTTGTGTGAATTTCTTACTTATTTGAAAATTTACAGGTAGCTTTTTTGTGTAAGTTAGGTCGGTAAGTTTGAAACTAACTGATTTATCATTGAAACAGTATTTTATCATGTTACACCTCAATTAGTGGTATTTTTAACTATAACTTTGACTACATCTTGTAAACTCTCTTCGTCTACTATTTTAGAAAAATTCTCATTGCTGGTAAGTTCTTTGAAAATCTGACTTGTAACCAGTAATTTAATCTCTACATATTCAGCTTTATTTTTAATTTTTTTATGTTGAGAGATATTGTCCTGATAAAGTTGCTGCAATTCATCAGTAGTCATCTTCTTCTTTTTCTTAGCAACTCCAAAATTATTATTAATGAAACCTTTAAGACCTTCATCACGCGAGTCGAGAATTTCGCGAATTTTACCAACATCTTTATGCTTTATCAGACCTTCGTCAAAAGCTTTTAGCAATAGTTCTTGACCACCCTCGAAGTCCACTCTTGCAATCTCTACCGCAAAAGATATAGGTATGCATCCTGATTCAACAGCCGATAAAAGTTTGTTTTCACCTTTATTAATAAGCATGGTTAAGCTTGTAATCCAGTGTAAAGATAGGCCGGTAGAGCTTGATATCTCCTTATTAGTTAAACCTTGTTCAGCCATTTCTTTTATTCGTTGAAACTGTTCCCCTGCTCTAGGAATTACTCGGGCCATGTTTTCGACCAAACTCATGATGTAAGCCTGGTTTTCGTCTATATCCAATATAAAAGCGGGAATTAACTCCTCACCCAATGCAGTCAACGATTCAAGTCGGCCCTGACCGCAAATAAGTGCGAAGTCGTATTTTTTATCAACGATCCTTCGAATCGTTATTGGTTTCCTTAGCCCGCTTGCATCAATGCTTTCAGTTATTTCTGCATGACGAAATTTGTTCCTCGACCGAGGGATTACCACCTTAATAGAAGATATTTTAACCATGTGAACATTTTGATCTTGCATTTATATTACATCCTTATTATCAGTTGATAGCATATTAAAGAATGGTTTGATATCATCAAAACGATACATTTCGAACAAAAGGTTATTGTTATCTTTGAGTTTTAATTCATTTTCAAAAAAATCTAATGACGGTAATATGTAGTAATCAACAGGCTCTGTGTTGAGACTGTTCATTCTTGCAATGATACTAATTTCTGGATTTAGACTTCTGTCCAATCGCACTATCCATCTATGCTTGTTTAAACCTACTTTTTTACATCGTGAAAGCACTATGGAGAAGCTTAAAGATTTATTAATTGAAACCAGTTTATTTTCAAGTATGTTCACTTCACTACTTAGAATTTCATTTTGTATTTTGTTAACAATATCACCGTGTTTTTTTCGTAGGTAAGAGTTTATCTCTAAGTATTGATAATCTCGATCAGGGGTGTAATCTATTAATTTATATGCATTAAGAAGACCTCCAAAGCGGTTTGCAATTACACTGCTTGATGGACTATCATCCTCCTCATCTATAATAAAGCCTGATATTTTTCCATGCTTGGAAAGAATTTTTCTCAAACAATCAAGGATTTTTTCATTGCTCATTTTTATAGAACGATTATTAATTATTTCCTTAGCTAATTTAAATTTTTCTTCTGAAATGATGGGTTTGAAAAAGGAACTATACTCAATCCATTCATCTTCAGGGTTGCTAACCTTTTTTGTCTTTAACTTTTGTGACGTTCGGTTGTATGTGTATTTGCCTGTATATCTGCTATTGATAAGAACGGAGTGAATTCGACCTCTTGTCCATTCTGTTTTATCGCTGAATCTATACCCCTCCTGATTAAGTCGTGAAGCGATAAGATACTCATTCAATCCGTCAAAAATGAACATATTAAAAATCTTTTTTATCAGCTCAATTTCTTTTTTTGTTCCAGGAGTGAGAACTATTCTGTCTGTTTGAAGGCTCTTTCTCTCGCCATGAGCGAGTATCATCTTTGGTTTATTATTATTATCAAGTAACTTTCTTTTAAGCCCATATCCGGGTTTTCCTCCTTGATAGTATCCTCTTTTCACCAGGTTAACATGTCCTGCAAATACCTTTATTGAAAGGTTTTTACTTAAGGCTCCCGCTGCGTACATAAGTGAAGAAAGTATGAATGTTTCAGTTTCACTATTTTCCGGGAGGTTTTCGGCACAATAGATGACATTCACATTATTCATTTTAAGGAGATATTTATAGTAAATGCCTTCTTGGGGATCCTTGAATCGACCAAAACGACTTACATCGTATACAAGGACTGCATCGATATTAATAACCTTTGTCAGAACATCATTAACTAGTTTATTAAAGTCATGCCTTCCAGTAGTAGTTACACCACTCTTACCTGCATCGTCATAGGTATGTATGATTTCCATATTGTGCGTATCAGCATACTTTTTGATGAATTGGGCTTGATTATCCAGCGAAAACTCTTGGAGGTTTGTAGACATCCGTAGATACTGGGCAACCTTAAGCTTATGAATGTAATCAGTTTTATCAGTCATTTAAGTTCCTTGATGGAACAGCAAAAAAACTATTGGTTAAAAATTGATCAATTTTCTATCGGTTGCAACTCTTTTTTTCTCCTCGCCAGGTATATGTGAATGGTCCATCTAATAGCTTCTCTTTGAGTGTAAGTGCTTGAGTGGAAGGGAGTCAGGATAGTATGAAACAAGATGAATTTATAGAAATCCATCTTTTAAGCATGAATCACTAATTTGAGATTTTAAGATTAGAGTCACATTATGAAAGAGTTAATAAAAAAGGTTTTCTGAAAACATGCTTGATTAATATTAAGTATAGAAATCAATAAGACCAATTGATGAATTAAAATTGGATACCTCACTTTCTTCTTAGGAGAAGTATCTATGAATATAAAGTAAAATGCTACTTTATAAATTCTTAAACCTCGTTCTTCTTAGCCTTTAATAAATGTGGCGAGTTTGACTTTATTTTAAAATCAGATAAAAAATTATATAGCATTAAATCAAAGAGAGGGATTGAAATGGATAAGACAGAAGTCACAGATGATGATATAAAAGAGGTAGTGGTTAGGCTTGGAGAGACTACATCACAATTATTAAGTGAAAGGGGGGTAAGTGACAATTTCTTAGACTTTCCAAGTGGAAATATAGTGATTGAGTTATTTTTGAAACATTTTGAACTTAGCTTTGCTGAAAAAGCACTATTCATAATAAATAACTTCGATTTATCAATTTATTATACCGGAAAAAATGGCGAGATTGAGCATTGGATCGTAGAAGAATTGCTTGATTCTAATTTTGATAACACC
Source organism: Candidatus Pantoea floridensis (assembly GCF_900215435.1). NCBI lineage: Bacteria > Pseudomonadati > Pseudomonadota > Gammaproteobacteria > Enterobacterales > Erwiniaceae > Pantoea > Candidatus Pantoea floridensis. The sequence goes on from NZ_OCMY01000001.1 coordinate 2,906,877, forward strand.
CTTGAGGATATGTTGGTTAGGAGAAGAGTTAAGGAAGAAAAGAATAAGGTAAGTAGTATATTGAATCCTGAAAATGGTGAGTGTGATGATTGTAGAAAAAGACTATAAATTTTCAAAAATTATATTTTGGAAAAGATAAAAGCCAGCAATGAATGACTGGCTTTTATTAGGTTTAAACTTACTGTCCCAGATCGCGAAGCTTCTTACCAGACATCAGATTTTTTTCAATGTGCTCAAGAGTAACCCCTTTAGTTTCAGGGACGAGCAGAAAAGTTATCACGATGAAGACCAGATTGAACCCTGTATAGAGCCAGAATGTCCCTGCCGGACCTATGCTACCCAGAAGTGAAAGGAAGGTCGCACCGATAATCATGTTTGCAACCCAGTTCATCGTGGTTGAACAGGTAATCCCAAAGTCCCGGCATTTCAGGGGTTGTATCTCAGAACACAGTATCCAGACCACAGGAGCCGCGCTCATAGCATAACCACCGATGCATAACATCGTCATACCCACTGACACCCATGACAGACCCGTACTGATTTCTCCCTGACCCGCTTTCATCAGACAGTATCCCAAAACCATTGTGGCGAAGGCCATTACACTAAATCCTATCTTCAGGATTGGCTTCCTTCCTGTTTTATCAACGGTGAAAACTGCAATGAAGGTGGCGAACATGAAGGTCAGACCCACGACAATGGTCGCAATCATTTGCTCTTGAGTGCTCTGGAAGCCAGCCATTTTAAAAATCTGAGGGGCGTAATACATGATAATGTTCATACCCGTAAACTGTTGCATACCCTGTAGCAACATACCGAGATAAACGGCTCGTCTCACATTGCTGTTCTTCCTGAAAAGTGCAAACCCTCCCTGCTTCATACGGAGGCTTTCCCTTATCTCATTCAGCTCCTGTCGTGCTTTCTCAGATGTGTCTCTGAGCATTCTGAGTACTTCTTCCGCTTCTACATGCAAGCCTTTAGAAGCCAGCCAGCGGGGACTGTTAGGCAGGAATATCACCATAACGAAAAGAATAACCGCTGGTATAGCGAGAACTCCAAGCATTGCTCGCCAGTTGCCACTGTAACTGAATGCAGTATCCGACAGGAAAGCTACGACAATTCCAAAAGTGATCATGAGCTGATAAAGACTGATCATTTTTCCGCGAACATTCTCTGTTGCCATCTCTGACAGGTAGAGTGGGGCTGTATAGGAAGCAATGCCAACGGCCAGCCCGAGCAGAACCCTGAATGTAAGAAGAACTTCGACACTGTTTGCGAATGCAGAACCAAGTGATCCCACAATGAAGAGGATGGCTCCAGCCATAAGGCTGTATTTTCTTCCCAGACGATGCGAAACCCAGCCGTTGCAAATTGCTCCAATCGCGGCTCCCAGCATCATACTGCTGACAACCCATTCCTGTTCATGACTGGTTAACTGAAAATGTTTTGTGATGAAAGGCAGGGCACCTGAGATTACCCCTATATCCAGTCCAAAAAGAAGCCCTGCGAGAGCAGCAGAAATGGATACAAAGAGATTCATTCTTCTGACTTTTGATTGATGGTCACTATCGTAGGTGACTGTCTGATTTACATGAGACATCATTAAGCTCCGCTCATACAGCATGTAATAGTGCTCAAGCTTACTCAGGGGTTTCAGGCAGGATTAGGGCAACTGTCTCTCAAGATATGGACTTTATTGCTATGGCTGTAGTTTGTGTGATGAGGATCTCACTACGATCCTCATCATTAATATTTTTTCAACTAAATAATATTTACAGGCTTGTCCCAGTCATATCGAGTCAGCACAAGTTTGATTTTACCTTCAATTTCACCATATCTTTTTTCTGAGTGTGAAAGGAAATACTCTCTAATGAGTGGTGGCAATTTATTAGATTTATATCTCAATATAGTCGTATGCCAGAAGTCAGGGGGTAGGGCTTTACCCAGATATCGATCCTGTAACTTTAACTGCCAGTCAGAACTCATAAGATCATCCCAAAATATTTTTCGCAGGTTGATTGAGTTACTATCAGGGATTCCAGCCAATAATAACTGATTAGGCAATGCTACAAGCTGAAGCTCTTTCACTTTAAGCTCGTTATTTCTTATGGTAAGGCTGAACCGTTCTGTCAGATCGGCAATTTCAGAAATGTCATTATAGGCTTCATAGATGGACTGAGTTATAGCGAGGAAAGTCATGTGAAAATTTTCTTCGCTCATAACCTCTGCTAACGGATCATTATCAACGAGTAATTTAACATCAGATAACAGTGCTTTTATTTGCGGGTTTAATTCGGGCTGAATACCACTTGTCAGAGCTAACAGTTTTTCAGGATAGAACATCACACCCTTTTCATTAAAGTGATTTTCTAGTTCCAGTAACCATTCATGAATAGTTTCCTGAGAACGATTAGTGTATATGTTCTGAAGGTAGTTATCATTGTCCAATGTCTGCTCCCTAAAAAATGAATTTTCAAAACATGGTTAATATTAATTAACAGATTATATGTTTGACTGAACATTGCTTTGTTCTAAGTTTAGACTAAAATTTCTCTGTCTAATTAGAAATTAAAAAAACAGGTTCAGTAAGAGGTTACAAATGCTTAGCTTCACTCGTCAGGGGAATCAGGAAGGACCGACATTAGTTTTTATGCATTATCTTGGTGGTTCTGCTAACACCTGGACTCCTGCAATTAACAATCTCAAACATGATTACGATTGTATTGCTTTTGATATGCCCGGTTTTGGTAACTCTGGGGCCTTAAAAGATATGAGTATTCAATCGCAGGCTAAAACTGTGTGGGAAAATATTCGTGATCTTAAGATAAAAAAACCGTTCCTGATTGGTCACTCAATGTCTGGTAAAATCGCGGCCATTATTTCTTTACAGTTCCCCGATGCAATTAGTGGACTTATTCTCGTTGCTCCATCACCACTTACTCCACAGCCTATGACTGTCCAGCAATACCTGCAACAGAAAGAATGGACGGGAAGTTCAGAAGAAGCCAAAGCATTTGTAGACGGTGCATGTTCACAGCCGTTGAAACCGGAATTAAAAGAACTCGCTATTGAAGACACCCTACGAGCTGACTGTAAAGCATTTCATAAATGGGCTGATAATGGAAGTCAGGAGGATTATGAAGGTGTCTTTGATAAAGTTAAATTACCAGTTAAGTTAATAATTGGTAATGATGATAGAAGTGTTCCTAATATCACCGAACAAATCAAAAGGACTTTGGTGTACTTCAATCCTTATTCTTTTAAAATTATAGAAGATTGTGGGCATCTCTTACCTTTAGAATGCCCTAAGGAACTTTGCAAAGAAATAGATATTTTTGTGAGTTTGATTTATAAGTGATTTTTTTTGGCAAATTTTCAGGTGGTTGATTTAAAAACTATTAATATTTGCCTTAAAAATTCCTTTCTGAAATTTTTAGCTTTTTGATAGGGGTAGTTCTTACTAAGTGAGAATAAAATAAATTTCAACTATTTTAAGTAATGATAATTTTCAGATGACAATTATAGTATTGACATGTTTATAATTTGTGTTAAATAAAAATAAAAAAGGAGAGTTAAATGAAAGGTGAAATAGCTTTAGAAAAAGAAAGTTTATCCTTAGAAGGTGCTAAGGTGTTTTTAGCAAAGATTCATAATGATTTGCAGGCATTCCTTGAGAAAATCAATATAATTGAGGACTATGAAATGTACCCTGCTGAGGATGTTGTTTATATCATGCTCAGAGATTTTTACAACTCGGAAGAGTGTTTAAAGCTTTTTACTATTGTTCATGGTTTTGAATTGACCGAACTTGCCGAATATAAAAGTGTTGATTGGTGGTTCTTATCTTCTTTAGTATTCGATGTAGATATTGATAAAGTTAGAGGTATTATAGAAAAAAAGATTGCTGAAGAAGAAAAGATTAAAATAAAATCGATTGTTGTTAGTGAAGAAGATGTAAGTATCAGAAAAAGGATCTGATATATATTTTGAAGACTCTTTATACCCTGTAAGCATTATGTCTCTTAACATAAAACATGAGTTTTAGGGTTTATTTTGCACTGTTTGAAGTTTTTCTTAGCAAAATCCATTCAAAATAAGTATTCCTTAGGTAGCTCAGCAGTAATTACCTCCATTTATTTTTTTTATAATCATTTAGTTATCAACTCATTCTTAATACTGCTGCATCATGGGCGTGTGGATGGCCAGATCCTTGTCAATAGACTCTTTCATAATACCCTAACTTGTTTTATTGATTTCAGGTGCACGTAATGGCTAACCATAAGCTTTTGATTTAACTTCCTAAAATCGAAATTTTATCTCTAAAGTATCCAGGTTACTTTGCAGAAGAGTGCCTGGTGGTGCTGAACGGATGGAGGCAAAAGTAAGTGAAAATCATCATCATGGCCGACTGCGGTCAAAATGCGACCGGTTAACATCAAACCAGAAATGATTACCATTAGCCGTATCTTATCACTGACAACAACTGAGTTTCACCAGCGGGATTGAGGATAGAGGGATGTGTTACCCAAACGGCCTGGCCTTTCTCTCGATGCATATCCAGCGGGAAAGACGTTAACAGAGTAACCACCGGAAATGCATCGGATTTTGCTAGTTTTGGTCACGCACGCGAGGCGGCTCGCAAGATTACACGCTTGTCTAAGCAATCACTTCGGAACGGGAGTAGAGGTGAATGACATGCCTATCAAAATGGGCTAATTGTTGTATCTTTCCCGGCAGGTAACGCAAAAAAGTGGGAGGAGATTAATTTTGCTTGGGGTTTGGTCGCCTCAATTATAGGCCATAGTAAATGTTGCGTTGGCATTGGCGGTTCCACCATCAATAGGGTCGCTGAGCTGATAATAGCGAGCAATTAATGGCACACTAAAGTTTCCCGCTTTAGTCACCGTGCCGAAATCTACTGGCGAACCCAATTTTATAGGTGTTGTACCTTTTAATAACTGAATGCCAATCCCTTTCGCCTGATCTTCACCTGCATTTAAGGCTAAGACACTAGCTGGACCAGCGATGGGGCCATCAAGCGTAACGCTGACTCTGACATTTTCATCACAGTCGAGGTCAATATTAAACCCTTTCGGTTTAGCTGTGGTTCCAACGCCCTTAAAGTCTAAACTACTTACATTAGCGAGTTTGACATCAATTACCGTATTTTTTACGCTGCAGGCCACAGGAATGATTTTATTACTGCCGGTTAAGGACAATGAGGTGTAATATCTTGGATCAGTCACACTCAGCGCCCGACCAATTTCTCCCGTTGTAATTTCACCTGCTCCAACCGAGTTAGCACTCGTTTTGACTAGTTCAACCTGGTAACTGAGTAAAAAGAATGGATTATCTGCTTCGCCCTTTTCTTCAAAAGGATATGCCCATTCATTGGCTCCTGACTGCTTAATCCTGATCCCAATACCACTAATGTTAGTATTGAATACCCGGTTGCCATATGAACTTAGCGTATTGAAAAGCACTGTTCTTCCCCCCCAAGTCCAGTCCGTGGTACACACAAACACAGCATTATTTGATCCTAATACATATTTAGACGCCACAATGTGCCCAATCGGTGCGTCGCGGGGGACATATATATCACCAAAGTTTACTGAGGTTTTTACCGGTCCGGTGTGGCCGGGCATCCATTTACAAACGGCTAAAGCTGAGTCTGAGATTATTAATAATGTCACCAGAATAAAATAGAACAGTGAGGTTCTCGTTTTCATTTTGTTCCCTGGTTATCCTTCTTACATATCATTTTTTTGATTTTTTTAAATGTTACTTCCAAAAACAAAAGTGACATTAAATACTATTCTTTATGCCGCGCATAAATCTGCTATTGCTACACTCGTTATTCTAAAATCAGCGCTGAGTGCTGTTGAAGATAATTGCCTGTAATATTTTAAGGCTGCCGCTGTAGATAGTTTAAATTCTTTTTCGTTTTAGCGGCAACAGGGGGATGTCCTGGACTTGTGTGGGAAAATGCTTAAGTTTTGAGTGTAAAAAAAATCAGCTCTTCCTGCTCGAGGTAGCAAGAATCGCGGATATGGCATACATGATTATTGCAATCCTCTAAAACGGCGAAAAAATGACACCTTTTTAAGACATAGCTCTGTATCCCTCTCCGATGAACGATTACCATTAGTGATTACGTTTTCACTTGGCTTATGGATATCCAATGCGTTTTAAGGTTGCTCTTCTCCCGCTTATTATTCTGCTCGCTGCCTGCAGCAGTAAGCCTGCATCCCATCAGCAACCCGCCGTTGTTCCTGCACCAAAAGGCGGTTTCTTACTTGAGCCTTCACATGCTGTTCAACCCATGTTTGGCGATTTTGCCGGTAACCCTGCCGCCGAGCAGTTTATCGACCAAATGGTGGCAAAACATGGCTTTAACCGTGAACAACTGCATGCCGTTATTGGCCAGGCGAAGCGATTGGATTACGTGTTACGTCTGATGGATCAGCAGGCCCCGAGCTATACGCCGCCAACCGGTCCAAATGGCGCGTGGATACGCTATCGCAATAAATTCATTACGCCGGATAACGTGCAGAATGGCGTGGCATTCTGGAATCAGTATCAGGATGCGCTCCAACGCGCCCAGCAGGTTTACGGCGTACCGCCGGAAATCATTGTCGGCATTATTGGCGTGGAAACACGTTGGGGCAGGGTGATGGGTAAAACGCGTCTGCTAGATGCATTAGCAACGCTGTCATTCAGCTATCCACGTCGTGCGGCCTACTTTAGCAGCGAACTGGAGACATTCCTGCTGATGGCGCGCACAGAACAAGATGATCCGCTGGATCTACGCGGCTCATTTGCCGGGGCGATGGGCTATGGGCAGTTTATGCCGTCTTCATATAAAGAGTATGCCGTCGATTTTAATGGCGACGGACATATCAATCTTTGGGATCCGGTTGATGCGATTGGCAGCGTAGCTAATTACTTCAAAGAACATGGCTGGCGTGCGGGCGAAAACGTAGCGGTGCCCGCCAGCGGTCAGGCTCCGGCACTTGAGAATGGCTTTAAGACCCGCTACCCGGTAAGCACATTAGCCGCAAGTGGTTTAACGCCGCAGGGCTCCCTGGACGGAAACAATCAGGTTAGCTTATTGCGTTTAGATCTCGGCACCAGTTATCAATATTGGTATGGCCTGCCTAACTTTTACGCCATCACGCGCTATAACCACAGTACGCACTATGCCATGGCGGTGTGGCAGCTGGGTGAAGCCGTCGCGAAAGCGCGCCAGGGCAACATGTTTTAATGCTGTCCATGTAAAGTGTATGGGTATAAGATGGCGCCCCTTTTGCGGTGCCATCTTCACCGCATCCGACTTCTGAGGAGCGCTTATGAGTACCGTACCTGCTTGCCCTGCCTGCCAGGCTGATTACACCTGGCAAGATGGCGATAACCTGAATTGCCCATCTTGTGGACATATCTGGACCGCAAATGCCGATGATGCAGCGGAGGGTTTAGTGGTCCGCGATGCGAATGGCAACCTGTTAGTGGATGGCGATAGCGTTACCGTGGTCAAAGATCTTAAGGTTAAAGGCAGCTCTACCACGCTGAAAATGGGTACCAAAGTAAAAAGCATTCGCTTAGTCGAAGGCGATCATAATATTGATTGCAAAATTGATGGCTTTGGTCCGATGAAACTCAAATCTGAGTTTGTGAAAAAGAACTAATGACAGGACGGCACTGCGCCGTCCTGCCTGTTTCAACTCAGCAAACGATCCACGTCCTCGCACTGTTCCGCTGTCAGCTCGCCACCATAATTGCGCGAGTAAGCGTTCATGGAGCCAAATCGGCGAGCAACGGCAGTTTTAATGGTGGTAACAAAATCATCACCAATGCTGTAAATCGCCATCAGTTTTCCGATGTGCTGTTGGATCTCACAGAGCTGTGCTAAATCGTCCGCGCGCCAGGCCTGCATCGCGCGAGCAAACAGTTCGGGCACAATATTGTTCAATCCTGAAATCACCCCGGATCCGCCCGCTAAAAGATTGGGCAGTAAATATTCGTCGTAGCCGGAAAGCACGGTGAAATCGCTGCGCACCTTTTTCGTTTCTTCAATTAACGCACGGTTGTGCGACAAACAATCCATGGTGTCTTTAATACCGATAAAATTAGGCAACTCTGCCGCCAGTTCCGCCACCAGGTTAGGCGTTAAATCGCAGCCGGTGCGTGCAGGAAAATTATAGGCAAACCATTTGCCGCCTAACTGTTTATCCAGAGCTTTGAAATAGCTCAGCAGCTGTTTCTGTGTCTGCCCATAATAATAGGGGGGTAACACCATCACAGCATCAAACCCGCTTTGCCAGGCGGCATTTGCTAGCTGCAACATATCCGGGATGCAGGTACTTGAGACATTGGCCACCATCGTCAGCGGCGAAAGTTGTCTCGCTTCGCGTATCAGTAATAGCCGCTCCTGCTGAGTAAGCGATGCAAACTCGCCAATGCTGCCCATCAACAGCAGGGTATCAATACCCGATTGACTGAGACGTGAAAAGTGTCGCCCGAGCGCATCCATATCCAGATTATTGTTGCTGTCAAAGGGCGTCACTGATGGACACCATACGCCGGTTAATACAGGTTGCGCAGACATAGCTATCTCCATCATAAAAATGAAACATCATTTTAATTTAGTGTCATCTACGTACGCTAACCAGTCGGCGGGGCCAAAAAGGTGAGGCACCGCACTTTTCTCTTTCTATTCTGAAGAGAAAAGCAGGTAGTGTGTGCCTCTTCAGCCAAGACAGGAGCATTGCCATGCAAGACTGGAATCCACAGTTGTATCGTCAATTCGAATCTGAGCGTACGCGTCCGGCGCGAGAGCTATTGGAGCGTATACCGCACACAGATGTGCGCTTTGCTACCGATCTTGGCTGCGGCCCTGGAAACAGTACGGAGTTGTTGACCCACGCCTGGCCGAATGCGCAGATAACCGGCATTGACAGCTCTGAAGCGATGTTGGTGCAGGCACGTGAGCGGCTACCAAATTGCCATTTTCAGCAGGCGGATATTCGCACCTGGCAAGCCGAGCAACCGCAGCAGGTCATCTATGCAAACGCTTCATTACAGTGGTTAACCGATCACCCTACCTTACTGCCACATCTGGTGAACCAGCTTGCCGTCGGTGGTGTATTGGCTATTCAAATGCCCGACAATCTTGAAGAACCATCACACCGCTTGATGCGTGAAGTCGCTGCGAGTGAAAAATGGCAGGGGCTGATTTCGCCGCAGGCGGCCGACCGCAAACGGCTGCTCACCACCGATCGCTATTACGATCTGTTAATTGATGCGGGCTGTCAGGTTGATATCTGGCGTACGACCTATTATCACCTGATGGCGGATACGCAGGGCATCATTACCTGGTTGCGCGCCACCGGGCTACGTCCTTTCCTCTCGGCGCTGGATGAAGCGCAGCAAGCTGCCTTTCTCCATGATTACCATCAGGCACTGATTCCTGCCTATCCTGTTCGCAATGATGGCCGGGTTTTGCTGGCTTTCCCGCGACTGTTTATGGTTGCAGTGAAAACCCGTTAAGGTAACTGGAAGCGAGTGCGCAGAATTGGTCGATCAAGGTTGAAAAGGGCTTTTCGGCGCACCATTTACTGCTAACGTTAAGCGCCACACCGGGAGAAGCCAATGAACGATGAACAGTTACAGCACTTAAGTCGCCACATTGGCGAGCAGTTGAAGAGACGTAAGGCCACGGTAACCGCGGCGGAATCGTGTACCGGGGGCTGGATTGCCAAAGTGTTTACTGACATTAGCGGAAGCTCCGCCTGGTTTGAGCGCGGTTTCGTGACGTACAGTAATGAAGCTAAGCAGCAGATGGTGGGCGTACATCGTACGACATTAGAGCAGTATGGCGCCGTTAGCGAACAAACTGTGCGTGAAATGGCAAGTGGCGCCAGGCAGGCAGCGTCGGCAGAATACGCAATTGCTGTCAGTGGCATTGCGGGACCGGATGGCGGCTCTGTCGATAAACCAGTGGGTACCGTCTGGTTTGCTATTGCGGGTCCAGAGGGGCGCGTATTAGCGCAGCGTAAGATCTTTGCCGGTGACCGGGATGCAGTACGTCGTCAGTCAGTAGCCTGGGCGCTACAAACACTGCTTGATGAATTTCTGACAAATTAAACTTGATACTGTATGACCATACAGTATAATTAGCAGCAACAGAACGAGCGACATACTTGATGTCGGCTCACCCAGCATGATTAGGAGTAGAAATGGCGATCGACGAGAATAAACAGAAGGCTTTAGCTGCCGCACTGGGCCAGATTGAGAAGCAATTTGGTAAAGGCTCCATCATGCGCTTGGGTGAAGACCGCTCAATGGATGTCGAAACCATCTCTACGGGTTCACTGTCACTGGATATCGCGCTTGGCGCGGGTGGCTTGCCGATGGGACGTATCGTTGAGATTTACGGACCAGAATCTTCAGGCAAAACTACGCTGACCCTGCAGGTTATTGCTGCCGCGCAGCGCAAAGGCAAAACCTGCGCCTTTATCGATGCTGAACACGCGCTGGATCCCGTGTATGCGAAAAAACTGGGTGTCGATATCGACAACCTGCTGTGCTCGCAGCCGGACACCGGCGAGCAAGCGCTGGAGATCTGTGATGCGCTGGCACGCTCAGGTGCGGTTGACGTGATCATCGTCGACTCCGTGGCAGCACTGACGCCTAAAGCGGAAATTGAAGGCGAGATCGGTGATTCGCACATGGGTCTGGCCGCGCGTATGATGAGCCAGGCGATGCGTAAGCTGGCCGGTAACCTGAAGCAGTCCAACACGCTGCTGATCTTCATCAACCAGATTCGTATGAAAATTGGTGTGATGTTCGGTAACCCAGAAACCACAACCGGTGGTAATGCACTGAAATTCTACGCCTCTGTCCGCTTGGATATCCGCCGCATCGGTGCGATCAAAGAGGGCGATGAAGTGGTGGGTAGCGAAACCCGCGTGAAAGTCGTGAAGAACAAAATTGCGGCACCGTTTAAGCAGGCTGAATTCCAGATCATGTACGGCGAAGGTATTAACACCTTTGGTGAATTGGTGGATCTTGGCGTGAAACACAAACTGGTTGAAAAAGCCGGTGCGTGGTACAGCTATAACGGTGAGAAAATTGGTCAAGGTAAAGCGAACTCAACCAACTTCCTCAAAGAGAATCCGGCGATCGCTAATGAAATCGACAAGAAGTTACGTGACTTGCTGTTGAGCGGAGATGCCGCGGCGGCAGAGACTACGACTATCTCTGCTGAGGATCGCGAAGAAGCTAGCGAAACCAACGAAGATTTCTAAAATAACAACGGGAGCAGAAATGCTCCCGTTTTGCTTTTCCCCTGCCAGCGCTTTTCCTCCTCGTCTTCTTGCTTTACCCTGCGACCCTGCACGACGGTTAGAACAAGGTTGATCACATGTCATCATCATCAGCGGCACCTGCACCAACATATTCCCGTTTACTCGACCGTGCCATGCGCATTCTTGCGCAGCGTGACCATAGCCGCGAAGAGTTGAAGCGTAAACTTCAGCTCTCTTCCCAACGCGCCGCTTACCTACAGCAGCAAGAAAACATACCGATTCCAGAAGAGTTACTGGATAAAGTTCTCGACTGGTGTCAGGAAAGCGGATGGTTAAACGACCAGCGCTTTACTGAACGCTTCATTCAAAGCCGTGCCCGCAAGGGGTATGGTCCTCAGCGCGTCCGGATGGAGCTGCAGCAAAAAGGGATCGACCGGGACGAGATTAACCAGGCTCTATTTGATACAGAGGTTGACTGGAGCCAGTGTGCTGCCGATCTCGCCAGGCGCAAGTTTGGCGAGCCATTGCCCCAAACCTGGGCTGAGAAAAGCAAAGTGCAGCGCTTTTTAATGTCAAAAGGCTTTATGATGGAAGATATTCAGGCTGTTTTCAGAAATAGTGACGACTGAAAGGCGATGTGATTTTACTTCCCACTGAAGAAAATTTATCTTATTCCCACTTTTTGTTCCTCAATCAGCGGCAGGCCGGATGGATGTGGTTTGTCTGCGAAAGGGAACGTTCGTTAGCGTGATTCCAGGAATTTTATGAGCAAGAGCACTGCTGAGATCCGTCAAGCGTTTCTCGATTTTTTTCATAGCAAGGGGCATCAGGTTGTAGCTAGTAGCTCCCTCGTGCCAAACAACGATCCGACATTGCTGTTTACCAATGCCGGAATGGTCCAGTTTAAAGACGTTTTCCTCGGGCAGGACAAGCGCGACTATAGCCGTGCAACTACGTCCCAACGTTGTGTACGTGCCGGTGGCAAGCATAACGATTTAGAAAACGTGGGCTACACGGCGCGTCACCACACCTTCTTTGAAATGTTGGGCAACTTCAGCTTTGGCGATTACTTCAAGAAAGAGGCGATCGCTTATGCATGGGAACTGCTGACGGGTGAGCAGTGGTTTAAGCTGCCAAAAGAGCGTCTCTGGGTGACCGTCTATGAAACTGACGATGAAGCCTTTGAAATTTGGGCCAACGATATTGGTGTACCGCGTGAGCGTATTATCCGTATCGGTGACAACAAAGGCAGCGCCTACGCATCTGATAATTTCTGGCAGATGGGCGACACTGGCCCTTGTGGCCCGTGCACCGAGATTTTCTACGATCATGGCGATCATATCTGGGGTGGCCCTCCGGGCAGCCCGGAAGAGGATGGCGATCGTTACATCGAGATCTGGAACATCGTCTTTATGCAGTTTAACCGTCAGGCCGACGGTACCATGCAGCCGCTGCCAAAACCTTCCGTCGATACCGGTATGGGGCTGGAGCGTATTGCTGCGGTGTTGCAGCACGTTAACTCCAACTACGAAATCGACCTTTTTGCCAAATTGATCAAATCCGTTGCGCAGGTGACTGGTGCGACCGATCTGGATAATAAGTCGCTGCGCGTTATTGCTGACCATATTCGCTCTTGCGCCTTCCTGATCGCCGATGGTGTGATCCCGTCGAATGAAAACCACGGCTATGTATTGCGTCGTATCATTCGTCGCGCAGTGCGTCATGGCAACATGCTGGGGGCGAAAGATGCCTTCTTTTACAAGCTGGTAGCGCCATTGATTGAAGTGATGGGCGCAGCGGGTGAAGATCTGAAGCGTCAGCAGAAGCATGTTGAAAATGCGCTGAAAAATGAAGAAGAGCAGTTTGCTAAAACTCTGGAGCGTGGACTGGCGCTGCTGGATGATGAACTGGCGAAATTGCAGGGCGATACGCTTGACGGCGAAACGGTCTTCCGTTTGTACGATACCTTCGGCTTCCCGGCGGATCTGACGGCTGATGTGTGCCGCGAACGCAATCTGAAGATCGATGAAGCGGGCTTTGAAGCGGCAATGGAACAACAACGCCAGCGCGCGCGTGAAGCCAGTGGTTTTGGTGCTGACTACAACAATGTTATCCGCATTGACGCTGCGACCAACTTTAAAGGTTATGACCATCTGGAACTGAATGCTGTTGTTCAGGCGCTGTTCGTTGATGGCCAGCAAGTTGAGCAGATTGACGCAGGCCAGGATGCGGTTGTCGTTCTCGAGGAAACGCCATTTTACGGCGAGTCGGGTGGACAGGTTGGCGATACCGGCGTGCTGACTGGGCAGAATGCTGAATTTAGCGTTCAGGATACGCAGAAGTATGGTAAAGCAATTGGTCATATCGGTAAGCTGAGCCACGGTCAATTACGCGTTGGCGATCGTTTACATGCGCAGGTTGATGAAGCTCGCCGCGCACGCATTCGACTGAACCACTCCGCCACGCACTTGCTGCATGCTGCGCTGCGTCAGGTTTTAGGTGACCACGTTGGACAGAAAGGCTCACTGGTTAACGACAAGTATCTGCGTTTCGACTTCTCGCATTTTGAGGCGATGAAGCCGCAGGAAATCCGTCAGGTTGAGGATATTGTCAATGCGCAGATTCGCCGCAACCTTGCGGTTGAAACGGAGATCATGGACCTCGACGACGCGAAACAGAAAGGCGCAATGGCGCTGTTTGGCGAGAAATATGATCAGCGCGTCCGTGTGCTGACCATGGGCGATTTCTCTACCGAGCTGTGTGGTGGTATCCACGCACTTCGTACCGGTGATATCGGTCTGTTCCGTATTCAGTCTGAATCGGGTACTGCGGCCGGTGTACGTCGTATCGAAGCCGTAACGGGTGAAGGCGCACTGGCGCAAATTAATGCGCAGAGCCAACAGTTGCAGGATGTCGCGCAGCTGGTGAAGGCCAACAGCAGTAATCTCAACGAGAAAGTGCGCGGCCTGGTTGATCACGTCCGCGCGCTGGAAAAAGAGTTACAACAACTTCGCGATCAGCAAGCAGCGCAGGAAAGCGCTTCACTGAGCAGCAAAGCAGTTGAAATTAAAGGCACTAAGTTGTTAGTGAAAGAACTGAGCAATGTTGAGCCAAAAATGTTGCGTACCATGGTTGACGATCTGAAAAACCAGTTAGGTTCTGCCATTATCGTGCTGGCAACCGTTGATGAAGGAAAAGTTTCACTGATTGCTGGCGTGACCAAAGATCTCACTGACCGCGTAAAAGCTGGCGAACTGGTGGGCGAACTGGCCTCTCAGGTTGGCGGTAAAGGCGGTGGTCGCCCAGATATGGCTCAGGCAGGCGGAACCGATCCGCAGGCGCTGGCTGGCGCGCTGGCTGGCGTGCAGGAATGGGTCAGTAACCGACTGTAACGTATAAAACTTCGCATTGTGATAAGCGCCAGAAGCCCGTTTTCTGGCGCTTTTTTAACGCGGTGCGCACCAGGTAATGACAAAGTCCGGTTGATGTAGTGTATTTCGGCTAAACTAACTATCAGCAGAATGTATTGGCATGGCGAAGCACAATGGTGTATTTGTCATAGGCATTGTTCAGCGTTATATGATGGATACGGCCGGGAGACCGAACAAGCCCGACTCTTTTAATCTTTCAAGGAGCAAAGAATGCTTATTCTAACTCGTCGAGTTGGTGAAACCCTCATGATTGGCGATGAGGTGACTGTAACGGTGCTGGGTGTTAAGGGTAACCAAGTCCGCATTGGTGTTAACGCGCCTAAAGAAGTTTCGGTACATCGCGAAGAGATCTATCAGCGTATTCAAGCCGAAAAAACTCAGCAAACGAGTTACTAACGGATTCAGCGCCTCGCTAATCAGCGAGGCGCTACCGGTTTCCTCTATCTTTCTGCCTTTTCTCTCTCTTTCTCTCTCATCTTCCTTTCGCGTTCCTGAATGTCTTTGTTCCCATTTTATTATCTGTAATGTCCTTTCTTTGTTGATAAATCACTCTTTTTGTCGTCAAAACATCCGAATTGAGTGTCATTTGTGCAATCAAACAAATGGCTGGAAATAAATGTTTGACTTATAAGTCCGGGAAAGTAATATGTGCGCCACGCAGTGCCGATGAGCAGAAACAAGTTCAGAAGCACGGTTCGGAAGAACGCGTAAGGTGAGGTGGCCGAGAGGCTGAAGGCGCTCCCCTGCTAAGGGAGTATGCGGTCAAAAGCTGCATCCGGGGTTCGAATCCCCGCCTCACCGCCATTTCCGATGCATCCATAGCTCAGCTGGATAGAGTACTCGGCTACGAACCGAGCGGTCGGAGGTTCGAATCCTCCTGGATGCACCATTCGGAAAGATGAAGTAAGAATGAACGAGCAGTTCCTTT
This sequence comes from Candidatus Pantoea floridensis, assembly GCF_900215435.1. NCBI lineage: Bacteria > Pseudomonadati > Pseudomonadota > Gammaproteobacteria > Enterobacterales > Erwiniaceae > Pantoea > Candidatus Pantoea floridensis. The sequence goes on from NZ_OCMY01000001.1 coordinate 2,922,539, forward strand.
CATGGTGAGTTGTTAGCACCCTGCGTTGTACAAGAATTAATTCGATGCATCCATAGCTCAGCTGGATAGAGTACTCGGCTACGAACCGAGCGGTCGGAGGTTCGAATCCTCCTGGATGCACCATTCTTCGTATCATCCTCAGGTTGTTTCAGTTAGTCCATCGTAAGAAAACCTCAATGCATCCATAGCTCAGCTGGATAGAGTACTCGGCTACGAACCGAGCGGTCGGAGGTTCGAATCCTCCTGGATGCACCATATTCTCGGATATGGAAAGTGCCTCAGTGTGTCATGACGTGATAAACGTTCAGTAAGCACTAAGGAGGATAACGTTGCTTTAGCAACGGCCCGAAGGGCAAGGCGATAGCCGAGTAATCCTCCTGGATGCACCATTCTTCGTATCATCCTCAGGTTGTTTCAGTTAGTCCATCGTAAGAAAACCTCAATGCATCCATAGCTCAGCTGGATAGAGTACTCGGCTACGAACCGAGCGGTCGGAGGTTCGAATCCTCCTGGATGCACCATATTCTCGGATATGGAAAGTGCCTCAGTGTGTCATGACGTGATAAACGTTCAGTAAGCACTAAGGAGGATAACGTTGCTTTAGCAACGGCCCGAAGGGCGAGCGATAGCCGAGTAATCCTCCTGGATGCACCATCACTTCTTCAATATCTCTCAGTTTTTGACACTCAGTTTCTGAATCCTCCAACATCAATCTCTCAGTCCACTAAAAAACGCTGTAATTACCGCCGTTTATCCCCGGCATTGCACTCTGACCTTTTTCCTAAAACGAAAAATGCTAATGCTTTCAAAGCATTTGCGGTTAAGCGCGCCTGGCGACAACCTGAGCGCATTAAGCTAAAGTAATGGCTCATTTTGTGGTACTCGACGGAGTGACAATGTACGACCAATATGACGCCCTGATTTTCGATATGGACGGCACCATTCTCGATACTGAGCCGACACATCGAAAAGCCTGGCAGCAGGTGTTGAGCCGCTATGGTTTCACCATGGATGAAGAAAAAATGGTGGGTTTCAACGGTGCGCCAACCTGGCAACTGGCGCAGTTCATTGTTGAGCAGAATAATGCCAGTCACGATCCACATCTGCTGGCGGCGGAAAAAACCGCTGCACTGAAAGCAATGCTGTTGGATGATGTGCGCCCGCTTCCGTTGATGGACGTCGTCAAGGCTTATCATGGTCGTCGTCCGATGGCGGTAGGCACCGGCAGCGAGCACAGTCTGGCGAAAGCACTGCTTGAAGAGTTAGGTGTTTACCACCTGTTTGATGCGGTTGTCGGGGCTGATGACGTACAGCGTCATAAACCGCAACCGGATACCTTTTTACGCTGCGCCGAATTGATGGGTATCGCGCCCGAGCGCTGTGTGGTGTTTGAGGATGCTGACTTTGGCGTACAAGCCGCTAAAGCAGCAGGCATGGACGTGGTTGATGTCCGTTTACTGTGAATGAATTCCTGACCTATGGATCGTTATTCGGCAGTAGCTTTCTGAGCGCAACCCTGTTACCGGGAAGCTCGGAAGCAGTGCTGGTAGCACTGCTGATCGCTCAAAAGGGCTCGGTTTATGGATTGTTATTGGCCGCATCAGTGGGAAACACGCTGGGTGGCCTGACCAACATTCTTCTTGGTCGCCTGATGCCGCTTAAAAAGCAAGGGCGATGGCACGACACAGCAATGACGTGGTTACACCGATTGGGACCTGCAGCACTGATTTTTAGCTGGCTGCCGGTAGTGGGCGACTTACTTTGCGTGCTTGCAGGTTGGTTACGCTTTGCCTGGCTGCCTTCGGTGCTGTTCCTCACCATCGGTAAAACGCTGCGTTATATCGTTATCGCGACTGCCACCTTACAAACTTTGCAATGGTGGCATTGATTCGCACAGATTCGAGGCTACGGTTAACATTATGCTGAACAAAAATAAATTATTCACACAGCGGGAGGTTAATGTGATCCCGGACGTATCAAAGGCGCTTTCCTGGCTGGAAGCGCATCCTGACGCGTTAAAGGGTATCGGCCGTGGTATTGAGCGCGAATCATTACGCGTCAAGCCCGATGGTCACCTGGCAACGACAGGACATCCTGAGTCACTCGGTTCCGCGCTCAAGCACGATTGGATTACCACCGATTTTGCTGAAACGCTGATGGAGTTCATCACGCCAGTTGATCAGGACATCGATCGATCGCTGGCCTTCCTGCGTGATATTCACCGTCATGTGGCGCGTGAATTGGGCGAGGAACGTTTGTGGCCGTTTAGCATGCCTGGCTACATTGATGACGTTAATAGCATTGAGCTAGCGCAGTATGGCAGCTCGAATATCGGCAAAATGAAAACGTTGTATCGACAGGGGCTTAAAAACCGTTACAGCGCGCTAATGCAGATCATCTCTGGCGTGCATTACAACTTTTCGCTGCCGCTGTCGTTCTGGCAGGAATGGGCGGATGTGAAAGATGCAGAAAGCGGTAAAGAGACCATCTCTGCTGGCTATCTGCGCTTAATTCGCAACTATTATCGCTTTGGCTGGGTGATTCCGTATCTGTTTGGTGCATCACCGGCAATCTGCTCCTCTTTCCTGCAGGGGCGTGAAAGTACGTTGCCGTTTGAAACTGATGGCAAGGGGACGTTGTGGCTACCTCACGCTACGTCATTGCGCTTAAGCGATCTGGGTTACACCAATAAATCGCAGAGCGGATTAGGCATCACCTTCAACTCGCTGGAAGGCTACGTAGCGGCTCTGAAAGCAGCGATTAAAACGCCGTCGGAAGAGTATGCGGCGATGGGCACCAAAGATGCCGAAGGCAACTGGCTACAGCTGAATACCAATGTACTGCAGATTGAAAATGAGCTGTATGCGCCGATTCGTCCGAAACGCGTGACGCGTTCAGGCGAGGCACCGTCCGATGCGTTGCTGCGCGGCGGTATCGAATACATAGAAGTGCGCTCACTGGATATCAACCCATTCTCCGCAATCGGTGTAGATGCCGATCAGGCACGTTTCCTCGATCTGTTCCTGATTTGGTGTACGCTGGCCGATGCGCCAGAAATGAGTTCAGATGAGCTTCTGTGTACGCGTAATAACTGGAATCGCGTCGTGATGGAAGGGCGTAAGCCGGGTCAGGTTATTGCTGTGGGCTGTAGCGAAACAGAACACACGCTGGTTGAAGTGGGCAAGGCTCTGTTTGCCGATCTGCGTCGCGTGGCGGAAGTCCTCGACAGCAATCATGGCAACACGCAATATCAACAGGTTTGCGATCAACTGGTGGCATCATTTGACGATCCTGAGCTAACCTATTCGGCGCGCATCCTTCATGCCATCAAAGAAAACGGTTTGACCGGCGCAGGCGTGGCATTGGCGGAACAATATCGTCATCTGTTGTGCGAGGAGTCGCTAGAAATTCTTACTGAAGATGATTTTAGTCGTCAGGCGCGGGAATCGGTACAGGCACAAGAGAAGCTGGAAGAGAGCGATACGCTGGATTTCGAAAGCTACCTTGCAGGTCGCGAAGGCTAGAAAAGAAAATGGCCACATCAATGTGGCCAAAATTAACATCTCTGTTGTCAGGGATGATGATAACAAATGCGCGTCTTTCATATATTCAGACGTTGGGCGAACAGAAAAGTTTCATCGTTTTAAAAAAAATTCCAAAACAGGAGGTGACGTATGCCACTACTGGATAGTTTTACTGTTGATCACACCATCATGGGCGCACCCGCAGTGCGCGTAGCAAAAACCATGAAGACTCCGCATGGCGATACCATCACCGTTTTCGACCTGCGTTTCTGCCGTCCGAATATCGACATTCTGACTGAGCGTGGCATTCATACGCTGGAGCATCTGTTTGCCGGCTTTATGCGTAATCACCTGAATGGTGATGGCGTAGAAATCGTTGATATCTCGCCAATGGGCTGCCGCACCGGTTTCTACATGAGCCTGATTGGTACGCCTGACGAGCAGCGCGTGGCAAAAGCCTGGAAAGGCGCGATGGAAGATGTGCTGAAGGTTAAAGAGCAGAGCCAGATTCCTGAACTGAACGAATACCAATGCGGTAGCTACAAGCTGCACTCACTGGATGAAGCGCAGCAGATCGCGCGCAATGTGCTGGCTCACGACATTGGCGTGAACCGCAACGAAGATCTGAAGCTGCCGGCTGAGAAGTTGAAAGAGCTGCACATTTAGTTGAAATGGTGCTTATGCACAATGAAAAACGCCGCGATTATCGCGGCGTTTTTGTTTGCTGACTTCAGGATCCAATGGAGGATTTCAGCGCATGATGCGGCGTGATGCGTATCTGCTTAACCATGTTGTCCTGCACATCGAGGATATCAATATCGTAAGCACCTAGCGTAACGCGCGTATCGACCAGCGGAATCTCTTCCAGCGCTTCCAGCAGCATGCCGTTAATGGTGCGGGCATCCTCTTCCGGCAATGTCCAGTTGAAGGCTTTATTGATTTCACGCACGTTGGCGCTGCCTTCAATGATAACGGAGCCGTCATTCTGCGGCATCACCTCTTCGGCGAGAGACGGCGACATTGAAGTGGTGAAATCGCCCACGATCTCTTCCAGAATGTCTTCAATGGTCACTAATCCTTTGATATCACCATATTCATCCACGACAAGACCGACTTTCTTCTTATTACGCTGAAATTTTACCAGCTGTACGTTAAGCGGCGTGCCTTCAGGCACATAGTAAATTTCATCGGCAGCACGCAACAGACGATCTTTGTTGAACTCTTTTTTCTCGGTCATCATGCGCCATGCTTCACGTACGCGCAGCATGCCGACGCAATCGTCCAGTGAATCGCGGAACAGAACGATGCGTCCATGTGGCGAATGACTAAGTTGACGCACAATGGATTTCCAGTCGTCATTAACGTTGATGCCGACGATTTCATTGCGTGGCACCATAATGTCGTCCACGCTGACTTTCTCCAGATCGAGTACTGAGAGCAGCATGTCCTGATTGCGACGCGACATCAGCGAGCGTGACTCATGCACAATGGTGCGCAGCTCTTCTTTGCTGAGCGCTGAATTGATTGAACCATCGGTTTTAATGCCCACCATACGCATTAAAATCTTGGTGATGGTATTCAGCAGCCACACCAGCGGCAGCATCACATATTGCAGTGGCGCCAGTAACACACTGCTTGGATAGGCCACCTTCTCTGGATAGAGCGCAGCAATCGTCTTCGGCAGCACTTCAGCAAATACCAGCACCACAAACGTCAGGATACCGGTAGCAATCGCTACGCCAGCATCGCCATACAGGCGCATACCAACAATAGTGCCGAGAGCGGAAGCGAGGATATTGACGAGGTTGTTGCCGATTAAAACCAGGCTGATCAGGCGATCGGGGCGACGCAGTAATTTTTCCACACGGCGTGCGCCGCGGTTACCGCTTTTCGCTTTATGGCGCAGTTTGTAACGGTTGAGCGTCATCATACCGGTCTCTGAACCGGAGAAATACGCAGAGACCAGCACCATGATGACCAGCGTAATGATCAGCGTGGTGGTTGAAACGTGTTCCAACACAAAATCCTTAGTGAGATGTGAGCAGGTGCTGAAGCACGCGACTGCCAAAGTAGGCCATGGTCAGCAGCAGCGCACCGCCGCAGTTAAACCATACGACGCGGCGTCCGCGCCAGCCTTCGTGATAGTGTCCCCAGAGCAAAACAATATAGACAAACCAGGCAATGATGGAGAGAACCGCCTTATCCACGTTCTCGGCGCTAAACAGGTTGTGCATAAAGAACAGACCGGTGCAGAGCACCAGCGTTAATAGCACCACGCCGATTTGCGTAATGTGAAACATCTTACGCTCAATACTGAGCAGCGGTGGCATATCCTGGGTGAAAGCCAGCTTCTTATTTTTCAGCTGGTAGTCAATCCACGCCAACTGCAATGCATAAAGTGCAGCAATAATTAGCGTGGCATAGGCAAACAGCGACAGGCCGATGTGCACCATCATGCCCGGAGTGGTTTCCAGATGAGTGATAAAGGCATTCGGCACAAAAGTGGCAAAGGCCAGATTGATCAGCGCAAAGCCGTAAACAATCGGTAGCAGCAGCCAGCCGCGATTACGCGAGGCGACAATCGTCATGATGGCGCAGATCAGCAGGCTAACTAACGAGCCAATATTCAGCAGGCTAAGGTTTTGCCCGTTATCGACGGCAAAAATGCGCTGCTGCAAGGCAACGGCGTGCGCAATCAGCGCCACGCAGGCTGAAAGTACGGCAAAACGACGCCAGCCACCATTGCGTTTAAGCAGGCTGGGAATGATCAATGCAAGGCTGAGGGAGTAGGCGAACAGCGCCACGATCGCGAAAACGAACATAGATCCTTTCAGGTATCGGTCAGATAAGGAAAAAAGCAGTATAGCGCCAGCAGCAGCAGGCTCCAAACGATCTGACGGTCAATTGCAGAGATCGCTCCATCTTCGTGTTATAATCCGCCGCATTGTGTCGCCTATGGCGGCCTCGCTACGGTTCTAAGTGAGAGAGCATGTTTGATAATTTAACCGATCGTTTGTCGCAAACCCTGCGCAATATCAGCGGCCGCGGAAGGCTGACCGAAGACAACATCAAAGACACACTGCGTGAAGTACGCATGGCGCTACTGGAAGCCGACGTTGCGCTGCCGGTGGTACGTGAATTTATTAATCGCGTAAAAGAAGCCGCCGTTGGCCACGATGTGAACAAAAGCCTGACGCCAGGCCAGGAGTTCATCAAAATCGTGCGCAACGAACTGGTTGCGGCGATGGGCGCCGAAAACAATGCGCTCAATCTGAATGCGCAGCCGCCAGCCGTGGTGCTGATGGCGGGTTTGCAGGGTGCCGGTAAAACGACCAGCGTGGCGAAACTGGGTAAATTCTTGCGCGAGAAGCACAAGAAGAAAGTCTTAGTGGTTTCTGCTGACGTTTATCGCCCCGCGGCGATCAAACAGTTAGAAACCCTGGCACAGCAGGTTGGCGTCGATTTCTGCCCATCTGATTTGAGCCAGAAGCCAGTTGATATTGTTCAGAACGCGCTGAAAGAAGCCAAACTGCAATTCTACGATGTGCTGCTGGTGGATACCGCCGGTCGTTTACACGTTGATGAAGCGATGATGGATGAAATCAAACAGGTACACGCCGCGATTAATCCGGTGGAAACCCTGTTTGTGGTCGATGCGATGACGGGTCAGGATGCCGCCAATACGGCAAAAGCCTTCAATGAAGCGCTGCCGCTGACCGGTGTCATCTTGACGAAAGTCGACGGTGATGCGCGCGGTGGTGCGGCGCTGTCGATTCGCCACATTACCGGCAAGCCAATCAAATTCATGGGGATGGGCGAGAAGACTGAGGCGCTGGAAGCATTCTATCCAGACCGTATCGCGTCGCGCATTCTCGGCATGGGCGATGTGCTGTCGCTGATTGAAGATATCGAAAGCAAAGTTGACCGCGATCAGGCGGAGAAACTGGCTAAGAAGTTGAAAACCGGCGACGGTTTCGATCTCAACGACTTCCTTGAGCAGCTGAAGCAGATGCGCAACATGGGCGGTATGGCGAGCCTGATGGGCAAACTGCCGGGCATGGGTCAACTGCCTGATAACGTTAAATCGCAGATGGATGACAAAGTACTGGTTCGCATGGAAGCCATCATCAACTCGATGACGCGTAAAGAGCGTGAGAAGCCAGAAATCATCAAGGGTTCGCGCAAACGTCGTATTGCGCTGGGCTCGGGCATGCAGGTGCAAGACGTCAATCGATTGCTGAAACAGTTCGATGATATGCAGCGCATGATGAAGAAAATGAAGAAAGGCGGCATGGCCAAAATGATGCGTGGCATGAAAGGTATGATGCCGCCTGGATTCCCTGGTCGCTAACGCGACCGCCGAAAAGCCGGAAATTTAGCACGCTCAGGTTGCTTTTTGCGCCAAAATGAGTAAAATTTTCGGGCTTTTTATATCGCGCTCGGGCCCCGTTCCTCGATGGGGCCCGAGCGCTTTATTAACTAATGAGGATGTTATGGTAACAATTCGTTTGGCACGTCACGGCGCTAAAAAGCGTCCGTTCTATCAGGTCGTCGTTACTGACAGCCGCAATGCGCGTAACGGTCGTTTCATCGAGCGCGTAGGTTTCTTCAACCCGATCGCTTCTGGTCAGGCTGAAGGTCTGCGTCTGGATCTGGACCGTATTGAGCACTGGGTTGGCCAGGGCGCAACGCTTTCTGATCGCGTTAACGCGCTGATCAAAGAAGCAAAAAAAGCAGCTTAATCTGTCACGGTGGTGAGCATGAGCATTAAACCTGCCGGGCAGCCTCCCGTTAACCCGATCGTATTGGGAAAAATGGGTGCGGCTTACGGCATTCGAGGTTGGCTCAAAGTGTTTTCCTCCACTGAAGACGCTGAAAGCATCTTCGACTACCAACCCTGGTTCATCCAGCGCGCCGGTAAATGGCAGCAGGTCGAACTTGAGGGCTGGAAGCACCACAATCAGGACTTGATCATCAAAGTCACAGGCATTGACGATCGGGACGCTGCGGCGCAGTTAACCAATTGCGAAATCACGGTTGACTCCACGCAGCTGCCAGCGCTGGAAGCAGGCGATTACTACTGGAAAGACCTTATGGGTATGAAAGTAGTCAACCTCGAAGGCTATGAGATGGGCAAAGTCATTGATTTGATGGAAACCGGATCAAACGACGTTCTCGTCGTTAAGGCAAACCTGAAGGATGCATTTGGTGCGCAAGAGCGGTTAATTCCGTTTCTTGATGAACAGGTTATCAAGAAAGTCGATCTCTCTACTGGCCTTATTGAAGTAGATTGGGATCCTGGTTTTTGATCTCCGGACAATCCGGTAACGTAACGGCGAACGCGATGTGGATTGGTGTTATTAGCCTGTTTCCAGAGATGTTTCGCGCTATTACCGAGTACGGGGTAACTGGCCGGGCAGTAAAAAATGGCCTGCTCAACATTCAAAGCTGGAGTCCTCGTGACTTCACGCACGACCGGCACCGTACCGTGGACGACCGTCCTTACGGCGGCGGACCGGGAATGTTGATGATGGTGCAACCCTTACGGGATGCCATCTCCGCAGCGAAAGCGGCGGCGGGAGAGGGCGCTAAGGTGATTTATCTTTCACCTCAGGGGCGCAAACTGGACCAACAGGGCGTTTGCGAGCTGGCGACGAATCAGAAGTTGATTCTGGTTTGTGGTCGTTACGAAGGGATAGATGAGCGCGTAATTCACACTGAGATTGACGAAGAATGGTCAATCGGTGATTACGTTCTCAGTGGCGGTGAGCTGCCAGCCATGACGTTAATTGACTCGGTCGCCAGGTTTATTCCCGGCGTGTTGGGGAAACAGGCGTCAGCCGATGAGGATTCGTTCTCGGATGGTTTGCTGGATTGCCCGCACTACACCCGACCTGAAGTGTTAGAAGGGATGGAGGTTCCGCCAGTTTTACTGTCGGGCAACCATGCCGATATTCGCCGCTGGCGTCTGAAACAGTCGTTAGGCCGTACCTGGCTAAGAAGACCTGAACTTCTGGAAAACCTGGCTCTGACTGAAGAGCAAGCACGGTTGCTAAATGAGTTCCAGCGTGAACATCAGCAGCAACAAAACGATGAGGCGGGAGAGTAATCTTCCCTCACTATCAGTTTACCCAGGATAAGAGATTTAATTATGAGCAACATTATCAAGCAACTTGAACAAGAGCAGATGAAGCAGGACGTACCTTCATTCCGTCCGGGTGATTCCGTGGAAGTGAAAGTATGGGTCGTAGAAGGTTCTAAGAAGCGTCTGCAGGCATTCGAGGGCGTGGTTATCGCTATTCGTAACCGCGGTCTGCATTCTGCATTCACTGTTCGTAAGATTTCTAACGGCGAAGGTGTTGAGCGTGTCTTCCAGACTCACTCACCAGTAATTGACAGCATTGCTGTTAAACGTCGTGGTGCTGTGCGTAAAGCCAAACTGTATTACCTGCGTGAGCGTACCGGTAAGTCTGCTCGTATCAAAGAGCGTCTTGGCGCGTAAGCGACTTCTCAAAGTTAATAGCAAACAAGGGGTTGGCCATTTGGCCAGCCCCTTTTTTATTGGCGCTGCAAATGATAAATCGCGGTGTTGACGGCTCCGCTCTCTAGAATGATCAGTCCATAGCGATAATCGACAAACTTAAAGCCACTGCGTAATGCCACTGCGCGACTAGCATGATTATTTTCCGCCGCCAGAATCTCTAACTGATTAATGTGCGGATGCTGAAAAGCAAACTTGACCAGTTGCTCTACCGCGCGGGTTGCTACCCCTTGCCGTTGAGCATCGCTACGCACCCAATATCCTAATGCGCTAAATTCGCCCGGCTGCCTCGCGAAGCGAATACCGGCACCGCCTAATAGTCGATCGCTACCATCGACGATGGCGAACTCTTCTGCCTCACCTTTACTGCGTTGGAGCTCAGTGAAATCGATCCAACTGGCCGCTTCATCACTACGATAATCATCGTGTGCCCAAGCCATCCAGGGCTTAAGGCTGCTAAGAGATTCGTTTACGGCATGCGTGAATTCATCGATATCCTGCCGGGTGAAGGGGCGTAATTTTACTAAAGATATAGACATGACCTCTCCTGAAAAATAAATGAATAACATAATGTTATCTGCCTTTTTGCCTAAGGTCATCATCAAAAGCCGATGGGTTGTAATTTATTGTTTACACTATCGGATTGGGTGATTTGTAATTATGTTGCTGATATTTATTAAAATAAATATGCTTCTTGTGCGTTTTTATTTTAGTGGTAATAAAAGTGTACGCTTGTGGATTGCATGGCGTACATGTTGTGGTAAAGTAAGTCCCATCCTCAGTGAGGATCCCAAACCGCATAAACGAGTAAAAAGGATCGCAATCATGCAAAAAGACGCGCTGAACAATGTGCATATCGCCGACGAACAAATTTTAATTACCCCGCAAGAGCTGAAAGCTAAATTCCCGCTTACTGCGACGCAGGAAGCGCAAATTGCGTCTTCTCGCCAAACCATCGCCGACATTATTGCAGGCCGCGATCCGCGCCTGTTGGTGGTTTGTGGTCCTTGTTCGATTCACGATACCGAAGCCGCACTTGAATATGCCCGTCAGTTGCAATCTCTTTCTGCACAGTTGAAGGATCAGCTGTACATCGTTATGCGCGTGTATTTTGAAAAACCTCGAACCACCGTCGGCTGGAAGGGGTTAATCAACGATCCTTATATGAACAATTCGTTTGATATGGAAGCCGGGCTGCATATTGCGCGCCAGCTACTGGTTAATCTTGTTGAAATGGGTTTACCGTTGGCAACTGAGGCGCTGGATCCAAACAGCCCGCAATACTTAGGCGATCTATTTAGCTGGTCGGCGATTGGTGCGCGCACCACCGAATCACAAACCCACCGTGAGATGGCTTCAGGTCTTTCAATGCCGGTTGGCTTTAAAAATGGCACGGATGGCAGCCTTGGTACTGCCATCAATGCGATGCGTGCCGCCGCGATGCCACACCGTTTTGTCGGCATCAATCAGGCAGGACAGGTTTGTCTGCTGCAAACGCAGGGCAACCCGGATGGGCATGTCATTCTGCGCGGTGGGAAAGCACCAAACTATGGTCCTGAAGATGTCGCTCAGTGTGAAAAAGAGATGCTGAAAGCGGGACTGCGCCCAGCCTTAATGATAGATTGCAGCCATGGTAATTCTAACAAAGACTATCGCCGTCAGCCTGGCGTAGCCGAATCGGCTATCGCGCAGATTAAGGATGGAAACCGCTCCATCATTGGCCTGATGCTGGAAAGCAACATTCATGAAGGCAATCAGTCTTCTGAACAGCCTCGTAGCGAAATGAAATATGGCGTTTCCGTGACTGATGCTTGCATCGATTGGGAAACCACGGAAACCTTGCTGCGTGAAATCCATCAGGATCTGCAGGGAGTGCTGTCGGCGCGTCTGTCACACGAGGTGTAATGAGTCATGGTGGCTGAACTGACCGCGCTACGCGATCAAATTGATGAAGTCGATAAAGCACTGCTGGGTTTACTGGCAAAACGGCTGGAGCTGGTAGCCGAAGTCGGGGAAGTTAAAAGCCGCTACGGTTTGCCAATCTATGTTCCTGAGCGTGAAGCCAGCATGTTGGCTTCACGCCGTCAGGAAGCCGAAGCGCTCGGCGTATCACCGGACTTGATTGAAGATGTGCTGCGTCGTTTAATGCGCGAATCCTATGCGCATGAGAATGATAAAGGCTTCAAAACCCTTTGCCCAACATTGCGTCCAGTGGTGATCGTCGGTGGTCGTGGCCAGATGGGACGTTTGTTCGAAAAGATGCTCACGCTGTCTGGTTATCAGGTGCGTATTCTGGACAAAGGCGATTGGGATCGTTCAGACGCGTTGCTGCAAGATGCAGGCATGGTGATCATCAGTGTGCCTATCCATCTGACAGAGCAGATCATTGGTGAGTTACCGAAGTTGCCAGAAGACTGCATCCTGGTCGATCTGGCGTCGGTGAAGAACCGTCCGCTGCAGGCAATGCTTGCTGCGCACACCGGACCGGTGTTGGGACTGCACCCCATGTTCGGCCCAGACAGCGGGAGCCTGGCGAAGCAGGTTGTTGTCTGGTGTGATGGTCGTCAGCCGGAAGCGTATCAGTGGTTCCTGGAACAGATCCAAGTTTGGGGAGCGCGATTGCATCGCATTAGTGCGGTGGAGCATGACCAGAATATGGCATTTATTCAGGCGCTGCGTCACTTTGCGACTTTCGCTTACGGTCTGCATCTGGCAGAAGAGAACGTTAATCTCGATCAGCTGCTGGCGTTGTCCTCGCCAATCTATCGCCTTGAACTGGCTATGGTTGGACGTCTGTTCGCCCAGGACCCGCAGCTTTACGCGGACATCATCATGTCCTCGGAGAGCAATCTGGCGCTGATTAAGCGTTATTATCAGCGTTTTGGCGATGCGATAAAACTGCTCGAGCAGGGCGATAAGCAGGCGTTCATCGATAGCTTCGAACGTGTTGAGCATTGGTTTGGTGATTATGCTAAACGCTTCCTCGTAGAAAGCCGAAGTATGTTGCGATCGGCCAACGACAGCCGACAGTAAAATAAAAGGCATCCATAAGGATGCCTTTTTGCTTAGAGGCGTGGTTCGACGGGTACCACATTCTCGCCCGGATAACAGCCGAGCACTTTTAATGAACGGGTTAAACCACTTAACTCAGTTAACGCCAACTGCATACTTTCTGATTGCAGATTACCCTGCACATCAATGTAAAACATCTCTTCCCACGGATTGCCGTTGATGGGGCGATTCTCCAGCTTACTCATGATCAGACCATGGTTGCGCAGCACCATCAGTGCTTCAACTAATGCCCCCGCTTGCTGGCCCGTTGCCATGATCAATGTCGTTTTAGCGGGTACCTGACTGGAAACTTCGATCGCTTTACGCGCTAACACAATGAAGCGCGTGTGGTTCTGTTGCTGATTGGCTAGATTACGCTCTAACACCTGTAACCCATACAGTTCGCCACCGGCCTCACTACCCAATGCGGCAACCTTAGGTGAATTCATCGCTGCCACCTTTTCCATGGCAGCTGCCGTGCTTTCGGTATATTCAATTTTCCACTGCGGGAAGCGATTGATGAACTGGCTACACTGCTGGAACGGCTGAGGATGGCTGTAGACTGTTTCGATCTGCTGCAAATCAGTGCTGCCGCTAACCAGTACGCAATGCTCAATTGGAATGGTGAGCTCCCCCACAATTGATAGCGTGGTTTGTTGCAGTAAGTCGTAGACGTCATTGATCGAGCCAGAACTGGTGTTTTCAATAGGCATCACTGCATAGTCTGCCTGACCACTTTCAACCTGATGAATAATGTCGTGGAACTTTAGGCAGCCGAGCTCAACCATCGAATCAAAATGACGTGTGGCATATTTTCGTGCGGCAAGATGTGAGTAAGAGCCTTTCGGACCCAAAAATGCAATCCGCGGTGCGTGCGCATGCGGGTGGTTGAGATTCTTTTGCAGCAGGGCCTGCTGAGTTAGAACCGAATCTTCAATCACCAGCTGGAACAGACGGGTGATGTAATGCGCATCCAGCTGATGTTTTTTACCTAACGCTATCAGGTTTTCCAGCAGTGCACGCTCACGTTCAACATCGCGGATTGGGCGATGCGTAGCCAGTTTTGCTTGCGCCACTTCAACGGCCAGTGTGCGGCGCTCCGACAATAGCGTTAATAATTTTTCATCAACGGCGCTGATTTTATCGCGTAACGCCAGCAGCGGGTTTTCCGGATTCATAGGGCTCACCTGTAAAATGTCCAATAAAAAAGCCTCCCATTTGGGAGGCTTTGTTGTTCGTCTTCGCATTCATTTTCACATGACGAATCGCCTCCCAATCAGGGGAAGGTAAAAAAGAATGCGAAGAAGAACGGGAGATGTTTCATGCTTGTTTCCAACATTAAAGTGGTTTGAGAGTAACCGTACTGATTTAAGGCTGTCAATAAAAAACGCGCCCTAAGGCGCGTTACTGGAAAATGTGTAGTTATCCTGCAGGGATAAAATCTTTGACGCTGCTGTTAGCGCGACGAGCTTCAGGTTTATGTTGCGCTTTATTGAGTTGTCGCTCCAGCTTAGCAATCAGGTCATTGATGGCCGTATACATATCATCATGTTTCGCACTGGCAACCAGTGTTCCGTTAGGTGTGTTGATGGTGGCATCTGCCACAAATTCCTTCGGCTCTTTCGATAACACAATGTGAGGGTTTATCAGATGTGTTTGCCATTTTTCCAGCTTGGCGAGACGCTCTTCGACATGATTACGAATGGCCTCGGTGATTTCCATTTGTTTGCTGGTAATGTTCAGAATCATAGTTAAACCTCTCTGTCATTTTCCGTCTGGGTAGGACCAGCATACCGCGGAGATTAAGAAATTATGTGATATGGATCACATTGAAATGTCACATTTTGTCAATAAAGACGAATTGTGAGAAAGGCTGGGAAAGTAGCGGGAAATGCTTGATGGAGCAGCAGTAAGGGCGCACTATTGATGGGTTAACCGCAGCGATAAAGAACGTTTTCAACCGGCTTTCAGCTAAAGCAGACATAAAAAAAGCAGCCATACGGCTGCTTTTTTGTGGGCTTGAAAATCAGGACTGATTATTAGCCGCGATGATTTTTGCCACTTTATCAGCTTCAGTTGTTAACTGAAGTTGGCGGTAAGCATTTTCCATCAGCGGCAGCGCTTCGTGAGTTGCTGCAGTATCAGGATAATCCTTCATCATACTTTCAACGCGGTTAACAACAGCGACATAAGCACCACGCTTGGTATAGAATTGCGCCACCGAGAGTTCATACTTCGCCAAACGTTCTTTCAGGAACGCTAAACGTTTCTGCGCATCCGCAGCATATTGGCTGTTTGGATAACCGCGCAGTAACTGCGAGAAGTCACGGAAAGCATCACGAGCGTGCGTCGGATCGCGATCGGAACGATCGATACCGAAGAAGCCCTGCAGTGCAGAATCGTCCAGCGCCATATCCGTCAGACCTTTCATATAGATGACATAGTCAATATTCGGATGGGTTGGATTCAGACGCATAAAGCGAGAAATAGCGGCTTGCGCCAGTGGCAGATCGGCATTTTTGTAATACGCGTAGATCAAATCCAGCTGTACTTGCTGCGAATAAGGGCCAAACGGATAGCGGTTATCCAGTGCTTCCAGTTGCTTAATTGCCGCTTTAAAGTTACCGTCCTGCAGCTTTTGCTGGGCCGTGGCGTAAATCTCAGACGGCGGGCTGTCCGGCACGGGATCCGATGAGCCGGAACAACCCACAAGCGCCAGGCTTAGGCTCAGTGTGGCAGCAGCCACCAGATGTTTCATACGCGTCATGACGAAATGATTATCCTCAAAGTGTTATAGCAGAAGCTGTCCGTATAGCTCCCGGTTATGGCCAGGTACGATAGCACATTATATTAAACGGCATCGCCGTGAAAACCCAACGTTAACGAAGAAGCTGTATATGGCACAACAAGTTCAACTCACCGCAACGGTGTCCGAAGCACAACTTGGACAACGCTTAGATCAGACTTTGGCAGAATTGTTCCCTGATTATTCACGTTCTCGCATAAAAGAATGGATTCTTGAGCGCCGGGTCAGCGTTAATGGCACCATCATCGATAAACCAAAAGAAAAAGTTTTTGGCGGTGAGCATGTCTCGATCGATGCTGAGATCGAAGAAGAGCAACGCTGGGAAGCGCAAAACATCCCATTGAATATCGTCTACGAAGATGACGATATTCTGGTTATCAATAAACCTCGTGGCTTAGTGGTGCATCCAGGAGCCGGTAATCCGGATGGTACAGTGCTTAACGCGCTGCTTTACCATTACCCGCCGATTGCTGATGTTCCCCGTGCCGGTATTGTTCATCGTCTTGATAAAGACACAACCGGCCTGATGGTAGTCGCGAAAACCGTTCCTGCGCAAACTCACCTGGTTGAAACACTACAGCTGCGCGAAATTACCCGCGAATATGAAGCCGTAGCGATTGGTACCATGACGGCAGGCGGTACCGTGGATCAGCCAATGGCGCGCCACTCTACCAAACGTACGCACATGGCGGTGCATCCGATGGGAAAACCGGCTACTACGCACTATCGCATCATGGAGCATTTCCGTGCCCATACGCGTTTGCGTTTGCGCCTGGAAACCGGTCGTACGCACCAGATTCGTGTGCACATGGCGCATATCAATCATCCGCTGGTGGGCGATCCCCTTTACGGCGGTCGCCCTCGTCCGCCAAAAGGCGCATCTGAAGCTTTCATTACTACGCTGCGTGGTTTTGATCGTCAGGCGCTGCATGCCACGATGTTACGTCTCTATCACCCTATTACCGGTATTGAGATGGAGTGGCATGCGCCGTTGCCGCAGGATATGGTCGATCTGATTGATGCCCTAAAAGCCGATACGCACGAATTCCGCGATCAGATGGATTGGCTATGAGTGAGTGGATCATCCCGGACTGGCCTGCACCGCAGCGTGTTCGGGCATGTTCCACTACGCGTCACGGCGGTATTAGCGCTGCGCCATGGGATTCGCTGAATCTCGG